>NZ_FOSH01000018.1 GCF_900114205.1 Methylophaga sulfidovorans
ATGAAAAGCCACCGATTTGGACAGGGATTTGAATACAATAAAACGACACATAAAGAGAGATTATCTGTGTTAATCCTGCTGACAACGATTGCCCACTGGATACTGATGGTGATTGGATTAGCTGCCCGGCAAACACAGCATCATCGTCAATATCAAGCTAATAGTTTGAAAACGGATTCGGTTTTATCATTACCTTTTATTGGTTTTAGAGTCATTGCTGATAAATATGCGAAATTGAAGATAAGAGAATTTATGAAGTCTGTCAGGGCACTTCATTTATCAAGTGCTTACTTGTTTGAAACGCTATAATTTTTGTGGGGATCGTACAGGGTCAGAGCGTTTGATTTTAAATCAAGACGAACAACTATAATGTGATACGCCGCCGATATCGCTCAGCTCTGTTGGCATCAGCCGGTAATATTTTTCCTCAATGTCTTTTGATTGTTCGGCGTAGGGTTGTGTCATCACATTTTGTAACTCATGAAGGAGGGTATATTCACCTTCAGCTGCTTTTTTGTATGCTGCAACGAGCTGCCACTCTCGCAAAATATATTTCGGATTAACCCGTTTCATTTGATTGGAAATCGTTTCACGAGGACGAGCCTGGTTCGTGTCGGTTTTGTCACTGATGCCTAACAGCATTTGCCATTTATCAAGCCACGCTGACCAGTGTTGTTCAATATCCTGAGCGTTTGAGTTTGCCAACTTAGTGCCATTTTCAGAAGCATTCAGATCACCATAAAAGCTTTTTTTCAGTGGCTCGATGTTGTCTGGCAACGCTGAGAGTTCACGAAAGAAAATGGTGTAATCGACGGTTGTGAGTGTCATCAGGCTGATGAGTTCACTAAATAAGGCTTCGTTATAATCTTCAAGCCCGAGTTTAGCTGCCCACATTTTTTCTAATTGCATTTGGATGACGTTGGCAAAACCCTGTTGAACGTCTTCAAGCTCTGATAGGTAATGCTGATCGCCCTTAAGCAAAGGCTGTAAGGCTTTACAAAACATAGCGAAGTTACGTGCTGCCGCGGCGGGTTGGTTAAAGAATGAGAAATGACGTCCGCCGCCGATCCATGGCTGGTATACAGGGTCAAACGCTTCACAGAAGCCAAAAGGACCGTAGTCAAGCGTAAAGCCACCGACCGCGCAGTTGTCACTGTTAAAATTGCCTTGGCAATAACCGACACGTATCCAATTAGCAATAAGCGAGGTCAGGCGTTCACGAAACGCCTTGGCAAGTAAAATGACTTTGGTTTCGATATTCAGGTTGTTATTGATAACGTCAGCATATTCTCGATCGATGACGTGCAAAACGATCTTTTCCAGCTCATCCATAGCGTTTTCATGTGCATGATTCACAACGCGACGAGCAAATAGCTCAAGTTGACCGACTCGAATAAATGAGGGAGCGACGCGCGTTGAGATGGCAACGGGTTCATTGATAACGATGTCCGGTTCACTTGACGTCGAACCATCCGAATACCAAGGACGTCTGACTTGCTCGGTGGTTGAGGCATACAAACTTAATGAACGCGATGTGGGCACACCTAGTGCGTGCATGTGTTCTTGAGCAAGAAACTCTCTAATGCTGGATCTCAAAACCGCACGACCATCTGCACCACGGCAGTAGGGGGTTCGGCCGCCACCTTTTAGCTGCATTTCCCAGCGTTGGCCTTTGATAACGGCTTCTAATACGGAAATAGCTCGACCATCACCGTAACCGTTACCCGTTTGGAAGGGGCACTGTTGAGTATATTCCGTACCGTAAATAGACAGCGCGTAACCCGTCGCCCAACCGAATGGACGAATAGGCTCAGGAACATGAGTGAGATCGCCGGAGAACATCTGAAGGAAATCTTGTGACGTCGCCATGCTGTCAGCGAAACCGAGTTCATGGAAAAAGGTTTTGCTGTGTGTGACGTAAACGGGGTTTTCGATTGGCGTGGGTTTTACCGGGACATAATGCCCCGAGAAAACTTGTCTCGGAGCGTGATCTTCGCCATTTACCGTTGTGTCAGGATCGCGGTTGAGTGCGTCCATGAGTGAATAGCTCGTCAGTTGTGCCAGGTCGTCGAGTGTCGAGACTTCTGAAGTCATAGTGTCGGGGGCTTAGTAATAGTGTCAGAGTGTATGATTTTACCAGTAGTGCAGGCTTAATCAGGTAGAAGTTCTACGTTAACATTTAACGCAGTTTACTCAAAATCCAAGAAGCAGGACGAATCACTAAAAAGTGAATAATTCTGTAAATCCACATCATCAATATTTAGATCGGACTAAAGGTGCCGAGTAAGGGCCAATAAAGCACAACAAAACAAACTCGGTGCAGCAGATAACGGATAGTGAATGAGAACCAATGACGGTAATTGACTCTGAGTGATGAGGCCCAGAGTTTTAAATAAAACAACCAAGATGTGTTAGGTGGCTAGGTCAATTACCTATCAAATTATCAATGAAAGATGAACCCATGACGGAATGGAACGGATGAATACGATTATCCAGTTCTTTAATATGTGTCTCATTGGGGTTAAATAACGTGACGGATGTTTGTTAAAACATTGACTGGTAATAATGCCACGTCGATCTTATTCCCTTGCTTTTGGATGTTTGTTCTAGCGGGATGCTTCCGCTTCTATCTGAAAGATCCGAGTACAGGCCTGGAGTTAAGTTTTCTGGATTTTAGTAAATATCCTGAGACCCTCTCGAATTAATCGAGAGAGCCTGTTGGATATTGAAATACATTTTAGTATTGATCAACTACCACTCGACACAAATCTTGCCAAAGTGCGCACCGTTGGTTTGATACTCGAAAGCTTCAGCAAGCTGCTGATATTTGAAACTTTTGTCTATCACAGGTCGGAAGTCGTTCATTTCAAGTGCTTTGACATAGTCTTGCTGTTGACGACGAGTACCAACAAGTAGCCCTTGCAGACGCACTTGTTTCATCATTAGTAAGCCGGTTGGCACTTGGCCTGAGAGCCCTGACATGACTCCGATCAGGGAGATATGGCCACCGACCGCAGCGGCTTTAATAGATTGTTCCAAAGTGCCTGGGCCGCCTAACTCGAGAATATGTTTTGCACCAAGGCCATTCGTGATCTCCATTACTTCTCGGGCCCAGTCCGGATGTTCACGGTAATTGATCGTGGCATCAGCTCCCAGCGCTTTGGCTTTGGCGAGTTTGTCATCCGATGATGAGGTGATAATCACGTTGGCGCCAAACATTTTGCCAATTTGAAGAGCAGCAATAGATACGCCACCCGTTCCTAAAGTCAGAATGGTATCGCCTGCTTTCAGCTTGCCATCAGCTACCAGTGCACGCCAGGCGGTCAGACCTGCAGTGGTAATTGTTGCTGCTTCGGCGTGAGACCAACCTGCTGGAGCGTGTGTGAACGCCTCGACAGGGCGGGTGACACTCTCCATGGCATAGCCGTCCGTGCCATCCCCAGGTGTTTGATGAAAGTCACCGGCAGAGGGCACCACCTCACCAGACAGCCATTGTGGAAAGAAGGTTGAAACAACATGATCGCCGACTTTGAATTCTGTCACGCCCTCACCAACTTGTTCCACAACACCAGCACCATCGGACAGTAATACGCGGTCACTGTCCGTTTTGAGATGGCCGGCTGCAACCAGATAATCATGATAGTTCAGAGAGCCCGCATGGATACGGACTGTGATTTCTCCCTTTTTAGGAGAAGAGGCTTGTTCAATATTATCGACAAAAATGGTTTCTAAACCACCTGACTGCTTGACTTTGATTGCTTGCATAGCTCTACCTTTCTATGTGTATTAATTGTTAGTCAAAAATTTTTTTAAGCTCTTACTGCTGAATATGAGGGAGAACCATCTCTCCCAGTTCTTGCATTACTTCGTTGGCTGGGCGTTTGCCATATTTGAGATTGATCGCAACATGGTTAACCCCGAAAATTTTCAATTGCTGTAAATAATCGACAAGTGCTTTACGCCCTGTACGAATACCAAGATGAATTGGCGTAGGGGTGGCATTCCCATCTTCTGTCAAATCCACATACAACGACTGGGCAAAGGGCTTGAAGCCCTGATCGACTCCCGACACAGTCTGATGCCAACCTGTCACAAATTTTTCATGATGAGGCAGTTGTCTCGGGTAGGTAATCCAGCCATCAGCCTGCTCAGCAATCCATTCAAGACTTTGCTGGCTATGCCCCGTGACCAGCAGCGGAATCATGGTGTCCGGCTTGGGCAGGCTATCCGCTTCCCCAGCAAGGGCTCCATAATGATTATCATAATGCGGAAAATCGTTATACAGCAGTTTCTTGAGGGTTGTAAAGTGTTCCCTGAACAGCTGTTCACGCTGGTCACGGTTAACACCGAAGGCAGGAAATTCGATAGCTCGATCGCCAGAGGCGATGCCGGCAACCACCCGACCGTTGGACAAGGCATTTACTGAGGCTAATGACTTGGCTACATGGATAGGATGACGTAAAGGCAGAATCAATGAACCCGTCACCAAGGCAATATGCTGTGTCTGTGCTGCCATCCAGCCCATATAGGCAATGGGGTCATAAATATGTCCGACATCGCCGAATGTCGGATCGCGTAGCGGCACATCTCGAAACCAGAGTGCTGAAAAACCGAGGTTTTCTGCCAGTTGAGCCAGTGTCTCCTGATTTTCCATTGTCGGGCTGTCACCCTGATAGGCCTCAAGCGGAAAGGTCAGTCCGATACTGAGCCGTCCTTGAGAAAATAACGTGTTGTACCCGATGTTATATTGATGTGTCATAGTTGACCAGAAGTGTAGAGTGAGCTTAACCCGAAACAGTATTATCTGATGGTATAGGTATCATTGGTGCGAATATAGAGGATGACTTCATCACTATCGGCTACAGAAAAAAGGTGATGATATTCACCTGCTGAACCAAAGTAACTGCCAGCACTCAGGGCTTTTCCCATGTTCGTTTGGGAATCTTGATAAGCGATTTTTCCCTGTATGACAATGGCTTTGAATTCGTTGGCTGACGTCACGATTTCTCCTTCAAAACCGGAGGGGAGTTTCACCAGAGAACCATTTAACTGCGCTTTATCGGTGCTTCCCCAGAGAAAAGTCGACTCAACGCCGTCAGCGAGCAGTCTGTGACTGTCGTGGTTATTTTCCCAGACCATATTGTCACGGTGCAGGTTCAGTGGCCGTTCACCATTATCGAAGGCCTGTGCTGAAGGCATAACCAGATAGGGGCCGCTATCAATTTCAAGGTAGATCAGATTATTCTGAGCATTGGCGGCGGTGATGTGGTTTTCCCCTGCGGGTTGTTTCCAGTAAGAACCTGTGGGTAGCCACATTTCAGCGGCATCTGGATCATCATTATGCATGAGTCCCTCGATGACGATGCCCTTGTAGGTGATGTTGTGAATATGGGGTGGCGATGAGAATCCGGCGTTAAACTTAACCAGCATGCCAGTGGGCCCGTCTTTTGTGCGATCGCCCCAGAGATCGGCAGCCCCCGGGCTGGCATCGCCACGAAGCGGGTTCAGATAACCCCAGTCAACCTCATCAGCTGAAACAATCTCGGCAACAGGCTGGGCCGCCATGACCTGTGAAGCCAGCAAGCAGCCCGCCGCGAAAGTGGCCGTTTTGATTATAGACATTTCTTGGTTCCTTTTTCAGTTAGGGATTAGGTGGCGAATGGTTGACCAGTCTAGTCTTGGATAGGGATGGGAAAAACAGGCAGACGGAAAAAACAGTTTATTGATAATGTTGATAATAGGTTTTAAGAGAGAGTGATTTGTCCTAAAACGATTAGAAAGGGATGAGCAGCATAGCTTGGGGCACTTGCTCTATGACGCCGTTCGTCCCGAATTTATTGTGCGAGTAGGCGTACTCGATACCCGCATAAAGTTGATGATCATGTTGCCAATAGTGGCCTATATCAAGGAGTAATTGAGGCTGTGCTGATAAACTGGCTTTTTTGCCTGTCGCATCAGCACTCTGCCATTCAATAAAACCTTTGAACCAGAAGCGGTGCTTGCCCAGATTGAACTTCATCCCCCAGATCGGCGAAATCTGAATACCGGTTGTACTGGCATTCTCGGACTTAAATGCCATGACATCTAAACGGAGAAAGCCCATACCGGGGGCGTGAAACTTGACGCCCGCGCCAAGCAGATAGGCTTTAAACGGATCATGGCGAGGCAAGTTCCCGATATTAATGCCCGCCACAACTGAAAAGTCATCAAGTAACGAGATTGGCGACGGTTTGCCGGTAACGGCTGTCCAGTTCATACGTGGGTAGAACTCAGCATAAAATTCTGTGCCAACATCACGACGATTGAAAATATTCGAGAAAAAATAATTTTCGCCATAGCGCCATGAGCTGGCATGTTCAATCGTTATCGATTCACGTGTTTTTGGGCCTAATTCGTATTGGTTTCCGTGTAGAAACTGAATATTAGTGGAGCGCCAGCTTGGTGGCTCTGCTATGGCCGGTAGTGTAAACAAGCTCGTAGCAACGAGTAATAGTGATCTTAGTGTGGTCATAGCAGGTTCCCATATCATTAACAATTCGTCTTATGAGGGAGAAGTTTAGTGATACGTTAACAACTGAAAAAGTAGAAAGTTGTCAAAACAGTTTACTGATTTTGTTAATAATTATTGATTTTTACGGGTGATTATTCTGTTTTTGGGATATCCCAGTAAGGGGGTGGGCCAAATTGCTGAATAAGATATTCAATAAATACGCTGACTTTAGGTGCCAACAATCTTGAGCTGGGATATACCGCCCAGATAGCCGTTTTAGAGACTAAAGGGAATTCATCCAGTACGGTGACGAGTTTGCCCTCAGCGAGCAATTCGTAGGTACTCCATTTGGCATTGATAGTGAGTCCGAGACCTAGCGCGCAGGCATCACGAGCTGCTTCACCGTTATCCACACGAACCTGACTATTAGGTCTGATGGATATAGGGCCGGTCGGTGTTTGGAAGTGCCAAGTATCCAGGCCCGTTAATGTAATGCAGTGGTGGTTTTTAATATCCTCGGGTGATGAAGGAATCCCATGCTCGGCAATATAGTCAGGCGATGCACACAAGACGCGACTGTCAGGCGCTAGCTTACGAGCAATCAGGTTAGAATCTTTAAGTTCAGCGTTGCGAATCGCCACATCAAATCCACCTTCAACCATATCCACAATGCTATCGGAAAGTCGCAGATCCAAAATCAAATTGGGGTAGCGTTCAGTAAAGCCTTTTAGAGCGGGTACTAAATGCATGCGGGCAAAGGAAGCCGGAGCGGCTATGCGCAATGTACCCGAGGGGATCGTCTCCCCCGCACCTACCGCAGAGCGCGCTGCTTCTACGCTGGCCAATACGTCCTCTGCATGAGGTAGAAAAGATTTGCCTTCTTCTGTGAGCGAGACCTGCCGTGTTGTGCGGTGTAGCAAACGCACACCCAGGTTTTTTTCCAGCTTATTAATATAGGCGCTAGCCACCGCCGGTGATAAGCCTAGTTCATTGCCAGCAGCACTGATGTTCTGCGTGGCGGCAATGCGAATAAATAACTTCAGGTGCTCAATATTCATAGATTATCAATAAAAAATATAAACAGATTGTATTGTTTGCCTGATTATCATTTAGTTTGTAGGTAAATACAATAGCCCTCGTAGCTTGGCAATAGCTAAGTAAAAAAATACTTATTACGAGGACAAACAAATGAAAGCCATGATCATTAATAACTTCGGTGGTTCAGAAAATTTCGAGGTTTCGGATATCGACATGCCAGACGTTAAGGTCGGCCAGGTGCTGGTACGTATCGCGGCTAGCAGCGTGAATACCGTCGATACCATGATTCGTGAAATGGGGTCTGAATTACCTATTTCACCTGCACTGCCTGCTGTATTAGGTATGGATTTCGCCGGTATCGTTGAAGCGGTGGGTGAGGGCGTCACTGACTATGTCGTTGGCGATGAAGTCTATGGCTGTGCTGGTGGTCTTGGAGAATTACAAGGTACGCTGGCTGAGTACATTGCCGCCGATAGTCGTTTAATCGCACATAAACCTAACAACCTTTCTATGCAGGAAGCGGCGGCACTGCCATTAGTCGGGATTACGGCTTACGAAGGTTTATTGCGGGCAGGTATCAAATCAGGTCAAAAAGTGCTGGTACATGGTGGTTCTGGCGGTGTGGGTCATGTAGCACTGCAACTGGCTAAACACTTTGGTGCGGACGTATATGCTACTGGGGGCGGCGATAAGCAGCTGGCATTGATTGAATCCCTGGGTGCCACAGGTATCAACTACAAAACCGAAACGGTTGCTGACTATATCGAAAAACACACTGACGGTGCAGGTTTTGATGTGGTGTTCGATTCCGTCGGCGGAGCCAATATGGCCAACTCTTTCGATGCTGCCGCTTTAAATGGTCAGGTAGCTTCAACCGTGTCCATGGTCGAACTCGACTTATCTGTAGCCCATTTCAAGGGACTGTCACTGCACGTAGTTTTTATGCTGATCCCGATGATTCATAACGTCAAACGTCAGGAACATGCCGAGATATTAAAAGCGTTACGCACTATCGCTGAGGCGGATGGACTCAAGCCTGTATTGGATGAAAAACGTTTTTCTCTGGAAGAAGTGGGTCTGGCTTATGACCGTCTGACAAGTGGACAAGCTATGGGGAAAGTGGTTGTTGAGAATAGGTAGTTAATAGCAACTGATGTTTTAACGTATGGTAGACGTATGTTTATCAAACGCTGCGTCTACCATCTCGAAGCGCTGTTACTGGCAATGCGCATTAACAGCAATACAACACGGATGGGGGTTCCCATTCATAAATGAGGAAGAAAATAATGAATTATTACTCTGTAATTACAGTCACGCCAACCAGTGAAGACTGGATTCCTGCATATCTGGAATCGGTCGTCGGATTGGTAAACAGACATGGTGGTCAATTCCTGGCACGTACCCCCAATCATGAACAATTGGAAGGCGAAAAACAGGATGCGGCATTGCGCATCATTATTGGCTGGCCTTCCAAGCAGGCAGCATTGGATTTTACTAATGATCCTGATTACCAGCCACATCTGAAAGCTCGTCTGGCGGGTTCTGTCAGTCAACACTTTTTGATTGAAGGCAAAGATCAGCTGGCCTAAGTCTAAACAAACTTTAATTAGTGACTTAATTCATTTGGAGAAAATCATGAAAAAATTATTCAGTATGTTGGCATTTGTAGGATTTATTGCGTTAGGTACCACAGGCTCAGCGGTTGCTGATGATGTCGATGCGATGAAGGCAGTGGCTGAAGTCAATACCCGTTGGAACGAGGCATTCAACAGTGGTGACAGCGTTGCCCTTGCTGAACTTTATGCTGATACTGCCACAGTATCTCCGGGTAACGGTACGGTACTTAACGGGCGTGAGGCTATTGCCTCACTCTATAAAAGCTTTATCGATAATGGTGTTTACAACCACAGTATCGATACCATCAAAGTCTATCACCAACAAACCAGATTGTACAACTGGGTAAATGGCAGGCGCAGAGCTCCAATGACAAGCAGGAAACTATTACTTTTGGTGGTGTCTTGATGACCGTGATTGAGAAAAATGCCGAGGGTGATTGGGTGACACAATCTCATATCTGGAATATGGGGCAATAGTTCGTCAGTGTTCAAATGCTTGATGGGTTGAATAAAGGGGCCTTGTTCTGCAAAGCCGATGATCTGTTTTTCATCAAAAGGCTTCAGGCAAGGCATTCCTGATATTGACTCAGCCAGATACGCAAAGATAGCTACAAGTATAAGGAGAAAAAATGCATTTTGATATTGAAGGCAAAGTAGCATTGGTCACAGGAGCGAATCGAGGGATCGGTAAGGCAATTGTGACAAGTTTACTCGCCGCCAACGTAACCAAGGTTTATGCCGCTGTGCGGAGTCTTGATTCAGCCATGTCGCTGGTCAATGAGTATGGTGATCGCGTTGTTCCCGTACATCTCGATCTGGCCAAACCAGAAACTATCGCTGCCGCCGCTGTCTCTGCCAGTGATGTTGATCTGGTCATCAATAATGCCGGCATTCTTCACAAGGAGTCGCCCTTGTCTGTCGAGGCGGTTCATGCTCTGACTGATGAAATCAACATCAATGTGTTTGGTTTGATTTACATGGCTCAG
Source organism: Methylophaga sulfidovorans (assembly GCF_900114205.1). Classification (GTDB taxonomy): domain Bacteria; phylum Pseudomonadota; class Gammaproteobacteria; order Nitrosococcales; family Methylophagaceae; genus Methylophaga; species Methylophaga sulfidovorans. The sequence continues at coordinate 10,131 of NZ_FOSH01000018.1, forward strand.
GCATTCTCACCCGTGCTGGCAGGTAAAGGTGGTGGGGCATTTGTACAAATAAATTCAGCAGCGTCATTGAGGTGTCGTTCAGACTATACCACTTATTCTGCTTCCAAAGCGGCTGCCTACGCGGTAACACAAGGTCTGAGAGAGAAACTGAAGCCGCAGGGCACGCACGTTCTTAGTGTACATCCTGGCCCGATAGCAACGGATATGGCAGGAGTAACAGGGCTCGTCAATGATGCTGAACCTCCTTCTCAGGTTGCAGACAGCATTATCGAGGCATTAAGAAACGGAGACTTCCATGCTTTTCCAGATGCCTACTCAAAACGAATAGCCCAGTATTATCAGGCTTTTGCCGAGAATGTTGTGGAAGCAGATTTAATAAAAGTGTCATGAATCTGCCATACACATGAGTTTTCCCTTTACTTATCATGCTTTTGTTTCCATGCAATGGGGTATATCCATCAGTTGACAGAAAATGCGCAGACTATTTTTATAGTGGTGAAAGTAAAGTGGGGATGGTTTGAGAAAAGCGTATGTAGAGATATACGTAGAATGATCATTTTTAGGAGCGTTAAACTAATATAACCCACTGAGTCATCAATGGGTTATATAGCTTTTCGTATTCTTATGGTACCCAGGGCCGGAATCGAACCGGCACGCCGGATTAGGGCGAGGGATTTTAAGTCCCTTGTGTCTACCAATTTCACCACCTGGGCAACAAGCCGCACATTATAACGAAGATTTTCGATTTGTTCACTACCCTTTTTACTATTTTGTTACAGATTTGGGTAATTGATAGTGGGCTTCAATCATTTCACGAGTCAGAATACCGTAGATTCGCTCGATCATAGGGGCATTCTGGCGGCTGACATAAAGGGCTTCCACATGATGTTCGTTCAGAGCCTGAAAGGCCTCAAATAAACTGGTATGTAAGGATATCTTGTGTACGTCGCGACGTGTGCCAGGAATCTGCATTAAGTCTATGTCGGTATTTTCGCCCATGTCTTTGACGCTGACGGCTCTTGCCAGATCGCTGGCAGGCATCATCACTACTGGAATACGATCGCGAGTAATAATGATCCATTCAGGGCTGTTTTTTAAGGTCTGCATGGCCATTTGAGCGCTGATTACTTGGTTTAACGTGACAAAGTTACGCTGCATAGCCGCACCTACACTGATCTTGCGTAAGGCTTGTGAGATAGGGTCATTTTGAAAGTCGAGACCACGGTAACGAAGAATGCTGACAAATAAGGCATCCAGTTTGAAGTAGTCATGAATAATCAAACTGGAAAAAACGATAGCCAGCATCCCCGGCAGGATGATTTCTGGATTACCCGTTAACTCAAGCATGGCCATTAAGGCGGCAAGAGGGGCTTTGAGTGTGGCAGACATCATCGCACACATGCCAATAACGGCATAAAAAGTCATGGATGATGAATACTCCGGCAAGACAGAATTACCGAGATAACCGAGGATAGCACCGGCACAAGCACCCACCACCATAGTCGGTCCAACCATCCCTGCTGGGATACCAAAGCCGACACAAGCTGAAGATAGTAGAAGTTTAAGTATTAGAATGATGATAAGACTACCAATGGCAATTTCATTGGCAGAGATACTGCTGATAATGCCGTAGCCCATACCCATTACTTCTGGCACAGCCATACCAAAAACGCCCATTAATATTCCAGCATAGGTTGGGCGTAACCATGAGGGATGGTGACTGAATATACCGGAAAATAATTGCAGGCTTTTCAGAGATAAGGTCGCTAAAAAACCGATTATGACACCCAGAAAGATAATGTAGGGCAGTTCCCACAAGGATTGCATTTGTGTGGCTAGATTAACGAATACCGTATCGTCGCCAAAGGTCAGACGGCAGACTACAGCGCCGGTCACAGCCGCTAGAATGACAGGAATAAAGCTGGCGATGTGGTATTCCATCATAATGACTTCCATTGCGAAAATCACACCAGCAATGGGTGTATTAAATGAGGCTGCAATGGCCGCAGCGGAACCTGATGCAACTAAAATCCGGACGCTGTTATTCGGAAGCTCTAATCCTCGGGCAAGAATACTACCGCTGGCAGCACCCAAATGGACCCCCGGCCCTTCACGTCCAACAGAATGCCCTGTGATGATGGCGATACTGGTACCGATAAATTGGCGGACGGCATTTTGCCAGGGAAGCCGGCCCTCATAGGAAGACAGCCGTTCGATAACGTGCAAAATACCAGTATTACGTTGCTCTGCATTGAGTCCACGAAATAATAGACCGATCAATAAGCCACCGAGAATAGGCATGGTGAGTAACCAGTACCAAGGTAAGGTGTCGTAGCTTTCTACTTCTCCGGAAGGAAATAAGGCCATCTGACCAAAATCAATGGTCAGACGTAATAAGGTGATGGCGAGACTCGAGAGTAAACCGGTGATGACTGCAAGTACATAAAGCTTGACACCCAATCGACCGAAGATGAAATACTGTCGGAGTTTTTCCAGCATATTCCCTATATAACTTTGGAAAATCGCTGCCTTGCTTGTTGACTGTATTTATCAAACACCATGCAGATATTACGTATCAATAAGCGGCCAGCGGGTAAGACTTCTATAGAGTCCCATTTATACTGCAACAGACCGTCTTGGGCAAATTGTTCTAGGTCTTCAATGGCGTCGGCAAAATAGTCGTTAAAGTTAAGGTTGTAAGTTTTTTCTATAACGGGAATATCGAGAGCAAAATCACAAATCAGTCGGGTGATGATGTCACGACGACATTTATCATCGTCATCCAGCTCAACACCACGTAATACCGGCAACTTGCCTGCCTTAATCGCTTCATCATATTCCGGTAGTGTTTTCACATTTTGCACATAAGCATCACCGACTTTGCCGATGGATGTGACGCCAAAGCCAATTAAATCGCATTCTGCACGGGTTGAATACCCCTGAAAGTTGCGATAAAGCTGTTTGTTTTGCTGGGCTAGCGTGAGTTCATCATTGGGTTTGGCGAAGTGATCCATACCGATATAGACATAACCCGCAGCTGTGAGTTTATCAATGGTGCGGTGCAGAATTTGTAATTTCACTTGTGGCGCTGGGATATCGGCAGTGGCGATCTGACGCTGAGTTTTAAACAGATCGGGCATGTGAGCGTAGTTGAACACAGATAAACGATCTGGGCTGGCGGCAATAACTTTATCCAGCGTTTCGCTAAAGCTTTCCACTGTTTGATGCGGCAGACCGTAAATGAGATCCAGACTGATACTGCGAAAGCCTTCACGACGCGCTGCATCTAAAACCGAGAATGTTTGTTCTTCGGTTTGAATGCGGTTAACGGCTTTCTGCACTTTAGGGTTGAAGTCCTGCAAACCAAGGCTGATGCGATTAAAGCCTAGTTCTCTTAATAATTTTATGGTGGCGTCATCAGCTTCGCGGGGATCAATTTCAATCGAAAACTCGCCTTTATCATCGTCCGCTAAGGTGAAGTGCTGACGGGTATGCGCCATCAGTTCACGCATTTGTTGATGTGTTAAGAACGTCGGTGTGCCGCCGCCCCAATGCAGTTGTTCTACTACGCGGTTTGAGTCAAACAGCTCTGCTTGCATGCGAATTTCTTCATAGAGGTTTTCCAGATAAGGCTCGGCATGCTGGCGGTTTTTGGTGATGATTTTATTGCAGGCACAATAGAAACAAACGGTATCGCAGAACGGCACATGGAAATATAGAGAAAGCGGGCCACCACGCTGATTCGATAAAGCAATATGCTCAGCATAAGTTTCGGCAGTAAAACCTTGATGAAATTCGACAGCGGTCGGGTAGGAGGTATAGCGCGGACCGGCTTTGTCGTAACGGCGGATTAATCCTTCATTAAATTCAATCGCATCAGTCATGGTTTTATTCCTAAATAATGTGCGCAAAGTATAACCAGCGAGGATTTATGCTGTTTTATTATCCGAACAGATCTTGACCTGGATCAAAGCTGGCGCTGGCTGCTGACTGATTGCTTAAGAAAAAGAATCGCTTTGCCTATATAAATCATCCATTTTGGTGGTTTGGAAAAGCCGTTATCTACGGTATTATTAGCCTCTTTTTTAAGCATCTCCGGCAATCATCTATGAAAGTATTAGTCATCGGTAGCGGTGGGCGCGAACATGCTCTCGCCTGGAAACTGAATCAATCTCCAAACTGTTCTCAGGTTTTTGTGGCACCCGGTAATCCCGGCACAGCCAGCGAAAGCAATATCAGCAATGTGGATATCAAAGTCGAAGATATCGCCGGACTGGTGAAATTTGCTCAGGACAACACGATTGATTTAACCGTGGTAGGGCCGGAAGTGCCATTAACCATGGGTGTTGTGGATGCATTTGAAGCAGCAGGTTTACGTTGTTTTGGCCCTTCGAAAGCAGCGGCACAATTAGAAGCCTCAAAGTCTTTCACCAAAGACTTCCTTGCCCGTCATCAGATTCCAACAGCGGCATATCAAGTATTTACTCAGGTAGATGAAGCTAAAGCCTACATTCAACAGCAGGGCGCACCGATTGTGGTGAAAGCCGATGGTCTCGCTGCTGGTAAAGGCGTGATTGTGGCGATGACTGAAGCCGAAGCCATTGCTGCGGTAGAAGATATGTTGTCTGGCAATGCTTTTGGTGATGCCGGTAGCCGTGTGGTTATTGAAGAATTTATGACTGGCGAAGAAGCCAGCTTTATTGTGATGGTCGATGGCGAACATATTTTGCCATTAGCAACGTCACAAGATCACAAAGCACGTGACGATGGTGATAAAGGCCCTAACACAGGTGGCATGGGCGCTTATTCTCCAGCGCCGGTGGTGACTGATGATGTATTCCAACGCATTATGGCAGAAGTCATTGAGCCAACAGTAAAAGGCATGGCGGCTGATGGTCGTCCTTACACAGGCTTTTTGTATGCCGGTCTGATGATTGATGAAGCAGGCGCTCCACGTGTGGTTGAATATAACTGCCGTTTTGGTGATCCGGAAACACAGCCGATCTTGATGCGTTTGCAATCTGATCTCATCACATTATGTGAAGCGGCATTAGATAAACGTTTAAATGAAGTTGAAGCTGAGTGGGATTCGCGTGCAGCTATCGGTGTAGTGATGGCAGCGGGTGGTTATCCAGATAGTTACCGTAAAGGTGACGTGATTACTGGCATTGCAGACGCTGAGCAAAACGGCAGCAAAGTATTTCATGCCGGTACAGCCAGCCAGGGCGATGATATTGTCACTGCTGGTGGCCGTGTTTTATGTGTGACTGCACTGGGTAATACTGTGGCAGAAGCGCAAAAGTCAGCTTATCAAGCATTGAGCCATATTAAGTGGGATGATGCGTATTTCCGTACTGATATTGCTTACCGCGCTGTGGCACGTGAACAGGGCTAGATTCACATTTTGAGAATGTAAAAAAGGGGTTACTGGTTAACCCCTTTTTATTAAGCGGCATTAGGGTATGCAATCAATGTGGTCTGAATAGAGGCGAGAACATGACAAATACTTGGCGATTACGAGAAGCGGTAAAAACACTGAATGCAGGTGGCGTTATCGGCTACCCGACAGAGGCGGTGTTTGGCGTGGGCTGCGATCCCTGGGATGAAGAAGCCTTGTTGCGTTTATTAGAGATTAAACAGCGACCCTGGCATAAAGGACTTATTCTGATTGCATCGGACTTTAATCAGTTACAAGATTTTATTAAGCCCGTTGAAGCCTCAGTTTTAGCAGAATTGGATAAAACCTGGCCCGGCCCGGTAACGTGGTTACTGCCTGTTCGTGAAGAAGTCTCAATGTTATTGACGGGCTTACACGATACCATTGCCGTGCGGATAACTGCACACCCGCAAACTCGTGCTTTATGTGAGGCTTTCGGCGGCGCGATTGTGTCGACCAGTGCCAATTTAAATGGACTTAGACCAGCGATGAATGTGCACCAAGTCCACTGGCAATTGCCAGAGCTGGATTATGTTTTACCCGGCAGCTTAGGTGGCGCGAGTAAACCCAGCCAAATCAGAGATGCACAAACAGGAGAAATTTTACGATGAGTACACCCGATATTAATGCCGTTCGTGAGTATCTACTTCGTCTACAAGAAAGTATTTGCAGTGAACTTGAATTAGTAGATGGTGAAGCATCGTTTGAAATTGATGACTGGACACGTGAAACTGGCGGTGGTGGCCGCACACGGGTTTTAACTAACGGCGCTGTGTTTGAACAGGGTGGTGTCAATTTTTCTGAAGTCAGTGGCGATGATTTACCTGCTTCAGCGACTGCCAGCCGACCCGAATTAGCCGGTCGAAGCTTTCAGGCCATGGGTGTGTCACTGGTGATTCATCCTCATAATCCTTATGTGCCAACATCACATGCCAATGTGCGCTTTTTTATCGCAGAAAAAGAAGGTGAAGATCCTATCTGGTGGTTTGGCGGTGGTTACGATTTAACGCCTTATTACGGTAATGAAGAGGATGTGATTCACTGGCATACCACGGCTAAAGCCGCTTGTGATCCTTTTGGCGATGATGTTTATTCACGCTTTAAAAAATGGTGTGATGAGTATTTTTATCTGAAACATCGCGATGAATGCCGTGGCGTCGGTGGTCTGTTTTTTGATGATCTTAATGAATGGGGTTTTGACCGCTGTTTTGCATTTATGCAGTCTGTTGGCAACAGTTATATCAAGGCTTACGCACCGATTGTACAAAAACATAAAGACAGTGAATTTAGTGAACGCGAACGTGATTTTCAGTTATACCGTCGTGGCCGTTATGTCGAATTTAATCTGGTGTATGACCGCGGAACATTGTTTGGATTACAGTCTGGTGGCCGCACAGAGTCGATTCTGATGTCATTGCCACCACTGGTGAAATGGCGTTATCACTGGATTCCGGAAGTCGGATCAGCAGAAGCCCGTTTATATACGGACTTTCTGCCGCCACGCGACTGGATTTAAGACTCGCCGGATAAAGCGGCGAGCTGATCCGCCTGGTATTCGTTGATCAATGGTTCAATGACTTGTTCCAGTTCACCTTCCATGATTTCAACCAGTTTGTATAAGGTCAGGTTGATACGGTGATCAGTCACACGTCCTTGGGGATAGTTATAAGTGCGGATACGTTCACTTCGATCGCCTGAACCCACTAGTGATTTACGCGTTTGTGCTTCTTCGGCGGCTTGTTTTTCTACCTGCGCAGCCATAATGCGTGCTTGTAAAACGGACATCGCTTTTGCCCGGTTTTTATGCTGCGAACGTTCTTCCTGACACTCAACCACAATGCCAGTTGGAAGATGGGTGATACGTACCGCAGAATCGGTGGTGTTAACGTGCTGACCACCGGCACCTTGAGATCGATAGGTATCGACTTTCAAGTCAGCTGGGTTGATATCGACTTCATCGATTTCATCCGCTTCCGGCAGAATAGCGACAGTACAGGCTGAGGTGTGAATACGGCCTTGTGATTCTGTTTCCGGTACACGTTGTACACGGTGAGCGCCTGATTCGAATTTCAGACGTGAATAAGCGCCTTCACCAACGATGCGACAAATAACTTCTTTATAGCCGCCGTGTTCACCTTCCTGCGCATTGATGACTTCCACTTTCCAGCGACGTGATTCAGCATATTTTGTGTACATGCGGAATAAATCGCCTGAGAAAATAGCTGCTTCATCGCCACCTGTTCCGGCACGAATTTCCAGATAGATATTGCGCTGATCATTCGGATCTTTAGGTAATAATAATTTTTGCAGGGTTAATTCGAGTTCTTCGATTTTATCTTCTGCTGCATTAATTTCTTCTTTCGCCATTTCGCGCATATCGGCATCGTCTTCATCTAACATCAGTTTGGCGTCTTCTAATGCGCTGATTGTGCGGCGATATGCATTGAAATTGCTGACAACAGGTTCTAATTGAGCGTATTCCTGTGACAGTGACCGGAATTTATTCTGATCGGCCATGGTGTCAGGATCAGCGAGCAGACCACTAATTTCTTCATGACGATCAACGAGTGATTCTAATTTATGTTTGATCGAATCTTTCACTTTGGATCCTTGATATTAAACAGACGCCGCGCTGTACTGAGTAAATGGCCTTCTTCATCAAATCCGGATTGACGGAGTTGGCGACTCGGTTCATGCAGCAAACGGTTGGTCAGTGTACGTGCGAGTTCGGCCATGGCCTGTTCAGCAGGCATGCCGTGCTCAAGTTGTTTTATTGCTCTTTCCAGTGAATGCTTACTTATCTCTTCAGCATTGTCACGTATGGCTCTAATAACAGGGACGGCATCTTGTGTTCTGAGCCATGCCTGAAAATGATCCACCTGCGTGTCGATAATTTCTTCAGCCTGTAAGGCCGCGTCGCGACGAGATTGTAAGTTCTCTTCGATGATTTCTTTTAAATCATCAACACAATAAAGGTATATATCTTCTAATAATCCGACTTCCGCTTCAATATCCCGTGGTACGGCGATATCCACCATGAAAATGGGTTTGCGTTTACGGATTTTTAAGGCTCTTTCCACAGCGCCTTTACCAAGAATAGGCAGTTGGCTGGCGGTTGAACTGACCACGATATCGGCTTCTGACAGATGAGCAGGTAGTTCACTGAGACTGATAGCATAACCATCAACCTGTGTGGCGAGGTTATGGGCCCGCTCAATAGTGCGGTTAGCAATGATGATGCGCTTGATACCGTTATCATAAAGATGACGTGCGACCAGTTCGATGGTTTCACCTGCACCTATTAATAAGGCAGTGGAGTCAGCCAGTTCACTGAAAATTTGTTTTGCCAGACTGACCGCAGCAAAGGCGACCGAGACCGGACTGTTACCGATAGCGGTATCGGTGCGGACTTGTTTAGCAACAGCGAAAGCGTGTTGGAACATACGGCCTAATGATTTTCCCAACGTGTTTGCATTAAGGGACTGGCTGTATGCGTCTTTTAATTGTCCGAGTATTTGCGGCTCACCCAGCACCATGGAATCTAGGCCACAGGCCACGCGCATCAGATGACGAATCGCATCGGCTTGCTGGTAGTGATATAGATAAGGAGTGATGATGCCATCTTCTTGTTGATGATACTCATGCAACCAAGCGAGGATCTGATTGTCAGACTCTCCATCAACACAGCAATAGATTTCAGTACGATTGCAGGTCGACAAGATAACGACTTCAAGTATGGAATCATCTTCATGTAAAGTGGATAAAGCTGCCGGAAGCATGCTCGCATCAAACGCAAATAGCTCACGGATATGAACCGGAGCGGTATTGTGGTTGATGCCATAGGTGACAAGATGCATATTAAGAAAAAGTCGTTATTAAATGCTGTTAAACTTTACAGCCATTATTACAATCGTCTGTTATTAAGTGAAAACAATTCGCCATTCTATCAAAATCAAACGTTCAGGTCGTTTTAATATGGATTCAATGCAATCATTCATGATGAATGTAGGGCAACGTACAAAATATTTTGCTCTGATCGGACTTACCTCGCTGATGACTGCCTGTGCTGCAACGCCCGCACAGCAAAGTAAAGCCACAGTTGATGAGGCGCAGAAAGTCGTCAAAGTAGCACCGGAAGTGAAAGAGGACAAAAAGCCCGAAGTCACTATGCCAATGTCACCTGAACTGATGTATTACATCCTTACTGCGGAAGTGGCGGGACAGCGCGGTGAAGTGGGTGCAGCAGTTGAACTTTACGAGCGTGCTGCGGATATGGTCAAGTCGCCCAAACTTGCCGGCCGAAGTGCGCAGGTGGCGACACTTTCCAGAAATGAAGAAAAAATCAATCATGCGCTGGATCGCTGGTTAGAAGTTGATCCCAATAATGCTGATGTCTATATGATGCGCGCGCCATTTTTGATGATGGAAAAAGACTACGACGGCGCGGCTCAAGCCATTAATAAAGCGCTATCTTTAGCGCCCGAGAAGCAAAAAGTTTATTTAGCCAGAGCGACAGAAAATCTGGCTGAAGTGGCTTCACCAGAAGAAGCGCTCGCCACGCTGAAGAAATTAGATCTCTATAAGCAAGGGCATCCAGATGCGCATTATACCTATGCACGCTTGGCTTATTTCTATCAGCAGTATCCACAAACACTGGCTGAAATCGACCCTTTATTAAAAGCGGATCCGGATAATGAAAGTTATCTTATATTGAAAGCCGACACCTTACAGCGATTAGGTAAAACTAAAGAAGGTCTCAAACTACTTGCTAAACCCGCAGCAAAAGACGATGCCAGTGATGAGCTGCGTTTTACTTACGGCAAATTATTAGGTGATGACGGTCAACTGGATAAAGCGCGCACTATTTTTGAGTCGATTCAGGCAAATAATCCTGAAAATCGCGATGTGCTTTTTGCCTTAGGACTGTTAGCGCTGGAAGAAAAAGACGGCGTGAAAGCCAAATCGTATTTCAGTGATTTATTAAAACTGGGTGATCCGACTAATCAGGCCGCTTATTTCATGGGGATTGCTGAAGAATTAAATGCCAATGTGGATGCCGCGTTGGTTTGGTTTGCCTCAGTACCCGTGCAAAGCAGTCGTTTTGATTTGGCGCAGACACATTACATTAATCTATTACTGGGCCGGAACGACATTGATAAAGCTCGTGAACATTTAGCACAGCTAAGAAAACAATTACCACAGAAAGCACTGCAATATTATTTGTTTGAAGCCAGCTTATTGCGTGACCAAGGCATGAAGCAAGAGGCTTTTGACTTATTAACACAAGCCATTAAACAGTATCCAAAAAATGAAGATGCGCTGTATAGCAGAGCGATGGTAGCTGAGTCGATGGATAGGCTGGATGTGCTGGAAGCGGATTTGGGGCAAATTCTGGCCAATGATCCTAATAACTCTCAAGCATTAAATGCGCTGGGTTATACATTGACGGATCGTACTGATCGTCATCAGGAAGCATTAAAACTAATTCAACGTGCTTTAGAACTTAAGCCGGGCGACCCTTTCTATCTGGATAGTCTGGGCTGGGCTTATTATCGTCTGGGTGACTTAGAAAAGGCGGAAAAATACCTGCGCGAAGCAACGGAAGCCAATCCTGATCCGGAATTCATTGCACATTTAGGTGAAGTGCTATGGCAGCGTGGTAAGAAACAGGAAGCTAAAAAATTCTGGGATAAAGGTTTGCTACAAGATCCGGACAATACCTTGTTAATTGAAACTATGCGCAGGTTTGGCCTATGAGGTTAGTTTGGCTGGCAGGACTGAGTCTCTTGCTGACCGCGTGTGCACCTTTATGGCAACCGAAAACAACTGAATCGCCAGAGCAACGATGGCAACAGCAGCAGCAAGAAATAGCCGCACTTAAAGATTGGCGTTTCAGAGGTCGTACCGCCATTACACAAGGGCGTGAAGGCTGGAATGCTGGCATTACCTGGCAACAACAAGGCGAGGGGTTTGACATCAAACTGTCAGGCCCTTTTTCGCAAGGTGGTGCTGAGTTAATTGGTGATGCTGAACAAGTCACACTCACCTTAGATAATGGCGAGCAATATTCCGCACAGACACCTGAGCAATTATTAGCCAAAACTTTAGGCTGGTTTTTACCGGTCAGTGCATTACGCGATTGGGTCAGAGGTGTGCCATATAAAGATGCTGCGGTTGATAAGTATCAACTCGACGAAAATGGACGCCTAAAAACCTTACAACAAGCAGGTTGGCAGGTGGAATATCTGCGTTATGTACCATTTAATGGTTTGGTTGTGCCTTCCAAGATTTTTATCAAACATCCTGATTTGAATATCAGATTAATCATTTCTGATTGGAGTCAAGCTGAGTGAAAGCATGGCCAGCGCCGGCAAAATTAAATTTATTTTTGCATATTACCGGACGGCGGGAAGATGGGTATCACAATCTTCAGACCGCATTTCAGTTTCTGGATTTTGGCGATAGTTTATTTTTTGAGACGAATGACTCAGGCCAAATCCAGCTCAAGACAGAATTTGCGGATGTGCCAAGCGAAGATAATCTGATTGTTAAAGCGGCAAGACTATTAAAACCTTTCACCAATGATGAGCAGGGCGTTGATATTTCTATTACCAAACGTCTGCCGATGGGCGGCGGATTAGGTGGCGGAAGTTCTAATGCCGCGACAACCTTAGTTGCTCTAAATCAGCTTTGGCAATGTGGTTTGTCACAGCAAAAATTAGCGCAAATCGGACTCAGTTTAGGGGCTGATGTGCCTATTTTTATCGCTGGGTATGCTGCCTGGGCTGAAGGTGTCGGTGAAGACTTAACGCCAATATCCCCGATAGAACCTTGGTTTGCGGTGATTTGTCCGGATTGTCATGTGTCTACTGCAGAAATATTTTCATCGCTGGAATTGACACGCGACTGCGAACCTATCACAATATCGCGCTTCCTTTCTGGGGAAGGCAGAAACGTCTGCGAGGCGGTGGTGGTGAAACACTATCCGGCAGTTGCAAATGCACTAGAATGGTTGGCACAATACGCGCCTCCAAGAATGACTGGTACAGGAGCATGTGTTTTCGCTGATTTTCAAAGTCAGCAAGAAGCACAAGACGTCATAGATAAACTGCCTTCACACTGGCAGGGTTTTGTGGCAAAAGGCTGTAATCAGTCGCCACTCACTGCAAGAGCACTGGCAGAAAAATAAGCCAGATGTGACTGCAAGATGATAGAATGAGTTTTGTCAGTTGGGGTATCGCCAAGCGGTAAGGCACTGGGTTTTGATCCCAGCATTCCCAGGTTCGAATCCTGGTACCCCAGCCACTCTTTTGTTTTTTTGATAGAAAACTCGGCGCCTCTACCGTGACACAAAACCGACTCCTCCAGCTACAACAACGAACAGCCGATAGCCGAATGATGGTATTCACTGGTAATGCCAATCGTAAGCTGGCTCAAAGCATCGCCAATTTCCTCAATATTTCACTTGGCAAAGCCACTGTGGAAAAATTCAGTGATGGCGAAATCATGGTTGAAATTCTTGATAATGTACGTGGTAAAGACGTCTTTATCGTTCAACCGACTTGTATGCCAACCAATGATCATCTGATGGAACTGATGGTGATGACCGACGCTATCCGTCGTGCATCGGCAAAGCGTATTACTTTGGTTGTGCCTTATTTTGGTTACTCTCGACAAGATCGTCGTCCCCGCTCCGCACGTGTCGCTATTACGGCAAAAGTTGTTGCTAATATGCTGACGGGCGTAGGAGCTGACCGCGTTTTAACCGTCGACTTACATGCAGACCAAATCCAGGGCTTTTTCGATTGTCCTGTTGATAATGTTTATGCCTCACCTGTGTTATTAGGTGATATCTGGAAGCATAAATATGAAGATCTGGTCGTGGTCTCACCTGATGTGGGTGGTGTGGTCAGAGCGCGCGCCTTAGCAAAACACCTTGGTGTTGAGCTAGCCATTATCGATAAACGTCGTCCACGTGCTAACGAAGCCAAAGTTATGAATATTATTGGTGACGTAGATGGACGTGTGTGTGTATTGATTGATGACATGGTCGATACCGCGGGTACTTTGTGCGCCGCCTCGGCTGCATTGAAAGAACATGGTGCTACCCGAGTGGTTGCCTATACTACGCATCCTGTTTTATCGGGTCCGGCGATAAAAAATATCAGCAATTCAGTGCTTGATGAATTGGTGGTGACGGATACGATTCCGTTACAACCGCATGCACAGGAATGTGAAAAAATTCGCGTGTTAAGCATCGCAGAGATGCTGGCAGAAGCGATGTATCGAATTAGTAACGAGGAGTCCGTTAGCTCCTTGTATATGGATTAGTCAGCTACGACTGACTTTTACGTGCCGAACCTGGTCGCGGGGGAGGCTTACGCTGCTTTTATTAGCGGCATTTTTGATGGGCTAAGGTCCATTGTTTTTGGAGAAAAAAATGGAAAACTTATTTGAAGTACAAGCTGAAGCGCGTACTGATGAGGGGAAAGGTGCGAGCCGCCGCCTTCGTCATGCGGGTAAAGTACCAGCTGTTGTTTATGGCGCTGAAAAAGAGCCAGTTTCGATCTCTGTTGATCACAACCAATTCATTCGTCATTTAGCTGAAGAAGCATTTTATGCTCACATTCTGACGCTGAACATTGGCAAGAAAAAAGAGCAAGTTGTATTAAAAGACCTGCAACGTCATCCTGCTAATGACAACAAAATCATTCATGCTGACTTCCTGCGTGTTGATGCTAAACATGAAATGACAATGACTGTTCCTCTTCACTTTGTCGGTGAAGAAAAAGCACCTGGTGTGAAAGGCGGTGGTGTTGTTTCTCACGTAATGACTGAGGTTGAAATTGCTTGTTTACCAGCTGATCTGCCTGAGTACATCGAAGTGGATATCAGTAAGCTGGAATTAGATCACGCTATTCACTTATCAGAACTGACTCTGCCTAAAGGTGTTAGCTTGCCTGCACTGTCACATGGTCAGGAAGAGCATCTTGAAGAAGGTGAACGTTCTGCTTATGACCAAGCTGTGGTTAACATTCATATGCCTCGTGTACACGCAGTTGAAGATGATGCTGAAGATGCAGAAGGTGATGAAGAAGCAACTGAAGAGTAATCTTTAGATGGGGAGCTGGATCATCGTCGGTTTAGGTAATCCCGGCTCCCAATATGAAGGAACCCGACATAACGTCGGGTTCTGGCTTTTGGACCAGCTTGCTCGTGATCTCGGTGTGAACTTTACTGTTCAAAACCGCTATCACGGGGAGCTGGTTCAATGCTCTCTGGATGGTCATAAAGTTTATTTGCTTAAACCGCTGACATTTATGAACAGAAGCGGCCAGTCTGTTGCCCTATTAGCGAATTTCTTCAAAATTCCGTTAGAGAATATTCTCGTTATCCACGATGAATTAGATTTGGCTCCCGGAACGGTTAAATTAAAACGCGATGGTGGTCATGGTGGGCACAATGGACTCAGGGATATTATTGCTCAGACGGGGGGCAAACAATTTCTGCGCTGTCGTTTGGGGATAGGACATCCTGGTCATAGCAAGCTGGTTTCTGATTATGTACTCAGTAAACCCTCACCGACCGATCGTCAACAGATCGAGCAAGCCATCGATAATGTTTTACGTATTTTGCCAGAGGTGTTATCCGGAAATATGGATAAGGCCATGAACTGGCTACATTCACAATAGGATTTCTCATGGGATTTAAGTGCGGTATCGTCGGTTTACCTAATGTTGGCAAATCAACCTTGTTTAATGCATTGACTGAAGCCGGTATCGATGCGCAGAACTATCCTTTTTGTACCATCGAACCTAATGTCGGCATCGTTCCTGTGCCAGATCCACGTATGGATAAACTGGCAGTTATCGTTAATCCAGAACGTGTTTTGCCAACCACTATGGAATTCGTCGATATTGCCGGTCTGGTGGCTGGCGCGTCAAAGGGCGAAGGGCTTGGTAACAAATTCTTAGCTAATATCCGCGAAACAGATGCTATTGCACACGTCGTCCGTTGTTTTGAAGACGATAACATCGTCCATGTGGCGGGTAAAGTATCGCCTTTGGATGATATTGAAGTGATTAATACCGAGTTAGCCCTCGCTGATTTGGAAAGTGTTGAAAAAGCCATTACCAAAACCACGCGTGATGCCAAAAGCGGTGATAAAACAGCGAAAGCACGATTAGAGCTACTCACACAAATGCGTGAAGACTTAGACAGTGGCAAACCTGTGCGAGCCATGGGCTTTGATAAAGATCAACTGGCTTTGATTCGTGATTTACACCTGCTGACGATTAAACCCACCATGTATATCGCCAATGTCTCTGAAGATGGCTTTGAGAATAATGCTGCTTTAGATGCTGTTAAACAATTTGCCGAGCAAGAAAACGCTAATGTAGTCGCGATTTGTGCAGCGATTGAATCAGAAATTGCTGGCCTTGAAGATGATGAAAAAGTCGAATTTTTGAGCGAAATCGGCCAGGACGAGCCAGGTTTGAATCGTGTAATTCGTGCCGGTTATCAATTACTTGGTTTACATACTTATTTTACTGCCGGTGTAAAAGAAGTTCGCGCCTGGACAGTCAAAGTAGGCGCAACAGCACCAGAAGGCGCTGGTGTTATTCACACAGATTTTCAGAAAGGATTCATTCGTGCTGAAGTCATCAGTTACGATGATTTTGTTCAGTATAACGGTGAGCAAGGTGCTAAAGATGCCGGTAAATGGCGTCTGGAAGGTAAAGAATATGTCATTAAAGACGGTGATGTGATGCATTTCCGCTTCAACGTCTAGAATTCTGGGATATGATGTCGTGAATTGTTATTCATCCTGGCATAGGCAAACCATGAAGACGGCATCATTCTCCTACCTCTTATCATTGTTAGCTATTGGCTTCACACCCCTGGTCAATGCGGATGATAAATTAAATCAATGTTTGCTCACCCAACTGGCAACGGCTGACGATACGATGTCAGTCGGCGATATCAAACAACTATGTGATTCTAAGATTACTCAAAAAACCATTGAAGATGCTTCGCCCAACCCTGAACCTGTTGATATCAAAGTCACCAGTAGTGGTGTGGAAACGGAAGACAAATCAGCGATTACCCGCCGTTTATTTCTGGAAAAGAAAGAAGCCAAAAACCCATTTGTGTTGTTACCGCATAAACCAAATTACATTATTTTAAGTAATAATATGGCGGCGCCTAATGAAGCACCATTTGAAGCCGCTTATCCAGATGACAATATTCACTTGCAACCGTGGGAAACCAAATTCCAAATCAGCTTAAAACTGCCTGTGGCCTATGATTTATTTAACGGTCGTGCAGATGCGTATGTGGCTTATACCAACCGCTCATTCTGGCAGCAGTTTAATAAACACAGTTCATCACCTTTCCGTGAATCCGATCATGAACCAGAGGCCTGGTTATCTTTCAAAACAGACTATGAAGTATTCGGTATAAAGAACTCGCTTATTCGTACTGGTATTGTCCACCAGTCAAACGGTCAGGCAGGCGAGTTATCGCGTAGCTGGAATCGGGTTTATGCAGACTTTGTATTTGAGCACAATGACTGGTACTACTCACTCAAACCATGGTGGCGTATCCCAGATAGCAGCAGTGATGATGATAACCCTGATATCGAAGAATTTATGGGTAACTTTGAATTTGGCGCTGTATATAAAATGGATAACCACAGCTTCGATATTATGCTGCGGAACAACCTGAATTTTCATGATAATTATGGTGCTGTTCAGTTAGGTTGGAGCTTTTCGCTCACCGATCGGGTAAAAGGCTATGTGCAATGGTTTAATGGCTACGGAGAAAGTCTGATTGACTATGATGCACACTCCAATAGTATTGGTTTCGGTATTCAACTGAGTGACTGGTTATAAATATGATCTTTTCACTTGAAACTTAAGCATTTATATCGTATTATTTCGCGCTTCGTGTGGCTATATAGCTCAGCTGGTTAGAGCACATCACTCATAATGATGGGGTCCCTAGTTCGAATCTAGGTATAGCCACCAACAGATTCAAAAAAAGCCGGAGTTCTACTCCGGCTTTTTTTGCCTCCAGTTTGTGTTTTTACAGCACTTAACATTGATATTCCCTCTTCGCTGTATTGAATTTGTCTACGGTAAAGCCTTAGAGCAAAAGGTCAATCATAAAATCAGTCCAACCAATCCCTTCTGATTTAAAACATCGTATTATCGTTAGCGGACTTTTGTGGCACGTCCTGTATAACGTCCCAGTGTTCAACAATCATTCCGTTTTTAACGCGGAAGATATCAACAACTGCTTGTCCAGGATCTTCAGCATTTTGCGTAGAGTGAATATGCAGATAAACGAGATCATTATCTGCAGTACTTCTGACGATATCTGCTTTTGATTGAGGGTTATTTTTGAAATAACCTTCAAAATAGCCAACGAAAGGTGCTTTGCCATCAGGCACATGAGGATTGTGCTGAATATAATTATCTGCAACCACCTCGGCAGCTTGCTGAACCTGATGTTGGTTAAAAAATTGATTATAAAAGTTGATAACGAGTTGACGATTAGCCTCTTCTTTAGCCAGATCTCGCTGGACAATTTGTTCTGCAAATACATTCGTTGCTGAGAACAGTAGACCAAGGCTAAAAAGCGTTAAGAAAAAATAGCGGGATAGAGTCATGATGGTTTCCTTTATAGTCATTTTTAATAACCGACAGTAAAACGTTGTCGAGGGTGTTGTGGGTTTTCAATCTCATCAACCAGTGCGACGGCATAATCTTCATAAGAAATGTGACTGCCACTGCCGGTAGTAAGAAGGGTGTCTTTGCCTAATCTGAATTTACCTGTACGCTCACCTGGGCCGAGTAAGGCTGAAGGGGATAAGAAGGTCCAGTTCAGGTTTGTTTCTTTTTGTATTTCATCGAGAAATTCAGCACCTTTAGTCGCTTCAGTCTTAAAGACTTCTGGAAATTCGGGCGTGTCGATCAGAAGGAGTCCGGGCTGTACTTCCAGACTGCCTGCACCACCGACCACTAAATAGCGTTGAACACCTGATTGTTTAACGACATCAATAATCTGCTGTGCGTCAGCATCGACAAATTTTACGGCGCTCACCACCGCATCGTGTCCCTTCAACAGTTGAACAATCTCATCAGTGTTGTAGAGATCGGCTTTTAATGCTGTCACACCTGGTAATGATGGAATGTTTTCAGGATGACGTGAGATGGCGGTAATTTGATGATGTCTGTCTGATAGTTCCTTGACGATTCTTGAACCGACTTCACCAGAAGCCCCAATAACAGCAATGTGTGACATAATGCACCTCTTAATAGTATGAAAAAAATATCAGGTCTAAAAAATAGACTGTGTGGGGCAGAGTAGATTTTTTGAATTGAGCTGACAAGAAGTCAATTTGAGCGTACTTAGTTACCTGGAGGTGACCATGACAAGCACTAATTCCGTTGAAACGCAGGCACAGACTCAGTTTGACCATCCTTGTCCGGTACGAGATGTGCTGGATAGAATTGGTGACCAATGGAGTTTATTAATCCTGACCGCGCTGACGCCCGGTACTTTGCGCTTTAATGAGCTGCATCGTGAAATAGGTGATATATCAAGGCAGATGTTATCTCGCACCTTAAAACGTTTAGAGCAGGACGGGTTTATTGAACGGAAGCTTTATGCTGAGGTACCACCAAAAGTGGAATATACATTGAGTCCGTTAGGTCATTCTTTTCTGGTACCCATGCAAGCGCTTATTGAGTGGGCCGATGCCAATCATGTACAGATTTGTCAGAGCCGACGCCAGCATCGGGCACAAAATGAAGAATAAGCAATAAGATCAGCTTCAGCTTGTAGGCTGCTTAAGTTAAATAGACCATTTCTTTCTGAAAGGTTGGTAGCAATAGAGAAGCAGTAATAAGGCTAGAGCCGCCGCTATATTATTAAAGTGCGTGGGTTGTTTTGCCTGATAAGCAAAATCAACGTTTTGTAGTGAACGGGCCATATCAGCATTGTTTTCAAGGTGGTGATATAGCATATGATTTTGCTTAGCCAGTTCCATCAAATAGTCTTGTTTAAGACTCGATAGATGTTCAGTACCGACAACCTTAGCAGTGCCCCATGGGCCATTGCGTGGTATATATCCCTCAACCTTACTTGGGTCAGCCGGTAAACCGAAGCGGGAGGCATGAGGTACATCTTCCGCTGTATAAAAACCAATCTGTACACCATCTTCATCAAACTTGGGAATTTTACTCAGTCCCAGCTCACCGACGCCAATGATGATGCCGGCTTTCCAGTCTTCTTTTTGATCTTCTGTATCCAGATAGCTGAAATCAGGCGCATAACGTGGATTGATAGGTGGTGCTTCATGACCATCGGTTAAAAACACCAATTTACTTCCGGTGAGCACGTCATTCATCATCAGTTCACGGGTATTATAGAGGGCCTGTCCGATGTTACTGTCAGCAACCCAGGCCATACGCCAGTCGAGAGCATGAATACTTGCTTCAAGAATCGGGTAATCATTACAGACTTCAATAGGCGAATAGAGTAGGGCTGGAACACGTTCAGTAAATACAGCTAAGCCCACTTTTGAACCACATGGCAGACTTCTGGCGGCATGCAGCATAGCTGCTTTTGCTTTTTCTAAACGGCTGATAGCACCGCCGTGTTTATCGGAATAATCCTGCACATTCATACTGCGGGTGATATCAAGCACAAACACATAATCATAGCTTTTGACAGTGAATGGCAAAGGGGGCAGAACAATGGCGATAAGCAATAATATCGCGGAAGCTATCAATGCATATAAACGCTTCATAACAACACCCTAGGGCAAACCCAGAGGGAAACCGGGCATCGCTGACCACAGTTCTTCAGAGCTTTCCTGAGCTTCACCAGAATCTTTTAAATCGCCTAGCGGTAAATCACGAGAGAGTCGTTGTGCCGCTTCATAGTTGTATTTCGCTGCCCAAAACTCGGGGTCATTTTTTAATGCCGATTTATAGAGATCTTTGGCGACATCGGCCAGGGCTGTGGCACGATCAATCCCCATCTTCTCAGCCGTTTCAATAGCTTGTTGCAGATAGAGGTTACCCATATTGTAATAAACCAGTTTCAGCATAGCCGGAGAGCTAAGCCGTTCGGCTTTACCATAAGCATCAACCGCATCTTCAAACATGCCGCGTTGTTGCAAATGATGGGCATAGGCAAACTGTAATTCAGGCTCTGTCAGATCAATCTTACTTGCGTCCACCAGACGAGGCGACTGTAAAAGCTTTATGGCATCGTTAATCGCTTTTTGATGCTGCCTTTCTACTATTTGCAGACCTAGTAAAGTAAGAAAAACCAAGCTAATCACCAGCATAAGATGTTGTAGATAACGACGGCGCAACATCATGAGCGTTTCTCCAAAAATTTCACGGCAACGAGTAACAGAACAAAAAACAAAGCTAAGCCATAACACCATGCCGACAAACTTTGTTTTGGCAGTTTTTCCTGATAAATCAATGGCAAGCTTTCCAGTTCATCCAGTTCCGCGATGGCTGCCTGAAGTGATTCAGCGGTATCGACTTCATATGCATGGTAAGGTACAGATAAGGTATTGAAAAACTTATGCAAATGGCGTTCAGGCATCACTTTAGGGTTATCATCTCGATGTGATTTTGGCTCGCTGAAGATGCCTTGTCCGTTTTCTGTACGTAAAAAGAACCAGTACAAGCTGACTCGGTAACGTTCAAACCATTCCCGCAGCGTTTTCTGAGCACGATGGTCCAGAGTTGCCGCACCATCAGACACTAAAACGACTACACGAGATCCCGTGTGCGGTTGGTCTTTGAAATAACTAAGGCCCATTCCTAAACCCTTAGCGACGTTAGTAAATGCTAACCCTGGTGTTTCCAGGCTATTGATAGCTGCCTGAATGGCACTTTTATGTTCAGTTAATGGGCTGATATAAAATGGCTGCGTACTAAAACCTGCTACCCCAAACAAATCATGAGGACGGCGGTTAACAAATTCTGATAGTAAACGCCTGGCCGCTTGGGCTTTGGATTGTTCATTTTCATCAGGCGTCTGGCCGCCGAAGGTTTCATTCATACTGGCACTTCGATCCAGTACAAACACAATATGTGCCCCTTGTCCGGTGCGTGTCACGGTTTGCTCAAGGCTATGCAAACCGGCGAGGCCAATAATGACTGAAGCAATAGCAAGAGAAGCTGCAAGCTTTATCAAGCGGTTTAGCCAGATGGTGAGCGGATTCAGTTTAATTAGCTGTCTGCTGGGCGTCGCATGGCGATCAAATAAACTGCTGAAGAAAGGTAATAAGCTGAGTGGTAATAACAGCAACAGCCATGGCAGATGGAAAGCAAGATTCATGGCTTACTCTGCACCACTTTATCAGCAGCAGCGAGTCTGTCGCATAGACGAATACAATCCGTCAGTAAGTTTGGCTTGGGTTCTTCATCAAAGAAAAATACATTTCTGGATTGCTGGAAAAAATCTTCGATTTGCGTTCGACATGCATTGAACTGTGGATATTGTTTAATAAAATCATCAATCTGAGCGGCAAACACCGTGTGAGATGCTCGGGCATTAAACGCATCATGCATTGCTTGCATGCCACGCTGCACTTGTTCAGACGTCATATTTTTTTGGCGTCTGATACGTTTAATGTGACGCTTGGCCACATGGAATGGGGAGGTGTTGAACTTAGGTAATAAACCTGTGAGAGCAGACCAGATTAACAAACATAAGATCAACAAACCGGCATAAATGATAATGGGTGTTTGATACCGTGAAAGCGAGTGTGTTCTGGGCGCGATATCGGCTTTCATAAAGCCATTACTACCATCATCATTACCGATACCACTTGAGACAACTTCTTTAATCGGCGACATAGTGAAATGCCATTCTGGCAAGGTGATTTCAAAACGTTGATTTGAGCTGTCAGTAAATACTAACTGTTGATCTGGAATAAGTAATGCACGGACATCTAGTGGTGCATAAAATGTTTGATAGCGAAGAGTGAGGTGGTAGAGCGTCTTTCCACCTCGCTGCTCAGAGCTCATATTGACACTGTTCAGATCAAGCCAGTAGGTCAGTTCACCTTCGACAGGCAGAGATGAGGGTGACAAAGAATAATCTGTGTCGATAGCGATCAGGTATTGGTGCTCAATAATGTCGCCGACCATTAAGCCATAGCTTCGTCCCTGATCCATTTTGATAATTTGGCCCGGGATGGTGGTCTCTGCTGAGCAGATGACAGACAGCAGAAATAAGCTTAAAATCAGTGAAATGGTGTTAAAAAGCTTCATAATGGTTCCTACTGCATCGAAAAGTATCGACTCATTTGTCTGGCATCATAGTGATCAATCAACCAAAAGGGATGTTGATTAAAGCGACGGAATTGTTGGGTGAGATACGCTTTTCGATCTTCATATTGCTGCTGAATTTTTTGTTTTTGATCCCGGGTGATAAATACCAGAGAACTAGCACCTGTTTCGAGATCGGTGAGTTCAACGAATCGCCATAAGGGAAAATCGAGAAATTCTTTAGACTGCCATAACACCATAGGCACAACTAAATGTGCTGACAAAACAGTCATCAATGACTGTAACTGTGCTTCCGGCCAGTGAAAGTCGGAAACTAAAAATACCAGTGCAGGTTTGCCTGGTAATACCGGAAAAACCTGCTGAGTCGCTTCAGCCTGATTGGACTCTGGGCGAAGCTTTGTCAGCTCAGTGGTCAAAGCTTCGGCATCATCCAGCTTCAGCAACTTTTCTTTGAGCAGATAACAGGAAAAACGATCATTAGCCGCATTGACTGAGTCTTTAGTACTGTCATAGACCTCGCGTAGCAATGAGGTTTTTTCACCATAGAGCATTGAGGATGAACCATCGATAAGTAAGATGACATCGATTTTGCTACGTTGCCGAAAACTTTTTACATGCAGGGATTCAAATGGATCAGTCAGGCTGGCATTTAAATCCAGCCGTGAAGTATCGGGTTCATCTAAGAATAATGATTTCTTATAAAAATCCGATCCGGTACCGCGTTGCCGGCTTTTATGTGAGCCCAGCATTAAGCCACTGATTAGACCAGTGGTTTTGTAATCAAAGGTTTGATTCATGGTGATTGAATCGTATTCAATGCAGCCGTGATCAGTGATTCAACAATGTCATCACGGTTATAGTCATACACAGGATTTAAAAACAGTCTGTGCTTGGCTATTTGACGAATAATCATATGGAAGTCTTCTGGCACAAGTGCATCACGTCCATTCAACCAGGCATTCACTCTGGCCCCACGAGCCAGATAACTGATACCGCGAGGGCCCATACCGCCGCGAATCATATTACTGGTATCAACATCGGTGATTTGAATGCCATATTCAGCCGGTTCACGCAGAGCGCGGCAGAGGTGATAACCATAATCCTGTACTTTTTCACTTGTATGCACATGATCCTGAATGGCAGCAGCAATATCATTCAGCTGCTGAAACGGCACAATCGCTTTATCGGCCGAATCCACCAGTTTGTCAGCGTCATGAAAACGTGGATTGAACATCAGATCTTTAAGTTGTTCTTCTGACTTTGGCTGCTCAACATGCAGCTCCATCATAAAGCGATCACGTGCCGCTGCTGGTAGCTCAAAGGTTTCATCCTTTTCAATACGATTACGGTCAGCAAACACCTGCAAATGTGGGAAAAAATGTGTTTGGTTAAACGCGTGTACGCTTCGTTCAGCCATGATTCTCAATAATAGAGAATGGACTTGTGGACGTGCTCGGTTAATCTCATTGAAAAAGAAAATAGAGAGTTCATCGCCATGTTTCAGTACCGGCCCAGAACTGACACCTGGTTTACCATTTTCACCAATATAGGTGTAGTAAACGAGATCATGTGGCATCAAGTCGATGGTGCCTTCAATACGTTCAAAGTTACCACCCAGACATTCAGCTACCGTTTTCAGCAAGGTGGTTTTACCGACACCCACATCACCTTCTAACAGGATATGCCCTCGCGACAGGGTGGCAATGGTCATTAGTCTGACGATATGTTCCTGACCAAGAATAGTGTTATTGATGCTGGATTCCATCTGACGAATAAGCGCATGCCAATCTGACATCGCTATCGTTGAGGTTTTAGATAGCTGGTTCATAGCGGTTTCACATGGAAGAAAAAGAAAAGACCGGCCTGAGAATAAGGCCGGTCAGCTTCAGTAGTGGATTAATAAACCCATTTACCTGTTTTTTTGAACTGTTCAACACGATCTGCATTGCGTTTTTCCATTGCTTTTAACGCGGCATCTTGTTTGTTCAGTTCTTTTTCGCTGTGTTTTGGATCGTATTTAGATCCTTTGATTTTGTCTGGAAATCCAGGTTTGGCTTCCCAGCAATTACCAGCTGCTTTACATTTTGTTCCATCATAAGCCATAACTGCACTAGCACCAGACAACATCATCAGGGCTGAACAAGTAACAGCGATTGTTTTTAGTTTCATATTTCTCTCCTTATTTTTGCGACGACATAATGAATTGGTGTGCTGCCACTATGACGGCACACCACCCATTAATTAATGATGAGTTTTATTAAAGTTATCCATTGCCTCTTTATATTCTTCCGGCACTGGTTTTGGTTTAAAGTTGGCTTTTTCTTCTTCAGTCAGCCAATCCGCTTTATCAACCGATCCCCAATAAATACTTCTTACAAAAGCCATGATGTGTAAGATTTCATCTTTTGTGAGGTTGTTGTACTGTGGGCCCATCATGCTACGAGCACCACCGTAGATAGTTTCAAAGAAGCCTTTATCATTAGCGTTTTTCGGGTAGGTGTAATAATCATCTCCCAGAGCCGGACCTAATTTGCCTTCCGCCAAATGCCCATGACAACCTGAGCAGGCAGACATAAACAGACTTTCGCCTGCTTTGATGGCATCATCGTCAGTGTTGTACTTGTTTTCCCCGGTATTGAGGAAATGCTCTACAGCCTCTGTTTTTTCACCTTTCTTGCCAAAAGATAAGTCCAGTACATCACCTGTAACTGTATTTCTGAAAACCAATTGAGATTGAGCGACAGGAATCAATGCCACGGAAAGTACCGAGACAGTAAGTAAAGCGATTCCCCGAATCTTCTTTGGCAAAAATGTTTTTTTAGTCATGATTTAAAAAATTTCCTGTAATAACAAAGAGTATTTTTATTAGTGTTATAAAAGTGGGATGCCTTCGTCTTTCAATACGGCTTTGATCTTCGGATCAGCTTTATGCAGAGCTGTATTGATTTCTTTCAACAGTTCCTGATCGTCACTGCGCACAGCGATCGCTTGTTCAAACTGTTGTCTGACGCCTTCGCCATCATGAGTTGGCGCTATTTCTTCAGATACCACCATCTTTAAGGGGATTGATGCTGATTTAACATAGCGCGCTGCTTCTGGTGCCCAGATATGAGCGATATCAGCTTTACCTGAAACCACCTCTGAGACCAATAAATCAGGTGCGTAACGGACATACTGGTTACGACGTGACTTGAAGCCGATTAATGACATGGTGTAATTGAAGTTGCCTTCATATTTATCAATTTCACGAAGCATCACTTCTGAAGGACTGCCAGGCACGATGGCAAACTTAGACATATCTTTTAATGCCGGACTTTGCCAGTTCTTAATATCCAGACCTTTGTCTGCTGGATAGATAAAGGCATATCCTGATTTGTAATAAGGATCACTGGTCGCGACACGAGGGTCACCTTTGTCTACGCCCATGACGACATCACATTGGTTTTTAAGTAGCTTTTCAGTAACAAGAAAAATAGCTGCTTTGTCGGACCAGACGAACTCTAGTTCCCGATCCATGGTATCCGCTAGAATTTTTGCCAGTTGATTCTCAAAGCCTTCCTGCTGCTTATTTGAATAAGGCATTTCATCACTGGCTGCACACACTTTGAGCGTGCTGGTATTGGCTTGTGCATTAAAGGCTAAGCCACTGCCTAATAGGAGTGCCAAAAAAGAAGGTAACATCCGACCTGATTTGGCTTGTTTCATGTTTCGTTTCATCATGTTGGTCTCTTTGATGGAGGCCAGCAACCATCAGGTTGCTGGCCAGGTTTCTAACGAAATAAGTCTTAAGTTATTGACTTGTAAGCTACTGCTTACATGCCGTATTCACCTAAGCTCACATCGTCATATGGGCTCTTACCATCAAGTGAGAAGACCATGACACCACCACCCATTTGAGTGTTTCTTGCCAGTTCTTTAAAGGCACCTACTGCACCTAAACCAGCTGATGGGTCATTCAGGTCAAACACCAGACCAACTGCAGGCCAACCACCGACACCGTAGTTGATAGCAATATACTGTGTACCTTTATGTGTGTAAGTCATAGGATGACCGATAACACCTGAAGGTAATTTGAATTTCCACAGTAATTTACCAGTGTCAGCATCACGTGCTTTAATGAAGCCGTCTAATGTGCCGTAGAACACTAAACCGCCTTCAGTTGCAGTGGTACCACCCCAAACAGAGAATTTCTCCATTTTTTCCCAGGCAAAGTCACCAGTAATCGCGTTGTAGGCTTTAACTTGGCCTGAACCGATACCGTTTTGACGATCACCTTTAGGACCAGGGTATGTCCATACGTTGGCACCCACGAAGAACTGACCTGCACGGTATGGCAACATGAACGGTTCCCAATCCATACATAGGTGGTTAATACCTAAGTAGAACAATTCACGTTTAGGATCGTAAGAATCGAAACCTTGGTTATGGAAGCCCATTGCTGATGGACATATATCACGTGAACGGTGTCCCATACGTGTTCCGTATTCAGGATCACGAATTGGCAGACCTGTTTCTAAGTCGACTTTTTTCACCCAGTTGGCAGTGTCATCCATTTTGTTAGCAGACACTAAATCACCCGTTTCACGATCCAGTGTGTAGATGATGCCGTTACGGTCAGGGTGAGTCAGCAATTTACGCATTTTGCCGTTTTTGTCTTTTTGCTCAGAAAGCATCATGACGTTAACACCAGCGTAATCCCACTCATCATGAGGTGTTTTTTGGTAACCGAATTTGGCTAAACCGGTTTCCAGATCACGACCCCAAATGGTCATTGTCCATTTGTTATCACCTGGA
The DNA here is from genome assembly GCF_900114205.1 of Methylophaga sulfidovorans. Taxonomy (GTDB): domain Bacteria; phylum Pseudomonadota; class Gammaproteobacteria; order Nitrosococcales; family Methylophagaceae; genus Methylophaga; species Methylophaga sulfidovorans. The sequence continues at coordinate 37,692 of NZ_FOSH01000018.1, forward strand.
CGCATAGTTTCGTTCCATGGAGCAGGGTTACCTGAACCATAGTAGAACATGTCTAATTGTGGATCATATGCATACCAACCCCAGTTAGTACCACCACCAATTTTCCATGCGTTATCTTCCCAGGTTGATGTACCTAGACCTTTTTGACCGTAGTGTGGGTTAGCTTTGTTGAAGTCTTTATCCAGACCAACATCTGAATCAGGACCTGTTGCATACCAACGCCATACCATTTCACCAGTATGAATGTCGTAAGCAGTTACATAACCACGAACACCTAATTCAGCACCAGATGAACCCTGGATAACCAGATCTTTAGCTACGAATGGGGCTGCTGTTTCTGTTTGACCAACGCTGATATCACCGTTTTCTACTTTCCAGTATTCTTCACCTGTTTCAGCATTTAACGCGACAACGTGACCATCCAGTAAGCTTTTCACGATCATGGCTGGTGCTTTGTCATCACCAGGCCAGTAAGCTAGACCACGGTTAACAACGTCACAACAAGCCACAGCACGTGCTGCTGGATCTTGTTTTGGTTTGTGTTCCCATTTGATCACGCCTGGCTCATCCAGATCGATAGCAAATGTGTTATTAGGGAATGGTGTATGAATAAACATTGTGCCATTCACAACAAGTGGAGCACCTTCGTGTCCGTTTAATACACCTGTTGAGAATGACCATGATGGACGCAGTTTTTTAACGTTGTCTTTATTAATTTGTTTGGCAGTACTGTAATGGGTACCAGAGAAGTCTTTCCCCTGCATTACCCAGTTTTCATTGCTTTTAGACAATTCTACTAACTTATCATTTGCAACTGACATGCCTGACATCAATCCGAGTGCGGATGAGACAGCAAGCGCAGTACCGATTTTTGACCACCGGCTATGATGCATTTCTCTCATATATCCTCCTATTTGTTTTGAGAGTCAGTCAATGCTGACTTTGTGTATCAGCTGTAAAAAAGCACGGCTGAGCACAAAGGTCATCTTCTTATCTTTGCTGTAACAGGGGATAGAGAGCGACACCTTAAACATTCAGGGAAGTTATCCTTAAAACGATGGTGAGGCTTTATAGGTATAACTACTTATTGTTATTTATCAGAGCGTTAGGTTTTGTTTTCATTTTTCGATGGGATGGATGAGTAAAAACATAATGAACTTTTTCACTAGCTTTGCTTAATTGGGCGGTGTAGTAATCAGGCCTGTTTTTTGTGCCAGGAAAATAATCTCAGCTAAATTATTGGTACCTAATTTTCGCATCATATTGGTTTTATAATTTGAAACTGTTTTAGGTGCCAGAGCCAGATTTTCAGCCATTTCATTGATACTTTTACCTTCAGCTACCATTCGGAATACGGCAAACTCCTGGTGTGATAAAGAATGTACTTTCTGATCGGCATGAATGAGTTTTTCCATGGCAATGGAACGAGCTATTTCAGTACTGAGATAATGACCACGGCTGGAGATAGTCTTAACGGCCTCAATCAATACGGAAGATGGACAGGACTTGGTGATATAACCGCGGGCGCCCATATCCATAGCTCGCATAGCAAGGGTCGAATCATCATGCATGGTACAGACAAGAATTTTGGCTTGAGGATCTCTGGCTGTAATCCGGCGGATACATTCAAGTCCACCGGCTCCGGGCATACTGATATCAATGATGCAGACATCGGGTTTGTTACTGACATATAGTCGGTAACCTTCTTCAGAGTTGCTGGCCTGACCGATAACGTCAAAGCCTGAAGAGTTCAATAAATGCTGGTAGCCATCTCGAAGAATGGCATGATCGTCGATTAGTAAAATAGTCGTTTTGGACATAATGGTTTACTCAAACAATGGGGTCATAAGGAATCGTAATAGTTAAACAGGTTCCCTGAGGTTGTCGTGCTGCGATATAAAATTCACCATCAAGTGCTTCGCAACGTTCACGAATACTGATGAGACCAAGGCCTTGTTGGCTTTCAATATTGGTATTAATGCCCTGACCGTCATCCTCCAGCTTTAATTGAATACAGGCATTGCCAGGTTCGCGGAATTGGTGAAAATGAATAAACACCTGCTCTGCATCAGCATGCCGGGTAATATTGGTGAGTCCTTCCTGAAGACCACGGTACATCGTCAGGGCAACCGGTTTGGGGATTTCGTTATCATTAATATCGAGCGATATATTTTCAGTACCAGAAAATGATTGCTTCCATTCTGATACCAGCTCTCGTACGGCGCCTTTCAGCCCAATACTGTCAAGACTAGGCGGTTTGAGATGGCGTAGCTTATTGCGTGTAATTGAACGCAGCACCGTGGTGCTGTCCATGACGGATTCAAGAATGGGCTTGAGAGCGGTGTTGTTGGTCTGGTTTAAAGCCACTGTCAGATTAGCATCCATTGCAGCCAGGTGTTGACCAAAAACATCATGAAGTTCAAAGGCAAGATGATCGCGTTCAGATTCTCTGACTAAGGCTATCCGTTGTACTAATGACTGCTTATCGTTGAGCAGCTGGCGGATTTTTTTATTGTTTTGGCTTAATTCTGCCTGCATAGCCAAATTATGTTTCAGAGATAATGATAGTTCTGAAATACGTCGGCTGCTGAACCAGATAAGGCCTGCACAAAAAACCAGTAGAACAAAAATAATTTCATCAAGCTGATAGAGCTCACCGAGGGCAGTCCAATCGATATAACGTTCAGCCAGATCGAAATACGATGCGACAAGATAAGTAATAAATGACGATAAGGTAATCCAGACGACATCGCGTTTAATACTTTGTTTACGCAGACTATTAGTACTGGGATGTTTTTGGAGCTGCAGGCCTTCCATAATGTATTCATACGTCAGCAAAAAAGAAAAGTATGAAGGAGAGATGGCGATTTACCCATAGCCTAAGATGAGATGGGGAGCAAATCACGCAGACATAGATGAAAAGGTCCTGCTGAAATACAAGGACATGTCTCTAACGGTATCGGCACAATGCTCAGTACGATGGTCGAGTTTTCTATTCACTTTGAGGAAGAACATGAAACTCGTGCCACTACTGCTTTCAGTATTACTTTTTTTTCCCGGAATTAGCCTGGCTGATTCCAGCACACACAAAACCTATGAGGAAATGGCATTCCTCAAACACTTTACTGGAAAACCCCCCGAATTTATCAAAACGGAGTTAGGTGAACCTGACAGCATTTCTAAGAAAGAAAACGCGAGTGGCACGGTTGAATTCTGGATTTACCGCGATCTCGTTCAGCAAGCACACTCTGACAAAATTTATCGCTATACCCAATTCGGCATCGTTAATGGTCATGTCGAAACATTGGGGCATACCAACCGCGATCCTAAATAACATCTTATCTACGATACTTTAAATTTAAAGAGGAACACTTAATGAAATTATGGGCAACCGCCTTGATGGCAAGTCAATTATTCGTCACTAGTCTTGCTTTCGCTCATGGACCAACACCACAAAAAATCGATGAAACCATCGTGATTGATGCACCCGTTGAAACAGTATGGAAAAAAGTATCAGATTTTAATGGTATTGCAGATTGGCATCCAATGGTTGAATCCGTGACTTCACCAGAAGAAGGTACTCGAGTGCTTAAGTTGAAAGGTAAAGGTGAAATTACCGATAGTCTGGATGAAAAAGATGATGCGAAACATTATCTGAGTTACCGCTTACTGGAAGAAAATATTGAAGCATTTCCTGTGAGTTTTTATACCGTCAGTATTGAATTAAGCAAAGCAAATGAAGGTACGGAAATGAGCTGGAAGGGACGCTTCTATCGTGCTGACACTGGCAACTTCCCGCCCGAGCAATACAATGATGAATCGGCTGTTAAAGCTATGGAAGCATTTGCCAAGACAGGAATGGCCAGCCTAAAAGAATCCCTTGAAGGGAAGAAATAAGTGAAGTTGCGTTTAGGTCTCTCATTGAGCTTATTGCTAGTGGCGATGCCACTAGCAGCTCAACATGCCTATATCAGTAGTCAGGCGGCAAGTAAAATCACCGTTGTTGATATTGATAAACAGGACATAATGGCTGCAGTCGATGTAGCAACTGGGCCCGTTGGCATTTCCTTAGATAATCAGCGTAATCAATTATTCGTTACCCATCCGGAAATGGGGGTCGTTACCATGATTGATACGAAAACGAATAAAAAACTGGGTGAAATTAGAACCGGTGGACAACCTTTTGCCATCGCAGTGGATCCATCCGGTAAACATCAGGTTTTTGTTTCTGACTGGGAACGTAATGCGGTTGTTGTGATTAACCCTGAGACAAAATTAGTTGTTGATATTCTATCTGTGGGTAAAAATCCTGCTGGTTTAGCCATAGACAGTAAATCAAGACGTATCTATGTTGCTAACCGCAATAGTGACACATTAACCGTGCTTGATGCCGATACGCCGCGTCAGTACGCTGAAGTTAAGACCGGTAAAGCGCCTTATGCTGTTACCGTGAGTCCTGATGGCAAACGTATTTATGTCACAGCGATTCAGGACAATACGGTAACGGTGATCAGTGGTGATGATTACAAGGTCATCAAAACACTAGAAGCGGGTATCGCACCCTATGGTGTTGCTGTGACGCCAGATAATCAGTGGTTATATGTGGCGAATCAAGGCACTAACGATGTGTGGGTATTTGATACACAACATTTACAAAGAGTGGCAAAAATTGACGTTGGCGAAATGCCCGAAAGTATTTCTTTTACAGATGACAGTCAATATGCCTATGTGACTAACTGGTTTAGCAATACTTTGTCGGTGATTGATATTAAATCTCAGAAAGTGATTAAACAGATCGCTATGCCTGATGGACCAAGAAGTCTGGGCCGCTTTATTGGCGACTAATTACTGCTGTTTTTTTGCATCCAATAATTGTTCAATGATATTAAAGTGAGCTTTCAGTTCAGCAATACCAGTATCTTTAATAGGATGCTGGTCTTCCTGAAACTGATATTTCAGACTATTGGCATTATGATAAAGCTCTGTATAAGCCAGTTTCATCGACTCTATCCATACTCTATCAAACAAATTCTGTTTCCTGGCTTGCTCCAGCCATAAACTGAAGTGACACTTTTTATGGTTCATCAGTGGCCAATGAGCAATATTGTCAGAGTTTGATTCTAAATTGGCAATAACACGATTCAGCCAATAATTAATCTGTAGTGTCATCAATTCAACTAATGTCTGTTCTGCATTAAGCTGTCGGTTAGCCAGCTCGATCCATTGCATATTTGGCTGATAATTAGTGAACCATTGATTGCAATCATCGGCGGACATTGGATAAGCGATAGCATAACCTTGTGCTAAGTCACAGCCCATAGCCAGTAGCATCATGCCATGCTCTGTTGTTTCTACACCCTCAGCAATGACCTGATGATGGAAGGCATCTGTCAGACCGATAACGCCATCAATAATAGTGTAGTCATTAGGATCATCAATCAGATCACGAACAAAACTCTGATCTATTTTTACGGTATCTACAGGAAGGTGGCGTAAATGTGTCAGTGACGAATAGCCGGTGCCAAAATCATCCAGCGAAATCTTAAGACCAAGCGTATGACGACAGGTTTTAATGATAGAAGAAATATTATTAAGATCGGTTAAAACACTGCTTTCCAGAACTTCTAATTGAATCAGATAGGAGGGCACATTCGGATACTTGGCTAAAACACGATCCAAATGATCAAATAAACCATGCCATTGCAGATGGCGCGAGGAAATATTAATACTCATTTCCATAGTCCAGCCATGCTCAATCCAGTCACTAAGCTGTTTTATGGCGCGTTCAATAACCCAGTTTCCTATATTTATCTCCAGCGAACTGCCTTCAACGATAGGCAAAAAGTGACCCGGCGTGATTAAACCTCGCTCAGGATGTTGCCAACGTATTAATGCTTCAGCGCCAATGATTTCACCGGACCGCATATTGACCTTGGGTTGATAGAACAGGACAAGTTGCTCCGATATCAACGCATCTTGAATCGATTTAAATTGATTTTGCTGTTCAGACATTTGCTCGTCTTGCCGCGTATCAAACATATGATGACGTTGACGGCCCGACACTTTTGCCTGATACATGGCTTGGTCGGCATGGCGTAGCAAGGTATCCGCATCGGCATTATCGAGTGGATAAAGGGTGATACCAATACTCGCACTACAACTGATGGCATTGCCATCAATATGGTAAGGAAGCTCAATGGCATTGCGGATACGATTTATCAGCGTTTCACAGTGCTCTGCTGAACTGACGTCATTGAGTAATAAAGCAAATTCATCACCACCGAGTCGTGATGCGGTGTCATCTTGCCTGATACAGGATTGAATGCGAGCTGATACTTCGATAAGTAATTGATCGCCAGCTTCATGGCCGTAGGTATCGTTAACGGGTTTGAAACCGTCCAAATCTAAAAAGACGACAGCAAGCAGGCTCTTATTACGATTACTATGGGCAATAGCTTGTTTGAATCTGTCAGCAAATAAGGTTCTGTTAGGCAGTTGAGTTAGCACATCGTAATGCGCCATCATTTCCAGTGCATGCTGTTGCTCTTTGCTCTGGGTAATATCAGAGAACATGCCGAGATAGTGAATGGTTTCACCATAATCATCGACTAATGTGGAGATGGTCAGTAACTCTGCATAGAGTTGACCATCTTTACGTTTATTCCATATTTCCCCTTGCCAGTGGCCTTGCTGGCGGAGCTCATTCCACATCTCTTCAAAATATAAAGCATCGTGTTTATTGGAGCGTAATATTGAAGGATTTTGGTGCAATATTTCTTCCCTGCTATAGCCTGTGATTTCTGAAAAGGCAGGGTTTACATCCACGATCAGGCCATCCGCATCGGTGATAAGAATGCCCTCGTGTGCTTGGGTAAAGACCCTTCCGGACAGTTTTAACTTCTCTTCTGCGCGTTTTCTCTCGGTAATATCGTAAAGGATGATTAATGTATCCGGTCTCGTATCGCTGGTGACTTTACGGGCATTGGCAATGACTGAGCGTCGTTGCCCATCTTTACAGATGAGATCGGTTTCAATCGATTCAAAGTTGAAAGACACATATTGTTTACTAAAGGCGATACCCGTTTGTCTAATAAACCGTTCACGTGTCTCTATTTTGGGAAAGGTTCTGAGTAACCAATCATCCAGCGTCGGAATATCGCTTAGCTCATAGCCGAAAGAGCTAATAAAAGCCTGATTGAGGTAAGTAATCTTACCGTAATTATCGATAATGATTTCTGGCACGGGTGAGGTATTCAGCACATCACTTAGCTTGTCGTGGGGTGTCAGTAAACAGTAAGGTTATTTCAGGGTAATCATCGCTCAGCAGTGCATTACTAAAGTTACCTTTTTCTATAGCAACTGTTTTGCCTGCCAGATTGTTTAATGAACCGATGTAGCCATTGATATCCGTATTAATAATAACCACAGGATTTTGAATATACGGGTCGGTAAATTTCAGGTATTCCTTACGTTCAGGGGTTTCATTGAGACAGGCCAGCATATCGATTTCATCGTTTTGGGCCATAGTCATCAGTTCATCCCAACTTCGGTTAGAGATGATGTCAAATTTCACACCGAGACGTTCTTCCAGCAAGTTGATGTATTCAGCTGCCAGACCAACATATTCACCATCCTTATTGATCCATTCATAGGGAGCAAAGTCTTTGTCTACACCGACTTTGATAACAGGATGAGCCTGCAACCACGCCTGCTCATCTTGAGTGAGTGATAGCATGGTACTGGGTTGATGAATGGAGTGGTTAAGGGTTTTCTCTGGTAAAGCAGGCGCGACCCCCAGTTGTGCATAAATATCTGCAATGCGTTTGAGACGACCAGGTTCAATACTGCCGAGAGGTATCAAATCCGCCAATATTAATTTTTTTGTCTCTCTTGCCTCAAACCTGAGGCGGGACAGGCTTTGTTCGGCACCGTATTTCTGCTTGATGATTCTAATCATCTCTTCACTATGCTCGAGCGCATAATGCCAGCCTTTTAACGAGGCTTTGAGCATACGTTGGGCCCGGCCTGGATACTTTTTTAGTTCGTCATCACTGGTAAATAAAATATCGCCGTAAAAGTCAAAACCATAATTACGTGGATTGATGATGTTGATAGGGATTTTTTTCTGCAGAAATTCGTAGGGTTGATCGCTGATGTATCCAGAAATGACATCAACGTCATTATTGACCAGGCTATCAATGCCCATTTTCTGGGGGATAATATTGATATCTTTGAGTCGAATATCCGCGTCATTCAACAGGGTTCTTAAGATGGCATCATTGCCATTTGTTGAGTCAAACATGACTCGCTTTCCTGCCATTTCATAGGGACTGACAATCCCGGATTGTGCGCGTGACATAAATACTAAAGCGTCATGCTGGAATATGGCAGCTAAGGCTTTTATAGGTAAACCGTTCGCATATTCAGCCAGAATCCCGATACCACCGATACCATAATCGGCTTTTCCGCTGACGACCTCATTGACGACATTAATGCTAGGTTGACGCGGACGAAGTTCAACATCCAAGCCTTCCTCTTTATAAAATCCTTTTTCAACAGCAGCAATATAGCCTGCAAACTGATATTGATATTTCCATTTCAGTTGCAAACTGACTTTTTCCAAAGGTACAGCTTCATTTGTACTTTCTACTTGAGCATAGCTGGATAGCGACAGACTCAGTAAAAGACTAAGAAGACATACACAAAAAAATCGATGGCTTATCATTTGTAGTGATTTACACCCATGAATAATGCTCAATGAATTGTATAGAGGATAAACATCTATGTTTATAGCTTTCCATAGCACGCACACATAGATTTAGATGTTGTGTGTCGGTACGGAGATGATAACCTAATCAAGTCTAATAAGAATAGCGACGTTATCCCGAAGCTCTGGGGGACACTCGCATTTCTATTTCAAAGATCGGCTCTAAAAAAATCGATATGCCTCAGCAAAGCTGAATTAGCTATATTGCTGAGCAACAGTATTTAGTGATTATCAAGCTGTTTTGAACCAGCAAAATTCAGTTGTTGCCATGCTTGGTACAAGATGATGGCTGTTGCATTAGAAAGATTAAGACTTCGACTGTCAGGCAACATCGGTATGCGTATTTTTTGCCCATCATCGAGTTGATTGAGAACATCGCCAGGCAAACCTCGTGATTCCGGACCAAACAGCAGGATGTCTTCATCTTTATAGCTGGCTTGATGGTGATGTTGTGTAGCTTTTGTAGTGCAGGCAAAAATTCGTCTGGCGTTGCTCCATACTAGGAAGTCATCAAAGTTCTTATGTACGATGACATCAGCAAATTCGTGATAATCCAAGCCCGCACGCCGTAAGCGTTTATCATCTATGGCAAAACCAAGCGGCTCGATCAAGTGAAGACCGGCACCAGCATTAGCGCATAAACGAATAATATTGCCCGTGTTGGGAGGTATCTCGGGCTCAAACAGAGCAACGTGCAGCACGGTAAATCAGGTTTCGTCTATGTAAAGTTTTAAACTCTGGCCTGGTTGTAATGTTGAGCGATCACTTAAACCATTCCATTCTTTTACATCAGCAACACTGACATTAAATTTTCGTGAGATTGCCCACAGTGAATCACCGTCTTTGATGGTGTAGTTGACCGGTTTTCTGACGTCCACTGCACTGGTGATGACGAGTTTTTCACCTGCACGCAGAATGTCTTTGGCCGATTTCTTATTCTGTTGAGTCAGCGTTTTTACATTGGTGTTATTTTTGCGGGCAATATCCCACCAGGTATCACCAGCTTTAACAATATAAGTCGATTTAGTGACTTTTTCAGGCGATACATTTTTTTGTACTTTGTTTACAGCTAACTGGCTGATGTTATGTGATGCGACCGGGATAAGTAGATTTCTTCCCGCACGAATTTGAGTACTGCCGAGTTTATTGGCTTGTTTAATAACATCAACCGTGGTGTCGTAATTTCTGGCAATAACGCTTAAAGATTCACCACGTTTAATTTCATGGCGTGCCCATTGAACACGTTGTGAAGCGGGCATTTTTGCTAAAGCGGTTTTAAATGTGGGGATTTTTTCAAGTGGCAATACTAATTTATGATTGCCCTGTGGCGCTGTTGCCCAACGATTGAATGCCGGATTTAGTTGATGCAGTTGTTTTTCACTGATGCCAGCCATCTTAGCCGCCATGGCTAAATCAATCTGAGAGCCGATATTGACCTGACCAAAGAAAGGTTTGTTAGCAATTGGGCTTAACTCTAATTCGTAACGTTCTGGATATTTCACCATATGGCTGACAGCCATTAAACGAGGCACATACGCAGAGGTTTCTCTAGGAAGATCCAAAGACCAGAAATCAGTTGGTTTACCTTCTGCCTGATTCTTTTTAATGGCTCGTCCGACGGTACCTTCACCACAATTATAAGCAGCAAAGGCGAGTTGCCAGTCACCAAAATCGTTATGAAGCTTTTCAAGATAATCAAGTGCAGCGTTTGTTGACTTAACTACGTCACGTCTGCCGTCATACCACCAATTTTGCTCCAGACCGTAAAGCTCACCAGTACCTGGAATAAACTGCCATAGTCCTGCTGCATGACTGGGTGAGTACGCCATCGGTTTAAACCCGCTTTCAACTACGGGTAATAAGGCGACTTCCATCGGCATATTACGTTTTTTGACTTCTTCAACAATGTAATAAAGATAAGGTCTGGCTCTCTCTACCACCCGTGCTACATAATCCTGATGATCAATAAACCAGCGAAGTTGGCGTTCAGTATCCGGCTCTAGGGTCTTATAATCAGAAATCACAAAGCCATTGCGAATGCGTTCCCAAACATCAGTTGGGTCTTGGGGAGGAAGGGTGATTGGTGGGTTTTCTGAGGAGAGAGGGTTTTCGTTTTCTTCTAGGGATTCGTTGTAAGCTTGTTCCCAGGGAGTGTGTTTCTGTTTTTGCTTCGCTTTAGAATACGTATCAGACGGCGAAGTCGAGGCTGCCGCGACTTTTTCCGGTGTGCTGCTACAGGAAGCGACAAGTAACGTAAATACCGATACGAGTGCTATTCTTATCATATTTCGAGTAAACATCCGCGCTATTATAAGCAAGGATTTTCGACCTGTCTCCGAATAATTTATAAAAGTTGTAATTACTGATGGTTGAACAGCTAAATAATTGGTGGGGTGTTTTTAGTTTTCCCCAGGAAAAACAATTCGTTATGCGATGCGCAGATGTTTGTCTGGAACTTCGATCTGCTCCTCATCAATGGTGGGCTGGTTATGAATGGCAACAAAATATTAACCAATTTGAGCCTTCCTTAAGAAATGAAATCAGTCCTTTTGAGTCGCCACCTAAGCATGAACAACGTTTTGTTTTTGCTGAACTTCCAGAAAAAATGGTGATTCGACCAGCCTTGGCTGATCGTCCAGTTGTCTGTCGGCCAGTGGTTTCTGTAAGTTTGTTGCCGTTTCAGGAGGTCACGCTGTTTGTGTGTCTGCCATTATGGTTGCAGCTCGGTGCTGGCACAGCTGAACAAAAAGTATTGGACATTCCAACGGTGAAAGTATGTGACTCCTGGTTTGGTCCAAATACCCGTGAGGGTGTGTTGAGTTATGCCTCGCAAGTGAGTGAGCAATTAGATGTGAAGCCTATTGCCAATAATAAAGCGAGGGCCGCTATTGAAGTTCGTATTCAGAACCAGTCTGAGCAAATGTTAACACTGGATAAAATTAGTGTGCCTGCACCTAATTTAAGTTTGTATGCCGATAAACACGGACAATTCTGGACACCACGTATAACCTTGGTCAGACGTAATCAGGATGATGCGATTTTGAGTTTGGACGAGGTGATAAGTGGTGGATTACCGCTCAGCGAACTTGAGCTGGTTTGCCCGGCCAGAGAAGACATTGGACGTAGCAAAATTACCAAGGCCATTTCAGCCTTATTTGGTTAATAACCTGAGCGAGAATCTATGACGGAATGGATTAACAATTTAAATGCAGAATGGTTTATGTCTGCATTGGAAGCGCTGATTTATTTTATTGTCGGGCTTATTTTGGCGAAGATGGCCAGCCGGGCTGTACGTCAATGGAGTAAAAACCGCTTTGATACACATCAACAGCTTTTGATGGCACGTGTTGCCTCCTATTTGATTCTGTTGGTGTTTGTTGTGATGGGCTTAAATGCTATTGGCTTCAACCTGGGCGTTTTGATTGGTGCCGCCGGTGTTCTATCCGTCGCCATCGGTTTTGCTTCGCAAACATCGGCTTCAAATATTATCAGTGGTTTGTTTTTAGTCGCTGAGCGACCTTTTTCTGTGGGCGACTTAATCAAGGTGGGTGAGACGACCGGGGAAGTGCTTTCAATTGATTTATTGTCAGTGAAGTTACGCACGTTTGATAATCTGTTTGTACGGATACCTAACGAAACATTAATTAAATCTGAAGTTACCACTTTGACTCGTTTTCCTATCAGGAGAATTGATTTAAGCATCGCTGTTGCTTTGAAAGAAGACATTAAGGCGGTCAGAAAAGTCCTGGAGAAAGTGGCGGAAGCGAATCCACTTTGTCTCGATGAACCTAAACCGAAATTTGTGTTTCTGGGCTTTGGTGACTCTTCATTAAATATGCAGTTTTCAGTATGGGTGAAGCGTGAAAGTTTTATTGAGCTCAAAAACAGTATTCATGAAGAAATTAAAGAAGCGTTTGATACTGAATCGATAGAAATTCCTTTCCCTCATCGATCCTTATATACCGGTTCTGTAACCGAACCTTTTCCGATTCGTTTGGTGACGGATAATGAACCAAAGCCAAAAATGGATAACAAGGAATAGCTGCTCTGTCGACAACAGTCCATCTAGGATAAGATCAACATAAAACTCAGATTAAAGGGAGATTCAGTGGCAAAGCTTAGTGGACAATTGTCCAAAATGCAGGTCAGCCTGACTAACAACACACAAGCAAATTATGCAATAAAGCTCGATGAACAATTATTCGCTTTAAATGAGGTGATCGGTCAGCCGATTTCCTTACATTATCAAGGTGAAATACATTGTGTGAATTGCAACCGTTTAACCAAAAAAAGTTTTAGTGGTGGCTTTTGTTTCCCCTGTTCACAGAAGTTAGCACAATGTGATTTGTGTTTTATGAAACCAGAAATTTGCCACTATGATCAGGGCACCTGCCGTGAGCCTGAGTGGGGGGAAGCAGTATGTATGCAGGATCATATTGTCTATCTGGCCAATAGTTCTGGTTTAAAAGTCGGTATTACCCGTATTAATCAGATTCCTACACGCTGGATTGATCAGGGAGCCACTCAGGCTGTGCCTATTTTCCGGGTCAAAAGCCGTTATCAATCAGGCTTGGTTGAGGTTATGTTCAAACAGCATGTTTCTGACCGAACTGACTGGCGGAAAATGTTAAAAGGCGAAGCGGAACCGCTTGATTTAGCCGCAGAAAGAGATCGACTTTTAGCTTTGTGTGAAAGTGAAATAACCCTGCTGCAACAGCAGTTTGGTGAGTCAGCTATTCAGGTATTAACAGCTGAGCCTGTGCAAACGATTGAATATCCAGTGAATGCTTATCCGAAAAAAGTCAGTTCGTTTAATTTTGACAAAACGGCAACGGTTGAAGGGCGACTGGAAGGTATTAAAGGCCAGTATCTGATATTAGATAAAGGTGTTATCAATCTCCGCAAATTTAGCGGTTATCACATCGAAGTGGAGGTATAAATGTTTTACCGCATTATGCGTGATCTGATGTTTCGTCTTGATGCCGAAAAGGCGCACCACCTAGGTTTGGTCGGTCTTGATTGTCTGGAAATGACCGGTATGTCATGGTTGATGACACGTAAAATGAATATGAAGCCAGTACGGGTGATGGGCCTGACTTTTCCCAATGCTGTCGGGCTAGCTGCCGGTCTGGACAAAAATGGTGATCATATTGAAGCCATGTCAGCACTGGGCTTTGGTTTTGTGGAAATTGGTACGGTCACACCAAGACCACAGCCTGGGAATCCGAAACCGCGATTATTCCGCATTCCTGAAGCACAGGGCATTATCAACCGTATGGGCTTTAACAATCTGGGCGTTGATCATCTTATTGAACAAGTTCAAGCGGCGGATACAAAAACCTTAATTGGTATTAATATCGGCAAAAATTTTGATACACCTGTTGAGAAAGCGGTAGATGATTATTTAATCGGTCTGAATAAGGTTTATCCGCACGCTGACTATGTCACTATCAATATTTCTTCACCCAACACGCCAGGACTTCGCACGCTGCAGTTTGGTGAGTCGCTGGACAGTTTGTTATCTGCCTTAAAAAATGCGCAAGCTGAATTAGCAGAACAATACGAAAAATATGTACCAATGGCAGTGAAGGTTGCGCCAGATCTGACAAAAGAGGAAGTGTCTCAACTCGCACAAGCATTTAATAAACATAAGATTGATGCGGTGATAGCTACAAACACGACAATGGTTCGTGAGACTGTAGCAGGCCTGAAAAATGCTGATGAGGCGGGTGGTTTGAGTGGTGCGCCTGTTTTTGAAAAATCCACCGAAATTGTCAGACTTTTCCGGGAAGCACTCGATGATGACTTGCCTATCATCGCTGCGGGTGGAATCATGTCTGCACAACAGGCGTTAGCCAAGTTGGATGCTGGTGCATCCCTTGTACAAATTTATAGTGGTCTGATTTATCAGGGACCTAAACTTATTCGAGAAGTGATTCAATCCATATCAAAGAGGAACTAACATGGAAACTGCAACCGGAAGTATTGTCGCATTCTGGCTGATCAATATTCTCTATGCTGCGATCATCGTTTTTGTGGGTCGTATTGTGGTCAAGTGGCTGGTAAAAATGTCACGTAAATTAATGGTCAGAGCAAATCTTGATCCGATTCTGATTAATTTCTTCAGCACTATTGCTAATGCCATCTTATTACTATTTGTACTGATTGCAGCTTTAGATCAGCTGGGTGTCGATACCACATCAATGATCGCTGTGCTTGGTGCGGCGGGCTTAGCCGTCGGTCTGGCGCTGAAAGACTCTCTGCAAAACTTTGCTGCGGGTGTGATGCTGATTTTATTCAGACCTTTCAAAATTGGTGACTTTGTTGATGCCGGCGGAACAGCTGGTGTGATTGAGTCGATTACCATTTTCAACACGATTATGAAAACAGGTGATAATCGTGAAATTATTGTGCCTAATGGCATGATTTATGGCGGCACTATCACCAACTTCTCAGCAAAAGATACCAGACGAATCGATATGGTTTTTGGTATTGGTTATGACGATGATTTGTTAAAAGCTAAAAAATTATTGACCGATATTGTCACTGGACATGAGAAAGTGATGGCCGATCCCGCTCCTGTTATTCGGGTATCAGAGTTAGGTGATAATAGTGTGAATTTTGATGTCCGTCCATGGGTTGCCGCCGATGATTACTGGCCGGTTCGTTCGGAATTGATTGAAACCATTAAATTAGCGTTCGACGAAAATGGTATCTCTATTCCATACCCACAAATGGACATTCACTTTAACAACCTTGATAAAGAAGATGAAAAGGCTGCTTAAAATTGATCTTTCCATGCTCTTAGCGCTGTAAAGACGGCTTGGCTATTGGAAAGCGGGCGACCGGAAAATGTTTCGGTCGCCTTTTTTATACTGTCTAGTTCACAACGCAGGAAGGGGTTGGTTGCCAATTCATCCTCCATCAAAGAAGGAACCGTAGCTTGTTGCTGCTGGCGGGCCTTTTCTGTTTGTTCAAAGCGTTGCTTTAGCAAGGCATTTTCTGGCTCTACTGCTTTAGCAAAACGTAAGTTGGCTAATGTGTATTCATGAGCGCAATAGATTTCTGTTGTAGCGGGTAGCGTTGCTAACAGCTTGAGAGAGGAATGTAGTTGCTCTGCACTACCCCCTAATAAACGGCCACAGCCTGCAGCAAATAACGTGTCACCGCAAAACAATTTTCCTTCAGCTAAATAGCTGATGTGACCGGGGGTATGTCCTGGCGTATTCAGTACAGTAAATTCAGGAAATGCGGGGTCAACCTTAACTGTGTCTCTGCCTGATAGTGGATGAGTCACTCCATTTATGTTTTCATTAGCCGGACCATAAACTGGGATGGTAAGGTCTTTTGTTAACTCAACAATACCAGCAGTATGATCGGCATGGTGATGAGTAATAAAGATGCCAATGAGGTCCAGATCTTTAGATCTTAATGTGTTCAGAACGGGCATGGCATCACCTGGATCAACGACAATAACTTTATTCGTGCCTTGCGCTTGAATAAGCCAGATATAATTGTCTTCAAATGCGGGAATTCGGTGCACGGTCAGCATGGTTTCTCCTTGTAATAGGCCCAGAGTATGAATGAGAACAAACAACGACGACTGAATCAATGGTGGCATAGTCCATTGGGTGAGATGCTTATCCAACAGGAGCAGGATACCCTGACATCACTTAATCAGCCTTTAGTCGGCTATTTTTATGTTCAATTAGGCGGGCAATATTGTTTATTTCCACCTTCTAATCGCGCTATTAAAACAAGCATTGTGGGACCAACGGGGGATTTAAATGCTAGCGCCGAGGCGCTGCCTTTCAAGTCTCATAGTATAGATAATTTATTACTTTTACATGTGCTGGAATATGCTCATGACCCACATCAGGTACTGCGGGAAACAGAAAGGGTCCTTGCTGCTGATGGCAAAGTCATCTTATGTAGTTTCAATCCCTGGAGTTTTTGGGGGCTGCGTCGTTTGTTTTCATGGCAGGATAATGCGCCATGGCACGGCCACTTTTTTACTCAAACCCGTATTCGGGATTGGTTAGCACTATTAAATTTTGAAGTGGTTGAGCATCATAAAGTGATGTTCAGGCCACCTTTTAGTCGGTTGAGTTGGCTAAATAAATGCCGCTTTTTGGAGCGCTGGGGAAAACGTCTATGGCCGTGTTTTGGCGGCGTAACAATTGTGGTTGCTTGCAAAAGAACAATTCCACTTAACCCAATTAAACAACGCTGGCGTCAACCGAATTTGTTTCCGTCAGCTGGTTTAGTCAATAAACCGATAACAAGAGAAGGAACAGATGGACCACGTTGAGTTATTTACTGATGGTGCCTGCAGTGGCAATCCGGGCCCGGGCGGCTGGGGTGTCATCTTGCGTGCAAAGGGACAAGAAAAAGAGCTGTCAGGTGCCGAAAAAAATACCACTAATAATCAGATGGAAATGATGGCTGTGATCGCAGGTCTTGAAGCATTAAAACGCCCTTGTCAGGTGACAATTACCACTGATTCACAATATGTCATTAAAGGCATGACTGAATGGTTATCAGGCTGGAAAGCCAAAAACTGGAAAACAGCAGCAAAGAAGCCAGTGAAAAATGTTGAACTCTGGCAGCGCCTTGATAAAGCGGTAGCCTCACATCAGGTAAAATGGGAATGGGTAAGAGGTCATCAGGGACATATTGAAAACGAACGTGCAGATCAATTAGCTGTTGCCGCCAGAGAGCAAATCACCGGTAAAAAATAAGAGGACACCATGGCAGAAAATATTGTTAAACGACAAGTGATTCTGGATACCGAAACCACTGGTATCAGCACAGCTGAAGATCACCGCATTATTGAGATTGGCTGTGTGGAAATGGTTAACCGTCGCCTGACAGGACAAACATTTCATCAATATATTAATCCACATCGTGAAATTGATGCGGGCGCAATTGAAGTCCATGGAATTACTAACGAATTCTTAGCCGATAAACCTAGTTTTGAAGATGTTGCTGAAGACTTTTTACAGTTTATCGAAGGGGCTGAGCTCATCATTCATAACGCCCCGTTTGATGTGGGATTTATTGATCACGAACTGAAAAAACTCAAAGGTGAAAAGCGTAGGGTGAATACCTTATGTAGTGTATTAGACACCTTGAAAATGGCCAGGGATAAACATCCAGGTCAGAAAAACAATCTCGATGCCCTATGTAAACGTTATGACGTGGATAACTCCAATCGTGAGCTACATGGCGCCTTACTGGATGCTGAGATCTTAGCTGACGTTTATTTAGCCATGACCGGTGGTCAAGTCTCCATGCTGCTGGCTGCTGAGGAAGAAGTCGAAACCAAATCATCATCGGATAATGAAGTCGAAGAAACTCTGTCTTCTGTTCCTTCCAGAAAGCTCAGAGTTATCCGTGCCTCAGAGGAAGAGCTTGTTGCACATGAGGCGATGTTGGAGAAAGTGCAGAAAAGTAGTGGTGGGGAGTGTGTTTGGTTAAAGTCATAGGTTAGTTTGTGAGCATAGCGAGTTTTAACTAAACGTCAGACTTGTAGGTTGGGTAGAGGAACGAAACCCAACACGCTCGTTGAATTAAAGCATCGAAGCTGCCGCGGGGCGTTCATTTATTTTGCATGCCCAAAATAAACGAACCAAACAAAAGGGCACCCGATATTGCCTTATCTCTAAAAATTCACTGTATTTTATGGCGTGGACACCAACTCGCTACGCTCAAACACGTGTCCACTTAATCCATAAAATACAGCGAATTTTTAGCGGCAATAGACGGGAAGAGTGGAAGCTTTTCAAATCCCCGTTTGTGCTGACGAGTAGCACAACTTTGTCTGGATAACGGCTGGTTAGTGTTTGATTCGTGGCATCCATGCCACTCACCCTTTGGGCGCCTCCGGCGTCCAAATTTGTTCCAGACAAATTTGTGAGCGTAGCGAGTTTTAACCAGACGCCAGACAAAGTGAGCAACGCAGTGGAGCCGCAGGCCAGCACGGTGGGGTGCCCTAGGGTTGTTAGGGAAATGGGCAAGCATTTCCCTGACTCGCCATCAAGGCGAAACTAATGACTGATAACTCTGAAGATAAACCTCTGTGTATTGATGATGGTTTGTTTTTTATACGTTGTCGTTTGGGCGTGCGTTTATTTTGGACAAGCAAAATAAATGAATTCGGGCTTAACCCGAAACCTCAAAGCTCAGATATTAGATAACGCTTTGAATACAAGTAGAATCACAAAAAATCAATAAATTCCAAAGTTCTCCTTGAAATCAAATTTTTCACCCCCAGATTGACGTTCTGTTAGAAGCAAAGCGGAATACTATCATCATGAGCAATGAAGAAATCGAAAAGCCAGAAGTAGAAGCGAATGAGCAGGCTGAAACTGAGGCATCATCAGAAACAGAAAAGACGACAGAGCAGTTACTGGAAGAAGCACAACAGCAAGCCGAAGAAAATTGGAATCAAGTGTTATTGGCTCGTGCTGATCTGGAGAATGTTCGCCGCCGTCATGCTCGGGACCTGGAAAATGCCCATAAACACGCCTTAGATAAGTTTGTGAATGAGCTTTTACCTATTTGTGACAGCCTTGAGTTGGGTCTTAACGCGGCCAAGTCAGAATCAGCCTCATTAGAAGCGGTTCGTGATGGTATGAGTATGACGATGAAAATGCTACTCGATAACATTGGCAAGCTTGGGCTGGAGCAGGTTGATCCGGTCGGGCAACCTTTTGATCCTGAGTTACATCAAGCCGTGTCAATGCAGCCAGCCGATGGCATTGAAGCCAATCATGTTATTAGCGTGATGCAGAAAGGTTACAGTTTTAATGGCCGTTTACTTCGACCGGCAATGGTTGTGGTCTCTCAATAAAAATAGATTCGGGGCTTGAAATTTTAATTTTATCCCCCAATTACTTATCCGAAGGCGGCTTAAATAGCCAGCAAGATACAAGATTGATGGAGTATAAAAATGGGAAAAATTATTGGTATTGACTTAGGAACAACAAACTCCTGTGTCGCAGTGATGGAAGATGGTAAAGCTCGCGTTATCGAAAACAGCGAAGGCGATCGCACTACGCCATCAATCATTGCTTTTACAAAAGATGATGAAGTATTGGTCGGTCAGTCTGCTAAACGTCAGGCCGTTACTAATCCAAACAATACACTGTACGGTATCAAACGTTTGATTGGCCGTAAGTTTAAAGAAGATGTGGTTCAACGCGACATCGACATGGTGCCTTATAAAATCGTTGAAGCAGACAATGGCGATGCCTGGGTTTCTGTTAACGATAAAAAAATGGCGCCACCAGAAATTTCAGCTCGTGTTCTGATGAAAATGAAGAAAACAGCTGAAGAATTTCTAGGTGAAGAAGTGACTGAAGCCGTTGTTACTGTACCTGCTTACTTCAACGACTCACAACGTCAGGCTACGAAAGACGCAGGTAAAATTGCCGGTCTGGAAGTCAAACGTATTATCAACGAACCAACCGCTGCAGCACTGGCTTACGGCATGGACAAAAAACGCGGTGATTCTACCGTGGTTGTTTATGACTTAGGTGGTGGTACATTCGACGTATCAATTATTGAGATTGCTGATATTGAAGGCGAACACCAGTTTGAAGTATTAGCGACTAACGGTGATACCTTCTTAGGTGGTGAAGACTTTGACCAACGCATCATTGATTATTTAGTAGCTGAGTTCAAGAAAGATCAAGGCGTTGATCTGGCGAAAGATCCATTGGCTCTGCAACGTCTGAAAGACGCGGCTGAAAAAGCGAAGATTGAACTGTCTTCAAGCCAGCAAACAGATATTAACCTGCCTTACATCACAGCTGATGCATCAGGTCCTAAACACATGGAAATGCGTTTAACTCGTGCTAAGTTGGAATCGCTGGTTGAAGATCTGATTTCACGCAGCATGGAGCCATGTAAAATGGCACTGAAAGATGCTGGTTTATCAACATCTGAAATCAATGATGTCATTTTGGTAGGTGGCCAAACCCGCATGCCTAAAGTACAGGAAGCGGTTAAAGAAATGTTTGGTAAAGAGCCTCGTCGCGATGTGAATCCTGACGAAGCGGTTGCAGTGGGTGCTGCTATCCAGGCTGCTGTACTTTCAGGTGATGTGAAAGATGTATTGTTACTTGACGTAACACCTCTGAGCCTGGGTATCGAAACCATGGGTGGCGTGATGACCAAACTGGTTGAGAAAAACACCACGATTCCGACAAAAGCGAATCAAGTGTTCTCAACAGCAGAAGACAATCAGCCTGCGGTAACCATTCATGTGCTTCAAGGTGAGCGTGAAATGGCATCAGCGAATAAATCACTGGGTCGTTTTGACTTAGCGGATATTCCTCCTGCACCACGTGGTACACCACAAATCGAAGTTACATTTGATATTGATGCTAACGGTATCCTCAATGTATCGGCAGCTGATAAAGCAACAGGCAAAAAACAATCTATCGTGATTAAAGCCTCTAGCGGTTTATCAGATGACGAAGTTGAGAAAATGGTGAAAGATGCAGAAGCGCATGCGGATGAAGATCGTAAATTCCACGAGCTTGTCACTGCACGTAACCAAGCTGATGCATTGATTCACGGCACAGAAAAATCACTCAAAGATTTGGGTGATAAAGTTGAAGCTGATGAAAAAGAAAAAATTGAATCAGCGATTGCCGCTTTACAAGAAGCTATTAAAGGCGAAGACAAAGACGATATTGAAGCGAAAACAGCCGCTTTAAGTGAAGTCGCTGGCAAACTGGCAGAACGTGCATACGCTGAAAATGCGGAAGCAGGTGCTGCAGATGCCGGCCAAGCTGATAATGCGAAAGCAGGTGATGATGTTGTCGACGCTGAGTTTGAAGAAGTCGACGACGACAACAAAAAATAATCTTTAACGAGATTATGTCGAGCATGGCAAACAGGCGTCAGGAATCTCCGGCGCCTGTTTTGTCGTTTTAGGTAGTTGGGAAAAAGAATAATGGCCAAAAAAGACTATTACGAAGTTTTAGAATTATCACGCACGGCGACCGAAGCTGAAATTAAAAAAGCCTATCGTCGCATGGCGATGAAATATCATCCGGACAGAAACCCTGATGATGCTGAAGCGGAGTCCAAGTTTAAAGAAGCCAAAGAAGCCTACGAAATTTTATCTGACAGCCAAAAGCGTGCCGCTTATGATCAATTTGGTCATGAAGGTGTGGATCAGTCCATGGGCGGTGGATTCAGAAGTAGTGGCGGCTTCAGCGATATTTTTGGTGATGTATTTAATGATATTTTCGGCGGTGGAGGTGGTGGTCGGCAGCAAGCCTATCGCGGCGCTGATTTAAGATATCGTCTAGATTTGTCATTAGAAGATGCCGTTGCTGGAACCACGGCGAAGATTCGCATTCCAGTGAATGTAGAATGTAAAACCTGTGATGGCTCCGGAGCGAAGAAAGGCACACAGCCTGTTACTTGTACAACCTGTGGTGGTCATGGTCAGGTGCGTATACAGCAGGGATTCTTTACTATGCAACAACCGTGTCCTCATTGTCGGGGCACAGGTAAGATGATTAAAGAACCTTGCCCAGACTGTCATGGTGAAGGGCTGGTTCAAGAAGAAAAAACACTACAAGTAAAAGTGCCCGCAGGTGTCGATACCGGCGACCGTATTCGTCTGGCGGGTGAAGGTGAAGCAGGAACCCACGGTGCACCAGCGGGTGATCTCTATGTAGAAGTATCGGTAAACCGTCATGATGTGTTTACCCGGGACGGCACAAACTTATTCTGCGACGTACCATTAAGTTTTGTGACGGCAGCATTGGGTGGTGAAGTGGAAGTGCCGACCTTAGAAGGTAAGGCCAATCTGAAGATTCCTGAAGGCACGCAAACCGGTCAGCAATTCCGACTTAAAGGTAAAGGTGTGCAATCAGTTCGTGGCGGTGCAACTGGTGATCTTTTATGCCGGGTTATCATTGAAACACCGGTAAAATTATCAAAAAAACAGAAAGAATTACTGCAAGAGTTTGAGGGCGATCTGAAAGGCGGCGGTGAAAAACACAATCCGAAACATAGCTCTTGGCTGGATGCGGTAAAACGTTTTTTTGAATAATATGATGCGTTGACATCATTAGGCGAAATGAAAAAGGAATAATTATGGCAACTAAGATTGCGATTAATGGCGCTGCTGGCAGAATGGGGCGCTGTCTGATTCAGGCTGTAGAACAGACTGAGGGCTTGGAGCTCAGCTCAGCTATTGATCGCGCCGATTCTTCGTTAATCGGTGCTGATGCTGGTGAAGTTGCTGGCGTTGGAAAATTAGGTATTGCGATTAGCTCGGATATCGAACAAGCCACAAAAGACTCTGACATCATTATTGATTTCACCCTGCCTGAAGTGACCATGGCTTTATTGCCTGCCTGTGTTGCGAACCAATGCCGACCCGTTATCGGCACAACCGGCTTTGATGCAGAGCAAAAACAAGCCATTGAAGACGCGTCTAAGCAAGTTGCTACCATTCTGGCACCGAATATGAGTGTTGGGGTCAATCTGTCATTGAAATTATTAGATATTGCCGCCCGGGTATTGGGTGATGATGTTGATATCGAAATAGTTGAAGCCCACCACCGTCATAAAGTTGATGCGCCATCTGGTACCGCATTACGCATGGGAGAAGTGGTTGCTGACGCTTTAGGTCGTGATCTTAAACAATGTGCTGTTTATGGTCGTGAAGGTCGAACGGGTGAACGTGACAGAAATACGATCGGTTTTGCTACGGTTCGTGCGGGCGATATTGTTGGCGATCACACGGTCATGTTTGCAGCAGAAGGTGAACGGGTTGAAATTACCCATAAAGCCTCAAGCCGTATGACGTTTGCTTTTGGTGCCATGCGAGCATCTAGCTGGTTAATGCAAAAGCAAAATGGTTTGTTTGATATGCAGGATGTATTGGGTTTATCTTAAAATCGGCTTTTCAACATTCAGCCCAGTATTTTATTCCTGCTATCCGGTTTAATCTTTTTATACCCTGCCTTGGGCAGGGTATTGTACTTTCCTCTTAACTTACTTATATAATCAAGCCATTAATAATCAATGGATTGGATTGATGGCAGCTCATGCTCAGATTCTCATAGTCGATGATGTTCCTGACAACATTCAGGTCGCTATGAGTTTACTGAGAGAAGACAGTTATGAATTCTCTTTTGCTAATAATGGTGAAAAAGCATTATCAATCCTTGATAAAGGTGATGCTGATTTTTCCCTGATTCTGCTCGATATCATGATGCCAGGGATGGACGGCTATGAAACCTGTAAACGTATAAAAAGCCGAGCCCAGTACCACGATATTCCTATCATTTTCCTCACAGCTAAAGCCGATGTTGACTCTATTGCAAAGGCATTTCAGGCTGGCGGGGTCGATTATGTGACCAAACCTTTTCATGCGGCTGAGCTATTAGCACGTGTCAGAACCCACGTTCAGTTATATCAAACCAAAAAATGGCTTGAGCAGCAAAATATTGATCTTGAAACAAAATCTCGTTTTGCTCAGGCCCGGTTATTATCAGAACTAGAAAACAGCCAAAAAGAGTTAATCTGGTTTTTAACTGAATTAATGGAATCCACATCGGATGAAACCGGTAAGCATATACGCCGTGTAGCAGAGATTTCATCATTATTAGCCAAACTACATCCGACATTAACGGATATGGATGCAGAAACCCTCTACCATGCGTCACCGATGCATGATATCGGCAAGATGACAGTACCTCATGAGATTCTTCATAAGCCAGGAAAATACACACCAGAAGAATTTGAAATCATGAAGTCGCATACCACAAACGCCTATAAGTTACTGTCAGGCTCCAAACGTAAATTAATTAAATCAGCAGCGATTATTGCGCATCAACATCATGAAAAGTGGGATGGTAGTGGCTATCCGCGAGGCTTAAAAGGCGATCATATTCACATTTATGGTCGTATCGTTGCCTTAGCGGATGTGTTTGATGCCTTGACTCATCAACGCTGTTATAAACTCGCCTGGCCTGTGAATGAGGCTATTGAGTTCATTAAGGAACAACGTGGTATTCATTTTGATCCTGAATTAGTGGATTTGATGGTACAGAATCATGATCAGTTTGCTGAAATAGTGAAATAGAAGCGTATAAGATGAATCATGATTTGATAACAAAAAGAACGATGTTTATTACTCTGTTCTTTCTGTTATTCAATGTGCTTGTTACTTTGTTTAGTTCGACTGCTATGGCGAATAATGAAGCGGTTAAAACACAGTATCAGACACCGATATTATTAACACAGGAAGAAAGTGACTGGATAAAAACGCATCCAGTAGTGACCGTCGGGGGAGGAACTGAGTGGCCACCCTACGATTTTGTTGATTCGAAAGGGCAATATCAGGGTATAGCCAGAGATTATCTTAATATTATTTCATCGTTAACCGGTTTGAAATTCAAATATGAAGAGACTGGTAGCTGGCGCGACCACCTTAAACAGTTTGTGGCAGGGGAAATTGATTTATTACCTGCTGTATTTATGACACAAGAAAAGTCTTCATATATGACTTTTTCCAGTCCGTATCATGAAGTAATAGAGTATTTTTTTATTCGCAGTGATATCAAGCTGGATAACAAAAACTCTTTGGATAATTTACGGGTCGCTTTGCCGAGAGAAGACTCCCGAATCAGTACGATTAAACGTTATTTCCCCGAACTTAATATCATTAAAACCGATACAGCAGAGCAGGCTATTCAGCTGGTATTAAGTGGCAAAGCAGACTTGTTGTATGACTACTATGCGGTTTTAAGCTACCAACTTGAGAGACAAGGGATTACGAATATCGAACCCTTACAGTCAACACGCTATTTAGGCAGTGAGAATCTCTATATGGCTACACAGAAGTCTGAGCCCGTGTTGTCATCCATTATTGATAAAGGCTTACTGGCGCTCTCTGCTATTCAAAAACGCAGTATTGATGATAAATGGTTCAAACGAAATATTGTTGCAGAGGGCGTATCTAAAAATATTAGGGGCTGATCCAGATAATACTTAAAAAGGTATTATCTGAGCATGAGAAAAAGCCGATTGAGCTGGTACAAGCAACAGCGATTAATTGAGTTATTTGTAGGGGGAGTAACAGCCCGCACCGCAGCATCTTTAGTTGGTGTGAATGTGAAAACAGCCATTGGCTATTTTCAACGTTTAAGGACGTTGATTTATGAGCATAGTGAACACCTTGAATTATTAGAAGGTGAGATCGAAGCTGATGAAAGTTATTTCGGTGGCAGTCGCAAAGGTAAGCGAGGCCGAGGGGCTGGAGGTAAAGTACCGGTGTTTGGCCTGCTAAAGCGCAATGGCATGGTATTTACGG
>NZ_FOSH01000017.1 GCF_900114205.1 Methylophaga sulfidovorans
AAACCTCAGAATGTGTTATTCCACAGCGACCAGGGTAGCCAATACAGCTCTCGAAAATATCGGCAACGGTTATGGCGCTATCGCATGACTCAGAGCATGAGCCGACGTGGTAACTGCTGGGATAATGCGCCCATGGAGCGTTTGTTTCGGAGCTTTAAGGCTGAATGGCTGCCGAGACTGGGGTATCGAAACATAAGTGAGGCAATGCGTGATGTGAGCTATTACCTGATGAATTATTATAACTGGCAACGGCCGCATCAATTTAACGATGGATGTCCACCTGCAAAGGCGGAAGTTCTGTCTAAACCCGTGTCCGGAATTAGTTGACCACTACATACGGGCTAAGTTATAGAGAAACTGGAACATATACTTCTTATTTATGGAAAAGGTTTAAAAGGTTAGTTTTACCAGTCTGGTTATTTTTAACTGGATATTTCCTTAGTGTTTATTTTGTTAATAATTCTGATACCCAAGTTAATATAAGAACAATTTTTGATTCATTTACACTATTAGGAGGCATAGGCTATGTTTGGATTATTCGTGTTTTTCTGATCGTTGCTTTGATCGCGCCTTTTATATACAAAATTAATAAAAACATAGATTCAATACGTTTATTCTACCTGTTTGTTCTAGTCGCTGTTTTTTCTTGGGAAGTTCTTCGATACATATCTTATGGTTATATCAATCATGGTTTTCTCAAATATATTGCGTTGGTGACGCATTACGCAATACCTTATGGTTTAGTGTACTTACTAGGGCTAAGAATGCTGGTGATGAGTAATCGGGCACTTGTAGTTACGATTTTAAGTGCCTTATTTATATTGGTTACTTATGGAATTATTTTATATCTAAAAGAAGGACATGTTGTCTTAACACAGGCAATGAAATATCCACCTTCAGTTTATTACCTTTCTTATGCAATTTTTGTTTCGGCCCTATTATGGCTTTTCGCTGAGAGAATATTAAATGTAATTAGCTATCTACGATTTGAAAATATTATGCTTTTTATTTCTCAAAACTCGATATGGATATATTTATGGCATATACCTTTCATTAAATATTTAGATACAAATTTTGTGGCAAAGTATGGATGTGTGTATATAGGTGCAACTTGTATAGCTTTTCTACAAGTATGGATAGTAAGTAACGTACTTATTCCAAAAGTGAGAAATAAAACAACAATCAAGAATATAAAAATGATATTAACGGGTTAATTGTATAAGAAATTATGACTTCAAATCATTGTTCAAACTTGGTAGCAATTTAATGGAATCGATTATAAAACATGAAATAACTTTGTTTGATTTTTTGAGGGGATGGGCGGCTCTTTTTGTGTTTTATCATCATGCAGCTATTTTGGGGGCGGGCCCGTTTTTTTAAGTGGCCGTATTGGACAAGAGGCTGTTAATGCATTTATGTTAGCGTCGGGCTTCTTAATTTATTTCCAAGCATCTATTAGTAAGAGCTACGAGGGAATGACGACTTTCAATGGTGTTAAAAACTTCTATATAAGAAGATATTTTAGGATAGCCCCTGCATATTATGTTGCATTAATAGTTACATTATTTGTTGCTGGTTATCTTGGAGAAGCTAGGGAAGGAATTGCACAGATTCTGCCTCATACAATGACTAGTATGGAAAGATATTATATAGAACAGCCTATAAAAAACTTATTTTTTCATCTTTCATTCGTTTTCGGGTTACTACCAGAGTATGCTTTTAGTACGCCATTACCAGACTGGAGTTTAGGTTTGGAAATGCAGTTTTATTTGATTTTTCCAGTCTTATTTATTTTTTTGCGTAAGCACTTTCTTATTTTTATTATCCTTTCTATCTTAGTAATGCAGGCCATTCTGAGAATTTCATATCACTTTGATATTCATTATCCAATGCCAAGTTTTTTACCAATAAAGTTTCATAATTTTGCTGCAGGTATGATTCTCGCGCATTTATTATTAGAGGGAAAAAATTACTCACGTATCTACTCTATATTCTTAGTTTTGATCACCGCGTTGATTGCTTATAAACTCAACCGAACATTACATATTTCAATATTGTTCTTATTTTCTTGGTGGTGGGTATGTGTACCGCATAATGAAAACAATAGGCTAATTAAGACAATTGCAGCTATTTTCAGACATAACTCTTCAAAGTTTCTCGCTGATATATCTTATTCCATTTATATTTTTCATCTGATTTTTATGTTGCCATTTTTTGCCGTGGCTTTAAGTAACGGCAAACTCGACAATAGCGAATGGATGATATCCACAACAGGATTATTTGTTGGTGTAGCGATTATTGCCTTTTTTGTATATAGGTTTATTGAATTAAAAGGTATACATTTTGGCAAAAGCCTTGAAAAAAGAACTCAATGATATGAGTTCTTTTTCATAATTCACATTTAGTTAACCAGACTTTGTATTGGTGATGGTATACGGCCGCCGAGGCGGACAAAACGGTTTTCATGGCTTCCCATATTGACGGCCATGACTGGACCTTCACCTAATAAACCACCATAAACAACATGATCACCTGCTTTTTTACCTGGTGCAGGTATAAGGCGTGCTGCAGTGGTTTTTTTGTTGATAACACCAATAGCCATTTCATCTGCAATAATGGCTGAAATCATTTCTGCAGAGGTGTCGCCAGGTATTGCCACCATATCAAGTCCTACAGAACATACGGCTGTCATGGCTTCCAGTTTTTCTAATGATAAAGTGCCATTCACTGCTGAATCAGCAATAGTTAAATCTTCACAAACCGGAATAAAGGCACCACTCAGCCCACCGACATGTGAGCTGGCAAAGGCGCCGCCTTTTTTAACGGCATCATTCAGCATAGATAAAAAGGCAGTACTGCCTGGTGCGCCTATCGCCGGTAAACCAATAGCCTCAAAAATCTCACCGACGCTATCGTTTTTATTTGGTGTCGGTGCCAGAGACAAATCGACAATACCAAACGGTAAACCTAATAACTGAGCGACTTCGCGGCCAACTAATTCGCCAGCCCGTGTGAGGCGTGCTGCGGTTTGTTTGATGACATCGGCTGCACGGCTTAAGTCCATACCATCTTCTTCTTTGAGTGCACGCTCCAGGGCCGCTTTGACCACGCCAGGACCACTGACACCCACACTCACAACAGCATCGGCTTCACCTATGCCAAGATATGCACCAGCCATAAAAGGGACGTCTTGCGGAATATTAGCAAACACAACCAGTTTTGCTGCTGCCAGGCCATCATCTTTTGCTGTCATCTCAGCGGCTTGTTTGATGGTGACGCCCATATCTTTGATGGCATCCATATTGATACCGGCACGGGTGCTGGCGACATTGACTGAGGAGCAGACGCGTTGGCTTTCGGTTAAGGCTTGAGGAATGGCATTTATGAGAGCTCTGTCACCATGAGTCATGCCTTTTTCCACCAGAGCAGTGAATCCACCAATAAAGTCGATACCCAACTCAGCGGCAGCTTTATCAAGAGTAAGTGCAATTTCCACCATTTGATCAGAATTGAAAGGGGCAGCAACCACACCGATAGGGCTGATAGAGATCCGTTTATTAGCGACTTCGATACCGTAGCGTCTTTCAATACGATGACAAGTACTGACAAGATTGCCTGCAATACGGGTGATTTTGTCGTAGATTTTACGTTTAAAGGTATTAATGTCATCACTGACACAATCAGCCAGACTGATCCCTACGGTCACAGTACGTAAATCCAGATTCTCTTCACGTACCATTTGTAAGGTAGAAATAATGTCTTTGGGATTAATCATTTTATGTCCTGATTTGAACGGGTAAGAATATAACGGCGATTAATTAAGTATATTGCTTACGGAATCAAAAATTTTACGATGTTGCACACTGACTTCCAGATCCAGTCGTTGTGAGATTTCTACAAACGCATCACGTAAATCATTCATGATCGTGGCTTTAGGTACATCAATTTCAAATACCATCAAATTATCCATAGGGTTTTTACCCCCCTTGAAAATGGCTTGCATATTGGTGATATTCACACCGTGTTTATAGAGTTGTCCAGCCACTTCAGCCACAATGCCCTGACGATCTGGCCCAATGACCGTCACAATATAGGGTTGAACCTCTGGTTTATTTTGATACCAGTCGGAAGCTTCTTCATTCCATGGATGTACACGAATAAACAGTCCCATGTTATTGCATGCATTTTCTAATGCTGTCTGAAGTTCTTCCGCTTTTTCATCATGGGGAACATCAACAAGCAGCAGGGCGCCGAATACTGAATTGAGAAGGGTCTGACTCAGGTTTTCAATATTGCCATTGCGCTGATTAATCACATCTGCAATAACGGCCATAATTCCAGGCTGATCACTTCCCAGAACAGAAATTAATACTTTATTCATTTTTCACCTTAGAGATGTTTGCAGGATCGAGCGTGTTATATGATCGCAATATTATTGATCATAAACAAATACAAAAATGCCGGGATAAGTCCCGGCATCAAAACACTTCGATTTTGACGTGATGCCGTGACATCAAACGGCATCATACTCCTTATTAACGCTTGGCAATAATCCATACTGCATGAACAATACCTGGAATATAACCAAGAATAGTCAGCAGGATATTCAGCCAGAAAGCACCACCAAAGCCGACTTGTAGGAATACCCCAAGTGGTGGCAACAAAATAGCAATCAGAATTCGTATTAAGTCCATAATAACTCCCTTTTATTGATAGTTGTTTTTCTCAGTATGATTGAAACAATGCCGTCCAGATTAAGCTGATAATCCAACCGACAAAGGCTACCGCAAGGCCAATCATTGTGACTAATATGAGAATAATAGCGATATTTTCCAGCAATGTTTTACGATACACCTGCCGGGGTTGTTGCTCATACTCGCTAAGTAGAGCGACATTTCTCCGGTTCGCTTTCCAGACAAAATCAAAAACATCACCGATGACTGGAATAGCACCCAAGGTGGTATCAATTAACATATTGATAGCCATTTTTAACAAAATTGTTTTTGGGGCTCCTATCTGATGAGCCTGATAAATAATGACACTGGAAAGCAGGCCACCAATAAAATCACCAAAGCCAGGAATAAGGCCGATAAAGCCATCAGCACCGATTTTATAGCCACCCGGTAAGGTAATAGATTCATCTAAAAACCAGCTGAGTCGGTGTATAAAGCGTTTTCGATTATTCATTTATCTCCACCTTTAGCCTCTGGAACAACCACATTCAGACTATCGCGTTTGAAACGGTATTGTAATGGTGGTCTGAGTTTGATTAATTCTCCATCTACAGCCACAGTCAGCGATTTCTTACGTGAGCGCAGAGTCACTTCCACTTCATCAATAATGGCATTATCGACAAGCTTGGCTTTAGTTAAGGGATCAATTCCCATCAACATGGCACTAAAAACGAGTTTGATGACTGACCAGCTACTGTGGCAACGAATAACGATAAGGTGCAGACCTTCACGACCATCGGGTTTAACCTGGCCTACTGATGGGATTTGAAGATCGCGCTCACCAACACCAACAAATACTAGCGGTGTTTTGATTTTTTGTTCATTCAGAATAATGTGAGTATGACGAAAATGATAGAGCCTTCTGATACCCGCCAATATGCTGGCCGTCATATATTGCATCTTTCGTTCGAGATATTCACGGGTACGAACAAAAGTCACATAGGCACCAACGGAGCTTGTGTTAAGAAATATCTGATTATTAACATAAGCAACATGGGTGCTGGCTACCTTACCGTGCATAGCAAGTTCGATTGCTGATGAGATATCGGTCGGGATGAGCAAACGCTGGGCAAAATGGTTGAGCGTGCCACCCGGAATAATCGCCATTTCTGTCTCAGTGTCCGTGAGTATTCCAGCGGCTAAAGCCAGCGTACCATCACCACCAGATACGATAACGCGTTTATGTCCATCATCAATAGCGGTCTGAATAGCCACTTGCATATCAGAGGCTAATAGCGTGTGGACAGTAATATCGTCTCGTCCTGCTAAGCTATTTATAACAGCCTCGGCACTGCCAGCATGTTTATTCACAAAAACGGGTATTTTGAGGGCAGGGGTTTCGCCCTGATTATGTTTCATACCATTGCCCGTTCTTGCGATGAAAAGCCTGTGATTGTGATAGCTGAAATTCACCTTGGTGCCAATGGTGACGGGCAATAGTTAAACTGTGTTTGTCACCTTGAATAAGGTTAAAACTATTTGGGGTGTCTGGTAGAAGTCTGTCCGATGTTGTGGTGCCAGCATGAGAGATAATCATGCCATTCATCACATGACAATAATCGAGATGCACATGGCCACTGAGTATGACATCAAGACCACTGCCTTTAAACGAAGCCAATGCGTGATCGCGACCACCAATTAGATGCCGTGCTTCATATTGTGGTGGTAACCAGAAGGGGTGGTGGGCGACAAGCAGTTGCAGTTGATCTTGAGGTGCATGACTTATCTGCTGCGTTACGTGCTGTATTTGGGAAGGGCTGATTCGCCCTCTGGACCAATCCATATAAAAACCGGCTTTTCTGGCGGTGTTAATGCCAATAAGCTGGTAATTCTCAGCAGAAAACTGAGACTCTAAGTCAGACTGAATCCATTTTTTCCAATTACGCCATGGCCAAAAAAAACGTTCCACAATCCGGAATGTGCTCAGGTCGTGATTACCAGGAACAATAAAATAAGGTGTCTTGAGAGAGTTAAGAAAGTCGGCTGCTTGCTGATATTCTTTTGATGTTGCACGTTGGGTCAGATCACCACTGATAATAATCATTTCAGGCGTTAAAGTGCGAATACTACGTCCTAAGCCTTCTAAGACATCAGTCAGAATACGTCCAAAGTGTAAGTCGGATATATGTAAAAGTGTTGTCATAGGAGGCTAAGCACTAGTTTGTTGGTTTAATCATGATGTTTGACCAATCCATGCGTTTTGAGTTGTTTAACCGCTGATTCTTGAGATAGCAAGGCGATCAATTCAACGGGTTCCAGTGTCTTTTCCAGTTGTTGTAAAGAGGATGCATGTCTGATTTTCCACTCAGCCGTCACTGTCGGGGCGTGGAATTCATCGGTCTTCGGAGCATCGATTAACGGTAATTGAGCCAGATGCCATTTACAGAGTCCGGCATGTTGATCCAGAGAAATAAGTGGCGAATGAACAGGTTCTTGAGGAGGCGTCTTTTTGATCTGTTCAAGTAGACTTTTTACGATGGCGCTTGGGCGTTTTTCTTCTGGTGCCCGCAGCATACCAAAAATCGTAAAAGGTCTTGCCCGCTTGGCTCCTCCACTTAACCATGAGAGAGGAATAGACAACATAAGTCCGCCGGATATAGGTAATAACCAATAAAACATTTCGATGCTTAAGCTATAAGAAATACCTGCCAGAATAAAACCAAACAGAGTATGCCCACGATGTGCACGGGTCACTTGTCCTAAACTCAGGGCGCCATCATCACGCGATTGAGGGTTCCAGCCACTATCTCTACCCATAAGGATATGACAGACCACGCCAAACTGAGCAACCATCAAAATGGGTGCATAAAGTGCTGACATGAGGGTTTCGAGCAGCGTGCTAAACGTCAGCAGAATTGGTCCACCAAATTGTTTGCAACGCCGCCAGTTTACTAAAGCGGCAAACCAGCCAAAGAATTTCGGTGCCAGAACAATCGCCATAGAGACTACAAATAAATCGAGTGCCCGCTCAGCATCAAATACTGGCCAGAGAGGGAAGAGTGATGGATTAGCAAAATATTCGGGGCGAACGAACTGAGCCTGAATAGCAATGGCCAAACCGACCATGATTAATGATAACCAGAGCACGGCACTTAGGTATGACATCATGCCAGAAAAAATATGCAGTCTGGTTGGGAAAGCTAAATCATGAGCGAGCAAAATACGACCGTGTTGCAAGTTACCCTGACACCAGCGACGGTCACGCACAATTACATCGGTTAATGAAGGCGGTGCTTCTTCATAAGAGTGCTGAATATCGGTGTCGAATCTGACTCCCCAGCCGGCACGACGTAATAAAGCGGCTTCAATAAAGTCATGACTGAGGATATGACCACCAAAAGGAGCTTTACCCGGCAATATCGGTAATGAACACGATTCAGCAAAAGCCCGGGTACGGATAATCGCATTATGTCCCCAGAAGTTAGAAGACAGACCATGCCAGGCAGCCAGACCTTCAGCATAAATAGGGCCAAAGCAATGATTGGCAAATTGTTGTAACTTACCATACAGGCTGCTGGCACTAATCAGGGTGGGTAATGTCTGGATTAGGCCAACACCGGGGGCTGCTGCCAGTCTGCGGGATAATGTCAACATGCTTTGTGCACTCATCAGACTGTCAGCATCAAGCACGATCATGGCGTCATAAGCGCCGCCCCAGTTAGTAACCCAATGTGCGATATTACCTGCTTTACGTTCCTGATTATTGGCACGGCGACGATAATAAACAGGGCAGTCCTCATGCTGAGATTCAAATAATTCAATAAACGCTTTTTCTTCTGCGAGCCATGCACCTGCCTGATTGGTATCACTTAAAATAAAAAAGGCATATTTGCCTGGCGCCAGTTTTAATAAATCCTCACGCATCGCTTTTATGGCTGCCACAATCCGGCCGGGCTCTTCTTTGTAAACAGGAAATAATATGGCTGTTTTAAATGTTGGGTTGGTCTCGGCTTTTTTGATAAGTCTTGGTTTAAGGTTAATTAAAAAACCTAAGAAAGCCTGTGAGAAGGCAAATGATATCCAGATAAAATTCAGACTGAATAAAAATAAAAACACCCACTGCAATGAGGTAATGCTATTAGTGCTGAGCACACCGTGCATTTCTCTAATGCCATAGCCGGATAAGCCGACTGTTACCAGTAAAATAAATAAGCGAGATAGAGTCGTGCTTAATGAATAAAAAAAGGAGTGTGTGTGCTGACGTAATGCATGACCACGTTCATTAACACGATGACGTGGCATATCCAATGGCGCGTGTTCGGGCAAAACTTTGTGTGCTTTCATTATTCGCCTGTAAATAGACTTGGCTTAATCCAACGGTAAAGCCATGTTTCACTGATAGGGGTATCTTTGTTCATTAACTGCAAACGCAACTCAGCAATGTCTGCATCTTCGGGATTGAAGGTTAAAAATACTCGTGCACCATTGATATTGGGATTAGCAATCAGTTTTGTTTTCACGATCTTGCCATGATTGCTGGACGCATTAACACTAAGGGTTTTCAACTGTTCATCATTAATGTTACTAAAGTCGATAATCATGACTCTGTTGCCATCGTCTGCTGGTTTTCCTTTAGCGCTACGTACAATTTTTGTTTTGCCTGACATGGGGTTGATATCATTCAACCAGATAAGACGATAGTTGTAATTGAAAGTCTGACCTTTCTTTAAACCACCTTCGGGACGCCAGTAAACCACGATATTGTCATTGCTATCAGCATTGGAAGGAATTTCAAATAGTTGAACCTGGCCTTTACCCCAATCTTCAATGGGCTCTACCCACAAAGAAGGACGAAGTTCATAATGCGCGTGCAGATCCTGATAATTCACAAATTGGCGATCACGCTGAATGAGACCAAAGCCTTTCGTGTGTTGATCCATAAACCCACTTATTTGCAGTGAGTTAGGATTATTAAGTGGTCGCCACAAGTGTTCATTATTTCCCGTAGTAATAGCCAGTGCTTGTGAATTATGTACTTCTGGCCGGTAATCAGGTGATTTTGCAGGCACCATTCCACCATGTAAAAACATGGAAGTCAGTGGGGCTAAACCGATGTGTGGGATATCAACGCGTGGAAATAAAGTGACTTTGACATCCATATGAGTAGGATCGTCAGGGTAAATCCCAAACCGGTATGCACCGGTGACACTTTTACTGTCAAGCAAGGCATGAACTACAATTGCTTTTTGCTCTCTGCCTGGCCGCTCAATCCAGAAGTGGGTGAACATCGGATGCTCTTCACCTTTTGGCTCTGCCACATCAATAGCCAGACCTCTGGCAGAAATGCCATATCTCTGACCTTTCGATACAGCTCTAAAGTAGCTGGCTCCCTGAAAAATAATGAATTCATTTTTATCCTGAGTATTATTTAGAGGGTAGTGAAGACGGAATCCGGCATATTTGCCAACTTGTGCAAGGGCTTTTGCTATTTCCGGATTAGGGACTTTGAACGAAGATTCTGTGACATTAATCGGTACACTTTTTCCGCTTTCCACAATATCAATATTTACCAGATTCTTATATAAAAAACCGGGTGCAAATAGCTGAATAGAAAAGGGCGAGGGTGAGTTACCCCAGATAGCAGCATGTTGCTGGAAGTGGATTTTCTGATAGGTCTTGGCATCCAGTCGGGTAAGTGAAATGGGTGCTTGCTTGGGAAGCTTATAGGGCTTTTTCGCTAATTTCTTGGCTAGATCAAGGACTGTTTGATGACTGAAATTTGTCTCTTTTACATCTTGTGGCGATGCCATACTGGGCATAGCAACAAAAAGTAGAAAAGTACAAAGGCCTGCTTTGATAAACACAGATATAGACGGATATGGATGATTAACAGTCATCACGCTGTCTTGTCTCCTTGATGAGATAACCTGAATACTAGTGGCGCATCAACTGATGTGTGAATTTACTTATGACTGTGGAGTATTCTCCACGACATAGAATTCAATGCAATGTCATAGGTTAAAGTCAGTCAATTATTTCTGCATCTGCTGCCAGGGCATCAACTAACTGTTGCATATCATCAGGTAAATCAATTTGCCATGACACTTCTTCCCCAGTCGTTGGGTGAATAAAGCCAAGTAAACCGGCATGCAGTGCTTGTCTGCGGAAATTCTGAATAACTTCACGGCAGTTATCAGTCATGCCTTTTGCTTGTTTAAACCGGCCTCCGTAGACAGGATCCCCTAAAAGAGGATGTCTGATATGTGCCATATGTACACGGATCTGATGAGTACGACCTGTTTCAAGCTTGCACTTAATTAAAGTATGCGCACGATAACGTTGTTCTACACGATAGTGTGTCACAGATGGTTTTCCTGTTGCACTCACAGCCATTCTTTTTCGATCAATACTATGACGACCAATAGCTTCATCAACAGTTCCGCCTGCTGTGAACACGCCACAGGCGACAGCCTGATATTCACGTTTGACTGAACGTGCTTGTAGTTGAGACACCAGCGAGTTATGAGCCGTTAATGTTTTGGCGATCATCAATAAGCCGGTTGTGCCTTTATCGATACGATGCACAATGCCAGCGCGAGGAATATTAGCTAATTGAGGTGTATGGGCCAGTAAAGCATTGACCAGTGTGCCCTGATGATTTCCCGCCCCGGGATGTACGACCATGCCGGCAGGTTTGTTGATAATGATGACATCATCGTCTTCATAAATGATATCTAAAGCGATGGTTTCTGCCTGCCAGCTTTCATCCTGCACTTGTAGTTCAGTACCGATAGTGACTTTCTCGCCACCCTGAATACTTTCTTTAGGTTTGAGTATTTGTCCATTGACCAGAACGTCACCTGCTTTCAGCCACTTTGTCAGTTGTCCGCGTGAATATTCCGGAAACATTTTGGCAAGCGCCTGATCAATACGCATACCGATTAATTCGTCTGGAATGATATCTTCTAATTGAATTTTTTCTGACATGGAAACTTAGCTGATGATTAAAGAGACATTATAACGTAGGCTTATAACTGGCGTTGAAATATGGAGACAAAAATGCGTTTTTCTTATTTTATATTGGCTGGGATCATGTTGATTTCAATTCATACCGCACAGGCTGATCCCCGTAATGTTGCATTATTGGCATCTGCATGCGCTGTTTGTCATGGTACAAACGGTCATAGCCAAGGTGGTACACCGAGTCTTGCAGGCTTAAATAAAGATTACTTTATTCAGCAAATGCTGGCTTTCAAAGACGGACAGCGCGATGCGACTGTAATGAGGCAGCATGCCTCTGGCTACACTAAGAAAGAGATTCGCTTATTGGGCCAATATTTTTCAGAACAAAAGTAATCAACGAGGCTGGCATTGGCTGCAGAAATAAGTGGCTCTTTGTGCCTGTC
This sequence comes from Methylophaga sulfidovorans, assembly GCF_900114205.1. Taxonomy (GTDB): domain Bacteria; phylum Pseudomonadota; class Gammaproteobacteria; order Nitrosococcales; family Methylophagaceae; genus Methylophaga; species Methylophaga sulfidovorans. The sequence continues at coordinate 12,080 of NZ_FOSH01000017.1, forward strand.
TGATACTAGTTATCGGGGTGTGGCAGCGTAAACATGCTTGTCCTTCCCGCCCATAAGCATGCAGTTCTTGTGCAAAATAACCTGGATTGCCATCACTTTTTCTGAAGTCACGTAAGGTTGTTCCGCCGGCGAGCAAGGCTTTTTCTAACACATTTTTGATGGCATCGACTAATTCAGCGAGTCGTTTTTTACTGATCTTTCCGGCAGGAGTTGTCGGGTGAATACCCGCCATAAAGAGGGCTTCATTGGCGTAAATATTACCGACGCCAACAACTACTTCGCCATTCATAATAAATGTTTTTATAGGGCTGGTCCGGCCTTTGGCACGTTGGTGTAGATAGCTGGCATCAAAAGCATCTGATAATGGCTCTGGCCCTAGATGAGTAATAAGTACATGACGATCATAAGACTCTTCTGTCCATAAGATGGCACCGAAACGGCGGGTATCGGTAAACCTCAGCACATAACCATTATTAAAAAAGATATCAACATGATCATGTTTATTGATGTTGTCATCATTATCGAGAACACGTAAACGTCCGGACATACCCAGATGGATAATTAAGGTGCCTGTGTCGCAGTGTAAGAGCAAGTATTTTGCCCGGCGCTCTATGGTATGCACAGTTTGATCTTTGACAATGGTTTCCAGACCTTCAGGAATCGGCCAGCGCAATCCCCGGTGACGCACCACCATTTTGCTTATGGACTGGTTTTCAATAAAAGGTTGAATACCACGTCTGGTGGTTTCGACTTCTGGTAGTTCAGGCATAGTTGCTTAATTTGTTTGAGTAGTTGTATCAGGCAACAATTGAGTACTCATTGCCATAGGGAAAATATATTCTAAACCTAAATCTGGATTAACCAGTGTGAAGTTATTCGCTGTAGTTTGCAGGATAAGAGAAACAGGCTGTTGCTGGCCCTTGAGCCACACTTTTATTTGCGGACCAGGCAATGCAGCTAATGTCTCTTGTGCGAGTTTTCTGACCTGAGTAGCGTAGGCAAACTGCCAGCTATCGATCAGTATTTTCAATTGATCAGCGGTTAGTTTTTTATCATCGCTATGCCATTGTCCATCGACATTAGCAATCTGCAGAATATCTGAATTATCCAGCGAGTGAGGAAGACTGATTTTCTCAATCGTATTATGTTCAGAAATCAGCCTGTTATCAATAAAACTATCGGCATTGGCTGTTAATAAGGGAGTGACATCATCGTCAATCAGGTAAATCATATGCTGATAAAGGACATAACGACGTTTACTAATCGACTCTACATCACCGAAGGCAAAACTCTCATTATTCATACTGACAATGACAGTAGGTCTATCCAAACCAAACTGGGCAAGTGATGCGGTATCCATTGGCTGAAATTCACCGTGTACCGGCATTTTTAACAGACTCAGAATAAGATTAATGCGTGTCTGACTAGCGGGAGCAGGGTAAGGCGACATCAGTTGCCAGGGCGTATTATTACGTATCAGTTTGATATCATTTTTTTGACGTTGCTGGATATCGATCGTGTTGATATCAGCTGGGTTTAAAGAGGTTAATAAATGGACTGAGTTGTTGTCAGTATCTTTGTTAGTACTATGCTGAGAAAACCAGAATAAGCCGACGACTAATAACAACAAAATGAAGTTTGTAAAATAGCTGCTTTTCATCGACGTTTTCTCCGCCACCACAGCGTTAGACCAATAGTGAGAAGGAGTAATGGCACAGCAAACAAAAAGCCAAAACCAATAATAATAGATTGTGTTTTTGATAGGGTCAGCTGTGTGCCGATACTGGTTTTTATCGGAATAGAGATAAGGCCATCATCTTCAACTAACCAATTGATAATTGCCATACCTAAGTCCAGATTGGCAGCGTTACCGATATAACTATTAGCCACAAAGTCAGCATCACCAATAACTGCGATGCGTTGTTGCTGGCCATCATCTTTGTCTTTGTCACGGTCCATTAACATGCCGAGTGAAACGGGACCAGACACATCAGCGCCTTCATTATATTTTTGCTGGCTGAGATTTGCTTGCGTGATAGGTGTTGATTCTACCCAGGCATTAGGCTGACTGTTCAGCAAGTTGATGTAGTGCCATGGACTCTCTGTGTTCTCATCACGTTTTTGTATGGCCGTCGCTTCTGCCAATAAGGTCACGTTTTTCACTGCTTGTCCGACAGGATGATTAGCATAATCAGTAATCAGAACAAATCGGGGATCCTGAACTCCCAGCATACTGGAATTAGGGTCAAGCACTGTGCCAGGTATAAATTCAATGCCTAATTGTTCAGCCAAAGGGGCTAATGATTTTGTTTGAGTCGGGTCAGCTAACCACAAAAGGTTGCCGCCTTTGTCTAAATATTCGCGAACGATATTGATTTCACCTGGTAGCCAGTCTTTTTCTGGGCTAGCAATTACTAAGGCTGCTGTATTGTCTGGAATATCGGGTGTTTCCAACAGATTCTGTGAACGGATTTTAATACCCTGACTCTCTAAGTTTTTCGCCAGTGTGTCGAGACCAAAATCACTTTTGTCATAAGGGCTTCTCTCACCATGGCCTTCAATAAATACTAGCCAGGGTTGCGATTGTCTGGAAACAGTAACAATGGCATTAGTCAGTGATTGCTCGGAAAGATCAAACACATGCTGTTTTTGTTCGCCACGGCTTACCACCATTTCACCTTGCTGCTGGATATTAAATTGTCTGACTATATCTGGTGAAAAGCTGGGGTCAACAAACTGGACTTTCAGTTTATCGCTGTGTCGTTGATAACGTTGTAATAATTCAACGATAGCTGAACGATACTCATAGTCAGGGCTAACAAAGACCTGAATAGTGAGGTTGTCTTTTAAATTATCGAGAATATTGACACTGGTATCAGACAAGGTATGCCGATGATTTTGAGTCCAGTCAAACTGTTTATTAGTTGAAATAGACAATTGACTCAATAAGACAACGGCAGCAATTAATAATGCATAGAAAATAACTTGCTGAAAACGAATAAGGTGTTGTGCGCGTTTGGTGATTTTCATTAGTCTAAACGCTCTCTATCCAGGCGGCGGACAGTCAGTAATAGAAAAGCAAAAATAATGAGTAAAAAGTAGCTGATATCTTGAGTATTAATCTGTCCCTGCATCATCGGTTCAAAATGCTTTAGTAGCGATAACCAGCTAAACAGGGAAAATTCAGTAGTACTGTGACTTGCCCAATCAATGATCCAAAACAAAAATAAAATCGCGAAGGTACTAATGGCCGCTATGGTCGGTTGTCTGGTGAGGCTGGACATATAAATACCGACGGCACTGAAGCTGGCCACTAATAAAATAAGCCCGAGTACACCGGAGCTTAGCTGATAAAAATCCAATGTAGTGCCAATGGCCAATGAACTAATCATTAATACTGTGAGTAATGTCATTAACAGGAAGAAGGCTAAAGTCCCGAAGAATTTTCCGATGACGATATCAAACATGCTCAAAGGAGCAGATGAAAGCAGGGGCAATGTCTCGTTGCGCCTTTCTTCTGCAAAGGTACGCATTGTTAATAAGGGGCTGATAAGCAAAGCAATAATAGCGGCATTACTCAGCAGCGGCATAGCAATGAGTTCTGTCACTCCGGGGGCACCCGGAATGGCGGAAATTCGACTCTGGATACTATTGAAATAATCCATATGTGTTAAAAACAGATAAGCCAGCAATAACTGGCTTAACGCCAATATTACCCATGCCAGTGGTGATAAGAATAAGCGATGTAATTCATTACGAGCGATGTTAAACATGGGCATCTTCTTCACGAATAATTTTCATAAAGACATCTTCTAAAGAATGCTGTTCTGGCATTAATGACGTTAATGGCCAGTTATTTTCAACCGCATTTTTTAACAGGGCCTGGGTTGGGTTCTGTTCAGGTAGATAAGACAGTCTGAAATGCTGTTCATCGATCTTTTCTACATTATTAACGCCATTAATTGCATTCAGTGCTTGTGTATCGATTGGTTGTGAAAAGCCGACCAGAATAGCGGTTGATTGCATTTGCTCGGTTAGCATTTGCAGGCTGTCATTAAACAATAACTGTCCTTTTGAAATGATTTGCACCCGGTCACATAACATTTGCACTTCTGGCAGGATGTGGGTGGACAGAATGACGCTGTGTTCATTAGCAATATCACGGATAAGTTGACGTATCTCGCGGATCTGAATCGGATCAAGTCCTGATGTGGGTTCATCCAATATCACTACTGCAGGTGCATGAATAATCGCTTGAGCAATACCAACCCGTTGCTGAAAGCCTTTAGACAAATTGGCAATCAATCGTTTGCTGACGTCGGTCAAGCCACAACGTTCAATCACGTTATTTACAGCTGTTTTTTGCTGCTTTTTTGCGATGCCATTCAGGCGGGCACAGAACTGCAGGAATTCAGTGACGGTATGCTCTTTATATAAGGGTGGGGTTTCGGGTAAATATCCGATGCAGGCTTTAGCCTGTTTAGGGTTATCCAGTAAATCAATGCCATTGATAATTATCTGACCATTATCAGGGGCAAGATTCCCGGTCAGCATCCGCATAGTGGTACTTTTTCCAGCGCCATTGGGGCCTAAAAAACCCAGTACTTCACCTTGTTTGATATTAAAGCTGACATTATTAACCGCCAGCGTGTCGCCGAAGAAACGGGAAAGCTCTTTTGCTTCGAGTAGGAGTTTGGAATCAGTCATTAAAACTAAATTGTATCAAGAGTAATTGTGGCCCAGTGGTTGGCTTCAATATAAGCATTGTTCATCTTTTCCAGTGATGGTCCGCTCTCAGCTATCTTACTCCAATGTCCTTCGCAGTAATTAATGATGCTGTTTAGTAGTTAGCCTTTTATACCACCACGACTAATCAGAGCAAGGTTTGATTCATTACTGAGCGGAATTGATTTAACAATTTCGTCCATAGGTTTTGTCAGCATCATATCAATAGTTGAAAACAGGCCCAATAAAATCCTGCATCAGGATTACAGCGTAAATTCAGGCGCTATCTTTTCAGCCATTTTTGCTCTGACCAATGTCACATGAATTAGTTCTGTTGGTCCGGGACTCATTTCACTCATCACAATTAAGCTTGTCCAGGTTTTTATGGATTTTAAACCTAAGGTAACAAGGCCTTCACGCAGCGAGTTTATATGTCTTGGAACCCCTATTGCAGCAGTTAAGTAACCGTAATAATTTCAAACTAATACCGGGATTCTGACGAATGATAGCTTCTATCGTTTTAAATTCAATATCAGCGTTCTGTAATTTACCTAATAACTCAACAAACTTAAGCTTATTATCAGGAATGGGTTTATCTTTAATGATTTCGGGGCGGCAGAAAAATTGTATATCACAGCTTATAAAAAGGAGTGATCATAATAGTGAGAATTCGGATATAAAAAAACCCGCATGAGCGGGTTTTTCTAAAATAATGTTGTGAGCAACATTATTTGATTTTAGCTTCTTTATACATAACGTGTTTGCGCACAACAGGATCAAACTTTTTGATCTCTAATTTTTCAGGCATGGTACGTTTGTTTTTATCTGTGGTGTAGTAGTGACCAGTACCCGCAGATGAGACTAATTTAATTTTATCGCGCATGTCTTACTCTCCTAAATTTTTTCGCCACGGGCGCGGATGTCAGTAAGGACGGAATCAATCCCTCTCTTATCGATGATGCGCAGACCATGGTTGCTGACACGCAGCTTAACCCAGCGATTTTCAGACTCAACCCAAAAACGGTGTGAGTGAAGGTTGGGTAAGAAACGACGTTTTGTTTTGTTATGAGCGTGTGAAACATTGTTACCGCTCATTGGGCGCTTGCCCGTTACCTGACATACTCTGGCCATTTTGAAACCTGCTCCTGATACACTTTTACCACAGGGCGCCGATTTTGGTCCCTGCCTGCATTTACAAAGCCGTACTTTATACCATATAAGACTATAGAAGTGTAGTGTATATATACTACATTCTTTTAGAGGCCCATACTGCTGAGTTTCTCGCTCAACATCTCTTTTGAGACACTACCAATTTTGCGCATAACAACATCACCATCAGCGGAGTATAAAAAGTGAGTAGGGGTAACCCGCACATTATTAAACGCGTCTGCCAGTTCACCCGTTTTATCCCAACTAATCAGATAGGGGATTTGCTTTTCAAGTCGCATTGCCAGTAAGTGTTCAGGTTTATCGTGTGCTAAAGCGATACTGACAACAGCTAAGCCTTTAGGTGCGTATTCTTTATAAATGGCTTTGAGTTCTGGTAACTCCTGCACACAGGCAGGACAATCCGTCGCCCAGAAAATAACTAATACTGGTTTACCTTTAAAATCCTCAAATGAATGTGTTTTGCCATCCAAGTCAGTAAAGGTTTGTTCTGGTAGTCCTTGTTTTGTCTGCACGACATTAAAAATAAGTACTGCAATTATCGCAAGAACGATGACGCCAATAGCGGGTTTTATAAACTGTGTCATTTGAAGTTAAATCGTTAAAGTTAGTTGGCCAAGTGCTTCTGTTAATTTGAGGTTTTCTCGATAATCAACAGGGCAATCAATGATGGTCACTGTATCTCTTTCTAATGCTTCTTTCAGAATCGGCATCAGTTGCTCTGTCTTCTCAACTCTGACACCGACAGCGCCAAAAGATTGCGCATACTGAACAAAATCCGGATTGGTGAATTGTACATGACTGGTTCGACCAAATTGATTTTGTTGTTTCCACTCAATCAGGCCATAACTGGCGTCGTTCCATATCAGAATAACAATACCAATATGCAGTCGCATGGCAGTTTCGATTTCTTGTGAGTTCATCAAAAATCCGGCATCACCAGTTACCGCAACAACTTTGCGTTGAGGATTAGCTAATTTAGCGGCAATAGCGCCTGGCACAGCAATGCCCATACTGGCAAAGCCATTCGATATGATGCAGGTATTGGGATATTCACAACGGAACATCCGTGACATCCACATTTTGTGAGCGCCAACATCACAGATCACGATGTCCTGTAAATCCATCGCAGTACGTAAGTCCCAGATGATTTTCTGTGGCTTAACCGGAAACTCCAGATCATCACGATGCATATTCATCTCAGTGATCAGGCTATCACGCAGAGTACGCATAGCCTTGCCTTGATGAGGTGTTGTTAGGGCTGCAACTCGATTAAGGCTATGTCGAATATTACCAACAACAGCCAGACTAATACTGTAATGTCCATCCACCTCAGCATGGGTTGTATCGATATGGATGATGGTGCGGTCACGTGATGGATGCCATAAATAAGGGTGATATTCCACAATATCGTAACCAATACAGATAATCACATCGGCATTTGCAAAACCGCAGTTGGCATAGTCATTCGATTGCAGACCAACACTACCTAAAGCCATTGGATGACGGAAGGGCACCACACCTTTTGCCATAAAGGTATTGGCAATGGGAATGCCTAATTTTTCAGAAAATTCAGCCAATTCATTGCAGGCATTAGCACGAATAACACCATTTCCGGCCAAAATAATCGGACTTTTTGCATTAGAAATCACTTCTGCCGCACGTTCTATTTCTTCTGCAGCAGGTTCCGGTGCGGAAGCATTTTTGACACGTAATGGCACATCATCAATTTCCATTTCCGCAATATTTTCTGGAAACTCAATAAAGCAGGCTCCGGTTTTTTCTGTTTGAGCGACTTTAAATGCCTTACGAACCACTTCTGGAATGACTTCAGGGCTGACAATACGTGAGGCGTATTTGGTAATCGGTCGAAACATCGCTTCCAGATCCAGCACTTGATGCGACTCTTTGTGGAGACGATGTGTCGACGCTTGCCCTGCAATAGCAATTAAAGGGGCGTGATCCATATTAGCGTCGGCAACACCAGTAATAAGATTGGTCGCGCCTGGCCCTAAAGTGGCAATACAAACACCGGCATTACCAGTAAGACGACCATAAACATCGGCCATAAAAGCGGCGCCTTGTTCATGACGTGTGGTAATAAACTGGATATGTGAATCCAGCAAGGCATCCATTACATCCAGATTTTCTTCACCTGGAATGCCAAAAATATATTCAACGCCTTCATTTTCAAGCGCTTTGACAAATAGCTCTGCTGCTTTCATCGAGCGATTTCCTTATACCCTGTTTGATTTGAGCTGCAAGAATAACAGATATAGTGATACTCAGGCGTATACAAAAAAGGGGCTGTTAGCCCCTTAGATTGTCATTATTTAAATGCATCAGGAATACGTTGATGCCAGTCTGTTTCTTGTTGATAGCGATGACCGATATTTAATAATCTCGCTTCATCAAAGTAGTTACCAATAATCTGTAAACCCACTGGTAAGCCTTCAACAAAACCGGCTGGAATAGACATACCAGGTAAGCCAGCCAGATTGGTATTGATGGTGTAAATATCTTCCAGATACATCGCAACTGGATCATCGGTTTTTTCACCAAAACGGAAAGCAGGATTGGTGGCTGTCGGTCCCATAATGACATCAACTTCTTTAAATGCTTCCTGGAAGTCATTACTGATAAGGCGACGGCATTGCTGTGCTTTTAGGTAGTAAGCATCGTAGTAACCAGCCGATAGGGCATAAGTACCAATCATGATGCGGCGTTTAACTTCTTCACCGAAACCTTCGCCACGTGAGCGTGTATAGAGATCCATTAAGTCTTTAGGATCTTCAGCACGGTGACCGAAACGTACACCATCCATTCTTGATAAGTTAGACGAACATTCTGCCGGAGCCACTACGTAGTATGTAGGCACAGCTAAACCTGTATTCGGTAAGGTGATTTCCTTTAATGTGGCGCCCATTTTTTCATACGTTTTAATGGCTGCTTCCACTGTGGCGGCTACACGAGGGTCAAGACCTTCACCAAAATATTCTTTGGGCAGGCCGATAGTTAAACCTTCCAGAGAATCATTCAGGTTGGCCGTGTAATCAGGCACGTCACGATCAACGCTGGTGGAATCTTTCTCATCAAAACCTGACATAACGTTCATCAGCCAGGCAGCATCTTCTGCGCTGTTAGCCATTGGTCCGGCTTGATCCAGACTTGAGGCAAACGCAATCATGCCATAGCGCGAAACACGACCATAAGTTGGTTTCAAGCCTGTCAGATTACATAGAGAAGAGGGTTGGCGAATCGAACCACCGGTATCTGTACCTGTGGCAACAGGTGCTAAACGTGCTGCCATGGCGGCCGCAGAACCACCTGATGAACCACCTGGCACACGATCCGTATCCCATGGGTTTTTAACAGGGCCGTACCAACTGGTTTCGTTAGACGAGCCCATAGCAAATTCGTCCATATTGGTTTTACCCAAGGTGACCATGCCGGCCTGGTCAATCTTTTCGACGACAGTGGCATCATACGGTGCAATAAATTTATCCAGCATTTTTGATGCGCAACTGGTGCGGACACCTTTTGTGCAGAAAATGTCTTTGTGGGCGAGAGGGATACCCGTTAAAACACCCGCTTTGTTTTCTGCCAATAACTTATCTGCGACTTTTGCCTGTTCCAATGCTCGCTCTTCGGTCACAGTGATAAAGGCATTTAAAGTGCCGTTATGCTGATTGATGCGATCAAGGTAATGCTGAGTGAGTTCAACACTGCTTATTTCACTGTTGTGCAGGGCTGCCGATAATTCTGAAAGTGATTTGTTATGCATGTGTTTGCCTGTGTTGCTTTATTCGATAACTTTAGGAACCAGATAGACACCGGCTTCAGTTTTGGGAGCGATAGCCTGGAAAGCTTCACGATGATTGATTTCCGTGACTGTATCAGGGCGCAAACGTTGATGCGCATCGAGTGGATGAGCCATAGGAAGTATGCCGTTAGTGTCAGCTGCGCTCAACTGGTCAACTAAATTGAGAATATTATTTAAATCCCGTGCATAATGAGGGATATCGTCTTCCTGTATCGACAGGCGTGCGAGGTGCGCGATTTTTTCTACATCGTGTTTATCTAAACTCATCGACAGTTCCAAAGGTTAATTGCTTCAACAAAGCAGTAAGTTTAAATGATTAGTTGCTTGCCCAACAGCCCAGAGCATTGCTAAAGTATCTATTTTACCCCTTTCAGGTGTGGTTTCTTCAATGTTTGAACGTTTACGTGGAATTTTCTCCAACGATCTGTCGATCGATCTTGGAACAGCGAATACGCTGATTTATGTGCGCGGCAAAGGTATCGTTTTAGATGAACCTTCTGTTGTTGCTATTCGTCAGGATAAAGGTCCAGGTGGCCCTCGCTCTATAGCTGCGGTTGGTGTCGAAGCCAAGCGCATGTTGGGACGAACGCCAGGCAATATCACTGCTATCAGACCATTAAAAGATGGTGTTATCGCTGATTTCACCGTAACGGAAAAAATGTTGCAGCATTTTATTCGTAAAGTGCATGAGGGACGCTTTTTAAAACCGAGCCCGCGCGTTTTAGTCTGTGTGCCATGTGGTTCTACCCAAGTTGAACGTCGCGCGATCCGCGAATCTGCTGCTGGTGCTGGTGCCCGCGATGTGTTTTTGATTGAAGAGCCAATGGCTGCAGCGATTGGTGCAGGTATGCCAGTTGATGAAGCCAGTGGTTCTATGGTACTAGACATCGGTGGCGGTACGACAGAAGTCGCGGTTATTTCCTTAAATGGTATTGTTTATTCCGCTTCAGTTCGTATCGGTGGTGACTTATTTGATGAAGCGATTGTCAATTATGTTCGTCGTAACTACGGCACACTGATTGGTGAATCAACCGCGGAAAAAATTAAAAAAGAAATTGGTTCAGCCTATCCAGGTAATGAAGTTCGTGAAATGGAAGTACGTGGACGTAACCTGGCTGAAGGTGTGCCAAGAAGCTTTACATTAAACAGCAACGAAATTCTTGAAGCTTTGCAAGATCCACTCTCTGGCATTGTAGCTGCAGTTAAAACGGCGCTGGAACAAACACCACCTGAACTTGGTGCGGATGTCGCTGAACGCGGTATTGTATTAACCGGTGGTGGTGCATTATTACGTGACTTGGACCGCTTACTAATCGAAGAAACCGGCTTACCGGCGATTATTGCGGAAGATCCTCTGACCTGCGTTGCTCGTGGCGGTGGTCGTGCACTTGAGATGATTGATGAAAAAGGTACTGACGTATTTACCTTTGAGTAATTTTGACTAGATAATGAGTAGTAAGACCTTTGCAAGTGTTATTCATTTGCGAAGGTCTTTTAGTTTTTGGACTTTGAGTTATTAAACCTTTATTCGCCCATACACCTTCTTTAAATACCCGGATGTTGCTGGCTCTTGTCGCATCGATTCTGGTGTTTTTTCTTGATACGCGCCTGGATTATTTCAAGCCAGTGCGTTCGGCTTTGTCGACGGCTGTTTATCCAATGCAGGCGGCTGCCTCCTTACCAACCGATTTAACTGATTGGGTTAATGACTTTTTTCAGGATCGTAAACAACTACGTGAAAAAATCACCGCTATGGAAGCGAATAATATGCTGCAGAGTATTCGCTTACAGAAACTCCAGTCTTTAGAACGAGAAAATATGCGATTGAAAGAGTTATTAGGCTCTTCATTTCGCTTGCAGGAAAGAGTACAGGTTGCGGAGTTACTGACTATCGACCTTGATCCCTTCTCGCAACAGGTAGTGATCGACAAAGGTGAAAACTATGGTGTTTATGTTGGTCAGCCCGTATTAGACGCCACAGGGGTAATGGGGCAGGTCACTGAAACATCGGAAGTTTCAAGTCGAGTTGTGCTATTAACCGATCCCAGCCACAGTATACCGGTGCAAATTAATCGTAATGGTCTGAGAGCCGTTGTGACAGGCCGTGGCTTAGGTGAATATTTACAGATGGACTTTTTGCCTCACAATGCTGATGTCCGTGAAGGTGATTTATTAGTGACATCCGGCCTTGGTGGGCGTTTTCCAGTCGGTTACCCTGTAGGTAAAGTGGTATCGGTTGAATTTCCTCAAGGCAAACCTTTTGCCGATATTAAAGTCGAACCTGCTGCGAAGTTGTCTACCAGTCGTGAGGTAATGCTGGTGCTCCCAGGTGAAAAAATTCAAACAGAGCGTGTACCAACCAAACAAGCGGATGTTGAGTCGTCAAAAGCGGAGATAGAGCATGGCGACGACAATTAAAACGCGTAACGGGTTTGTGATCGTTATTACACTGATCATTTCAATCATGATGATGTTGCTGCCATTACCCGACTTTGCCCGCTTTTTCCGGCCGGAATGGGTAGTCATGACACTTATATATTGGGCAATGGCTTTACCTCATCGTGTCAGTATCGGTGTGGCATGGTGTACCGGATTTATTATGGATGTCACTATGGGCGGTATGCTGGGTGTGATGGCTTTCAGCTACGCATTGGCTATTTATCTTATTGCGCGCTTCCATCTGCAATTACGCCAGTACCCTTTATGGCAGCAGGCATTAACCATTCTATCTGTTGTGTTTTTAGTCGAATTTATTGATGTCGCCGTGGCGCGAACAACATTACGCTGGGAGAGCTGGATGCCAGTCTTGACCAGTACACTTCTCTGGCCATTAATGTATGCGGTGTTACGTAAAATCCGTCGCACATTCCAGGTGACGTGAACTTGATATGGCATCAAAGTTCACTCTTAAAGATCATTTTCGTGAAAGCCGCCTGGTAAACGGACGTTTATTATTTTCCGGGCTGTTGTCGGTAATCATTTTTGGCATCGTTATCTTTCGTCTAGTCTATCTGCAAGTGTTTGAATATGAACACTTCGATTATTTATCTAACCGTAATCGTGTTGATATCGAACCGTTACCGCCACAGCGTGGGCTGATTTATGACCGTAACGGTGTTCTGCTTGCTGAAAACATTCCTACATTCAGTCTGGAAATGGTGCCGGAAAAAGTGCCGAATGTTGACGAGACACTGAAAGAACTAAGCAAGTTGTTAGCCTTGTCTGATGAGGATATTGAGGCTTTTAAAGATCGGGTCAAGCGTCAACGCCGTTTTCATCATGTAGTTATTCGGCAACGATTGACGGAAGAAGAGGTCGCCAGGTTTTCTGCTAACCGTTATCGTTTTCCTGGTGTTGACATCGAAGGTCGTTTGATTCGTCACTATCCACAAAATAATCTGTTTGCACATGCTGTCGGTTATGTTGGTCGTATCAATGAACGTGATATGGAAATCATTGATCAGAAAGATTACAAAGGCACATCTCAAATAGGTAAAACAGGTATTGAGAAGCAATATGAAGATACCTTGCATGGCAGCGTTGGCTATCGGCAAGTTGAAACCAATGTGCAGGGGCGGATTGTTCGTGAACTCATGTCGGTCCCATCACAATCGGGTGATGATTTATTTCTGAATCTGGATATTAATTTACAACGGGTGGCTGCCGAGTCTCTGGGCGACTATAACGGCTCTGTTGTGGCAATTGATCCGCGAAATGGTGGCGTTTTGGCGCTGGTCAGTAAGCCCGACTATAATCCAAATTCGTTTGTTTCAGGCATCAGTAGCAAAGAGTATAGTGAATTAAGAGACTCTCCTGATCGTCCCTTATTTGATAGGGCACTTCGTGGTCACTATCCTCCAGGCTCAACGTTAAAACCTTTTGTTGCACTTGCAGGCTTAGAGCTTGGCGTAGTGGATGTACATTCTAAAACCTATTGTCCTGGCTGGTATAGCTTGCCGGGCAGCAGCCATCGCTATCGTTGCTGGAAGAGTTATGGTCATGGCATGGTGGATATGAAAGACGCCGTTTCACAATCCTGTGATGTCTACTTCTATGATCTGGCACATACATTAGGTATTGATCGCTTACATAACTTCTTAGACTATTTTGGCTTTGGCCATCGAAGCGGTATTGACTTACCTAATGAAAGTGAAGGCCTATCACCTTCCAGTGAGTGGAAACGTGCCAGCCGGAATCAGGCCTGGTACCCAGGTGAGACTTTGATTTCTGGTATTGGACAGGGCTTTAACCAAACCACGCCAGTACAGTTGGCTCATGCTACTGCAACACTCGCTATGCGTGGTATTTCAATGCAACCACAGGTAGTGAGAGCAACCCGTCCTGCCGGGCAAGCAGATATGAATCTCAGAAATAGCGAGATCATGAACAACTTGCCGATGCAAAACAGTCAGAACTGGGAAGATGTGGTGCAGGCCATGGTTGAAGTCATTCATGGCGCGCGAGGCACAGCCAGATCCGTCGGAAAAGATATGCCGTTCAAAGTGGCCGGTAAAACGGGGACTGCTCAGGTATTTGGTATCGCTCAGGATGGAGAGTACGATGCTGAAACTTTAGAGCGAAAGCTGCACGATCACGCTTTGTTTATCGCTTTTGCTCCAGCAGATAAGCCAGAGTTTGCCGTGGTGGTGGTCGTCGAAAATGGTGGTAGCGGTAGTAAAGTGGCTGCGCCAATTGCCAGAAAATTAATTCAACAATATTTTGGACTTAAAGTCGATGAGTAGCTTGCTAAGTGACGGAAGGAAATCTCATCAATGGCAATTGTCATCGATACTGAGACGCTTCCATATCGATCCTTTGTTATTGCTTGGCCTGCTGGTGTTGCTCGGGGCCGGACTAATGATGTTGTTTAGTGCTGGTGGACAGGACTTTGGCATCATTCTGCGACAGCTGGTCAGGATGGGTATGGCTTTAACCGTGATGATAGCGATTGCTCAAATTGATCCGGATAGGCTGCGGGATAATGCCTATTGGTTATATGGCTTTGGTTTAATTTTATTGATTGCGGTGTTGTTATTTGGTCATGAAGGCAAAGGCGCACAACGTTGGCTTAATCTGGGTTTCTTTCGTTTCCAGCCTTCAGAAATCATCAAGTTAGCCGTACCTATCTTAATTGCAACTTATATTGCTGAACGTCCTCTGCCACCATCAGCATGGCGGATTTTATGCGGTTTGATATTGATAGGTTTACCGTCGTTTTTAATCGCTAAACAACCGGATCTGGGCACGGCGATTCTGATTGCCAGTTCAGGATTGATTGTACTGTTTTTAGCCGGCATAAGCTGGAAAATTATCATTGGCTTCTTAGTGGCAAGTGCCTCTGCTGCACCGGTATTGTGGTATTTCATGCACGACTATCAGCGGCGTCGTGTACTAACTTTTTTAAATCCGGAAAATGATCCTCTGGGTGCTGGCTACCATATTATCCAGTCCAAAATTGCTATTGGTTCTGGTGGCTTATTTGGTCAGGGCTGGTTGCAAGGGACACAATCACATCTCGAATTTTTGCCTGAACGATCCACCGATTTCATCTTTGCGGTTATCTCAGAAGAGTTCGGTCTGATCGGTGTCGCCATTTTATTATTTATCTATTTACTGGTTGCTAGCAGAGGGCTGTATATTGCCAGTCAGGCACAAAGCAGCTTTGCTAGATTACTGGCAGGAAGTATTTCTATTACTTTCCTTGTCTATGTGTTCGTTAATGTTGGGATGGTAACGGGATTGTTACCAGTTGTAGGGGTGCCGTTGCCCTTGATCAGTTATGGGGGAACATCAATGGTGACCCTGCTGGCAGGCTTCGGTATCCTGATGTCTATTCATACTCACCGAAGGATGATGTCACCGTGAAAAAAACGCTATTCAGTTCTTTGCTGCTGCTTGCCAGTCTTAATCTGCAAGCCAATGACCAATTGCCCGACGTCGAGCAATTTATCGATGAAATGGTCACCAAACACGGTTTTGAGCGTGCTGAGTTAGAAAATGTCTTTGACCAGGTCGAAGTGAAGGATGCCATTCTTAAAGCCATCTCCAGACCGGCTGAAAAGAGCAAACCCTGGTACGAGTACCGGAATATCTTTCTTACTGATTCGCGTATTAATGGCGGCTATGAGTTTTGGCAGCAACATAAAGAAGCCTTGGAAGCAGCTCAACAACAGTACGGTGTGCCTGCTGAAATCATTATCGCAATATTAGGTGTTGAAACCCGTTATGGTCAGCATATGGGTGGCTATCGAGTCATTGATGCCTTATCGACCTTGGCTTTCCGTTATCCACCACGCAGCCCGTTCTTCCGTAGTGAGTTGGAAAAGTTTTTAGTTTTGACACATGAAGAGAAAATATCAGAGCTTGAGCCTATAGGCTCATACGCTGGTGCCATGGGGCTCGGGCAGTTTATGCCAAGCAGTTACCTTGCTTATGCTGTTGATTTTGACGGCGATGGCCATCGTGATATCTGGACCAATCCAACCGATGCTATCGGTAGTATTGCCAATTATTTGAAGTTACATGGCTGGGTTGCTGGTCAGTCGATTGTGCATCGTACTCAAGCGACTAAACCGCTTCCAGAAGCTATGTTGGCGAATGATCTTAAGCCCGCATTTACACGGCAGCAGCTTGAGCAAGCCGGCTTTTCGCTGTCACAGGTGCCAGAAGGTGATGATGTGTTATCCGTTATTGGATTAACGCAACCGGACGGCGAAGAATATTGGTTAGGTCGGCAAAATTTTTATGCGATTACCCGTTACAATCACAGCCGAATGTATGCCATGGCTGTATATCAATTAGCACAAGCTATTCGAGAAAAAATGGATAATACAAAATGAGGTTGGTGTTACACCGCGCAGGGCTGTTATTGCTGATCGGTCTTTTAAGTTCTTGTGGAGGTGGTGTTGGCGTTGTTGAGCAAGATAAAGCGCCGACACGTGTTCCAGATCTCAGCAATGTGACTGATGCCGTTCCTAAAAACGAACCCTTAAGTAAATATGGTAATCCACGTCAGTACAAAGTATTAGGTAAAAACTATTACACACTAAGCAGTGCTGAGGGCTACCATGAAAAAGGTATCGCCTCGTGGTACGGCACTAAATTTCACGGACGCAGAACCTCGAGTGGTGAAATTTACGATATGTACAAAATGACGGCAGCACATAAGACTTTGCCTTTGCCGACCTATGTTGAAGTGACTAATCTTGAAAATGGCAAAAAAGTGATTGTGAAGGTCAATGATCGCGGTCCATTTCACGAAAACCGTCTGATTGATTTATCATATAGTGCAGCAACCAAACTCGGCATCATCGCAAAGGGAACGGGACTGGTTGAAATTCGTGCGCTGACAACACCGGGTAAAGCCAGTGTCACACAGCCAGCCAAAGCGCCTTCACCTGAGGTGACAGCCTCGGTAAAGTCGATAAGCTCAGCAGAAATGTTTCTGCAAGTGGGGGCTTTTAGTAGCCTGAGTCGTGCTGAGCAAATTAAACGGAAATTACAGCATGAGGTGACAGGGGTAATTACGATTACGCCTTTTAGTAGTTCGCAGGGAACCTTATATCGTGTGCGTATAGGGCCAATAAGTAACGTTGAACAGGGTGATAGCCTTGCAACGAAATTAACTAGTCTTGGGTTTCCCAATTCGCACATTGTTATTGATTAAACATTTAGATTCAGAGAGTTAATATGCTGAAAAACACGAAAGTTGTTTTATTTCTGTCCTTCTTATTTGCATTTACGCAGGTTTTTGCTGGCGCCATTACACCCCAACCAACGCCACCAACTGTGGCGGCAAAATCCTATATTTTGATGGATTATGACAGTGGTCGAATCCTTGCTGAAAAAAATGCAGATGAAAAATTACCACCGGCAAGTATTACCAAACTGATGACATCGTATGTGGTGTCTCATGAACTGCATGCAGGCAATATTCATCTGGATGATGAAGTGCTGATCAGTGAAAAAGCCTGGCGTATGCAAGGCTCACGCAGCTTTATGGAGGTGAATACCAAGGTCAGTCTGGAATCATTAATGCGCGGTATGATTGTGCAGTCAGGTAATGATGCGGCTGTCGCTTTAGCTGAACATATTGCCGGTAGTGAAGAAACCTTTGCACAGATGATGAATCAGTATGCTCAGCAGCTCGGCATGTACAACACCAACTATATGAATGCCACGGGTTTGCCTGACCCTGATCACTACACAACAGCTCATGATATTGCGATTTTATCAGCCGCTTTGATTCGTGATTTCCCAGAACATTACGAATGGTATTCAGAAAAAGAATATACCTATAACAGCATTACTCAGCATAACCGTAACAAGCTGTTATGGCGTGATAATAGTGTTGATGGTTTAAAAACGGGTCACACAGAAGAAGCCGGTTATTGCCTTGCAGCATCAGCGAAACGTGGTGATATGCGTTTGATTTCTGTGGTCTTAGGCACACGCAGTGAAAATGCCCGTGCTCAGGAAACACAAAAATTACTGAACTATGGTTTCCGTTTCTTTGAAACACATCAGTTATATAAAACCAATACTGGCATTATTGATACTAAAGTATGGAAAGGCGCAACGGATCAGTTATCACTTGGTCTGGCTAAACCGTTATCTGTCACCGTGCCACGTGGTCAGTATGACCAGTTACAAGCGACAACCAATATTCAACAACCGGTTATTGCACCCGTTAAAGCCGGTACAGTTTTGGGCGAAGTGGATATTCGTCTTGGTGATGAAGTGGTAGCAAAACAACCATTAGTGGCCTTAAATGATGTTGAACAAGGTAGCTGGTGGCGTCGCCTGATTGATGAAATCATGTTGTGGATTTGGGGCTAAACTCCATGGCAACTGTGTTCTTAAACGATACTTTTTTGCCTGCTGAGCAGGCAAAGGTATCCGTTTATGACCGGGGCTTTTTATTCGGTGACGGGGTTTATGAAGTAATCCCTGTCTATGGTCGTCAACCTTTTCGTTTACAGGCACATTTATCCCGACTACAAAATAGTCTGGATGGTATTCATTTAAACAATCCGTTTGATAAAGCGCGTTGGACACAATTAATCACCCAGCTGATTGAGCAGAATGAGAGCGATAATCAGGCCGTTTATTTGCAGGTAACACGAGGTGTAGCGCCGCGTGAACATGTCTTCCCGGAAGGTGTTAAGCCGACTGTATTTATGATGAGCAACCCGCTTAATTCGGTGCCCGAATCATATAAAGAACAAGGGATTAAAGCGATCACGGTTGACGATATTCGCTGGCAGCGTTGCGATATTAAAGCCATAGCTTTGTTACCAAACACCATGCTGAGACAGCAGGCTCATGAGCAGGGTGCTGGTGAAGCTATTTTGATTCGTGATGGTGTGATGACGGAAGGTTCTGCCAGTAATAGTTATGCTGTGTTTGATGGTGTTATCTACACCGCTGCAAAAGATAATACGGTGTTACCTGGCATCACCCGTGACTTTGTACTAGAGCTGGCCGCAAAGGCGAATATTCCATACAAAGAAGAATCGGTGACTGCAGCCAGACTAAGCCAGGCGGACGAGATTTGGATTAGTAGCTCAACGCGAGAGTTATTGCCGGTAACGACGCTGGATGATAAGCCTGTAGGGCTAGGAATTCCGGGACCTATCTGGCAGCAACTAGATGAACTTTACCAACGTGATAAGTTGGAGGCGAATAAATGAGTGAACAAGAACAACAAGAAACATTATTAGAATTTCCCTGTGACTTTGCTATCAAAGCCATGGGCGAGACCAGTGAAGAACTTGATAGCATTGTGGTCGAAATTGTCAGACGTCATGTTGATGATATTGCTGAAGGAGCGGTCAGCCAGAAACAAAGTTCTGGTGGTAAATTCACATCGATTACCGTGACCATAAGAGCAACAAGTAAACCTCAGCTCGATGCGATCTATCAGGATTTAAGTGATCACGACGCCATCAAATACGTACTTTAGCCTTCATGCAGATTAACGATCTGGGGCTGGTTGACTATGTGCCAACAGTGGATGCCATGCAGTCCTTCACGCTCGAGCGACAGGCTGACACAGAAGACGCCTTATGGTTACTTGAGCACAATCCAGTCTTTACCCAAGGGGCAAATGGTGATCCTACCCATATTTTGATGGAATCTGCGATTCCTGTTGTGACCACAGATCGTGGCGGACAGGTAACCTATCATGGTCCTGGGCAACTGGTGGTGTATACGCTGGTTGATCTGCGACGGGCAGGAATTGGCGTCAGACAGATGGTCACTTATATTGAGCAGACTGTGGTGAATATGCTCTCGCAATATGGTGTTGATGCCTATGCCAGACAAGATGCTCCTGGTGTTTATGTCAACGAACGCAAAATTGCATCACTGGGTTTACGTGTCAAACGTGGCTCCTGTTATCACGGCGTCAGTTTGAATATTGATATGGACTTAACACCATTTAGCTACATTAATCCATGCGGCTATGCCGGCATGGAAGTAATTGATATGAGATCGCTGGGCATTGATATAACAATGACAGAAGCGAAACAACAATTTGTGTCCGCTTTTCAGCAACTGACACAATTAGGAAATAATGCATGACTGAAACAGTAGACGGAAGACGAGACGTTCGCGCTCTTAAGGGCGAATCAAAGGTTTCCCGTATTCCGATAAAAATTGAGCCAAGCAAGCCAAAGCGTAAACCAGAATGGATTCGGGCAAAATCACATGCCGATCCAAAAGTGAAACATATTAAAGATATGCTTCGCGAACATAAGCTACACACGGTATGCGAAGAAGCTGCTTGTCCTAATTTAGGCGAATGTTTTTCTCATGGTACGGCGACTTTTCTGATTATGGGGAATATCTGTACCCGTCGCTGCCCGTTTTGTGATGTGGCTCATGGTCGTCCTTATCCGCTTGATGAGAATGAGCCAGCGCATCTGGCCAAAACTATTGCTGCCATGCAACTAAAGCACGTTGTCGTCACCTCTGTTGATCGTGATGATTTGCGTGATGGTGGAGCGGCACATTTTGTCCGTTGTATTGATGAAATTCGTCAGCAGTCACCACAAACTAATATTGAAGTACTGGTGCCAGATTTTCGTGGTCGGATGCATGTGGCGCTGGATATTCTCAAGCAAAGCCCGCCCGACATTTTTAATCATAATCTGGAAAGTATTCCACGTTTATATAAAGCGGTCAGACCTGGCTCTGACTACCAGTGGTCACTGGATTTAATCAAACGTTTTCAGGAGATACATCCTGATGTACCGACTAAATCTGGTTTGATGCTGGGCTTGGGTGAAACCATAGATGAAGTCAAACAAGTGATGCAGGATTTACGTGATCATGGTTGTCGTATGCTCACTTTAGGGCAATACCTGCAACCGAGCATGCATCATTTACCGGTTGAACGGTTTATCACGCCAGCCGAATTTGATGAACTAGCTGTGGCAGGCAAACAAATGGGCTTTGAGCATGTCGCCAGTGGTCCAATGGTGCGTTCTTCTTATCATGCTGATTTACAGGCACAGGGTGAGCATGTCTCTTAATCATTGAGTTGATGTGTTTATAGACTGTTAAGAAGAGCTGTATACCGTGGTTTTTGATATCAAAACCTTAGCTGAAGTTTAATGCTTCGGCTGGATGCTGGCCTGCACTGGATGATGTGGCGTATTGGAATGAAAGGATTTTATTGTCCTTTATTAAGATTTCTATGATTGTCTTTTATATGAGATTATGACTTTTTCTGAAGAATGATTGTCATTAAAGTATCAGCGCTTATTAGTGTTAGGTTTGATGCCAGTTTGGTAAGGTAAATTCGCGTTATCGATTGTATCTGACTTCTCTGGTAAGACATAAAGTAAGGAGAGGTCATGCAAGAAAAGCGTAGGGCATTTATTAAAACAACTGTGCTTGCAAGTTCATTGGCTATTTTCTCTGGGATAGCTACGGCAAAAAACAAACAACAGAGACGTGTTGTGATTATTGGTGGTGGCTTTGCTGGCGCCACTACTGCCAAATATATACGCATGTGGTCGCCGGACCTTGAAGTGATTCTGATTGAGAAAAAAACGGCTTTTGTTTCCTGCCCACAAAGTAATCTCGTATTAAGTGGTCACCGAACCCTACAGCAATTGACCTTTGATTATCATGCCCTGAGTTCTCACTACGGTGTAAAGATGATTCAGGCCACGGTAAATGCGGTGGATGTTGATAATAAAAATGTGCGTCTTGATGATGGCACAGTGGTTCAGTATGACCGCCTTATCGTTGCCCCTGGTGTTGATTTTATTTATGACCAGTTAAGCATGCTCACGCCGGAGATTGTTGAGACTAAAATTCCTCATGCCTGGAAAGCCGGGCCGCAAACACAGTTGTTGCATGAGCAGTTAAAAGCCATGCCTAAAGGTGGCAAAGTGGTGATGACTATTCCACAAGCGCCGTTTCGTTGTCCCCCCGGCCCTTATGAACGCGCTTGCCAAATCGCTTTATTTTTAAAACAACATAATCCCACAGCCAAATTAATTATCCTTGATGCCAATGGTGATATTGTCTCTAAGAAAGCCTTGTTTAAAGGTGTTTGGGATGATCTGTATGCTGATATTATTGAGTATCAACCTAGTAATGGTGTGGAAAATATTGATGTTGATACCCTAACCATCGAGAGTGTATTTGATAGTGTTCAGGCCGATGTATTGAATGTTATACCGCCACAGCGAGCCGGTAAGGTCGCTGAACTGGCCGGTGTGATTAATGTGGATAAACGCTGGTGTGAAGTCGATTTCAGAACTTATGAGTCAACCGCAGTTAAGGATGTTCACGTCATAGGTGATGCAGTGGCATCGACCTTACCTAAATCGGGTCATATTGCGAATGTGCAGGCAAAAGTCTGTGCTGCGGCGGTTATCGCATTATTACATGAGCAGGAAGTCGAACCTGAACCGGTATTTGGCAATACCTGTTATAGTTTTACAGACGGAGAAAAAGCAGGCCATGTCGCGGCTGTATTCAGATATGATCCAAAGACGGAGAAAATGGCGGTGATGCCAGGTGGGGGAATAACAGCAGTACCTACGTTGTTAGAAGGCGAGTTTGCCGATGCGTGGGCACATAATATCTGGTCAGATATTCTCAGATAACCCCATAAAATCAGTAGTTAACAACATCGGTGATGCTGCTGTATCTGCAATGCAGTATAATGCCAGCTTTTCCGATAATCTCCACCATCAAGATAATTATGAGGTTGTAGATGAGTGATTTTTTACCAGGCCTGGAAGGTGTACCCGCAACAAAGTCAGCCATTTCATTTATTGATGGTGAAAAAGGCATACTGAGTTATCGAGGTTATCCCCTCGAAACTCTTGCTGAAAACAGTACATTTGAAGAGACCACCTTGCTTTTATTAGATGGTGAATTACCAACTAAGAAAGCATTAAACGATTTTTCCCAACAGTTAAAAGACAATTACCGCATCAAATATCATATCCGTCAGATGATGCGACATTTCCCCCATACCGGCCATCCTATGGATATGCTACAAACAGCGGTATCCAGTCTGGGGATGTTCTATCCGGGAACGGAATGTCTGACAGATGCCAATAGCTGTGAAGACCTCGATTACGTGCGTAATATGACGGTGAATATCATCGCGCAAATGGCACCCTTGGTCGCGATGTGGGAACACATTCGTAATGGCTGGGACCCAGTCAATCCAAAACACGATCTGTCAGTTGCAGAAAACCTGTTATACATGTTTAACGGTGAAGAACCGGATCCATTAATGGCAAAAATTATGGATGTGTGTTTGATTCTGCATGCAGAACATACCTTAAACGCTTCTACCTTTGCTGCACTCGTTGCAGGCTCCACATTAGCCACACCTTACAGCGTTATTTCAGCTGCCATCGGTACCTTGTCAGGCCCGTTACATGGCGGCGCTAATCAACGTGTTGTTGGCATGCTGCAAGAAATCGGCTCACCGAAGAATGTCGAAAGTTGGGTTGATGAGAAGCTGAAGAATAAAGAAGTGATCTGGGGGATGGGTCACCGTGAGTATAAGGTCAAAGATCCGCGGGCGACGATTCTGCATAAACTGGTTGAACAGTTAGTCGCAGAGCGTGGTGGTCATCTTGATGATATGTTCGATACTGCCTTAAAACTGGAAGAAGTGTGTGCTGATCGTTTGGGACATAAAGGTGTTTACCCGAATGTTGATTTCTATTCAGGCATTCTCTATAGCGAAATGGGTATTCCGGAAGATGAATTTACCGCTTTATTTGCTGTAGCGCGTTCAGCAGGTTGGTTAGCGCATTGGCGTGAGCAAATTTCTGATAACCGCATTTATAGACCGACACAAATCTATGTCGGTAGTGATATGCGTGACTACACACCTATCGAAGAACGGTAATTAACTAATTACCGTTTTACTGGCTTCACCTTGTTGCTCACGTACCAGACGGGGCACAAGGTAGCCAGGTAATTGATTTCTCAACTCCTCAATCAAATTCACAGCCGTTTTTTCTTCCACATCAAAATGATGAGCACCTGCCACCTTATCCAGTAAATGCAGGTAATAAGGCTGCACATCGACTTCATTTAAGCGTTCACTCAATGTGGCCAATGCGTCTACACTATCGTTGATACCTTTTAATAAGACCGTTTGATTGAGTAATTGCACGCCAGTTTGCCTTAAGTCATTCAGCACCTGTGCAGCTTCTTCATCAATTTCATTGGCGTGATTAGCATGAATCACCATCACCACTTTCAGATGGGTATTTTGCAGACAGGCCAATAGTGAGCCGGTGATACGTTCTGGCAATACCACTGGCAGTCGGGTATGAATTCGTAGTCGTTTTAAATGGGATATCTTATTTAGATCACTTATCGCAGTATTCAGCTTTTCATCACTTAGAGACAATGGATCGCCGCCACTGAGGATAACTTCAGTAATGGATGCATCGGCTTTTAATACATCCAACGATTGCTGCCATTGACCGGCAAGTGGATTACTTTCTGAATAAGGAAAGTGACGACGAAAACAATATCGGCAATGAATAGCACAGGCACCTGTCATCAGTAATAAAGCCCGTCCCTGATATTTTTGCAAAATGCCGGGCGACTTAACGGCCAAATGATCACCTACTGGATCACTATGAAACCCCTCGACTTGAAAACCTTCATCAATCAAAGGAAAGACCTGACGAAGTAGGGGATCGCTTACATCACCGTAGCGCATCTTTTTAATATAGCTGAGCGGAACGCGCACAGGAAACTGACGTATTTTGTCTTTATCAATCGCTGATAGTTGTCCGCTAAGCCCTAATAGCGCTAATAATTGCTCAGCATCATTGACTGCGTTGGCGAGTGAGTGCTGCCAGTTTTGTTTTGTCTTTACGGTGGTGGTTTGCGGTATCATAGTGGCTTTTATTTTGAAGCAAGCGAAGATCGTCCCCTAAAAGAGGTTAAGATGGCAAGTTATAGTACAAATGAATTCAAATCCGGCCTGAAGTTTATGCTTGATGGTGATCCATGCAGCATCATCGAAAACGAGTTTGTAAAACCAGGTAAAGGCCAAGCATTTAATCGTGTTAAGTTCCGTAACTTGAAAACTGGCCGAGTGAATGAGCGGACGTTTAAATCTGGTGATACCGTTGAAAGCGCTGACGTTATCGAAACCGACCTGGAATACTCCTACACTGATGGTGAGTTTTGGTATTTCATGGATCCAACTTCATTTGAACAATATGGTGCCGACGCAAATGCTATCAGTGAAAGTAAAGACTGGTTGAAAGAGCAATATGTCTACACCGTGACATTATGGAATGGCACACCGTTGTTGGTGACACCACCTAACTTCGTTAATCTGGCTGTTGTTGAAACCGATCCGGGTGTTCGTGGTGATACTTCAGGTGGCGGTGGTAAACCAGCGACACTGGAAACAGGTGCGGTTGTTCGTGTTCCTCTGTTTATTGAAATTGGTGAAGTCCTCAGAGTCGATACTCGCTCTTCATCCTATGTTGAACGCGCAAAAGACTAAATCCCAATATGTACGATAAAGACTGGCAACCTTCTGCAAGTCTGGATCATTTAAAACGACGGGCTCAGTTTCTGACTGAGATCCGTCGTTTTTTTTATCAGCGAGATGTGCTGGAAGTCGACACACCCATCCTTTCTCATGCGGCACCAACAGCGCCTTATCTGGATAGCTTCACTACGCAATACATTGCGGCAGGTGGTCAGAAAACACCGTGTTATTTACAGACCTCACCAGAGTTTGCGATGAAGCGGCTGTTAGCTGCTGGTCTGGGAGATATTTATCAGATCGCAAAAGTGTTTCGTAATGGTGAGCAGGGCAGACATCATTCTCCTGAGTTTACGATGCTGGAATGGTATCGACCGAGCCTGAGTTATCATCAGCTTATGGCTGAAGTAGATGACTTATTACAAAGCGTCGTGGCGTTGCCTGCGGCGATTAAGATGAGCTATCAGCAGGTGTTTTCTGAGTACCTCGCTATTGATGTCAGCACTGTCAGTGAACAGCAACTTAAACAACTTGCCATGTCCAGATTAACGAGCCTTCCTGAAGACTGGCAAGCTGATAAAGATGGTTGGCTTGAACTATTAATGAGCGAGTTAATTGAACCGCAGTTAGCATCATCCGGTTGCCCATATATTATTTATGATTTTCCTGCCTCGCAGGCACAATTAGCAAAATTACATCGTTCAGAAGATGGAAACACTGTCGCGGCCAGATTTGAAGTTTATGCACAAGGACTGGAACTGGCGAATGGCTATGATGAGTGTCTGGATGCAGAAGAGTTGAGTCAGCGATTTACAGAAGATAATCTTATCCGACAACAGCAAGGTAAAGCCACGATGCCAATTGATCAGCATTTAATGGCAGCTATCAATTCCGGTTTGCCTGCTTGTACCGGGGTAGCTATCGGTGTCGATAGATTGTTGATGTTAAAGCTGGGTGTAAAAGATATTAATGATGTCACCAGTTTTAGATTTGAACAGAGTTAATGACTAAGAACTTCTTAGATGCTGCTCGATAAAGAGTTTTGATAAAAGGATGATACCAGTGAGTGGTAATAGTACTTCTATTTCTCAGGACAATGACGTTTATAAAACATTATTAGAGTCAACCAAGGCAATTCCTTGGCGCATTGACTGGAAAACCATGCAGTTTTCCTATATCGGACCACAAATTGAGAAGTTATTAGGCTGGACACCAGAAAGTTGGGAAACGGTCAATGAATGGGCTGAAAGAATGCATCCAGAAGATCAACAGTGGGTGGTTGATTTTTGTGTTGCACAATCAAAAGCGGGTGTTGATCACGAAGCCGATTATCGGGCAATGACTAAAGATGGTCATTATGTGTGGATTCGTGATGTTGTACATGTGGTCAGAGACCAGCAGGGTGAAGTGGAAGCGTTAATTGGTTTTATGTTTGATATCACTGAACGCAAAGAAACTGAACAAAAGTTGCTGGATCTACAAAAAGAGCTGGAAGAGTTGTCTTTTCAAGATGGTCTGACTGGCGTACCTAACCGACGTATGCTGGATCGCGTCTTCGAAGAAGAGTGGATGACAGCCAGTCGCCACCAACAACCGCTTTCGATATTGCTTATTGATATTGATTATTTTAAGCAATATAACGATTGTTATGGCCATATTCAGGGAGATGATTGTCTTAAACAGGTAGCTCAGACGCTATCCACTGCAGCCACCCGCTCCAGAGACTTTTTTGCCCGTTTTGGCGGTGAGGAATTTGTAATGTTACTGCCAGAAACCGATGCAGCCGCTGCTGTAAAAATTGCTGAGCGCTGCCAGCAATTAATAATGAAATTACAAATTAGCCATGAGGGATCTGAGATTTCATAATTGTTAACAATTAGTATCGGCATCGATACCATCATTCCAGGTCAAACCGATCAGATGGTCGATTTTGCAGAGCGAGTGGATCAGGCTTTGTATCGTGCAAAAGAGTCAGGACGCAATTGTATACAAGCCGCCTAAACAGATTTGAGCTAAGGCTTTCAAACCTGTTTAAGCGGTTCAGAACTGTCTTTATAAGGTAGTTTTAAACGACAAGGTGATTAAGCGCGGATCACCAGGATAAATTATTGTATCTTTCGAACCACCTGTGTAATAGGTTTCATCAAACAGATTTTCGATATTTAAAGCAAAACGATATTGCTTGATATCGTAATAAAATCCCAGATCGACACGTGTATGACTTGGCAGCTCAACCCGAGTTGCTTTATCCGAACTGGTGTATTGTGAAGATTGATAGTTTAGTCCCAATGAGGTGCCGACATTGCCACCCCAGACAGGCTTAGGAATATTGTATCGTGTCCAGATAAAGCCATTATGTTTGGGAGCAAAGGCATTTCTATTACCCTCTGTTTTACTTTCAAGGCTATGGGAGATGAATGAGTCAGTGTTGGCGTAACCTATACGAATCTGCCAGTTTTCGATGGGCAGTGCCTGTATTTCAAACTCTGTGCCTTTGCTTTCCAGTTCGCCTACTAATTTGTATTCCTTATTAAGGTCATCTTTTTCAGTAATATTGGTTTTGGTGATTTTAAAGCTGGATGCAGTGAAGTTCAGTCTGTCATCCAATAAGGCGGCTTTAATGCCAAACTCATTTTGTTTACCTAACTCTGGATCAAAACTTTTGCCATCGGTATTTCTTCTTTGAATACTGTTGGGAGTAAATGATTCAGAGTGACTCATATAGAGTGATACTTCATCTGTTGCCCTGAAAACAAGGCCAGCTTGAGGCAAGAATTTTTTGGTATTTTGTTTTTCAAATTTGTCTGGTTTACCGACATCTTTTTCAGTATAGCGTGTTCGCTGTGTATCAAACCGCCCACCCAGCATCACTGACACATAATCATTCAGCTCAACTGTATCCTGTGCATACAGACCTAAATTGTAATCATCGGTAATGCGGTGGGTGCTAGGTTTTAGGGCTTTTGGTGTACCGCTGTTAGACAAAGGATGAAATACATTAATGTCTGGTATTATCACGGAACCAAAACGTTTTCTGTCAAAATCAGAACGTTCAAAACCGCCATTGATACCAATCAGCGTGTTATGGAATAACTCACCCGTTTCAAACTTATGGGACAGATTGGCATCAAAGAAATGGTATTGGCGTTTATTAACTTGATAACGGTCGCGTCTCGTTAATGTTGTGGCAGCATCATTCACTTTATTATTTTCATAGAGTTCGCGGTCATCTTTATGATAGACACTTCTCAGGTTGAGCCGGAATAGCGTGCTGTCATTAATCTGGTTTTCCAGACGGCCAAATAACGCCAGGCCATCATCATTACTTGAATCACCATCCCTTTGATAGCGAGTGGAGAGTGAAGCGGTCTGATCTATATCGTTATTGACTGCAACCAGGCCATCGTCGTCATCACGGCGTTCACGAATATATTCCATGCCGATGGTGGCATTCATATCTGGATTAATCTGATAGGAAAGGGTGGGGTAGAGATACACATTATTATCATTGACGCCATCACGGAAGGAATCAATATTTTCGACACTGCCAATAAAGCGATAGAGTAAATCCTTATCCTCAGTTAATGCTCCGGTAGAGTCATAGGTAAATGTGCCACCAACATCCGAGCCAAATCCGGAGTCACTGGAAGCATAACTACGGCCACTGAAACTGAGACTGGTTTGAGATTCTGCCTGTGGTTTTTTCGTGACGATATTGATTAGTCCACCCGGTTCCATCAATCCATACAACACAGAAGCTGGACCTTTGAGTACTTCGACGCGTTCGATATTGGCAGTGGAAGGCGACCCAAAGCGTGAAGCAAGACCCGGTAAACCATCAATCTGCACATTCTGTAAGCTGGAAGATAGCCCGCGTAAGGTGAAGCTGTTGGCGATGTTGCCAGATTGACTGAGCCCTACAACATATGGATACACATCAGCCAGTGTTTCAGCTTGTAAATCCTGAATGAAGTTTTGGTTAACAATATTGACGCTGAATGGCGTGTCTAATAAGTCTTGGTCGGTTTTGGTCGCTGTTTCCGAGAGTCGGATATAGGGTGTTTGTTGACCTGTTACAACAAGGGTTGATAAAGAAGCGGAGTTATCTTCAGCCATTACCGATTGAAAAGAGAATAAGCCACAGCTCAGGCAAAGTACGGGAGTTATTGGTTTCATTTTTTAATCTAAATGTTAATAGTTATTATTAACAATATAGAGTTTTTAATAAAAGTTTACAATCATAAATCATGATGAATTGGCTGATGACGGTGAGTTATAGCGGCTTATAGGCGAGAGGTGCAGAGAATAGCGGTGGAAAGCTATATCTCTGCACCATAGCTTATTTGGACATAAGTGCGGGTAGCCACAGGCTAATTTGCGGAAACGCAATGATTAAACCTAAAACCACTATTTGTATGATGACAAAAGGCATAATACCTCGGTAAATGGAGTCGAGTTTTAATGTAGGTGGTGCACTGGCTTTTAAATAAAACAATGAAAAGCCGAAAGGTGGCGTCAGAAATGAGGTTTGTAAGTTTAATGCAATCAATAAGGCAAACCATAATGGGTCAATACCCATATGAAGAGCAACTGGCGCAATAACCGGAACTACGATAAAACAAATTTCAATGAAGTCCAGGAAAAAACCCAAGAAGAAAATGAGCAGCATACTGACGATTAAAAATGTCCACTTACCACCGGGTAGAGCCGTAAATAAATCAAGAATCAGGTTGTCACCACCCATACCAACAAAGACCAGGCCAAATGCAGTTGCACCAATAAAGATAATAAATACCATACTGGTTAATCGGGTAGTACGTTGAAGCGCCTCACGTAAGTTACTTATATTCATACGTTTATGCATGGCAGCCAGTACGATAGCACCGAGAGCACCAACCGCAGCCGACTCTGTAGGCGAGGCGATACCAAAGAAAATAGAACCCAAGACCGCCAGAATCAATAATAATGGTGGCAACAGACTTTTAATCACACTGAACAATAGATTGGCTGACTGACTATCGATATCTTTTACTGCTGGTGCAGCGTCAGGGTTTCGCCATGCTGTCCAGACTACGTACAGTATATAAGCCAGAATCAGCATCGCACCTGGCACAGCCGCTGCCATAAATAATTCACCTTCTGGCACGCCGACCACATCACCTAATAAAATCAGAATGATACTGGGTGGGATAATCTGTCCCAAGGTACCAGAGGCAGCGATCGTACCGCTGGCTAAAGCGGGTGAATAACCACGCTTTAACATTGATGGTAAAGCGATAACGGTCATTGTTACCACAGAAGCGCCAACCACCCCTGTTGTTGCTGCGAGAAGTGCACCTACAACAACCACCGAAATAGCTAATCCGCCACGTAGAGAGCCAAACAAGCGGCCCATGGTATCCAGTAACTCTTCTGCGATACCAGATTTTTCGAGAATCACCCCCATAAATACAAAAAGCGGTACAGCGAGTAAAGTAAAGTTGGTCATAACGCCCCAGATACGGAGCGGTAACAGACTAAAAAACTCAAAGCCTAAAAAGATGCTGCCAAAACCAAGAGCTATAGCACCTAATGTAAAAGCGACTGGATAACCAATTAACAGCAGTGAAAATAACACCAGAAACATGGCGAGAGCCCAATATTCCATTATTTGGACTCCTTGTTGCAGATGATTTTCAAGTTCTTAAGTACGTCAGCAACACCTTGCAGCATGATCAAAACAAAGGCGACTAATATCGCGCCTTTGAGAATGAAACGATAGGGGAGACCTCCGGGGTCGGGTGAGCCTTCATTGTAATAAAAAGCATTTTCAGCAAAGGGCCAGGCAGTCAGCACAATCATTATGCAAAATGGGAATAAAAAGAGGAGTGTTCCCAACAGTGATATCCAAGCTCGCCCTAAATCAGAAACAAATCGACTCTGATAGAAAATATCAACGCGGACATGCGCGTCATGACGCAAGGTGTAAGCACCGCCGAGTAAAAAAACTAGCGCAAATAAATGCCATTCCAGTTCTTGTAGTGCCACAGAGCCATAATTGAATAAATAGCGCATGGCTACGTCATAACAAATAAGCAGAACCATCGCCAGGATCAACCATGAGACAGCTCGCCCGGTCAGATCAATAAAGTATTCAATGCCGTTAATGATGGGCTCTAGAAGTGTCTTCATGTTGATTTAATTTATCTTTGTCACAATTAAATAAGTGTCCCACAAATATCGTTTTAGCTCTAGTTTCAATAGATAAATGAAATGCGTTTACTCAGATAAAACTGGAAGTGATAAAGTTTATCTACGGGTAATATAAGGAGAGAAGATATGGATAATGAACAATTAAAAGAAAATATTAGTAATAAAAATCAATGGACACGGATTATATATATGGTGTTATTTGCCATCATTCTCTATTTGAGCATGATGGTGGTTTGGCTGGTGGTTTTTGTGCAGTTATTGTTTGCCTTGTTTACTGGTAAGCCAAACCACGATATTGCTGATTTTGCAGCGGATTTGTCTCAATACGTCTATCGTGTTGTGGCATTTTTAACCTATACCAGCGAGCAACGTCCTTTTCCATTCAACGATTGGAAGGGCAATGCTTTTTCAACTGAGGTGAAATCTCAGCAAGATGATATTAATTAGTCTCTAGAATCTTATTTATCTTTTTGAATTAAGCAGGAAAATTTATGCTGACAGTTATTTCTCCGGCGAAAACCCTGGATTTTGAAACGCCGCCAACCACACAAACTCATTCACAACCCCGGTTTTTGACTCAATCAAAACAACTCATTGATACGCTGCGTAAGTTGAATGTGGCTGATATTGCCAGTCTGATGAAGCTCAGTGATAAATTGGCTGGGTTAAATGTAGCCAGGTACGAATCGTGGAGTACTCCCTTTGATTTGAAGAATGCTAAGCAAGCAGTTTTAGCATTTAAAGGTGATGTATACACCGGATTGGAGGCTGAGACCCTGGATGAAAAACAGCTGGCATTTGCTCAACAGCATCTCAGAATTCTGTCTGGCCTTTATGGTGTATTAAAACCATTAGATTTGATTCAGCCATATCGTCTGGAAATGGGGACCAGACTAGAAAGTGCAAAAGGTAAGGATCTGTATTCATTCTGGGGCAGCGAGATTCGTGAATCATTACAGGCTGAAGAATCACTACAAGATGACGTGCTGATAAACCTGGCTTCAAATGAATATTTTAAAGCCGTGGAAGCAAAAAAGCTGACTGCACGAATTATTACCCCTGTGTTTAAAGACTGGAAAAACGGTCAGTACAAAATGATCAGTTTTTATGCCAAAAAAGCACGAGGTATGATGAGCCGCTATATCATTGAACATCAGATACAAGATCCTGATAGAATCAAGGATTTTGACACAGATGGTTATCGTTATAGCGCCGATATGTCGAAAAAAGATGAGTGGGTTTTTATTCGTAACCATGAATGATTCGATGATGTAATGATATGAGATTATCAAGGAAGATGAAGGTGGGTTTGCAGTTTTTACTGCTGCTGTGTAGTTGTATCTCAGTTTCAGCTCCGTTGTATGCTCAACAAATACTTAATCTGACAGCGTCAGAGCAAACCTTCCTTGATAAACTCGACGAGATCCATCTTTGTACTGATCCTGATTGGATGCCGTATGAAGGTATAGATAAATATGGTCAGTACACTGGCATCATGTCGAGTTTTCACCAGGTATGGTCTGAAATGATAGGCAAACCTGTTGTCCTGGTGAAAACAAGTAGCTGGGATGAATCACTGAAATTTATCCGAGAAAAAAAATGTGATGTGCTATCAAGCGCTCAGGATATACCTGAAAGACGTGATTATCTATCTGTCACAAATCCCTATATAAGTTATTCACTTGCCTTAGCTACTCATCCTGATATTCCGTTTATTATTAATTTAGCTCAGGTGAAAGATAAAAAGTTTGTCATGGTTAAAGACTATGCCGCTATAAAACTTATCAAGAACAATTATCCCGGATTGAATATTGTCGAAGTAAATAGCGCTGTTGAAGGACTGAAACTTGTTGAGAGAGGCATGGCTTTCGCTTTTATTGATACCGTGCCAAGTATCAATTATCAAATGCTGGCACATGGTATTTCTCATCTGAAAATTAGTGGTGTGCTTATTGAACACTACAATATGTCTGTTGGTGTTCGTAAAGATCTTCCTTTGTTATTGTCGATTTATAACAAGGTGATCGATGCAACAAGTGAGGAGAAGCGTCAACAAATTCTGAATAACTGGCTGTCGGTCCAACTGCAATATGATGCTGACTACAGTTTGTTATGGAAATTGCTTGCTGGTTTATTCATCATACTCATGCTGTCTCTATACCGATATCGTGTTATCCATCGACATAATACTGAGCTAAAAGCGGTCAATAAAAAGCTGGTTCATATGTCAAAAAATGATCAGTTAACCGGATTACCTAATCGTTATTATCTGCATGAAGCGTTTCAGGAAGCTTTGCAGACCTACCATCGCTATCAGCATCAGTTTTCTGTGATCATTATTGATATTGATTATTTCAAAAAAGTAAATGATACCCATGGCCATGTGGTTGGGGATGAGGTTATCAAAAAAATTGCAGATATGTTATCTGACAACTTGCGTGATACTGATATCGTTGGTCGCTGGGGCGGGGAAGAGTTCTTGATTATCTGTCCTGAGACCGATAATGCAGGTGCTAAGGCGGTAGCAGAACATATGCGACAACTCATTGCAGATGCAGATTTTGGTCTGAAACCGGGGAATATCACCGCGAGTTTTGGTGTGACAGAATATAATAAAAATGAATCGGTAGATGAATGTATCAAACGGGCAGATATGGCTTTATATCGTGCTAAAGAGCTGGGAAGAAATAAAACCATTGTGTTTTAAATTCTGAGCATGAGACGCGTTTTTTTTGCATTATGGCCTGATGACGATATACGAAGCAGGTTTAGTTACTTGTCCGATCAATTTGAGCAGCCTGGATTAAGAAAATTAAAGCCGTCTAATTTTCACATGACATTGTTTTTTGTGGGTAATGTTGAAGATCATATTGTCGTGACCTTACTTGATAGAGCCAAAAGTATCCGTTCATTCCCAATATCGCTTGAGTTTAACGAGTTGGATTATTGGCGAAAACCTAAGGTGTTATGTCTGACTTGTCAGAAACAGCCTTCTTCTTTGTATCATTTAGTGAATGCACTAAATAGGATGATGTCAGGCTTACCGATAACAAGAGAGACACGTCCATTTCGTGCACATATAACCTTAGCAAGAAAAGCAAAATACCGACCAGATATGACTTTTAAGCCAGTGCGGTTATCAGCTGAACGGTTTGCTTTGGTAGAGTCGATATCCACCACTGACGGTGTCGAGTATCGTGTTTTAGAAAGTTGGCCACTGCCTAGCTGATAAATTACTTACTTAACACGGGTTCAATATTCCAGGTAGCTGATTCCGTGAACCAGTATTCTTCTTTTATACCGAGAAGGCGATACAAACCCTCGGGCAGATCTTTTCTCACTGTTGATATATCAGGCTGAAGGTGTGCAAAACTCATCACACCATGAATGTAGTTGTACATCATACGGCCTAAACTTTCCGGATCGGTTTTGTAGTTAAGATAACCAGCCGCTGCCAGCGCTTTGACCAGTGCAATATCATAATTGATAGCCGTTTGTGACAAAGAGCGTAAGGCTTCTAAAACCTTCTCATCATCAGTACCAATTTGCGCTCCGGCATTGAAGAAGGGGCAGCCTGGTATCGGTTTATTACGTGTACTGATTTTTGATTTGAAAACAAACTCGATGAGATTCTCAAGTTGTTGTAGCGGGGAGTTGATAGGGGAGAAAACAGCATCCAGATCGGTTTTTATGACTTGCCAGTAATAACCTGCTGCTTCACAGAATAAGGATGCTTTAGAGTCAAAGTGATGATAAAACGCACCTTTGGTAACACCTGCCTGGCGACAAATATCATTAACGCCAACGGAATTGTAGTTGCTTTGCCAAATCAGCTCCAATGCTGTTGTCAAGAGCTTTTCACGAGTTTCTGTGACAGACATTTCTTAATAAACCATTTATGTAATAAGATAGTATAGATACCGCTCGGTTTGTGTGACAAGTTTCTTACAAGAATATATCCAAGATGAAATCATACTTTAGCTAAGATGACTTACTATTTTTATGGTTTAGATCCTTGTTTTATATAAAACTTGTGGAAAAGTTGACTATTTTCCTCAGTCATATTGACTAACATACCGGTCGGTATGTATTCTATTGCGGTTTATCCTGCTCAGGATAGTTTTATCAAGGACCTGCCAGGCTTGTCTGGCTCACGGAGATTTCCATGTCTGAAGTATCATCAAACCGTCAAAGTCGTGGCTGGTTAAAGTTCATCATCTTTATTCTTGTCTGTCTTGCGGCTGGGGCGGCATATATGACCTATGCAAAAGAAGATGGGAAAGCGACTCAGGCAGCTGCACCCAATACACCGCCACCACCAGTAGTTGAGGTCATCACGCTAAAACCGGAAGAAGTCCGTATCTGGACCAATTTTTCTGGCCGCTTAACTGCTGTAGATAAAGCGGATATTAAACCCTTAGTCGGTGGCGAACTTCAGAAAGTGTTATTCGAGGATGGCCAATTAGTCGATAAGAATGAACTACTGTTTGTGATTGATCCCCGTCCATATAAAGCCGCTTTAGCTAGTGCAGAAGCAAAATTGGCATCAGCTAAATCTAAAGCAACTCTGGCTAAAGATGAGCTGGCTCGTACACAAAAACTGGTTCGAGATAAATTAGTGTCAGAGAGTGTGTTTGATGCGGCAAAAAATGAATCTCAGGTTTCAATCGCTGCTATTAGTGAAGCAGAGAGCGCCGTTTCACAAGCAAAACTTAACCTCGACTATTGTTATATCCGTGCTCCGTTTGCTGGCCGTGTCAGCCGTGCTGAGTTAACGGTAGGTAATATTATTGAAACAGCACCGAGTGCGCCAGTATTAACCACGATTGTTGCCGATGACCGTTTTTATGCTGAATTTGATATTGATGAGCAAACTTATATCAAAATGATGAGAAATAATAAGGACATGCAAAAAATGCCTGTTGATATGACACTTGCAGCAGATAAAAGTGTGGTTTATCAGGGACATATTTATTCTTTGGATAACCAACTTGATATCGACAGTGGCACCATACGTGCGCGTGCTATTTTCGATAATAAAGATGGTGCATTGACTCCGGGTATGTATGCCAACATTGAAGTGGGTTCTGCCAACAAGGAAGAAGCATTGTTAATACCAAACCGTGCCATAGGTACTAACCAGGATAAGAAGTTTGTTTTTGTTGTTAATGATGAAAACAAAGTGACCTATCAAGGCGTGGTACTTGGTGGACATTATCAGGGTAAACGTATTGTGTTATCAGGATTAAAAGCCGGTGACAGAGTGGTTGTAAATGGTCTTTCACATATCAGAGCAGATATGGTTGTTTCACCCAAACCCATGTCCGAAACAGATGATTAAGCTGTTCATGTAACACTCTGACAGTATGTTCAATCGCTTTATAGCGTAACGAAGGAACGCAATGAATATTTCCAAGTTTTTTGTGGATAGGCCCATTTTTGCAGGTGTTTTATCCACGCTTATTTTTATTGCCGGTTTATTGTCAATGTTTCAGTTGCCAATTTCCGAGTACCCAGAAGTATCGCCACCTTCTGTTGTCGTCAATGCACAATTTCCAGGGGCCAACCCTAAAGTTATCGCTGAGACGGTTGCCAGACCACTAGAGGAGCAACTAAGTGGTGTAGAAAACATGCTTTATATGTTTTCTCAGGCGACCTCAGATGGTCGAATGACATTGACGGTAACCTTTAAGATTGGAACCGATCCGGATCTTGCTCAACAAATGGTGCAAAACCGTGTAACTCAGGCAACACCACGCTTACCTGAGGTGACCCGACAACTGGGTGTGACGGTGGTAAAAAGCTCACCTGACCTGACGATGGTAGTGCATTTAACGTCTCCGGATAAACGTTATAATGAGTTGTATCTGCGTAACTACGCTGTGCTTCATGTCAAAGATGAATTAGCGAAAGTTGAAGGGGTAGGACAGGTTCGTCTGTTTGGCTCTGGTGACTATGCTATGCGTATTTGGCTTAACCCTGAAAAAGTCGCTGAACGTGGCTTGACGGCCATGGATATCGTGGCAGCCATCAAAGATCAGAACGTCCAGGTCGCTGCAGGTACAATTGGTGGTGCACCAATGACCGAACCCGTTGATGTGCAGTTACCTATCAATGCAAAAGGGCGACTGGAATCACCCGAAGAGTTCGGCAATATCATTATTCGGGCGGGTAGTGATGGTCAGGTAACACGTCTGAAAGATGTAGCCAGAGTGGAGCTTCAGGCGGCAGAGTTTAGCTTGGACTCATTATTAAATAACCAGCCTGCTGTGGCTATTCCTATTTTCCAGTCACCTGGTGCCAATGCGATCGAGATTTCAGACAATATTCGCAACACTATGGCCAAGCTGAAAAAGAACTTCCCGGAAGGGGTCGACTACAGCGTGGTATACGATCCGACGGTATTCGTACGTGATTCTATTCATGCGGTAATTAAAACCTTACTGGAAGCGCTGGTATTAGTGGTTATTGTTGTCGTGGTGTTCTTGCAGACATGGCGTGCTTCATTAATTCCTTTATTGGCTGTGCCGGTTTCGATTATCGGTACATTTGCGCTGATGCATGTGTTTGGCTTTTCGATCAATACCTTGTCGTTATTCGGGCTGGTGCTGGCCATAGGTATCGTGGTGGATGATGCCATTGTGGTGGTAGAAAATGTTGAACGGAATATCGAGAACGGTTTATCCCCTCTAGAAGCCAGTTATCAGGCTATGCGTGAGGTCAGTGGCCCGATTGTGGCTATTTCTCTGACACTGGTGGCAGTGTTTGTACCTATTGCCTTTGTTAGTGGTCTGACAGGACAGTTTTATCAGCAGTTTGCTTTAACGATTGCGATTTCCACAGTGATTTCTGCTGTGAACTCACTGACCTTGAGTCCAGCTCTATCCGCTTTATTATTAAAGGGGCGTGATGAGCCTAAAGACAGACTGACCAGAATCATGGATTTTCTGTTTGGCTGGTTCTTTAACATCTTTAATAAGACATTTAAAAAAGCATCGAATGGCTATTCCGGTTCAGTAGCAGGCTTACTGAAACATAAAGTCATCATGTCATTTATGTATATCATTTTGTTGAGTATGACGGTGTATGGTCTGAATATCCTGCCAAAAGGCTTCGTACCTGCACAGGATAAGCAATACTTAATCAGTTTTGCCCAGTTACCAGATGGTGCTTCTTTAGCGCGTACACAAGAGGTTATCAAGGAAATGGGACGCATTGCCTTGAGTGAGCCTGGTGTTCAAAGTGCTGTTCAGTTTCCTGGCTTATCAGTGAATGGTTTTACCAATAGTCCAAGTGCAGGGATTGTATTTGTCAGCTTGGATTCGTTTGATAAACGTACTTCACCGAATTTATCTGCGGCAGCTATTGCCGGGCGTTTACAAGCTAAATTTGCCCAAGTGGAAGAAGCCTTTATTGCGATTTTCCCACCACCACCGGTCCGGGGTTTAGGTACCACAGGTGGGTTTAAATTACAGATTGAGGATCGTGCAGATTTAGGCTATGAAAAGCTGGCTGAAGTAGTCGCTCAAGTGCAGGGACAGGCATGGCAAAGTCCGGCGCTGACCAGCGTTTACTCAAACTATAAAATTAATGTACCACAGCTTTATGCTGATTTAGATCGGACAAAAGCCAAACAACTTGGACTGAATATCAAAGATATTTTTGACACCATGCAGATCTATCTTGGGTCACTTTATATCAATGATTTCAACCAGTTTGGTCGAACCTATCAGGTTATTGCTCAGGCGGATTCTAATTATCGTAATGCACCGGATGATGCTTTGAATTTAAAAGTGCGTAATAACAAAGGCGAGATGGTGCCATTGGGTAGCGTAATGAAAATGGAAGAAAGCTATGGTCCGGAAAGTGCCGCTCACTACAATGGTTATCTGGCTGCTGACTTGAATGGTAATGCCGCTCCTGGCTATTCAAGTGGTCAGGCACAAGATGCGATTAGTGAGATCCTGAAGAAAACATTGCCTTCGGGAATGGAATTTGAATGGACTGACTTAACCTATCAACAAGTTATTAGTGGGAATACGGCTTTATTTATTTTCCCATTATGTTTGTTACTGGTGTTCTTGGTGTTAGCTGCGCAGTATGAAAGTCTTATCTTGCCGCTGGTGGTCATTACCATCGTGCCATTATCTATTCTGGCAGCGGTAACAGGTGTCTGGTTAACTGATGGGGATAGCAATATCTTCACCCAGATAAGTTTCTTTGTGCTGGCGGGGCTAGCCAGTAAAAATGCCATCTTGATAGTTGAGTTTGCACGAGAACTTGAAATCGATGGTATGGAAACAGTCAAAGCGGCAATCAAAGCCAGTCGTATGCGTTTAAGACCGATTTTGATGACATCCTTTGCGTTCATTATGGGGGTTGTACCGATGGTTTTATCTACCGGTGCAGGTTCTGAAATGCGTAACGATATTGGTGTCACCGTTTTCTCAGGCATGCTCGGGGTCACATTCTTCGGCTTGTTCTTTACCCCGGTTTTCTATGTGATGTTAAGGAAGCTGGAAGGTAAACGCCGTTACCACAGTCACAATCATGTGGTAATAAAATAAAGCCCGGCTTTATCAGCGACGGGCGGTTATCGTCCGCCCGTCTGCTGTTTTCAAAATCAAAGCGCCGTTTATGCTGATATCCAGTGATTCTACATCGGCCAAGATCGACAAAAATAATTTTTCCTGATTCATAATCGCGACCGGACACACTTTTTGCGTAGTAATTGCAGAGGCGATATCCAGGCGTTCATTAAACTCATAAGCGGTGCTGTATTGGTTACATGAGGTGAAGCCTGATAAACGGCCTTGATCATCGAATGACATCGTTAACCGTGAAAAATCAATTACACCACGTTTATTTAAGTCCTGAATTACCCATTCCTGTCCGACGAGTAAATCGCGACTGTGACCTCCACAACCATGAAAATCGAGATTGTCCAGACGAACACTGACCTGATAAGGGTAGGGTAACCCAGACATATCATCACGGCATAAGGTAGCCAAGGTTTCTACTTTGATATAACGGGTGTCAGAGTAGGCTTTTAGTTCAAAACCGGTGTGGTAAGTATTCAGTTCAGTTTCTGCAAGTACGCTCTGTTTCTGACCTTCATCCCACGTCATAATCACTTGATCATAAGTGGCAGAAAGTGACCATTCCGGCTCGTGACCTTGAGCACGAAATGGCAGTTGTTCTACTTGATCCTGATTAACCACTGTACAGTGACTCCAGCTCATATCAGCAATGGTCAGAATTCCCTGATGCCCTTTATTCCAGAAGCTCACTAATTTATCTTTGGACTGGTACTTGGCACCTGAGGCGGTGGGCACTTGAAATAGCAGATACAAATCATCGTTCATTTTGAGTTGCATCGACTCATTTTTGATCACAGTTTTGATCTGTTGTTCACCACACTGAAACATCACTATGTGGTTATTGTCATTTTCTGGCTCTTCAATCTTCATCAGATTGAGCACACCCAGCGATACCTGATCGGTATCAACAGGAATCAGGTGGAGTTCATCGGTAGTCCAGAGTAATTCCCCATCTTTATCTTGAATAGAGGCACGCAGTGCATAATTTTCATCTTTATTCAGCTGATCCTTAAACACCTGTAACTGGAAGTCGAGGGGCACCTGGCGATTGCCAAGCGATATCGTTTTTTCGGCAATGGTTTCACCATTTTTTTGTGCACTGGTGATATTTTCCAGTTTAATGATGAGTTGGGATTTATCAGGAATAGCAATTCGTTCGCGGTAACTTATCTGACCACTAATGTTCAATTGTTGTTGTTTGAGTGTTTGTTGAGCCGAATCTGAATCACATGCAGCCACCGTCAGGCTGATTAACACAAATATGAAGAAACGGTACAAGGGCATAACATGTCATCCTGAATATTAATCCTGAGTATGCATCATAATGTGAACCAGTACTGTAATGCCACAGTTGATAGTCGTCATCCTTGACGCATTGTTATGTCAGACTTTGAACTGACTGATCAGCTTTTGCAAGTCTGCTGCAAGTCCAGCAAGCCCCAGGCTGGTTTCTGTTGTCTGCGATGTACTTTCTGCATTTTCTTCCGCTACTTGAGCGATATGGCTGACATTTTTGTTAATATCTTCAGCAACCGCACTCTGCTCTTCGGCAGCACTGGCGATATGCGTATTCATATCCATAATCGATCTGACTCTTTCAGAAATAGTCGTCAGACTCACCCCAGCTGCCCCAACTTTAGTGACTGTCGCTTCCACATATTCTTTACCTTTTATGGTAGCAGCAACACACTGATTAGCTTCTGTCTGCAAACGTTCAATAATGCTTTTAATTTCTTCTGTAGACTCTTTACTGCGCTGGGCCAACGTTCTGACTTCATCTGCAACAACAGCAAAACCTCGTCCAGACTCGCCAGCACGCGCAGCTTCAATAGCAGCATTTAAGGCTAATAAATTGGTCTGTTCAGCAATACTTTGTATCACGGTTAACACGGTGCCAATATTTT
Organism: Methylophaga sulfidovorans; assembly: GCF_900114205.1. GTDB lineage: Bacteria > Pseudomonadota > Gammaproteobacteria > Nitrosococcales > Methylophagaceae > Methylophaga > Methylophaga sulfidovorans. Next base: position 54,500 of record NZ_FOSH01000017.1, read on the forward strand.
CGCTTTCAGCTTGCAGGTTTTTAATCGCATCGGCATTTGTCGAGCTCTGGTCAGCTAATTGTTTAATAGAGTCAATCGTATCTTTGACTAACATCTGTCCCTGACTGGTCTCGCTATCTGAGCTTTTAGATAAATTGGCAGCTTCAGCAGCATAACGTGCGACTTCCTGCACAGTTGCTGTCATTTCATTCATGGCAGTGGCAACTTGTTCACTACTGCTTTGTTGGTTGATAACACCTTTTTTGGTTTGCTCAGCGACCACAGAAAGTTCTTCTGCTGCGGCACTGACGGTGAGAGCAGAAGTCATGACTTGCTGAATCAGTTTCTGAAATGAGGCTGTCATCAAGTTAAAGGAGTGTGCCATTTCGGCGATTTCATCTTTACCACTATCATTAACACGTAAGCTTAAATCACGATTTTTTTCGACTTCTTGCATTGTCTCAGACAGCTTATGAAGTGGGATAATAATGCTTTGGCTCAATAATCTGATAAGCCATAGAATTAATGCTGCCAGTGCCAATGCAATAACAAATACAGTGATTTCTGCATTTCGAATCGCTTTAGGGATTTCGCTGCTAATATGCTGTTCAAGCGTATCAAGTTCACCTTCACTTTGGTGAATAGTGCTACGTAATTCACCCAGTAAGCCTGAGTCAGAAGTCATGCCGCGTGTTTCATATCCTTTCACTAAAGACAGAAAATCAGCACGGTATATTTCCATTTCATCGCGGATCTGTTTTTTCATATCTAAGGAGATATAACTATCTTCCATACGACGATTAAAGTCAGTATAGGATTCTTCGAATTTACTGACATATTTAGTATCTGAACGCAGCATAAAGTCTTTTTCATGGCGTCTCAGCATCAGCATGGCGGCCAGTAACGTATCATCGTTAAAGCTGTTAATGGTTTCTTCAACCTGGTGTACTGCTTTACGAAGATTGCCGTACAAACCATCGGTTGGTGTTAGTCCTATGGTTTTTTCAACGGCCACAATTTCATCAAACTTTGCCCCATATTCAAGCAGCACATCATGCAGTGCGTCGACGGATTCATGCGATTGACCAAGCTTGTTCAGTGACTGAGAGAGCTGGTCAAGATTACTAAGAAAAATCTGATGGGTTTTATGAAATTCGTCCTGATATTTCAAATCAAGTCGTTTGAGAAAGTCTTTCTCATGTCGACGTAACATCAACATATTCGTTTCTAATTTCACCGCTTCGTGAGAGGCCGTTTCTAAGTGAATAATTTTGGATAGGAATACCTGCCCAAGAATAATCATCACCAGTATTGTGACGCCGACCAATATCGACAAAATGAAGAGCTTCTTTTTGACTGTGAGTTGATTGATCATGGAATTTTTCCCTTGAAAATATATGAGTAATTCATTTCCATCGTTAAGGTATCCACGTTAACGGTTCAACTCAGTGGTTCATTAGTTTTTTTCGATACTTATTTCATTATTTTCTTTTTAGTGACAATAAGTTGCCAGTGTTTGATAGCCCATTGCCAAATAGCTGAGACGTTCATATCCGGAGACAGTGCTGATACATCAAATCCCAGAAAACAAAGTGCGTTTATTAGCTGTTCCGATGCATCATTGATAGCGATAGCTGGCGCGGCGGTTTGTTTGCTTAGCTTTTCGCCTTGGACATTTTTGACAAGGGGAATATGACAATAATGAGGTGTGATTAGTCCCAGTTGTTGCTGTAGATAAATCTGACGACTGGTGGAGTTTAATAAGTCTGCACCACGGACAATATGATTGACACCTTGCTCGGCATCATCAACGACAACGGCTAATTGATAGGCAAAAAGGCCGTCAGCACGTTTTAATACACAGTCACCAAAGTCAGTCTGCAAATGGTGATGGATGTCTCCATAAAGCTTGTCGGTAAAAACCAGATGATCGTTATCCACCCGAAGACGCCAGGCAATTTGTTGCCGTTCAGATGACAGACCATCACGACAGTAACCGGGATAAACAGGCCCCTCTAGACCTGCATGGGCGATATCGGCAATTTCGCGGCGGCTACAGTTACAGGGATAAACACGTTGTTGGTCTTTAAGCTTTTCAAGATACGCTTGATAAAGATCACTGCGTTCACTTTGATAAACGACCTCACCATCCCATTCAAAACCATAAGCCTCGAGGGTGCGTAAAATATCGTCAGCTGCTCCCGGCATTTCTCTGGGTTTATCCAGATCTTCCATGCGTAATAACCACTTGCCTGACTGTGTTTTAGCCTCAAGATAGCTGGCAACGGCGGTGACCAGTGAACCAAAATGGAGAGGGCCGGTTGGGGAAGGAGCGTAGCGTCCAATATAGTCGTTCATAGTGGAATGATATTGTTAACGGTTGACTACTTTTCCCACTCAGACTCAGGGATACGTTGCAGGTGAATATGTGATGCTAAACGTATAGAGGGGCGTAATAAAAACTGAAAACTGCCAATAATAAAAAACCAAATAGCAGCAGTCTCATAGCTTGGAAAAAGGAATAAAATGCTACCAGCCAAAAACCAGAGAGCGATCAGAAAATCATTAAAAATACTGGCTACTTCATAGCGTCGACGGATCTGTAATTGTTCATGTCCTATTGTGAAGGTAATAGGGCTATCGAGTTTTGTTGACTCAGACATTTTGACCTCAGTTAAAGACGGTTTTTTTTCAGAGATAAGGCAACTGTTGATACAGCTGGATGCGTATCATTAAATGAAAATTACATACTTCCTGCAAGTCTATATGGTCTTAGAAATACTGTTCAAAGTGTGGCCAGGCAACCGATAGCAGCCAAACAGTAAGCAAACACCAAACTATGATAATAGCCCATACGATCCAGCGGTTATGCGGAAGCTGAATTGGGTTCTGCTGTGCTTTTAACTGACAATCCTGCCAGACATTTTCCGGTATCAATTGAATCGCTAACCAGCAGCCAATCGGTAACAGTAGCAGTTCATCCAGCCAGCCCACGATGGGAATAAAGTCAGGAATCAAATCAATCGGGCTGACGGCATACGCTATAACGATACTAATAATTATTTTACTTAGCAGGGGCACATCAGGCCGCTGGTAAGCGATATATAAAGCTGTGAGTTGGTTTTTTAATAACGATGCCCACTTTTTGAGCTTCTCGCTGATAGTCATTTTAACTTAAGGTAAGTCAAAAGCAGCGATAAGTGGTGCATGATCGGATAGTTGATTCCATGATGAATGAGGCGGTCTGCCGCATAAGGTAGGCTCCATACCACGATAATAAATACGATCCATTTTTAACATGGGCATCCACGAGGGCCATGTGCGGGCATAACGATTATGCAGAGTTCGATACGCTTCTTTCAGGTTTAAATGCTGGGCTAACCGTTTTTCAGCTTGCCCGGTCCAGTCATTAAAATCACCAGCTACGATAAGTGATGCATTATCTGGTACATGGGCCTGAATACGATCGCATAACATACTAAACTGCTTACGCCGTTCAATACCGGTGAGACCAAGATGAATACAAATGATGTGCAACACTTCATCAGTCCAAGGGAGTTGAACCTCACCATGTAACAAGCTTCGGCTTGCCCAGGTGAAAGGAGAGACGTTGATATTCTCCCATTTAACTAACGGGAATTTACTGAGAATGGCATTGCCGTGATGACCGACTTCGTAAATGGCATTTTTGCCATAGGCATGATGCGGCCACACATCTTTGGCTAAAAATTCAGAATGCAGACCTTCCGGCCAAGTGTCATGAATCAAACCATGTTTACTATGTTCGCCCTGAATTTCCTGTAACAGCATGATATCGGCATTGGTTTCCACCAAGGCATCTCGGATCGGATGCAGGGTGAATTGGCGATTACTTGTATTAAAGCCTTTATGCAAATTGTAGGTCAGAATGCGGAGCTGGTTTTTCGACATGTATTTAGAATCCAATGTACTTGTGTCAACCGAGCACTATCCGGCTTGAAAAAATATTTCTCTATTATGGTTGGCCTGAAAGAAAAATCCAAGTCGCAGTTATTTATCACTTGCTCTTGATTTTAAAAAAGCCGACCCCATCTGCTTCTCATGTTCAAACAAATAGCCATACGGAGGCATTTTTTCAATGAGTGTTGATGCACATAAGGAAACGCTAGGTTTTCAAACTGAAGTCAAACAACTATTGAATCTGATGATTCACTCTTTGTACTCAAATAAAGAGATCTTTTTACGTGAATTAGTTTCAAACGCAGCTGACGCAGCTGATAAATTACGTTTTGAAGCGTTATCAGACGATGCTCTTTATGAAGATGATGCGGAATTAAATATCCGTGTCGAGTTTGATAAAGACAAAAATACCGTCACTATCTCTGATAACGGTATCGGTATGACTCGTGAAGAAGTGATCGAAAATATCGGTACCATTGCACGAAGCGGTACACGTAAGTTTTTTGATAACTTAACGGGTGATCAAACCAAAGACTCACAATTAATCGGCCAGTTTGGTGTCGGTTTCTACTCCGCCTTTATCGTCGCTGACAAAGTGACACTAAAAACACGTCGCGCCGGGCTGACTGCTGAGCATGGTGTGCAGTGGGAATCTGCTGGTGAAGGCGAGTTCACTATTGAAACCATTGAAAAACCACAACGCGGTACAGAAATCACATTGCACTTGCGTGAAGGTGAAGAAGAGTTTGCTAATGGCTGGCGTCTGCGTAACGTCATTACTAAATATTCGGATCACATCAATCTGCCAATCCTGATGGCAAAAGAGCCCTTGCCAAATGAAGATGGCGAAATTGATGAAGCCGACAAAGGTGATGAAACCATCAATAAAGCCACGGCTTTATGGACTTTGTCGAAAAACGACATCACTGACGATCAGTACAAAGAATTCTACAAACAAATTGCTCACGACTACCAAGACCCAATGCTGTGGAGTCACAACAAAGTCGAAGGCAATATTGAATATACCTCTCTGCTGTATATCCCATCTAAAGCACCTTTTGATATGTGGGACCGTGATCGCATGCACGGTATCAAGCTCTATGTAAAACGCGTCTTTATCATGGAAGACAGTGAACAACTGATGCCACGTTATCTGCGTTTCGTTCGTGGTGTGATTGATACCAATGATTTACCACTGAATGTGTCGCGTGAAATTCTGCAAAGCAGCAAAACAATTGACACCATTCGTGCAGCATCAGTGAAAAAAGTGCTGAGTGAAATCAGCAAACTGGCGAAAAATGAACCTGAGCAATATGCTGAGTTCTGGAAAGAATTTGGTCAAGTACTGAAAGAAGGTCCGGGCGAAGATTTTGCCAATAAAGAAACCCTGGCGAAATTGTTCCGTTTTGCTACTACCGAATCTGGCTCGTCAGATCAAACCGTCTCTCTGGAAGACTACGTGAGTCGGATGAAAGATAAACAAGAGAAGATTTACTACATCACCGCGGAAAGCTATGCTGCAGCGAAAAATAGCCCACACTTGGAAGTCTTCCGTAAGAAAGGTATCGAAGTCTTATTGCTGACAGATCGGGTGGATGAATGGTTAGTGAATTCGCTGACTGAGTTTGATGACAAACACCTGCAATCTGTTGCTAAAGGTGATTTAGACCTAGGTGAGCTGGAAGACGAAGAAGAGAAAAAAGCGCAGGAAGAAACGGATAAAAACTTTGAAGATTTAGTGGAAAGAGTAAAGAAATCGCTTGATGATAAAGTGAAAGATGTCCGTATCACGCATCGCTTAACTGACTCTCCAGCCTGTTTGGTGGCGGATAACTACGATATGAGTATGAACCTTGAACGTATGTTAAAAGCGGCTGGTCAGGATGTCGCTGGGACTAAACCGATTATGGAATTAAACCCAGAGCATCCGATGGTGGTGAAACTCAAAGAGGAATCGGATGAAAGTCGCTTTACTGACTGGACATCGATTCTGTTTGACCAGGCATTACTGGCAGAAGGAGGACAACTGGAAGACCCAGCCACTTATGTCAAACGTATCAACGAAATTTTGTTGAAGATTGCTTAGTTAAAACACGCATATGCGATAGAATAGCCGGGCAAGTAGTTGTCCGGCTTTTTTATTGGGTGAGAGAAATATCGTGATTTCTTATCACCTGATTTGCTACACACTCTCACTCCCAAACTCAAAGAAATAGGTATCACAGCAGTGAAATCAGATTGTTTACAACGGTTTATTTTTGATAATGCAGCGATTCGTGGTGAATGGGTCAATTTGCAGGAAAGTTGGCAGGAAGTGTTAAATCGCCGTGATTACCCGCAAGCCTTACGTAATGTCTTAGGTGAAATGATGGGCGCAGCAGCATTACTCACCGCCACCGTGAAAATTACCGGTCGCTTAGTTATGCAAGTCCGTTCTGAAGGGCCAGTGTCTCTGATGATGGTGGAATGCACCAGTAAAAATACCTTACGCGCATTAGCACAATGGAATGACGATATTGCCGATGATGCCAGCCTGACAGACATGATGGGCGGAGGCACATTAGCCATTACCATTGAGCAGGAAGGGGCAAAACAACCTTATCAGGGCGTGGTCAGTTTACAAGGCGATAAGCTGTCAGAAACGCTGGAAAGTTACTTTGAAAACTCAGAACAATTAGCCACCAAGATCTGGTTATCAGCTAATGAACACAATGTCGCCGGATTATTCTTACAGCAGTTACCGAGTGAAGAAAACCAACAAGTGGATGCCGAAGAAGACTGGTTCCGTATCAGCCAATTAGCCGGCACGATTACCGATGAAGAATTGCTGACCTTAGAATCAGAAACCTTATTACATCGTTTGTTTAATGAAGAACAAGTCAGATTGTTTGAACCCACAGATTTACATTTCTCTTGCACTTGCTCACGCCAGCGAGTTGAAGAAACCATCGCTATGTTAGGGCAGGAAGAGGCTGATGATATTATCGCCACTGAAGGTGAAATCGAAGTCGCCTGTGAGTTCTGCAACCAACATTATATCTTCGATAAAGTCGATGTCGCTAAGTTGTTTAATAATACCGTCGCTTCATTGAGTGATCCTAACACCTTACATTAACAGGGATAGGTTACCGCCAATCCCAGTAATGCACGTCATATTAACTATTAAATAAATAAAGAAAAAGTGCCTTTAATATCTTCACGCTAGCGTTAATCACTGATCTTTCTCCAGGTTTTTAAGCATCTTTTGGGTGACAGTGAAGAAGCTCTGCATGTCCTTCTTCGCTATTCCTTCGAGCATTGACTGTTCGGCTTGCCCAATGAGCTTCGATAAGCTTTCTTGTATTCTGTCACCCTCTGGAGTCAACAATAAAAAATGACTCCGTTTGTCTTTGGGATTTGGGTGTTTTTCAATCAGTCCTTGCTCTAGTAAGCCACTAATTAATCGCGTGATCTGAGCCTTGTCTCGCTGCATAAAGCTGGCTATATCTAAAGCCGTACAAGGCGAACGTCGATGGATTATCTTCATCAACCTCACTTGCATAGGAACCAGTCCTAATGCTTCAACTTCTAACTGAAGAGCAAGCCGTTTTTTAACCGCATGAGCTAAAAGCCGTATTGTCTCTATCGCACTAATATCTGTCATTAATAATTCCTTTTCTTTTAAAGGTTGACACTATCAACTATATTGAATTATAGTTGATGTTATCAACCATTATGAAAAACTGCAATATGTAAGGAGAATATATGACAGCAGTTGCTCCACGTGTTATTGGACAATCGAGCTCCAGAAATCGACCAACCTATCAAAAAGTAGCCATTATCGCGTTCATCGTGATTACTATTAGTGGCACGCTGACAGGCATAATGACCTTTGTTAACGGGGATGGAAACGAAAGCTTTCTACATCAGTGGACATCAGCTTTTGTCTTTGCCAGCCTGATAGCACTACCTATTGGCATTATTGTGATGAGCCTCGTTAGTCAGTTAATCCATGCACTGCTCTCGAGTGCGACAGATCATTTTAAAAACCTGATTATCGGTATTGTTATGGCATTACTTATGGAATCAGCTATGGCGGCCAGTACAGCCGTTAGTCAGGTAGGCCTTAGTAATTTAAATCAGCTTACAGCAGAATGGAGCCAGAATTTTATTGCTGCTATTCCAGTGGGCTTGGTGATCGCCATACTTATGACACTGGTCGTTAAGCCCAAACTACAAGCCTTCATGAAAAGCTAACATCAGGAATAAATATGAAAATGCGAATGACACAAGTTGCTCAAATAGAAGATTTAGGGCCACATATGCGACGTATCACTTTGATCGGTGACGATTTAAAAGATTTTCCCCCTGATCAAGAAAGCGCACACTTTAAAGCAATCTTTCCTCAGCCTGGACAAACAAAGCCCAAACTCGGAATATACGCTGGCTTCAAAAAGTGGATGCGCTCTTACACCATTCGCGCTTTTAACCAACAAACCAAGGTGCTGACGGTGGATTTCGCTGTGAATGATCACAAAGGTTTAGGGACTGACTGGGCAAACAATGCAAAGGTAGGAGATTACTTAGGTATTGCTGGTCCTGGAGATACAAAATACACCAATTATGATGCAGACTGGCATTTACTCGTTGCGGATCTGACAGGACTACCCGCAGCGGCAGCTGCGCTGGAAAAGTTGCCTAAACATGCTATAGGCGTAGCGTTTTTACAAGTACCAACAGAGCAGGATAAACAGCTTATCCATTGCCCTGAAGGTATGAAAATCAACTGGGTGATTAATCCAGATTTAACAAAAAATGCACTACTGATGGCGGTAGAAAATACTTCTTGGTTATCAGGTGAGCCTGCTATATTTATTGCTACAGAAAGCAGTCAGATGAAAGCTATTAAAAAGTATGTGAAGAATATGCCTGGATATACGAATAAGCAAACTTACGCATCAGGTTATTGGAAAGCCTAGTGTTGTCAGAATCATTAGCCGATATGCTTTCGTCAAGAGTCACGCGGCTTTCGCATTGAGATGAAATGCGAAACTCAGCACAATACGTTTACCACGTATTATCTTTGTCACATGATGACTAAATAAATCTGGTCGAAAAAAGAACAGGCGATCCATCATCGAAAATATCAATCCGTCAGTTTGAAATACTCCGCCTTCTTTCGGTTTTACAATGACAATATTGAGTTTGTAATATTGCCCATTTTCAACAAGGTCAAAGTGATGTGGAACAGCATGCCCTTCTTTATATGTCACGAGGTGTATGGCGAATCGCTGCGTATAAAGTAATGTTCTATTAACAACCTTAGTCATCGTCCCATCTCTATTATGGCTGTGGATCGTAAAAGCTTAGACGCTGTCTTTTGCATTCTCATCGAGCCCGATACCTTTCAAGCTGTGATCAATGACATACTCAAGTTCGTCCTTCGAGTAACCAGAACGTGCTAGTGTCGCTGTCCCTCTCAGTGTTGCTGACAGACATAATGCCTTTTGTTTTGCTTCTTTATCTAAGCCCAAGGCTTTTGATTCCTGATCATCTGAAAGCGTTGATATTAATAAGTCTTTTACCGCTTCACCTGCGTGCATCAATAATTGACTTGCTTCATTAGGAATTTCACCGCTCGCTACCTCTGACTGACACTGAACGACATAACACCCTTTAGCTGGCTCTGACTCACACTGTACTGATAAGACTGACATCATGTAATTTTTAAGACGCTGCTTTAACGGAATCGTTTTATCAGCTAGTAGTGCAGAGAGTGAGTTGATTTTATTATCACAGTACAGCTTTGTTGCTTGGATAAATAATGCTTCTTTATTTCCAAATGTGTTGTAGAGACTAGGCTTGTTAATCCCCATACGTTCCGTCAAATTGCTGAGCGATGCTCCGATATAGCCTTTTTCCCAAAAAACGTGCATCGCAGACTGCAGTGCCACTTCACTATCAAAATCTTTTTTCCTGCCACCACTCATCAGCGCTCACCTTGAAATTGTATAAATTTGCTTTGACTTATTGTACCTATCGGTATACATTATATCAAATGTACCGATCGGTATATTATTATTGAATATAAAGTGGAATACATATGACATATACAGTAGAAAACAAAGTCGCACTCATTACAGGGGCAAACCGTGGAATTGGTAAAGCCATTGTTGAGTCGTTTATCGAGCACGGCGCTAAGAAAGTCTATTTAGCAGTTCGAAACCCTGACAGTACAAAGGAATTAGAAGATAAATATGGCGAAAAAGTAACGACTCTACGAGCAGATGTTTCTGATGCCCAATCAATTCAGCAGTTAGCTGAGCAGGCAAGTGATGTCGATATTGTTGTGAATAATGCAGGAATAATGAAGTTTGCATCGCCACTCAGTGATGATGTAGAAGAGGTTCTAACAAGCGAATTAGATATAAACGCTTTTGGCTTGTTACGCGTTGCTAAGGCTTTTGCAAATACACTGGAAGCCAATCAGGGAGCATTAGTCCAACTGAACTCCATTGCCTCGATAAAAACATTTGCAGATATTTCTACATATTGTGCGTCTAAAGCGGCTTCATATGCATTAACGCAAGGTTTACGAGATAAGTTCGGTGAAAAAGGGGTGCGTGTTTTAAGTGTCCACCCTGGCCCTATTGCTACAGATATGGGGGCTGAAGCCGGATTTGATGGCGCTCCTGCCGCAACAGAAGTATCAGAAGGCATTATCAAGGCACTTGAATCAGGCGACTTTCATCTATTTCCTGATGTGCTGGCGAAACAATTTGAAGCCGAATATCAGAACTTTGCAGATAAGATCGTGAATGCCTCTCTCTCGGTTTAAATAGAATGTTAGTGTTTATCAACCACGATGCAAAAGGCATCGTGGTTGAACTAAATGATGTTATCTGACCGATGACATAAGCGTAAAGAAGACGTAATACGATGAAAATAACAGGTCAGAAAATCAATAGGCCCAGATTGTTTGATTTTTCATCTGCTATGTAACGCATTTATTTTCATTCATCACTATGCTTCGCTATTTGAATATTAGACGATCCCATACACAGAATATGGCTTAATCATGGGGCTATTTAAATGATTAATTACTTGGCATTTAGGAATAAAAATATTCAATCATGAAAGAGGGGACTAGCCAATATTGACTCTCTACAAGCCAAGAGTGTGTAAAACGCACTGCCATTATGCATTGTGACTAGCTAAATCGATTTCATAAAAGGACTTGAAAATTAATGAGGTCAACCTTATTAAAAATAAGGTGAGAGGCCGCCCATAATGGGGCACTCACTATTGATTGTTTTTGTTTTATATTGCTTCTAACGGAGGATATACCATGAATGCAATTGATCTAACTCCTCTTTATCGTAGTAGTGTTGGCTTTGATCGTTTGGGATCACTGATTAATCATGCACTCAACGCAGACTCCACGTCCAGTGGATACCCTCCATACAATATCGAGCTTATCGAGGACAACCGCTATGCCATTACGCTAGCCGTTGCAGGCTTCACCCAAGAGGAGCTTGATATTCAGATTGAAAATAGTGTGCTGACTGTACGTGGTGAAAAAGCGGCGAAAGAAGAGCGTAAATATCTCCATCAAGGCATTGCTTATCGTTCATTTGAACGTAAGTTCAACCTTGCTGATTACGTTGAAGTGACTGGTGCCGATCTTTCCAACGGTTTACTGACGATCAGCCTGGTGAAAGAAATTCCTGAAGCGATGAAGCCTAAATCGATTCCGATTAATCAAACGGTTAACAAAGCTTTGGAACATGATATGGAAGATAAAAACGCTGACACTTCTAAAGCAGCCTAACTCAACCGGGGTGCGTGCAAGCGCACCCTTCTTTAAACTATAAGAGAATATGTTAAGCTGTATAATGGTTTGATTTTTATAACAAAAACTATGGGGTATGTAGTATGTAGGTTGGGTAGAGGAACGAAACCCAACGAATAGTTTCTTTGTTTAAAATGACAAGCTGCCGCAAGGCGTTCATTTTATTTGATTCGTGACATTCATGTCACTCACCCTACGGGCGCCTAGCGTCCAAATTCGTTCCAGACGAATTTGTGCATGCCTAAAATAAACAAAGGGCACCCGATATTACCTTATCTCTAAAAATTCACTGTATTTTATGGCGTGAATACCAACTCGCTTCGCTCAAACACGTGTCCACTTAACCATAAAATACAGTAAATTTTTAGCGGCAATAGACAGGAGGAGAGGAGCTTTTCAAAGTCCCTATTTGTGCGGACAAGTTCAACTTAATGCTAATGGTTTTTTAAGAGTCAAAAGTGTTTTGTTATTGATCTTGCTGGGTATGTTTTCAGAAAATCAAACGCTCTGACCCTGAGCTATCCCCACAAATAATTACTAATAATCAATGGTCTAGTTGATACGTTAGGGAACATTCATGGCATTTGGTGATCAGATCTATCGCCAAACAAATACAACCAGCCGAAAACACCATGAATGTTCATCCTATATTGAAGAAAACAATGTCACTTGTCACGCCTGATATGCATTCACGCCGAAGGTGTGCATTAACCGATGCCATTGACAGTCTATTGAACGGTGCCTCAGCTACCGTCACAGCATTGGGAAGAGGCATTGCTTCTCCAGCAAAAGAAAAACATCGCATAAAGCGAGCAGATAGATTACTTTCAAACCGTCACTTA
>NZ_FOSH01000002.1 GCF_900114205.1 Methylophaga sulfidovorans
GTAATCTATCTGCTCGCTTTATGCGATGTTTTTCTTTTGCTGGAGAAGCAATGCCTCTTCCCAATGCTGTGACGGTAGCTGAGGCACCGTTCAATAGACTGTCAATGGCATCGGTTAATGCACACCTTCGGCGTGAATGCATATCAGGCGTGACAAGTGACATTGTTTTCTTCAATATAGGATGAACATTCATGGTGTTTTCGGCTGGTTGTATTTGTTTGGCGATAGATCTGATCACCAAATGCCATGAATGTTCCCTAACGTATCAACTAGACCATTGATTATTAGTAATTATTTGTGGGGATAGCTCAGGCTCTGACCCTATTGATTATCCAATATCATTGAGAATACGTGCCATATCCTCCTCATTTTCAAATATGTCTTGACGGTTATTACCTCTATGCATAATATGCAAAGGCTGATTGGGTAACACCAAACGGGGAAGTCTAGCCATGTCGTTACATCCTTGTAGCGAGAAGATTGTTGTTTCGTTATTACATCAGTTTAAGAAACTAGAGTAAATCAAGTTTAAATCAAGTTGGCTGACTCCTTGATTGCCGTTGTGACAATGAAGCCCTTTTGATTTAACCGAATTATCAAATTGCACCAAAACACGACCACGATCATTTTCAGGCCGCCTAATTGTTCCCATTTCTCCTATTAGTGACCAATAGTTTTCACTAGGGTCGCACTCTTCATGGCATGTAGAAGTATTATTAAATGATTTTAATTTTACTTTCGTTCCTCTATCTAACAATTGATGCCTTCCTTAATAAACATAACGCCGCAATAAAAGGCGAGCGTTAGCGAGTCCAGCCCACGCCTTTTGTGGGCGATTTTTAATTGCCTTGTTATACATTCTTACCCCGCCGATCCAACTCGCACAAGAACACTTGTGACAGATACTACGATTGCAAGAACTGACAGCCACATGGAGATATTATGCTTTGCCTCCTGTTTTTTCATGTCTAGAAGCATGAGCAGGTGGTTATAGCTTTGAAACCATTTTTTTGAGTAATCACTACTTGGTTCATATGGTTTACGCTTTCCTTCATGTTCGGTATATGGAAAGTATTTATAGAGCTGTTGAAGCATACTCTTAATCTCTTTTTGGGAGAGTTCGGCAGTTTCAGGCTCAAAAACTTTACATTCAAAATCATAAACTTCATCAAAGGTAGACATTGATCATCCTTGGTATTAATTGCTGATATCTATAGGTGTATAACAGTGTCTTTTATGAAGCCTGTGGCTTCATAATAAATATTAAAGAAGTCGCTTCATAATTCCGGTTTAATATTTCCAAATATTTGATTCTTAATAAAAACGAGATTATTTTTTTTGGCAAATAGAGCCAAAAAGTTGAAATGGGCTGGAAAAATAGAGCCAGATTTTGATTCTCTTGGAAATGAATATTTCTGTGAGAAAAAGCGATATTCATATTGAATGCTCCATTTCTATGTTCCTTTAAATCCTTTACAAGCTGATGTTTAAATTGCATTGCAATCTATTGATATTAGGTCAATATTCCATAGTTTTAATTGTTGAGCAACATCCAGAAGGATCGAGCGATAAATATGTGATGTTCGCTAGCTCAATCTCAACCAGCGACCATTTTGTTCGTAGACTTCGAATTTCGCCCATTGACGGAAGGCTTCGCGTTCCAGCATGCCGGTGTTGTATAGGTCATTACCGGCTACATTTTTGTAGATAACCACATCATTTTTACTGCCCTCTTTGCCTTCATCTATGACTCGACGAACGGCCCATGTGTGACCAATTTTGCCATTGCTGTAGAACTTGCCTGTGCTGATTTTTTCTGGATGCTCGATATGCAGTAAGGCATTTTGTTTGGCTTTTTCGAGGAGTTCGCTTAAGCCTTCTTCGGTTAAATCGACAAAGGAATCCAGCTCACGAATAGCAGCATTAAAATCTTCGGTGGTCAGAGAGACGTCTTCGGATAGCAACTCTAATTGAACAGGTTCCGTAACAAGTCTGGATAAATGCACTGGGTAGCGTCGCCAGTGAAATAAAGCATTAAAGACAATCGCCACCAGCAGGATAGCAATGATATTCATCAACACAGGGAAAAGCAGATAGCTGTAGCCCAATTGTGTGATACCTGCTCCGCCCAGAACGGCATTTAATGCAGTGGCGCCTCCTGGAGGATGGATGCAACGGGTGTAATACATCAGCACAACCGCGATACCCACGGCAATAGCAGCTGCCAGTGGTGTTGCACCAAGAAGGTATTGGCAGGTCACACCCACAGCAGCAGAAACCAAATGACCTGCAATCACTTGCCATGGTTGCGATAAGGCACCATGAGGAACAGCAAACACCAACACGGCAGTAGCGCCAAAAGAGGCAATTATCAATAACTCTGACCCCGTACTGATTGCAATATACTGTGACAGCCATTTTGTCATCAGGATGGTCACTAAAATACCGACCATCGCCCCGAATGCTGAGATCACTTTTTCGCTATGGCTGGTTCTGTTTTTCTCAATCCCCAGCCACAGCATGAGTTGTTTTAAAACATGCGTCATAAGTTAAATTAATGGGATAAAAATAAGCATAAATTATACCTATTTAAAACATCCTCTTAATATAGCGATAGGATTTAATCAATCTCGCCCCACTCTCTCGGCAAATAAAATCGGGGTGTATTGATACAGGAAAATACTGTACGCCAGCACCCATAGCAGAGTACTGAGCCATAAACTCAATAAACTGGCTGAAAAGACGCTAAACATCAGCGTTCTGACAAAGCCAGCTATCAACACGCAGATAAAAGCGACTTTAATCTTTGAAGACGCAATAATCGGTCTGCCGGTATGCCCGAGTGATACCCGTGAGATCATGCTTAAAATAAGCCCGCCCATGCCGCCCACGGTTAACGCATGCAAGGCATCATTCATACTGACATCACCGCCTGCATAGTGATAGGACAGTAGACACAAGCCAAGAGGAATACACCAGTAACTTAGGTGTAATGACCATAATAAAGGATGAGATAATGTGGTGAAAAACCGCCAGCAGGCACATCTTATTGCTGTGAGACATGCCGCTATCACTAGCATTACTGCCAGAACACCAGCGGGTATCCAGTTCTGCAATTGCAGGAAAAACACAGCCACAATTAACCAAACAGAAAACAACGCTGCCCTGTCCAGCCATAGCAAACGTGGTCTGGCTTGAATCTGTGTGGCATTAGCTGTAAACATCGGAATAATACGGCCACCGATGACTGCCATCATCAGCGTAATCAGAAATACAGCTGAATATAAACTGTTACTTGCGGTTTCAAACTGCTGCGCCAGACTGGATAGATGAAAATAAATATTGGTAAAGATCAGTAGCAGCAACACCACCACTGCATAATAATTACGTGCTTGTTTCTTCTGATAAATCAATTTAGCTAGGAACAGCCCGGCATATATAAAGAAACTGCTATCCAGCAATATCACTAACCATGATGGCAAGCCGACTCCTGGCCACATCGCAATACGCCCAACAAGCCAACACCCTACTAATAATGCACATTGCAGACCATGAATGGAGCGTAAGCCTGTCCAGGTTTGTACGGCTGTTAGCAAAAAGCCAACCAACACTGCACCGACAAAACCGAACATCATTTCATGACCGTGCCAGAGTGCGGCGGGTAAGGCATGACTCGAATTTACCCATCCATTCCAGATACCGCCCCAATACAGCAAAGCGATGATGCCAAACAGACTGGCCAGTAAAAATAATGGCCTGAAAGCGAGATCAAACACAGGCAATGAAAAAAAGGCACGGCAAGATTTTATAGACATAAGCAGCTACCAGAAGATAAAACAGTGAGCCCTTTCGGGCTCAGCTGTTGCTTTGGGTTAAATAATGTCGTCATGTGGGCCGAATGTTTCAAAATGGATGCGCTCTGCTGGCACACCATTCACATGCAATTGCAGACGCACAAAGCGCATAAAGTCCAGTGGTCCACACAGATACACCTCGACATTATTAAAATCGACTTTGTCTCTGAGCAGGTTGATATCCATCAAACCCGTATGAATATCTTCTGAGACATTCGTTTCTTCGCTATACCAATAAAAATCATGCAGATTAGGACGAGCCTGTTTCAACACCGTCAAACGCTGTTTAAATGAATGTTGCTGAGCATTTTTGCAGGTATGTAAAAAGAAGATATCGTGCTGGTAGGCTTTATCACTGACTAAGGTTTCCAGCATAGACATCATTGGCGTTAAGCCGACACCGCCAGAAATCAACATCACCGGTCTGCTGGGCTTCGTCAAAAAGAAAGCACCCGCCGGTGGCATTAACTCGACTTTATCACCGACGTCCACCGCATCATGCAGATGATTAGACACCATACCTTTTATAGGAGAATGCTCACGTTTCACACTAATGCGGTAATGATCAGGGTGATATTTATCTGAAAGTGAATATTGGCGAATCTCAATATTCTCGGCATTATCAGGTTTCACTCTGACGGCAATATACTGGCCCGGCTGATACTGTCTTATCGGCTGACCATCCACCGGTTCAAAAATAAAACTGGTCACTAACTCAGACTCTTTGATTTTGTCTTTGACCCGAAACGCCCTAGGTCCGGTCCAGCCACCCTGCTCTTCTTTGCTGTTCTGATAAAGCGCTTTTTCGCGGTTGATTAATACCGTTGCCAATAACTGATAGGCTTTTATCCAGGCCTCAGCCACATCGTCGGTGAACTCATCGGGCGCTAACTCTCGTAAGGTTTCAATCAGGTGATGACCGACAATCTGATATTGCTCAGGCTGAATATCAAAGCTGGTGTGTTTCTGTGCAATACGCTCGACCAACTCGCCTAGCTCACCCAGGTTATCAATGTATTTGGCATAAGACGCCACCGCACTGAACAAGGCAAATTGCTGGCGACCGCTTTTTTGATTGCTCAGATTAAAGATATCTTTTAACTCTGGATTGGCGGTAAACATACGCTGATAAAAATGATCAGTGACTGCTGTGCCGGCCCCTTCCAGTAAGGGAATCGTGCTTTTTACGATTTGAATAGTATGTGTATCTAACATGTTGTCCTCGCTGTGCTGTTTTTATGTATTACTACTCACATATTGCAGAAGCTATGCCAGATAAACCCGCTTATATAATTCAATCACTTAGTCAGTTATACTTTATTAATCGTGTCTTTATGACCTAGATAATAACGGGTCATAATGACCTACTCATGTTTTTCTAACCTGATTAAAAAGAACAGCATAATGCCATTAAACAGCCATCACCTTTTAGTCGAAGTCGCCCTCGATTTAGCCAATAGTTTGAATACAGGAGATCGGTTTGATCGTCTGTTAGGTTCAATAAGAAAAGCCATCGCCTGCGATGCTGTGGTATTACTCGGTTTTCGTGATGACATGCTGACACCACTCGCCATGCAAGGCTTGTCTTCAGATGTATTAGGCAGACGTTTTTTACTTAAAGAACATCCCAGACTGCAACGCATTTGTGACTCAAGCAAACCACTGTTATTTGCTAACGACTGCGATTTACCGGATCCCTATGATGGCTTGTTGGTATCTCAGTTAGGTAATTTACCGATTCACTCTTGTATGGGCTTACCCCTTTACTCAGATGACCAGCTTATTGGTGTGGTAACGCTCGATAGTCTCAATGCTCACGCTTTTGATGACATTGAATTAAAAACACTGGAATTAATCACGGCTTTATCCGCCGCTACCTTAAAAACGGCACTGGAGTTTAAGAAACTGGAACTCAGTGCACACCATGCTCAAGAAGTCGTCAAAGAGTTAACCCAGGAAGCCTTATTAAAAGACGGCGGCGAGATTATTGGGCAAAGCCCAGTCATGCAAGCGCTGAAAAACAATATTGAGCTGGTGTCTGGCTCCAATTTTACGGTGTTAATTACTGGCGAAACCGGCGTCGGTAAAGAGCTGGTTGCCAGGAAAATTCATCAGCTTTCAGATCGTAAAACGGCTCCGCTGGTCTATTTGAACTGTGCTTCCCTGCCAGAGTCCTTGGTTGAAAGTGAATTATTTGGCCACACCAAAGGCGCGTTTACTGGTGCAGATAAAGCACGGGCTGGTAAATTTCAGCTGGCTAATGGTGGCACCTTATTTCTGGATGAGGTGGGCGAATTACCTCTGAGCACACAAAGTAAATTATTACGGGTATTGCAGTCGGGTGAGATTCAACCTGTCGGCCAAGATAAAGTCGAACATGTGGATGTGCGCATTATTGCTGCCACCAATAGAAATCTGGAAAAAGAAGTAGAAAATGAACAGTTCCGTTCCGACCTTTATCATCGTCTAATGGTGTACCCCATTCACCTGCCCAGCCTAAAAGATCGAGGGGACGACGTGTTGCTTTTGGCCGGATATTTTCTCGAACGCATCAGTCGCCAATTGAACATCCGCCAGCTTCGATTAACGTCAGAAGCCAACACCAGCCTGCTTAATTATTCCTGGCCCGGCAATGTACGTGAACTCGAACATGTAATCAGTCGAGCAGCGTTAAGAGCGAAAGCTGCTTCACCTCATCAGGCGATTGTGTCACTCACTTCTGAGTTACTTGAAATTACAGCTGATAAACCCGTATCTAGCCTCGCTGAGCTAGATACCAATCCAACTAACAACCTGCCCAATATGAGTTTAAAAGCAGCGACGGAAGCCTTTCAAAAAAGAGTCATCGCCCACGCATTACAACAAGCCGAAGGTAACTGGGCACATGCAGCAAAACAGTTGCAGATGGATCGTTCAAATCTTATCCGCATGGCGAAACGTCTTAACATCACCGTTCAAAAAAATACGCAGATAACGTTTAACTAACTCGATATAAGCACACGAGAAAAAGAGCAGACTTATTTTTCCAACTCACTGTCAGGTGTTCTAACGTTTTGATTCTCTGGTTCCATCTGGAGGGCAAAACTTTCTAACCTATGAAAATAATCAAGTTCGATGATCTCTTGACTCTTACCTATGAACTCTCTGCTCTTAAAAACATATTCTGCTCAGCCCCTGGGTAAGTTGGATTCCATTCTTTGTCCATTTCATCGCCTAAATAACGATATTCGGTGGTTGAGAAAACTATTTGAATTCCAAGGTTTTCACATAAGTCTTTTAGCGCTTTAATAAATCTGTCTAAGTCATGAACGTGTGTCTCATGTTGCTTAGGTGTATCGAGAATAAGAAATTTAAATCCAGATGCCTTATTCTCTGTTAGAAGCTGTAATAGGGCGGCGTGGTATGCCAGAATTGCCCTGCTTCGTGTGCTACCTTTTAGCTGTTTGATATTTTCTTTTCCAAGAATTGGAACAAAATCATCCTTGAATGTAATGTCTCGGCTGATATTGCTGGTGTGTATCTTCTCTAGCCAAATTAGATAGAGTTCTCTTAAATTAGCTTTTAACCTTGCCAATTCTGGAATGTTTACTCGTCCTGTAGATAAAGATTGAACATTCTCATATGCAGTCTTTCTTTCTAATAACAGCTTAAAATGATTCTTCTCAGTTTTTTCTAAGTCGATGACATCTCCTAACTTGTTTTGCAGTTCAAATATTGAATATTTTATCTCAGAAATGGCGTCAACTAGCGCTGTTGTGTAACCCTGCTCAATAGTTTTGTTTCTCTCTGAAGACAGTTCTTGTATTTCATTTTCTATATCATCCTTTCTTTTTTGTAGCTCCGATACTCTTAGTTGATCAGAAACGCTATTTCTCTCAAGATCTTTTATCTGGTCTTTTAGATATAGTAGGTTTTTACTATAGCTGGCTGAGCTTGGAGAAAATAACTGGCAGTTTGTGGAACCGCATATTTCATCAATTGATAAAAATACTCTTCTAGCTTCTTCATTCAAGTTTAATGTTTCTATTTCAGTATTTATTTCATGTACTATTTTTGAAGTACTTTTTGTCCTATTTTTCAATTCAATTATAGAGTTTTCTATCTTTCTTACTTCCGATATCTTTTTAGATATCATCCTTTCCAGTATATTTAATGCTTCATCTTCGCTTGATCCAGCTTGTTTTAATCCTTCAAACTCTGACGTTAGCTGAGATATTTCATTCTCAATTTCTGATGAGTTTTTATTGATATCCTTACAAGCCTCTTTTGTGCTTTCAAGTTTTCTGGAATGAACCTCAATTCGCCTATCTAGATCAGATAACCTCTCTTTGGCCGAGATCATCTTCTTTTTCTTTTCAAAGTAGTTTTTTGCAGGAAGTCTCAGTAAAAGCCTTATCATTTCAGAGAATTGATCTTTTATAAAATTTGCCTGCGAGTAATATATGTTCGAGTAACCTTCATCTTGATCGGTATAAAAAATTGGAAGCAATGTAGATAAGTAGGGTTTAGTTGCCTGATTGTTGTTTCCTACAAGATATGGGAAATCAATGTCAAGTAATCCAAATAAATATTCACTATAGTCTTGTTCATTATAAAATCGTTGTTTAATGTTGTTTTTTTCAGTTACCTCAATATCAACATCTCGACTATAAATTCTCTTTATTGATAATGGGTTACCATCTATAGATACCTTTAAGACTACGTGGCTGCATCTTTCATAAATGTCATTTCTAAAAGTTGTTGGGAATCCTAAGCAGAAAGGTATTGATTGAATTAGAGGGGTTTTCCCACATCCGTTTGGTCCGTATAACTGGGTGATGTCTCTTCCAAACTCAAGTACATTAGAGCTGAGCCCATTGCTTCCAATAGCAAAAACCTGAATGCTTATAAGCTTCATACTAGCTCCATCTTGAGTTGTTTAGATACGAGAATATTTCTGTATGCCATTTTAATTTTTGACAAATTGTAGGAAAGGTCATTGTCATTAGACATTGCTTTGTCAATTACTTTTTTCCCCAAATGGGTGATTTCTAGCTTTCCTTTTCTGTTTTGAATTTCAACTAGTTTGCAATTCTCTAAGAAAGTCATTGCTTTAATGGTGCGCACTCTCAAATTCGCTGACCAGCCAACATGCTGTGCAGATCCTTTAAAGCCGGGAACACTTTGCTCTAAGCTTTCGCCCACAAGTTGTCCTAGCTCTGGAATTCTTGGCTTTCTCCTGTCTTTAGCCATTAACAAAATGATTAGGCAGATTAGTGGTAGCTGGAATAGGGCTTCGTTATCTAGGAGGTGTTCGCTGTCTTTTTTATAAGACGAAGCTTCAATCCTTAGTCCAGAATTTTGCACTTGTTCATAGAATTCATCGATATTCATGATCTATCCCTAACAATCTCTGAAAAAAGGCCGCCCAGTGCCAATTTTTCATTTATTCCATAGCTAATATCTTCTGACTCTAAATCGGTGATAAATTCTTTAATTGGAATTCTTAATTTTTTAAATTCTATAACGCCACCACTCCCGATGACATTATCAATTACACCTTTAAGTTTTGATTGTATAGTGTAAAAGTCTAGATCTTGAATTATGTGTCTATTGTTTCTAACCCATTCATCCCAGTCTGTTTTACATTGTGAACAAAATTTTATGATTTCTTCGTTAGCCCCACTAGAGGATAAAGTCCTTTGTATTATTGAGGCATTTTTTATGGCCTTGGCGTCGCCACCTGATGAAAGAATTTCATATGCTTCGCTAGATATACTTAGAATTGATAGTAGATCTTTAACTGATATTCCTGCTTTTTTCTCAATATTTTCAGAAGTCCAATCTTTTATTACGCCCTCTGATTTATTCTCAACCAGTTCTAATAATTTTGATAGTATTTCGTTGGATTCAGTGTGCCCTAAGTCAATTTCACTATATTGATGAATCTTTTCTCTTGCTATAGGAATAAAGTTGGCATCACCGACTTTGAGGTACTGAATATCAGTTTGGAATTGGAGTTTTGATATTCTTTCTTTGATTTCCCCTTCTGCCAATGGGGCTTTTATATTGTCGGAATATAGATCGTTGAATTTTGAGACTAATAGTTTCGAAAACTTATTTGCAAAAACACCTTTTTCGATGTCGTCTATGAGGCTCTCAACATCGTCTGAATTGTTTATGTTTGTTTGAAATATTACATTGTTGCAATTACTATCGAAAACCACGGTGTTAAGTAAT
Source organism: Methylophaga sulfidovorans (assembly GCF_900114205.1). GTDB lineage: Bacteria > Pseudomonadota > Gammaproteobacteria > Nitrosococcales > Methylophagaceae > Methylophaga > Methylophaga sulfidovorans. The sequence continues at coordinate 10,074 of NZ_FOSH01000002.1, forward strand.
AGTTTTCCTATAAAGCTATTTTTTAGCTTGTCATTAGATTGCTTTTTGGGGTCATTTATTCTGCTGTTTATCCCAAGTATTTCGCTTAATGTCCAATTATGATTCTGTTTGCTATTCGTCTTTACCTGAAAAAATATGTAGCCAAGACCATTTTTATCCTGTTTTCTAATTACAAAGTCATCGTGTAGGTCGCAATAAACCCTGTCTATTGCTCTGTCTTCCAATATAGATAATGCGGCAATAGCTGCTGATCTGCATTGCGCCCGAAATCTTCCAAAAGAGTCTCTACCACTTTGTTCGCGAGGTTTTTTTGTTTCTAATACCATTTTTTAGATACTCAGTGTTCAATTTTAAGTTGCCAACGTCTGCTTTTTGTCGAAATCGGCCTTACTACACCCACGTATAACAGTGTCTTTTATGAAGCCTGTGGCTTCATAATTCCGACTTAATACTTCAAACATTTGATTATTAATAAAAACGCGATTAATTTTTTTGAGAAATAGAGCCAAAGAGATGGAATGGTCTGTGAAAATAGAGCCAGATTTTGATTCTCATGGAAGTGAATATTTCTCTGAGAAAAAGCGATATTCATATTGAATAATCCATTTCTATATTCCTTTAAATCCTTTACTAACTGATGTTTAAATCGCAGTACAATCAATTGATATTGGCTGAATATTCCATAAATTTAACTATTGAGCAACATTCAGAAGCATTGGATGATAAAAATCTGATGCTAACTCGCTTTACCTAAGCAATAACCATTTTTTCATACACTTCAAATTTTACCTATTGACATAAGTCTTTCTACTCCAGCGTGCTGATAATGTATCCGTCATTACTCTCTGTAGATAACCACATCCTTTTTAGTTCTCTCATTTTAAACCTATTACGAATCACACAATGCATTGAAGCTGAGATTGTAGTGTTTCCTATACCGATATATAGTTATACTTACTATCGATATTTAGAGACAATAAAAACCAAATGACTGAACGACATGCAGATATTACCTCCGCTTTATTCAGTCGTGGTCGTAAATACGATCATATGGCATTGCTTGAACAGATTGATGTCACTGGTTCAATTCGCGCAGCAGCATCAGCATTAGGCATGTCGTATAAAACAGCATGGGATGCTATTGAAGCTATCAATAATATGGCTGATAGTCCTTTGGTAGAGCGTCGTAAAGGTGGTCGTGATGGTGGAGGAGCACGGTTGACGGCTCATGGCCGCCGTCTTATCACCACATTTCACCAACTTGATCAGGAACGAGCGCGCGTGCTGCATCAATTAAATGAGGTCATTGATGACTTTGATGCCTATTATCAGCTCATCAGGAGATTTGATTTGAAAACCAGTGCTCGTAATCAGTTTCTTGGAAAAGTGAAAACGATCAAGCAAGGTGAAATTTCAAACGAAGTGATTTTGGATATCGGTGGTGATGATGAAATTGTTGCCAATATCACGTCGGATAGTCTCGAGCATCTTAAACTAAAGCAAGGAACAGAAGCCTACGCGATGATTAAGGCATCATGGGTGATTCTGACCTTGGATCATCAGTTAAAAACCAGTGCCCGTAATAAACTCACTGGTAAAGTCGCACGCTGCCATGAAGGTGCTATCAATACAGAAGTCATTATTGAACTCAACGGTGGCAAAACACTGGCCGCCACTATTACCAATGACAGTGCCAATGAATTGCAGCTTAAACCGGAAACACCCGTTACGGCGTTAATTAAAGCATCCAACGTCATCTTAGCTGTTGCGAATTAATACTGAGAGTTCACAATGACGACATTACAAAAATACCTTACCGCCCTTTTCTTTTTATTTGCCATTAGCAATGTTCAGGCGCAAACCGTGATGGTGGCCGTGGCCGCGAATTTCACCAAGCCGATGCAGGAAATTGCGGCTGCCTTTGAGGAAGAGACCGGTAATAAAACGGTCCTGTCTTTTGCCTCATCCGGTAAGTTTTTTGCTCAGATAAAAAATGGCGCGCCTTTTGATGTGTTTCTTTCTGCCGATACCGCCAAACCATTAGCGCTTGAAGAAGCGGGTCTCAGTGTCAAAGACACTCGTTTTACTTATGCTAAGGGCGCGTTAATTTTATGGTCCCCCAAACCCGATTTTGTCGATAGTCAAAGTTCGGATGTGCTGAAAACCGATCAGTTCAAACATCTGTCTTTAGCTAATCCTAAGCTTGCCCCTTATGGCTTAGCCGCAATCGAGACATTAAACAATCTGAGTGTTTATGAGGATGTTGCTAAAAAAATCGTGATGGGAGAAAACATTGCACAGGCCTATCAATTTGTTGCTACGCATAATGCCCAACTAGGTTTTGTGGCTTTGTCGCAAGTGATGAAACAAGGCAAGCTAAGTTCAGGCTCGGGTTGGATTGTGCCTAAAGACCTCTACTCGCCTATCCGTCAGGATGCGGTATTACTTAAAAAAGCAGAGCATAATGACGCGGCAAAGGCCCTGCTCGACTACCTTAAATCAGACAAAGTCCTGGCGATTATCGAATCCTATGGTTACTCACACTAAGCCCAAATTAACCTAAGACATCATGTTCAGCGACGCGAATCTCACTGCTATTTTACTGACGGCGAAACTGGCTAGTATCGTGACTATTTTGCTGTTACTCATCAGTACACCTATCGCCTGGTGGCTAGCCCGTACCCACTGTCGTGCCAAGGTGGCTATCGAGGCATTGGTAGCGATGCCGATTGTACTACCGCCATCGGTTATTGGCTTTTATTTATTAGTCGCCATGGGACCTGAAGGTCCGGTGGGACAATTGACTCAGGCACTTGGTTTGGGCACCTTACCTTTTACCTTTAGCGGGCTGGTGATTGCCTCTATTTTTTATTCCCTGCCCTTTGTCGTGCAACCGATACAGCTGGCCTTTGAAAATATTAGTGAACATTATCTGGAAGCCGCTGCCACGCTGGGTGCGAGTCCACTTGATCGCTTTTTAACGATTGCTCTGCCACTTGCTCTACCCGGCTTTCTGACGGGTGGGATACTGGGGTTTGCTCATACGGTCGGGGAATTTGGCGTGGTGTTAATGATTGGTGGCAATATTCCTGATGTCACTCGCGTGGTCTCTGTGCAAATTTATGACTACGTTGAGGCTTTAGAATACGACCAAGCATGGGAGCTATCGGCCATTATGATTGCGTTTTCATTTGTCACCTTGTTATTGCTCTACCTGTTTAACCCCAATAAAAGAAAACTCGCATGAGCAAGTCTGGCATCGAAACCCGCTTTTATCTGGAGCATCCCGGCTTTACACTGGATGTTGATCTGAGCATACCTGCTCAGGGTGTCACGGCTTTGTTTGGCCCGTCTGGTTCGGGGAAATCCACCATTTTGCGTTGTATGGCGGGTTTGGAAAAAGCCCAAGGCAAGTTCATGTTTAATGGTGATGTCTGGCAAGATGACAACACCTTTACCCCACCTCACCAGCGTCCAATTGCCTATGTGTTTCAGGAGTCGGCCTTATTCCCTCATATGAGTGTGATGGCCAATTTGAATTATGCTTTTAAACGCAGAAAACAAAGCAATACCGACTTTCCTCTGGATAAAACCATTGCTTTATTAGGCATTGAACATTTACTGGATCGTAAACCAGCCAAATTGTCGGGCGGTGAAAAGCAGCGGGTTGCCATTGCCCGAAGTCTGGCAGTGAACCCAAAACTGTTGTTAATGGATGAACCTTTAGCTGCACTCGATGTAGCCAGAAAACGAGAGTTTCTGCCCTTTTTAGAAAAGCTGCATGACACCTTAAAAATGCCGGTGATTTATGTCAGCCACTCCCCCACAGAAGTCGCACGATTAGCCGATCATATTGTATTGCTGAAAGAAGGTCAGGTTGAGGCTTCAGGTGCACTTAATCACACCCTTTCCCGACTGGATTTATCGTCACAACTGGATGAGCAGGCCAGTGTCATCATTGAAGCCAGGATTGAACAACTTCAGTCTGAATGGCACCTTGCTGAAGCCGAGTTTGATGGCGGCAAGATGTGGGTAAGAGATATGAACTTTGTTATTGGTAGTCAGGTTCGTCTGCAAGTGCTGGCGCGAGATGTCAGTCTCACCCTATCGCCTGATGAAGACTCCAGTATTGCCAATACAATAGAGGCCATCATCGAAGAAGTCGGCGCTGGTGATCATCCAGCCATCTTATTAGTGAGACTTAAGGTAGGTGCGAACTATTTGCTGTGTCGTCTTACCTCACGTTCGTTTCATCACCTTGGTGTCTCTGTCGGTGATGATGTCTGGGCACAAATTAAATCTGCCGCCATTATTGAATAAACGTACTGCATTTCTGGCTATTCAGCTCTTTCCATCTAAATAAATATCATTCGTTTTACACCATTCATGATCAGGATCAATGTGACGGTGGATACTCAGTTTTATCATTGCCGACAGCTTTTCGGAACACATAAATGTTCAGACCTACTCGACAATGGATAATTGAGGCTCAATAGCAATGAACTCAGATACAACCATAACCGCATCTTCTCTCTATGAAAGAGCCTTAGGCGCCTATCTTGGTTTTGCCTGCGGTGATGCGCTGGGTGCCACCTTAGAATTTATGACCCCGGAACAAATTCACGAAACTTACGGCCTTCATAAAGATATTACCGGTGGTGGCTGGTTAGGTTTACCACAGGGTCATGTGACGGATGCCACCGAGATGACACTCACATTAAGTCAGGCCATTATTGATGCTCAAGGCTGGGATATTAAAGTGGTGGCTGACTACTTTGTGGTGTGGTTGAGCAAACATCCGACTGACATCAGCGAGGCTGTGCTTCGAGGTATTCGTCGTTATAAAAATACCGGTGACTTGATGGCACCTTATGATGATCACGATGCAGGTAACGGTGCCTGTAGCCGTATATTGCCTCTGGCTTTGATTTGTCTATATCAGGATGAGGCGTTTGAAAGCTGGCTGTGTGAGCAAAATCATTTTACGCACCACAATAGCCTTTCTGACCGAGCCAGTCAGATGTTGGGCTATTTGATAAAACATTTAATTCGCCAAGAAACTGATTTGGCCGAAGAAACAGTTGCTGAATTCATTGAAAAAGAGCCCCAGTTTGCTTTCTCACCCTACCCTGGGCATAGCTCTGGCTATATCGTTGATACGATACAAACCGTGCTGCACTTTTTCCACACGACCGATTGTCTGGAAGCCTGTATCACTAAGACAGTGAATATGGGGGGAGATGCTAATACCGTCGGGGCTCTCGCCGGTATGTTAGCAGGCGCGAAATATGGTGTGGGAGCGATTCCAGAAAGATGGTTAAAACAACTCGATCCCGATATTTCTGAACTGATTAAAAAGCAGACCACGACCTTATTATCATTAGCTGAAAAACTCGCTGAACAAAATCCTTAACACCTTTCTGAGATGAAGACGAAGTGTTATGTCGCTTTGCACGGGTGAGCAAGGTATAATTCTTTCCTATATTCAATAGACTATAGCTCCCTGAGTTTATCTCTCTCCCTTTAAGAAGTTCAGTCTTGATTGCGGAACAACGCTAGGTCTTATTTTCATATCCTCTGAACAGCCATCACGCATATTCGTGATTATTAATTGAGTTCCTATGTCAGATACCGCTTTTTCGTCCCTCCCCTTATCTCAACCGCAACTGGATGCTTTAACCTCATTAGGTTATGACAGCATGACAGCCATTCAGGCAGAAACATTACCCTGGTTATTAAAAGGCCGTGATGTGGTCGCCCAAGCGAAAACTGGCAGTGGTAAAACGGCGGCGTTTGGTATCAGTGTTTTAGCTAGTATCAACCCACGTTTTTTTGGTGTGCAGGCATTAATTTTGAGCCCAACCCGAGAGCTGGCAGAACAAATCACCACCGAATTAAGAAAGTTAGCGCGTTTAATGCCGAATATAAAAGTCACGACTCTATGCGGTGGTAAACCTATCGGTCCACAAATTGCGTCATTAGAGCACGGTTCACATATCGTCGTCGGCACACCAGGTCGTGTGAATGACTTACATAGCAAAAACTGTTTAAAGTTAGAGCAACTAAAAGTACTGGTTCTCGATGAAGCGGATCGTATGTTGGATATGGGCTTTACAGAAGTCATTCACCATATCATTGATCAAACACCGTCATCACGTCAGACCGCCCTGTTCTCCGCCACCTACCCAGATACCATTCAGCAGATGAGTGAATCCATCCAAAAGTCACCGGTGTCAGTTAAGGTTATCTCAGAACATAAACAAGACATCATTGAACAACTGTTTTTTGATGTTAATAAAAATGAACGTGATCAGGCATTAATCAAGTTAATTCAACACTACAAACCAAGTAATGCCGTCATCTTTTGTCATACCAAAAAGCAGTGTGATGAAGTGGCTCAGTGGTTATCCAGTCAACAGATACAAGCAGCGGCTATTCATGGTGACCTTGAACAGCGTGATCGTGATCAGGCACTGATTCGCTTTGCCAATACCAGTTGCCCAGTCTTAGTGGCTACCGATGTCGCGGCCAGAGGTCTGGATATCGCCTCACTAGAAATGGTCATTAACTATGAATTACCACGTGATCCGGAAGTATATGTGCACCGTATTGGCCGCACTGGTCGTGCAGGACAAAAAGGCATGGCGATGAGTATTGTGACACCAGCTGATGCGCCACGTGTCGTCGCCATCGAAAACTATGTCTCAGAACCGGTTCACTATGGCAACTTATCTAAACTAAAAGCGGATTCTGGCTTCACGCTGCAAGGCAAAATGACCACCATCCAGTTGGATAGTGGTCGTAAAAATAAAATTCGTCCGGGTGATATTTTAGGTGCTTTGACCGGCGATGCCGGTTTAAACGGTCAGCAAATAGGCAAAATTGATATTCGCGATATGTCTAGCTACGTTGCCGTTGAAAAAAGTGCCCTTAGACAAGCCATGAATTACTTAGCTAAAGGCAAAGTGAAAGGCCGCTCTGTTCGCGCCAGACAAATTCGTTAAGTGATTCCTGTTTATCGCTTTTCAAGTACGTAAGTACGCCACATTGCATATTTAGGTAAAAAGTCGATGGCGGCTTTTATCTCAAAACCACTTTGTCTGAATTCATTTTCAATGGTTTGCTGATTAATCACAAAGCGGTTTTGGTAATCACGTGCGTGGCGTTTTTTCTCTAATTTTTTACGACGCCAGGCTTTAAAGTTACCATCCACCCATAACGAAATAATTACAGTTTTTTGGGTTACCCGGTGAAACTCTTTTAGCAATGCCAGTCGATCTTGTGCATCACCAATATGATGAATAAGACGAATACAGAAAATATTTTCCACGAAATTATCTGGAACATCCAAACTAAACGCAGACGACTGGAAGGCTTCAACCCGATCAGTAATGGCCTTGTCACGATAACGCATGCCGGTATTTATCATGTCTTGACTATAATCACTGGCAAAGATCTGGCGTTGTGGTTGTTCACATAATAAAGACCAGAATCGGCCTGTACCACAAGGTACGTCTAGTACCGTTTTTGGATCACCGGCTATATTCAGTGCTTTTCTAGCTACTTGATGATCACGCCAATTAGATAATTGACGCCATAAGCCATCCTGATGCTTTTCAAAATAGGCCTTCGCATGTGTATCATCATATTTACCTGAAAATTCAAGCGGTGTTTTAGTATCTGTCATCATCTCATCACCTACATCATGTGGAATGAAGTGAAGTATGGTGAACAAATATTAAAAGAGACTTAACGGTATATTTAAGTAATTCTAGAGAACGGTTCTAAAAAATAATGATATAAGGCCGTTTTTAATAACGCTGCCTTATTATCTGATAACACGTTAATAAACATTACGTTATCAATATATATGTAAAATCTGATTTTCTATAAGCGAGGATAATCGATGGAGTTACCACTCGATAAGCATGCTGTTTTACGGATTATGGCTAGACCCAGTGATGTCAATATCGCTGGTGATATTTTTGGTGGTTGGTTAATGTCGCAATGTGATATTGCCGGTGGCATTTATGCTAACCGTATTGCTGGAGGCCGTGTTGTCACTGTCGCCGTCAATAATTTTCAGTTTATCGCGCCCGTTCTCGTTGCTGATATTGTTAGTATTTATGTGGATACAATGCGTATTGGCACAACGTCTATTACCGTGAAAGTGACTGTATTAATTGAACGTCGCGATGGGAAGAATGAAACAACAATGAAAGTGGCAGAAGCCGATATTGTTTATGTGCATATTGATGAAAACCGCCAGCCCGCGGCTATTACTCAGAAATGAGCTCGATACATAAAATATAAGGCCTTAACGGCCTTATATTTATTTCTTAAAATGAGAAGTTTACTCAGACAGCTTGCTTGGTGGCAGTAGCTTCTTTTCTACCATTTTTTACCTGTTCAGCTGCCTCTTTAGCGATGGGATCAAGATCAGCACCACCCGCATCAAGATATTCCACTAAGTCTTCTTTCATTTTTCTGGCCCAAAAGCGTTTGATATGACTGGCAACACGTTCTGCTGCTTCTTTGTCTTCATAAGCGCGATTATTAGCCGCAATTTGGTTAATCATTTTGACCAAAGTTTCAACCGGACTATGACTCATTTTGTTACTTTCCTTACATTGCCCTACGGGCTATTTCGTTATCATGTTGAGTAAACGGATCGTGATAAATGACATGACGACCAGAACGGGCAAAGCCAACCAGCTTCAATCTAGCAAGCTGAGCTTGCTCAATCGCAAGTGAAGTAGGTGCAGATACCGCTACCAGACACCCAAAACCGGCACTGGCCGCTTTTTGCACCATCTCATAGCTGGCACGACTGGTGACCAATACAAACCCTTCGTGTGGTGATAAGCCGGCTTTAACATGTGCGCCGATTAATTTATCCAGTGCATTATGTCGGCCAACATCTTCTCTTGTCAGTACGATATTACCTTCAAGATCACACCAGGCAGCAGCATGGGTTGCTCCTGTCACTTGCTGTAACTGTTGGTATTGTTTGATGTTATTCAATCCGATCTGGATAACATCATCTGCGACTTGTACAGATTGAACAGGTTCAATAGGACGGATGGCTTGCTTAAGCGATTCAACACCACATAAACCACAACCTGTTCGCCCTACTAAGCTACGGCGACGTTCACGTAATGCATCAAACTTCTCATCATCAATCATCAAACGTACGCTGATGCCATTACTATTCGACTGCACATGGATATGGCTGACCTGATCGGCGTTATCAACAATATTCTCGGTCAAACTAAAACCCAAAGCAAAGTCAGCCAAATCAGCTGGTGTCGCCATCATCACCGCATGAGAAATCGTGTTGTAAACCAATGCAACAGGCGTTTCAACGGCAATATCGTCATGCTGATATTGGGTAGCCGATTCATTTTTATGAATGGCTACCTCAACATCGACCGTCGTTTTATCAACGCTTGTCATTACTCAGCTTCTACCTCTGAGTGAGCTGTGTCTGCTGCACCTTTCAGTAGTTTCATCTGCAAGGCTTCAAATGATTTGAAGTTTTGCTGCCACTCTGAAGGTTGGCTGACTCTCTCAACCTGAACGGCTGTCACTTTATATTCAGGACAGTTAGTCGCCCAGTCAGAGTTATCTGTTGTAATAACGTTAGCACCACTTCCAGGATGATGGAATGTGGTATAAACCACACCTGGCAAGACTTTATCAGTAATGCGAGCACGTAATACAGTTTGTCCTGCTCTACTGGTAATGCCTAACCAATCATTTTCCTTGATACCCCGTAGTTCAGCATCAGATGGATGAATATCCAATACATCCTCATTATGCCAAGCCTGATTGTCTGTACGACGGGTTTGAGCACCCACATTGTATTGAGACAAGATACGGCCTGTAGTCAGTAATAATGGGAAACGGCTGTTAGTACGTTCGTCTGTCGCTACATACTCTGTGACACTGAAACGGCCTTTACCAATCGGGAAGTCATCCACATGCATGGTTGGCATACCTACTGGATTTTCATCGTTACATGGCCATTGAATACTGCCCAGCTCATCAAGACGATCATAGTTCACGCCTGTAAATGTTGGTGCCAGTGAAGCAATCTCATCCATAATTTCTGATGGATGGTTGTAATGCATTGGATATCCCAGTGCATTAGATAAATCCACTGTGATTTCCCAGTCTTCCTTACCTGCTATTGGTGGCATCACTTTACGTACACGGTTGATACGGCGTTCTGCGTTAGTGAATGTGCCATTTTTTTCCAGGAATGAAGAGCCTGGTAATAAGACATGTGCAAATTTAGCAGTCTCATTCAGGAACAGATCCTGAACAATCAAGCATTCTAAAGAACGTAAGGCTTTTTCAACATGTTGTGTGTCTGGATCAGACTGAGCAATATCTTCACCCTGAACATATAAGGCTTTAAATTCACCGGCAATGGCTGAATCAAACATGTTTGGAATTCGCAGGCCTGGCTCATTATCCAGTTTCACACCCCAGACTGATTCGAAGTGTGAGCGTGCAGTATCATCTGCAACGTGTTGATAGCCTGGCAGCTCATGTGGGAAAGAGCCCATATCGCATGACCCCTGCACATTATTCTGACCACGTAATGGGTTTACACCTACACCTTCACGACCGATATTACCCGTTGCCATTGCCAGGTTGGCGATACCCATAACCATGGTAGAACCTTGGCTATGTTCAGTCACACCAAGACCGTAGTAAATAGAACCATTTTTCGCTGTTGCGAAGGTTCTGGCCGCTTGACGTACTTTGTCTGCTGCTACACCAGTTGTCGCCTCAACCGCTTCAGGTGAATGGCGTTCATCACGAATAAATTCACGCCATTTTTCATAACTTTCCATATCACAGCGACTTTCTACAAACGCTCTGTCTTCCAGACCTTCGGTAACTACAACGTGTGCAATGGCATTGACCAGCGCCACGTTAGAACCTGGACGTAAAGCTAAATGCTGTGCTTTTTTCAAATGCGGTGTTTTCAGCAGATCAATATGACGTGGATCGGCCACAATCAAATCGGCACCTTCACGCAGGCGACGGCGCATTAATGAACCAAACACTGGATGCGCATCCGTTGGGTTAGCACCAATGACCATGATGACATCAGATTTCATCACAGAATCAAAATTCTGCGTACCAGCTGATTCACCCATGGTTACTTTCAAACCATAACCCGTTGGCGAGTGACATACACGAGCACAGGTGTCGGTATTGTTATTACCAAATGCCGCACGAACTAATTTTTGAACCAAATAACTTTCTTCATTAGTACAGCGTGATGAAGTAATACCACCGACACTTTCACGTCCATATTTGGACTGAATATCTTTCAGACGTGTCGCCGCAAAGTTAATCGCTTCTTCCCAGCTGACTTCTTGCCAAGGCTCGGTAATTGACTCACGAATCATCGGTGCTTTGATACGGTCTTTATGCGTCGCATAACCAAAGGCAAAACGACCTTTCACACAAGAGTGGCCATGGTTTGCATCGCCGCCTTTGTAAGGCACCATACGCACCACTTTGTCGCCTTTCATTTCTGCTTTAAATGAGCAACCTACACCACAATATGCACAGGTGGTGACAACACTATGTTCAGGTTGGCCCATTTCGATGATGCTTTTTTCCATCAGTGTAGAAGTTGGGCACGCCTGTACACAGGCACCACAAGACACACACTCTGAATCCATAAAGTCTTCGTCTTGACCCGCAGCGACTTTGGAGTCAAAACCACGACCATCAATGGTTAAAGCGAAGGTGCCTTGCACCTCTTCACAGGCACGCACACAACGCGAGCAAACGATACATTTGCTTGGGTCAAAACTGAAATACGGGTTGGAATTATCCTTCTCGCTATCCAGATGATTTTCACCTTGATAACCATAACGGACATCACGCAAACCAACATCACCTGCCATATCCTGTAACTCACAGTTACCGTTGGCAGGACAGGTCAAACAGTCTAAAGGATGATCCGATATATATAGCTCCATTACGTTTCTGCGTAATTTCGCCAATTTGCTGTTTTGCGTAGTGACTTTCATGCCTTCATCAACTGTCGTTGTACATGAAGCCGGATAGCCACGTCGCCCTTCAATCTGAACAGCACATAAACGACAGGAACCAAAAGATTCCAGATTGTCGGTGGCACATAATTTCGGGATATTAATATTCGCTAAGGATGCTGCACGCATCACTGATGTCCCTTCAGGAACAGTGATTTCTACACCATCAATTTCTACGGTCACTAAGGTCTCAGATACACGAGCTGGTGTACCGTAGTCTTTATTTGGATTAAATGTTTCAACTCTCATTTCGTCACTCCTAGCGCGATGCGCTGAGTTCTTCTGGGAAATATTTCATTACGCTTTGTACAGGGAATGGTGTCATCCCACCCATGGCACAAAGCGAACCGTCTACCATGGTTTCGCATAAGTCTTCGAGTAAGACCCAGTTGGCATTGGCATTTTCTCCATTACGGATTCGGTCAATAACCTCAACACCACGTGTGGACCCGATACGACATGGCGTACATTTGCCACAAGACTCGACTTTACAAAACTCCATTGAAAAACGGGCTTGCTCTCCCATATCCACGGTTTCATCAAACATGACCACACCGCCGTGTCCTAATACGGCACCAACAGCAGCGAATTCTTCATAGTCAACGGGAGTATCCCATTGGCTGGCAGGTAGATAAGCACCTAACGGACCTCCTACTTGCACAGCTTTTAATGGTTTCCCGGTCAGCGTACCGCCGCCGAAATCTTCCATTAATTCACGCAGACTGATACCAAAAGCGAGTTCAACCAGCCCACCTTGCTTCACATTACCTGCCAACTGCAAAGGTAGTGTGCCGCGAGAACGACCCATGCCATAGTCAGCATACGACTGACCACCTTTATCCATGATGTAAGGCACAGCAGCAAATGACAGAACGTTATTTACAACGGTCGGTTGTCCAAACAAACCGACAATCGCTGGTAATGGTGGCTTGGCTCTAACTAAGCCGCGTTTGCCTTCCAGACTATCTAATAAAGAGGTCTCTTCACCACAAATATAAGCACCCGCCCCCAAACGCACTTCTAAATCAAATCGTTTGCCCGAGCCTAGAATATCTTCACCCAGATACCCAGCTTTGTAAGCACGTTCAATCGCCTCATTCAACAGTTTATGAGCGACTGGATATTCTGAACGGAGATAGATATAACCTTGTGTTGCATGTACGGCCAAACCAGCGATAGTCATGCCTTCAATCAGCATTAAAGGATCACATTCCATGACCAGACGATCTGCAAAGGTGCCAGAGTCACCTTCATCCGCATTACATACAATGTACTTTTGTTCCGATGGGGTATCTAAAACGGTTTGCCATTTAATACCGGTAGGGAATGCAGCACCACCACGACCACGCAGGCCAGAAGTTTTGACTTCGTCGACAATATTCTGAGGTTGCATTGCAATGGCATTTTTCAAGCCGTTAAAGCCATCCAAAGCAATATAATCTTCAATTGAAACTGGATCTGTAATGCCAGAACGGGCAAATGTCAGTCTTTGTTGCTTTTTGAGGAATGGATGATCCTCAACCAGACCAATGCAGCTCTCATGTTGTTGATTGCCTTCCAGCATGCCAGCATCAAATAACTCTGAAACTTGCTGGGCACTAACGGCACCATAACCAACACGACCCTGTGCGGTGTCAACTTCAACAAGAGGTTCAAGCCAAAGCATGCCACGGCTACCGTTACGAACGATAGTGGCATCCAGACCACGTTGTGTAATTTCTTGCTGAATGGCTTCTGCTAATTGATCTGCACCCAGAGAAAGTGCGGTTGTATCGCAGGGAATATAAATACGCTGACTCATTAGCCGACCTCCTTCATATCTTGCTGATGGGAAGCGACTAATTCATCAAAACGCTCCAGACTGACGCGGCCATGAATATCGTCATCAATTCTGATCGAGGGGCCGGTAGCACAGTTGCCAAGGCAGTAGACGGGTTCCAGAGAAAACTGTCTGTTTGCAGTGGTTTGATGATAATCAATACCGAGTGATTGTTTAGCATGGGCTTCTAAAGAACGGCAACCAACAGCCTGACAAGCTTCAGCACGACATATCTCAATGGTATGTTTGCCAGGCGGAGTAGTTCTGAAATGGTGATAGAAACTGATTACCCCATGAACTTCTGCACGCGTTTGCAATAAAGACTCAGCAATCTGTGCAACCGCTTTTTCAGGGATGTAACCAATTTCGTTTTGAATCGCATGCAAGATGGGCAACATCGCACCAGGCTTATGTTTTAGTCCATCTATAATTAATTGAATAGACTGTTCAGTCCATTCTTTACCAACTGTCATTATATATCTCTCCGTTATCTGAAATATGCACAACTTGACATATTTGATTTATCTTATTTTTATTATTGACAAGACATTAGCATAGAGATTCCGTGATAAAAATATGCATTTATACGCATATTTAAAAACTGTGAATTACTATCTAGTTTTTATAAAAGTATGACCAGAACAAAGTCATAAAATTTCCTGCTCAGGTATGGAGGCCGAATTAAGTGCAACCTGGTTTATATTCGCACCATCTCTGTGCATAAAAAACATCAGCTTTGGACAGAAACACACTAACTCATTGATTTTAATTAACAATAAAAACTGGCACGGTTACTGCTAACTATTAATTACAAACAACTTTTCAGCTGCATTTTGTTTGTATTTCTCTCTTGTCTACGTGCTGAGCCTTGGGGTGAACAAAAGTTCACCCCTTTTTTTTGTGTCAAATTCTTCGATTAGTTCTGTTAGCATAGCCATACTATTCATCGGCAAATATTCTCTGAATTCTATGCATCAGCGCACTATTGAAGACCTTCAACAAGATCATGATTTTGTCACGGTTAACCCACATGCTGAAAAGCGTACCCGATATGTACTTTTTCTCACCATCGTTACGATGGTTGCAGAAATTATCGCCGGTACAGTATTTGGCTCTATGGCCCTGCTTGCTGATGGCTGGCATATGGCAACTCATGTCGTCGCCTTCCTGATTACTTTATTTGCTTATTCTTATGCAGCAAAAAATAAAGCCAATGCGGCATTTGCTTTTGGTACAGGAAAGGTAAGTGTTCTGGGCGGTTTTGCCAGTGCGATTGCATTAGGCGTTGTGGCTTTAATGATGTTACTTGAGTCAGTTGAGCGTCTGGTTAACCCACATCAGATCGAATTCAGTGCCGCTGTCATTGTTGCTGTCATTGGCCTTGTTGTTAATCTGGTTAGTGCTCTGTTATTAAAAGATAACCATACGCACAGTCATGGGCATAGTCATTCACATCATGATCACAATTTAAAAGCAGCTTATATGCATGTATTAGCTGATGCCTTGACCTCCATTCTTGCCATCATCGCCCTCATTGGTGCGATGTACCTTGGTTGGCTATGGTTAGATGCCACGATGGGTATTATCGGTGCAGCCATTATTAGCATCTGGGCTATTGGCTTAATACGAGAAACCAGCCCAATCTTACTCGATGGCAGTATTGATAAGACCTATAGCCAAGCTATCCAGAACCGTATTGAAAGTGATGCTGATAATCGTATCGTTGATTTTCATATATGGCATGTCAGTGCAAACCACTTTGCTGCCATCATTTCTATCGTGACATCCGATCCTAAATCCACCCATCATTACAAGTCATTACTCAGCGAATTTGATCGTCTTTCTCATATCACTATCGAAGTCAATCAATGTCACGATAAGTTATGTGACCATTAAAAATTGATTTATAATGAATTTTTAAAGAAAACCTCCAGCTTCGCTGAATATTCTAAATAGGCGGTACGAATACTGCATTAAGCTACCCATAATCAATTAAAGCCACCTGAGAGATATGGATATGCTGAATATTGACATCAGCGACTTTCTTCAAAAACATCAATTACCTGATAGTTATCAAACTCTTGCACGAGACTGGTATCTGCCCATAATAGAAGAAATAGCTTCGCACCAAAATGATGCAAAAAGAACAATTACTGTTGGTATTAATGGTGCACAGGGATCAGGGAAAAGTACACTAGCGCAGCTGGCTGTTTATATTCTCACTCACCATTATTCCTTGAGTGTTGTCTCTCTATCATTAGATGATTTCTATTTTACACAGCAGGAACGAACACAACTGGGTCAGGGTATTCATCCTCTTCTAGCTACACGAGGCGTGCCAGGAACGCATGATATAACGCTTGCCAGAAGAACTATTACTCAGATCATCCATCAGCAATTTCCAGTGAGCATCCCACGTTTCAATAAAGCAGAAGATGATCGCTTCCCTGTTGAGTCTGCAGAAGTCATTAATCATCCTGTTGATGTGATCGTACTTGAAGGATGGTGCTTAGGTGCAGAAGCGCAACATGAGTCATCACTTATTCACCCTATCAATGATCTGGAAGAAATTGAAGACAAAGACCAGGCATGGCGTCGCTATGTTAATGAGCAATTAGCACGTTTTTATCCAAAACTATTTGAGCTGATTGATATCTGGATCATGCTGAAAGCCCCATCATTTGATTGTGTTTATCAATGGCGCTTGGAGCAGGAAAACAAATTAAAGCTAAGCTTGTCAGAGAGTGATAAGCAAACACAGATCATGGATGAAAAAGCGGTCGGACGCTTTATTAAATTTTATCAACGTATTACCGAAAATACCCTCAACACGCTGCCTAACAAAGTGAACTATCTATTTGAACTCGATGAAAACCGTCAGATAACAAAATTAACGACACCTGCTAGATCCGCTCTGAAGATTAACTCGCCTTGCCAATGGTTAGTGTTTACCGATATGGACGGTAGTTTATTGGATCATCACAACTATCATTTTGATGAAGCCATTCCAACCTTAACAGCGCTTGAACAAAATCATATTCCCGTCATTCCCGTGACCAGTAAAACCGCTGCTGAAGTTGAATTAATCAGAGACAGTTTGACTAACCAGCATCCGTTTATCATTGAAAACGGCGCAGCAGTTTATATTCCGGAAGGTTACTTTGAAAAACAACCGGAAGGGACTGAGAAACGAGGCAAGTACTGGGTGAAAAGTTTTGTCCAGCCGCGCAGCTACTGGCAGTCGCTCATTAATCAGCTTCGACCTCAATATCAACATGAATTTGTTACCTTTGCTGATGCAGGCATCGACGGCATTATTGCTATGACCGGTCTGAATGTGCACGCAGCGGCTTGTGCAGCCAGACGAGAGTTTGGCGAACCTATCTCCTGGCATGGCAACGGCAATCTCAAACAACAGTTTATTGCTGAGCTCTCCGCATTAGGTGCCAATGTCCTTGAAGGTGGTCGTTTTATTCATGTATCTGGGCAATGTGATAAGGGACAGGCACTAAAATGGTTAACAAATATTTATCAGGAAGCGATGCCTGAACAAGTTATACAAACCTTAGCGATAGGTGATAGCCAAAATGACAAAGCCATGCTTGAACAAGCGGATCATGCCTTAGTCATCCGTTCACCTGTGCATGGGCTACCTGATATCGACAGAACACATAATTTAACTGTGTCCACATTTTTTGGTCCTAAAGGTTGGGCTGAAGGCGTCACTCAAATCATCGATGCAAAGCTGCATTCCGATTCATTTAACTTACCCCGAGGCAATCATGGCTGATTTTCACCAGAATGGGATTATTACCACACTTCATAATCTAACCAATCGTCACTTAGCTGATTTAGAAAGTGATCTAGTACAGTTCAGCAAACAGAGACCGATGGGATTACTCCTGCCCTCTCTTTTTTCAGAGCTTGAAGGCGACGCCTTACCGCAAATTATTCAACAGTTAAAAACCGTCCCCTATTTATCTGAAATAGTCATTGGACTGGACCGTGCTGATGCTGATCAATATCGACATGCAATTCAGTTCTTTTCTACATTACCGCAACACCATCGCATTTTATGGAATGATGGCCCCAGACTCACTGCCATAGATGAAGAGCTACAGTCATTAGGGCTGGCACCGAAAGAAAAAGGCAAAGGTCGTAATGTCTGGTATTGCATGGGTTACATCATTGCTTCAGGTAAAACTGAATCTATTGCCCTGCATGATTGTGACATCGTGACTTACACCAGTGATTTACTGGCACGATTGATCTATCCAGTTGCTAACCCAATGTTTAATTATGAATTTTGTAAAGGCTATTATGCCCGTGTTGCCAGTGGAAAACTTAATGGCCGTGTAAACCGTTTATTGGTCACCCCGCTCATACGCGCATTAAAAATGGTCGTTGGCAACCAACCTTATCTTGAATATATGGATAGCTTTCGCTACCCATTAGCAGGCGAATTCTCTTTCAGACGTGATGTCTTATCTGATATTCGTATTCCCAGCGACTGGGGTCTGGAAATTGGTGTGTTATCGGAAATGCATCGTAACTATGCCAATAACAGACTGTGTCAGGTCGATGTTGCCCAAGTTTATGATCATAAACATCAGGAATTATCACCGGATGATCAACAGGCTGGCTTATCAAAAATGTCGATTGATATCGCCAAATCGCTATTCAGAAAATTAGCAACAAAAGGCACTGTTTTCACGCCGGAATCATTCCGAACACTGAAAGCCACCTATTATCGAATCGCTCTCGACTTTGTGGAAACCTACCATAATGATGCTGTGATGAATGGACTGCACTTTGATATTCATCAGGAAGAAGAGTCGGTGGAAATGTTTGCTAAAAATATTATGGATGCAGGCCAGATGTTCCTGGAAAATCCGATGGAAGTCCCCTTTACCCCGAGTTGGAGCCGGGTTCAAAGTGCACTTCCAGATATTTTTGAAAGAATATATGAGGCTGTTGAAGCCGATTATCAGGAATTTTCTGCATAAGGAACACCGAAAATGACACCTAGTGATGAGCAACTACAACAATTACAAGAGACAGTTCTCCATCATCTCACCGCTATTTATGCTGAAACTTCTCCTGAGTTATCGCTGGACACATTACGCGATGACATCATCAACATTATGCGCTTGAATCAGGACTACAAAGAAAGTTTTCCGCACCGAAATAACTGGGATCAAAACGACATTATCCTGATTACCTACGGTAATAGTGTTAAAAAAGAAGGTGAAGCACCTTTAAAAACACTACACCGTTTCCTGAATAAAGAAGTCAGTGGCTACATCAATGGTGTGCATATTTTGCCATTTTTCCCCTACTGTTCTGATGATGGCTTTGCTGTCATGGACTATTACGAAGTCAATAAAGCCTTAGGAGACTGGCAAGATATTGAAGCTATCGCCAATGATTACCGTTTGATGGCGGATCTTGTCATCAATCATGGCTCCAGCAGTGGTACCTGGTTTAAGAATTTTATTAAAGGGGATGGACCAGGCCATGATTATTTTTATACCACAGCACCTTCTACTCCGATAAGTCAGGTCGTCAGACCAAGAACCAGTCCCTTATTACGTGAAACAGAAACACATGATGGGACAAAATATGTCTGGTGTACCTTCAGTCATACTCAAGTGGACTTTGATTTTCGTAATCCTGTGGTCCTAAAGGAATTTATAAACATAGTCCGTTTTTATCTGGATAAAGGCGTTCATA
This sequence comes from Methylophaga sulfidovorans, assembly GCF_900114205.1. GTDB lineage: Bacteria > Pseudomonadota > Gammaproteobacteria > Nitrosococcales > Methylophagaceae > Methylophaga > Methylophaga sulfidovorans. The sequence goes on from NZ_FOSH01000002.1 coordinate 29,709, forward strand.
TTTTCCGACTGGATGCCGTCGCTTTTTTATGGAAAAAGATCGGTACTAACTGTCTTAATTTGCCAGAAACCCATGAAGTCGTCCGTTTAATGCGAAGTTTAATTCAGCATGCCGATCCGGATGCAGTCATCATTACTGAAACCAATATCCCTAACCGGGAAAACCTGAGTTATTTTGGTAACGCCAACGAAGCACACTGCATCTATAATTTTTCATTGCCACCATTACTGGTGAATACCCTTGTCACCGGTGATTGTTTTTATTTAAAACAATGGTTAATGAGTATGCCGCCAGCGCAACACGGTACAGCCTACTTCAACTTTATTGCGTCCCATGACGGTATTGGCCTTAGACCTGCTGAAGGATTACTCAGCGAAGCCGAAATTGCCTCTTTAATCAGTACTATGCAGCAATTTGGCGGACGTATATCCTGGCGTGAAGGTGAGAACGGCGTAAAAAAACCTTATGAAATCAATATTTCATTGTTTGATGCTCTGCAAGGCACAACTTCCGGCAAAGATGAGTGGAATATAGACCGTTTTATTTGTGCACATGCCATCATGTTGGCATTAGAAGGTATTCCCGGCATTTATATTCATAGTTTACTTGCCACCAGTAATGATATTGATAAGTTAGAACAAACTGAACAAAACCGTTCTATCAATCGTCATGAATGGGATGAAGAAGCTTTGATGACAGAATTGAGTACACCAAGCTCCCAGCATGCTCAGGTATCTGGTTTACTAAAAAAGCTGATTCATTTGAGAAAACAGCAACGGGCTTTTCATCCTAATGCCACTCAGTTTACACTTCACCTTGGCGAAAAACTGTTCGGTTTCTGGCGACAAAGTATGGACAGAAGACAAAGCATCTTCTGCATCTATAATATTACGGATACTGAGCAACCGCTTCGTATAGCTAACTTAAACTTAGTTGTCACAGATCGATGGTGGGATCTGATTAGCGGTGTTATTCTTGATGGTTCATCTGACGTTATTACAGTTGCACCATACCAAGTGCTATGGATTACAAATGGCTGAGGTATTGTCATCAGACTTTCATACCTATCAGCTAAGCTATATAAAAAATAAGGAACAATGAATGCAACCAGTTAAAAAAATACGCAAATGCCTATTCCCTGTAGCAGGTTATGGCACACGATTCCTGCCAGCAACCAAGGCTATGCCAAAAGAAATGCTTCCTGTCGTCAATAAACCATTGATTCAATATGGTGTTGAGGAAGCTATTGAAGCAGGTATCAACCAAGTTGGATTTATTACGGGCCGAGGCAAACGTGCTATAGCAGATCATTTTGATACCAGCTACGAATTAGAGCATCAGATTCTTGGTACAAGTAAAGAAAAACATCTCGAAGATATCCGTGCGGTCATGGATACCTGTGACTTTATCTTCATGAGACAGCGTGAAATGTTAGGTCTTGGTCACGCTATTCTGACAGGACAACCGATCATTGGTGATGAACCATTCGCTGTTATTCTGGCTGATGATCTTTGTGCCCGAACTGATGAAAACGTATCAAAGCGTGCCTTAGGTCAGTTAGTTGAATTATATGAAAAATATAATTGCAGCGTGATTGCTATTGAAGAAGTCCCTGGTGACAATATCAGCAGTTATGGTGTGATATCCGGCCGTGAAATCGAAGACGGTGTTTATGAAGTTGACGATATGGTGGAAAAACCAAAACCAGAAGATGCCCCAAGTCATTTGGGTATCATCGGACGCTATGTATTAACACCCGATATTTTCGAATACATTGAACAAACAGCGCCAGGCGCCAACGGTGAAGTCCAAATCACTGATGCTATCCGCACTTTAGCAAAAGAAAAACGTGTATTGGCACTGAAATTTAAAGGTCACCGTTTTGACTGCGGTAGTATCGACGGCTTTGTTGAAGCAACCAATTATTACTATCAGCGTGACCACGTAAAAAAATAAACCGTATTTGAGTTCGAAAAAAAGCCGGCTATATAGCCGGCTTTTTTATATCGTTTTACGGTGGCCTTTGGGCTTCCATGCAGGGGCAATTACATTCGGCATGGTAGATTTCTGTAATAGCCTGGCTGGTGCCAGAGTAAGCTCACCATAACGGTAATTCACTTTATCTACCGTCTCATTAAGATGTTCTCTGTGCAGATTAGGCTGTTCAAATAAATCCAGTTGTTTCCCTTGCCGGGGCGATATTGCTGTCACCTGTACTTGCCAAACACCTTGCCCTGACCAGTAAAAATCAACAAAGGCTTTGCATAGCTGATAAATAACTTGTCCATCATCCGTATAGACACCCGCATGTGCTTTTGTTTTAAGCCAACCCCTCTCCGTTTTTAAGCCGATAAAATAACACTCGGCCTGATAACAAAAACAACGCATCCTGACCGCTACTTTTTCTGCCATATGCTGTAAGTATGTCAGGATGATATTTTTTTGAGCCGTTTTAGGTGGCAAAACTTTTCCATGCCCAATTGTCTTGGGTGCTTTCACATTAAAATTTAAAGGTTCCGGATCCAGGCCCTGCGCCATTAACCATATTCGCCGACCTAGATGACCAAAGCGTTTCGACAGTAAACTTATTGGCATTTTTTTCATTTCACCACAACGCTCTACACCGTAATGTTTAAGAAAGCGGCCAATACCTTTATTAATTCCACTCAGCGCTGTCACCGCTTCTGGTGCCAGCACTTCAGCAGCTAATTCTGGATGAATCACTTTCAACCCGTCAGGTTTAGACTTTTTAGCAGCGAATTTCGCTGTAGTTTTATCTCCACTAATTCCTACGGAGCAACGTAAACCAGACGTTTGCCAGACTCTTTTTTTAATTAAATATCCAATGTCTGTCGCCCCACGATATAAGCTTTGGCAACGACTTAAATCCAGAAAAGCTTCATCCACACTAAATACTTCCACATCAGGCGTAATATCGATGAGCCCTTCCATAATCCGGGTTGATAACTCAGCATAACGATAAGGACGTGAAGGCGCCTGAATCAGGCCAGGACATAACTGCCTTGCTTGTTTCAAACGCATACCAGTGTGCACACCAAATGATCTGGCTTCGTATGAGCAGGTAATAATGGTCGTTCCCTGCTGGCCATTAGTCACCGCGACCGGTTTCTGAAACCAATTCCGGTTATCCATTTGCTCAACCTGAGCAAAAAAACAATCCATATCAATTAAGGCAATCATCCTTGACCACGGTGCAGATGAATCCGAATCCATTAATTAAGGATACGTTCGCAACTGCCCAACCACCACGCCTTGTACCCGTACCCGGCTGGCAGGCAATGTTACAGGCTCATAATTCACATTGGCAGGCATTAATGTCACTGTGCCATCATTGTTGATCAATAATGTTTTCAAGGTCGCATCAAAGCCATCAACTAATGCCACAACAATATCGCCATGACGAGCAGTCGGCTGTGATTGCACAACCACATAGTCACCCGACATAATGGCCTTATCAATCATTGAGTCACCGTTGACCTTCAGGACAAAACGGCCTTTACCGGTAAACATATCGCTTAAATCAATTTCGGACTCATCAGCGACAGCTTCAACTAAACGGCCAGCAGCAATTTTTCCCTTTACTGGCAAAGTGACGGCTGCCAGCGGAACAGGTTCAGCTTGTTCAGTTAAATGCAAGCCTCGTGTTCTTCCGACATGCCTCTCCAAAAGTCCGGCATCAACTAATGCCTGAATATAGCGATGGGTGGTGCCCTGAGACTTAATCCCTAAGCCTTTGGCAATCTCAGAAACTAACGGTGAACGTCCCTGTTCATCAATGTAATGGCGAATAAAATCCAAAGTATCTTGTTCACGTTCAGTCAGCATCATCTCTTCCTTTTAGAGAAAATATTGAGAAGAGAAAATATAGAGAATTTATTCCTTTTGAGCAAGCATTATTTTTATGAATTTCCTCATGAACAGGAAGTACTTATATCTTTGTTATTAAAGGAGTAAATTTAAGCAAAAACTAGACTTAATGCGGTTTTTCAGCGATAATTGTTGCCTTTTCAAGCCTTTCATCATCGAAGGCTTACCTCTCATGACTCAGTCAAAATCAAAATAAATAAGCTCTACGCCTGTCACGCATGCGTATGTATGAGTCATAGCTCAGTTTGGTTTATAAAGGGATTCTATGTTTAATCTGTTACTAAAACGTCCACAGAACATAAAAAATGATGTGCTGTCTGGGCTTACTGTTGCGTTAGCACTGGTGCCAGAAGCCGTTGCTTTTGCTTTTGTCGCTGGTGTTGAACCTTTAGTCGGATTATATGCCGCTTTTCTCGTCGGATTAATCACCGCCGCTATTGGTGGCCGTCCTGGCATGATTTCAGGAGCGACAGGTGCTTTAGCTGTTGTGATGGTGGCTTTGGTTGCACAACATGGCGTTGAATATTTATTTGCTACCGTGATTTTAATGGGCGTTTTACAAATTCTGGCAGGTGTATTCCGGCTGGGGAAATTTATTCGTATCGTGCCACTACCGGTCATGCTCGGGTTTGTAAATGGACTGGCCATGGTGATTTTTCTGGCCCAGCTTAAATCCTTTAAAGTCACAGGTGAAAATGGCGAAGAACAATGGCTGTCCGGTGGGCCGTTATGGTGGATGTTAGGTCTGGTCGCGTTAACCATGGCGATCAGCTACTTTTTACCGAAATTGACCAAAGCCTTCCCATCATCTTTAGCCGCTATTATTGTTGTCACCCTAGTGGCGATTGGTGTACATCTTGATATTCGTACAGTAGGTGATATTGCCTCTATTGCTGGCGGCTTTCCTGAATTCAGTATTCCAATGGTACCTTTCAATCTCGATACCTTACTGATTATTGCTCCCTACTCATTTATCCTGGCATTTATTGGTCTAACAGAATCTCTGCTGACCTTAACGCTGATTGACGAAATCACAGAAACCACCGGTCGCCCTAATAAAGAATGTATTGGCCAGGGTGTGGCTAACACCGTAACAGGCTTTTTTGGTGGTATGGGCGGTTGCGCCATGATTGGTCAAAGTATGATCAATATTAACTCGGGTGGCCGTGGTAGATTATCCGGTATCTCAGCAGCGTTGTTTTTACTGTGCTTTATTTTATTTGCATCACCACTAATTGAAATCATCCCTATTGCTGCTTTAACCGGGGTCATGTTTATGGTGGTATTAGGCACTTTTGAGTGGGCCAGCTTCCGTTTACTTGGGCGTATCCCACTACCTGATGCCATTATCGGTATTTCCGTCGCCGTGATTACCGTCTTTACTGATCTGGCTATCGCGGTAATTACTGGCATTATCATGTCGGCGCTGGTGTTTGCATGGCAACACGCGAAACATATTTATCTGAAAAGTTATAAAAATGAACAAGGCTCTATCGTTCATGAATTGAATGGGCCATTATTTTTCAGCTCGATTCGCAACTTTAATGAGTTATTTGATCCGAAAAATGATGATGCTGACGATATCATTCTTGATTTCAAAAACTCACGCGTTTATGACCATTCAGCAATTGAAGCTATTGACTCCCTGGCCGATCGTTATATCAAAGCGGGTAAAACGCTGCATTTACGCCATTTAAGTGAAGAGTGTAAGCAACTGCTCAACAATGCAGCTGATCTTATTGAAGTCAATGTAATGGAAGATCCGCACTATCATATTGCTGATGATAAGCTGGCATAAAAGCCAAATAACTGCTATCTTAAGCCCATAATAATAAGTTAAATTTTGTATAACCCATTGAACTACGAGAAAAAAGATGTTAAAAAAAATTGATAAACTGCTGATAGAAAAATTTCCACATATTATTCTTGGCTTTACTGTTTTTTGGCTGTCACTGATTGCTTTCGGCCTATATAACCACTAAGCCAACCAGCAGTAACATTAAAAAGCCAGTCCATGACTGGCTTTTTTTATGCTCAGAACTATTTCCATTCGACAAGTTGTTCATTTTTGATCTAGGTCAATGCCCAATATCTCGGGTAGGTCAATAATAATCTCATGCTGTTTAAACAGCATAACATTCTCAGTGAGGAGATTATTATGGAAAAAATTGAACACTATATTCATGACAACTTTGCCGCATTAATCTGCGTGATGTCTGTTGGCTGGTTAGTACTTGTTGCCTATGGCTTTATCATGTCTTAACGCAATTACGGTATCAATAGCTCAAAACTCGCCCGGGCAATACACTGACCATTCAATAAACATTCAATCTCATGTGTGCCCGGGTAATATTTTCTAGTCGATATCTTCTGTAAAGTATGTCTTTTTTGTATCTGAAGATATTCAGCTTCTGCTAAACGCATATTTTTCCACTTAAAGACTTTTTCCCGGCTTGTTTTTCCACTAGCACCAACAAAACGTATTCTATAATCTAATACAGCGTGTTGAACCTGTTTACTAAGCATTTCAAGTTCTAACACCAGTGTTTGACCAAGTAATAATTGTGAGTGGGAAAGACGAAATTGCACTTGCTCAATGCTAACCGACTGGCTAAAGCCTAATAGCGGATACACATCAGCTATTCCTTGTTTGACCAAACTCCTTAAAGCATGACGAATCACCCAAGAAGTATTCTCAGAAGCATTTTTTTGCCACTCAGAACAGACATCAATAACCATTTGAGGATGGTCTTTACTGATATCGTTAATGTTATTAGCAACTGAGCGTCTGACATACAGACTCGGGTCATTTTTTAACTTATCAAGAAGCGGCCATATCAGTGCTGGATCATGACGTAGCTCAGTCAACTGCTGTGCCCAGGGTAAGCGAGGCCGGATTCCTTCAGAGGCTAATCGCCTTACATGTTCATCATCATGCTCAGCCCATACCAGCATTTGCTGATAGGTTTCATCAAAGTAAGCCTTCAGAAAAAAACGAATAGCGAACTCCCCCGTAAATAATGGAGTGAGTTTTTCAAGCGCAGCAAAAGAAATATTTCGATGCTCCAGACCGTATAAAGCAACATAGTCAATTAATGGCCAGGCTAAATAATGTGCCCAGCCAGAAAACTGTTCTTCTCTTAGGTATTCAGCCGCCTGTAACAGAATAGCAATCGCATCAACATAATCATCAGGCAGGTAGACATGCAAACTCCTAGCAAGGTAGTCTGCACGTGCCTTGAGCTCTAGCTCATCCAGTTTCAGTAATACTGTCTCAATAAACTCAGTCACAGCAAAATCTGGCCATACTGAGTGAATCAGTGAACCAAGTTCATTAACTGCTGAGATATTAAGTTTATTTTTGAGTTGTTCAGCCATAAAAAAAGCCGCGATGAAATCGCGGCTTTTATCATACGATATTCTGTCTTAGCTTAGGCAGTTTTTTTACGTCTGCGCATTGCTGTGAAACCCATCAGACCAGAACCAAACAACCATAATGCAGCAGGTACTGGCACTTCGCTAACTGGTGGGCAGTATGTACCATCAACAGTTAATGATGCCCAGAATACATCTTCTTTTATTTTATCAAATACGGCTGTAAAGCTAATGCCAGCAAGAACTTCATCAAATAAGTTTGAACTTAACTCAAATACATCAACACCGCCATCTAACTTACCAATGTATGTCAGATATGGAAAATGATTATCCAGTGTCCATAAGCCATCAGAGAACCATGAACCGTTGGCATTTGATTTAACTGATAATGTAGCCGAGGTGATTTTTAGGGTAGGCTCATTGATAGCATCAAAATCCATGTAAGCTTCTGAGGTTTTTCCAAAACCGAAAAAACCATAGTCATCGTAGTTAGTTACTTCAGCATCTAAAGTAGTTGAATAAGCTTGGGGATTGTCACATGTTGAACCACTATCGCCACAACCACCATGATGATGACCACCATGATAAAACGTTGCTGAAGCAACACTTGAAAAACCTAATAACATAGCAGCTACTAACATAGCCGATTTATAAAATTTCATAGAATTATCCTTATTTACTATGCAACCCGGCCATCTTAAAAAGATCCGTGGCTTTCCGTCACATGGCTCACACCAAAGTTGGCTTAAAATTCAATATGCAATCACTACCTGCACAATACATATTAATGATTGATAATTAGCTGAACAATTGTACTTTGGTACTAAATAGTAAATTAATCAGCTATCTACAGACTTTTTTATCAAATACCACCCTTAATATTTGATAAAAACATGGGAATATCTCCCAGTCAGATGCATTGTATTATCTTAGTTTCCATCAGAACAATTGTACCTTGGTACTAATTCTAATTTTTTTAACGTTTTTTTGTAAAAACGGCTATCGATTCAACATGTGTGGTGTGTGGAAACATATCCATAATACCGGCCGCTTCCATAATATAACCATGTTGGTTAACCAGCTCACCAGCATCACGTGCCAATGTCGCCGGATTACAGGACACATACACCAAACGCTCAGCACCTAATGCAGCAAGTTGATGCAAGACTTCAAACGCCCCACTTCTTGGTGGGTCCAATAGGATTTTATTAAAGCCTTTTTTAGCCCATGGGTAATCTTTCAATTCTGTTTGTGTCAGATCCGCTTGTTCGAATTCAGCATTCTTTAATGCATTAAGCGCAGCATTATTTTTAGCATGCTGAACAAGCGCCGCGTCACCTTCAACGCCAACTACTTCTGTCACTCGTTTAGCTAAAGGCAAAGTAAAGTTACCTAGGCCACAGAACAAATCAAGAATCCGATCTCCTTGCTGAACATCCAGCAGAGTCATTGCCCGTTGAATCATTTTTTCATTAATACCGGCATTTACCTGAGTAAAGTCACTCGGTTCAAACTGTAATTTTAAACCCGCTTCCGGAGCGTAACTCAGCTGTGCTGACTCAGGCCATAATAAGGATATGGTATCAGGGCCACCAGGCTGTTGATAAATCCATAAATTATTTTCCTGACCAAAACCAATCAGTGCCTTTTTATCGGCATCAGATAAGGCATCCAGATTACGAAACACCAGTGCAACGTTTTCATCATCCATTGCCACTTCAATCTGAGCGATGCGATTGTAGGCTTCCAACCCGCCAATTAGTGAGGCTAAATCTGTTAAACGATGACCCACACGTGGATCTAAGACTTCGCATTGCTCAAGCATGGCAATATATGGAGAGGACTTTTCTCTAAAGCCCACCAGCACCTGTTCTTTTTTCGCTACATACTTAACACCGAGGCGCGCTTTACGACGATATCCCCATAATGGCCCTGTCAATGGCTCTAACCATTGCTCAGGAGTGAGATTGCCAAAGTGGGCAAAGTGTTCAGCCAATGTGGCTTGTTTATGAACTAACTGGGCTTCGGGTGACATATGCATCAGGCTGCAGCCGCCACAAATACTAAAATGCTGACATTTTGCTTCGACCCGGTCATCAGCAGCAGACAATACTTCTATGGTGCGCGCTTCATCATATTTTTTATGAACTCGACTATATTGAAAGTTCACTTTTTCTCCGGCTAACGCGCCATCCACAAAAACAGTTTTACCTTCAATGCGAGCAATGCCTCTACCATCGTGTGATAAAGATTCAATCTCTGCTGTAACGGGTTCTTGCGGTATTCTTTGTCTGCGGCTGCGTCTTGCCATGGTTTATCTCTTATCTCTGAAAAATAAAAAATCCAGTGATGTTTTCACACCACTGGATGTCGTTATTATAATCAATCTGGAGGATTTATTTCTGTTTCCAGCTGCCACCTTGTTGATACCACCAGCCTTTTGCGGCATTACTTATCCAGCGCTGTGCAAAGGTTTGCTGGATATCATTCTGCCATTCCGGATGACCATTTGCTCTGGCGATTTCAGCATAAAGTGCTTTACGATCATTATTTTCGGCGGCAATCAGACTATTCAGCTGATTACGATCTTTTAATGGCACAGACTTGGCATCACGTAGCGCAATAAAACCATCATCGGTTAACCCTATCGCGCCACTATCATAGAAAGATTTCAGGCTTTCAAAACGTGTTTTCATGCTCGACTGTAATGCATTAATTGCCGGTGTATTAATATTGATATCAGCACTTGCTGCTTCGGCTTGCGGTACTATCCAATTCAATACAGACATAGCAAGTGGCATTCTGGCATCGGATGCTGATGATTGTTTATCCTGCTTCTCAGGTTGAGAAGTATCTGCAGGTTGTGTTTCTGGGCCCCACACATCTTCAATAATCCTGTCCGCGGCTTTCTCAGCCGCCGCTGCTGGAAAATAGATATTAATGGTGACACACGAGACCAACATTAGTCCCGACACCGTGCCAGTTAACCATTTTATGATTTGCATAATCTCTCCTTACTCAATTATCGGTCCAGAACTATTTTGTACCGCTTTGATACGTTCTAATAAATCTGCCCAGTCCACTCTACGCGTATAGCCGATGACATCAATCCACGGTGGTAAACCGCCACCACCTTTTACAATATAGTAACCCTGATCAGTATCTTCGATGCCAGCCATTTCGCAAACATCATTCCGTAAATGACAAGAAAGCCCTAAACGTTTATAAGAGAAGTCGTCAAAAAAGCGTAAAAAACTTCTCGAAATCATGCCTGACGCCCCACCGCCCACCTGCGTTAAATTATCCACGGCGCGTTGACTGATGATGCGTTTACCCGGATTATCTTCAGAGGTCGCCAACTTGGCATCAAATTGTACAGGCTGCCAGTTAGACAAGCGTAAGTTATATATTTCTCCGGAAACACGTCCGGTAATCTTTCCAACATCAAACGTTTTTGTTATCAATGCTAAGTCTAAATCCTTCATATCAATATTGGCATACAGTTGTGGTAATACACCTAAAGGATCGGTTAAACGTAAATCACGAATGACTGTTGTGCCATCAAAAACTTTGACCTGTAATGCACCATCAATAGTGAGTTTATGAGACTGATAACGTACATGAGGAATCACGCCAGATAACTTACCGTGCATTATTGGCCAACCCAGTGCCTGCGTTAAACTTTCCATAGATATCGGTAACAATAAACCATCAAATGACCAGGTTATCTGTTTATCTTCTTGTTGTTGCAAACTCAATTGATTAATTTGAAGTTCACCATCCAAAACAGGAATGCTGGTTTCCTTAACTAATTTAAAGCCGTTTTTAACGGTTTGCGTATGCAACTGACCAGCACCAATATCGATGGAATAAAGCTTAGCTTGCTGCCAGGATAAATAGCCATCTAAAGGCGCTTCGCTATTGGTCCAAACCAATTCACCATTCATGTTCTCAGCGTTATAACGTTGCTGACTATCTACAACACTCACATTATTCAATGTGGCTTTAAGTTGATGCTGCATATCAGACCAACTGATCGATGATGAGACCTGACCAGATAACTGTAAATCAGCAGCGGCAGTGCCCACCATGAAAGGTTTCACCCATGTCGAATAAAACGACGATAGTGTTTTTACAGTAACATTCGCTTCAACCTTGCTTGGCACGTTATCTATTACTTCAGCAATAGCCTCTACATTGAACTGTTCTGACTGATTTAACTTAATATCCGCTAAAGTCCAGTGATTTGAGTCTGCTTCATACTTACCATCAACACTTAACTCAATGGCAGAAGTAGATAAATCGACAAAGACAGGATCACTATAAACCTGACCTGCCATCAATGAAGATGAAGCAATAAAGTCCCAAGTATTATCGGTATTATGTAAGGAGATTTCTCCCTGCGTTGTTACATTCTCAGCCACCTGACTTGCCGTCGTATTACTAAAACCCAAGTCAGTGAATTGCCATTTTGCAGTAGCGGAGACTATTCCCTGTTTGTTTCCATCAATACGTGCTTGCAGAGATATTTGCCCTTGAGGCTGCCAGTCATTTACAGCATTGACGTATTGTTTATCCAAGAATTGAGGTAACCATTTCTGTAGTGCTGACAAGGGAATATTCTGAGCATCAATATCTGTGTCCCAATGCAGTTGATCAAGACTAATATCAAGGTTTACCGTACCGCCATCCAGTCTCAGATTTTGTAGCTGGATATCATATTGTTCGTCTTCAGTATTGGCATCAATTTTGAACTGAATACGCTGCTGACCTAACTCAGGCTGAGAAAACTGTAAGGTACCTGAATGACAACGAAATGCATCGGTTAACCAAGCGGCCTTTTCACACTCAAATGTCACATTGCGTAATTGATTTAGTGGTGCAGCTAAGCTGATTTGAGCCGCCTGGCCTGAGAGTTTCAGACCATCAGAGCTAAATTGGACATAAGTTTTCAGCTCTTTTGCATCAAATTTTTCTGCCCAGCTATGTTCAATATCAATTTGAATAGCTTGGATAGCCAATACGGGCAGAGACCATATACATAGCCATAGAAAAACTGACTTTAGCGTCAGATATTTCATTATCAGGCAGGAAAAACGCCTGTTGAAATGTAACGATCACCACGGTCACAGACAATACTGACAATCACAGCATTTTCTACCTGCTCAGAGACTTTCATTGCTGCAGCTAAGGCCCCACCGGATGACACACCAGCAAAAATACCTTCCTCAGCGGCCAGTCGTCGCATCATGGTTTCCGCCTCATCCTGTGTCACATCTAATGTCATATCAATGCGTTCTGGTTCGAAAATCTCAGGTAAATACGCCTCGGGCCAACGACGAATTCCTGGAATACTCGCACCTTCAGCCGGCTGCACACCAACAACCTGAATCTCAGGGTTTTGTTCTTTTAAATACCGCGATGTGCCCATAATCGTACCGGTAGTGCCCATTGAGCTGACAAAATGGGTAATTTCACCTGCTGTATCAGTCCAAATTTCGGGCCCCGTTGTTTCATAATGAGCCAGTGGATTATCAAAGTTACCAAACTGATTCAGTACCTTGCCTTTGCCTTCTTTCTGCATCTGTAAGGCTAAATCTCTGGCAGACTCCATACCCTCGGTCAAAATAAGTTCGGCACCATAAGCTTTCATGGAAGCACGACGCTCGGCGCTACTATTTTCCGGCATAATCAGAATCATCCGATAACCTAATATAGCCGTCACCATCGCCAGTGCAATACCGGTATTGCCACTGGTCGCTTCAATTAAAGTATCACCAGGAGTGATATCACCACGTAGCTGAGCTTGCTGAATCATACTTGCCACAGGCCGATCTTTGACTGACCCTGCAGGATTGTTACCTTCCAGTTTCACCAGAATAGTATTACTCGACTTGCCGGGAATACGCTGTAATCTGACTAACGGTGTATGGCCGATAAAGGCTTCAATGGTCGGGTAAGATTTCATCAATTTGCTTCCATTAACACAACATAAGCAATCGCATACTCATGATCATCACTCAGGCTTAACATGGCCTTATCTATCTGCATTTTCTGTTTCAGTTCAAGTCCCACTTTCTCAAACTGTAATTCTGGCTTGCCAAGTGAATTATTTTTGACACTGATATGACGCAGGCTTAAACCATCACGAAAACCTGTTCCCATCGCTTTAGCTGCCGCTTCTTTTGCTGCAAAACGTTTTGCTAAAAAATTAGCCGGTTTAAGTTGTAATCTGAACTCGCTGAACTCAGTATCACTAAGTATTCTTTCAGCAAATTTATCACCATGTTTATCGAGTAAGGCCTGCATTCGGGGAATATGAACCAGATCTGTGCCAATGCCGATAATCATCCCCGGCGCGCGTCCTGCATCAACTGCTTCATCTCGCGAACGGCCGCCTGAAAACCAGTAAAAACAGAACGAGCCACTATGGCATGACCGATATTTAATTCCACCAGTTCAGGTATGGCCGCGATTTTCTGTGTATTGTGGTAATGCAGACCATGCCCTGCATTGACCTGTAACCCTCTTTTATGCGCTTGTTTTGCTGCTTCCGCAATAATGGCTAACTCTTGCTCTGCTTCTGCATCCGTCTCAGCTTCGGCATAACGGCCCGTGTGCAGTTCTACGATAGGTACACCACAGGCAACAGCAGCTTCGATTTGACTTAAATCAGGATCGATAAATAAAGAAACACGCACATTTGCAGCGGCTAAACGCTGACATGCTTCCTGCATACGAGATAATTGTCCCGCAACATCCAAGCCACCTTCGGTAGTCAGCTCTTCACGTTTTTCAGGCACCAGGCAGCAATCTGCAGGGCGATATTTTTCAGCCATTGCCAGCATTTCTTCAGTGACTGCCATTTCCAGGTTCATTTTTGTCTGCAGGATATCACTTAACATGGCGACATCACGTTTCTGAATGTGTCGACGATCTTCACGCAAATGCAATGTGATGCTGTCTGCACCAGCTTGCTCTGCTTCAATTGCTGCCTGTATCGGATCAGGATAACGTGTGCCACGAGCCTGACGAAGTGTTGCAATATGATCGATGTTGACACCTAGATAAATAGACATGAATCTCCAAACTCAGTTTGTTTTTGTATTAAATTGATTAAGACCAGCAAATAACTGACGACTGTGTAGTGGCCGTCCGCCCAGATAATAATTTATCACCGACCGCATCATATGTTTGATTTCTTTCAGGCTAAGCTCATCAAACCCTGTTTCTTGTTCGAGGTGACGCAGACTTCGTCCTGATACCGTATTCTGCAAACGTTGACCAAATACGCGATGAGGACCGCTGTCAGGATGGTAGATATAAATACCATCATCTTCAATGCCTTCTCCCGACTCTACATCCACAGTTAATGCCAAGCCATAGCCCAAGTGACTAAGCAACGCTTTTTCAAATAAACGTAGTGTAATCTGCTCATTATTATTTTGCTGGAGCGAAGATAAAGCCTGGCGATAGGCATCAAAAATGTCTGGCTCAGCTTCATGAACAGGGAGTAATTTTACCAACAACTCATTCATATAGAGCCCGCACAAACTAGCATTGCCAAGCAAACGATAACCCGGCTCATCTTTTTCTATCTGGCTTAACGTAACTAAGTCACCATGGCCATACCAGCTTAACCATAAAGGCTGGAATATCTGTATGGGTGATGAACGTTTCTTTGTTTGCCTGAGACCTCGAGCGACCAGACTCACACGACCATGATCACGCGTTAGTGCATCGACCAGAGAACTGGTTTCACGATATGGTCTTTGATGTAGTATAAAGGCAGATGTCAGCTCCACAAGCGATCACTACAAATCGTCGTTGTAACCCAGATTTCTTAACATACGTTCATTGTCAGACCAGCCTTCACGCACCTTGACCCAAATCTGTAAAAACACTTTACAGCCAAACAGTTGTTCCATTTCCAGTCGGGCATCCTGACCAATAAGCTTTAATTGTTCGCCTTTTTTGCCGATTACAATCGACTTCTGGCCGCTTCGCTCGACATAAACAACAGCGCCAATTCGGAACATGCCCTCTTCTTCCTCAAACTGTTCAATTTCTACAGTGAGTGAATAAGGCAGCTCCTGACCGAGATAACGGAATAATTTTTCACGAACAATTTCGCCAGCCAGAAACCGAGAACTGCGATCAGTTAACTGATCTTCATCAAAGATCATTTCGCCTTCCGGCATTAACTTCGCTATTTCCTGCTCCAGCACATCTGTATTCATGCCTTTTCGTGCAGAAATAGGCACAACCGCAGCGAAATCATACTGTGGTGCAAGCTGTTGTATTTGTGGTAATAAGTCAGATTTATCTGATAATTTATCTGCTTTATTTAACACTAAAATAACTGGCGAACGCGCATCTTGTTGAATGCGTTTTAATACGCGCTGATCGTCTTCGGTCCATTTCAGTCCTTCCACCACAAACAACACCACATCGACATCATCAATCGAGGCTGCTGCAGCACGGTTCATATAACGATTCATCGCTTTTTTACCATCACTGTGCATGCCCGGCGTATCGACATAAATGAACTGCCCTTCAGCAGTAGTTTTAATACCCAGGATACGGTGGCGAGTGGTCTGAGGCCGACGTGAGGTAATACACAGTTTTTGGCCAAGAATACGATTAATCAATGTCGATTTACCGACATTAGGACGACCAATAATGGCTACATAACCGGAACGAAATGGTGTTGAGTTCATTGTTTACCTTCAATTAAGGTTAAGGCACGTTCAGCGGCTTTCTTTTCAGCTTTTCGGTGACTGCTACCCTGAGCAACAACCACCTTATCTAACAAGGTAATCTGGCAAGAAGCTTCAAATACCGGTTGTTTTTTATCGGTTTTTAACTCTTTCACGCTATACAAAGGTAAGGGCTGCTTACGGCTCTGTAATAATTCTTGTAAACGTGTTTTGGGATCTTTGACTGTTTCTGTAACATCGATAGCATCTAACCGTTCAGCAAATAATCTTAAAATAAGATCTTTAACCTGGGTCAGGCCACTATCGAGATAGAGTGCACCTAATATAGCTTCAACAGCATCAGCCAGAATAGACTCACGTCGAAATCCACCGCTTTTTAACTCACCCGGCCCCAGTATTAATACATCACCCAATTTTAACTCACGGCCAAGTTCAGCCAGAGTTTCACCTTTCACTAAAGACGCTCTTAACCGACTTAATTTTCCTTCCTTAACCTGAGGGAAACGGTTAAATAACTCTTCAGCAATCACAAAGCTGAGGATAGCATCGCCCAGATATTCCAGACGTTCATTATTTTTTGGATCTGCGCTACGGTGCGTTAATGCCTGCTGTAAAAAGGCGCTATCTTTAAATTCTACTTTTAACTGTTTGCACAGGGCTTTTTGCCGCTGGGTTATCATTATAGCTTTGGCTCTACATCAATTTCTTTGTGGAAATGACCCACAAGGTCAATCTGGGCAAAAAACGGTTTTCTGACTTCATAGTCGATGACAATCTTGGTCACATAGCCTGTATTTTTACCACGAAACACTTCAACATCATCGCGTTTTACACTACTGATATAACCAATATTAAAACGCTTGGAAAGCAAGGTTTGCACTTCATTTTTAGATAAGTTGTTATTACGCAGCTCAGTTTTCATATCATCCATAATCTGTACCACACCGTAATACTCCTGATACATCGGCACCAAACGAATCGCTAATGTGACAAAAAAAGCGATCAAGGCCAGGACAATGACCCAACCGATTAACGTCATACCTCGTTGGTGTTTCATCACAATCTCCTTATTCAATCGATTTACCTAAACGATTCCAGACAATACCACCTTCATTCCAGTCCCAACTCATCCAGATCAGAAACGCTTTACCGACCAGATTTTCTTCTGGGACAGTACCCCAGTAACGGCTGTCATTACTGTTATCTCGGTTATCACCCATCACAAAATAGTGTCCTTCAGGTACCACCGTTTCACCTTCTACGCGTTTAATACCCGGTTCAACAAGTATTAAATGTTTATGTTCACCTAATTGCTCAGAGCGTAATTCTGATCCTGGAGCAGCAATATTGATCATGCTTTCCGGCTTTTCAAGCGGCTCTTGTGCTACAGGTTTACCGTTAATATAGATCGTTTTATTGAAATAGCCGACTTTATCGCCAGGCAAACCTACAACCCGTTTGATGTAGTCAACATCTGGATCGTCTTTATGTTTTTTTACCGGATAACGAAACACCACAACATCACCGCGTTGTGGCTCACCCGTATCGAAAATTTTTGTATTAAGCACTGGCAGACGAATGCCATACGAGAATTTATTCACCAGAATGAAGTCACCGATATGCAGCGTTGGCACCATTGATGATGATGGAATCCGGAAAGGCTCTGCAACAAATGAACGAATCACCAACACCAATAATATAATTGGAAAGAAAGAGCGTGCGTATTCCACCACGACAGGTTCTTTTGCATTATTATCACGACGTGGAGCCCAAAACAGCTTGTCGATTAACCAAATCAAGCCAGTGATGGCTACCAGTAAAACCATGATTGCGGGAAAACTCACTGTTTAACGCTCCTACCTGTTTATGAATTTTTTGACAGTTGTAAAACAGCAAGGAAAGCTTCTTGTGGAACATCCACCTTGCCGACAGATTTCATCCGTTTTTTACCTGCTTTTTGTTTTTCTAATAATTTACGTTTCCGAGAAACGTCACCACCGTAACATTTTGCCAACACATTCTTACGCATCGCTTTGACTGTGGAGCGCGCAATAATATGACCACCAATCGCTGCCTGAATCGCAATATCAAACATTTGACGAGGGATAAGCTCTTTCATTTTTTCCACTAACAACCTACCGCGACTGACACTAGTATCTTTATGCACAATCAGTGATAAAGCATCAACACGCTCACCATTAATCATGATATCCAGCTTAACCAGATTGGCAGGTTCAAATCTGACAAAGTGGTAATCGAGTGAGGCATAACCACGACTGACAGATTTCACACGATCGAAGAAATCAATGACCACTTCATTCATCGGAAGTTCATAGGTCAATGCCACTTGCTTACCCATGTACTGCATGTTCTTCTGCACACCGCGTTTTTCAACACACAATGTAATAACCGCACCAAGATGATCTTGTGGAACAAGAATGTCAGCACGGACTATTGGTTCACGAATTTCTTCAATCGTACCGATATCTGGCAGTGATGATGGGTTTTCAACACGAACGACTTCACCATTTTTCTTCAAGACTTCAAACACCACTGTCGGTGCAGTAGTAATCAAGTCAAGATCGTATTCACGCTCCAGCCGCTCTTGGATGATTTCCATATGCAGAAGACCAAGGAAACCGCAACGGAAACCGAACCCTAAAGCTTGTGAACTTTCTGGTTCAAAAAATAATGAGGCATCATTTAAACGCAGTTTAGATAAGGCTTCACGGAAATTTTCATAGTCATCACTGCTGACAGGGAAAATACCGGCATAAACCTGCGGCGTTACTTCTTTGAAACCCGGCAACATTTTATCGGCGCCATGATGTGCATGGGTCAATGTGTCACCTACCGGTGCGCCATCAATTTCTTTCACACCTGAAATGACGTAGCCTACATCACCACAATCCAGCACATCACATGGTGTACGTTTAGGTGTAAATGTGCCGACTTGATCAACCTGATATTCATGTCCGGTCGACATGACTTTGATTTTATCTTTGGTTTTCAGCGAGCCATCAACAATACGCACTAAGGAGATGACACCCACATAACTATCAAACCAGGAATCAATAATCAGCGCTTTTAATGGGCCATCTGGATTACCTTTAGGTGCAGGGACTTTGGCTACCAGCTCTTCCAGCACATCTTCGATACCAATGCCTGTTTTAGCACTACAACGTACTGCATCCATGGCATCAACACCGATGATATCTTCAATTTCTTGAGCAACACGTTCAGGTTCAGCCGAAGGTAAATCAATTTTATTCAACACGGGTAAAACTTCTAAACCCAGTTCGATCGCTGTGTAACAGTTAGCGACACTCTGTGCTTCAACACCTTGAGCTGCATCAACAACTAAAAGCGCGCCTTCACAAGCAGCTAGCGAACGAGATACTTCATAAGAAAAGTCAACATGGCCTGGCGTGTCGATAAAATTAAGCTGGTAAGTTTCACCGTCACGCGCCTTGTATTCCAGAGAGACACTCTGTGCTTTGATGGTAATGCCACGCTCGCGCTCGATATCCATAGAGTCGAGTACTTGTTGTGACATTTCCCGCGCAGTCAGACCACCACAAATTTGGATAAAGCGATCAGCAATAGTGGATTTACCATGGTCAATATGGGCGATGATAGAAAAGTTACGTATATTCTTCATTTAGTTACATTTTCATTAGTGACGTCGGTGGCCATTCCGAACAGTTAACATAGATTTTGCATGACATGCATTGTTCCCGCTGGCAGATGATATTGGCCTTTGAGTCACGCGCTCAGCAAATGACTGGATATTATACGCATTTCACTGTCACAAAACGATAATCTAGCTTGTCTATAGATAAAACGTGACATATGACAAACACTCTGACACTCTGTCACCGGTCTTAGATACGAATTAATCTCAACAAGGCTTTCTCACTAGAAAAAAAGAACTTTTGTGGATAACAATCATCATGGATAACGCTGTCCTGTCCGGCCCGATCATTCCTACCTTTTTACGCTTTGCCATTCCTTCCATTCTGGGCTTATTAGCCATCACCACGGCCAGCATTGTGGATGGTATTTTTGTGGGTCAATTCGTCAGTGCAGAAGGTTTGGCAGCCATTAATTTACTTATTCCTTATCTATCATTGATATTTGGTCTGGCTCTGATGTTATCGATAGGTGGTGCCGTTCGAGCGGGTTATTACTTCGGACAAAAACAGTTTGATGCCGCGTCAGATGTGTTCAGCCAATGTCTTATCACCATTATTGTGATTGGTTTGAGCTTTATGCTGCTTTCCTGGATATTTGCAGAGAATATTTTGTTTTTCCTCGGTACACCCGATTCGATACTGCCTTTAATATTGCCTTATTTTTACATCATCAATGCTGTATTAGTGGTTCAAATATCGACCATGGTGATGTATTACTTTATTCGTCAGGATAATGCCCAAACCCTGGCTTCTTCTGCATTGATCAGTGGCGCTATCATCAACATTGTTCTAGATGCACTATTTATTATCGTATTTGACTGGGGACTTAAAGGTGCAGCAGTAGCCACAGCCATTGCCCAAACTATTCAGCTAATAATGCTGGGGCGCTACTTTTTACGAACACAGAAAAAGCTATCTTTTTCATTAATTCAACACCACTGGTCTGAAATCAAGCCAGCAATGTTTAATGGCGGCTCCGAGTTTATCAACGAAATATCAGGAGGCCTGGTTATTTTAGTGCTGAACTGGCTATTAGTACGCCGGCTCGATGTTGAAGGCATCGCTGCATTTGCCGTTATCAATTATCTGATTTTTATCAGCTTGATGTTGTATTACGGTATTTCAGATGCACTACACCTGGTCGTCAGTCAAAATCATGGTGCAAAGAATGTACAGCGTATCCGTCAATTTTTGCTTACCGCCCTGAGCTGTATTTTGTTTATCAGTATCAGTCTGACGCTTTGTTTAGTCTTTTTCCCCGAACAAATCAGCAGATTGTTTTTAGATAAAACAGCAGAAAATACTTTGCAGTTGTCCAAACAATTTATTGCTTTGTTATGGCCATTATTTCTGATTAATGGTGTTAACGTCATTATGTCTATTTACCTAACAGCCATCCAAAAACCTATTCCATCAATGGTTATTGCCTTATCCAGAGGTTTATTTTTGCCGATCCTGCTATTACTGATTTTATCCTGGTTATTACCTGAGCCTAAGTTTCTGATCGCTTTACCGCTTTCAGAGTGGCTGACCTTTATCATTGCCATTATTCTATTCAGCATCTATCGGCCAAGTAAACAAACTCAGCCTTCAGTTATTTAATAGCAATATCTATTGCAGCCCATTCAATATCGTCAGAAAACAACACTTCATAACAAAAATGTACCCTGTGCGCTTAGCATAATGACAGTAGTAACTTAGGTTTACCTCAATATTCCTAAAACACTGTAACCATCTTTTTCTAACAAACAGACATCGGATAAAATCGAATCTAATGAAGGGCTAATTGTTTTATGAGGCTCTCATCACCGATAGAAAGTAATGACATATCAGCATTTATTTTAATAGCGGTGATTTAGATAAAAAAAGAGCCGTTGATTCTCATCAACGGCTCTTTAACTTCAGTTGTGTGAGTTCGATTACTCTTTAATTTCTATCGCTAGGAATTGAGCTGAACCGCCACGTTGTACTAACACTGGAATAGGTTTATTCGCAGGAAGCTTTTTCGCTACCTCAATAAACTGGTGAGGGTCTTTAATTTCAGTGTTATTCAGACTCAGAATAATATCTCCAGGTCTGATACCTGCCTTAATAGCTGGGCCTTGCTCAACTTTCATGACCATAACACCACCTTTTTCTACTTCGAACTGCTTACGCTGTTCTGGGGTGATATCAGCCACTTCCATTGATAGACGGTCATCAACAAATCGGCCAGGTTTGGTGCTGTTGCTAGCCAAGGCTTCATCTTTTGGCAACTCTTCAATCGTTACCTTAAGCGTTTTATGCTTGTTGTTACGCATGACTTCAACATCTACTTCTTTACCTACTTTTGTTCTACCAACGATAGGAGGTAAGTCAGAAGATGTCTCTACTTCTTTGCCATCAAAATTAAGAATGACATCGCCCGTTTTAAATCCAGCTCGAGCAGCCGGACTGTTATCAACAACACGAGAAATCAGTGCACCACTTGGTTTTGGCAAGCCAAAAGACTCAGCTAATTCACGCGTCACATCTTGAATAACTACACCTAACCAGCCACGGCTGACATAACCTTGTGATTTAATTTGTTCAACAACGTTCATGACAGTATCAATTGGAATCGCAAACGATACGCCCATGAATCCGCCGGTACGACTGTAAATCTGTGAGTTTATGCCAATAACTTCACCATCAAGGTTAAATAATGGGCCACCTGAGTTACCCGGATTGATCGCGACGTCTGTTTGAATGAATGGCACATAACTATCACTTGGCAAGCTACGACCCAGTGCACTGATAATGCCTGCGGTAGCAGAGTAATCAAAGCCGAATGGTGAGCCGATGGCTAACACCCATTCACCTACTTTGAGATTATCTGAATCACCCAGTTTGACTGTTTTTAGATTTTTAGCATCTACTTTTAACAGAGCGACATCACTTCGTTCGTCACTGCCTAAAACTTTAGCTTCTAACTCAGTACGGTCACTGAAACGAACAATAATTTCGTCTGCATCTTTAACTACATGATGATTAGTCAGAATATAACCATCAGAAGAGATAACAAAACCTGAGCCTAAAGACTCACTTTCGCGGGGAACAGGAGCGCCACCACCTTGTCCTCCAAAAAACTTTTTAAGGAAATCATCCATGCCTGAACCTTCAGGTAATTCTATACCTGGCGGCAACATAGACGTAGGTGTTTGTTCGGTTTTGTTGTGAGTTCGGATATTGACAACAGCATCACCATTATCGGCGACAAGTTCAGTAAAGTCAGGCAATGAACGAGCTTGGACGCTAAAACTCAGCGTTAGCCAAGCAAACAGCATTGTCAACGCCGCCCAATTTTTGTTTACTCTCATTTGAAGTCCTCATTTGATTTGACATAGATACCAGCATCATGATGACTCATACGATGTTTCACCCATACAAAGCCAGTAATCAGTCCTAATAGACCAGACACTATTTGCAGCAGTTCCCCACCACCAGCCAAACGGACGAGAATTGATGTAAAAAAAAGTAAAATAAGTGGCAGCATGTACATAAGAAAAGCACCTGAAAGTAATGCTTCTTCAGGAATAGACACTGTCACCTCCTGACCAACTTCCAGATTACCTTCATCTTTTACTGCAATGCGCGAGAATTTTTTTCCAACGTGTTTAGCAAGTAGACCAGTGCCGCAGCCTTTACGAGCCTGACATTGACCACAAGTCGATTGTCTTTCAGCTTCGACCCATACTAGTTGGTCTTGACGGCTGATGACTGTCGCTTTCTGCTCAATCATTGTTGGTTAACTGGCGTGAACGCAATCGTACTACCAATCTTTTCAACAGTAACCGCTGGTACTTCGCCGACGACTGTCACAAAGTGAGCATTCATAATAGTACCGAAAGCATTGATCCCCCCGACGTGAGAGGCACCATGTAAATGATTGTGTTTAGCCCGAATTTTTTCGATGAATACCGAAACTGAGCTCAAACCGTCGCTATACACTCTCTGCTCGACATCCGCACCATTATTTGCTCGCAAACGATTTTGTAAAGCAACCAATGCAAAGCCATCAGGCAGCCAATTAACTTGCCATTCGAATTCATGAGGATGCTTCTCGATATCAATAGGTTTACCCGGTTCAGTTTTATGCCAGACCATATCATCATCAGCTAGTAACGATTTAAACTTATAGTCAGGAATTGGTTCGCCTGTACTCACTGATGAAAATGAAAATGTTTCCAGAACATCCCCATCCTGACCGACAAGTTCAGACTTTAAAAGAAGGTATGTATCAGCATCGACCCATAAATGATAACCATAACGATAATTGTCGATTGGTGTAATCAATAATTGATAAGCTTCTTTACCAGCGATTCGGCTTTTACCACCCATTTCAACTTCATAATAAGGTGCAGCTGAACTGAGTCGTCGAGGCAAGTCACTAGGAAAACCTCTTCCTAATGGACGTCGACTAATGTTGACCTGCTTCCCATCGGGATTGATGCAGGTCACCATATCATTACTACGAATGACTTCTCTGGCTGCACCATTTAAAGAAATCATTCTTTCCAGTTCTCCATTTTCATCTGCACGATGAAAAATGCGTATCGACTGTAAGTTTCTACCAGACTGGTAATTAAACACGCCTTCATAGGTTAATGTTTTTGCCGCTGAAGTCATTTTCTCAAGGATCTGCATTGCTTCAGGGTTATCAGCACTAGCAGTTGTTGAGAATGATACAAATGTGACGACTAACAGGTGGAGCAAAAAACGCATTAGTGGCTACTCCTCACCGTATGAAACAACTCTGGCGTATGAGAATAAGCCTGAAGCACCGGCATATTCGTTGTGATCCACTAAATAATCATTCAGACGATCTTCAACTTCAGACTCCCCCACTGTCCAGCGGTTTGAATCAGCAACCTGAGTTTGCTGCTGCATAGGCTCAGATTGTGCCATATTGGTCGTTGGCATGACTGTCTGAGGTTGTGACATCAGGCCAACCACTGCCAATGCGCCAATAGAGGCAGCAGCAGCCAAACCAGCTGTTTGTTTCCAAAACCAGTCAGGTAATGCAAACACTTTCGCTGTTTGTGTGTTTTCTGTTGGTTGTACATTCACCCCAGGCTCATCACTAGATAAGGCCTGTTGTATTCTGTCTGTTAAATCAATTTGTTTATGCTCTGTCACATAACCATGTAATAAATCACTTGAGAACTGATATCTCATATAATCTTGTTTGGCACTATCATCTGATTTCATCAATGCCAGTAACTCATCAAGCTCTTGCTCATTAAGTTCGCCATCAACAAACGCTGACAATAATTCTTGTTGCTTGATTGTCATAGTTCCTCTCCACCCATAACTGCTTTGACCTGTTTATCTATTGCCTCTCTGGCGCGAAATATACGCGACCTAACGGTCCCAATTGGACAATCCATTGCCTGTGCAATTTCCTCATAGCTCAGACCTTCAAACTCCCGCAGTTTGATAGCCGTTGCCGTATCTTCAGGCAATTCCTGAATAGCATCATGAATTGCCTGTTGTAAGTCATCACTCATTAGACTACTTTCGGGTGTCTCAAATTCCTTCAACTCGGGCGCATCGTAATAAATAGTTGCATCCATAGCATCAACGTCACTGACAGGCGGTCTTCTGGACGCTGCTGTCAGATAATTTTTTGATGTATTAATTGCAATACGATACAGCCAAGTATAGAAAGCACTATCACCTCTAAAGCCTGGTAAAGCGCGATACGCTTTTATAAACGCTTCTTGCGCTACATCCATCGCTTCAACAGGATCATGAACAAACCCTGTAATGACGTGAATGATTCTTTGTTGATATTTCATAATCAACAAATCAAACGCCTTTTTATCACCTGCTTGTACGCGCCGTACTAGCTCTTGATCCACATTCATCCTATCATCCGGCTTGAATCGACACGTCTATCATTTCTTTAAATTCAGCTTGATTGACCATGTCGATTTAACTTTGTTCCACATTAAGTGCAAAATAAACGTTCCTATTGTACCTGTATAGAGCCTTATGACCACAACGCATCATTACGATATTTTAATCATTGGCAGTGGCACCGCCGGACTCACTCTCGCTTTACATATGGCAAATGATGTCAAAGTGGCTGTAATTTCCAAGGGTCAACTTGAAGAAGGCGCATCTTTGTATGCTCAGGGAGGCATCTCTGTCGTACTTGATAAAACCGACTCCATTCAGTCCCATATCGACGATACTCTGCGGGCAGGTGCGGGATTATGTAGCGAAAAAGCGGTTCGTTTTACTGTTGAGCACGCCCGGGAAAATATAGAATGGTTAATCAAACAGGGTGTGTCATTCACGCGGGACGGAATAACATCAGAAACCTATCATTTAACGCAAGAAGGCGGACACAGCCACCGACGCATTATCCACTCTGCAGATGCAACTGGCAGAGAGGTGGAAACAACCTTACTCGATAAAGCCAAAGCACATCCAAATATAGAACTTCTTCCATACCATATTGGTATTGACCTCATCAGCAGTAGCAAACAGCTAGGTGAAAAAGAAAACCGTATTCTTGGCTGTTATGTACTCGACATCAAAAAAGATCAAGCAAAAACACTGTTAGCCCCAATAACTGTTCTGGCTACTGGTGGCGCAGGAAAAGTCTACCTTTATACTAGTAACCCTGATGTGTCGACGGGAGATGGTATTGCAATGGGATGGCGCGCAGGTTGCCGTATTGCCAATATGGAATTTATTCAATTCCATCCCACCTGTCTGTTTCACCCACAAGCAAAATCTTTTTTAATTAGTGAAGCACTGCGCGGAGAAGGCGCCAAACTGGTGCTAGCCAATGGTGAACGTTTTATGGAACGTTTTCATCCTCAGGCTGAATTAGCGCCCAGAGATGTGGTTGCGCGCGCAATTGACCATGAAATGAAACGTACTGGTCATGACTGTGTTTATCTTGATATTACACATAAACCAGCGGCCTTTATAAAAGAACATTTCCCCACCATTTATCGACGCTGTTTGCAATTTGGCATTGATATAACTAAACAACCTATTCCTGTGGTTCCTGCAGCACACTACACCTGTGGCGGCATCATGACAGACTTAAATGGTAAAACCGATGTGTCGGGTTTGTATGCCATTGGTGAAACAGCACATACCGGTTTACATGGCGCTAATCGTATGGCCAGCAATTCGTTATTGGAATGTCTGGTGTTCGCTAAATCAGCAGCGGATGATATCAAAAAACAATTACCCCTAAAGACATCAGCTATTGTGCCGCAGTGGGACGCCAGTCAGGTTCATCCTGCAAAAGAAGCCGTGGCAATCAGTCACAACTGGGATGAGTTACGACGCGTTATGTGGAACTATGTGGGTATCGTCCGGAAAACAGATCGTCTGCTTCGGGCGCGACAACGGTTGCAAGTACTACAAGCTGAAATTCGTGACTATTACAGCAAGCATCATATTAGTGCCGACTTGCTTGAATTACGCAATCTGGCTGATGTGGCCGAGCTGATTATCGAATCTGCATTAAGTCGAAAAGAAAGTCGAGGGCTGCACTATATTCTGGATTATCCTGAAACATATAATAGCCAGCCAGGCACTGAAACCATCATTCAGCCCAAGCATCAGGATCACGAAGTTGTACCCTAAGCCTTCGCCAGTCTTGTTTATCAACCGCATCTATTGGAATCATTAAACTGTGGCATTGCCACCAATGTTGTGTTCTGAAATAAATGAACATGACGTGTGGGAATTGAGTACTTGTTTTCAATTTAAATGGACCCGATACAGCGCCTGTTTCGTATTTTAATAACCACTTGTTGTCAGAATTCATACTGACTTCAATCAATGAATTCTTGCCATCACTGGCACTATATCGGCGATACCAGTGTATAAACCCTGCACAAACCAAAACCATCAACATCAGTATAAGTGGCGTATTGTTATCCATACTCCATAACAATAAACTGATAGCCAGGATATGCAGCGAAACCATATACACAAATAAACCTTGTGATTTTGCAATCGTGACTTTCATTCTTGAATGTCCTTTATTTTCATCCCTGTTTTACCGCGCTTTATACAGTTAGAATAAAACCTGTTAATCATAAATCGCAATACAACTATGAATGTTCAAACGCTTTTACAAAGCACACCTACAGTAAACTATCTTAATGAGATAAATGACTCGACCTCTCCTGTCGCTATAGCTCTGCCCTCTTTCAGCGTGATTGAGGTGACGGGCGATGAAGCTGAGAGTTTTTTACAAAACTTACTCACTAATGATGTTCGCACTTTAACGCCTAATACTGCTCAGCTAAGTGGTTTCTGTAACCCTAAAGGACGTTTATTAAGTCTGTTTTATCTCATCAAACAAGAACAGGACTTTTTATTAATTGTCGCTGCAGATTTAGCTGAAAGCATTGCCCAGCGTTTATCTATGTTCAAACTTCGTAGTAAAGTCGACATTACTGTTAGTACTGAACTGAAGGTGATGGCTTACCTCAGCCAAGCACCGCTGACAGATCAGGCAAGCGATTTCTGGTCAGGTGTATCAGCCAATGACCAAATATCGATTTACCTTCCAGGTAATATTCACCGTTATTTAACCATCGCTTCTGCTGAGACAAGTATCAAGGAAAATAGCCATATTGGCGCGGAAAATCTTTGGACAAGTGCGGATATACAAGCTGGATTGCCTATGGTTTATCTGCAGAGCAAAGAGCAGTTCACACCACAACAATTAAACCTCGATGTAGTAGGTGGTGTCAGCTTTAAAAAAGGCTGCTATCCAGGTCAGGAAGTGGTTGCCCGCCTGCATTATCTCGGAAAACCTAGTCGTCGTTTATTCCTTGCTCAATTAAAAACAACAGAAATACCTGAGCCGAATATTGAAGTAACAGATGAATCAGGCGAAGTAGCAGGACATGTTGTACGGGCAGCCATGCTCGATTCAGACACACTTATCTGCCAATTAAGTCTGAAGTTAGCTGCTCGCGATAAAACATTATTTGTTAATAATAACGAAGTATTGGAATTAAACGCTTTAATCGAGGACTAGCAGTAAACTTAATCCAATGCCAGTTTTTTTAGTTTATAGCGTAAGGAACGAAAACTTATTCCAAGCTTTTTAGCAGCGGCAGTCTTATTCCAACGCGTTGACTCCAGCGCATCAACAATAAGCTGTCGCTCCTGATCTTCCAACTGGGATTCTAAATCAATCTTATCTGTTGTCTGACTATCGTCGGAATCAGCCGATGAAACAGTGTTTAGAGGAGAGTCAGGCAACATTAAATCTGCTTCATGAATCACTGTGCCATCGGACCACGTCATCGCTCTTTCCAGAATATTTTCGAGCTCACGAACATTGCCAGGAAAAGAGTATGCACATAAAGCACGAATAGCATCCTCCCCTATCATCGGTTTTGCCTCGCCACTTTTAGCCGCAATCAGCTCAAGAATATGCTCAACTAATAAAGGAATATCAGCTTTACGCTGTCTGAGCGGTGGCACTGAAAGTTCAATAACGTTTAAACGATAAAACAAATCTTCACGGAAAATGCCCTGCTTCACACACTCAGCCAGGTTTTTATGGGTTGCCGATAAGATACGAACGTCAACACTAATTTCTTCATTGCCACCAACCGGTCTGATGGCCTTTTCCTGAATCGCTCTAAGTAATTTCACCTGCATCATTAACGGCAAATCAGCTACTTCATCCAGAAATAATGTACCGCCATTAGCAGCCTGAAACAGGCCCTGTTTATCCGCGACAGCACCTGTAAACGCGCCTTTTCTATGACCAAAAAACTCACTTTCCACTAACTCTGCCGGGATTGCACCGCAGTTAATCGGCACAAAAGCCTCACTGGAACGACTGCCTAACTCATGGATTAAGCGTGCGACTAATTCTTTGCCTGTGCCTGACTCACCCGTAATATACACAGGGGCCTGACTGCGAGCTAATTTACTGATTTTGTTCCTCAAAGAACGAATAACATCGGTATCACCCAATAATTTATCTCTTGAACGTCGCTCTTTTACATCTGTTCTTAGCGGAGATAAATTTAGTGCTGAGTTCACTAAGTCACGTAAAACTTTGAGCTTAAGTGGTTTTGATACAAAATCGAAAGCGCCTGACTTAAGCGCTTCAACAGCCAGATCAATATTACCGTGTGCGGTAATAACAGCTACTGGGCAATTTGGATAAGATTTTTGAATAGTACGGACAATATCTAAACCATTACCATCGGGCAATCGCATATCAGTAAAACAAAGATCAAAAGCTTGTTGTTTTAATGCCTGATTGGCTTGGGCAACACTCTCGGCCGTCACACAATCAATCGACATACCTGATAATGTCATCGTCAGCAGTTCAAGGATATCGGGTTCATCATCTATGACTAATGCTTGTCTGTTCATTGCTTAATCATTTCCTGCCATTCGTTTGGAAAGCTTATACGAAAAAACCCTTTATTCAACTCATCGTGAATATAATTCAAACGCGCCCCATTGGCTTGACACAACTCCCGAGCCAGATATAAACCCAGTCCGGTTCCTCCCTGCCTCGCTGAATGAAACGGCTCAAATAAATGCGCCCGAACATCCTCCGGTACACCAGGGCCATTATCGATAATATCCAGGCAGACCTGTTTGTTTTGCTGCTCTACGACGATCTTGATACACGGTTTTAACTCCTGATTCGAATGAAACCAGGCATTATCCATCAGATTCCAGATAACTTGATGTAATTGCTCAGGATCCATTGCGATATGGATATCAGAAGTACTTACCTGCAATGAAATATCTTCATCATCCGCTTGTTTTATATCAGAAAACTCACGAATAAACTTCGACAACCACACATTTAAAACCAGCATCGATGGTTCCGCTATTTTTCTTCGACTCATTTGCAAGATGGTCTCGATAATATTATTCACTCGCTGTGTGTGCTTCAAAATAATTGAAGTCAGCTTAGTCATCATGTGATCCGCGGCATATTGCTCTGCAAGCAGCTCACCTGCATGACTGATCGCGCCCAGAGGATTGCGGATTTCGTGTGCAATGCTTGCAGTTAAACGACCCAGTGAAGCTAATTTAAGTTGTTGGGCCTGTTGTGCCAGTGCCGATGTGTTTTCAATGTAAATCAGGATTTCACCACTATCAAGCTGTGTTGCAGATGCTTGTACCTCTGGCAGCTCAGCGCGCGCCTGAAACGGCAGAAACGCATTTGGACTATGCTGTTGCCATAACCAAACCTGCTCACCCAGTTCAGGCACATTTTCACGTAGGTTAAACCCTGAATTATTATCTGCAATACCTAATAATTGTCTTGCTGAGGCATTAAGCATGGTTACATTGCCATGACTATCTAAAGCCAACACACCGGTATGCATTTGACTGATAATATGCTGATTTAATACCGCCAGATTTTCTACATCTCTAGCACGCTCTTCAGCCAGTACCTGTGAAGTTTGTAATTTTTTGGATAACCATTGTGCCAGCCAGGCTGTCACAAAAAAGGTTGCCCCTAATATTCCAGCCTGACTGTATTTCGTTACACCATCACCAGCGATTTGTGAATAACTGACTTCAAGCAGAACAGCTAAAGTTGCCATAGCAGCAATAAAAGCAGCGAGACGGCCAGGCATCAAGGCGCCACCAGCCACTACCACAACTAACATCAGTGAGCCTAATCCCGTATGCAAGCCACCGCTGGCATGAATAATGATGATCAGAGCAATGATATCAATCACTGCCTGCAGACTTATCTGCGTTTGAACATCTCTCCAACGTCGTGACGTTAAAACCAGCAACACAGACGCCGACAGCAGATAGGTAAGACTAATAAAGCTATATAAACGGGGATCCGCTTCCCCCAGAAACTCGGGCGGTAACTTTAAGTAATAAACCAGGAAAAGTACAGTAGCAAGAAATAAACGGTAGCTGGCAAAAACGGTTAACGCACGCCAGGTAGCAGGATCCTGATAATACGGCTTATACGAATCAGGCAGTGAACTCATTTTGACTCGTTAAAAGCCTCTAGATGTTGTGTTGAGCAAAAATAATGGTGATTTTGTTGTATTGCTTCATGCTCAGAGACATGTAAGCCACACTGTTCACAACGTACCATTTTTTCCATTCGGGCCTGCTCATCTTCTATTTTTGCCTTTCGCAGCAAATGAGTGATGATGATATAAAGCAATAGACCAATAGCAATTAAAATAAGAATTCGCATTTTTCACCTCAAAAAAAAGGGTATCGACATAGGATACCCTTTTTCTTTTATTTTTAGTGGCGTCTAGCCACGAGAAGCACGTTTACGCTCGTGCTCCAACAAAAATTTCTTACGCACACGGATAGCTTTTGGTGTGACTTCAAGTAGCTCATCATCACCAATGAATTCTAGTGCTTGTTCCAAACTCATTCGGATAGGTGGCACTAAAGTGACTGCTTCATCAGAACCTGATGCACGCATATTCGTTAATTGTTTACCTTTTAATGGGTTAACAACCAGGTCATTATCACGTGAATGAATACCAATCACCATGCCTTCATACACTTCATCACCATGTCCGATAAACATACGTCCACGATCTTGTAGGTTGAAGATAGCAAATGCAACGGCTTTACCCACACCGTTCGCTATCAACACACCATTAATACGCTTACCGAAACTACCCGCTTTCATCGGCGCATAATGATCAAATACGCTATAAATCAGGCCCGTACCCTGAGTCGCTGTCAAGAACTCTGTACGGAAGCCAATCAAGCCACGTGATGGAATAATGAAGTCAAGGCGAACACGGCCTTTACCATCTGGCACCATATTTTTCAGGTCAGCACCACGCTCACCCATTTTTTCCATCACGGTACCCTGATGCTCTTCTTCGATATCAATGGTCACAGATTCGAACGGTTCTTCTTTAACACCATCCACTTCACGGATAATTACTTCCGGACGCGAAACACCTAGTTCGAAACCTTCACGGCGCATGTTTTCAATAAGAACTGACAGATGTAGCTCACCACGACCAGAGACTTTGAACTTATCTGGATCGGTAGGTACTTGCTCTACACGTAATGCCACGTTATGAATTAACTCACGATCGAGACGCTCTTTGATTTGACGAGTGGTAATAAACTTACCGTCTTTACCTGCAAATGGAGAGTTATTGACCTGGAAGGTCATCGTTACTGTTGGTTCATCAACAGAAAGCGGTGGCAAGGCTTCTACAGCATTGGGGTCACATAATGTGTCAGAAATATTTAATGGGTCTAAACCGGTAAAGGCAATAATATCGCCAGCTTGTGCTTCTGCCACTTCTTCGCGTTGTAGACCTAAGAAGCCCATTACCTGCTGTACACGACCGTTACGTTTTTTACCTTCACGGTCAACAACTGTGACAGGTGTATTAGTTTTTACGCGACCACGCTCAATACGGCCAACACCGATAACACCTACATAGCTGTTATAGTCCAATGACGACACTTGCATACGGAAAGGACCATCTGCGTCCACATTCGGATGACTGACTTTATCCACGACCAATTCAAATAGTGGCGTCATATCACCACCACGAACGGTATCTTCCATGCCTGCAAAACCGTTTAAGCCTGATGCATAAATAACATCAAAGTCGAGCTGCTCATCAGTTGCATCCAGATTAACGAATAAATCGAAGGTTTGGTCCAATACCCAGTCCGGACGAGCAGAAGGTTTATCGATTTTATTAATAACCACAATAGGTTTTAAACCTAATGCTAATGCTTTCTGTGTGACGAAACGCGTTTGTGGCATGGGTCCTTCTGAAGAGTCAACCAGCAACAATACTGAGTCAACCATCGACAGAACACGTTCTACTTCACCGCCAAAATCAGCATGGCCCGGTGTATCGACGATATTGATATGATAATCGTTCCAACGAATCGCTGTGTTTTTCGACAGAATGGTAATACCACGTTCACGTTCCAGATCATTAGAGTCCATTACGCGCTCGGTTAACTCTTCATGTTCGCCGAAAGTACCAGACTGACGAAGAAGTTGATCAACCAATGTTGTTTTACCATGGTCAACATGGGCAATAATGGCTATATTGCGGAGCTTAGAAATATCTCGTTTGTTTGTCATTTTTTGAATTCTGTATAAGCATGTCTCGCATGCGGAAAAAATATGCCCTTAGGCGCTTATTTGTTTTTTCGATAAATGTGGTTGCAGTGTCGTTAACATCAATTTGTGCATACCAAGACCTGCTGCGATGACATTACCTTTGTTGAACAAATTATCTGTACCTTCAAAATCAGTCACCATTCCACCAGCCTCTTCGACCAGAAGTAATCCAGCAGCCATATCCCAGTTTTCTAATCCCATTTCCCAGTAGCCATCAACGCGACCTGCCGCAACATAGGCAAGATCAAGTGCTGCTGAGCCAGTACGGCGAATATCAGCTACCTGAGGAAATAACGCTTTAAAACTATTGAAATAGGCATCATGAAATGATGGATATTTGAAAGGGAAACCCGTCGCAATCAATGCACCATTAAGCTCCCTGCGTTTGGTAACACGCAGTCGACGGTCATTGAGCTTGGCGCCTTCACCACGGCTTGCAGTGAATAATTCATCGCGCTGAGGATCATAGATAACGGCATGCTCTACACGCCCTTTGACTCTGACAGCAATCGATACACAGTAATGCGGAAAACCATGCAGAAAATTTGTTGTACCATCCAGTGGATCAATAATCCACACTGTTTCATTATCACCTGAGCGGCCTGACTCTTCAGCCATAATAGCGTGGTCAGGATAGGCTTTTTTTATTACATTGATGATTTCTTGCTCTGCCAGGCGGTCAACATCTGACACGTAATCATTTCGACCTTTTGTAGTCACTTCAAGATGCTGAACATGCTGCAGTGAGCGCATGATCATAGAGCCAGCATTACGCGCAGCCCTGATTGCTATATTGAGCATTGGATGCATAAACAAATTTTTCCAGAACGATAGGTGCTTCAGGAGTACATTGAAGAACAATGACTCACACTAAAGCTGACTATTATACCAACTATTTCTTTATGTATCTGTTGTAATATTAAAACTATCCTTTTTCATAATGTGAATGGACAGCAAAAATATTTCTTGCTAGCGTATGTTTTATGTTGCGAATTAGCAATATAATATCCACGCCAATTTAACTGGTACTTTAAGGAGATAAAAATGAAATCATTAGCAAAACTGAGTGCTGTAATCCTGCCTTTAGCTATGTTGACTGCTTGTGCCAACACTGCTGAAATGGAAGCGCTGAAAGCCTCTGTAGAATCAGCTCAATCAACTGCTGATTCAGCTCTGGTCGCAGCCCGCAATGCTCAAAGCACTGCCGATACAGCGCAACGTACTGCAACTGACGCAGAACTGGCTGCCATGAACGCCCAGAAAGCTGCTGATGAAGC
Source organism: Methylophaga sulfidovorans (assembly GCF_900114205.1). Lineage (GTDB taxonomy): Bacteria > Pseudomonadota > Gammaproteobacteria > Nitrosococcales > Methylophagaceae > Methylophaga > Methylophaga sulfidovorans. Next base: position 64,819 of record NZ_FOSH01000002.1, read on the forward strand.
TCAATCAACTGTCGAAGAATGCTGTGCAAAAATCGATCGTATGTTTGAAAAAGCGATGAGCAAATAATCTAACTTTTAGATTACCTCATAAAAAAGCCGGAACATTTGTTCCGGCTTTTTTTTGCCTCAAATAAATCTATTCAGTTAGAGCGCATCACTGGAAACTTGCGCAACCCAGACAGATATACCAGCCGCTTCACTAATCTTATCAGCCATTTCTGCGGCTTCTTGTTGTGAGTTAAATGGACCAATCAGCATTTCACCAACGGCACCAGATTTAGCTGGCCAGAACAGAGCATTCAACTGTAATGTATTAATCGCCTGACGCGTTTTTTGTATCGCTTTCGGGCTCAGACCAGCATGAACAAACCAGACATCATCCACAATATCTAAAGGCTCTTCGCCTAAACGTTTAACAATGCTATCTTGCGCTTCAACTAATTTTTCTGTGAACGCCCAATCATTATCTCCCGGTAATTTATCCTGAGCATCCAGAATCGCTGCGACCATCGGTGTCATATTTAAACCCTGACGCTTATCAATATCACTATGCGGCTTATTCACTTCAAGATATAACTTACCATCACGAACGCCCGCTTTATCAGGCTGATAAATAATTTCTACCGGTGTATTTACGGAGGCAATATTAAACAAATGTTGGATATCTTCCGGGAAAAGGCGAATACAACCATGACTCACCCGCATCCCTACTCCGTACGGCTTATTTGTGCCATGCAACAGATATCCAGGCATGGATAAACGCATTGCATACGCACCGAGTGGGTTATCTGGACCAGCAGCGACCACTTTAGGTAGCGGATCCCCTTTTTTCAGATGTTCTTTTCTGATTGATTCTGGTGGTGTCCAGGTTGGGTCTTTTCGTTTCTGAGTAATTTTAGCTTTACCCAATGGTGTGCCCCACCCTTCACGTCCAATCCCAATAGGATGAGTAATGACTGTTTTCGTTTCTCCCGCTTTTGTTTGCGGATAGTAATACAGACGTAACTCGGCAATATTAATAACAATGCCTTTCTTATCAGCTTTAGGCAAAATAAAGCGGGTCGGGATAATCACTCGGGTATTTTCGCCGGGAAGCCATGGATCAACATCGGGATTGGCTTCAACGATATCGTTATAACCTAAGTCAAATTGACGGCCTATATCGAGTAGTGTGTCTTGCGCTCTGCTATATACCACCATGTTGTGACCCACAACGGTTGAGTCAGCGGAATTAAGCGCAAAAGTAGTTGCCATAGAAGGTGCCGATACCGCAAGCCCTACAGCAAGAGCCAACAACCGTTTCAACATTGATGATTCCTATTAATCCAAGAATAAAGCTGCATATTGTACTTGATTAAATATAATCTTCACATTCGGTAAAAACGTGCTTTGAATCAGAAAAAGGGCTAAGATCAGCCTTTACCTTAAACAGCAAGCTAGCGTACTCTACTTCAATGAAAAAATATTATTTGCCATTACTTATCGGTCTGACCTGTTTGTCCCTGTCTGGTTGCTCTTTTTTTAAGAAAGAAGAAGTTAAAGCAGATGAAAGCTGGAGTGTAGAGCGTATATATAACGAGGCAAAAGCCGCACTCGATATCGCAGACTACAGCAAAGCGATTACCTACTACGAACAACTTGAAGCCCGTTTCCCTTTCGGCGAATATGCTCAACAAGCACTGCTTGAGTCCGCATATGCTTACTACAAATCAGATGATCCTGAGACAGCTATCGCAACTATTGACCGCTTTATGCGTGTTTACCCACTGAATCCGAATATTGATTACGCCATTTATTTACGTGGCCTGGTCAATTTTAATCGTGACATTGGTTTATTAGAAAAATATATTCCTCGGGATGAATCTCAACGTGATCCAGGCGCTGCTGAGGATGCACTGCGTGATTTCAACACATTGATTAAACGTTTCCCAACCAGTCGTTATGCCGAAGATGCCGCGCAGCGCATTGTTTACCTTCGTAATCGACTGGCGCAGCATGAAGTTAACGTAGGTAACTACTATATGCGTAGAGGCTCTTATCTGGCAGCGTTGAATCGTGGTAAGTATGTGATAGAAAACTATGACCGTACACCTGCCATGCCAGATGCGTTAGTGATAATGGCAAAAGCCTATAAAATTCTTGGTATGAGCGATCTTTCTGATGATGCTCTACGCGTACTTAAAATAAATTATCCTGGTCACCCAGGTATTGCCGAAGTCACACAGACTGAAGTGCAATAATTTATCAAAAAAAAGCCCGCCTCTGATTAACCAGAGGCGGGCTTTTTTTATATCTATAACAGTTTAAATAGCGTCCTGATTCTGCTCACCCGTACGAATCCTGATAGCTTGTTCCAATGGTGTAACAAAAATCTTACCATCGCCGATACGGCCTGTATTAGCTGCTTTAATAACTGCTTCAATAACACTATCGACTTTATCATCACTCACAGCGATTTCTAATTTCACTTTGGGTAAAAAGTCGACCACATATTCAGCGCCTCGATAAAACTCGGTATGCCCTTTCTGACGACCAAATCCTTTAACTTCGGTGACAGTCATCCCAGTCACACCAATATCAGAAAGTGCCTGGCGAACATCATCCAGCTTAAAAGGTTTAATTATCGCTTCAATTTTTTTCATCGTAGTTCCTTACTCTATAGTTGAAGTGACGGTGTATCCTGATGTAATAGGATATCGGCGGTCCCGGCCAAAAGCCCGGCTACTGATACGAATACCCGGAGGTGCCTGCCGCCTTTTGTATTCATTACGATCTACCATTTTAATGACTCTTGCAACCATTTCAGCGTCATAGCCCTCATCTACCAGATCTTCAAAGCAACGCTGATCAGCAATATAACGCTGCAGAATTTTATCCAGGACAGCGTAGTCAGGCAGACTATCCTGATCCAATTGGTCCTCTGCCAGCTCAGCTGATGGGGGGCGTGTAATAATTCGTTCAGGAATCACCATGGATTGTTGATTTCGGTAATGGCTTAGCTCGTACACCAGGGTTTTATAAACATCTTTTAATGGCGAATAACCACCTGCCATATCACCATACAGTGTCGAGTAACCCACAGCCATTTCGCTTTTATTACCGGTCGATAGCACCATTGAACCTGTTTTATTGGATAAGGCCATTAAAAGAATGCCACGACAACGTGCCTGAATGTTTTCTTCTGTGGTATCGGTAGGCAAGCCATTAAACTCATCTGCTAATGAGTCAATAAAAGCATTAAATGTTGGCTCAATCGAAATAATGCTGTACTTAACGCCCATCCCATCAGCCATTAGTTTTGCATCATCCAGACTCATTTGAGAGGTATAACGCGACGGCATCATCACCGCATGCACTTTCTCAGCGCCAATTGCATCAACGGCCAGTGCCATGGTTAAGGCAGAGTCAATACCGCCTGATAAGCCGAGTACTACCCCAGGAAAATGATTTTTTTCAATGTAATCCTTCAGGCCAAGCGTTAGCGCTTTGTATATGGTGGACAACTCTTCTTCAGGCTCGCACAAGGTACCAGATAAGGATAAAGCGCCTGATGCATCCCGCTTGATGCTGACAGGAAATAAACCAAACTCTAATGCTGGCGCCTGTGCGACTTTTTCGCCTGCAGCATTGATTGCAAAAGAATAACCATCAAATACCAGTTCATCCTGACCACCATATTGGTTGACATAGATAACAGGCAGACCCGTTTCAGAAACACGCTTATTGACTTCAGCCTCACGTAGCGGCCATTTACCAACGCGATAAGGGGAGGCATTTAAGTTAACAATTAACTCAGCACCAGCTACTTTTGCTCTGGCAGCAGGCTCCTGAAACCAGATATCCTCACAAATGGTAATACCAATGTTTATGCCACGAAAATCAAAGACCGTAGCATTATCTCCTTCAACGAAATAACGCTTCTCGTCAAAGACACCATAGTTAGGTAACTGCTGCTTGTGATAGGTACAAATAACCTTGCCATCATCAATTAACGATGCAGAGTTATACAAACCCGATTCAGCATCACCGGCTGGATGACCGACTAACACGGCTACATTATCCAGCTTACTCGCCAAGGTGCTTAATGCTTTACGAACCCGCTTCAACAAACCGGGGCGGAGTAATAAATCTTCTGGAGGATATCCGCTCAGTGTCAATTCAGGAAAAACAACTAAATCGGCGTTATGCTGTTGTTTTGCCTGATTTGCAGACTCAATAATCCTATTAACATTTCCTGCGACATCACCTACTACGGGATTTATTTGTCCCATCACCAGCGTGAGTGTTTGCATTTATTTTTTATCCATCATTGCCAACATAATGTCGCCAATTTCGGCTGGCGATCGGGCAATACCACAACCGGCAGCTTCAAGTGCTTTTAACTTCGCTTCAGCAGTACCACTGCCGCCACTGATAATCGCGCCGGCATGACCCATACGTTTGCCTGCAGGAGCAGTCAAACCAGCAATATAGGTGACAACCGGTTTAGAAACATGTGCTTTGATAAACTCGGCCGCATCCTCTTCAGCATGGCCGCCAATCTCGCCGACCATCACAATACCTTCTGTCTGTGGATCATTTTCAAACAACTCAAGACATTCGATAAAGTTCATACCGTGAATCGGATCACCACCAATACCTACACAGGTACTTTGGCCTAATCCATTTTGTGTTGTCTGATGAACCGCTTCATAAGTCAGCGTACCCGAGCGAGATACAATGCCGATTTTTCCGGGCTGATGGATATTACCGGGCATAATGCCAATCTTACATTCACCTGGTGTAATCAGTCCCGGACAGTTAGGACCTATTAGCCGTGCATCATAGCTATTCAAAGCATGTTTGACGCGTAACATATCCAGTACTGGAATGCCTTCAGTAATACAGGCAATCACTTTAATACCTGCATCAGCCGCTTCCAGGATCGCGTCGGCTGCAAATGCTGCAGGCACATAAATCATGGTGGCATCAGCACCCGTTTGTTCTACGGCTTCATGTACCGTATTGAACACAGGTTTATCTAAATGTGTCTGTCCACCTTTTCCAGGTGTCACACCACCCACAAATTGTGTATCGTAAGCAATGGCTTGCTCGGAGTGGAATGTGCCTTGTTTGCCAGTAAAGCCCTGACAAATCACTTTGGTTTCACGATTGATTAAAATACTCATGCCTGCGACTCCTGAGCTGCCGCTACAGCTTGACGCGCAGCATCGGTTAAATCATCGGCAGCATATATACTCATTTCACTATTTTTCAATAACTCACGACCTCGTTGAGCATTAGTGCCCTCGAGTCTGACAACAACAGGTAATGATAAACCGACCTCTTTCGCTGCCTGAATAATGCCTTCGGCAATCAGGTCACAACGAACAATACCACCGAAGATATTGACTAAGATCGACTTCACTTTTTTATCAGAAAGAATCAACTTAAATGCTTCAGCGACACGAGCAGCTGTTGTACCACCACCAACATCTAAGAAATTAGCAGGCTGCCCACCTTCTTTCTGAATTAAATCCATGGTCGCCATTGCCAGACCGGCGCCGTTGACCATACAAGCCACATTTCCATCTAAAGAAATGTAGTTAAGACCAAATTCACGGGCGATGACTTCTGCTTCATCTTCCTGGCTCGGATCAAACATCTCTGCCAAATCGGCATGACGGAATAAGCCGTTATCATCGAGATTAATTTTTGCATCAACGGCAAGTAAGTCGCCATCATCGGTAACAACAAGTGGATTCACTTCCACCAGACTGGCATCGTTTTCTGTAAACAGTTGATACAGGCTTTGCATAACAGACTGCAACTGCTTAAAGCTATTTCCAGTCAATCCCAGGAAAAAGGCAGCACGGCGACATTGATAGCCCTGTAAACCAACGACAGGATCCACATATAAATTCAGTATAGCTTCAGGTTGTTGTTCCGCTACGGCTTCGATATCCATACCGCCTTCTGCTGACACCATAAATACAATACGTTGAGAACTGCGATCAACCAGTACGGCCAGATAGATTTCACGACTGATACTGGTTGGTTTTTCCACCAGAACCTGCTGCACAGGCAAACCTTCAGCAGTGGTTTGATGCGTGACAATATTCTTTCCCAGCATACTGGCAGCAGCTGACTCAACATCATCTAGTGAACTCACCACTTTGACACCACCGGCTTTGCCGCGACCACCGGCATGAACCTGTGCTTTAACCACCCAGCGCTCGCCCGCTAATAACTCAGCCGCTTGCCGAGCTTGAGCAGCTTCAGCAACGGCTTGTCCTTGAGGTGTAGGCACACCATACCGATTAAATAATTGTTTGGCCTGAAATTCATGCAGATTCATTGTATGTTCTTGCCTTACTTAGTTGTCTTTTCAACCTTCACACAGTTTATCTTTGAAACAAAGTGTGATTTGTTGATAAAAACAAGATCTTAATTCAACGTCGAAAACGTTATATTTTCTCGCAATAGCACAATAATTACCATCACTACACATGATATAGTTCATGCCGAATGCCATAAATGAGTTTTTACATGTTAACGCTATACCCAGAAATAGAACCTTATCAAACCCATTTGCTTGCGAGAGAAACCTTATCCTCTGGTAAAAAACACGAAATTTATGTAGAAGAATGCGGCAATCCATCAGGGATTCCGGTGGTTTTTCTGCATGGTGGGCCGGGCTCTGGTTGTCGTCCTCAACATCGCCAATATTTCAACCCTGAAAAATACCGTATTGTGTTATTTGATCAACGTGGCTGCGGACGTTCAATTCCCAGCGGCGAACTTGAAAACAATACCACTGCGCATCTGGTTAATGATATGGAATATATCCGAACCAGCCTGGATATAGATAAATGGGTGATTTTTGGCGGTTCCTGGGGCGCGACTTTGGCACTGTGTTATGCCAGAGATCACGCTGACAACGTCATGCACATGATATTGCGTGGTACATTTCTGGGTCGGCAGCAGGATATTGACTGGGTGTATGCCGCAGGCGGGGCTTCAAAGTTATTTCCGGAAGCATGGCATCGCTTAACTCACATGCTCGATTCGTCTGAACAACAAACCCCGCTCAAAGCCTATTACACGCGATTAACTGATCCTGATGAATCATTGCAAATGTCTGCTGCCACTCTTCTGAATAGCTGGGAAGCGACCATTGTGACCTTACGCGATCATGAATACGAGCCAGATTTAACAGAAGCTCCCGGGCCATTAGCTCACTCTCGTATCCAGTTACATTTTGCGTTGAATCAATGCTTTATTGGAAGCCGTCCAATATTAAGTGAGATAGCATCGATACGTCATATTCCTACCTGGATTATTCATGGTCGCTACGATATTGTCTGCCCACTTCAAGAATCCTGGGAACTGCATCAGGCATGGCCTGAAACAAGATTAACCGTATTGCCTGTTGCTGGTCATGCTGCCGGCGAACCTGCTGTGATAGATGCTTTAGTGCAAGCAACTGATACCTTAGCGGATGAACTGCAGTGATAGCTTTATTACAACGTGTTAAACAGGCATCAGTGGATGTGAATGAACAATGTATTGCACAGATCGATCAGGGATTGCTGGTATTTGTAGGTATTGAGAAAGGTGATTCTTCTGAACTGATTGCTCGTCTGGTAGAAAGAGTCATCAATTACCGACTGTTTGCTGATGCGGATGACAAGATGAATCTCTCCGTGAAAGATATTAATGGCGGATTACTGCTTGTCCCGCAATTTACCTTGGCAGCTAACACACAAAAAGGGCTACGTCCGAGCTTTGCTTCTGCTGCACCACCTGACATAGGATATCAATTGTTCAATGAGTTTGTTGATGCCGCTAAACAGCAGCACCTAAAAGTCGATACTGGTCAGTTTGGTGCCGATATGCAGGTTAAACTTATTAACGATGGGCCAGTCACTTTCTGGCTTCATAGCTAACCACCGTTACAGGATTTTTTGAATGCGCATTATCAGAAACTTTATTGTTGGTCTTTTACTGGTATTTATCGGTATTGCAGCGATCATGTTTATCCCCTCACCACAACCACCTGCCAGTAAACCATGGGAAGTCACCGTCATGCCTGATAATAATATCAGCGTCTTTGGTATTCATCTGGGCAGTACCGACTATAAAACCGCGCAACAACAACTTCGCATATTTGGGAAAACGGCTATTTTCACTGATCCCGATGATAAAGCCACAGTCGAAGCCTACTTCGATAGTGTGAATTTAGGCGGACTGTCGGCCAAGATGATTCTCAATCTGGATGTTCCACAAGATAAAATCGCAGCTATGCTGACAAGAGCCTCGGTGGGAAAATTACAACCCAGTGGTGCGCACCAGCATGAATTGGTTGAAGAAGACAAACAGTTTTTATTATCGTCACCTGTAGCAGCTATTACCTACATTCCTAGTGTTCGCTTGAGCAGAGAGATGGTTAAGGAACGTTTCGGTGAACCTGACAGCATTGATGTAGGCTTACCTGATGATGAAGGTAATACAAGTGAAAGCTGGACTTATCAGGCACTGAATTTAACCGTTATATTCGGAAGCAGTGGCAAGACTATCTTAATTTATCAAACTAAATAAGTGTGTCTTTTTGTGCCAGTTCGTAAAACTGCTCTTCGCTCACAGGCTTGCTGAATAAATACCCCTGAGCCCCCTGACAAGTATGCTGTTTGAGGTAATTTAACTGTTCTATCGTTTCTACGCCTTCAGCGACAACCATTAATCCTAAGCTTTCGCTCATTGCCAGTATCGCATTAACGATGGCGGCATCGTCCTTATCTGAAGTGACATCGCGAATGAAACTGCTATCAATTTTCAGGACATTCAAAGGGAACTGCTTCAGATAAGACAATGAGGAATAACCTGTACCAAAATCATCAATCGCCAAACTGATGCCCATGTCACTGAGCTCAGATAAAGTAAGCGTTGCCAACTCAGGGTCTTCCATTAACATGGTTTCTGTAATTTCCAGTTCAAGGTTTTTTGTTGGCATTCCGGTTTCCGCTAGAATATAACGGATGCGGCTAGCTAAATTACCGCCTTTAAATTGTCTACCTGATAAATTGACAGCGAGCTTAAAATCATCCGCCAGCTTGTCTTTCACATTTAAGAAACTGTTACAAGCTTGGGTCAGAACCCATTCACCCACATGTTCAATCATGCCGGTATCTTCAAGAATCGGAATAAATTCGGCGGGTGAGACCAGCCCCCATTGGCTACTATTCCAGCGTAATAACACTTCGGCACCGTTCATTTTCCCAGTTTCAAGCTCAACCTGTGGTTGCAGGTGAATAAAAAACTCTTCTTGTTCGACCGCACGTCTTAAAGCTGTCTCCATTGCAAGACGTAATGATGCCTGAGCATTCATATCAACTGAGTAGAATTGGAAATTATTCCGCCCTGTTTTCTTCGCATGATACATTGCGGCATCAGCATTTCTAATCAGCATATCGACATCTCGACCATCTGCAGGATAAAGGCTGATGCCAATGCTTGGGCTGATATTAATTTCAACATTATCAATAAGATAGACCTGAGACATCGCATCTATAATTTTTTCGGCAACTTTACCGACGTATTGTGCTGAGCGGATATCTTCCAGAATGACGGTAAATTCATCTCCGCCAAGTCTGGCAACGGTATCACCTTCACGAATAGTATTTTTAATCCGCGTTGCTACTTCACGCAACAGACTATCACCCGCTTTATGACCCAGTGAATCATTAATATGCTTGAAATGATCCAAATCTAAAAAGCAAACTGCAAGCCGGCCTGAGTCACGATGTGCTTTGTGGATAGCATGCTCAAGGCGATCATTAAACACACTTCGGTTAGGTAAGCCCGTCAGACTATCTATACTGGCCAGGTTGGTCAGTCTTTCCTCATTCTGGCGTTGAGTCGTAATATCCTCAAACAACCAGATAGAACCATTTTGCGGGGCTTCAGCTTCGATTGATTTACCCGCCATAGCACACCAGAATCTATCACCATTTTTGCGAACTAATTCCAGCTGAGCTTCATAACTTTCCCCTACTGAAAGATATTGAGCAGCATGTTCACCAAACTGCTCATAAACTACCTGGCTTGGATAGATAAACTGTGTTTTTTGGCCTTCAATCTCGTCGCGTTTGTATTGAAATAATTCTTCAAACTTTTGATTAACACGAATAACTTTACGATCACGAATATAAGCAATACCAACCATCGCATTTTCCAGAATCGTATTCAATTCTGACGACATTTGGTGCAATTGCTGGTTAGTTTGTTTCCATTTTGTAATGTCTGCGATAACACAAACCCAGACAAACTCCTCATTCCCACTTAATATACGACTGACAGAAATCCATAGTGAGAATGCTGACCCATCCATACGAATGCCTTCATACTCTCCATTTGACTCATCATCATGCTCTAAATCATCAACCGATTCCGGTCTCTGTTTTTCAGCAAAAAAATGAAATAAGTGCTGGCCGAGAATATCTTTAATGGTGCCGCCAAACATAGTGGCTCCAGCAGGGTTAATATCAATGATATAACCCTCTTCATTCAATGACAGAATCGCTTCTGGGACACCATTCAGAATTGCTCTCAACTGTTGTTTCTTATGCTGCATAGTAACTTTTGCTTTGCTGTAATCAGCAATGAGGTTTTGCGTTACCTCGGCAAAATGATTCAAGTCGCGAGCCAGCATAGAGACTTCATTTTGAGTTGATGTCACCGACATTCTTGTCTCAAACCGACCTTCAGAAAGTGCCCGAATAGAATCTTTGATCAACACTAATGGTTCATTGATTCTTTTTAAAAGAATATAGGCAAACACCAAGACAGCCATCATAATGAGGATACTGACTAATATAATTTGCCACCATGAATAATCGGCCGAAGAGGCATCACTCGTGATCTCTCTATAGTTATAAAGATTGATATGTTCAGTTAACTGATTCAGATCTGCTGTTAGCGCCGACATCATATCAATGGAAACTTGCTGTTCTTTGGCCAGCATAGTTTGAGTGACGGTATTTTCTTTTTCTATTGCAATTAAACCGCTCTCGCCTCCCATCAAAACTCTGAGTGACTCCACTTGCTTCTCTATCGCTTGTAAAGTCTCTGTCACGTACAGCAATTGAAATGATTGACCTGAGAAAGCATCAATATCCTGCTCTATCTGAGAAAAAATACTGTCGAACTGTATTTTTGATTGGCTAAAACTTGAGGGGTCATCTGTCTGGAGAAACAACTTATAGTTTAATAAACGAAGTTGATGAATATGACTTTTTAGAGGATCAGCCAGAGCTAAAAGAGAAACCAGGTTATCGTTGCGTAATCGTTTTTCAAGATTATCCATCAACAACAATAATGCTGCCGAAACCTGTTCATTTCCTTCTTGCTTGGCTTTTATATCTTTTGTTAATTCAAGTTGATGCTTTTTTAATTGATAGAGTTTTGAGTCGAGCTGTAAATAATCCTGATAAGTCTTCAAAAGCGACTCTAGCAGACGTTGTACTTGTTGCTCATCATCTAAGGTATGTGTGAGTAATTCTGCATTTTCCTGAAACGAATTTTCAAGTGGCGTTCGGTCTGCAAACTGGGACAAGGCAGATACCGTAGCTGAGCTGAGAAACTGTTGCTGGCGCTGGGAGAGAAGTAATGAAATTTGGCTGAGTTTGCGGCTACTCGATTCCAGTGGCAATAGATGTTCGACAAAGATTGACTGTGTTTCGGACATCAGGTTATTAGCGTAATTTGCCATCACGCCCATCCCAATGACAGCAATCAATGTTATTGCAGCCCACAACTGGAGCAAATGTTTGATACTCCAGTTTTTAAACATCTGATTGTTCACCGTTTTGAAGTAACATTTTAGCTTTCCATTGCTTTAATGTTGGTTATTATTATCTTTATCTTCTAATTTACTTTGCTTGGCAGACTCATCAGATTCAGGTGTTACTTCATCATCATCCATTAATACCCGATTGGCCGCACCATCCATATCATCGTATTGACCATTACGAACTGCCCAGAAAAAAACGGCTACACCAATAATACCAAGTAATAACATACCTGGGAGCAACCCATAAATGACTTCCATCACATACTCCAAACTATTGCCTTTCGTTAAGCGATGAAATCAGGATAAAACAAGCACTGACTTATAACAGATAGTGTCAGCACTTATTGTTTTTTCATAAACCTTCCGATTCGAGCAGAGTTTCCGATAACTAATAATGAACTTATCGGCATCGTTATCGCAGCAACTAAAGGATTTACCCATGCACACATCGCTAATGGCACCATGATAACGTTATAACCAATAGAAAGCATTATGTTCTGACGAATGATACGTAACGTTGTTGTTGCCAAAAGTTTTGCTTCTGCAACCTTAGCCAGTTCTTGATGTGATAATACAACGTCTGCACTTTCTACAGATACATCTGTGCCGGATGCCAATGCCATTCCCACATCAGCTTGAATTAAAGCTGGCGCATCATTTACGCCATCCCCTATCATGGCAACAATATCACCTTGAGCTTGCAATGATTTAACAACCGCTGATTTATCTTGAGGCAAAACCTCCGCAAAACGCTGTATATTTGGAAATGATTGTGTAACCGCATTAACCACCTCCAGACGATCCCCACTTAACACGGTTACTTTGGCACCGGTCGACTGTAATAATTGAACCGTTGCCAAGGCATCGGTCCGCAGAGAATCTGTCAATCCAATAATGCCTTGCAACTCACCATCAACAGCAACAGACACGCAGCTGATACCTTGCTTCTCATTCTGCAAAATATTGCTATTCAGACTTTCAGGAAAATGAACACCCTGCGAGTTCAACCACTGGCGAGTCCCAACGAGTACGTGTTTATTATCAATGACGGCTGTCACACCTCGTCCTGGTGTAGTGATAAATTTTGTTATCGGTATCAGTTTTAACTGTGCTGATGCTGCGGCGTCACATATTACCGTCGCAATAGTGTGTTCTGAATGTTGTTCTACGGAAGCCGCCAATCTGAGCAACTCTGATTCAGTTACTCCTGCACAGGGTGCGAGTAAATGAACATTTAACTGTCCTGTCGTTAAGGTACCTGTTTTATCAAACACAAAATGATTAACTGATGACAGACGTTCCAGTGTTTCGCCTTGCTTGACCAGAACTCCCTGCTGAGCTCCTACCCCAGTTGCAACGGCCACAGACATTGGTGTAGCTAAACCAAAAGCACATGGGCAGGTAACCACTAATACTGAAATAGCTGCGAGTAGTGCGGTTTCAAAATCAGACTGTACCCAATATATAAACGTAATGGTTGCAAGTGTTAATGTTATCAACACAAACCATGGAACGATTCTATCGGCTAATGTTTGAATAGGTGCTTTTGAAGCCTGTGCTTCGTCCATCAATGCTACAATTTTAGCTAAAGCCGTATTACGTAATACCTGCTCAACCTGAACCTGAAAAGCACCTTCACCATTAATACTGCCGGCAACCACAGAGTCTCCGGTTTGTTTAACTACCGGTACGGATTCACCTGTCAACATCGACTCATCCACTGCGCTATCACCAGACACAATAACCCCGTCTACAGGAATACTTTCTCCAGGTTTAACTAAGATGGTTTGTCCTATTTTCACTGAGCGTATTGGCACAACCTCAGTAATATCATCGACGATAACTGTTGCAAATTTAGGCTGTAATTCCAGCATCCTTCTGGTGGCAGACAGTGCTTTTTTCTTTGAAATAGCTTCAAGATAGCGACCAACTAAAATCACAAACAAGAAATTGACCACGGTATCAAAGTAGACGTGACCGGTGTCTAGTGCTTTTATTGTGGCGTAGGTCGAATATAAGTAGGTTGACGTGGCCCCAATCGCAATCGGTAGATCCATTGTCAAATAGCGTTGCCGCAAGCCACTTATGGCACTACGAATAAATGGATAGCCCGAATAGAATAAAGTCGGCGTGGCTATTAGAAAACCGATCCAGTGAAACCATTGACGAAATTCTCCATCACTTGCCCCGCTGTATAAAGCGATGGATACCCACATCATATTCATCATCGCAAAGCCAGCAAAAGCCATGCGATAAAGTAATCCACGATGTCGTTTCGCTAAAGCACCTTCAGCCATTTCAGGATCAAAGGGTACTGCAGCGTAGCCTATTTCCGCTAAACGGTATAGAACGGTAGATAAAGAAGTTTTTGAGTTATCCCAGCTTAGTTTCAGCCTTTTTGCCGTTAAATTCACTTCAACATTAACGACACCTGTTAATCCGGAAAGGGCATTTTCAATCAACCAGACACAGGCGGCACAATGAATGCCTTCTACCAATAAATGAATCGTACGCTGATTTTGAGTAATGTCGGTATAGTCGGATTGAACTTCGTCAAGATCATAAGCAGACAAGTCCCCTAATCTATCAGGAGGGGGAGCAAGTGTTTCCGATTGAGAGGTCTTAGCATAAAAGCTTTGTAAACCAGCGCCATATATTGTCTGGCACACAGTTTGACAGCCATGACAACAAAAGACCCGCTCAGTCCCGTTAATCTCTACTTTAAACTCATTTGTATCGTCAACGGGTAAACCACAATGATAACAAGGTGTTGTCAAAACTAATCCTGCGTTTCAGATCTGAAATAGTATGATTGCTACGGATTAATTTGTATCCGACGGGTTAGGACATATTTATCCTCTCCACGACGTGCTTCAATAATAATGTCCCAGCTACCAGGCAAGTGAAAACTCACATCAGTCACAAAACTACCATGTCCAGACGGCTGCATATCAGCTGAAAAGTCCTGACGTTTATCAGATGGTCGATAGGCGAAGAACTTCACAGAATCCAGTAATAAACCAGCTGAATTTTGTCCTGTAATCACTGCTTCATAGGTTTGCGTTTGATTCACTCTTGATGCGGAAGGAGTGAGTAAAATACCTGACCAGCCGAGGTTTTTTTCTCTAATAATCTCTTCTTCTGTTTTCGCGTACGCCTGACCTTTTTCATAAAAATCTTCGATAACCAGATTAGGTGGCGACTTAAAGGCTAGATAAATAAATAATGCGTTAGCGCTTAAAAATACCAATAAAAATACAAGCAGACCCAGTACCCATGGGTTTTTCAGTGCTTGACTATTTTCTTGCGAAATATTCATTCTCATCCTCATCTACTACTCAGGCGCCATAAACATACTTTCGTATGAAGTCGATATCGCTGAATTATTTAAGACAACAGCTTTAAATTCTATCGGCATCAGACCATTCTGTACTTTGTCACCCGGCACTCTAACCAGCGCAGTCACAGGTACCACTTTACCCGGCTGAACAGTAATTGTGTCACCCATATCATGTAGGGTCGCACCTTCTAATCCGAGTACATCGTAACGCACTTCGATTGGATTTTTGGTTTTGTTTAACAACTTCAATGTGTATTTATTCTGGATCGAACCATCACTCAGACGAACATATAATGGCTGACGATCATGAATAACCTGAAACTCCGTTGGCGACAAAGTGAAAAAGCCATAAATAATGCCTGACAATGCTGTCAGCAAAATTAAACTATATATAATGACCCGAGGTCGTTTATACATGACTAAGACGTTTTTATCGTGGTGCAGTTCCTTATAGGAAGCATAACGAATCAAGCCCCGTGGCTGGTTTGTTTTATCCATGATGCTGTCACAGGCATCAATACACATGCCACAAGTGATACAGCCTTCCTGCTGTCCCTTTCTTATATCAATCCCAGTTGGGCAAACGGCAACACACACTTTACAGTCAATACAGCTACCCTTGGATTCATCTTCAAGCTGACCTTTTTTTAGTTTACCCCTAGGCTCACCACGTTCTGCATCATAGGCAGGCAAGATAGTGTCCTGGTCATACATAACACCTTGAAGGCGGGCATATGGGCATAGCCAGAAACACACTTGTTCACGCATGAAGCCAGCAAATATATAGGTAAATACGCCAAATACTGCCATTGCAATCCAAACAGGTAGTGGTGCTTGTAATGTAAAGATCTCAGGCCACAACTGATAAGCATCCGTAAACCAAGCAGCAAATGAAATACCTGTAATCAGCGCAATAGCAATCCACAAGGAATGCTTTGTCAGCACACGTGCAACTTTATCAAGTGACCAAGGTGCTTTTTTAAACTTCATCGCTTTCTGAGGGCTATCCCCTTCAAGCTTAGTTTCGATAAAAGTATAAATATCAGTCCACACCGTCTGGAAACAGAAGTAGCCGCAAAAGACGCGCCCAGCAATGCTCGTCACAGCGGCCAATAAAATAGCAAAGAATAATAATGTTAACGACAACATCCAGATATCCTGAGGATAAATCGTTAACTGAAAGAAATTAAATTGACGGTTTGGAATATCAAACAAAATAGCCTGATGTCCATTCCAGCGAATGTATGGGCCTAAAAAGAATATCAACCAAACAGACATCCCTATCCACTTGCGAAGTCTAAATCGTCCTTTAATACGTTTGGCGACCACTTTCTGGTCACCAGTATTCACATGCCAATCAGAGACTTCTTCATAGATTTGGGTGACATCATCATTGACGTTTGTTTGTGTTTGACTCATATCATCTCCGGAAAAAGATTTATGCTCTGCATTTTAACACAGGCACAACCTAATATTAGTACTTACTGATATTAATTCGTTATAAAAAAGCCGACTTTTGCCGGCTTTTTATTTACCTGAACAAACTGTCAGATAACGATTATTTATCGTCTAAATTTTTCATGATTCTATAACCGATGACACCTATCACAACAATGGTAAGTACAACGGATACAATCGCCCCAATAACAACTGCGTCAATATGCATATCTTCTCTCCTGAATAAGATTTCATCCCTCCCAGCAGTTAAGCTGAGAGGGTTGATATTGATTACTGTCCACCACCTAATTGATGAACATAAACAGCCAATTTCTTAATTTCAGTTACGGATAAACGCTGAGTTTCGTCACCTTCATATTCAGGCTCTTCATCCCATTTCTCAGCCTCAAGTTTAACTGCAAGTTTTTCATTCCATGCAGGCATGATCGCAACACGTGTCAGTGGATCTGATGGATCATTAACACCATGTAAAATAGTGTAGCGAACTTCTTCTGGTGCACCTGAGAAGCGCCAGATTTTATCGGTCAGATTCGCTGAGCCTAACTCATGAATACCCTTAGCATCTGCACCATGACATCCGACACAACCTTTTTCGTTAAACAACTTCCAGCCGGCTTCTGTAGCTTTACCATTTGATAAGTTTTCAACAAATTGAACCAAACCATCAACTTCTTCTGGTTTTAAGGTTTTCTCATGCGACATCATCATGCCATGACGGCCAGCAGCAATTGAATACAGAATAGTGTTGATATCACCACCATATAACCAATCATCGTCAGCCAGAATTGGGTAACCAGAATTTTTAGCTGGAACACCACCAGTACCATGACATGCTGCACAGTTATCACCGAATAACACTTTGCTCGAACCTACCGCGTAGTTTCGCATCTCTGTGTCAGCAAGAATTTCTGCTGCTGTCATCGAAGCCAATTTTTCTTCATATGGCGCTCTGACATCCTGAACTTTTGCCAGATCTTCTTTGTACTCTTTAATCTGAGTCCAACCTAACAGTCCTTTTGTACTGCCATTAATCAATGGCAGTGATGGATAAAGGATAAAATAAACCAATACCAACAAACCACTTAAGTACAGGGCATTTGTCCACCAACGTGGAGGTGGGTTCTCTAACTCTCTGATGCCATCCCATTCATGCCCTGTATCTGGCACTTCATTAGGATTCTTTTTATTATCAGCCATCATCATTTCTCCGAATTTGTATCGTCATCGTCCTGCAGCATGGTGCGGTGGGATTCTATTTTGTCTTTATTTTTAGGGTTAAGAACCCAAAAATAGAGCACCACCATCAGTACAAAAATTACTACTGTAAACACCAAGCCAAACCAGTCAGTTGCTGTCATTTCACTCCAATTAGTATGAAAATACTCTTGAAGCTTACTCACGATATGACCTGCCGGGTTCAAAGTGGACCATAGTTCCCAACACTTGTAGATAAGCTACCAGCGCTTGCATTTCAGTTTTACCTTCTACTGCAGCCGGCGCATTTTTGATTTGCTCATCAGTATATGGAACACCCAACACTTTCATTGCGCGAAGGCGTTTTTCCATGCCAGCACCATCAATGGTTGCATGCTCTAACCATGGATAGCTTGGCATAACAGATTCAGGCACAACCGAACGCGGGTTATGTAAATGCTGGATATGCCATGCATCAGAATATTTTCCACCTACACGTGCTAAGTCTGGTCCAGTACGTTTTGACCCCCACTGAAATGGATGATCGTACTTTGACTCAACAGCCAGAGAGTAATGACCGTAACGATCTTTTTCATCACGGAAAGGACGAATCATTTGTGAATGACACAAATAACAGCCTTCACGTTGATAGATATCACGACCTGCTAATTCAAGTGCTGTATATGGACGAACAGTTTTCAACTCTTCATAGTTCGGATGCACTTGATCCTCAAATGTTGTTTTGAGGTAAAACAAAGGAACAATTTCTACGATACCGCCTACTGAAACAACCAGTGCTGTTGCTAACACAAGCGCCCAGATATTTTTTTCCAGTTTCTCTTGAAAGGTAACTGGTTTATTAGAATTATGATCAGACATTCCAGTCTCCTTAAATGTTAGCAGCTGTTGCCATTGCAGCCGATGGCTTCGCAATCGCACGACGGATAGTCACAGTGACGTTAAATAACATAATGCAAGCACCTGAGAAGAAAATCAGTCCACCCATAGCACGCATTGCATAGTAAGGGTGCATTTGAGCAACTGACTCAACAAAGGTATATGCCAAGTTACCGTAGTCATCATATGCACGCCACATAAGGCCTTGCATGATGCCTGATACCCACATAGCAGTGATATAAACTGCTGTACCAATTGTGGCCATCCAGAAGTGGAGATTCACCAAACGGACTGAGTACATAGTGGTTCCCCACATACGCTCAACCATATGATAAAGCGCACCGATAGACACCATAGCTACCCAGCCTAATGCACCTGAGTGAACGTGTCCGATGGTCCAGTCGGTGTAATGTGATAATGCGTTAACAGTTTTTGCAGCCATAACAGGGCCTTCAAATGTTGACATCGCATAGAATGCTAAAGAGACAATCAGGAAGCGTAAGATATAGTCGGTACGCAGTTTGTCCCAGGCACCACTCAATGTGAACATACCATTGATTGCACCACCCCATGACGGAATGATCATCGCTAATGAAATAGCGGCACCTAATGAACCGGTCCAATCAGGTAACGCAGTATATTGAAGATGGTGAGCACCTAACCAAACATAACCGAAGACTAATGCCCAGAAATGGATAACAGATAAACGGTATGAATAAACAGGGCGATTCGCTTGTTTAGGTACAAAGTAATACATGATCCCCAAGAAGCCCGCAGTCAGGAAGAAACCAACCGCATTATGGCCCCACCACCATTGAATCATCGCATCTTGAACACCAGAGAAAAGTGAATAAGATTTAAATAATTCAACCGGGATAGCCAAGCTATTCACAACATGTAAATAAGTAATCATGACCATCATCGCAATGAAGAACCAGTTTGCAACATAAATATGTGAAACTTTGCGAATTGAAATAGTCATAATGAAGTTAAAGGTGTAAACCAACCAAACTGCAGCAATCAGAATATCAATTGGCCATTCTAATTCTGCGTATTCTTTTGATTGAGTATAACCAAGAGGTAAGGTAATGACAGCGCCAAGAATAACGAGATTCCAACCCCAAAATGTGAACCAGGCTAACTTATCACTCCACAGACGCGTACGGCATGTGCGTTGTACGATGTAATAAGCTGTAGCCATTAGTGTTGAACCACCAAAAGCAAAAATAACCGCATTGGTGTGTAAAGGACGTAAACGACCAAAACTGATATATGGATTATCAAAATTCAGGACTGGCCAAGCCAATTCTGAGGCGATATACACACCGATACCGGTGCCAACGACCAAGTAGACGCATGCCATATAGGCAAACCACTTGACCACTTGATAGTTATATTGTTGTTGTTCCGCTTGCATAGCGACCACACCTTCTCTCTTTGGAAAACTCTCTCTCAATTTTGCTGAAAACCACACAACAAAATCAGGACCCTTTTCTACGTGCTTCAATGAATATTGAAAACAGTTAGAATTTTACATCAATCATTGGATTTGCTTCACATCAAAACATTGATCTAGATCAAACGTAGTGTGATAAAGCACACTGTGCTGTGAAATGCCCCACCCGCACGTAACAGGGAATTTTCCTAAGAACAAAATGTCTGGTCAAGTTGACTACCGTTCACAGCAGATATAAAACATGTATTTATATTAATAAAACAATCAGTTACAAAATTTCTATAAAAAAAAAGAAATATCAATAATGTCAAGATAAGGGATGATTGCGGCTTATTAAATTTGCTCGTCTTTAAGGACTGACGATCAGTATCACTGCACGTTCTTCTGCTAACAGTAAATTGTATGTATGGCAGGCTGATGACAATGCCATAAACTCGGTACCGATGCCCTGTTCATTAAAATACTGGGCCGTCTGTAAGAGAGGAAAAGAAAGGCCGGCTTCAGTCGCAAAAATAATTACTTCTGGAGCCAGCGCTTTTATTGCAGAAAGAGTGTCTGCTGATAAGTTTTGAATATTACTGACGTCAATATTTTCTATTATTTGGTTTGGCGTCAAAACAAACCCTGGGTCATAAGACTTAAGAATTTGTGTATTTTTCTGGCGAACAGTAACTGACTGTTCACTATAAGAGTGGATTTGGTTAAATTCGAAAACCGCTTCCTGACTCAGTTTCATCTGTTCTACTGCTGATAACCTGCCGCATCGTTCACGCGGTCACGCAACTCTTTACCAGGTTTGAAATGCGGTACGTACTTTTCATCTAACTGAACAGATTCACCACTTTTTGGGTTACGTCCAACGCGTGGTGGTCGATGATGTAAGGTAAAACTACCAAACCCGCGAATTTCAATTCTATCTCCTTGTGAAAGGCTATCGCTCATCTGTTCTAAAATGAGTTTAACTGCAAGCTCAACATCACGATAATTTAATAGAGATTGTTTTTCAGATAAAACTTCAATCAAATCTGATTTGGTCATGTCTTTAAAATTCCTGGAATAATGCGCTAAACACCGATAGCAAATATCGGCTTTAATCTTCTGAATCCATTAGAGAAAAACCCCTGACAAAGTCAGGGGTTTATCTTTAATTTGAAAAACGATTAATTGTCTTTCTGATCCATTTGTTCTTTCAGCAAATCACCCAGAGTAGTGTTGCCTGCAGAAACATTACTGTACTCTTTCACAGCTTCTGATTCTTCTTGATCATCTTTCGCTTTGATAGAAAGAGTTAGCGTACGATCTTTACGTGACATGCCAGTAAATTTAGCTTCAACATCATCGCCAACAGCCAGAATTTTACTTGCATCTTCAACACGTTCACGAGCAATATCTGCAGCACGAACATAACCTTCAACGCCTTCAGCTAATTCAATTGTTGCGCCACGAGCATCAACAGCAGTAACTTTACCGTTAACAATGCTACCACGTGGATTTTCAGCTAAATAAGCAGAGAACGGATCATCTTGTAATTGTTTAATACCTAAAGAGATACGTTCACGTTCAGGATCAATCGCTAAAACAACTGCTTCAACGTCATCACCTTTCTTGAAGTCACGGATCAATTCTTCGTTGTCTTCTTCCCAAGAGATATCAGACAAGTGAATCAGACCATCAATACCGCCGTCTAAGCCAATAAAGATACCGAAATCAGTGATTGACTTGATAGCACCGCTAACTTTGTCACCTTTATTATGGGTCATTGCAAACTCTTCCCAAGGGTTAGTTTGACATTGTTTAATACCCAGTGAAATACGGCGACGTTCAGCATCGATATCCAGCACCATAACTTCAACTTCATCACCCAGTTGAACCAGTTTAGATGGGTGAACGTTTTTGTTAGTCCAGTCCATTTCAGACATATGAACTAAACCTTCAACGCCATCTTCGATTTCAACAAAGCAACCGTAATCAGCAATGTTTGTGACTTTACCGTGGATGCGTGTGCTGTTTGGATAACGACGAGCGATATCTTTCCAAGGATCATCACCCATTTGTTTCAGACCAAGAGAAACACGTTCGCGTTCTTTATCGAATTTCAATACTTGAACTTCAATTTCATCACCAATAGCAACGACTTCTGATGGATGTTTAACACGTTTCCAAGCCATATCAGTGATATGTAACAGACCATCGATACCGCCCAGATCAACGAACGCACCGTAGTCAGTCAGGTTCTTAACAATACCTTTAACTACTTTGCCTTCTTCCAGCGTTTCTAATAACGCTTCGCGTTCTGCACTGTTTTCTTCTTCCATAATCGCACGACGTGAAACAACGATGTTGTTGCGTGGACGATCAAGTTTGATCAGTTTGAATTCGAGTTCTTTATTTTCCAAGTGAGTAGTATCACGAATTGGACGAACATCAACCAAAGAACCAGGAAGGAATGCACGAATATTTTCCAGATCAACGGTGAAACCACCTTTAACCTTACCAGAAATAATACCCATAACGGTTTCACCCGCTTCAAACGCGTGTTCCAATTTAGTCCATGCTTCGGCAGCTTTCGCTTTATCACGTGACAGTTGTGTCGCACCAAAACCATCTTCTAATGATTCCAGAGATACATCGACTAAGTCACCAATAGAAACCGTTATCTCACCATTTTCGTTCAAAAACTCTGAAACGGGGATAGCGCCTTCTGATTTCAGACCGGCATTGACCATAACAACATCAGGACCAACATTGACTACCGTACCGGTAACAATTTTGCCTGGTTGCATTGGAGTTGAATTTAGACTCTCTTCGAAGAGATCAGCAAAGCTTTCGCTCATTGTTAAATATCCTTGACCCTGTTGAGGAAACAAGATCACCTAATTAATCACTCGCTTATGCGAGATCGTTAAACATCCCATTCGACAAGTATCGAACAGGCACCAAAAATTTAAATTGCACAATAGCTGCACACTTTTTCATATACTGCAGCGATACCTAATTCGGTAGAATCCAGTATCAATGCATCAGTAGCGGGCAATAACGGCGCGACTTTACGTTCACTATCGCGTTTGTCTCGCTCTGAGATTTCTGTAATGAGATCGGAAAGGTTACTCTCAATTCCTTTCTCTTTCAACTGCTTATAACGTCTCAACGCTCTTTCTTCCGCGCTCGCGGTTAAAAATACTTTAAATTGTGCATCAGGGAAGACAACAGTACCCATATCACGACCATCGGTGACTAAACCTGGTTGTTGGCAAAAGTCACGCTGGCGCTGTAATAGCGCTGCTCTCACAGCAGGAATCGCCGCCACTTTTGATGCTGCATTGCCAGCTTTTTCAGTCCGAATCTGCTGACTGACCTCTTCGCCTTCTAACAGTACATTGAGTCTGTCGTCATCTAAATGAAATTGCAGATCTAAAGTTTGTGCTAACTGAACAAGGGAGTTTTCATCCAAGGCAGGAATCTGATGTTTAAGACTGGCAAATGCCAACACCCGGTATATCGCACCACTATCTAAATAATGCCAGCCCAACTCTCTGGCTATCATTTGTGCAATGGTGCCTTTGCCAGAGCCACTAGGACCATCAATCGTTAAAACAGGTATATCAGCCATCAATTTCATCAACCTGCAGACCGACTTTATTAGCTAGCTCAACAAATCCAGGGAATGAAGTAGCTACGTTGGCACAATCATTAATCTGGATAGAGCCGCCAGCTTGCAGCCCCGCAATAGCAAATGACATAGCAATGCGATGGTCACTATGACTATCCACTTCACCACTGCCAATTACACCACCATTAATAACAATGCCATCTTCAGTTGGCTTGGCATCGATCCCTAATGTTGTTAAACCATCCGCCATCACCTGGATGCGATCACTTTCTTTCACCCTTAACTCTTCAGCTCCGGTCAGCACTGTCTGACCTTCGGCGCAGGCTGCAGCAATAAATAATGCAGGAAATTCATCAATGGCTAGAGGCACTTGATCTTCAGGAATTCGAATCCCTTTTAATGGCGCGTATTGAATACGGATATCTGCCACAGGCTCACCACCGGTTACTTTTTCATTGGTCAGCGTGATATTCGCGCCCATCATTCGCAAAATATTGATGACACCAATACGTGTTGGGTTTACACCAACATGTTCGAGGGTAAGATCGGAACCAGGGGCAATAGCAGCGGCCACCATAAAGAAAGTCGCTGAGGAAATATCAGCAGGCACATCTATTTTTGTTGCTGTTAATTTACCGCCACCAACAACTGACACGGTACTGCCTTCAATTTCTACCGCATAGCCCATCCCTTGTAACATACGCTCGGTATGATCACGTGTTGGTGCAGGTTCTGTCACAGAGGTTTTACCTCCTGCATATAAACCTGCTAACAATAAACAGGATTTGACCTGTGCACTGGCCATTGGCAAATCATAATGAATGGCTTTAAGGCCGTCTGTTTTATGAAGGGTAAGTGGTGGTTTACCATCGGTGGTATCGATCTTCGCGCCCATCAATGCTAGTGGCTCAGTCACACGTTTCATTGGTCTGGAGGATAATGACTTATCACCCGTCATTGTGACATCAAATCCCTGTCCCGCCAGTAGGCCAGATAACAGGCGCATGGATGTCCCACTATTACCCAGATTGAGCGAAGTTGTAGGTGCTTTAAGACCATGCATGCCTACACCATGAATGGTTACCTTGCCCTTATCAGGGCCAATAATATCCACCCCCATACCGCGAAAAACAGCAAGTGTTGCTAAAGCATCTTCACCTTCTAAAAAACCAGTAACTTCTGTTGTTCCTTCGGCAAGTGAGCCAAGCATAATCGAGCGATGGGAAATCGATTTATCACCAGGCACTCGCACCTGCCCGCTTAACTTACCACCAGGATGAACAATATATTTTTTACTAGCTTCACTAGACACGTCAGTTGGTTCCACTTTTATACTTCACTGTTATCTATCAAATCAGGATCAGAAAAACGGGTATCACGTGCTTTTTTGGCACGTGCAAAAACTTCAATCAGATAGTCCCCGTCCTCATCCTTGATGGCCTGTTCAATTTTATTAATACCTTGATGATATTCATCAAGTAAATCCAGAATGGCTTGTTTATTACCTAAACAAATGTCTCGCCACATCACAGCATCACTCGAGGCAATCCGTGAAAAATCACGAAAACCTCCAGCGGCATAGCGTAAGACTTCATCACAATCATCACGTTGCGCCAACATGCCCACCAAATTGAATGCCAGCACATGTGGCAAATGGCTGGTAGCAGCTAACACGGTATCGTGATGTTCAACATCCATTTCAAAAACTTCAGCTCCAGTCAGTTGCCACATCATTTTGATTTTTGCTGTGGCAGCTGGATCTGTTTCGCTCACGGGTGTCAGTACAACCCGATGGTCCTCATATAAAGTGGCAAATGCAGCGGAAGGGCCACTTTTTTCTGTACCGGCAATAGGATGTCCCGGAACAAACTGCTTGAAGTTATCGCCGAATGCCTCACGCGCCGCCATGATCACTTGTGCTTTGGCACTACCGCCATCGGTAATAATGGCTTCAGGTCTTATATGCTGGCTCATATCTGCAAAAACGGCTGACATCGCCCCCATTGGCACAGCAACAAAAACAACATCGGCTTCAGCAACCGCTTCAGCAATGGAATCAGCAGCCTTATCAATAACACCAAGTGCCAGTGCTTCTTGTCGGGCATTCTCACTACGTGAGTAGCCTATAACTTCGTTGACAGCACCTTTGGATTTCAATGATAAGGCGAGTGAACCACCAATCAGTCCAACACCTATTACAGCTAGCCGATTAATCATTAACCGCGTCCCAAGATACCAGATAAGGCATCGAGAAAACGTTGGTTTTCTTCAGCTAAACCAATACTGACCCGAAGGTGCTGCGGTAAACCATAATTAGCTACTGGGCGAACAATAACGCCTTCATATAACAGTTCATCATAAACTTCAAAAGCATTGGTATGCACATTGACTGTGATGAAGTTCGCTCTGGAAGGAATGTATTGCAAACCCATTTTTTCAAAGCCAGCAATAAGTTGTTTCATACCCGCTTCATTGACTTCACGTGTTTGCTGTAAATAAGCTTCATCTCCCAAAGCAGCCACTGCAGCTGCTTGAGCCAGATTACTGACATTAAATGGTTGTCTGACACGGTTAATCAAATCCGCCACTTCCGGATGTGATAAAGAGTAGCCAACACGTAAACCAGCCAAACCAAAGGCTTTAGAAAATGTACGGGTGATAATCAGATTATGAAAATCTTGTAACCACGGTACTGAGTTTTCTTCCATATTGAGGTATTCAACATAGGCTTCATCCAGTACGACCAACACCTTTTCAGGGACTTTTTCTAGAAATAATTTAATTTTCTCAGGTTCTAACCATGTACCGGTCGGGTTATTTGGATTTGCAATAAAAATAACTTTTGTACGCGAGCTAATGGCTTTATGAATAGCATCCAGATCATAACCATAGTCTTTCGCCGGAGCCACGACAGCCTTTGCACCAATAGCTTGAGTGACGATGGCATACACAGCAAAAGCGTGTTCTGAAAAAACAACTTCATCACCTGGCTCGGCAAAAGCGCGTGCCACCATTTCCAATACATCATTGGAACCATTGCCCAAGGTAATCTGCTCAGGCGCTACCTGATGTTTATCAGCCAGGGCCAATTTTAATGCGTAGCCGTTGCCATCCGGATAACGTGCCATTTCTTTGGCTGCCATTGCCACTGCCGCCACTGCCGCTTTAGGTGGACCAAGCGGATTTTCATTGGAGGCCAGCTTAATGACATTACGAACACCATACTGACGTTGTAACTCTTCAATAGGTTTACCCGGGACATAAGGTTGCAGTTGAGCAACCCCACTTACAGCAAGATCACAAAAACTCATTTCTGCTCCGTTTTATTTCTGAAGCTATCGAAAATCAACAAAATGGCGCCAATACAGATCGCAGAATCAGCCACATTAAATGCTGGCCAATGGTAGGTACCATAATAGACATCCAGAAAATCGATCACATAACCATGCACAAAGCGATCAATCACATTACCCAGGGCACCGCCCAGGATTAATGCTAAAGAAGCCGCTTCCAGTTTCGCATCCGTTTTTAAGCGCTTAAGCCAAAACAGTAAGATGATACTCACCACAATGGCTAAACCGCTAAAAAACCAACGTTGCCAGCCGCTTTCTGCAGCAAGAAAACTAAATGCCGCACCATGGTTATACGCCAAAGTAATATTAAAAAAGGGCAAAACGGCTATAGACTGATACAGCTCCAATGCACTATTTGCCCACCATTTGCTGAGCTGATCAAATACAATCACCAAAGCAGAAAGATTCAACCATTTCAGCATGCTATTTATTTAAGCGAACCGTCTTAGCTCGCCATCTCCTTCGATATTGTCAACACAACGACTACATAACTCAGGGTGTTCGGGATTTTGTCCGACAGAGCTAACTTGGTGCCAGCAGCGATCACAACGCTCATATTCAGCAGCTTTGATACTGACTAACACCTCAGGCATACTGGTCGAAACAGCTTGTTTAGCTGCTTCATCATTCAGGCTGTGGAGAGTGACTTTAGAAGTAATCAATACAAACTTTAATTCATCCTCAAGTTTGCTTAATAAAGCCAATAAACTATCATCAACAAATAAGCTGATTTCAGCGGTCAAACCACCTTTAATCTTCCCTGCATTACGTTGATTTTCGAGTTCCTTAGCAACCACCTCTCTGACACTAAACACTTGGTTCCAGAAAGCCAAATCAAAGTCGGTGTTTTGAGTTAATGGTGCTAACTCATCACTCCAGAGATTAAGTAATACAGATTCATTACGCTCACCCGGTAAATATCCCCATAATTCATCAGCAGTAAAACTTAGAATAGGCGCCATCCAACGTACCATCGCTTCCAGAATATGGTACATGGCTGTTTGTGATGAGCGTCTGCCCAAGCTATCTGTCTGCATGGTGTATTGGCGATCTTTAGTGATATCCAGATACAAACTACCCATTTCATTGGCACAGAAATTATGTAATTTCTGATAAATCACATGGAACTGGTAACTTTCATAAGCCGCCAGAATATCTTGCTGTAAGTGATAAGCACGATCTAAGGCCCAACGGTCTAAAGGTAATAAATCGTTAACTGCAACCATGTCATTAGCCGGATCAAAATCATCAAGATTCGATAAAAGATAGCGAGCGGTATTACGAATACGGCGATAAGAGTCAGCAGTACGTTTCAGAATTTCATCAGAAACGGTCATCTCACCACTGTAATCAGCTGAGGCTACCCACAGACGAATAATGTCTGCCCCCAGATTGTTCATCACTTTCTGTGGAGAAACAGTGTTGCCCAACGACTTAGACATTTTTTTACCATTGGCATCAACAGTAAAGCCATGAGTCAATGCTGCTTTATAAGGTGCTTTACCTGTTGTCGCCACCGAAGTCAGCAAGGATGACTGGAACCAGCCACGATGTTGGTCGCTCCCTTCCAGATATAAGTCAGCAGGACGATTCAGATAGTCACGGCGTGCTAAAACACAGGCATGCGACACACCTGAGTCAAACCAGACATCCAAGGTATCTGTAACCTTTTCATATTCAGCCGCTTGCTCACCTAATAAAGACTCAGGCTCTAAATCAAACCAGGCATCAATACCTTCTTGCTCTACTTTCTGAGCAACAGTTTCCATCAACTGTTCAGTATCAGGATGTAATTCACCTGTTTGTTGATGAACAAATAACGGAATCGGCACACCCCAGGTACGCTGACGTGAAATACACCAATCAGGACGTCCTTCCACCATATTTTCGATACGCTTTTGTCCCCAGGCAGGCATCCAGTCTGTATCGGCAATGGCTTTCATCGCGGCACTTCGCAGACCATTCTGGTCCATGCTAACGAACCATTGTGGCGTTGCACGGAAAATGATCGGGCTCTTATGACGCCAGCAGTGCGGATAGCTATGTTGGATATCGATATGCGCCAACAGTGCGCCTTTTTCTTTCAAAAGCGCGATAACATCCGGATTCGCTTTAAATACAGATTTGCCAGCAAAAATCGGCGTATCCGGTAAAAACACCCCATTACCACCAACCGGATTATCGACTTTTAAGTCATATTTCAGACCAACAACAAAGTCGTCTTGACCATGACCTGGAGCAGTATGAACAGCCCCTGTACCAGCATCAGCAGTGACATGGTCACCTAAAATAACGGGTACTTGTCGGTCGTAAAATGGATGCTGGAGCAGTAAACCTTCCAGTTTTTCGCCTTTAAAGCGCGCCACTACTTCGGCTTCAATGTCATAACGTTGAAGCGCCGCTTCATACAATGATTCGGCTAAAACCAGTTGCTCGTTATCTGCTTGTAACAAAACATAAGTGAATTCAGGATTCACCGAAACAGCTTGATTAGCAGGTAATGTCCAAGGCGTGGTTGTCCAGATAGGTAAACTTACAACACCGTTACCTGACTGACCCACGGCTTTTTCAAAAGCATTTTGGTCAACAACATTAAAACGCACATCAATTGCTGGCGAGGTTTTATCTTCGTATTCAACTTCCGCCTCTGCTAAAGCAGAACCGCAGTCCACACACCAGTGCACAGGTTTCACACCTTTATGCAGGTGGCCTTGCTTAGTGATTTGTCCTAAGGTACGGATGATGTCAGCTTCAAAGCTGAAATCCATCGTCAAATAGGGATTATCCCACTCACCCAAAACACCTAAACGTTTAAAGTCTTCGCGTTGACCATCCACTTGTTTCGCAGCATAATCACGACAGGCCTGACGAAACTCTTTGGCAGTGACTTTTACACCAGGTTTACCCACTTTCTTCTCGACATTCAGTTCGATAGGCAAACCATGACAATCCCAGCCGGGAACATATGGCGCATCAAACCCACTCAAGGTTTTAGACTTGATAATAATATCTTTTAAAATCTTGTTAACGGCATGACCAATATGGATATCACCATTTGCATAAGGAGGACCATCATGCAAAATAAATTGTGGTCTACCTTTGGCCTGTTCACGAATTTTTTCGTAGAGATTAATGTCTTGCCAATGTTGCAGCGTTTGAGGTTCACGATTAGGTAAACCGGCTTTCATCGGAAATGCTGTTGCAGGTAAATTTAACGTTTGTTTGTAGTCAGCCACAAGATTCTCGTAGAGTAGGAAAACTAAAAGCGGTGATTATACGGATTTTTATTGCCGACCTAAATCATTGAAAGCACTTTTATTTACACTCTGTGCTTATGCAAACAGGATTATTTGCAGTAGAATGCCGATTTTAACCCATCACAATTGAGCTGACGCTTTATGTCCATATCAAAAAAGGTGATCATCCGCGGACTAACTTTAGAGGGTGGAAAGTTTCGTCCCAGTGACTGGGCTGAGCGCTTATGCGGAGCGGTAGCTTCTTATGGCCCTGGCCGTCGCATCATTTTTCACCCAAGTGTCAGAATGGCGACATTAGATGGCGTCAAATGCGTGGTGATTGATGCAGACTTAGAACAAAGAGACGAAATGCTTTTCGACTTTCTGGTCGATTTTGCCAAAGACAACAAGCTACAAATCGACCACACCGATAATTTCGACTCAGAGCAACACTAAGTTTCCTGCTCAGCATCAGGCCAGTTCTGAATATAATTTTTTAGCAGCTTATTCTCAAACTTGGCTTTTTTCAGCAGCTCTTCCACGATATCGGTAATAGATAACATACCTTCCAGCTTGCCTTTATAGACAACAGGTAAGTGACGGATATTATATTCCACCATTTTATTCATCACTTCTTCGAGCGTGTTATCTGGTTCACAGGTATGCGGATTGGGGGTCATGGCATCACTGACCAACCTCTGATGCCACTGTTCTGGATCGGTATCCAGAATTTTCAGAATATCCCGTTCTGATAATATTCCAATCATCGCACCATTAGGTTCAGTAATGATTAATGAACCTATCCGGTGTTCCATCAACATAGCAACCGCTTTATCCAGACTATCTGTTGGCGATAAGCCAATGACAGGTTTACCTTTATTTTTGGTAATCGATCTGACTTTCATGGTCCTGCCCCTCTTCTCTGAGTGCTGAGGCCTATTCTGCTTGAGTCAGTAAGTGTTTGGCAACAAATAAGAAAAAAGGATTGCATGATAATTCATGCAACCCTTTGTGGAACTACCAGTTGTAAGTAGCTGAAGCAATGACTCGACGACCATCACCGAAGTAACACACCAGATCCGTACACGTGGTTGTGTATTCACGATCAAATAAGTTACTGACATTTAGCGCCAGTCTTACATCATCAAAGTCATAACGGAGACTGGCATCAGTTAATGTGTAACCGCCGGTTTCAATATCGACGCTCTGATTACCACTTATTGGACTCAAATTGTCTCTACCAATATAAGTGCTTTCTCCTATATAACGTAAGCCAGCGCCCATTCCCAAGCCTTTCAGTACACCGCTTGTTTGTGTGTAATCCGGCCATACACTCGCTGTTTGGCGTGGTTGATTAGGTATCAGGCTATCTTTTTCCCAGCTATTAGGGCTTTTAGTAATACGCGCATCTACATAGCTATAAGCTGCTGAGAGCTTAAGTTGCTCTGTTAACTCCAAACCAACTTCAATCTCTATACCGGTAGAATTCACTTCACCGACCTGACGAGAAATATTATTGGTACCAGAAAGATCATATTCAGTTATCACATAATCATCTTTGATTAAATCAAAAGCCGCTAAACTAATAAAACCATCAATATTTTTGGGTTCATATTTAACACCAACTTCATATTGTTTGGCTTTTTCTGGATCAAATAAATTGCCTTCCACATCAGTACTGGTTACTAAGTTAAATGATTCGCTATAACTGATATAAGGTGATAGGCCATTATCGAATTTATAAAGCAGACCAACGCGACCTGAAAAGTCTTCCGCTGATTTATCTGCATCATTAGCTGTGTTATTTGAGAAATCTACATCAACATCATTTTTGACCCAGTCATAACGCCCACCAATAAGCAAGCGCCAATTTTCATAAGCCAGTTGATCCTGAATATAAAGTCCGGTTTGACGTGAGTAGACATCCTTCTTATTGCTAAGAGACAAATTACCAACGGCTGAACCATACACAGGATTTAAATAATTAATAGCTGAGGCTGTTCCACTGAAATTCTTTTCTGTTGAATCAGAATACCGCCAATCAAGACCAATAAGCACATCATGAGTTAGCTTTCCACTATCAAAATGAGCTAACAGCTGATTATCTACAGCAAATGCGTTTAAATCTTCTTTCCTTCTGGATGCTTCTCTTCCTTGTATCCCTTTCGTTAAGTCGCTCGCTAATATATTTCGACTGATCCCTAATGCTTTAAAATCAAGATTGACGTGATCATAACGTGTATTTTGTCTGAATGACCATGTGTCATTAAATGCATGGGAAAACTCATATCCAACAGATCGATAATCACGATCAAAGTTATTAAAATCTTCCTCACCATCAAAAAATCCAAATTCTCGGTCGTATACCTTCGCCCCACCTTTAAAAGCACTAAATGTCTTCAATAATGTTGGTGAAAAATGACTATTAAAGCTATAAGTTTGCTTATCATGCTGCTCTAGAGCCAGTACTGTTAATTGGGTGTCGTCACTGATATTCCAGGTTAATGACGGAGCCACCATCTTCCGTCTTGAATCGTTGTAATCAACTTCGGAATTACCATCGTTTCCGACAAAGGTTAGGCGATAAAGAAGCTTGCCTTCATCATCGACTTTGCCACTAAAATCCCCTGCCAACTCAAAGAAATCATCACTGCCGGCTGATAGACGTAGCTCATGCAAAGTTTCTTCTGTAGGGCGTTTGCTGACTAGGTTGACCAAACCACCCGGTTGCGCCTGTCCATAAGTGACGGAGCTCGGGCCACGAATCACTTCTACACGTTCTAATGCATAACTATCTGCTCTAGGCAGACCATAAGTACTGGTTGGTATCAAGAGACCATCACGATACACTTGGTTTTTAGCATCAAAGCCTCGCAAGCTGAACCAGTCATAACGCGTATCGTAACCGTAAGGCACACTTAAACTTGGCGTGTATTGCAAAGCCTGTGTGACTGTTTTTACACCACGATTAATGAGCTGCTGCTGTGTCACCACCGAGATAGACTGAGGCGTATCAAAAATAGACGCATTGGTTTTTGTTGCGCTTGTGCCTCTCTCAGCATGATAACTATCGATAGGGTCATACGCTGACAAGCTGGTATGTTGTCCGGTGACAGTGACTACCGGTAAATCGGCTGATTTATCACTACTTTGAGTCAGTCGATAACTTGTGTCTGATTGCTGAACCACAGATAGAGGTGTGCCTCGCAACAATATTTGCAGGCCTTCACTAATTTTATAATCCCCTTTCAGTCCTGAGGTTTTATAAGGTGCAGCGAGTTCTGGTGAAAAACTTAATAAAATACCAGCTTGCCGTCCGAACTGATTCAGAGCCGTCGCCAAATCACCTGCGGCAACATTAAAGGTTCTTTTTTCATTACTCTGCGCTGATACTTGCTCCGCTGCCAGTGCAGATGTGGTAGATAATACAGTTAAGCCAGCCGCAGCGAGCAAAGCTGTGGTCAGCGTTACTGCGCTTAATAATGCAGGTTTATTGAACATGAGATTCCTCACTTTCCATTAACAAATAGTGTCTATTTGTTGTGTCACGTGAGAATGAAAAACAGACCAAAAAATTTAACTTGTTTGCTGTGGTTTCAACGTTATCCAATAACGTGTTCTATACACTAACTCAAGCTGAAGTGTTGCAGCTAAGGCTTTTAAGACCTGATCTATCTTGTTTAGAGGGTAAGTACCAGAAACCCGCCGATCGGCTATTGAAGGGTCACAACGTAACCAGCCATGATGATAATTTTCCAGCTCAGTCAGTACATCAGCCAAAGGTAAATTATCAGCCACTAATATATGTTGTTGCCATGCCAAGGCCTCATCTCTGGCAGGCATAATGGAGCCCAACGGATCATCAGTAAAACTGACCTGATGACCTGCTTTAATCAGCAGCGGTGAAATTTTATTCTGTATAAGAACATTCACAGCCCCCTCATAAACAGCGACTAAAGCCGCATTGTCACGCTGTCTTACATAAAAACGGGTGCCCAATGGTTGTAAGTCAGCCCAGGGAGTGTGTAATAAAAAGGGTCTGCTATCTTTTCCTGTTGTGATAACAACATCACCTGCCAGCAAAGTAAGGTAACGCTGCTGCTCTGAATACTGTACTGAAAATGCTGTATTGGCATTCATATATACATGCGTACCATCAGCCAGAGTTACCTGCCGGGTCTCAGCAGTGCCCGTATGGTAATCAGCCATTAATGGGGAAAGAAGCGCATCATTCTTTAATAACGCCCATGAGCCACCGCTGACAATCGCGATACCTGCCAATGATTGCAAAAAATGACGGCGACTTTTAGCCGCTTTATCAAAAGATTGGTGAGTTACCGCTCGTGTAAGTGGTGAGCTTAGAGAACTCAGCTCATTATTAACCTGCTCGATTCTTGACCAGGCCAGCTGATGACGGGCATCGGCCTCAAGCCATTTCTGCCATTGCTGCCTGAGCACATGGTCATCATCACGTTCACTTAAGCTCAGATACCATTCAATAGCCTCTAATGCGATTTTTTGTTCTATTTGAATGGCTTCAGACATTGTTTAGTTCACGCTGATGGCAAAATAACATTGGGCAGCAGCACGACTTAGATAGCGTTTAACTGTAGACACCGAAACAGACAATTTCTCAGCAATTTCCTGTTGTTTCATTCCGTCCAGTTGAGCATAAAGAAATGCACGTTTCACATCCTGCGGCAAACCTTGTAATCGCTGATTAATCGCCACTATCGACTCAATAATAATAGCCTGCTCTTCTTCAGAGGGGTGTAAATCTTCAGGTATCTCAGCAATAGCCTCTAAATAGGCTCTTTCAACATATTGACGTCGCCAATGGTTAGCGACATTACGCTTGGCCAGCGTGGTCAGAAATGCACGCGGCTCTTCTAACAATAGCTGTTCCTCACGCGCCAATAAGGTCACAAAAATATCATGGGAAATATCAGCAGCAGATTCCGTTGACCCCACTTTGCCTCTTAGCCAGCGAAATAACCAACTATGGTGTTGCCGATAAAGACTAGCGATGGTTTGTTGCTCTGACTCCTGATAAACGGACATAGATTGCCTGACGAGTTAAGTAAATAAGAATCATTATCATATAATACTCAACCTTAATCAGGCAATAACTATTCAGCTATCAGAGATGTTCGCGAGTTGCCCGGAAGTCGATATCAGGCCAGCGTTCCATCGTCAGATCAAGATTTACTCGTGTTGGGGCGATATAAGTCAGATTGCCTGCGCCATCCAGTGCCAGATTTTGTGATGCTTTCTTTTTAAACTCTTCCAGTTTGCGTTCATCATCACAGTACACCCAGCGAGCGGTATATACCTGAACAGCTTCATACGCACATTCCACGTTATATTCACCTTTCAAACGGTGAACTACCACGTCGAACTGAAGCACACCTACCGCACCCAAGATAAGATCATTATTATCCAGCGGACGGAATAACTGAGTTGCACCCTCTTCACTCAGCTGCTGTAAGCCTTTTAATAGTGCTTTATTCTTAAGAGGATCTTTTAATCTGACCCGACGGAATAACTCAGGCGCGAAATAAGGAATACCGGTGAACTGAAGCACTTCGCCTTGGGTAAAGGTGTCGCCAATCTGAATGGTGCCGTGATTATGCAACCCTAAAATATCGCCAGGATAAGCTTCTTCAGCCTGCTCACGCTCAGCTGCCATAAAGGTCACCGCATTGGCAATAGTGACATCCTTGCCAATTCGTGACTGATGCAGCTTCATACCTTTTGTGTATTTGCCAGAACACACTCGTAAAAAGGCAATACGGTCACGATGTTTCGGATCCATATTGGCCTGAATCTTAAATACAAAACCGCTGAACGCTTCTTCGGTCGCATCCACTTCACGTGTTTTTGTTTCACGTGGCTGTGGTGGTGGTGCATATTCGACGAAAGAATCCATCAACTCGGTAATACCAAAGTTATTCATTGCTGAACCGAAAAAGACTGGGGTTAGACGTCCTGCCAGAAATTCATCCAAAACAAATTCATGGCTAGCACCACGCACTAATTCAATTTCTTCGCGTAAGTCTTCGGCCATACTGCCAAACAGCTCATCCAATCTGGGATTATCCAAGCCCTCAATGATTTCTCCGGCTTCTTTGCTGTGCGGCTCAAACAAATGCACACTGTCATTTAATAAATGGAAAATACCTTTGAAGCCTTTACCCATCCCGATTGGCCAGGTAATCGGCGCACATTGGATGTTCAGAATCGTTTCGACTTCATCAAGTAGTTCAATCGGTTCACGACCTTCCCGATCAAGTTTATTAACGAAGGTCAGAATCGGCGTGTCACGCAGACGACAGACTTCCATTAATTTGATGGTACGTTCTTCAACACCTTTTGCACTGTCAATCACCATCAAGGCCGAGTCAACAGCGGTTAATGTCCGGTAGGTATCTTCCGAGAAGTCAGCATGACCCGGAGTATCCAGAAGATTAACGATACGATCACGATATGGAAACTGCATTACAGAAGACGTTACTGATATGCCCCGTTCTTTCTCCATTTCCATCCAGTCTGATGTAGCGTGACGATCGGTTTTCCGGGATTTAACACTCCCCGCCATCTGAATCGCACCACCGAAATAGAGCAGCTTTTCAGTTAATGTCGTTTTACCGGCATCCGGATGCGAAATAATCGCAAAAGTGCGGCGCTTTGATGCTGCTTGTTGAACTGGGCTAGATGACATGAATGTAGTGCTCTTATGAATACTAATATTCTGAAGGTTCAGAAAAGTCGCCTATTTTCGCTGAAAACGCATGGGGAAACAATCAAACAAGACAAATCCTAATGCGATTAACACAACAGACATATTAGCGAGACGAGATTTTGTGGTAACTTTTAGCTTCTTCATAAGGCTGTAACTATGTCACGGAAAAAAGTAGCACGACACAAAGCGATCATTGACGAACTGACTATCAACCCTTCTATGCGGGTAAGTGAATTAGCAAAAACACTGCAAGTTACCACTGAAACTATTCGTCGAGATTTAGAAGAATTAGCAGAACAAAACCTGATTAGTCGTACTTATGGTGGCGCCTTGCTAAGACAGGCAGCTGAACCTGTCCTCAATGAACGTCATAAAGCTAATCTGGCTGAGCGTGCAGCCATTGCCAAAAAAGCCGCTCCGACATTGAAAGGAGCTAAAGTACTGATGATAGGTTCAGGGGTCACCACGGTTGAAGTTGCTAAACGTATCGCCTATGAAATGAATAACATTACCGTCATTACGCATGCTTTTGGTGTGGCCACGGTTCTATCATTCAATCCGACTATCAAGGTCATCATGGCGCCTGGTCTTTATCATGGTGAAGAAGGCGCTACACATGGCTCTCAGACCTGTCAGTTTTTATCAGATTACACAGCTGACTGGGCTATTCTCGGCGCCAGCAGTCTGGCACCTACAGGGCCAGCAGATGCACTCACCGATGCCGCAGATGTGTATAAACAAATGATTCGCCAAAGTGCTAATAATATGGTGGTTGCTGATCACAGTAAATTTGATCGCATGGCAACAGCCCGCTATGCCAGATGGAATGAGATTGATCACTTAGTGACTGATCGTCAACCCAGCGGACCATTAAAAAGAGCCTTAATGGCTGATAAAGTAAACATCATTGAGGCGGCAGTCTGAACACCACCTCAATGATGAATATCTTTTAGACATGTTTAGATAAAGCATCTAAAAAGAAATCAGCTTCATAACGTGTCAATGTCAACACAGGACGCAGCTTCAAGGTCGCTCCATATTTTCCTGCTGCACCAATCAACACACCCGCATGTTTTAAACCATTGATAATTTGTCGGGTTTTGCCTGGATCGGGGATATGTTTATTATCTCTTTCACCAATATCAATCCCCAGAAATAAGCCCTGACCACGTACATCTGCAATGAAAGATGACTGCTTTGCCATAAACTGAAGTTGCTGCTTGAGATAAGCCCCCATCTTGCGTGCATTTTCCTGCAGATTGTCCTGTTGAATTGTATCGAGGACCGCCTGACCAGCTGCCGCAGCAACAGGGTTACCACCAAAGGTATTAAAATAGCCCACATCAGCACAAAAGGATTCCAGATAATCTGGACGTGTTGCGACAGCAGCCATAGGGAAACCATTTCCCATCGGTTTTCCCATTGTCACAATATCCGGCGTCAATCCATGAAAATCAAAGCCCCAGAATGTATCCCCCATTCGGGCAAATCCAGGTTGAACTTCATCAGCAATGAACACACCACCAGCGTTACGTACTACTTGAACTGCTTGTTTTAGAAAACCTCGTGGTTCTGAAAAAATACCATCCGATGAGAAAATCGTATCCACTAATAATGCAGCTACTTTGATGCCACGCTGTTCAAGTGTTTCAATAGCCTCAGTGACTTTCGCAGCAAAGCCTCCACCAATATCTTCACCGTAAACAGAGGAAGACGGTGCCGGAATAGCGACCACATTATCAGGCAAACTGCCCTGCTTTAAGATCGATGGTGACACTGTTGTCACTAAACTGGTATTACCGTGATACGCATCTTCTGTGACAATAAAACCAGTGCCGCCAGATGCATGTTCTGCCAGACGCATAGCCAAATCATTAGCTTCACTGCCCGAACAGGTCATCACCACATTAGATACAGACTCTGGCAATGTTGCTTTTAATGATTCCAGATAATCATCGACGACAGAAACCAGATATCGTGTATGTACGTTTAATGTCGCAATTTGCTTGGATACAGCAGCGACAACTCTTGGGTGACAGTGCCCAAGACAAGCCACATTATTATAAAAATCAAGATAACGTTTACCATCAGTAGCCACCATCCAGGCGCCCTGAGCAGAGACCATTTCAATCGGACTCTGATAAAACAAAACAGAGGCGGCGCCCAGGTTATCTAAGCGTCTTTCCACATTTTTCTCATATTTGCCAGATTTCGCTTCAAACGCATTCATATCGAGAATGCGTTTTTCATTCAATGGTAATTTTTCTTGTTCTTCATGTTCATCCAAGTAGCGCTGAGCTAACTCAATAGTACCGGCAGTATATTTGTCAAAGCCCGCTTCTGCTGCCGTTTCCGTTTCAGGATGACTGGCAACCCAGGCGGTTAAAAGCAAGCGACGAAACATGACAAATGTCGAAATCATCGCTTCATCTTCTGCTGATAACGGTGCCACGCTTTTATAACCACGTACCCAGGCGCGTTCTAATTCTGGTAATAACGGCGATAATTCAAGAAATGAAACGGCTGAAGCAAAATCGTACATAAACCAGCTAAAGCCACAGTCATCAAAATCGATAACACCGAGCTCATGTCCATCTGCCAATAAGTTGGCTAAACGCAAATCAGCATGCACCAGACCAAAATGATCCGTGCCTTCACCATATTCCGCCAATTTAGCATCGAGTACTTCACACAGCCTTTCCAGTAGGTTTTTACCCTGCTCATCCAGCCCCAAAGCCTCACGCCAATCACCCCATAAAGACTGATGGCCAAAAGCACTATCAAAATTCCATTTTTTACGCTCAAATGTCTCGGGTAATGTCCATTCTTTGGCGTGCAAATGCAGCTTTGCTGATGTCGCACCCAGTAACTCAAAGCCTTCCACCAGCGACTCATCTTCACTCGGCTGCTCACCAGGAAGAAACTCAAATGCCACCACATATCGAGCTGTACCATCATCGTCAAACTCGGCTACCAGAGAACCATCTTGCATAGCGAGCGGCTCTGGTGTGTTCAGTACTTGCTGCTGACGTAATGACTGTATCCACATCAGCTCAGACAAAATCTCATTTTTAGAATGATAATCCGGTCGGTGGACTCGAATAATAAACTGGTTATCACGCTGCTTATCTTTGATTAAAAATGTGGCATTTTCTGACACAGTCAATAATGAAATTGTGGCATCTTCCGAAACACCCCACTGAGGAAGTAAACCTTTCACACCGCGCGTTAAGCCTTGAACAAACAAGGAATTATATAAACCAGCCATAAAAACAAACCTCTAAAAACTGTATGGATTAGCCACATTTATATATCCATTTTTACTGACTTGCAATATTTTTGTTGCAAAGTGCAAGATTTATGTTAAAAATACAGTCACAACATCATTTAATACATATCTGGAGAATTGCATATGCTTACATCTATAAAGAATAAATCTGTCATTGTCACTGGTGGCTCAAAAGGGATTGGTAAAGGCATTGCCAGTGTATTTGCAAAACAAGGCGCTAAAGTGATGATCGCTGCTCGTGGCGAAGAAGCTGCGAAACAGACTGTTGAAGAAATTACTGCCAACGGTGGCACGGCTGATTATTATTTATGTGACGTCTCAAACTGGGAGCAAGTTCAGGCATTAGTCGCCTATACCGAAGACAGCTTTGGCAGCGTCGATATTCTGTGTGCAAATGCTGGTACCTTTCCACAAAAGAAAATTGTCGACTTAACTCCTGAAGATTGGGATGACATCATGTCAGCCAATCTGAAAAGTACCTTCCTATGTGTCAAAGCCTGTATTCCACAGTTCGACAAGCAAGGTAAAGGTCGTGTGGTTGTAACCTCATCTATCACAGGCCCAATCACAGGTTATCCTGGCTGGTCTCACTACGGTGCGACTAAAGCAGGACAGTTAGGCTTTATGAAAACAGCGGCAATGGAACTAGCACGCTACAACACAACAATTAACGCCGTGATGCCGGGCAATATTTACACCGAAGGTTTGGCCGATTTAGGTGAGGAATATCTGAATAGTATGGCTGCAGCGATTCCGTTAAAACGTCTGGGCGCTGTGGAAGATATTGCTAATGCTGCCTTATTCTTTGCAGCCGATGAAGCTGCTTATATCACTGGACAGCAAATTGTAGTTGATGGTGGTCAGACCT
The DNA here is from genome assembly GCF_900114205.1 of Methylophaga sulfidovorans. Lineage (GTDB taxonomy): Bacteria > Pseudomonadota > Gammaproteobacteria > Nitrosococcales > Methylophagaceae > Methylophaga > Methylophaga sulfidovorans. The sequence continues at coordinate 106,092 of NZ_FOSH01000002.1, forward strand.
TACCTGAGTGTATGGAAGCCGTAGATGAAATCTAGCCACTGAATTTCCTGCTGCAGATACAAAAAAGGCACTGATGAATCAGTGCCTTTTTTATTGAACATACCTTATTTAATTTAAGCTACCGATGCAATAGCTACTTCGTCGGCATTACTTGCACTTGCTACCATTTTTATCGCAATGAACTTAGAGGTCGGTGTGAACGTTTTATCCCCATAACTTTCCAGTGGGACTAAAGGATTCGTTTCTGGGTAATATGCCGCTGCCTGACCTTGTGGGATGTCATAACTCAGCAAGGTAAAGTTAGACACTTTTCTTTGTTTACCATCTTCCCAGACGGTAATCATGTCCACTTTCTGTCCGTGTTCCAGACCAAGACGTTTAATATCCGCTTCGTTAGCTAAGACCACATCACGCATGCCATAAACGCCACGATAACGGTCATTCATGCTGTAGATCGTTGTATTGTATTGATCATGTGAACGCATGGTTTGTAATATCAGATCTGGCGTTTGCCCTTTCATGGTGACCTGATCCTGCAGTAAGGTTTTTGGTAATGGATTGGCAATAAAGTTAGCCTTGCCTGTTGAGGTATTCCATTCATAATCCGCTGCAGCATTACCTAAATAGAAACCACCCGGATGTTGAATTTTCTTACTGAAATCCTCAAAGCCTGGAATCACATCAGCGATTAAGTCACGGATGCGATCATAATCTTCTACCAGCCATTCCCAATCCACCGGTTTATTACCTAATGTAGCTTTGGCAATACCAGCAATAATAGACGCTTCAGAGCGTAATAAAGGTGAAAACGGTTTTAACTGACCATAAGAGATATGTACCATGCTGAACGTATCTTCAACCGTCACACCTTGCAAACCTGATTTCTGAAAGTCTTTTTCAGTACGCCCCAGACAAGGCAGAATCAACGCTTCTTTACCCGTAACAAGATGACTACGGTTTAACTTGGTTGAAATATGCACGGTCAGATCACAGTTTTGCATAGCATTGTGTGAGCGCTCGGTATCCGGTGTTGCCTGAACAAAGTTACCACCGAGTCCAAAGAACACTTTCGCCTGACCTTTCTCCATCGCATCAATAGCATGAACTGTCGTATGGCCATGATCACGTGGCACTTTAAAGTCAAAGCGTTTTTCAATAGCATCCAGCAACCATTCCGGTGGTTGCTCATCGATACCCATCGTACGATCACCCTGCACATTACTATGACCACGTACGGGTGATAATCCCGCACCAGGACGACCGATATTGCCACGTAATAATTGCAGGTTAACGATTTCCTGCACTGTCGGTACTGAATGCACATGCTGCGTGACACCCATTGCCCAGCACATAATAACGCGCTCAGCTTTGCAATAAATCTTAGCGGCCATTTCAATTTCAGGCAGAGTCATACCCGATTGTGATTCAATCAGTTCCCAAGGCGTATTATCAATTTCTGCAAAATAGTCATCCATGCCATGCGTATGCTCTTTAATAAAGGCATGATCTAATATGGCAGCTTTACCTTTTTGCTGCGCTTCGCGATCCCATTGCAATAAGAATTTCGCCATACCACGGATAGCCGCCATATCGCCGCCTAATGCAGGTCTGAAATAAGCACTATTGGTAGGCTCAGACTCATTCGTCAGCATTTCAAGCGGGCTTTGTGGATGTTGAAAGCGTTCCAGACCACGTTCTTTTAACGGGTTGAAACACACGACATGTGCACCACGTTTTACTGCTTCACTCAGCGGTTCCAACATACGTGGATGGTTGGTGCCAGGATTCTGACCGATAACAAAAATTGCATCTGCTTCAGCAAAATCTTCAAAAGTAACGGTACCTTTACCCACACCCAGTGTTTCTGACATACCAATACCGCTGGCTTCATGGCACATATTGGAACAGTCAGGAAAGTTATTGGTACCAAAGGCACGTACAAAAAGCTGATACAGAAATGCCGCTTCGTTACTGGCACGGCCTGAGGTATAAAACTCTGCCTGATGCGGTGAGTCCAGTTGGTTTAAATGTTTGGCAACTGTATCAAATGCTTCTTGCCAGGTAATGGTTTCGTAGTGATCTGTGTCTGAGTTATAGCGCATCGGATGCGTAATACGACCTTGTGACTCAAGCCAAAAGTCACTTTCTTTTAACAACTCAGTATTACTGTATTTAGCAAAAAATGCAGGGGTCACTTTACGGCCTGTAGCCTCCCAGTTAACCGCTTTTGCACCGTTTTCACAAAATTTAATCATGCCTTTTTCAGGCGTTTCTCCCCAGGCACAACCTGGGCAATCAAGACCGTGATCCTGATTTGTTTTCAGCATCGCACGGATGTTGGAGATAGCATTTTTGCTACCCAACCAGTTACGAGTAACACTGATAAGTGCACCCCAACCAGCAGCTGGACCATTGTAGGGCTTGTAGTGACTCACTAGGACATCTCTCCGGACAAGATAATAAAAACAGCTAACAACCGCCCATGAAAACAAAGCATTACGCTTGCTCTAATAGGCATCTCGTCGTTGTAGCCGAATAAGGTAAGTGAGATCAGAACGGCATGTTCTGCACGATGAACCAGAATCTAATCGTTAATGCTAAATTCTGTCATCCTTCTGATCATTGCGATCGTGAATATTATAATTTGCTTCTATAGCCCGCATCAATATTACATTGAATTTCAGGAAAAACTTCCTTTGCAAACTATTAAAAATTTGCCTTTAAAAACAGTAAAATAAAATTAACTTAATATTAACTATCTTTATGTTAAGATAAATATTTGTCTAATCGGGTAAGCCATGTCACCACAAAATATGGATGATTTGGATGTCATCATGCAGCAATGGAAACAAGTGGGTTTAGAGACCGATGTCGAGGCGATCAAAGTCGTTGGCCGGATTTTACGCTTAGCCAAAACCATAGAACAGCAACTGGCCGAATTACATCGAAGCTTTGATCTTAAGCCTGGGGAGTTTGATGTTCTCGCCACATTAAAACGTGAAAACCAACGTTATTTAACACCGTCAGAACTATACCAAAGCATGTTCTTAACCTCTGGTGCCATGACAAGTCGGCTGGATAGACTAGAACAGAAAATGCTCATCCAGCGCAAACATTGTCAGCAGGATCGTCGCAAAGTATTGGTTTCCCTAACCAGCAGCGGTAAAAAGCTTATCAACACCGCCTACCCGGCCCACTTTGTATTACTTGAAAAACTGCTTTCTTCTATAAAAAGCCAAGATAAAGCCTTACTGGCGAACTTACTTAAGTCGACACTTGCCTCTATTGACTCACAAACCACTGAGAAACTATGAATCAAACATCGTCGCCAACGAGGGCGCTTATCTTATTACTGGCAGCACTAACGGCGTTAACTCCACTTGCCATTGATGCTTACCTGCCTGCCATTCCACAGATGGCTAACGATTTAGCCACCAGCATTCACGATACTGAAATCTCCTTAAGTCTCTATTTAGCAGGTTTTGCCATAGGTCAGATTTTTGGTGGACCATTTTCTGATCATTTTGGACGTCGAGCGGCAACAGGAAGTGGTTTAACGATTTTCTGTTTAGGAACACTTGGTGTTATTTTCAGCCAGGACATTCATAGTGTGTGGCTATTTCGGGTTGTTCAAGCTATTGGTGGTGGCGTTGCCGTAGTCAATGCAGCCGCTGTGATTCGTGACTTAAGCCATGGCAAAGACAGTGCCAGACACCTTTCCAATATGGCTGTCATCATGATGCTTGCCCCTTTATTAGCGCCACTTATCGGCATGCTGATTCTGCATATCAGTGGCTGGCGACTGATTTTTGTTTTTTTATTAGTCTACGGTTTAGCTGTCGGCATAGCGTTGTTTTTCCGACTGCCTGAAACCCGTAAAAAAGCGACCGAACGCACCAGCATGTTCAAACGCTATGGCATGGTACTGTCTCATCGTTGTGCACTGGGTTTTATATTTTCTCAGTGCTTTGCCCTTGCAGGCATGTTTGCTTTTATCACTGGTTCCCCATCAGTCTATATGGGCTATTTTGATATCAGCGAAACGATCTATCCGTTTTTGTTTGGTTTAAATGTGATCGGTATGATGCTGGCCAACCGCTTAAATATTCGTCTATTGCACTATTACAAACCGCAATTTTTATTAGGCGCAGGGCAAGCCGCACAAATTCTGACAAGCTTGATTTTATTACTCTACGTCAGTATCGTCGCTCAGCCTCAACTCTGGTTGGTGGTGAGTTTACTAATTTTATTTATTGCATCAATGGGTTTGATTGTCTCTAATGCCACATCCAGCACGGTAGAATTTTTCCCTTATAACAGTGCGACGGCAACGGCGTTGTTGGGCTCTATTGGCTTTGCTGCTGGCGCGCTCAGCGGTTCGCTGGTTGGTTTACTCGGTGATGGTACACCGTGGCCGATGGTTGCCATCATGTTTGCCTGCTCTTTATTAGGCCCTATCCTCAGGACAGTGCTGCAATACGGCCAACAACAGCCTCAAACTCAACAGTAATTTTTAACCCCGTGTTAACTGTCAGCCATCTATGCTATGCAGGTAAACAATGATAGAGGTATTCATGAAGTTAGCTTGTGTCAGACAAAGCAAAGTACTCACACTATTGAGTGCTATATTGTTGCTGTCAGCATGCGTTTCCATGCCTGCGAGTCCTGACTACAAGCAACAAATTGAGCAACAACAAGCCCTGCCAGCCTGGTCACAATCTGCTGATGCTATTCCTGTTGTTTCACTTAATAGTCTGATTGATTCAGAGCAACTTAATCAGCTGCTGGAAACCGCTATCGACAATAACCCCACATTGCAGCAGACCTGGTTAACATTACAAATTCGTCAGGCACGATTACAACAGACTGATGCAGCACACAAACCACAAGTCAGTGCGGGTGCCAGTGCCATGCGTAGCGAAAATGCCTCGGATAACTTTACCAGTAATATTGATATCAGCTGGCAGGCCGACCTATGGGGTAAGTTAAAAAACAATAGTCAGGCGGCCAGTAAAGATGTGGCCGAACAAGCTCTGCTTTATCAGGCGGCCCGAGACAGTTTAGCCGCTGAAGTGATGAAAGCCTGGCTAAATCTGACCGCCACATCACATGCGATTGAAATAGAACAGCAGCGCTTAAAAACGCTGGAGCAAAATGAAAGCTATATTCTGCAACGTTACAGAAATGGTATCGGCACATTAGAAGATCTGGATAATGCCCGTAGTGCCAGCGCACAATCGAGGGCGAATCTGGCTGCCAATCAAGAAGATTACCGTCAGCAACAGCGTGACTTAAAACAGTTATTAGGCCTGAGCAACAGTGAGGATATAGTCGCTCCTGATAAATACCCGCCAGTGGAACTGGCGTTAGCTGATTTACCGGAACAAACTCTGGCACGCCGGCCCGATTTACAAGCTGCCTATACCGCGATTGAAGCCAATCAGTTACGGACCAAAGTGGCTTATAAACAGCTACTACCCAATTTAGATCTCGGCGCTGCACTCAAAGATGCTGCCTCCTCACCGCATCAGGCTTTAATGGCTTCGCCGCTGTGGTCATTACTGGCGCAATTGACGGCTCCCATTTATCAAGGCGGAGAACTCCGCGCTGCAGCCAAAGAAGCTGAATTAAACGAAGCTTATAGCTACCAAAGCTACCGTGAAACTTTATTAACAGCGATTAACGAAGTGGAGCGATACCTGAGTCTGGAACAGAATCTGATGACCCGTCAGCAGCATATTTCCGCGGCTTTAAAAAGTGCTCAGAACAGTCTTAAACAATATCAAACAAGTTATCGAACTGGTCTTGTCGATATTCTGGATTTATTAACTGTTCAACAACAAACCTACAATCTGGAAGCCACTCTGGACAATCTGATTTACCAACGCTTAATTAACCGCATTAATCTTGGCTTAGCACTGGGCCTGGGAACAGCATCATGAAACGCCACCTACCAAAAATCATTTTATTCATCATTGCTTGCTGTATTTTATTTATCACTGTCGGCGTGGTAAAACACCTGTCCGAAGTCCAGGCTAATCGCCCTATCCCCACAAAAAAAGAGCAAGCACCGAGTCCAGATGTATCTGTCATTAAAGCCGTCCCTGGTAGCTATGCCTCTGAAGTCAAAGCCTACGGTGCTGCCAAGCCACACTTTAATATCACCTTAACCGCGCAGGTGGCCGGGCAGATTGACTCCATCGCTGCACAATTTGAAACGGGTAACCGTTTACAAAAAGGCACCATACTGGCGAAGCTGGAAAATAGTGACTATCAGGCTGCTGTTGAAAGTGCTCGTCAGGCATTAAGCTCAGCTAAAGTCAGTTTGCTTGAAGAACAACGTCGCGGTCTGCAGGCGCTCAGTGAATGGCAATCATCAGGACTAAAAGGCGAACCTGACTCAGATTTAGTGTTACGTAAACCCCAGCTTGCTGCCGCTAAAGCAGCCGTAAAACAAGCTGAAGCCAGCTTAAAAGCCGCTGAAAAAGATCTGTCACAATCCGCTATCAAAGCTCCTTTTGATGCGTTAGTTATCAACCGTGCGGTATCTCCTGGCAGCTATGTGCAAACAGGAACAGAGGTTGCAACGTTGTATAGCACTGATCGTGTTGAAATCAATGTGGCGCTGTCTGCACAAGAGTGGAATAACTTACCAAGTATGGCAGTACTTAATAGTGGAAAGTGGCCTGTTAAAGTTGAAAGTGTCGAAGATCATCACATCTGGAATGGCCGCATTTTAAGAGTAGAACAGAGTCTGAATGACGAAACACGCCAACGTAGTTTAATCATTGCTGTTGATAATCCACTTGACCTCGAACCGGCATTATTTCCTGGCACCTTTGTCAGTGCATACATTAAAGGCAGAAATGTTGCTGGCGTCTGGAAATTACCTACCAGCGCCTTAAGTCAACGTGGTGAAGTCTGGTATGTTTCAGCGGATAACACCTTGCAAAAATTCAGTGCCAATCCATTATTTTCCAGCGCCGGTTATATCTATATACAACCTCCGGAATCATTAAATGATGCGCCGGTTATGATCCTGGTTAGTCCGTTAAATAGCTATCTTGAAGGCATGGCTGTTAAGCCGGTTGAGGTATCGCTGTAATGGTAAAAAAATCATTCTCAAGTGGGATTATAGGCTGGTTTGCCGCCAATCCGGTGGCTGCTAACTTATTAATGATTCTGGTCATCGTGCTGGGTGTACTGGAGTCAGGCCAATTACGTAAAGAAGCCTTCCCCAGCCAGGATCCGAACTCTTTAACCATCTCCGTATCGTATGACAGTGGCTCTGCCAAACAGTCTGAAGAAGGGCTGGCGATAAAAATAGAGGAACAGCTGGAAGACGTGATTGGTATTAAACGTATTACCAGCACCTCAACAGGCACTGGCGTGACGGTGAACGTTGAAAAGCAGAGTGATTATGATTTAGACACTTTGTTACGTGATGTCAAAACCAAAGTCGATGCGATATCCACCTTTCCAGCTGATGCCAAAAAACCGGTTATTGAAAAAGCACAGCGTGAAGAACACTCACTGTGGTTACAGTTGTATGGCGATACCGACAGACACAGCCTGCAACAACTTGCTTACAATTTAAAAACTGATTTGATCGCCAACCCCAATATCAGCTCAGTCAATATTTCTGGTTGGCTGGATCCGATGATGGCGATTGAAGTTGATGACGGCAAACTTCAGTCCTACGGCCTGTCTTTATCTGATGTGGAAAAAGCGATTAACGCCAGTTCATCTAATACCATGACAGCGGTATTACGCAATAAAACGGTTTACTTACAACTAAAAGCATCTGAGCAGGCTTACCTGAAACAGGACTTTGCCGCCATTCCATTGCTCACACTTGCTAACGGTAATCAATTAATGCTGGGGGAAGTCGCCAAAATTAATGATACCTATGATGACAGCACGTCGGTGTTATCCCGCTTTCAAGGCCATGACAGTATTGCATTACAAGTTATCACCACAGGTCAGGATGACATCACCAATACGGTTAATGCTGCTAAAAAAGTAGCTGAGGAATGGCAACAAGATGGCAAGCTGCCTGATAACGTCAAGCTCGAAGCCTGGTATGACCGTAGCGAATCGATTAAACAACGCCTGGAATTACTGGTTAAGAATGCTTTTACCGGCATTGTTATGGTCTTCATTCTCCTGGCTTTATTCCTGAACCTGACTGTCGCTTTCTGGGTGGCCATGGGACTACCGTTTATCTTCTTCGGCACCTTATATTTTATGGGTGGCAGCTTTATGGACTTGTCACTCAATCAGTTCACCACCTTTGGCTTTCTATTGGCATTAGGTATTGTGGTGGATGATGCAGTCGTGGTGGGTGAATCGGTTTACGACGTCAGGTCGAAAGAAGGCGACACTATTGAAAATACCATCAAAGGGACAATGATCGTTGCGATTCCGACCTTGTTTGGTGTCTTCACCACAGTTGCCGCATTTTATGCCTTATCACAACTCGAAGGTGGCTTAGGCAAACTGTATTCACAATTTGCTGCTGTCGTGTCTATCTGCCTGATTTTATCGATTATCGAATCAAAATTAATTCTACCCGCACATCTTGCTCATCTGAACACACGCCGTCAGATCAGTAAACATGGATTATTAAAAATCTGGCATACCATCCAACACACAATGGATAGTGGCCTGCAATGGTTCAACCAATCATGCTACCGCCCAGTGATTAATTACGCATTAAACCAACGTTATGCGGTCACTGTGTTGTTTATTGCTTTGTTTATTTTTGTGATGTCTATGCCGATGACTGGTATGGTCAGACTTAGCTTTTTCCCTTCTATTCCAGGCGATACCGTCCGAGCTCAGCTCACAATGCAAAATGATGTGAGCTATGGGCTGACGCATACTGATCTGGCTTTGATGGAGAAACTGGCTTATCAGACAGACAAAGAATTAGGTGGTAACGACGATATTGCTAATCTGCAAATTTTGTCATCCAGTGATCAGGCAGGTACGGTCACAGTCGAACTGAAGCCTAGCGCACCCTATGACATTACAACGTTCACCCGTCACTGGCGCAAGTTAGTCGGCCTACCTGAAGGTGCGAAAACTGTCAGTGTCAGATCGCGACATGGCTCAGTGGATGATCTCCGTATTGAATTACGCGCTAATGATGATCAGATTCTTACATTGGCGGGTAACGATATTAAAAACATCTTGAAGACGATCCCCGCTATCAGTGGTATTGACGATAACCTTGAACCGGGTCAGCCACAATTACATTTATCACTGAACCCGCAAGGCCGGGCATTGGGGATGACCACAAACGATTTGGCTGTACAAATCTTACAGGGCTTCAGCGGACAAGTCGTACAACGCTATCAACGTAATAGTGATGAGATTGAAGTAAAAGTACGTTATCCGGAAGACGAACGTCAAAACGCTGCCAACGTACTCAACTCACGCGTCAGAACACCAAATGGCGATGTGGTACCGTTATCCAGCGTAGCAAATATCAGCTTCGGTTTTACCCGTGATTCAATAACCCGAATTGATAAAAAACGGGCGGTATATATTTCTGCCGATGTGAACAAAGATATCTTACCCACTACTGAACTGGTGTCTGATTTACAGTCGGATATTGTGCCGAATTTATTAAGAAAATATCCAGGGCTGGACATCCACTTTGCAGGCGAAGCGGAAGAACAAGCTGAAACCGAGTCTTCGATGGTGCATGTCTCCTTGATCGCTTTATTAGTCATTTATATGCTGTTGGCGATTCCACTGCGTTCATATATTCAGCCGGTATTGATTATGACCGCCATTCCTTTTGGCATTGTCGGCGCTATACTCGGTCACTGGGTCAATGATCTGACCTTAGGCATCTTATCGTTAAATGGCATCATCGCTTTAAGTGGTGTCGTGGTTAACGACAGTCTGCTGCTGGTCTCACGCTTCAACGATATTCGTCATGAATATGATGATATTAAACAAGCGATCAGCATCGCCTGCCGAAGTCGTCTGCGCCCGGTACTACTGACCTCTGTCACCACATTTGCCGGTCTTATGCCGTTATTAAGTGAAACATCCCGGCAGGCACAATTTTTAATTCCGGCAGCCGTTTCTCTGGGCTACGGCATTATGTTTGCTACTATCATCACCCTGATTTTAATTCCAAGCCTATTACTGATTCAGAATGATGTTTTAGCCTTATTTAAACGAAAATCAGTCATACATACTGCTGAGGTAAATTAACCATGTTTCATGTTTTATTAATCGAAGATGACCTCGATCTGGCTGAAACAGTCATTGATTACCTCAGTTTAGAAAACATCGAGTGTGACCATGCCAGTAATGGTGTAATGGGCTTACAGTTAAGTCAGGAAAATGAGTATGACGTGCTGTTACTTGACTTAAATCTGCCCAGAATGGACGGACTCACAGTATGTGAAAAATTACGCAAACAAGGCTATGACATCCCTATTCTGATGCTGACAGCGCGTGACCAAATCAGTGACAAAATTACCGGCTTTAATACTGGAACCGACGACTATCTAGTCAAACCCTTTGATCTGGATGAACTCGTTGTGCGTATTCGGGCACTTGCACGTCGTCGGAGTGGTCAGGTGCAACGCTTGCAATGTGATGATTTAATCATGGATCTGCAGACAAAAACTGTCAGCCGTCAGGGACAGCTCCTCAAACTATCCCCCACCAGCTGGCAATTATTAGAAGTGTTAATGCGCGCTTATCCAGAAGTCGTCACTAAACAAAAACTTGAAACGGCTATCTGGGGTGATATGCCACCAGACAGTGATAGTTTAAAAGTGCATATGTTTCACTTGAGGAAAGCCGTAGATGCACCTTTTGATAAAAGCTTAATTCATACCATTCCCAGTCACGGATTTGCATTGAGAAATGAAACTTAAACTCAGCCTCAAACTTTGGATTGCTCTATCCTTTCTGGTGCTCGGAATTACCATTGTGACCGGTTATTCCATGCTCAGTATTCATTTCTTTTTCCGTGGAATGGATAGCATTATTTCAGCCAATATGGAACATGCCGCAGAAGATTATCTGCATGCACAACAACAAACTACAGAAATAGCTTATATAGATGGCTATACCATCACCCGGAGCTGGGATGAGCAGACGGCTGTTGTCAAAAAGTATTTCAAAAAACCAAAACGTTATGCTGTGCTGATGAAACACTTCACACGTGGTGAGGCCGGACGCGGCTCAGGTCTGATGTACTTTCTGATCAAATTACGTGTTGAAGGGCAGGATTTTTTTATCAGTCGTACGCTTACCCGGGCTGACGCATCCCCTTTGGTAGGAAAAAATGCCAGACAAAGTCGACACTTTATTATTACGCTAAGCGTTGGTATTACACTACTTTTAGCCTTAATAACCTGGTTATTGATGAAACGTCTATCACAACCAGTCTCCAGGCTCACCAAATGGACTCATGAACTGACACCGGAGACATTGAAACGTAACCCGCCTGACTTTGCCTATCCTGAACTCAATCAGATGGCAAAATTAATCCAAAGCTCGTTATCTTCAGTCAATGAAGCAATGGAACGCGAACAAAAATTCTTACGTTATACCAGCCATGAATTACGCACCCCCATCAGTGTCATCAGAAACAATGTGGAATTGATGCATAAAATTCAGCAAAAACAGTCCAGCGCTTTACCAGAAAAACAGCAGGAAATTTTTGAACGAATTGAGCGCGCCAGTCTGACTATGCAGCATCTGTGTGAAACATTATTGTGGCTGAACCGTGATGAGACTGATTCACTGACAAAACAACATTTCCGTCTGGATGAATTAATCCATAACCTGGTCGAAGAAATGCGTTACTTGCTTAAAAACAAACCCGTCAATATCCAACTTGAAACACAGGCCTGCGAGTTGCATGAATCATCCGTAGCAGCAAGAATTATTATTGGTAACCTGATAAGAAATGCTTTTCAGCATACATGGGATGGCAGTGTATCTATACAACAGCATGGTGCAACGATCACCATCCATAATCACTGTAGTCAGTCCAACAAAGATAATACTGGTGATGCTCAGGGCTTTGGTTTAGGTTTGCAGCTCACTGAACAACTCTGTCAGAAGCTGAAATGGTCATATCAAAATCAGGTAAATACTGATGGCCACTGTGCGATATTAACCATTATTCCGGCTCATTCACTTGAGTAGGTATATCCAGTATAAAGGTAGTGCCTTTACCAGGTGCTGAGTTAACCGAAATCGACCCTTTTAGCACCTGTGTGACCCATTGGTGACATAAGTGTAATCCTAAACCAGTATGCCCTTCTCCTCTCGCACCAGTTTCAAACGGATCAAAGATTTTGTTCAATCGCTCAACTTCAATTCCATTGCCATTATCAGATACCATCACTGTTACACGCTCAGGTGAATCCTGTGAAACCTCTATGTGAATATGCCCGCTATCGCGCCGTGCAAAACCATGCGAAACCGCATTATCAATCAGGTTCTGGAATAACTGCGAAACAATGCCAACATAACTTTGTATCGCTAACTGTTCAGGCCCAGAAATATCCAATTTAATATGCAGCCCTTTTAGTCTGGGTAAAGAGGTAGTAGTGACATCTTTGATCACCAGCATTAAATCAAAGACCGTCGCCTCATCGGTATGCCGGTCGACTGCCAGGCGCTTAAAACTAGTGACTAAATCAGAAGCTCTTCGTATATTTTTCTGGGCGAGTTCAATCGTTTCAGCTGTCTTTGTTAAATAATCTTCCAGCTCACTTTTTTTCAAACCTTCCGAAACCGCTAAAGCCAACTGTTTACAAGATGATTCAAGGCTGGACAATGTCAGTTTAGTACCACCCAGAGGCGTATTTAACTCATGCGCAAGGCCTGCCACCATCATACCCATGGATGATAGTTTACGTAGTTCAACCATAGAATCCTGCATCTGCTGTTGTTGCTCATAGGCAATATTTAATTGTTGATTTAAAAGAGCTAATGCGTCTTTCTCAATAGCCAGTTGTCTGAATAAGTCATACTGTTTACGGCCATCGTAAAGAAAACGCCAGATCAAGAAGAAGACAATCAGCAAAATCAATATAGTCGGACTAAAAACGAGTAAAGCGACTTTTTGCTCGACAACATTTAATAAATCCGGTTTGGAACTATCAATAAAAAATAAACGATGTCGACTCTCTGGCGTATTATCGCCAATATCTATAGCACTGTAACTAATGAGTCTGGCGTCTTTTATAAAATTATGTAACTGCTGTTGCTGAAGAATAGTTCTGATTACATCAGGGGGTAATAAGGTGTTTGTTTTGACGAGATAGTCTGTATACGAACGAAACTCAAGCGAAGTATTAGGATGCATAATCCAATAACCTTTGTTATCAATTATGCGTAATTTATTATCTTGTCCTTTATTTAGTGACTCGAGCATATCATTCAATACGAAATTGATGATTAACACCCCGTCCTGTAAGCCATTCTCGGGCGCTGTATGCATTACCGTCCGGATGGTTTTTTCCAAAGGTATGATGATTTTCCCATTTTCTATATTGGGATTTATCGCCGATATATATACTTCATCTCCCTGAAGTTTCATCCCGGCCTGAAAATAGTCGCGCTGAGATTTATCTTGTAATTGCTTTTGTTCAACAACGACAACTTCATTGCCAGAGATATTTATTCTGACTTTTTCCATGCCATCCTTATCCAGCCATCTCACCTGACTGATATAAGATGAAACATTTGAAAAGTCAGTGAATACCTTCTCTATTGAAGAAAGATCTATCGGCCTTCCCAATTGCACTGATTGTTCAAACTGTTGGTTGTATCGAAGCAGACGAATTAATTGTTGAATATGCCCCAGTTCTCTTGAAAAAGTGTTCATGGAATTATCGAGCCTGTTTTGCTGTGATTCAAAATACGGCTGATAGTTTGACTCAAGTATATGGAGATAAATTTGATAACTGAGAAAGCTGATAATACAGAAAATAGGAAGATAAAGAATAGTCAGGCTCTGCCATACACTTCTGAATATTAATGGCAGATGAAATGTGTTGGATTCAGACGCCGTTATTGTTGTTCTATTGCCCACTTGACCGCCTCATCAATGGGCATTGGTCTGGCATAAAAATAACCCTGCCCCAAAGTACACCCGAGTTCGATCAACTTATCCCTTTGTAGCGTGGTTTCGACACCTTCAGCAATGACTTTTAGACCAAACTTCTTGGCAACTCTTATGATCATATCCACAACATGCTCAGATGACTCCCTTTCCCCAAGGTACTGAACAAAGGATTTATCAATTTTTAAGGTGGTTGCAGCGAGTTCCGTCACATGTGATAAAGAAGAGAAACCAGTACCAAAATCATCAATACTGACATCCATTCCAAGAGCAATAAGTTTTTTTAGTGTGGCTGAGACTTGCTCATAATCAATCATCGCTAAGGTTTCGGTGATTTCCATATCGACCTGATGTGGCGAAATAGCTTCAGCTTCAAGTAATGAGAGAATGGTTGTTGAGAAATCACTCAGCAATAACTCATGGCAAGACACATTAAAAGAAATAGGTACACTCACCCCAACAGCCTGTAATTGTTTTATGGCTTTACAACACTGCAATAATATAGCTTTATCTAATTGCTCCACTAAGCCTGATGCTTCAGCAATAGGAATAAAAATATCTGGTGGTACCATTTCACCATCAGATTTAAACCAGCGAGCCAGAGCCTCAAAACCAATCAATTTCCCAGTCACCATATCAACTTTGGGTTGAAGATAGGCCTGTATTTCATTTTTTGTCAGACCAATATTGAAATCATTCAGCATCTCTAAATGCTTAGAAAACATCGCTTCATTGTCTAAAGAAACATGGTGAAAATGACTGCTACTGGTTGCTCTCAGACGATATAAATGACTCTCCAATTGTCCAAGTAAACGCTCAGGACTGCGGTTTAATGATGGCTCTAGCTGGGCTGAAATCGCTTTGGCAATAATCTTATGTTCACGATGTTGAATATGCTTTTTTTTCCCTAGTATTTCATCAAATCTAGAGGCAGATAGTACATGTGACTTATCCAACAAAATAGCAAACGCGTCCCGGCTGATGATAGCTATTGCATGTATTCCTTCAATTAGCGATAACTCGTCATGTACTGTTTTTAATAATTGAATGGCAAACTTTTCACCGAAAGTCACTGTAATGTCACTGAATCTATCAATCGAAATTAAAACAATTTGTGCCTGCTTAGACCAATATTCTTCCATAGCCAGTTGTTGGCAGAACCAGTTCCGGTTATAAATTCCAGTCTGCCAATGTTTGAAAGCCAGCCCGTTTAGATATTCTGTGAGTGCAATATTGGCAAAACCATTGTAGATATTCTCACCAAAAACCTTCAATAGATGGACATCGGACTCAGTCAATGCTGTTGCCGACTTAACGACGATTAAGTAATAAACGGGACTAGGTTGTTTGAATGAAAAATACAATAAGGAATAGCGGCCCACAAACATATGTTGTTTTTGTTGGATCGTTTTTTTTATTCTTTTTAACAGTATTTCATTTTCCAAAGTATTGATGGATTGTCCAATATAAGGTTGATATTGGCCTGTTGCTGCTAAAACGGCAGAGTCTTTTTCTAAATCAAGCGGTTCAGTCATTTTCAGACTCATAATACCGCCATCTGTAATCCCGATAATTCGGTCAATTTCTTCGAGTACAGTTTGCGAAAAATGGGGTAAATCGTTATGTCTCGAAATAGCTTGTGATGCAGAGACTACGCGCTCTAGTCCCTGACGTGCATTTTTTAACTCGTTCATGCGGCGCCAGGTCTTCAGATTACCATTCATCACATTAAATAAATGCTCTTCCCCTAAATCGGTTTTAGACCAATAATCGTCAATATCATACTGCTCCATCACATGACGATTGGGGGCAATTCCAGGCTGCCCGGTTAATAGAATAATTCGAATAATGGGATTATTGAGCGTACTGCGGATGTGATCTACCAGGCGTAAGCCAGCATCATCCGTTTCCATAACCACATCCAGTAAAATCAAATTAATATCTGGACGCTTATCAAGGACAAGCTGAGCCTCTTCAGCAGAAGAGGCGGTCAGCACTTCCATGGTCTGCCCTTGTACTATCATTCTTGACAGCGCATTAAGCAATGACTGTTGAAAAGTTTCATTATCCTCAACACTAAGGACCAGCCAACGTGGCTTTTTAGACGTTGATGAAACACTATTCTCGGCGTCAAACTCGAAAAAAGAATTGTCTCGATTCATTTCGATAATCCTTTATGAAATTAAAGCCAAGCTACTTTATCTTTATGGATAGAAGTAAGTATTTAAATGCCAGACATCATCTTTCATTGTTTAGTGTTATTTAGCCAAACAGCTTATCAATAATCAACCAAGCATTCGTGTGGTTATATCTAAAACTGAGCACGATAATATTGATAAAACTGCTTTGCCGTTCTACCACTGTGGCTCCCCCTTCCCATTGCGTAGAGACGGGCAGCCTCATGTAATTGACTCGTATCAGTACTGATATCGGCAAATAATTTTTCAACTATAGCGAAATAATTTTCCCAATTAGCAGGGTAAAAAGATAAGGTCAGTCCAAACCTATCCGATAAAGCTAGTTTATCTTCCAGGCTATCAGCATAATGCACTTCACCATCGACTAATCCACTCAGCTGATTCTCAGACTGCTTTTCTGGCAATAAATGACGTCGGTTTGATGTGGCATAGAGTCTGACATGCTCTGGAGGTAGTTCCAGTCCACCTTCCAATAAGGTTTTTAATGGTTTATAAGTGGATTCGCCTGCTTCAAACGATAAATCATCACAAAAAATGATAAAGCGGAATTGCTCGCTTTCTTCTTCCAGTTCATCAAGAATTTCAGGCAGAAAACTCAGATCATCCTTATCAATTTGTATGATGCGTAAGCCTTGAGGTGCCATTTCATTGAGTAAGGCTTTAATGACAGAGGACTTCCCCGTTCCCCTCGCTCCCCATAACAAGGCATGATTACTGGTTTTGCCTTCAAGAAAATGCTGTGTGTTATCTATAATCGCTTGTTTTTGTCTGTCGATTCCCTGAAGTTCATCCAGACGAACAGGATCAAGACGAACAACCGGTTTTAACTTTTGACTTCGGCTTCGCCAAATGGCGGCATAAACCTGATGCCAATCAATACGCATAGTCTCTCCTTCATTTATTCAAATGAAGCTAGCATAGCATTATCTATGTTAGCGGAGAGAAGAAGACACGCTGAGCGTTTGATTGGTTCGACTAGAAACTCTGGCACGGCGTTTTTTTGCCCAAATGATGATACCTGTGACACTAAAAGCCGCTACCATCAGCCCCATGATAGAAACCATCACCCTTCCTGGTAAACCTAAGATACGGCCTGAGTGTAATGGGAATTGCGCTTGAATGAAAATATCTCCGGCGGTTCCTTGTCCCGGCAACTTACCACCAAGGTATTCACCACTTTTACCATCAAAATACAGCCATGGATTACCTAAACCACCATCACCGTGATCATTCTCTGGTGTATAAAAACCCACCCCGTAAACATCGTAGTGAGAAGCATAAAAAATACTGCCTGCTGGATCGGTTATGCCCATTTTATCGGCCTGCTCACGTGCAAGAGGCAAAATCTGTTCACGACTGAGTTCAGCATTCAATGGCTCATCCAACGCTGTAGGCGTACGCTGCTCAAACGGTGTTGGAGTCAATTCAGAAAAAAGAGACAGAACCGGACGCATCACCTGATTATTGAGATTCATCGAAATCGATGTCACAGCTAATATCAATACAAATACCCAGAGCCATACCCCACCCGAGCGATGCAAATCAAAATTTAATTTATAACCGCCTTGTTTCCAGCGAAAACGAAACGATTTTTTCCAACTCTTGGCTTTTGGAAAGCTAATCCATAACGCAATAAAGCTATCTATTGTCCAGACAATAGCGATAATTCCCATAAAGAGAATGCCCAGCTCTAAACCAAAACCATCTGGAATATGCATGCTGTAATGTAGCTTGTATAAAAAAGGGAGAATGTTTTCCCGGGCTAGTGATATCTGACCCCACATTCTATTTGCCTGGACATCTGAGGTCGCAGGGTCAATTGCTACTTGATTGAAATCAACGGTCGCAGCCTTCCCTGTTTCGGGTAAAGGTCTTGGCATGACCGTCATCAATAAACTATGACCAGCTTCAATATTGAGTGGCATAAAGCTGACCATTAATTGGGGATTCTCAGCTTCGAATGTATTGGCAAGTGCTAACGGGTTTACAGACGCATTATCAACATCTTGTGTTTTTGCTTTATAAAGCTGCGGATTTAACCATTCATCAAGCTCATGATCCCATGAAATGATCGCGCCAGTCAGTCCTGCAATAAACAGAAATACAGCTGTGGCCAGGCCAAACCAACGATGAGCAACTACCCAGATTGAACGCATATTAAATACCATCCAATATTTAGAAATCAGCAACCGCTTATGAATTTAACTGGAAAGCAATTGGTACATTCACTTCAAGCTGAGATTGCGTCATATCGTCAGGAAACGAAGGTAGTGGCTGTGCTTTTTTTAACATACTAATCACAGCTTCATCCAAGCGTGCTGAGCCTGAACTTTTTGCAATACGAAACTCCAACACTTTGCCAGTACGATCGACAACAAAAAACAATTTCACGATACCCTCTTCACCACGACGTCTTGAGGCCATGGGATAGCGCTTATGTTTTGCCAACGTAGCGGCAAGTTCACTGTAATACGATTTCTGAGCAGCAATCTGACCACCACTTAATTGGGCACTGGCTTGCCCGGTCGTTTTTTTCTGTGATGTTTGTTTATTATCACTTTTACTACTGACCGTACTCGCTACTGTTTGGGTCTTAACCGGCTGTACAGGCTCGACTTCTTTCTCAACAACCTTTTCAACCACTTTTTGTGGTTTAGGCTTCGGTTTCGCTTTTACTTTTGTTTCTGTTGTTTGTTTTGCTTCAACCTTTTTAGGCTCAATAACAGGCTCAGGCTTAACAATCGGTTCAGGCTCAACAACTGGCTCGGGTTCAGGTTCTGGCTCCGGTTCTTTTTGTGGTTCAACTTCAGGCTCTGGTTCGGGTTTAGCTGCTTGCTCTTCGGTTTTTTGCGTATCACCAAGATCACCGAGCATTCCAAGGTCAATTTCTACGCCCTGCAAACCAACAAGCTCAGCACCATCTTCCTGTTCAGGCTGATAAGTAAAGAAAACAAAACCGGCAGCATGAATAGCAACAGCTATAAATAGCGCAAATAACCAATAACGATGTTTTGTCATGAGATTTCCGCTTGCTTTTGTGTGGCCAGAGAAACACGTTTAATACCAGACTGTTTAATAATTGATAAGACGTGCTGTAGACGTTCGACAGGCAAGCTGCCGTCAACCTTGACTAAAATACGAAACTTTTCTTTATCGGCTGCCGCCTCAAATTGCTGGTTTATCGATGGTAATAAATTGTCATCCGCCACAATGTCCTGATCAATCGCCACTTGTCCATCATCAGATACCACAATAACCAAAGGCTGTTCTATCTGTTTCGTATCACTAGCAGATAAAGGCGGCTGCACTTTAATTGGATCAGACTGACTAATATGACCCGCCACCATAAAAAAGATAAGCATTAAAAATACAATGTTTATCAACGGAACCAGACTATCATCCTGATCCGGCTTTTTATGTTTAATTGTTTGCCCGACTTTCATTAGTTCACTCCAGCCAAGCTGACAGATTTTGCTCCAGCCTGTTTAAAGGCATCCAGCAGATCAATCATTGTTTGTGTTTGAATACCTGATTTCACATCAATCACATACACAGCATCAGGATCCTGTTTGACTACCGTCGTAACAGAATTCACATCTTCAAGGGATAAGGTCATATTGCCGATTTTGTATTTGCCATCGTTGGATATCAGTGTCACAACACGTTGTTCACGTGATTCTGACTGCGATTCACTTGGTGCTGACACATCAATTTGGCGCCATTGGATAAAGGTGGACGAGAGCATAAAGAACAGCAACAGAATGAAAACCACATCAATAAGCGGTGTCAGGCTAATGGCGCGTTTATGTCTTGGCGGTTCAGTATTAAGCAGCATGACGCATTGTTTTATTTTCAGCAGAAACAGGCTGAGCACGTTCAACAGTAAAGATTTGTGTGACCGTATCGTTCATTAATGCGGCAACACGTTCAACTTTACGCTCCATCCAGTTATGTACAGTCACAACCGGAATAGCCACAGCCAGACCGACAGCCGTAGTCAATAATGCCTGCCAGATACCACCTGATAACACAGAAGGGTCGACCTGATTACCCGCTGCTTCCATTTGCTGGAAGGCGATAATCATTCCCAACACTGTACCTAATAGACCTAATAATGGGCTTAACGTAGCAATCACTTCCAAAGGTCGTAAATAAGCACGTAGCTGATTAAGACGTAACGTTGCAACACGATCCAGTTCTTCCTTTAATGTCGCCAGATCCATTTTATGTTGGGTTAAACCGCGTATGGATAGCAATACTAATTCATCTACCGGACGTTTAGGATTGAGCCTCACCATGGCTTCAGCCGCATTCCCCTTCTGCCAGTCACTAATCACCGACGCAAGATGTTTTGTAGACTCTGGACGGGTAGAAATAAACTGCCAAAGTTTGATTAGCACAATTGCTAAAGCGATTACAGAAAATCCAGTAAGAATCCAAACAACCGGACCACCTACATGCATGAACTCGGCAAACTGAGACATAACCGCATCAGGTTGTTGCTGAGTTAATGTAGTGACGTCGGTACCATTCAACGCGTCAGTCATAGCTGGTGTGACAGCATTTGGATCAGCATTGGCAGCAGAACTCATATTAGCTGCAGTATCAGTAGTCGCAGTATTACTCATGTTCTCTGTTGCACTTATCACATCGTTTTCTTGAGCCATAAATCCCCCTATTTGATTTATTAATGATAATAGTTATCATTTAGTTTATCAAGAGGAAGTATTTCCTATTAATGTATGGCCCGTTCAGTGCTGTGCTTGTATGAAAATTGAGTCAGTTTTATATTTGTTTTTGACAAAAAAAAGCCCCGCATTGCGGGGCTTTTTCAGAACACATTACAGAAGCAATTTATTCTTCTTCTTTTGTTTCTTCATTGACCGCCTTCATACTTAAACGAATACGGCCTTGGCGATCGACTTCCAGTACTTTCACTTGGATTAAATCACCTTCAGATAATTTATCTGATACGTTTTCAACACGTTCTTCAGAAATCTGAGAAATATGTACCAGACCATCTTTACCAGGCAGAATAGTAACAAAGGCACCAAAGTCCATTAATTTAGCAACTCGACCTTCGTAGATCTTACCGACTTCAACTTCAGCAGTAATATCTTCTACACGACGCAATGCTTGTTGACCGGCATTGTAATCAGAAGAGAAAATCATCACTGTACCATCGTCCTGGATATCGATTGTCGCGCCTGTTTCTTCAGTGATTGCACGGATAGTTGCACCACCTTTACCGATAACATCACGAATTTTATCTGCGTTAATCTTAATAGTGATGATGCGTGGTGCAAACTCAGACATTTCAGTGCGATGTGAAGAAATGACCGCATTCATTTTAGTCAGAATATGCATACGACCATCACGCGCTTGTGCTAATGCAGTACGCATGATTTCTTCGTTGATACCTTCGATTTTGATGTCCATTTGCAGCGCTGTAACACCTTTTTCGGTACCAGCCACTTTAAAGTCCATATCACCTAAGTGATCTTCATCACCTAAGATATCAGTCAGAACAGCATAACCATTTTCTTCTTTGATTAAGCCCATAGCGATACCGGCTACAGGTGCTTTGATTGGCACACCAGCATCCATTAACGCCAAGCTTGTACCACAAACAGACGCCATTGAGCTTGAACCGTTAGATTCAGTGATTTCAGATACCACACGAACCACGTATGGGAACTCTGCAGCAGATGGCATAACCGCCTGCACACCACGTTTTGCCAATTTACCGTGACCAATTTCACGACGTTTTGGCGAACCAACCATACCAGTTTCACCTACACAGTAAGGAGGGAAGTTGTAGTGCAACATAAAGCGGTCACGGTATTCGCCTTCAACCGCATCAATAGTTTGGGCATCACGCTCAGCGCCTAAAGTTGCAACAACGATAGCCTGCGTTTCACCACGAGTGAATAATGCAGAACCGTGAACGCGTGGTATCAAACCTGTTTCCACAAAGATAGGACGTACACTGGCAGTATCACGACCATCAATACGTGGTTCACCAGCAATAATTCTGCCGCGAACCAATTCTTTTTCAAGCTTAGAGAAGACACCTTTTACATCATCTTCATCATATTCAGACTCATCAGATACCAGTGCTTCAACAGCAGCGTTTCTTACTTTGCTCAGTTCATCAAGACGTGCCAGCTTGTCACTGATCGCATAGGCAGCTTGAATACCTGCATAAGCTTGTTCTTTAACCAGGTTATACAAGGTTTCGTCTTTCTCTGGTGCAGTCCAGTCCCATGCAGGTTTACCAGCTTCAGCTTGTAATGCTTTAATCAAGTCCATAGCTGTTTGCATTTGCTGATGACCGAACATGACTGAACCCAGCATAACTTCTTCAGGTAGTTCTGATGCTTCAGATTCAACCATTAATACTGCAGATTCTGTACCAGCAACCACTAAATCCAGTGCACTATTTGCAAGTTGCGATTTATTTGGGTTTAAAACATAAGCACCATCAATATAACCAACACGTGCAGCGCCTAATGGACCGTTAAATGGGAGACCAGAAATAGCCAAAGCAGCAGACGCACCAATCATTGCTGGAATATCAGGATCAATTTCTGGGTCCAGACCAATAACGGTTGCTACAACCTGAACTTCATTGATAAAGCCTTTTGGGAATAATGGACGCAGAGGACGATCAATCAATCGTGAAGTCAGTGTTTCTTTCTCTGTTGGACGTCCTTCACGTTTGAAAAAGCCACCAGGAATTTTACCAGCAGAATAGGTACGTTCTTGATAGTTAACTGTTAAAGGAAAAAAGTCCTGACCCGGTTTAACATCTTTTTTACCAACGACGGTGACTAAAACAGATGTTTCACCAAGACTTGCGATAACTGCACCACCGGCTTGGCGTGCAATTTTTCCAGTTTCCAAACTTAATGTGTGCTGGCCGTATTGAACTGTCTTTTTTACTGAGTTCACTCTTTTTTCCTTCTCTTCTCTGTTGTCAGTTATGGACCCGTTCCACAACTGATATGAATTCATAAATCTAAAAATGAATATGCCCCTGAAACCGTTATAGCTTCAGGGGCATATTTTATATATCCTGCCTTGCGATCGCCGATTTGACCGGCCACATTGGCTGCATATTTTGAGTCACCAAAATCAACTTAGCGACGTAAACCTAATTCAGCGATCAGTGCACGGTAACGTTCGATATCTGTCTTTTTCAGATAATCCAACATTTTACGACGGCTGCTAACCATTTTTAACAGACCTTGGCGTGAATGATGATCGTGAATGTTTGTTTTAAAATGTTCTGACAAGTTTGTAATACGTGCTGTTAATAAAGCAACTTGTACTTCAGCAGAACCAGTATCACCTTCTGAACGTGCAAATTTAGTGATAAGTTCTTTCTTTTGTTGTGCAGAAATAGACATTAAATACTCCAACTTTTTATAGCTTTTGCTATTAGTTAAATTCTGAACTGCCCCAGCGACTTCACACCAGAACAGCCAACCATTTGAAGGTAGGCATTCTACCGACTTTCTTAATACGAAACAAGGCGTAAGTTAGGACACCGCATTTGCAAATAAACGCTTTGGTGCAACCACGCCCTCCGTTGACATCTCACCGATACCAAGAAACTGATTATTCATATTAAATAATCTGACATTTGCGCTTTTGAAGGGGGTTTCGACAGTAACTGATTGTCCAAAACCAATACTTTTTGTGTTCTCTTCATCAAGCACAATTGCAGGCCAATCCGGCAGAGCTTCTTCAGCTTGCTGCAAGCTGGCATCCAATGTCACAAAACCATCCTTTTCTGCCATTGCCTGTAACGCTTCAACCGTTATCGCTTGCGATAAATCATAACCGGCCACAGCTGTTCTTCTTAACATAGTGACATGGCCACCCGAGCCTAAAGCATGACTGATATCTTCAACTAAGGTGCGGATATACGTCCCTTTGCTACAGCGCACGGATAAGGTGAAATTATCAGACTGACAATCCATTACCTCGATAGCATAGATAACAATACGGCGCGCTTTTCGCTCGACATCAATACCCTGTCTTGCCAGCTTATATAAGGGTTGTCCCTGATGTTTTAATGCAGAAAACATCGGTGGAACCTGCTCAATTTCACCGATAAATTGCTGGATGATGTTGTTCAAAGTATCTACATCAAATTCGGGGATAGGAAGCTCATCAACGACATTACCATCAGAGTCACCACTATCGGTAATAACACCTAGCTGACAGGTAACCTGATATTGTTTATCAGCGTCTAATAGATAACTGGATAATTTAGTAGCATCACCTAAGCAAACAGGAAGAACCCCTGTCGCAAGTGGATCAAGGCTACCTGTATGGCCTGCTTTTTTTGCATCAAAAAGTCGTTTGACGCGTTGGAGTATATGATTTGAACTGTGACCGGTGGGTTTATCAATGATCACAATACCGGTGATATCCCGGCCTTTTTTATTTCGTCTTGCCATCAGCTGTGAGAATTAGTCTTCATCTTCCCGGGGAATATCTGCATTGGCTTTTGCTATCAATTCATCCATATGAAAACCGTGTTCTAAGGTTTTATCGTAGAAGAATTGAAGTTCAGGCATATTTCTGAGTTTAACGCGACCTGCCAGACCTCTACGCAGATACCCAGAGGCACTGTTTAACCCGGCCAGGCATTCTTTCATGTCCTGCTCATCTTCAAAGCCGTTAAAGCGTGTGACATAGACTTTGGCATATTTCAGATCTGAGGTCACATCAACATGTGACACGGTAACCATGCCCACACGTGGATCAGAAATCTCGCGTTGAAGCATCAACGCGAGCTCTCTCATTATGACTTCGCTAAAGCGATTTGTACGACTAAATTCTCTTGCCATTACAGGGTCGGTTTCATCAATACACGTTCATAAACTTCAATCTGGTCGCCAGGTTTAACGTCTTTGTAGTTTTTAACGCCGATACCACATTCGGTACCCGCATTCACTTCGTTAACATCATCTTTAAAGCGACGTAATGATTCAAGTTCACCTTCATAAACAACGACATTGTCACGTAAAACACGAATTGGATTATTACGTTTAACCGTACCTTCCACAACCAAGCAACCTGCAATGTCACCAAACTTAGGCGATCTGAATACATCGTCAACACGAGCCAGACCAATGATCTCATCTCTATATACAGGCTCAAGCATACCTGTCATCGCTTTAGTGACCACATCAAGCAAGTCGTAAATAATGCTGAAATACTGAACATCCAGACCTTTTTCAGCAATCACTTTTCTTGCTGCATTATCTGCACGAACATTAAAGCCAATCAGAATCGCATCAGACGCAGCTGCAAGTTGAGCATCAGTTTCATTAATACCACCAACACCCGATCCAACCACTCTGACTTTAACCATATCGGTAGACAGTTTTTGTAAGCCTTGACTCACTGCTTCAACAGAACCGTGAACGTCACCTTTAATAACCACATTAAGGGTTTTAACGTCACCTTCTTCCATCTTATTGAACATTTCGTCCAATTTAGCCGCTTGCTGTTGAGCCATTTTTTGCTCTCTGGCTTTCGTTTGACGGAAGTTAGCGATTTCACGTGCAGTACGATCATCCGGTGCAGCCTGAAGTTCATCACCTGCAGCTGGCGTACCTGATAAGCCAAGTAATTCTACCGGTGTTGATGGACCAGCATGGCTCAGTTGCTCACCAGTTTCATTAAACATGGCACGAACACGACCATACTCCTGACCGACGACAACGATATCACCTTTATTCAAGGTGCCTTGTTGTACCAACACAGTAACGACGGTACCGCGGCCTTTATCCAGACGCGCTTCAATAACAGTACCGTGAGCAGGACCTTCTTCAGGTGCCTTCAGCTCCATTACTTCAGCCTGAATAGAAATAGCTTCCAGTAAATCTTCAATACCTTGGCCTGTCAGTGCAGAGACAGGAATAAACTGAACATCACCGCCCCAATCTTCTGGGATGACCTCATGATTAGCCAGTTCCTGTTTAACACGTTCTGGGTTAGCATCTTGCTTATCGATTTTGTTCACAGCAACAATGATCATTGATTCAGCTGCTTTTGCATGCTGAATAGCTTCAATTGTTTGCGGCATAACACCATCGTCAGCGGCAACAACCAAGATAACGATATCCGTTACTTTAGCGCCACGAGAACGCATTTCAGTGAAAGCAGCATGGCCAGGCGTATCAAGGAAAGCAATTTGTCCACGGCTGGTTTCTACTTTATAAGCACCGATATGCTGTGTAATACCACCGGCTTCCCCTGAGGTCACCTTAGTTCGACGAATGTAGTCCAACAATGAAGTTTTACCATGGTCAACATGGCCCATAACGGTAACAACCGGTGCTCTCGGAACAGATTCGCCTTGATTCTCATCAGATACCTGAAGTGCTTGTTCTACTTCATTTTCCCGAATTGGTTTGGCAACATGTCCCATTTCTTCAACAACGATAATTGCCGTATCTTGATCCAAGACTTGGTTAATTGTCGCCATCGTACCAAGCCCCATCAGGGTTTTGATAACTTCGGCAGCTTTAACTGACATTCGCAAGGCTAAATCAGAAACGCTAATCGTTTCAGGCACATTCACTTCACGAATAACCGGAGCGGTTGGTTTAGAAAAACCATGTTCCTGATCTTTATTAACAGCAACTTTTGAGGCACTGCCGCCTTTTTTCTTCTTACGGCGACCGCCTTTACCTTCGGTTACATGCAGCTCTTTACGCTCGAAGTCATCGTCGCTACGACCACCTTTACGGCCAGACTTGTCACGATTATGTTTCGCTTCCGCATCTTTTGTTTTACGTACACCTGCTTTCTGCTCTTTCGCTTGTGCTTCTGCGGCGGCGGCTCTGGCTTTTTCTTTTTCTTTTTCTAAAGCCTCTTCCTCTTCACGCGCTTTTTTCTTAGCTTCAAGAGCCTTTTCAGCTTCAATTCGAGCTAGATTGGCAGCACGACGTTTCGCATCAGCTTCTTCCAGCTTTTTATGAGCAAGTTGTGAAGCAGATAATGTAGTTTCTGTTTTTTGCTTTGGTTTAGGATTCACTTTTTCTTCAATTGCTTTTTCAGCTTTCTTAGATTTAGCTTCTTCTTCCAGGGCTTTTCTCTCTTCTTCCGCTGCTAGTTTTGCTTCTTCTGCAGCTTTATTTTCAGCTTCGATAGCGGCAGCTACCGCTGCGGCTTCTTCCTCTGACTCACGTAAACGGCGCGCTTCGTCTTCTTGTTGACGACGTTTTGCTTCTTCTAAACGCAACGCCTCTAGTCGAGCAACTTCGGCAGCCTGTTGTTCAGCAACGCTCATTTGAGGCTGTTGCTCTACATTATTATTAACCGTTTCATCAGCGTCATTGCGTTTTACATAGGTTCGTTTTTTACGAACTTCTACACTAACACTTTTACCGCCACGTGCCGCGCCGCCTAGTTTAATTTCACTGACTGATTTTCGTTTCAGCGTAATTTTTTTAGGTGTTGCGGACTCACCATCACCAGATTTTCCATGGCGCTGCTGCAGGAATTGTAATAACGTCTGTTTTTGATCTTCAGTAATGAAATCATCAGGCTTTGAGACGTTAATCCCTGCTTCGTTCAGCTGATCAACTAAGCGCTCAGCTGTAATTCCGACTGTGCCAGCTAGGTCCTTAACCCTCATGTCACTCATTGGTTACTCCCCTGCATCTGTTTGTTCGTTAGCAAACCACGATTCTCTGGCTTTCATGATAAGTGCAGCAGCTTGCTGTTCATCCATACCACCTATTTCAACTAACTCATCAACGGCGAGTTCAGCTAAATCATCTAGCTCGGTGATACCTTTGCTTCCTAAAGTTAACGCGAGGTCTTGCGTCATACCTTCCATATCAATCAACTCTTGCGTTGGTTCGGCTGATTCGAGTTGTTCTTCACTAGCGATCGCTCTTGTTAATAGAACGTCTCTAGCTCGTGAACGAAGTTCAGCAACGATATCCGCATCGAATTCTTCAATATCGAGCATTTCATGTTCAGGCACATAGGCCACTTCTTCAAGTGAAGAGAAACCTTCTTGAGCCAGGATTAATGCGACATCTTCATCAACATCTAAATCTGCCATGAATGTTTTAATCAAAGCACCAATTTCAGATTCCGCTTTTTTATCAGCATCAGATGCTGACATCACATTCAGTTCCCAACCAGTTAATTGGCTAGCTAAACGCACATTTTGACCACCACGACCAATCGCTTGTGATAACTGTGCATCTTCAACAGCAATATCCATGCTGTGAGCATCTTCATCTACAACGATAGATAACACTTCTGCAGGCGCCATTGCGTTAATAGCAAAACGAGCAACATCCTCATCCCAAAGAATAATATCAACGCGCTCACCTGCCAACTCATTGGTCACAGCCTGCACACGTGAACCACGCATACCGACACAAGCACCCACCGGGTCAATACGAGATTCTTTCGCTAATACCGCTATTTTAGCTCGTAAACCAGCATCACGTGCTGCGCCTTTGATTTCAATCATGCCATCACTGATTTCAGGCACTTCCAAACGGAAAAGTTCAATCAATAACTCAGGTGCGACACGGCTGACAATAAGTTGAGGACCACGACCTTCTGGTCTGATTTCTTTTAAATAACCGCGAATACGGTCGCCCGTTCTGAAACTCTCACGTGGAATCATTTCTTCACGTGGTAAAAATGCTTCAGCATTACCACCAAGATCCAAAGTGACGTTACCGCGTTCTACACGTTTCACTGTGCCATGGATCATTTGACCGACTTTTTCACGGTATTGATCAACCACTTGAGCACGCTCAGCTTCACGGACTTTTTGAACAATAACTTGTTTTGCTGTTTGTGCCGCTATACGACCAAACTCTACAGACTCCATCGGCTCACGAATGTAATCGCCTACGACTGCGTCTGCTTTTTTCTCTTGAGCATCTTCTATCGTAATTTCTGTTTCTGGTGATTGGTAGTCTTCATCTTCTACAATCGTCCATTGACGGAACGTTTCATAATTACCTGTGACACGATCAATTTGTACATGCGCATCCAATGCCATGTCATAGCGTTTACGCGTAGCCATTGCTAACGCCGCTTCAATTGCCTGAAAAATGACTTCCTTACCCACGCCTTTTTCATTAGACATGGCATCGACAACCAATAAAATTTCTTTGTTATTCATCACGCCCCCAGTGGATTACGTAGCAGACCAATCCAGCTCAGTATTCAATATATTAACCGCTAATAATACGCTTTTTTTAGGCAACAAGTTTTGCTTTCGCTAACTTTGCCAAAGGTAAGGCATACACCTCACCATCCACTTCTATTAAGATGTCACCATCGCTAAAGCCTTCTAAAATCCCCCTAAAATTACGTCGCCCATTGACGGGTAATTTCATAGATATTTTAGCTTCAGCGCCTTTAAATCTTTCAAAGTCCCGAGCCTTAAATAAAGGTCGATCAAATCCTGGTGAGGATACTTCCAGCAAATAGGCACTGCGGATAGGTTCTTCGACATCAAGAATACCGCTCACTTGATGACTCACCCTTTCACAGTCCTCTATACCAATCCCTTGCTCAGCATCAATGTAGATACGCAAGATCGGATCAGGCCCGCCTTGAATATATTCAACGCCCACCAATTCATATCCGAGCGTCTCTATCGACGGCTCAACAAGTTGTTCAATCTGATCAGTAATGGCCATAAAGTATGTATTAAGCCTCTCGGCCTAAATCAATTCTCCAGAAAAACAAAAACCCCATACAGGGGCCCGGAATTTAAAATATTGTCATGCGGCTGATGTTCACCGCTCTGCCATAAGTATCTGTGCCGGAATACACATGACCCCGTACTGATTACTCTCCAGAAAGCACAGAATATTAACAGATCCCTACCCAGCACAGCAACTTAAACTGCTTTCTCGTCTTTATGACTTAATTTCTTCTCTTTTTACGTCAATGAAAAAAAGGATTCAATCAATATGAAATATACCTTTTATTTTCAAGCATAAAACTATCTATAGTGAAGCGAGTCAGCTATTCAATGAAAAAAGCAGGGAAACTATCCATGAAATCATTACTACCAATTTTCATTTTATTTTTCTTATCTATCAACGCCCTCGGTCAATTCGCTTTAGCAGATAGTGAAGCTGCCTCAGATTTTATTGTCTTTAAAACGATTGAAGACAAAGATACCAGTAGTGATTGCACACAACGGGGAGGTCTGCGAATTTACGTTGAAAATACACACCCTGATAAAACCATTGACTTGAGTTTAGATCGTTACTTCTCAACCGTCCGACAAGCTGGCCGCTCAATGTTTGCTTTGGAAAATGGTCATAGCCAGCCACTAGGCTGCAATATTGTTATGGATAGCGAACAACACTGGGAATTGATTAATGCTGAATTCATTAGCAAAGAAGATGCTATAAAACGCTATGGGACATTGTATTAATGACCCAATAAAAAAGCTCAAAACAATAAATTGTTTTGAGCTTCCATATTCAGTTTGGTAGCGGGGGCTGGATTTGAACCAACGACCTTCGGGTTATGAGCCCGACGAGCTACCAGGCTGCTCCACCCCGCACCTGATTAAGCAATGCATTATACATACCACTTCATAGGCACGCAAGTCTTAATCTAATTTTCTTTTAATTTACGCGTTAAAGTATTTCTACCCCAACCTAATAATTTAGCTGCTTCCTGACGTTTACCGGCAGTTTTCTCAAGAGCCACTTCCATTAACAGATGTTCTATCAATGGAACCACATCGGCTAAAGCACCTTCCTGCCCCGTCAATGCTTTATTTGCAGCCCATTGTCTGAATAATTGCTGCCAATCTCCACCTTGTCTGCCACTATGAGCATCTATTGTTTCTGTAGATAGTTCTACTGGCAGGTCGTCCATCTGAACGACTTGTCCAGGCGACATAACCGTTAACCACCGGCAAGTATTTTCTAACTGCCGCACATTTCCCGGCCAGGGTAATTGAGATAAATACACCTCAACATCCGAGGCCACAGACTTGGTCGACATATTTAACTCTTTTGCTGCTTTATTTAAAAAGTAAGCAACCAGAGCTGGAATGTCTTCTCGTCTCTCCCGAAGAGAAGGTATATGAATACGGATCACATTGAGGCGATGAAATAAATCTTCACGAAAATCACCGCGCTCAACCAGTTTTTCCAGATTCTGATGTGTTGCAGCAATGATACGTACATCGACTTTGACGGCACTATGTCCACCTACTCGGAAAAATTCACCATCCGATAGCACACGTAATAGGCGTGTCTGTAACTCAATTGGCATGTCACCAATTTCATCTAAAAATAAGGTGCCACCGTTAGCCTGTTCAAAACGCCCTTTTCGCTGCACATGAGCACCAGTAAAAGCACCTTTTTCATGACCGAATAATTCTGACTCCAGCAATTCTTTAGGGATTGCGGCCATATTTAAAGCGATGAATGGGCCATGTTTACGTGGACTATGACGATGTAAAGCCTGAGCGACTAACTCTTTACCCGTACCTGATTCACCGTTCACCATGACTGTTATATTGGAACGCGCAAGCCGCCCTATCGCCCTGAAGACTTCCTGCATAGCCGGTGCTTCACCGACAATTTCACTACCCAGATTAACATCTTCAACAGGCTGATTATTCTGTTCACGGCTATGACTTATTGCTCTTTGAACCAGTTCAACCGCTTCATCAACATCAAATGGTTTTGGTAGATACTCAAACGCCCCACCTTCATAAACAGAAACAGCACTATCCAAGTCAGAATATGCCGTCATAATAATTACGGGCAGTTCAGGATAACGTTCTTTGATCTCAGATAATAATTCCAAGCCATCAATACCCGGCATTCTGATATCACTAATCAAAACATCTGGTCTTTGTTCACGTCCCTGTTTTAGCTCGTTTAATGCAATATCACCGGTTTCAAAAGCACGAACAGTAATGTCAACAACTTCCAGGGCCTTTTGTAAAACCCATCGAATTGATCGGTCATCATCTACAATCCAAGCTATTGCTCTACTAGCGTTCACGTGCAAACTCCAAAGGAAATGTTACTGAAAAAATAGTTTGTCCAGGCTTACTGGAACAACTGACTGTTCCGCCATTGCGTTGCACCAGGTTTTGAACCAGATACAGGCCAAGCCCTGTGCCATCAGCCCTTCCAGTGACAAGTGGGTAAAACAAACTATCTTGTAATGATTCGGGAATACCTGGGCCGTTATCTTCGATCTCAACTAATACACCCAATTTGTAATACTGTTTTTCTATGGTGATATTTCGCTGGATTCTGGTGCGCAGAATAATCAAACCCACACCATGCATGGCTTGAACCGCATTTCTTACAATATTCAGAAAAATCTGAATAAGCTGATCAAAATCAGCATACAGCTCAGGAATACTTGGATCGTAATCAATTTTAAATCGAAGACGCTCATCCACTTCAATATCTACCAACTGACGAACATGCTGCAAAATCTCATGAATATTCGTATGTCGTTTTTCCGGCTGCTGATTTGGTCCCAGCATTCTATTCATTAAATTCTGTAAGCGGTCCGCTTCAGTAATGATAATGCGTGTGTACTCTTTTAAATCTTCTGAATCTAATTGTCTTTCAAGTAATTGTGCCGCACCACGTAAACCACCCAGTGGGTTTTTTATTTCATGTGCAAGGCCCCGAACGACTTGTTGTTGAGTATGGAGGTTCTCATCCCGCGTTATTCTTTGCTGATAATCAAGAAGCGCAAGTTCAAGGATGACGTAAGAATCATCGACATCCAGCATTTTTATAGAACAGTCCACTAAGACTTCACCACTGGCAGGCAAAAACAAATGTACTTCACGCTCAATCAATGCTTGTCCGGTAGATACGACACGTTCAAGAGATTTAAATAATTTTCTCTCGCCCGGTAACAAGGTTTGTAGCGGAATATTTTCAGCCTGACGTTGACTGATCTCAAATAAAATTTCTGTTGCTGTATTGATGTAACAAACACGCAAAGCGGAATCCAGAATCAGTATAGAAGTAGATAAACTTTCTAATACATCATTGCTGGCGAAAGCATTGTGGCTCATAGTGGTAACACTCATATTCATGCTCAGTTAGGTAGCAAAAAACGCTCCACATTTGAGCACAGTCAAAGGGGTTATAGTTAAGCTATTGATTGCTATAACAACACGATTAAATTCTTGTAAGATTTACTTAGTCGTATAAACAAAATCATACACGCCATTACGACTATCGCACCATAAATGTGCATTCAATATTAGTGCTTTTTGCTAGTTTACCGGCACGATGGCTAATTTAGCTTAGATGCTCGGTGTAAGTGGAACACGATGTTATCGGAGGCTAATTCTTTATCATCAGCACTGATGATTTTTGCTGTGATTTCGTGTGAACCTCTGCTGAGGTTAGTAAATTGGTATGAAGTTGTTGCCTGAGGATCACCGACAGTCTGCCCATCAAGATACACCTGAATAGCATCCCCTCTATCAACATCAAGCGCAGGTTCTACACTCAATGTGACTTTCACATCACCATTATTTACCCAAATACTTTCATTTGCTGCTGGAGCAGTAATTGAAATCTGATAGTCAGGTGCTGGTGAAGTATCTTGTTCTGGCTCTGTTTGGCTTACTTGCTGAACTTCTGGTGGAGAATATGTTGCTGAAGGTGGCAATTCGATGGTTTCAGCTCCAGGATGTTCTTCATCCGAAAACACAACTGTACCGTCAGGTTCTACCCAACGATATATAGCCGACAGGACCTGGCTACTGAATAATAACAAGAAAATCAGATATATAACTCTCATTGGCTAAGCATATTCTACCGTGCCTGTAACCGCAACTCACAGCCATAAAAAAAGCGCCCCGAAAGGCGCTTTTTGTTAGCTTCATCACATTAGTGATTACACACTGTAGTACAAGTCATACTCAACTGGGTGTGTTTCCATACGGATACGTGTGACTTCTTCCATTTTCAATGCAATGTATGCATCGATCATGTCATCAGTAAATACACCACCTTGAGTTAAGAAAGCACGATCTTCATTCAAACAATCAAGCGCTTGATCTAATGAATGACATACAGTTGGGATTTCTGCCGCTTCTTCAGCTGGTAAGTCATACAAATCTTTATCCATCGCATCACCAGGATGGATTTTGTTTTTAATACCATCTAAACCAGCCATTAACATCGCTGAGAAAGCTAAGTATGGATTCGCTGTTGGATCAGGGAAACGTACTTCAATACGACGGCCTTTTGGATTGCTAACAAAAGGAATACGAATTGAAGCTGAACGGTTACGTGCAGAGTAAGCTAACATTACAGGTGCTTCAAAACCAGGAACAAGACGTTTGTAGCTGTTTGTTGAAGAGTTTGTAAACGCATTCAGAGCACGTGCATGTTTGATGATACCACCGATGTAGTACAGAGCAGTTTCAGATAAACCACCATATTTATTACCAGTGAATTGGTTGTCACCATCTTTAGAGAAAGATTGATGAACATGCATACCACTACCATTATCACCAACGATAGGTTTAGGCATGAATGTCGCTGTTTTGCCATAAGCATGAGCAACATTATGTACAACGTATTTCAGGATTTGTACTTCGTCAGCTTTTTTAACTAATGTGTTGAATTTAACACCGATTTCGCACTGACCTGCAGTCGCTACTTCATGGTGATGAACTTCAACATCTAAGCCCATTTCTTCCATAGTTAAACACATTGCAGCACGGATATCGTTTAATGAGTCAACAGGAGGAACAGGGAAATAACCACCTTTCACTTTTGGACGGTGACCTTTATTACCATCAGCGAACACTTTTTCTGTATTCCATGCTGATTCATCAGAGTCTACTTTGAAGAATGAACCAGACATATCACTGCCCCAACGAACATCATCTAAGATGAAAAATTCTGGTTCAGGACCGAAGAAAGCAGTATCGCCTAGACCTGTAGATTGCAGGTAAGCTTCAGCACGTTTTGCAACGCTACGTGGATCACGTTCATAACCTTGCATAGTCGCAGGTTCAACGATATCGCAACGAATAATCAGTGTGTTGTCATCCATGAATGGATCCATCACAGCTGTTTCAGGATCAGGCATTAAAATCATGTCTGATTCATTAATACCTTTCCATCCTGCAACAGAAGAGCCATCGAACATTGCGCCTTCCGTGAAGGTATCTTCATCAATTGTGTGTGCAGGGTAAGAAACATGTTGTTCTTTACCACGCGTATCGGTGAAACGGAAGTCAACAAATTTGACATCCTCATCTTTGATCATTTGAAGCACATTTTCGACTGACATTTAACTTCTCCAATTTTTATAAACTGCACTTTCTGTAGTGCAAACTAAACACGCGACACAATACAGCAGAAATCACGCCAACTTTTACTATATAAAAAAATCAACTATTTAGGTGCATCCGCACCAACAAGGAGCACCTAAATGGTGCGTAAAAACCAATGAACGCACCATATCAGTGCTACGCACCAACTCGAACCGTAATGACTAGTTCATCATCATTTTGTTGCGTGGCTATTACCTCATGACCATTGATACGAGCCCAAGCAGGAATATCATGTAAAGCACCGGGGTCGGTGCATATCACATCCAGCTCCTCGCCCTGACTCATCAGCTTAATTTGATTTTGAGCTTTTATCACCGGTAAAGGGCATAACATCTTTCTGGCATCTAATATTTGCTTACTCACACATACCACTCCTGTAGAACCTGCTCCGCAGAAAGTGGCGGCGTTTTTACCTGCAAACTGCCTTGTTTTGGTAAAGCAATATCCAACTCAACTTCATCCGCCATTCTACCCTGCCCAAAGCGAGCAACAATAGCCGCAGCGAGTGTATATTGTTCCTCATCCAGTTTACCGTCAACCAGTGCCATAGGACCACTATGACTAAGGGCGTGAATACTAATAAACTCTTTTCGGTAACCTTCTAAAAACTTACTTTCACCGGCATCACGCGCGATAATCAACTTAAAATCTGCACTCGGACGAATATGTCTGCCTACTTTTAGCAGCATGATATCGTCCATCTCATACTCTCTGCTATTACGAGCTTTCCATAAATCAACAAGTTTGTCGGAATAATTTTTGTCCGTGAGGAAACAACAACCGCCTGCCGGAGTAGCAAAATCCGTTAAACCAAACTGTTTGGCCAATGCAATTTGTGGTTTACGGTTACGTCCATGGAAGTCATACAACTTACTGCGATCTACCCAGCCTTCACGCTCAGGTAATGTTTCAGGCAGGTTTTTAGCACACAAGGGTCTGAGTAATAAATCCTCAGCACCGGACTCTTCAGAGATAATTGGCATGGTCGCTTTACGTTGTGACATTGGGCGTTGACCAATCACTTCACCTGTAATAATGAAGTCAAAACCGTCGTGATGGTTTTCTTTTATCCACTCAACCGCTTTGCTGACCATAAAAATCTTACAATCCAGACAAGGGTTCATATTCGCCCCGTAGCCATGTTTAGGATTCAGTAAAACGTCTTTATACTCTTCGATAACATCAACGATATGTAATTTAATACCGAGTTGTTCAGCTACCCAGAGTGCATTATTTCGTTTCTGTTTATCTTTATCGTGATTGCGAATGGCATGTGTATGCCCCTCAACGCAAAAACCGGTATAAAAATTAATACCTTCGACTTCGATACCTTGTTCTTGCATAACCCGCACGGCCAGCATTGAATCCAGACCACCTGAAATCAGGGCCACTGCTTTATGTTTTTTTTCCATCATTATTTTAAATCTAAGCTGTTCCACCGACAGTGAGTGCATCAATTTTCAGGGTAGGCTGCCCTACTCCAACAGGTACACTCTGTCCTTCTTTACCACAATTACCAACACCGGTATCAAGTTCTAGATCGTCAGCCACCATTGATATACGTTGCATGACTTCTGGTCCATTACCAATGAGTGTTGCACCTTTCACAGGTGTAGTGACTTTACCGTTTTCAATGAGATAGGCTTCACTTGTCGAGAAAACAAATTTGCCAGAGGTAATATCGACTTGGCCGCCGCCAAAGTTGACCGCATAAATACCTTTTTCAACAGAAGCAATAATTTCTTCTGCTTTATGCTCACCGGGCAGCATGTAAGTATTTGTCATCCGAGGCATCGGCAAATGTGCATAAGACTCTCTGCGTCCATTACCCGTACTGGTACTGCCCATAAGCCGTGAATTGTGCTTATCCTGCATGTAACCGGTTAGTCTGCCCTTTTCGATCAATGTCGTGAATTGCGTTTCCACACCTTCATCATCGACATTCAACGAACCTCTTCGTGAAGGCATCGTGCCATCATCAACAACCGTACATAAAGAAGAAGCAACCTGTTCGCCCATTTTCCCTGAGAATGTAGACGTACCACGGCGGTTAAAGTCACCTTCTAAACCATGGCCAACCGCTTCATGTAATAAAACGCCAGGCCAGCCGTTGCCAAGAACTACAGGCATTGTCCCTGCTGGTGCGGCAACTGCTTCTAAATTAACCAGAGCCAGTCTGACAGCTTCTTTCGCATAATTAACAGCCAGATTATTTTGTTGGAAATAACGATAATCCATTCGGCGTCCACCGCCAGCACTACCACGCTCACGACGTCCATTTTGCTCAACAATCACACTGACATTCATTCGTACAAGCGGTCTGATATCCGTGGCATACGTTCCATCACTTGCCGCGATCAATACTGTATCGATACCACCTGCCAGGCTCACACTCACTTGTTTAACTCGTGGATCTGCTGCTCTTGCTGCAGCATCTGCTTCTCGTAATAAGTTGAGTTTTTCAGTCACTGTCAACGCGAGGATAGGATCATCTGGAGTATATAAAACCGGAGATTGCTGCTTTGACCAGACGGCGACAGATTGCTGAGAACCTTGTCTGGAAATAGCTTGAGCCGCCTTAGCTGCTTTTTGTAAAGCAGGTAAAACCAGATCATCAGAATAAGCAAATCCGGTCTTCTCGCCACTACAGGCTCGGACGCCAACACCTTGTTCAAGATGATAACCACCATCTTTAATAATGCCATCTTCCAGCACCCAATTTTCTTGCCTGGATTGCTGAAAATACAGATCGGCATAGTCAACACCAGCGGTCATTGTCGTTGCTAATGCATTTTCCAGATCAGTGTCTGTTAAACCAACAGGAAGAAGAAGTTGCTGTTGTACTTGCTCGGGAATCGAAGCGCTCATTAATACAGAATCATCGTTTGTTTAGGATGTGTACATGATAGCAGATTCTACTGCTTATCTGGATTGACAACATTGAGCTTGGGATCATTCCATGGCCCGGTTAGCTTATAGCTATAACTGATTAAATTAATCACATCTCTGTCCAGTACACTACCAGCGATTTTATCAAACAATAATATAGCAGTACCCACTCCAAGTCCCACCGGACCTCCAGCGACTGCTCCGGCGATAGGTAAAGTCGACGACACCTTAGGCGTGACTTTCACCACTTGATTATAGGTTTGATTAACCAGATCAATAGGCCCTTTCATTTCAATTACAGCCGAATCCCCTTGCATAGTCAGATCATCAGTTGTCGCGATACCGTTATCAAACTGAAAATGCCCTTTGATACTGCTGAAATCAAACCCACCACCAAACAGATCACTGAAATCCAGCGATAAACGCCGTGGGATTGCCGCAATACTAAGTAACCCAAAAATTCTGCCCGCAGCACCTGGTTCGACTTCGAGCAAGCTTCCCCGGCCTAC
Source organism: Methylophaga sulfidovorans (assembly GCF_900114205.1). Classification (GTDB taxonomy): domain Bacteria; phylum Pseudomonadota; class Gammaproteobacteria; order Nitrosococcales; family Methylophagaceae; genus Methylophaga; species Methylophaga sulfidovorans. The sequence goes on from NZ_FOSH01000002.1 coordinate 145,185, forward strand.
TGACAAATCTAATTTTCCATTAAGACTCTGACGAGAAAATGATAGAGGATCGTTATTCCAACTCAGGTCGGCGTTCACTTTCACCTGCTTAGCCGCAATCACTTTCTGATAATTAAAATGAGCGAGTAATGCTTTTAAGTCATCACTTTCAATATTCAGCACAAAATGACTGCTATCACCAGAGGCCGTTTTTTGCCATTCTCCCGTCGCAGTTGACTTCATAGCCTCTGATGTTAATGACGCTGTTTTTATTAGCCATTGATTTGGTGTTGTCTGTGCTTCCAGATTCAACTGCCCCAAATCAAGATTGTTGATGCTCAGTGAGTTAATTGCCAATTTAATCGGCGGCCATAAATCTGGTGACTGCTTATCCTTATTTGGCTTGTTTTTAGCTTCATCATCACTTAAGTTGAGCTTCAGATACTCAAGGTTCACATCAAGCGGTGTCGCATTATTGATATCTTCGGGTACGCTCACTACCCCTTTTATTTGAGGTGAGCTTAAATCTAACCGCCACTTTGAATTTGTTTGTTTACCTTTGAGATGTAAATTATCAAGCGCCTGATCTTTCAGTTGAAGTTTAGCCAGCCGAATATCCAGACTATCAATATTATCGAGCGCTGATGGCCCAGTTGTTTTAGGTAAATTTTCTTGCCAGTCTAACCAGGGCTGAATATTTAGCTCCTTAATCTCGCCAGCAACTTGTAAACCATTAAACGACTCAGCAGACGCTTGACCACCTAGCATAATTTGACCTGAGATCTGACTATTCTTGTCAGAATAAAGGGCTGCCTTTAACCAATCTGCATAACTGAGGTTATAGATTAAGCCATCGTTTTTCTCTTGTATTACTGCCTGAAGCCGGACAGGCTCTGACGTCGTCTTACCCAATGGTTTGGGTGCATCAACCTGAATACCTTGTAAATCACTTGTCACCGTCACACTGAGTTCAAAATCACCCGGTTTAGGCTCACTGACTGTAAGGCCTGTTAAATAATCACTGTCTCCACTGATAAAAGCTGGAACGGCGTTAGGCCAAATTTTATTGATGGTCGAAACAGCAGCTCTGCCATTGATATCAACATAGGTTTTTTCATGCTGTGTTTTTGCATTAATGATAATAGGTTCATCAAATGCTGTTGCAGTAATTTTTTCTGCAGATACGCCATTATTACTGAAAAAAAGACGGCCATTAATCTTATTTACTTCAAGTCCGGTAATGGCCTTTGTTGTTAACTGGCTTTGATTAAAACTGACATAGCCTTTAGCCTGCGCACTATCAGGATCAACTAATGGCACCGTTAAATCTAGCTGAATATCACTGCTACCCTTAGCCTGGAGCCAGTCATCTATACTGCCAAAACGTGACTTTAATGGACTATTTTTTAGAAAAGCCAAGGCATTACTGGTGGAACCATTGAGTAGGCCACTAACTTTCAGAATCGGATTTTTCTTAACAAGATTACTGATAGTGGTGGTGACTTTATTAAAGTTAAAACCCGCTATCTGTCCGGACTGACTCTGAATAAGCAGATTATTACCCTGTCCTTCAATCGTGCCATTAACATGCATTAAATCCGGCCAACCTGGTCCATAATGTAACTGAACATCTTCGACATTAAGTTTCATATCAAAGCTGCCGCGATCGGGTTCTGACTCAAAAGGAAAGGCTGCAGGATCACCTTTCATAATAATAGAACCTGAACGAATGATCCCCTGCCGGAAAGCATCGGCTGACCACTTCTCAAAGTCCTCTGGCAAAATTCTTTTTGGCACATAACGACGCCATTTATTGGCAACTACATCTTGCAGTGTCAACGTTAAATCAGTGTTGGTAATACCATTGACCTGGTCAATTTCACCGTTAAGCAGAATATTTAAATCATCATTCCAGATATGTAATGCGTTGGCATTCACCGTCCAGCCATCACTTTGTTTATGCCAGCTTATTTTGCCTTTTACCGAATCAAACAATACAGAGTCTGACAGCCAGGTGTCGGCATAAATCGCAGTAGCGCGACTGTCGAGCTCAATTGACCCTTGATTTTCATTCTTATCAATAGAAAAACTTAAATCATTGGCGCCGGGGTAATCCTGCCATGGCAACAGTGACACCCCATTTGCTGTCATCGCCAGTTTATCCAGTCCCGACTGCTCGGAATAAGCAAAAGAGACACTTTGCAAATCACCTGCCGGTTTTGTATTCACCAAAGCAGCGGGCATGTCATTCATCAATAACGCTAAGGAAGTAATATCACTCAAACGAATAAAAGAGGCCTTTCCAGACAATTCACCATTGGCTTCTTGTTTAATATCAAAAAAAGTCGTGGGCCATTCTTCACCCGCCATTTTAATTTGAACTTGCTTACCCTGTAATTGCCACTGCTTATCCGCATAATCAAGTTGAAAATGCCCCGTCAGATGTTCAAGACTCACTTCTGTGAACTCATCATCAGGCTTGGAAGAAGACAAGGTGGCATCAGTGAGTTCCAGCTCAAGTCCAGCCAACAGTGCTTGTTCGCTTGCTTTCTGCACATTCAATGTAGCGGTTAACAGGCCGTCATCTAATTTCGCCCCTCTATAGGCGCGTTTTTTGAGTAATTTGCCCAGAGAAACCTCATCAAGATGTAACAGACCCTGCCATGAGGTAATATCTAATGCATCATTAATTTGGGCGGTTGCTGATAACTCAAGACTATTACCCAAAGTCTCAGGTAGTGCTAACTTTGCTTCAGAAATGAATTGCTGATTATAAAAACGTAGTGATGCCTGTTCGATAGTGTACTGACCAGTCAATGCAGGTTCATTATCATCTTTGTACTGAACTTGAACATTAGCCAGACGTGAATGTTTAAGCCGGGTTAACCAGCTAAAAACTGTTTGGATATTATCGTCAGAAAGCGGTTGTTGTGATTGAGGTTGATAGCCTTTTACCTGAAATTGACCATCCGCCGTATGTTCAACATTAACTTTAGCATTACGGATACTGGCATCTGCAATCATCAGCTCGCCACTGCGAATAGATGAAAAAACATCCACCGCCATATAAATCTGTCCGGCCTGGAAAATGGGTGTATTCCCTTGTTTCGCTAAGACCTTTACCTGACGAATTTCCAGTTTAGGAATCAGATCCAGCCAATATAATCCGGCTTCTTCGATTTCTACAGGATAACCGCTTTGCTGAGATGCCCAGCTGGCAATTTCATCTTTTCGCTCAGCAACCTGATCTGACAGCCAGATAGCAGTTATCAGTAATAAAAGTCCTAGCGTAATAGAAATCGCGGTGAGATAGAATAATTGCCGACCGGCAATGTGCAGGCTGCGCTTTAGCATCAAATACCTACATCAGAACCACGTTGAACTGCTCACGACCATATTGCGCTTCACACTGAAATAATATGGGTTTACCAATATGGTGTTCGAGCTCAGCCACTTTTGTTGAATCCTCGTCATTTAAGCGATCTATCACATCCTGCGAGGCCAGAATCAGAAACTGTTTTGCCTCATACTGTTTAGATTCACGCACGATTTCGCGGAAGATTTCATAACAGACGGTATCAACATTCTTGGTATAGCCTTTACCCTCACAGCAAGGGCAAGCTTCACACAAAATATGACCTAAACTTTCCCGGGTCCGTTTACGTGTCATTTCAACCAGACCAAGCTCTGAAACCGCACTGATATTATGACGAGCCCGATCTAACAGCATGGCTTTTTCCAATGCACGTAATACTTGCTCGCGATGTCCAAGCTCTTCCATATCAATAAAGTCGATAATGATGATACCGCCCAGGTTACGCACACGAAGTTGTCGGGCAATCGCATGTGCGGCTTCAAGGTTCGTTTTGAAAATGGTTTCTTCCAGATTCTTATGCCCTACAAAACCCCCGGTATTTACATCAACCGTGGTCATCGCTTCGGTCTGGTCAAAAATCAGATAGCCACCAGACTTTAACGGTACCTTACGTTGTAAGGCTTTCTGAATTTCATCTTCTACGCTGAACAAATCAAATAAAGGTAAGTCCCCTTTGTAATGCTCAAGCCGGGCTGCACACTCAGGCATAAAACCCTCGGCAAAATGCACCGCTTTGTGAAATGTCTCTTCAGAATCAATACGAATCCGGTCAACATCTGCAGAAAACAAATCACGTAATGCACGCATCGCCAGTGATAAATCTTCGTGTAAAGGCTCACCACACTTGACCAGTTGTTTACGTTCTTGCAGTTTCGCCCATAATCGATAAAGAAATTTGAGATCAGCTTTTAATTCTGCTTCTGATACACCTTCTGCAGCTGTTCGCAGAATATATCCACCGGCACCTTCTTCCAACAGATCAATCAAACAGGTTTTTAGTCGTTCACGTTCCTGCTCAGTTTCGATTTTTAATGAAACACCAATACCTTCTGTTTCTGGCATATACACTAAATAACGTGATGAAACAGACAGTTGCGTGGTAAGACGTGCACCTTTTGTCCCCATTGGATCTTTAATAACCTGAACCAAGATCTCCTGACCTTCACGCAGCAAGCTGCTTATGGTCGGTTCGACATTAGGTGCTTCTTTTAAATCGCCGGTTTGACCTTTTGGAATGGAAATATCAGATACATGTAAAAACGCCGCTCGTGCCAGGCCAATTTCAACAAAAGCCGCTTGCATGCCGGGTAAGACGCGACACACCTTGCCTTTGTATATATTCCCTACTAAACCACGATATTCATTACGCTCAATGAATACTTCTTGAAGTAGACCATTCTCAACTACGGCTGCACGAGTTTCACTCGGTGTCACGTTGATTAATATTTCACTACTCATTGGTCATCCATTGTTAATAAAAGTTGTCCCGTTTCCCTGATAGGCAATCCCATAATGCCAGAATAACTGCCTTCTATATGCTCGATAAACAACGCCGCCAGGCCTTGTACCGCATAACCACCAGCTTTATCGACACCTTCTTTAGTGTTGACGTACCAGAGAATATCCTTTTCTTTCATCTCAGTGAAGCGGACATCATTTACAGAAACCGAGCTTAATATGGAATTTCCTTTTGCTAATGCAATCGCCGTCATGACCTGATGCGTTTTACCCGATAACATTTTTAACATGGCTATCGCCTGTTCATCGTTCTCGGGTTTACCCAAAATAGTATTATCAACGACGACCGCAGTGTCAGCTGCCAGCACAGGCTTTTTATCCGCCGCCAATAATAATCCTCGCCCAGCTTGCGCTTTTAACTTAGCAATACGACTCACATAATCCAGCGGGAGTTCGTTATCAAGCGCAGATTCATCTACATCAGGATTGATAACAGAAAAGTCGACGCCCATCTGTAATAAAAGCTCACGTCGTCTTGGTGAACGTGAAGCAAGATAAATTGATGGAAAGTTCATGAGCGATGATAGGGATGATTTTGTAGGATAGTCCAGGCTCGGTATAACTGTTCTGCTAATACAACTCTTACAAGCGGATGAGGCAAGGTCATCGCAGATAAAGACCATTTCTGATTGGCGCGCTGCAAACAACTTTGATCCAGTCCATCGGGCCCACCAATCATTAAAGCAACATCACGTCCATCTGTCAGCCACTGCTGCATTTGTGATGATAATGCTTCGGTACTCCAACTTTGACCTGTCACTTCTAATGCCACCACGTGCTGGTTATCTGGAATCGCGGCCAGAATTCTCTGGCCTTCTTCTTTCTTCCACTGTTCTGGCTGCGCATTCTTAGTTCGGCGTGCAGGCATGATTTCCGTCAGTTGTAAGCCACATTCCCGAGGCATTCGTTTACTGTATTCTTCATAGCCCTCAGTCACCCAGCCTGGCATCTTATTGCCAACAGCGACGAGATTTATTTTCATTCCTGCTCAGCCGACGCCTGTTCACTTTGTGCTGGTACGGCCCATAATTTTTCGAGGTTGTAGGTCAGGCGCGTTTGCGGTGTCATGATATGTGTAATCACATCACCTAAATCTACAAGCGCCCATTCGCCAACTGTTTCCCCTTCAACCCCTAAAGGTTGTACACCTGCTGCTTTTGCTTGCATAACGACTTCATTTGCTAAAGCCTTCACCTGACGGCTTGATTTACCTGTGGCAATAATCATGATGTCCGTCACGTCAGTCATTTCTTTTACATCCAGTACCTGGATATCTTCTGCTTTAATGTCTTCGAGGGCATCGATGACCAATAATTTTAGTTGTTCTGCCTGCATTGGGCACTCCATTTAATCTATCTGTTTCATAGTGTAACGTAAGGGCTTATTAATATCCCGATTATTACGTGTCAATTAGTCTTTTTTATTAACGGTGTCAGTTGCTTGCGGAAACCAGCTCTGTGTTTTACCGGTGGCGTAATAAACCGTCAGGCCAAGCCATTCATGGCAGGCAGTTTCCAGCACTGCCAGATGTGCTGGTAAATCAAAATCCCAGTAACGATTATTGGGTTTATCACTCCGATAATCCACCGGGTAGGGAATCACATTAATATGCTGTTGCTTGGCAACACCAACTGCTCTGGGCATATGATAGGCTGAGGTAACTAAGATGTATCTGCCAGCAGGCTTAGGGAGTAAGGGCTTTAATTTCTGAAAATTCTCGTAGGTATTACGCGCCTGAGTTTCGATTATTAACCGCGTAGGATCGACACCCGCCTGTGAAAGCAGCATTTTAACAACCTGCCCTTCAGCATCTAGATCTTGCATCTGTACCAGATTGCTGCCACCAGACACAATTATCGGTAAGTCAGGGTATTGCCTGGCTAACTCAGCGGTTTTTAGAATGCGTTCTGCACCATCACCTACTTGTGCTGCTTGCCAGCTATCAGATAATTTTAATTGCTCTGCACCACCCAGCATAATAATGCCTGCTAATGGTTCCGGTATGTTTTCCGGTGCTGAAAAACGTGTTTCTAACGGGTGCATCAAGTAATCACCGACCGGATAACCCATCACTACAAACGACACAATACTCATCAAGAGCAGTAATTTTTTCGCCTGCCTGACATAATTAAGCCAAAGTAATAGTGTGGCAAAAAGAAGCAGCCAAACCATTAAACTTGTCGGACTGAGTAATCCCCATACCAGTTTGGATAATACAAAAAACAGATTATCCATCTGTTTCTGAAACTGATGATATTTGCGGGTAAAGGCCTAATTGCTCAATCAGACTAATCACAGCATCTGGTAAAAGATAACGTACATCCCGACCTTGTTCTAAGGCCTCACGAATAGCCGTCGCTGAAATCGACATTTGCGTCACAGGTACTGACCAAATTTTACCCGCGCTTAATTCGATATCTGCCTTTTCAGCTTGATGTTGTTCAAAAAAACTCTGAAGCTCATCACTCAATAAAAACGTTTCATCAGCCCGCTGCATCACAACAATATGTGCTAACTCAATGATCTGCTGCCAACGTGACCAGCTTGGTAAGCTGCAAAAGGCATCCGTTCCCATTAATAAAAATAGCGGTGTATCAGGAAAGTCTTCGCGCAGGCTTAGCAGTGTATCAACAGTATAGGAAGGTCCTTCCCTACTCAACTCACGATCATCAACAAGCAGTTTAGGATGATTTTTAATCGCCAGCTCCAGCATCATACGGCGCTGTTTTGCATTGGCAACGGGTTCAATACGGTGCGGCGGTATGGCACAAGGGATAAGACGAAGCTGATCCAGACTTAACTGTTCAACAACATCCAAGCCCGTACGTAAATGACCAAAATGAACAGGATCAAATGTGCCACCTAAAATCCCAATTGCCGGCTTATTTTCTGATCTGACCACTACCTAATACTATCCATTTTTGTGATGTCAAACCTTCAAGTCCTACTGGACCACGGGCATGAATTTTATCTGTCGAAATACCAATTTCAGCGCCAAGTCCATACTCAAAGCCATCTGCGAAACGCGTTGAGGCATTAACCATGACCGAGCTTGAATCAACCTCTGCCAGAAATTGTCTTGAACGCTGATAATCCTGCGTGATAATGGACTCAGTATGACCAGAACTATGTCTATTGATATGTGCTATTGCTTCATCAATATCATCGACGATTTTAATCGATAAGATAGGGGCCAAATACTCAGTATCCCAATCTTCAGCTGTCGCTTTATTGATATCAGTCAAAATCTGTAAGGTACGCTCACAACCTCTTAACTCAACACCTTCTTCAGCGTATTTCACAGCTAAACGAGGCAAAATGGCATTAGCTTCATCAGCCGCTATAAGCAGTGTTTCCATAGCATTACACACGCCATAACGATGGCATTTTGCATTAATCGCTATGGTTTCAGCCATATCCAGATCAGCGCCTTTGTCGATATAAACATGACAAATACCATCCAGATGTTTAATAACAGGTACCTTGGCATCTTGGCTAATACGTTCGATCAGTCCTTTACCACCTCTTGGCACGATAACGTCCACATACTCTGACATGGTAATTAAGGCACCTACGGCTTCACGATCAGTTGTTTCAACGACCTGAATAACAGCCTCTGGCAAACCAACAAGATTCAAACCACGTTGAATACATGCAGCGATAGCCTGGTTAGAGTGAATCGCCTCACTTCCACCACGTAAAATGGTCGCATTTCCTGACTTTAGACATAAGGCAGCCGCATCAGCCGTCACATTCGGACGTGACTCGTAAATGATGCCAACAACCCCCAAAGGCACGCGCATTTTGCCTAATTGAATACCTGAAGGACGATAGGTCATATCACTTACTTCACCGACAGGATCAGCTAAAGCAGCAATTTGCTCCAGGCCTTCGGCCATTGACTCAATGCGGGCATCGGTTAATGTCAGACGGTCTAGTAAAGCAGCGTCCAGACCTTTCTCTTGTCCTGACTTCAAATCACGGGCATTTTCCTGCTTCAATACTTCGGCATTAGCACGAATATCTGTAGCAATCGCCAGTAGTGCACGGTTCTTAATATCCGTACCCGCACTCGCGAGCTTGCGGCTGGCTAAGCGAGCCTGTTGACCTAATGTGTGCATGTAATCAATAACGTTCAATTAAGCACTCCTTTCCAATATTTGTGTTTGTATGTCTACTCCAGAAGCACTCAAACAAAGTGTTTCCAGAAGACGCCAAGGACAGTTTTTAGTTATCCCTTTCGCGGCCTGGTCGATATCAGACATTTGCTGTAAGAAAAAATGCCAGCGACTATAGTTATAGCGTTCGATAGCTTGTCGCATTACTGCTTTATTTTTATCCCAAACGGGGGGCTTTTGAGAGGCAAAAACACGTTCAATCTGCTCACCTGCAGCAACTTGGGAAGCCATATCCACCACACGCTGTAATGACCAATTTACCGCAGAAAAAACAGCCAGAATATCAACACCTTCGGCGCGTAAACGCGATATTATACGTGGGATTCTCGCATACTGTCCTGCAAATACTGCATCCATAAGTCCAAAAGCCTCAAACTTGGCATTATCAGCAACTGACGCCAACACCAAAGCTTCATCTATTTGTCCATCAAGACTGAGTAAAGAAAGTTTTTCAACTTCTTGTGCGGCGGCAAATAAATTACCTTCGACCCGTTCTGCGATCAGCGTGGCAATTTTAGGATCATTTTTAAGCCCTTTTGCCTGCATTCGTTGTGCTACCCACTGCGGTAGTTGAGCTAGAGCCACTGGCCATACAGGCACCGTAACACCTAAATTATCAAGCTCTGTAAACCACTTCGCTTTTTGTGAGCGGGCATCAATTTTGCCACTGATGATGAGCAAGGTTGTATCTGGTGGTGGGTTGGCGACAAATTGTCGTAAAGCCTCGCCACCCTCCTTACCAGGACTTCCGGAAGGCAAGCGGATTTCGATTAAACGCTGACTGGCAAATAAAGATAAGCTTTGGCCCTGCCACTTAATCTGCGACCAATCAAAACGGCCTTCAACGTTCCAAACTTCACGTTCATTTGCCCCAGCCTGACGAATATGCTGACGGATGATATCAGCAGACTCTTCAAGCAGAAGTGCCTCTTCCCCAAATAATAAATAAACAGGTTTTAATGAAGCCGATAAATGATTGCTTAACTGTTCCAGTCTTATCCGCATTGTTTACTTCAGTGCTGATAATCGTCTTAGCACATTCTGAACCATCTGTTTATTCAAATCGTTGTGGATAACCTGCTGCTGTTCACTCATGGCTAATAACTGATTACGATCAAACTGATAATCACGTCTGGCCTGAACAGTAATCACATCGCTCATCGGTTCACCGCTAGGCGAAGAGACTTTGAAAGAAAAACGTGTTTCCAACTCATACTCAGTGACTTTGGCATCTGAACCAACAGACAGTACGTTCTGATCAAACACATTTTCGACAACAGTCATCACTGCAGCACCTTCTTTATACGTATCCAGTACCTTGATACCATTACGTGTCAATGTGCGTTTTAGCTCTAAGCCAAATGAATTTTGTCGTATGTTCAACCCTTGTATATAGATGGTTTTTAACGATTCAGGCACATTGGCTTCACCTCTTAAATGAAAACCACAGGCTGTCAGTGTCAGCATCAATATACCGGTCATCAAACTCATCACTACACGATTCATTTTCATATCCTTAAATTTAGCCGGCGACCACAATATTTAATAAACGGCCAGGTACCAGAATGACTTTACGTACTTCTTTGCCTTCCGTGAACCGCTGTACATTTTCATCAGCGAAGGCCTGTGCCTCAACATCTTTTTGTTCAGCATCAGCCGCCACAGATATTTTGGCCCGTAATTTACCATTCACCTGAACCATTAACTCAATTTTGTCTTGCTTTAAAGCAGTATCATCAACTTCAGGCCAGGAGACATTAACAATGGCTTCATTATGTCCCAGAGTTTGCCATAAATGATGACAAATGTGCGGGGTAATCGGCGATAACATCAGCACCACCAGCTCAAGTGTTTCCTGCATTACCGCTCGCGCTTTATCACTGTCATCATTTAATTTAGTAAGGCTATTCATCAATTCCATCACAGCGGCAATTGCTGTGTTGAAGGTATGGCGACGGCCAATATCATCACTCACTTTAGCTAATGTTTGATGTGTCTGACGGCGTAAAGCCTGTAATGCTTCAGGTAAATCAGCCAGATCACCCGCTTTAACCACACCATGTTCAGCATGTTCAGTCACTGCACGCCATAGACGTCTAAGGAAACGATTAGCACCATCTACACCTTGGTCTGACCATTCCAGCGACATTTCAGGTGGTGCTGCAAACATCATAAATAAACGTGATGTATCGGCACCATACTGATCGATCAAGGCTTGGGGATCGACTGTATTACCTTTGGATTTCGACATTTTGGCACCATCTTTCAGCACCATGCCTTGCGTTAACAGGTTTTTAAATGGCTCATCTCCCGAGATCAGCCCTTCATCTCGCATCAGCTTGTGGAAAAAGCGCGCATACAATAAATGTAAAACCGCATGCTCAATACCACCGATATATTGATCAACAGGTAACCAATAGTCGGCTCTTTCATCCAACATCGCTTTTTTATTATCAGGACAAGCAAAACGGGCGAAATACCAAGATGATTCAAAGAAGGTGTCAAAAGTATCGGTTTCACGCTGTGCTGGTTTGCCACATTTAGGACAGCTGCACTCATAAAACTCAGGCATTGACTTAATTGGTGAACCTGAACCATCAACGATCACGTCTTCAGGTAAAACTACTGGTAAATCCTGTTCAGGTACGGCAACAGCACCACAATCATCACAATTGATAATCGGAATCGGAGTGCCCCAATAACGTTGACGAGAAACACCCCAGTCACGAAGTCTGTAATTAACCTGACGTTCCCCCTTATTCTGACTCACCAGAAAATCAGCGATAGCGTCAAAAGCTTCTTGTTCTTTTAAGCCATCAAACTGTTTAGAGTTAATCAACTCACCTTTTTCAGTGAATGCGGCTTTTGTTAAATCGGTTACTTGCTCATTTAACGGTTTAATAACTTGTTTTATTGGCAACTGATATTTTTGGGCGAACTCAAAATCACGCTGATCATGAGCAGGTACAGACATTACAGCTCCTGTGCCATAGCCCATCAATACAAAGTTAGCCGCCCACACAGGCACCTGTTCACCAGTAATGGGATGAACGGCCATCAACCCGGTATCCACGCCTTTTTTCTCTGCTGTTTCCATGGCCGCTTCAGAGGTTTCCATTTTCCGGCATTCATCAATAAATGTTTGCAGGATTGGATTGTCATTTGCCGCTTTAAGTGCCAGTGGATGCTCTGCAGCAACCGCCAGATAGCTCACTCCCATCAGGGTGTCCGGGCGCGTTGTATAGACCTCAAGAGTTTCTTTGCTTCCGACCATATCAAATTGAATCTGCACGCCTTCTGAACGTCCAATCCAGTTCGCTTGCATGGTTTTCACCTGTTCTGGCCAGCCATCAAGCTGATCCAAATCAGCAAGTAACTGATCGGCGTAGTCAGTAATCTTCATAAACCATTGTGGAATTTCACGACGCTCCACTTTGGTATCACAACGCCAGCAACAACCATCAATCACCTGCTCATTGGCTAATACCGTCTGATCGTGCGGGCACCAATTTACTGCAGCTGTTTTCTTGTAAACCAGCCCTTTTTCGAACAAGCGGGTAAACAACCATTGTTCCCAACGATAGTATTGTGGGGTGCAGGTAGCTAACTCACGTTGCCAGTCATAGCCAAGCCCTAAACGCTGTAACTGACCACGCATATAATCAATGTTCTGATATGTCCATGCAGCAGGCGCGACTTTATTTTTTATCGCCGCATTTTCTGCTGGCAGACCAAAGGCATCCCAGCCCATAGGTTGTAATACATTTTTACCCTGCATACGCTGATATCGTGCAATCACATCACCAATCGTGTAATTACGCACATGCCCCATGTGCAGTTGCCCACTGGGATAGGGAAACATCGACAAACAATAGAATTTTTCTTTAGAGGTGTCTTCCACAACATGGAAGCTATTATTTTCCTGCCAATATTGTTGTGCAGCTGATTCTACTTGGTCGGGACGGTATTCGTTTTGCATGGATTCTCTTTAAATCAGGGACTTGAAAAGCGCTAAGCATAACTCAGAGCACCAGTAAGGCTCAAAATAATCTGTCGTTTTGTTTAGCTAAAAAATAAAGCAGCTTGTTCAGCTGCTTTATTTCATGATGATGACATGGAGTACAACTGTGGGTTATTTTCCAGCAGCCATCAATATTTCATATTTTGCTTGTAGCTGATCATGTGTTTCTTCATTATCCGGGTCTTTTGGAATGCAATCGACCGGACAGACTTCAACACACTGTGGGGTATCGAAATGCCCCACACACTCAGTACATAAGTCAGGATCTATCTCATAGATTTCAGCACCTTGAGAAATAGCTCCATTTGGACATTCTGGTTCACAGACATCACAGTTGATACATTCATCAGTGATAAACAGCGACATGATTTACTCCAGTAAAATTCAATAATGATCTTAGCGCGGTTAGTTATGGGCAGGCAATTTACGTTTCAATGCTTGTTGCACACATGGCGAAACAAATTCAGAAACATCCCCACCCAATACAGCAATTTCTTTAACCAAAGTAGAAGAAACAAAACTTAAATTTTCCGCAGGCGTTAAGAATAACGTTTCCACTTTTGACTGCATCCGGCGATTCATGGTGGCCAATTGTAATTCATATTCAAAATCTGAGACCGCTCGTAAGCCACGAATGATCACATTCGCTCCCATACTGAGTGCTTCATTCACTAACAGGCCTTTAAAGCCGCAGACTTCCACATTGTCGATATCTTTGGTCGCTTCTTTGACTAATTCGACTCGCTCATCAAGACTAAACATCGGTTGCTTACCAGGGTTAATCGCCACTGCAACAATGATGCGTTCGAATAATGGTGAAGCACGCTTGATCAGATCTATATGTCCATAAGTGATGGGATCAAATGTACCGGGATATATGGCGACCGTGCTCAATCATCTTCTCCAGCATGAAATTCAAATAAGCAATATTTTACATCACCTGCTTTCTTTTCTTTCAATAAATACCATGCTGAGGGTAAATCAGGCCTGTCTTGTTTTGCCGGATACTCGAGATAAATCATGGCTCCATCACTCAACAGATTATGTGACAACAAGTCAGATGCCGTTTTTGTCCATAGATCTGCCTGATATGGCGGGTCAATAAACACAATATCAAACGTTTTATTGAGCGCCCCTATAGCATGTTCTGCAGATTTATTTTCAATATGACAATTCGGCGTCTGCAATACTTCAGCATTTTGTTTAAGCTGCATAAAGGCCTGACGGTTATTTTCAATCAGGACAACCTCAGCAGCACCTCTTGATGCCGCTTCGAAGCCTAGTGCACCACTGCCTGCAAACAGATCGAGACAGCGGCTGCCTCCAATATAAGGCTGCAACCAGTTAAATACCGTTTCTCGGGTGCGGTCACTGGTTGGCCTCAGACCTTCCACCTCAGGAAACGCTAATTTTCTACCCCGCCAAATGCCGCCAATAATCCTCAAAGCGCCAGTTCTAGCCTTATTATTTTGTTTCGCCACCCACTAATACCGTTAACATTTTGTCTGCATGAACACGTCTTTTAAACGCATCTTTTATATCAGCCACAGTCACGGCATTCACTTTATCGTTAAAGCTATCCAGATAATCCAGCGGCAATCCGTAAAAGCCTATCATAGAAAGATAATCAGCGATCTTGCTATTACTGTCTACTCTCAAGGCAAAACCACCTGTGATGTTTTGTTTTGCTGCTTTCAACTGTGCTTCAGTAGGTCCATTTTCAATATAAGTATTTAAGGTATCTTTGAGTACATGAAGCGCTTCTTCAGTTTGATCATTGCGTGTTTGCAGACCAAACACATACGGTCCTGATTTTTGCATCGGGCTGAAATAGCTATAAACACCGTAAGTCAGTCCTCGTTTTTCGCGTATTTCATCACTCAAAATAGATACCAGACCGCTACCGCCCAGAATGTGATTACCAACATACAGAGGAAAATAATCAGGATCATCACGACTCATGCCGATTTGCCCCATCATAATCGTGGTTTGAGACGACGGGAATGGCAATACCACTTCTTGTTGTTTTGAAAGCGGTGTTACTGCGGGTAACTCTGGAGCTGGACTTCCACTGTTCAGGTTCTTGGTTAAAGCAGTTGCCATTTGGCTTGCTTGCTGTTTACTGACATCGCCAACGATGACTACAACAGCATTTTTCGCCACATAAAATTGCTGATAAAACGCTTTTAAATTATCCAGATTAATTTTTTCTACACTAACCGTATCTCCCGCAGGCATGCTGCCGTAGGGATGCTTATCATAAAGTTTCTGGAAGAAAGTGCGTGTAGCAATACTTTGCGGAGACTGTTTTTCGCCTTGTAATGCAGTTAATAACTGCTGTTTTATTCGAAGAAATGAGATTTCGGGGAAGCTTGGTTTTGCTATTACTTCAGCAAACATCTTCAGCGCGGTATCAAACGCTTTTTTCTCAGTCAGCGTTCGTAAGCTCAACACCGCCATATCGCGTTGTGAATTGGCACTGTAATTTGCGCCAACCGATGAAAATGTATCCGCAATCGCATCAGCATCCATGCCTCCAGCGCCCTCATCAAGCATGGCATTAGTTAATTTTGCCAGTCCCGGATGCTCGCCATCACGCGCGGCACCGGCATTAAAAACAATATTCACATCAACCATCGGTAGCTCAGGTGCATTGACAAAATATACTCTGGCGCCGTTATCCGTTGTCCAGTGTTCAATATCAGGGCTGGCAAACAAGCTAGAACTGAATAATAACGTGATAACAAAAATCCATTGTTTAATGGACATATTGACCTCCGGCAGATGAAACAGGATGACGACCATTAAGTGGTAATGGCACTAACTCGCCAACCGTTAATTGATCGTTGGTAAGATACTTATTCGCTACAGCCTGCACTTGCTCGGCAGTAACTGCTTTGATGTTATCGACATATTGTTCACCTACACGCCAGTCCACACCAATGGTTTCCAGCATGCCAATCTGCATTGCCTGATAGAACACACTGTCTTTTTCATACACAGCATCAGCAACGACTTGCGCCTTCACACGATCTAATTCTTGTTGACTTACAGGTTGACTTTTAAGTTGAGAAATTTGTTCGATAATGGCTTTTTTGAGTTCATCTACAGATTTACCATTAGCCGGCGTTCCAGCAATAGTGAATAAATCTGACAAACGTGAAAATAAGCTGTTGCCAGCGCCAATACTTGCGGCGACTTGCTGTTCACGTACCAACTGTTTAGCAAATCTTGCACTGTTACCGCCATCAAGGATATTTGCCAAAACTTCCAGAGCATAAGGTTCCCAGGCATTTTCTTTAGCAACGGTGGTGACTGAAGATACCTTCCACCCCATCATTAAGTATGGCAACTCAGCAGGGGCTTTTACTTCTATTTCACGAATGCCTTTTTGATTCACTTCAACTTGCGGTTTTAATGTAGCAATTTTTTCTGGTTTTAAAGGCCCGAAATATTTCTTTGCCAAGGCCAGCACCGCTTTTGGTGAAACATCACCAACCACCACGACAGTGGCATTATTCGGTGCATACCACTTTTGATACCACGCTCTTAAATCACTGGCTTGATAGTGATTAATATCACTCATCCAACCAATAACCGGACGGTGGTATGGGCTACTCACAAAGGCAGCAGCATCAAATCTTTCTCTTAATAAGGCCTGCGGATTATCATCTGTACGCATACGACGTTCTTCAGCAACGACTTTCCGTTCTTTTAATAACTCATCAGGGTCAATGATGAGATTGCGCATTCTATCGGCTTCATTCTTAAAACTGACTTCTAATCTATCTTTATGAAGTTTTTGAAAATAAGCCGTGTAATCTTGTCCAGTAAAGGCGTTTTGCTCCCCCCCATTTTCGGCAATGATATGAGAGAACTCGTTCGGCGCCAGATGTTTCGTTCCTTTAAACATCATATGCTCCAGCATATGAGAAATCCCTGTTATCCCTTCATGCTCATAGCTCGCCCCGACCTTGTACCATACTTGAGAGACCACGACCGGTGCCCGGTGATCTTCTTTCACAATAAGCTTCAAGCCGTTGTCTAATTCAAACTCACTCACATTCGCTAAGGCTATCGTAGGTAAGAAAAAAATAAGCCAAGCTATTTTTTTTATATTCAGCATCTGCATCTCTTTTTTGTAACGCGTGATAAGATTTACCGTCGAAGTTTAACGACAAGCAGAGAATATGTTTAGTTTCCTTAAAAGAAAATCAAAAACACCCGTGTCAGACGGCTCTATCGCTGAAGATAACGCTGTTGAGAATTCGCAAGAATTATCTCCTGCTACTGAAGCAGAAGAGGAAAAAACAGATAACGTATCGCAACCCGGTTTTTTTAGTCGTCTGAAACAGGGCTTAAGTCGAACCAGTAGCAAACTCACTGAAGGCTTTGCGAGCTTAATTTTAGGCCGGAAAAACATTGATGATGACCTGCTGGAAGAGCTTGAAACACAACTTTTAACAGCCGATCTTGGTGTTGAGGCAACGACCCGAATCATTAGTGATTTAACACAACGTGTCGCCCGCAAACAATTAAGCGATGTTGAAGCCTTATTTGCTGCTATGCGAGAGGATATGATTTCTATCCTCGAACCGAGTAGCCAGCCACTGGAAATACCAGAAAAAACTGATGGGCCATACGTAATTTTAATGGTAGGGATAAACGGTGTAGGTAAAACCACTACAATCGGTAAACTTGCCAAACAATTCCAACAGCAAGGTAAAAAAGTCATGCTGGCAGCGGGTGATACCTTCCGTGCTGCCGCTGTAGAACAATTACAAGTCTGGGGTGAACGTAACAATATCCCTGTTATCGCACAAAAAACCGGTGCTGATTCGGCTTCTGTGATTTTTGACGGACTACAAGCCGCTAAAGCCAGAAACATGGATATTCTGATTGCTGATACAGCTGGTCGTCTTCATACCCAATCCAACTTAATGGAAGAATTAAAGAAAGTGAAACGTGTTATGGGTAAAGTGGATGAAACAGCGCCTCATGAAGTCATGCTTGTACTGGATGCAGGTACTGGACAAAACGCGCTTCAGCAGGCACAACAATTTCAACAATCTGTGGGTGTTTCAGGTATCACACTAACCAAACTAGATGGCACCGCTAAAGGCGGTATTATTTTTGCCATTGCCAACAAAACGAAGCTACCTATTCGCTATATCGGTGTGGGTGAAAAAATTGATGATCTGCGTCCGTTTAACGCCACTGATTTTGTTGATGCTTTGTTGGGAAAAGAAGAGATTAAATGATCCGTTTTACTGACGTTTATAAACGTTATACCAATCAATACGAAGCTTTATCTGGCCTGAGTTTTGAACTAGAGAAAGGAGAAATGGCTTTTCTCACCGGTCATTCAGGTGCCGGCAAAAGTACGTTATTAAAACTTATCGCTCTGATTGAACGCAGTACTCATGGCCAAGTCTGGGTAAATAATCAAAATCTCACTCGTCTGCCAAAGTGGAAAGTCCCGTATTACCGTCGCAAAATTGGCTTGGTCTTCCAGGATCATAATCTGCTCCATGACCGAACCGTTTTTGATAATGTCGCACTGCCATTGATTATAGCTGGTGAAAATCATCGGGAGATTGGACGTCGAGTGAGAGCAGCTTTAGATAAAGTGAATTTACTCGGTAAAGAACGAAATCTGCCTATTGCCTTATCTGGCGGTGAGCAACAACGTGTTGGTATTGCCCGTGCGGTTGTTAACAGACCTCCGGTGCTACTTGCAGATGAACCTACCGGTAATTTAGATCCTGAGTTATCAAGAGAAATCATGCATCTCTTCGAACAATTCAATCAGGTTGGTGTAACGGTATTCATAGCAAGCCATGATCACGAACTGATCAGCACTATGCCCTATCGCCAACTCACGTTACACCAAGGACGTCTTGCCTGACATGTTGTCATTCAATTTACCTAATTATTTTCTAAGACACTTACAGGTCATGCTCTACAGTTTGGGGCAGCTCTCCAGAACGCCTGTCGCCAGTGTTATGACAGTTTTAGTTATAGGCATTGCGCTGGCACTTCCAGCCGGCTTATATGTATTACTGAAAAATGTGGAACAAGTGGCTGGTCAATGGGATGATGCCAGTCAAATTTCTTTATTTCTGAAACCCTCTACAAATGATGCAAGAGGTAAGCAACTTGCTGAGCAATTGCTTGCTTGGCCCGACATAAGTGCTGTTGATTACCACTCAGCTAAGCAGTCTTTGCAGGAGTTTCGAGAACTATCAGGACTAAATGAGATTTTAGATAGTCTGCCCACTAATCCCTTACCACCGGTCATTATTATCAAACCAGTTGAAACAGAGCATGAAGAAGCCATTCAGGGTTTACTTGAGCGTTTACAAAACATGCAGGAAGTTGATCTGGCCCAGCTTGATATGGCCTGGTTGAAACGCTTAAAAACCATTAATCAAACGGGCGAACGTGGCATTACCATTCTTGCCATCCTGTTGTCTTTGAGTGTTCTGTTAGTCATCGGCAATACAATTCGTTTAGCCATTCTTAACAGGCAAACAGAAATACGCGTCATAAAACTGGTGGGTGGCACTAACGCTTTTGTCAGAAGACCTTTTTTATATACGGGATTTTGGTATGGTCTGTTTGGTGGTACCATTGCATGGTTCACTTTATTGATAGCCCTGCTGGCCATTAATGGACCTATTTCTAGATTAACAGCCCTTTATGATAGTCAGTTTTCACTCCAGTGGATGCTTGGACAAATGTTCCTGTCTCTTCCGCTTTTTGGGCTTGTTTTAGGCGTCTTGGGAGCATGGTTAGCAGTGGGACGTCACTTATATGATATTGAACCCACCTAGTAGCAAATATAGGAACTTTTTCTAAAAATAAGCTTCTTATAGTTGATATTAATCCTTTAGTGTTATGATTGAGGCAATGACTCTCAGGAGACAAGAACAGATGACAATGAATGTAGCTCAATATGATATGGCTTTAGCACCTATTGGTAATTTAGATGCTTATACCAGTCTTGTGCATACCATTCCTGTATTAACTGAGGAAGAAGAATACGACTTGGCGCATCGCCTGCAAAATGAAGGTGATCTTAAAGCCGCCCAAAGGCTGGTCTTATCTCACCTGCGCTTTGTTGTTCGTATTGCCAAAGGATACAGTGGTTACGGACTACCCGTTGCTGACTTGATTCAAGAAGGCAATATCGGTCTGATGAAAGCGGTGAAACGATTTAACCCAGAAAAAGGGGTTCGCTTGGTTTCGTTTGCAGTTCACTGGATTCGCGCTGAAATCCATGAATATGTGATTCGTAACTGGCGTATTGTAAAAATCGCTACAACTAAAGCTCAACGTAAATTATTTTTTAATCTACGCAGTGCTAAAACACGACTTGGCTGGTTAAATAAAGAAGAAGTTGAAGCCGTCGCAGAAGACTTAGGCGTGACAGCAGATAATGTGATGGAGATGGAGCGTAGATTAGCTCAACCAGATACATCTTTTGATTTACCTAGCGATGCCGATGATGATGAAAATCATTACTCGCCTATTGCCTATCTTGCCGCTAATGATAATTCAGATCCTTCTAATCAATTAGAAGATGATAATTACACTGACTATCAACAGCAAAAGTTATCAAACGCACTAGCGACATTAGATGAGCGCAGCCGAGATATCATTATGCAACGTTGGTTAAATGAAGATAACAAAGCGACATTGCATACTCTTGCTGATCAGTATCAGGTTTCAGCTGAACGTATTCGTCAGATTGAAAATAATGCGATGAAAAAACTAAAACATCTTATGGTGTAAAAACAAAAAAGCCCGCGAAAGCGGGCTTTTTTATGTCATTCGATAATGCTTTTATCTTTCAAGTAGAGGTGTTTTATTAGATTTACCATCCCACTCTTCTGCATCTGGAAGTGCATCTTTCTTTTCAGAAATGACAGGCCATACACGAGATAATTCTTCGTTGATTTGCAAAAACTCCATTTGCTCATCAGGTAAGTCATCTTCAGAGAAAATAGCTTCTGCCGGACACTCTGGTTCACAAAGTGTGCAATCGATACACTCATCAGGATCGATAACTAAGAAATTAGGACCTTCGTGAAAACAATCTACTGGGCAGACATCAACACAATCAGTATATTTACATTTAATACAGTTTTCTGTGACAACAAAGGTCATGGTGAATTCTCCAAAATCACGAGTTGATACAGGACCGACCTGTCAAAATAAAAATGTAATTCTACATGATTTCGCCTTATTCTGGGCAAGGTTCGATTTTAGGGTATGATCCTGATTGAAGAAAATTAACGAAAAAACATTAGTAATTTTAAGGGACACCGCACAATGCGAAAAATAATATTACTCCTGATATTTGGACTCATTTTCTTGGTGAGCGCTGCTTTTGCCGCATATAACATGAGCGATGTTACAGTGAATTATTATTTCGGCGAATTAACAATCCCTCTATCAGTCCTGGTCGCAATGTCCATGCTCGCCGGTGTCATCATAGGCGCTGTTATCTTGTTATTCAGTACAATGAAACTACGCTATGAAAACCGCAGACTGCAATCTAAACTCTCAGTTTCCGAGCAAGAAATTAACAGTTTACGAATATTACCGATTAAAGACGCACATTAATCAATGCTTGGTTGGCTATTCTTCTTATTACCAGTTGCAGCCCTTTCTGGCTGGATAATGGCACGTCGTCATTACAAACGTCGCTATCGTCCACAAGAACCTTCTTTCAGTCCTGACTATTTCAAGGGCCTGAATTACTTATTAAATGAACAACCTGATAAAGCCATTGATGTATTTATTGGCCTACTGGAAGTCAATAGCGAAACTGTTGAAACTCACTTGGCACTAGCGAATCTATTCCGCAGACGCGGTGAAAGTGATCGCGCTATCAGGATTCACCAGAACTTAATCGCCAGACCATCACTGAGTGCACAACAACGACGTCAGGCCCTGGTTGAGTTGGGCTTAGATTATATGAGTGCCGGGGTATTAGACAGAGCCGAAGTATTATTTCTGGAGTTACTTCAACAACCAGGCACTCCGCCTGAAGCACCTAAACAATTATTACGTATTTATCAGCAAGAAAAGAAATGGCAGCAAGCCATCGATATGGCAAAACAAATCCCTGCTAATGATAAAGCTAATACACGAGCACTCATTGCCCAGTTTTATTGTGAGCTGGCAGATTCGGTTATAGAAAAAGATCAACACCAGGCTTTGAATTTATTACGCAGTGCCCATCATTATGATGCTAACTGTGTCAGGGCTAGCCTGTTGGAAGGCCGCATATTAATTAAGATTGGACAATATCGTAAAGCTATTCGTGTATTGCAACATATCGAAAAACAGAATCATTCTTTTCTACCCGAAGCATTGCCTCTACTGTATACCTGCTTTGATAACACAGATAATTTGGATGACTTTAAAGACTGGTTAGAGTCGCTATTAACAAGATATCCTCATCTGACTTCCGCACGCTTAATGCTGACAAAACTCGTTGAACAAAAACAAGGGACAGAAGCTGCCCAACGCTTTTTATATCAGCAGCTACATCAGCACCCTTCAGTGGAAGGCCTACATCAACTTATCATGTTAGGTGAAGACAACCATCAAACCTTAATACCACTCATAAAAGATGTGACTACCACATTGATTCATAAAGGTGACCGTTATACCTGCAAAAATTGTGGTTTTTCAGGTCGTACCATGCACTGGTTATGTCCAGGCTGTTCACAATGGGCCACAATTAGGCCGATTGAAATTCACTTATCCGCATTAGAAAAACTATTGGAACCCTCTCGATGAGCACAATCACTATTTTGCATAACCCGCGTTGCAGCAAATCCAGACAAACCCTTAGCTTACTTGAAGAAAAAGGTATTACTCCTGAGATCATAAAATATTTGGATACCCCTCCAAGCTTTGATGAATTGAAAGCGATTATTGATAAGCTTGGTATCAGTCCAAGAGACTTATTGCGAAAAGGTGAAGAAGAATATAAAACGCTTAATTTGAAAAATGACTCATTAAGTGATGATGAACTGATAAAAGCCATGGCCAGTCATCCTAAACTTATTGAAAGACCGATCGTTATCCATGGCAAGCAAGCAAAAATTGGCCGTCCACCAGAGTCAATTTTAGACATTATCTAAGTTATCATGACAAAAATTCTTATTCTTTATTACAGCCGGACAGGCCATGTAAAAGCCATGGCTGAGCAGATCGCACGAGGTGTTGGGTCAGTCACAGGCTGTGAAGCCATCGTTAGAACAGTTCCATCTATATCCACAGTGTGTGAAGCTACTCAAGATACCATTCCAAATGAAGGACATCTTTATGTGAGCCATGAAGATCTTGAACAATGTGCAGGACTGGTTTTAGGGAGTCCGACACGGTTTGGAAATATGGCCGCCCCGCTTAAATACTTTATCGACTCAACAAGCGATAGCTGGCTTTCAGGTGTTTTATCAGGAAAACCAGCGGCGGTTTTTACCTCAACAGGCAGCTTGCATGGAGGACAGGAATCCACTTTATTGTCGATGATGTTACCGCTATTTCATCATGGCATGTTGTTAATGGGACTTCCCTATAGTGAACCTGAATTAATGACAACAAAAAGTGGTGGTACACCTTATGGAGCAAGTCATTTAGCCGGACCAGATAATAAACAAAATCTTGATGGCGACGAGATAAACTTATGTAAAGCAATAGGTCGACGGATCGCAAATACAGCAAAGAAATTACATGAATCTTGAGAAATTATTCAGAGCACTGACGTTAATCAGCTTTTTTGGTTTAATGCTCACGCTGCTGGCTTGGATATTTATTGCACCACACGCAGAGAATTTTCCTATCGCAGCAATGCTAATTCTTGGCCTGGTCCCATTATTGTTTCCTATGCGTGGCTTGCTTTATGGTCGTCCATATACACATGCATGGACAAGCTTTCTAATGCTGTTTTACTTCAGTCACGCTGTAGGAGAACTGTACAGTGCACCAGCTGTTTCAATTTACCCTCTGCTAGCTTTAATTTGCAGTAGTGTTTGTTTTTGTTCTACTATCATCTATGTCAAAGCTAACGCAAAAAACAAAAAAGCGACGTCAGTCACAAACTAGTTAGTTGAAAAATGGTATAAAGTCACCATAACTGGAGAGATTTTATGAGTAGCATTTCTGCTTTTCAATCAGGTGTAGCAGGTATTCAAAGTGGCATGTACGGTGCAGCACAAAGTAGCGCCAAAATTGCTTCAGCGGATTCTGGCTCTAGCGAACAGTTAACCAAAGCGTTGGTTGAATTGGATGCGAATGCAAGACAAGTTGAAGCTTCTGCTAAAGTCGTTAAAGCCAGTAATGAAATGGTAGGCAGTATCTTAGATATAAAAGTGTAAGTATCAACTAACATAAAATTTATGAGGAGGCTCCCGTAACTCCTCTTAGCCTGTTAAACTGCTCTCTCGTTTCACAAACCGAACATCCTTTTGAACAATCCAACTTTTTCACCGTTATCGCATACTGCTATTGTCAGCGCTATGGAACCAAAGACAGTTAATACACTTTCTGAGGTCATCATTCTGCCTGAAGTGACATCGACCAATGATATTCTCTGGCAACGATTTAGTCAGGGACAATTAGGACCAGCAGCCTGTATTGCTGAAACGCAAACTGCTGGACGAGGTCGTCGGGGTGATGTCTGGCAATCACCTGCAGTGGGAAATTTATATCTTTCCCTATTTTGGCCTCACTGCGCAGAACAAGCCCGACATGGACTCAGCATTGCCGTCGGCATCAGTTTAATAAATACACTCAAGCAGTCTGGAATCAATCAGTTAGCGCTGAAATGGCCTAATGATGTATTACATAAAAGACAAAAGCTTGCTGGAATTCTTGTAGAATCAAGATTCAATACTAGGCAATATACTGTTGTGGGCATCGGCCTTAACTTCAAGCTTCCAGAAGCCACACAAACATTAATTCAACAACCATCTACCAGCCTCGAGCAGCTTTGTGACCCAGTCCCCTGTCGTAACTGGCTGGCAGGAAAAATACTTCAGAACATGATAGAAACAATAGAACTGTTTGAACATCGGGGTCTTACTGACTTTCTTCCACTCTGGCCTCAGTATGATGCCTTACATGAGCAGGCTATTACATTGATAGATGGTGCTCAAAAATCTACAGCGATAGCCTGTGGTATTAATGATCAGGGCGAATTACGTTATTTACAAAACAATGAAATAAAACTGTTGTCCAATAGTCATATCAGCATTAGGTTTACCTCATGAAATTACTGGTAGATATAGGCAATAGTCGAGTTAAATGGGCCATTATGGATAATGGTGGCCTTAGTGATAGCCAAAGTTTTGACCGAAACAAATCCGGCATAAAAGCATCACTGAATAAGGCATGGAAAACATTAATTGAGATTGAAGCCATCTATGTGGCCAATGTCGCTGGTGAAAAAATAGCCGAACAACTCAGTGAATGGACACAAAAGCAGTGGAATCTAACCCCCAAGTTTATTCAGGCTGAGAAAAAACATTTTGGTGTTATCAATGCTTACGATGAGCCGGAAAAGTTGGGTGTAGACCGCTGGCTATCACTTATTTCAGCCAGACAGCATGCGCGTCTCGCTCAATGTATTATTGATTGTGGTACCGCAATCACCGTTGATATTGTCACAAAAACAGGACAACATCAGGGTGGCATGATTATTCCTGGCATCAGTATTATGAAAAGTAGCTTGGTCAATAATACCGATGCACTCACTGCTGATACCGACAATCAAGAGTTTAAAACTTTAGCAACTAATACCTATAGTGCCATCCATACAGGCACACTGTATGCGGTAACTGCCACTATAGAACGTATCATCAGCGATCTAAAAGAAAACTTTAACAATCGAATTCGTTTTATCATCACAGGTGGCGATGCAGATGCATTACTGCCTTTACTGTCTGATGATGTACATCACTATCCTGATATTGTGCTTAGAGGCCTCGCCTTTTATGCCAGACAGGATAAAACAAAAACATCAGCAAGAAAGAAAACAAAGCCTAAACAAAACGAAGCTTCTCCTGATGTCGAAGAGTCTGCTGCCAATACAGAGAATGAAACTGCGCCACCAGTAAAAGAAAACGCACAGAAAGACACTCAACCAGTGACTGACAACTCAACGGAAGATAAGCCGAAACCCGCGCGTAAACCACGTAAAACAAGAGCAACAAAACCAAAAGTAGCAGCAAAGACAGAAACAGAAGCGTCGGATCCATCATTGCCAGAAGAAGCAATCTAAGGTAATCTTTCGCACCCTTAAGGAGAACTGGCCGAGTGGTTGAAGGCGCACGCCTGGAAAGTGTGTATAGGTTAATAGCCTATCGAGGGTTCGAATCCCTCGTTCTCCGCCATTTCAAAAACCATCTTATTTTTCAATAAGTTACCAGCCTAAAAATTCATCTTTGTTACCAGTTTTGTTACCAGAAAAATTCTTGCTAAGAAACCTGAGTGGGAATACTTTTGCGGATAAAGTAAGTTCATTCGTTATCTCGACTCAAATATGAATGGAGTGCGCATGGAAGAGAAAACACTTAAGCTAACCTATCCCCTCGGCACTCATAGCCCAACAATAAATGATATTGAAAATATTATTCATGAAAATCTGAAGGACTTCCATGTACTTCTGTGGCTCTTCATCGATGAAAATGATGCAAGAACAACATTATTAGAAGATTCTGTTCAAGTTGAACATGTGACCTTGCCAGCTAACTCTGATGAAGGCTCATTCGACTTACAATTCGAGTCCGAGTTTTACGCTGGTTGTAAGGACATGAACTCAACTGATGAACACGAAACGACAGTAGAGTTTTTTATTGAAAATGGGCAATTGATCATTGATATGCTATTGCCGCCTAAGTGGGGTGCCAGTGACGTTTACTAAACCTGTACCTTTACCCTCTGAACTGTCGAAACTGAAACACCCAACTGAGCCGCTGTCTTCCTGATTGAAGTCCCTCCAGCAAGCAGTTCTTGGATTTTCTCACGATCAACCTGTTGCGGTCTCCCTTTGTACTTGCCAGCTTCCTTAGCCTTCTGAATGCCCTCTCTCTGGCGCTCCAACAGCATCGAACGCTCAAACTGATAGACAGCCCCAAGTACTCCCAATAACAGCTCCTGCATGGCGTTCTGTTCGCCTGTGAAGGTTAAGCTCTCCTTGTGGAACTTAATGCTCACACCTTTCCCGTTCAGCAGCTTCACCAAGCTGATCAAGTCTTCAAGATTACGAGCCATCCGAGAAATGTCGTGGACATGAACTTCATCGCCTTTCCTGACGTACTTTAGCAGGGCTTGGAGTTGTGGCCTGTTGGTATCTTTACCCGAACACTTGTCTTCAAAGAGTTCATCCAGTTCAACCCCGTCAAGTTGACGCTCTGAGTTCTGGTCTACTGTCGACACCCTGATATATCCAATACGTTTCATACCTTCACCTGTATTCATTTAAGTCTTAGATGTCGACACATTACTGTGGTCATATTTAAAAGTCAACTTAAAAGAACACGGTTTTCGTATTCATCTTGGGTGTAGTCACAGGGTGTAGTCATAAAGGTACCTTAAGAATGCGACCAGATGAAATGCTCATGCTATGCTTGGACAATCTGACAATCTCAATTACAGGAGGAAGCATGGAAAGCAAAGTTTGGAAGGATAAGCTGTTTGGTATCGGGGTGATGCTCTTGATAATCGGATCATTAGCCTACAGCGCTTTAGTTTTCTTTCTTGGTTACGTAGGGATTGCAGAAGGTCTGGGCCGATGGTGGGCCCTTGGCGCATTGTTTTTGGCGATATTCTTACGTTTTGTGGCTCCGATTGTAGTAGGTGCTATATTTGGTGCTATGCACTTATGGGACTGGCATTGGGCGGCGGCTGTTGTTCTGGTAATGCCAGGGATAGTTTTAGTAATACCCGCTATTTTAGCTGGTGCACTAGATAGCTTACGTAAAGCATTCCAGCGAACTCCAACTTAGCAATGCTGCGCTATGTTTTTCTGAGAACAACTTCGCCAGAGTAAATCATGGGCCAAACTAACTCATGGTGTTTCATGTTTTTTATTGCTTGAAATGCTCTGCTGGTAGTCACTGACAGCTATCCACCACCTCAACTATTTCAAGACAGCAACTCATACGATGATGTAAGTGTTGCACTGTCTCACGCCGTGTGATCTCCTGTGTGCCTTCACTAACCAACGTAAGGGAAACACAATGGAGATATTCAGTATCAAGCGCTTGTTCGGCTTTGGTCTTTTCGTGGAGCTTCTAGAGACAAAGGCTTCAGACTTCATCATTGAGACCACCAGCACTGACCATGACCGTGAGGTCTGGCTCTTTGGTCGTCTTCACCTCGTCATCAGTAACGAGAAAGCTTACAGCCTGTCCTGACAGAGAAACTAAACGAATACCCCCGTACCCCCCTTGGTCTTTTCTGTAATGGACTGGGGCGGCACGGGGGACTGAAGCCCTTGCCCTCGTAGGGGTATGCCCTCGAAAATGTGTCAGGAAAAAATCACCGGACTCTGTCCCAGTGGGACAAACTGAAGATAATCTCCTTGTCCCTCAGCGGCATGGTAGGGAAGGGACAACTGAAGACCAACTCAAGT
The DNA here is from genome assembly GCF_900114205.1 of Methylophaga sulfidovorans. GTDB lineage: Bacteria > Pseudomonadota > Gammaproteobacteria > Nitrosococcales > Methylophagaceae > Methylophaga > Methylophaga sulfidovorans. The sequence continues at coordinate 173,915 of NZ_FOSH01000002.1, forward strand.
CACCTCTAAAGTTTTGCTGCAGTTGGCTTGAGAGTGTCTTCAGTCAATCTTCCGTGTTACTTAAAAATCACTATCACCATCAACATCATCAAACTCATCTCTGAAGTCATGCCTGAGCCATTCCGCCAGTCCTTTGTAAAGATGGGGTGAATACTTCTCTAGTGCTCTGGCGAATAACTCAGGCTGTCTCTGAGGCTTATTGCCAAAGGTTTTCTGTAGACCTTTAGCCCACGTTATGACCTGACGATCTTCCCACTCTTCATCATGGTCTCGCTTGACTCCAATGCTGAGGACTTCCTTCCAAGTCAAACCATCAACTTCATCAAGCCACTGTTCGCCATATTTCTGAACCAGCTCTTCACGTTTGGCCTTCATTCTGCTGACCGAAGACTTACCGACTTTACAGATAGAGCCTATCTCACGCACGGTCATCTCGTTGTCGATGGTCACGATGTGCCAAGCCTTGGTGAGTTTATCTTCCTTGCCCATGGCTAGCTTATCTTTGGCGTTCAGCCTGATTGATTCAAGGTGCGCTTCCCGAAGGCTTCCACGGAAGGTCAATACGGGGATTACCCCTGTGCCCTTACCTTGAGCCTGAAGCCTGTTGTGCGCTTCTACTCTGTGATGACCATCTAATACCAGAAATCTCTTACCAGACCACCAGATAACCACAGGATCAAGCTCATGGTTTTTTTCGTGCATGATTGCTTCCATCAAAGCCTGAATGTGGCGCTCTGAAGCAAATTCATCACCAATTGCCCGTGGCTGGAAGACTGAAGTCATAAACTCAAGGCGGCTCACAGGGTAACGGTTTGGGCGGTGGGGTAATGGTTTTGGTGGGAACGCTGTCCCAGTTGCTAGCTCCTCTTCAAGTTGGCGGTAACCGTCTTGAAATGAGGCTGTCTCTTGTGTTGCAGACATGTGTTTTACCTTCGTTGATTACAAGTGAGAACGGGAGTGTTCTCCGAAGGTGCGTGGTAATTATAAGCCCATGAAGAATAAAGGAATAAATCACCATCTAAATAAAGCCCAAAACGGATCTCAGGTTGCCTCTGATCGTTTATCTCTTGTTGCTGGTGGAGTAGTGGCTCATGTGGGCTGAAAGTGGCTCAGGGGATCACACAACGAACCCTCAGAGGCTTTGCATGAAAAAAATAAACAGGCCATGACAAACAGACCAGACTTATTCCAGACTCCACTTTATTTGATCTACCAGCTCCTTCTTAAAAGAAAGTGCCTCAACATGATCGTATACAGGCAGTGATCCACCCTTTGAGCTATCCTCTCCAAGGTGCCCTGTTATTGAACCGATTGCCTTGTCGCTGTACCTCATCCGACGAAGTTGAGTAATTATGGTTGACCTGAAGGAATGAAATGAGAGTTTCCTTGGTTCCCCTGTAAGCTCATGGTGACGAGTGCCTAACACCTTGTCCACATGCTCCCGCATAGTCCGCAATGCTGTTCTGTAAGGGATTTTAAATGTGAACCCCTCCGGCAGATCAAGGCTTTCATGAAGTGGCACTATCCGTGTTGATTGTTCTGTTTTCCCTTTTTCTTTGAAGTTGAAAAGCCAGCACGGTTGATCATGCAAGACCTTTACTTCAGCTCTGAGCATCTCACCTATCCGCGCCCCTGTGGTAGCTCCTGCATGAATAAGTGTTTTGAACTCTGGGTCTGCATGTTGATAGAGATCGCGTATCTCTTCCATTGTGAATGGGTCGTAAGACTTACCTTTTTTGCTAATCTTATGGCCAGTGAATGGGTTATCGCCACTGACAAGCTTAGCCCGCTTGGCTCTGCTCCACATCTTCGAGAGTCCCCACAGGTGGCCATTTAAAGTTGAACCAGACACACCAGCTTCAAGCTCAGCAATAAGGCAATCATTAACCTGTTCATACTCAATCTGATCAATATCAATATCCGTTAACATCAAACTTTCAAGCAACCATGACGAAGAACGTTCTAGCTTTGAGATAGTTTTCTTCGCAAGCCCACGCGCCTCGCTCTCACGGACAACGGCTTTGGTTAAATTCTTAACGCTTTTCCCTGCTTGCCGCTTTGCACCTAACAGAGCAAACACAGCTTCACGCTCACGCTCAGCGATACTCTTCAACTTTTTGATAGTCGGTTTATCGCCCAGAGTAGCTGAACCTCTCATGAGTATTGCTCTAACATTCTCTATGTTAGGGTGTGAGGACTTCAGGGGTATCAGGAGAGGATTCTTGGGCGCTACCTGTGGTGAATGCTCCTGTGCTTGAGGCTCTTCCCTTTCAGGTAACCAAGCCTTGTAATGATCTTGCGCTTGGGCTTCCAAACCATGAAGAAAAATATCCCGCCGTCTTCTCGCCTCTCTGAGGCTGTCCGTTTCAAGGCTCTTCGGGAGTATGTCTTTGTACTTGATGCACTCGGGTAAAAGTTTGTGCCTTTCGGGAATTCGATAGTGGAGCCACCAAACATTTCCCCGCTGGCGGAGGTGTTTCTTATCCAAAGCCATGCGTAAACCATCAATAAAAAAATAGCGAATGTTACCAGTTTTGTTACCAAACGAAAGCCCTGAAAAGCTTTTATACTGCGGCTTCAAAGGGTTAGGGGCACAAAACTTGCTAATCCCTCGTTCTCCGCCATTTAAATGATACTACTATCTGTCACCTATCAATTCCAAACATATAGACTTCAAACTCAGCCACCGGTAAAGGTTTCGAATAGTAAAAACCTTGTAGGCCGTGACAGCCTATATTTTTCAAAATATCAGCCTGAACAGCTGTTTCAACGCCTTCAGCAATAACTTTTATATCCAAACGTTTAGACATATCCGTAATGGCTTCAACAATAGCCCGATCATCTTCACTATCTTCAATATCATGGATAAATGAGCGATCAATTTTTAAAAAATCAACATCCATTTCTTTCAGATAAGAGAGTGAAGAATACCCCGTTCCAAAGTCATCAACGGCAATTTTTATGTCGGCATCACGTAAGCGGTGCAGTAACATCCGGCTTTCCGACTGTTTTTGCATTAGCGTGCTTTCCGTAATTTCCAATGTAATAAGTCCACTTGACAGCGATTGTTCAGCTAAATAAGCGAGCCAATCCAGACGTCCACGCTGCCCACCAAAATTATGTGCTGAACGATTAATAGAAATATGAGGTGTGTTAATCCCTTTGCTTTGCCAGCGTTGAAGATCTCTACAAACTCGCTTGAAAACGTAATCGTCAATCTTATCGATCATTCCCATCCGTTCAGCTTGAGGCAGGAAATCTGAAGGTGGAATCATACCTCGTTCCGGATGATTCCATCGCACCAGAGCTTCGGCATATAAATTTTCATGTTCAGCCATTGAAATAATGGGCTGATAATGAACATCTAGTTCTTCTCTAACTAATGCAGACTCTAATTCATTAATGATAAATGTTCTGGCCAACCAGCTCGATTCCAACTCGGCATTGTAAAATTTGAATGCACTTCCTCCCATTTCTTTTGCGGCGTACATTGCTCTATCAGCGTTCTGAATTAATATGCCGGGTTCTGTCGCATCATCAGGGAAAAAGGTCACCCCAATACTGGTTGAAACGCGTATAAATTGCCCTTTTATGACTACAGGTTTTTCTATTTCAGTAATCAGACTTTTTGCAACCGTAATCGCATGCGCTTTGTTATTAAACTCAGATAAAATAATAGTGAATTCATCACCACCAAGCCTGGCAACCGTATCCATCTCCCGAATACAACCTAAAATTCTTCTAGCCATTTGTCGAAGCAGTTCATCGCCAAACTCATGCCCCAATGTATCGTTGACATCCTTAAAGCGATCTAAATCAAGAAACATCAGACAGATTCTTTCTTTTTGCCTTTCACAACGCTTAATTGCCTGATGTAAACGGTCAGTAAATAAACGCCGATTAGGTAAATTGGTCAGTGTGTCATAGTTAGCATGTCTTTCTATCTTGGCATGAGCTTCTTTGACATCAGTCATATCGGTGAAAACAGCCACCATATTAGTCAGTGTTTGTTCAGTATCGTAAATTGCTGATATGGCTAAATACGAAGGAAGAGATACGCCCGTTTTTGTTACCGTTATGACTTCCCCTCTCCAGGTACCTTTATCCTGCATTACATCCCACAATTCATGTGTCAGCCTTATCGGTTCAGATGGCGAAATTTCTGTCACTAAAAAGTCAGGATACTGATACATCACTTCTTCCTGACTGTATCCGGTGATATCAATAAATGCCTGATTGACTGCAATAATGTACTTACTGGCGTCAGTAATCATCATGGCTTCACTGGTGGAATTAAACGCCACGTCAGAAAGGCGTAGCTGTTGTTCCGTCAACTGCATTTTTCTCAGTACATCCCTGATACGCTTTTCTGATGCCTGAGCTCTCACCGTTGCTTGTGATAACTCACGGGTTCGTAATGTGACTTCTGTTGAAATTCGATATGTTCTTCCAGTCATGCTAAGAAATAACAAGGTAAATAACGTCGTTATTAAAAAGCCACAAACCAAGGCCAATGGTGCCAAACTTGTTGAATAAGTATTAATAAAATGAGCGGTTGGATAAAATTGCAATTGCATTTTACGTCCAGCCAATTCGAAATCGACGTAATGCTTGATATCCGATTTTATTTCAGTGTTTTGATGATAAAAATACTCACCACTTTGAACATCAAGCCAATTTATTTTGAATTCAGGCTTTTTTGCTTGCTTTAAAATATCTTCCACAAACTCTTCCACCCGAATGACCATATTCACTAAACCAATAACATGATTTCCCTCTTTCTCAAGACTCATCTTCCCGGAAGGTGTCTGATAAATAGGTCGGTAAATCACCAGAGAATTGATTCGACCTTGCTTGCGTATCATTTTCAAGGGACTTCTGGCCACTGCCTGACCAGTTTCAATTGCTTGATCAATCACTTTTCTTGAAACAATGGATGAGTATGGATCAAAGCCTCTTGATATCGTATTATCTAGTTCAGGTTCAAGATACGTAATCGGATAATAAACATCACGTTGTTTTGCTGGTCCAAGTGTTGTCGGTGAAACAATTTCTGTAATAACAAAGTCATCACCAAAATATTTTTTTTGTTCTTCTTCATAGGCTTTACGTTGTGAACGCTCTATTCGAGGCAACCACTCAACAACCTGTATATGCTGATCATTATAAGTGGTCCAGTTCACGAAACTCTTGAACTCATCTCGTTTGACTTTTTCAGATGAGGCAAATAAACGTGATACCCCATCCTGTATCAACTCCTGCGTTTTTAAGGCAATTTTGAACAGCTCAGATGCTTCCTGAGTTCTTATTTTGAACTGATCTGCGAGGCGATTAATTTCAAACTGACGAATACTCCACACGATAGAACTGATAATAATCATAGAAAGCACAACAAGTATGCCTATAAACCATCGCCTTGTTTTCCATACTGCTCGGGGGCGTCCAATAAAACATAGAACCATGGGCAGCATGACATAAATGCCAATAATATTTCCTACCCACCAGGTCAACCAGACTCGGATAAAATCCATTTCTGCTGGGTTGACAAGATAAATCGCTCCGAGACTGATGCTGGCTGCCACCAGACAGATAACGGGTACCAGCATCAGGAATAGAAAAATATCCCTATCACGACTCAATGTAATGGGATATTTAATAAATCTACGAAAAAGATACTTACCAACAATAACTTGCAAACAAACTGATAACGCAATAATAGAGGCAATAACAACCACTTCAGAGAAGTCGAGGTTCAGATCTGTGAGTACTGTCACCCCTAATAATAAAGCTCCAAGAAAAAGACCAGGTAGAACAGAAATAGGATGGAATGTCAGATAACATGCCAATGCAATTCCAGCAGGGAAAAAAACCAATGCTGAAAAATGTTCAAATGTCGCTAATTGGATACTCACCCAGCCTGTAACCAGATAAGCCAGTGTAATAACCCAGTTAATAAAAGTAGCGGTAAGAAATGTCTTTTTCATTATTTTTATGATTCAGTCACAGTGAAAAATGATCCATGCTGATAGCTATAGTCACTATTTCAATATCATTATTTATCGACCATCAGCCTTGTTTCATAAACTTAAATTTAATAATCACTTCCATTTTAGCTGGCGCATATCAGCAAGCTTATCAATACCCGATTAATTCTTTTGAATACGCTAACTGCTTGTTTGTGGTGGTGATGCTGTTATAAAAGCAAAATGGGATGGAAAAAACAATAACAAACACATAGAATGTGTCGTTCTATGGTGGCCTGCATTGGTCTCCTCGCGACGATATGTTGGTTACCCCGTCAGGCCCGGAAGGGAGCAGCGGAGCCTTCGGACTCGGGCGCCGAGATTCGGCTGGTGCGGGTCGCCACCCTAAATATTAAGTTAACCGGGTGTCTAATAACCGATGAGTTATCTGGTTTTAGCCCGTAAGTGGCGACCTAAAACATTTGAGCAAGTGGTTGGGCAACAGCATGTATTGCGTGCTTTAATCAACGGCCTTGATCAAAACCGACTACATCATGCCTTTCTTTTCTCCGGAACACGCGGCGTAGGTAAAACTACTCTGGCAAGGATCTTTGCCAAATCTCTCAATTGTGAACAAGGTGTCAGTTCACAACCTTGCGGTGAATGTCAGAGCTGTGTGGAAGTAGATAGTGGTCGCTTTGTCGATTTAATCGAAGTTGATGCCGCCTCCAGAACGAAAGTCGATGACACTCGTGAACTCCTCGATAATGTGCAATATGCACCCAGCCGTGGCAGATATAAAGTTTATCTCATCGACGAAGTCCATATGCTCTCAACCAGCAGCTTCAATGCATTATTAAAAACGCTGGAAGAACCACCTCCCCATGTTAAATTTCTATTTGCGACCACCGATCCACAGAAGTTACCAGTAACAATTCTGTCGCGTTGCTTACAATTTAACTTAAGACGTTTAGACCTTACTCAGATTAGTGAGCATCTATCGTATATTTTAGGTGAAGAACAGCTCGCATTTGAACAGACTGCGCTGATACAACTCGCCCGTGCAGCTGATGGCAGCATGCGCGACGCACTCAGTCTATTAGATCAGGCTATTGCTTTTGGTGCAGGAAATGTCACCAGCGATGTTGTTTTTCAAATGCTCGGAAGCATTGATCAAGATCAGATCAATCAATTATTGAGCGCTCTGCAACAACAAGATGCAAAAGGTCTGTTGCAGCAATCAGCCGAGCTTGCAGCACTTGGTCGCGACTTTGAAGTCATTTTGAATGCTATCCTCGATGGTTTGCAAAAAATCGCGACACATCAACTCATCCCGGATTTAGCCGCTGAAGAATATGAGTCAACAAACCTAAAGGAATTAGCTAACACCTTTGATGCTGAAACAGTGCAATTACTTTATCAAATTGCGCTTCATGGAAAACGGGATCTGCCTTGGGCTGCAGATCCTAAAAGTGGCTTTGAGATGACGCTACTACGCATGTTAAGTTTTCAACCTCGAGGCGGTGATGGTGGTACAGAGAGTCTTCCAATAAAAAAGTCTGACACACTCCGTAAACCGGCCGTTGATGTACCGCCGGTAACAGCGAACAATGTCAGCAACACTGACAGTAAAAACATTGAAAGACCGGCAACGTCATCTGTCGTTAGCACTGAACAAACTTTATCAGACACAAATACTACAATTACTGAAACTCTGTCAGCTTCAGATACACAACTTGCTTCCGCAGCAAAAGAACAACAAGCTGCTGCCATCAATCCGATATCGAATACTCAAGCACCTACAGAAGAATTAACGGCTACTGAAGTTGATGAACCTATACCAGAGGTTAATGAAGACACTTTAATCAGTGTTGACTTATCACCGGCAAATTGGACACAAATTATTTCAGAGCTGAAACTATCAGCTTTAACCCGACAATTAGCCGAAAACAGTGCTTTTATTCGCTGCGAACAAAGAACACTGCAACTTGCACTGTCATCAGAGCTTGCTCACTTAGCGACAGCCAAATCTAAAGAACGCCTTGAACAGGCATTACAAAAGAAACTCGATCAGGATGTCAGTGTCGTATTTAATCATAATACAGATAGTGCGCAGTCAGGCCCTACCGTTGCTGTAGAAAGAGCCGAACAACTAGCTTTCAAACAACAACAGGCTATTGAATCTATTCAGAATGACCCCACTATTGAGTTGATAAAAAATACATTTAATGCTCGTATAATAGAAAGCACAATAAAACCCATCGATTAATCAAAGAGGACATTCCATGAAAGGTGGATTAGGCAATCTGATGAAACAGGCCCAGCAAATGCAGGCCAATATGGAAAAAGCACAAAAAGAATTAGCATCGGTTGAAGTTATCGGCCAAGCCGGTGGTGGCATGATAAAAGTCACCATGACGGGAAAACATGATATCAAGCGTGTGCAGATTGAAGATGCGTTATTTGAAGACGACAAAGAAATGCTGGAAGACTTAATTGCAGCCGCCGTCAATGATGCAAATCGTCAGGTAGAACAAACTACACAAGAACGTATGTCAGGCATGTTGCCGCCTGGCATGAAAATGCCATTTTAGTACGATAATATGGCAAAGCTCGGCCCTAGTATTGATGAACTTATCAGCGCTCTACGCTGCTTGCCTGGCGTTGGTCCGAAATCAGCACAGCGGATGACCTTTCATCTGCTTGAACGCAATCGCGACGGTGGTCAGCGCCTGGTTCAAGCTTTATCTCATGCACTAGACAATGTTAAACATTGCAAACGCTGTAGAATTCTGTCTGAAACAGAGCTCTGCTCACGTTGTGATGATCACAGACGACAACAGGATGTATTGTGTATTGTTGAAATGCCGAGTGATGTATTGGCCATTGAACAAGCGACTCAATACCAGGGACAATACTTTGTATTATCGGGACATTTATCACCGCTGGATGGCATTGGTCCCGATGCTTTAGGTATTCCAAAGCTCATTGATTGGCTGGACAAAAATATAATAGAAGAAGTTATTTTAGCCACCAATCCCACCGTTGAAGGTGAAGCAACAGCTCACTTCATTGGTGAACTCGCCCGAGCCCGCAATATCAAAGTCAGTCGACTCGCTCATGGAATTCCATTGGGGGGTGAGCTGGAATTTATTGACAGCAGCACCCTTTCTCACGCATTCTCCGGTAGGGAGTCGCTTTGAGGTGATGGCTAGCTTAGAGAGAGCATTTGCTTATGGCGCAGGATGTAGTCGCATTAGAACAATTAAAAACCTTCTCGGGTTTAATTCATCGTCAGCCCTTATTCATCAATGATGAACTGGATGTTGCAGGCTATCATATTAGCTTTTTCGATCTGAATGGCGAGAAGTTAAATGATGACAGTGCAGTTCCTGACTTTGTCCAACACCTGCCCGAGATCATTTTAGGCATCAATCACAATCCTAACGCGCTTCTCTCCATTCCAAACTCATGGCAGCAGGCATTACTTGCTCTTCCTAAAATAAGTGCATCATTAACGCTTGATGGTGATGTACTACCTTCCCACCATAACGGTGCTATTAAATTTGCTAGACGCGTAAATGTATCAGCAAATGGTCATGATCATCAGACCTTGTTGATCGATCTTGCACTAGAAAATCTCCAGCAACTCAACGACAGTGATATACGTTCGTGGCGACAACATCATGAGATTCTCTGCGCTATTAATGTTAACGATGCAGAGCAGTATCATCAGTGTAAGATGCATCGACTTGATTTGCTGGAGGGTATTTTTTTCACTAAACCAGACCAGAATGCCAAACAGCCATTACACCCTTCTACCCAGACCTTAATGTCTTTATTAGTCAGGCTACAGGAAGAGGATGTAGAAACTGAAGATTTAACGGACATTATCAATCAGGATATTAGCCTGAGCTATAAATTGCTGCGTTTGATCAATTCGGCCTTTTTTGGGCTGCCGAAAAAAGTGGAGAGTACCAAGCAAGCAATACTCATGCTGGGCTTAAACAAAATCAAAACCTGGGCAAGTTTATTATGTCTGTCAGGTATGGATGATAAACCAAATGAGTTACGCAATGTCGCCATGTTTCGTGGCAGAATGTGTGAACTGCTTGCCAAGTATTACAAAGGCCACTCCGATATGTTTTTCACCGTTGGTCTTTTATCTGTACTTGATGCGATGTTAGATAATTCACTTGCCGATATTATTGAATCCCTACCACTGACTGCGGAACTGAAAACCGCACTGATTGACAAACAAGGCCCGGCAGGAAGAGCATTAGCTGATACACTGAATTATGAACAAGCTGACTGGGAAACAATATCATCGTCTCCCATTCCTAAAGAAATATTAGTCAGAACCTATTTAGAATCTATTCAATGGGCAAAACAACTCACTATCCAATTACAAGATTAAGTTATGTCTATCACATGGTTGGCCGCCAGCCCTGAAAGTATTTTCCCACCTGTAGAAAAAGCAACAGAACACGGCTTATTAGCTGCGGGAGGAGATCTATCAGCGACACGGTTATTAAAGGCTTATGAACGCGGTATTTTTCCATGGTTTAATAAAAACGATCCGATTTTATGGTGGTGTCCGGACCCACGCATGGTTCTTTTCACCGATAAAGTTCATATAAGTAAAAGTTTGAATAAAGTCATCCGTAAAGGTCATTTGACGGTGACGATAGACCATGCTTTTGAACAAGTGATGAAAGCCTGTTCAGAACCCCGCCATAATCAACCAACGGATCCAGATAATCGAACCTGGATACACAGTAATATGATCGATGCTTATACAGATTTACATCATCAGGGGTATGCTCATAGTATTGAATGCTGGCAAAATGATAAACTCGTTGGTGGACTGTATGGCGTTTCCATAGGCAAAGCATTTTTTGGTGAATCTATGTTTAGTTTTGTGCCTGACAGCTCAAAAGTAGCTCTGATAGCATTATGTCAGCAGTTACAACGTTGGGGTATGCCGATGATTGATTGCCAGATTTATTCCGATCACCTGTCCCGCATGGGGGCAGAAGAAATGCCACGAAGCGAATTTATACAACAGCTGGAAAAGCTTTGTGCTGAAAAAGTAACGCCGCGTTCTTGGCAGCTAGATACTGATTTACCTTACTCACTATGAGCTTAAATTTTTACCAAGATCAGCCACATACTTGTTCGTATTTAAGCGGTAGACAAGCACGAAACCTGTACCCGGATCCCAATAAGCCGGCGAGTAAACATCTTTATAGCCATCTTATTCAACATGGTTTCAGGAGAAGTGGTGATCATATCTATCGTCCTTTCTGCGCGGAATGCGATTCCTGTGTCCCTGTTCGCATTAATTTAAAACAATTTAAACCTAACAGAAGCCAAAAACGCTGTTTGAAACGAAATCAAGACGTTCAAACAAAACTGCACCCAGCTGAATTTAATTCACTGCACTTTGACTTATATGAACGTTATATTGCAGGTCGCCATTCTGGTGGTGGCATGGATAACCCCACCCCATCTAGCTATACGAACTTTCTCACCAGTAGCTGGTGCGATAGTGCTTTTCTTGAATTTTGGCTGGAAGACAGGCTGATTGGTGTAGCCGTAACAGATTTTGTTGCTGATGGTGCTTCTGCTTTTTACACTTTTTTTGACCCTGAACTTGCCAAACGAAGTTTAGGTACATTTGCCATTCTTAAACAAATTGAATTAGCAAAAAACTATGATCTTTCATGGCTTTATCTTGGCTACTGGATTGCCGAAAGCCCTAAAATGTCATATAAAACAAACTTTTCAGGATTGGAAGGTTATTACACTGATTGGAAGACATTAGATAAAAAACTTTGAATAATCAGTGATTTTACGGCAAAATGGTCTTTTTAATTCAAGAACATTAGAGTTTATGGCAAAAGAAGAACATATTGAGTTTGAAGGCACAGTAATTGATACCATGCCTAACACCACTTTCCGTGTCGAACTGGAAAACGGTCATGTGGTAACAGCGCATATTTCAGGAAAAATGCGTAAAAACTATATTCGTATTCTTACTGGTGACAAAGTCACTGTCCAGCTGACACCTTACGACTTAACTAAAGGTCGCATCGTCTACCGCGCTCGCTAGAGTCTTTTTCATAAGCCACATCACGTGGCGCAGCGACGAAATAATAAACTCTGAACTCTCCATGATTTTCATCTGAATTAAATTAATTCAGATGAAGTCAGGATGTTTATGATGACCAAACAGCAGCTTTAACCCCATCAGACACATCACGATAAAAGCAATGAAAGTCCATGCTGGAATGCTTAGATTGAGGAATGTCCACAACACATCAGCACACTCTCCAGACCCTCTTAGCACCATATCAACAGCTTGACTCAATGGAAAATTTTCCAGGATAAAATTCAAACCAGGGCCGCAGCTCGGCACCTGATCTTCAGGGAGATTCTGTATCCATACGTGTCGTGCCGATATCGCAGCGCCGATCCCAGCAGCAAAGAAAACCAAAAACCCGTATACCCGTCGTCCTGAAGTGACGGGGTTATGAATGGCGCCAATTAAAAAGAACACACCAGCAACCAAAACCATGACCCGTTGCAATATACATAAAGGACAGGGTTCTAAATGCTCGATAAACTGGAAATAACCAGCAATAAGCAACATACTCAAACAGGCTAGAAAGCCAACGAGGAAGACGCCACGAAATGAATTCAAAACAGACTCCTTAAGTCATTTAATCTGTGCTAAGTTAACCTAAAAAACGCAAGGATAAAAGGAGTATGGAAATGAATGACGAAAATTTCGAAAAAAAATTTACTGCCGCCTACGACAAAATGATGGAACGTCTGAATGACTTTCTGGATGATGCAGAGCAGCAGGCGCTTCCAACACTTCAACGTAATCTCGACAAAGCCAAACAGCAGGCCATCGAATTAAAAGAATTAACACATGATGAAGCAGAAAAAGTGGCTGCTTATCTCCGTCGTGACTTACATGATGCGGCTGAGTATCTCGAATCATCAGGCAAAACATTTTCAAGCTGGCTGACCTTTGACTTACAACTTGTTGAAGACCGTATGCTTGAATTATTTGCTACTGTGGCTGATAAAACACGCTTGGAATTAGAACAACTCGCTCAACAAGCTGAAAAATCACAGCAATACCACACAGGAGAAATTACTGGCATTGGTACCTTGTATTGTGAATCGTGTGGCGGTGAATTGCACTTTAAGAAAACAAGTCGCATCCCACCCTGTCCGAAATGTCACAAAACCACGTTTAACAGGAAAAAACTGGTTTAATGGGTTAACCAGTACCATGCACCATGTTCAATAAGAAAACTAAGCACCAGCTCTGCTTCTTCATGCTGCTGCAGTAATTTCCATTGCTCATCTTTGATTGCTGAACTTCCGGTTAATACATCCACAATTGTCTTGTACGAAGGAGCAACAGCCAGACTTTCTCCTGCGACAAAGATGAGTATATTTTGCGTAGCGTCAATCCAGGCCAGACGTATGTATGGGTTTCGCTGTAACGTTGCACCTGCTTTGAACTGGGCTGCAATTGAGCGTTCATTGTCCTCAGTTAAATATTCATCAGCCAACCATTCAAGAGAGGGTTTGGTCTGTGTGACTAGTCGCCCAAATGCAGACTGTATAATTGAATCAGAGTGATTAATGGTATCGATCAGACTTTGTTTAAAACGGGCAATAGCCGTCTTATCAATCTCGGTTTCGCTGCTATTGATACGCAAGTCTGGATCACTATAATGTCTCTCACCAATGGCAGATTCCGCAAGCTCGTGTAAATAGGCATCCAACACTTCTGTTTGCGTAGGCGCCCTGAAACCAATAGAAAAGGTCATACAGTCATTCATGGCTACACCATGATGTGCATAATGTGGCGGTAAATAAAGCATGTCACCCGGCTCTAGCTCCCAGCTTTCATCCGCAGTAAATTCAGATAGAATCTTCAGATCCAAGCCATCAATTAAATCAGTTTCTAATAGAGGCTCAGAGCCTATTTGCCAATGGCGTATTCCTTTTGCCTGTAATAAAAACACATCGTAACCATCAGTATGCGGACCTACACTCCCTCCTACTGGCGCATAACTAATCATTAAGTCATCGCGTCGCCATTCAGGAATAAAACTAAACTGTCGGGTTATTTCAGCTAATGCAGGTTCATGCTTATCCATATCCTGAACCAACAGTGTCCAATGTGACTCGGGTAGTTTGGAGAAATCATCTTCCGAAAAAGGTCCATGTCGACACTTCCAGGGACCTGATTTGGCATGTTCTTCAATAAGACGCGACTCTACATCCTCCTGACAAGCAAAATCGGCGAGTTCATCTGCTGTAATCGGAGATTGAAAGTCAGAAAAGGCCTGTCTGATCAGTAATGGCTTTTTTTGCCAGTATTGATCTAAAAAATCCTGTTCTGATAATCCGGTATTAAAAAACTCACTCATAGCTGCCCTGCATGGAATAACAATCTTGCAAATTCATTTTTACCATCACGATAAACTTCTATTCTACTTAGACATGCATAAGGCACATCAATGTGAAATACAGCTTCAAGTGGCATGGATAGAATATTTGCCAACAATAATCGAATGACACCAGCATGCGTCACCAGCAAGATATGGCGTTGCTGATATTGTTGCAGCATTTCTTGCCAGGTAGTAATGCAACGTTGTTGAAATACGATTAACGACTCAGCTTTTGGTGGCGTATTACGTATCGGATCCTCATAAAAAGCAAAGAACCGTTGCTGATCCATCTTCTGTATTTCATCAGCGGTTTTGCCTTCCCATTCACCAAACCCCATTTCTATAAACCCAGGGGCATAGGCCAGAGGAAGCCCGGTATCACGACTCAGCTCTTCAGCAAAGCTGGCACAGCGATTTAAAGGTGAGGTAATAATCTGCTGCCATGGCAAATCATTGTCCAAATGCGCATGCATCTGCTTACGTCCTAACTGAGTCAGCGAATAATCCTGCTGACCACGATAAACGCTCTCACCTTCCGTCTCGCCATGACGTAATAAATCAATAGTGGTCACAGACATTTCAGTCTATAGACTCCACCGTGAACACCACATTATTTAAAGCCACAATCCTGACTTTTTTGCCTGCAGGAGAATCAACGCCTTGTATCTTCCATGTGGAATCATCCAATTTGATTTTACCTACGCCGTCGACTATCGGTGTCTGTAAGGTAATGATACGACCAATATATTGCTCACCACGCTTATTCAAATTAGGTTGATCACTACGTAAAGGATGATCGCGATAATACTGCCGCCAGACAACAATGCTGACGATGGAGAGTAATGCAAAAATTAATAACTGATATTGCCACGATAAGTCTGGGAAAATAAATAGGAACAGTCCCGTGATAAAGGCAGCAATGCCCATCCAGAGAGCAAAAAAAGTCGGCAATAATATTTCGATAATAATTAGGCCAACACCTAATACCCACCAATGCCAAAAATCAACAATAAAGGGCATGATTACGCTCCTTTTTTATTGAACGCTTCTTTGGCCAGTTCAGCGATACCGGCAACGGATCCAATCACATTGCTGGCTTCAAGTGGCATCATAATAACTTTATGATTATCGGCTGAGGCCATATCTTTTAATGCTTCTACGTATTTTTGTGCAACGAAGTAATTGATAGCTTGTACATCACCTTTCGCAATGGCTTCTGACACCATCATGGTGGCTTTGGCTTCAGCTTCTGCTAAGCGTTCACGTGCCTCAGCATCACGCATAGCCGCTTCAAGACGACCTTCCGCTTCTAATACGGCAGCCTGCTTTTCACCTTCAGCTCGTAAAATTTCAGATTGACGGTGACCTTCTGCTTCCAGAATAGACGCACGTTTAGTTCTGTCCGCTTTTAACTGGCGACTCATCGCCTCAACCAGTCCCTGATCCGGTTCCAAATCTTTGATTTCAATCCGCGTGACTTTCACACCCCATGGCGTTGTCGCATCATCAACAACATTCAGTAAGCGTGCATTAATATCGTCACGTTTAGATAACAACTCATCCAGATCCATTGACCCCATAACAGTACGAATATTCGTCATCGTTAAATTCAAGATGGCATTATCTAAACCACTGACTTCATAGGCAGCCTTAGCCGCTTCGATAACCTGAAAGAAGACCACACCATCAACGCGCACGGTTGCGTTATCCTTAGTGATAATTTCCTGAGAAGGCACATCCAGAACCTGCTCCATCATATTTATCTTGGCACCGATTCTGTCAATAACAGGGACAATCAAATGTAAACCAGGTGACAATGTTCTTGTATAACGACCAAAACGTTCAACGGTATATTCGCGTCCCTGTTGAACTGCCTTGACGCCCATCATGATGATAACCACCATGAGTACAACAATAATTAATACAAAACTCGAAAATCCATCCATTATTTCACCCTCTTTGCTCATCGACGTTGATTAAACATACCGTTTAAATAATAGCAGTATTGTCACCGCGAATTGTTTATCACTTGAATAATAGGTTTTATTCAGTGGACAATACATAGAAATACTTCCCGAATAGAGTCATTATGAAAACACAACGTCAGTTTATTTCACTGTTTATCCTCTTCCTGCTTTCAGTGATAAGCACAAATGCAGCAGCTCAACAGTGGTATAAGGCGGAATTAGTTGTTTTCGAAAGATACAGTGGTGCAAATGCCGAACATTGGCCTGAAATGCGCTCTATTAATAATGGCAGTTTAAGCCCAAGTGCCAACAACAACCTCATTAAACCCGCTGGCACAGGCTTATTATCGGGTGTGGTATCACGTCTCAATAATGCGTCCAATTATCGCGTACTTTATCATCAGGCATGGCAACAACCGATTCTGAGTAAAGGTAGCGCAAGAAGCATTCAAATTAATTCAAGTAATGGTCTGGTTGAAGGTCGTATCAAACTTTACCGGGTTAATTATCTGCATGCTGATATTGATGTCTGGTTTAAAGAAAACGGTAATCTGCCTGTAAGCAATTCAGACACAGCGGCTGACTCCCAGACTTATCCCAATAATCCACATCTGGATCAAATTCGTCGTATTCGTAGTAAAAACTTAATTTACTTCGATCACCCACGTCTGGCAGCAATTCTGGAGATTGTTCCGGTTGCGACACCGGCTTCAGCAGTATCAAAAACACCGGAAACGTATTCACTGTCTGAAAACTAGCCTTATAGCTGCTTAATCACATTGGCAATAATGGTTTTCACATCATCAATACCCTCAGCCAGGGTTTGTTGAATTTCATCCATTGTCAAAACGTTATTTGTAATGCCTGCTGCCCAGTTAGCCACTACTGCCAGTGTGGCATAAGGAAGTTCAGCTTCTCTGGCCAGACAGGCTTCCGGCATTCCCGTCATTCCAACTAAATCACAACCATCTCTTGCTAAACGACGAATTTCCGCCGCTGTTTCCAGTCTCGGCCCCTGAACTGCAGCATAAGTCGCACCATCCAGTGCAGACAGACCTGCATCTGCTGCGGCTTTCAATAAGGTTTCACGTAGCTCATCATCATAGGGCCAGGTAAAATCAATATGGTTATCAGCGCGGAACTGTTCACTGAAAAAACTTTGCTCACGGCTATGCGTGTAATCAATTATCTGATCGGGCACTGACAGCACACCTGGGGTAAACTTATCGGTAATACCGCCTACCGCAGCGACAGCCAAAATATCGGTGACACCTATGGCTTTCAATGCATGGATATTCGCTCGGTAATTAATGCGATGTGGCGGAATACTATGTCTATCACCATGACGGGGTAAAAAAACGACTTTTTTACCGTTTAAAGTGCCTATTTTTATCGCTGCTGAAGGTTCACCATAGGGCGTTTCAACATGTTTTTGTTCTGTTATGTCCAGCCCTGGGTACTGGGTCAGACCACTTCCACCAATGATGCCTAATAAACGCATTTACGACTCCTTCAGAGCATATACCGCGGGCAGATTACGCCAGAAACCACCCATATCCATACCAAAGCCAAAAACATAACGGTTGGGCACTGTTAGCCCAATGTATTCGGGAATGATGCCGATTTTATTGGTATGGTCTTTATCAAATAAACACACACATTTCACCGAGGCCGCCCCTTCACTGACACAATATTCTCTTAATGCCGCCAGTGTTACACCTTCATCAAAAATATCTTCAATCAACAACACATGTCGCCCCTGCAAAGCAGTAACCGGCTTCGCCTGCCAGCTAATCTCTCCGCCCACTGTTTTATCGCCATATCGTGTGGCGTGAATATAATCCTGTTCTAGCTTGAAGTTCAGACGAGGTAATAAATGACCTGCCGTGATAACCGAACCATTCATCACACACAGCATAAGCGGTAACTTGTCGGCATAATCCTGACGTAATTGTTCTGCCAGTTTATCCAGTGCGGCATTAATTTGATTCATATCAAAAAGCATATCCGACTTGGATAGCAGTTCCTCATACTCTGTCATTGCATACTCTCTATTGTAATTCAGGCCGTATAATGCCCCATTTGTGCTCAGGATAATTTATGCGCCGTTTATGGCCCTTAATCGTGTTTATACTGATTTTTTGCATCGTCTGGCTATTGGCAGATAATGTGCAAAAGCCTTTATCTACAACAAAAAGCTACCAGCGGATCATTACCTTATCGCCAAGCCTGACAGAAACCGTGTTTGCATTAGGCCTGGGAGCTCGCGTTGTCGCGGTCACCGATTATTGTGACTATCCGCCACAAGCTCAAGCTTTACCAAGTGTTGGAAGTTACACCAACACCAGCCTCGAAGCCATTACCCGTCTACAACCAGACTTGGTTATTATGTTAAACGGTCAGCAGCAACGACAACAACAGCTACAACAATTAGGTATAAAAACCTTAGTACTTGATAACTCCACTATTGCTGATATTAAAGAAACAATTAAAACCATCGCCAATCTGACTGGCAAACAAAAGCAAGCGACTAAATTACTTAATAACATCCAGGATCAAATTGACTATGTACGCAGCAAAGTCCATGACATTGCGCCTGTCAGAACCTTGGTGGGTATTGCTCATTATGTGAACAGCGATCAACTCGATACGGTGTATATTGCCGGGCAACATGACTTTTATAATGAATTACTTGAGCTTGCCGGCGGCGTCAATGTCTACACAGATACCACTGTTAAAGTCCCTTCGGTCTCTGCAGAAGGTATTATTCGCATGAATCCGGATGCCATTATTGACGTTTTTCCAGAACAAAAAGATCATCAATCTGATATGAAACAGGTCATCAAGCAGTGGCAAACCCTGCGCAGCGTCAATGCGGTAAAACAGCAGCGGATTTATATCATCGAACATGATTATGCGAGCATTCCTGGCCCACGTATTTTTAAGCTCTTACCCGAAATGGCGCAATTACTTCATCCCAATCTGGACTGGCAGAAGAATGATTGAAGTCAACAAACTCTCTGTAAAGATTCAGGATAAAACGCTGCTGAGCGGGATTGATTTCCATGTCGATGACGGTAATTACTGGGTGGTCGTCGGTCCAAATGGTTCGGGCAAAAGCACTTTACTGAAAACACTTATGGGCATTTTGCCTATTCACTCAGGGCAAATTAGCTTAAATCAGCGCCACATCAATCAATATAAACAACGTGAACGAGCACAATTAATGAGTTATGTGCCTCAAAACAGTGGTCGGGAATTACCTTTCAGCGTTGAAGAATTTTTGAAGATGTCTCGTTACAGCTATCACTCGCCACTATCAGAATGGTCCAATCAGGATCAGCAGGCGATCGAAGAAGCACTCACCATTACCGATACTCAATCGTTTCGCACACGTTTAATGAAAACCTTGAGTGGTGGAGAATGTCAGCGAGTGATGATTGCTGCCGCCTTAAGCCAACAAACACCACTAATCTTATTGGATGAACCCACCAGCTATCTTGATCCTCACCATCAAGTAGAAATCCATCAACTTATTAATCAGCTCAATAAAACGCATCAAATGACTGTGATTGAAGTCAGTCATGATATTAATCACGCAGCACATCCTGATAAACAGGTATTGGCATTACGCGATGGTCAGGTGTTGTGGCAAGGTAATGGGCCGGACTTACTCGATAAACAACGGCTGAAGCAACTTTACCAACAAGACTTTACCTTTGTTGTGCATCCGACTAATCAGCGCCTATTTGCATTGGCGGAAACACCATGACGTCGTCACATAAACTGATATTGATTACCTTACTCAGTTTTATTATTGCTTTTTCCGCCCCTTGGATAGGACTCAGCGATATTGCTAATGAAATCGTTAAACAACAGATTCTGCTGGATATCCGCCTGCCACGTGTGATGTTTGCCTTTGTCGCTGGTGCCGGCTTATCGCTCTGTGGCATGGTGTTTCAGGCTATGTTTCATAATCCATTAGCCACACCTTTTACACTCGGTGTCGCCAGTGGTGCCTCTTTTGGCGCAGCTTGTATGGTGTTTGCAGGATTAAACGTCACCTTACTTGGCTTTGACATTATTACGATAGGCGCTTTTATCGGTGCCCTGGTCGCCATTACCTTTGTGTTTTTTATCAGCCAGTTACAACGCGGCTTTTCCAGTGAAACCCTGCTGCTCACGGGTGTCGCCACTAGTTTCTTTTTCTCCAGTCTGATTTTGTTTATTCAATACCTCAGCGATATGACCGATTCATTTATGATCATGCGTTGGCTGATGGGAGGATTAAGTTCAGCCAGTTATCACTCGCTATTACAGCTTATTCCGATTGTGACAATCAGTACGGCTATCATTTTATGGCTGAGTCGTGAGTTGAACCTGTTAATGGCAGGTGATGATATTGCTTTAAGTCGTGGTGTATCGGTAAAGCAGGTACGTTATCTGTTATTTTTCTCCACCTCATTATGCGTGGGTGGCATTGTCGCCTTATGTGGGCCGATAGGCTTTATTGGCATGATGGTGCCACATATCTGCCGGTTGCTAATAGGTACAGATCATCGTTGGCTGACACCGGCAACTATTATGTTCGGCGGAGGCTTTTTAATTCTCTGTGATGGTATTGCCAGACTGCTCATTGCTCCCGCAGAAATCCCTGTGGGTATCATTACCACATTACTTGGCGGCCCTTTTTTTCTGTGGCTGTTAATTAAACGTCGACAAGGTTAATTCAGGATCTGCTACTCTCTGCCAAGATTTCAGAGGACAACGCTGATGCAGACATC
Organism: Methylophaga sulfidovorans; assembly: GCF_900114205.1. Taxonomy (GTDB): domain Bacteria; phylum Pseudomonadota; class Gammaproteobacteria; order Nitrosococcales; family Methylophagaceae; genus Methylophaga; species Methylophaga sulfidovorans. The sequence goes on from NZ_FOSH01000002.1 coordinate 195,112, forward strand.
AAGACGACAGTTTCTACAATGGGGGCTGACCTCAACATTGCTTTTACAGGCGCCTTTGTCACTGGCAGAAAAGCTGAAACAGCCGCCCAGACATATTGCTTTTGATAATCTGCATACTGGTGAAAAACTTGAGCTGACCTACTGGGAAGAAGGGTTTTATCAGCCCGAAGCACTGAAACAGGTAAATCATATTCTGCGTGATCATCGGACTGGCGAGCAAATGCCCATCGACCGACATCTGATTGATCTTCTTAATGTGTTACATACCAAGCTTGGCAGTAAAAGTCCTTTTCAAATCATATCCGGCTATCGTTCCAGTCAGACCAATTCCATGCTTAGAAAAACGTCTGATGGTGTAGCGAAGAAAAGTTTACATATGGTCGGCAAAGCAATTGATGTTCGACTATCAGACATTAAACTGAGTCAACTGCGTCAAGCAGCACTAGAGTTGAATGTCGGTGGTGTGGGGTATTATCCAAAATCGAATTTTATCCATCTCGATACTGGTCGGCCACGGCACTGGCAAGGTTAATCTAACTCGTTCAGTAATCGCTCTGCCAGTTCCCTGACACGCTGCATTTGCTTCTGATAATTACGCGAAAAACGTTCATGCTCTTTTTTCATTTCTTCGTGTCTTTGATGCATTTTTCGATGCATTTTTTGGTGTTTTTCCAGCTCAATATGGCTGGGACACGTGTCTAAGCAATGTTCATCAAGACCACATTCATCATGAATGATTTCCGCATTATGCTCATCAATACGTTTTTTATGACTTTCAATACTCGATGAGTGCTCGGGTAAGGATTTTTCCAGTAAGTAAATAAGCGCTACCATACGCTGCGTTGAATGTTGCCAATGTTCAATTTCCCGCTGCCAGCGCTGATCATCTTCCTGCCATTGCTGGTTGCATCGTTTAAGCTGTTCCCTGTCTACCATTGTGTTCACTCCAACACTCCTAATTAATCGCCTGATTTGCTTTTTGAGTGTGACAAAAATATTAACCGTAATACTGACAAACCGACACGGTAAATTCGCCCGGCTTTTTATGAATTATTCATAGCAGGACAGCGACGTTAAATAAACGTAAAATAACGAGATTTATTTTAGTTTCAGGAAAAACCATGTCCCATATTGTCGTTTGTGCGTTGTATAAATTTGTCACGCTAGACAATTACACCGAGTTAAAAGCGCCATTACTAGATTTCATGCTCGAACACGAGATTCGCGGCACATTATTACTGGCACAAGAAGGAATTAACGGTACCATTGCAGGCTCAAGAGAAGCCATTGATGCCTTGCTTGCTTACCTTCAGCATGACCCGCGATTGGATCCAATCAGTTATAAAGAATCATTTACTGATACCCCACCGTTTATGCGTACCCGGGTCAAACTCAAAAAAGAAATCGTCACCATGGGTGTGGAAGGTATTGATCCGCTACAAGCAGTGGGCACTTACGTGAAACCCAAACAATGGAATGAACTGATTTCTGCCTCAGATGTGTTGCTGATTGATACCCGTAATGATTATGAATTTCAGGTTGGCACCTTCAAAAACGCGGTTAATCCACAGACTGACAGTTTCAGAGAGTTTCCTGAGTACGTAAAATCCCACTTGGATCCTGAAAAACATAAACGTGTCGCTATGTTCTGTACAGGTGGTATTCGCTGTGAAAAATCGACAGCTTTCCTCAAAGAGCAAGGATTTGACGAGGTGTATCATCTGGAAGGTGGCATTCTGAAATACCTGGAAGACGTCCCTGCAGAAGAATCCATGTGGCAAGGTGAATGTTTTGTGTTTGATGATCGCGTCACGGTGAATCACAATCTAGAAAAGGGTGACTATGATCAATGTCACGCCTGCCGCCTGCCAATTACTGAAGAAGAAAAACAAAGCCCACTTTATCAAAAAGGCGTCAGCTGTCCGCATTGTTACGACAAAACCTCACCTGAACAAAAAGCCCGCTACGCTGAGCGTGAAAAGCAAATTCAACTGGCCAGGCAACGCGGCGAAGCGCATATCGGCGTAGAAACTCAGGAAGCGGTTGAAAAACATCGCGCAGAGAAGAAACGACGCCGCGAATTAGATCGTCAAGCGGCTAAGAAACAGGCCTGATATGCGTCTACTCCACCTGCTCTGTCTTGGTTTTTGTTTATGGTTTACCCCAGTATGGGCAAGCGAACATGATGTTGCTGTCGCCAGTGCTCAGCCATTAGCCACACAAGCGGGTATTGAGATTCTGCAACAAGGTGGCAATGCCTTTGATGCCGCCGTGGCAGTCACCGCGGCATTAGCTGTTGTTGAACCTGCTGGCTCTGGTCTGGGAGGTGGCGGTTTCTGGTTACTGCATGAGGCAGAAACCAATAAAGACATTATGGTAGATGGCCGTGAAATGGCACCGGGTAAAGCCAGTGCGGAAATGTATCTCAATCAGCAAGGCGAGTTCGAACAATCCCGCTCCCTCAATGGCCCACTTGCTGCCGGCATTCCCGGTGTACCTGCTGGCATCGTCTATCTAAGTGAGCACTATGGCAAACTGCCTCTTAAACAAAGTCTGGCACCTGCTATTCGTTATGCTTTAGAAGGCTTTGCAGTGGGTCAGCACTACACAGATATGGCACGCTTTCGGCTGCCGGTATTAAGCCAATATGCCGCCAGCCGTCAGCAGTTTCTTAAGGATGGACAAGTCCCCAGTGTAGGCACCATCATTAAACAACCTGATTTAGCGCATACGCTTAATAGCATTGCCGAACAGGGCACAGCAGGTTTTTATCAGGGTGATATTGCTCAGCGTTTAGTTGAAGCTGTTCAGCAGCATGGTGGCATCTGGACTTTAGATGATTTACAACGTTACGAAGTCAAGCCGAGACAACCGATAAAAGGCCTTTATCAAGGCTATACCATCACTTCTGCAGCTCTTCCCTCTTCAGGTGGTATTGTTCTTATCAATGCATTAAACCAGCTCTCTGCTTTTGACTTGGCTAATGCCACAACCACACAGAAACGTCATCTGGTGATTGAAGCTATGCGTCGCGCTTATCGTGATCGCAGCCGTTTTCTTGGTGATGCCGATTTTATAGACATTCCTGACTACTTAACTTCGGCTGACTATGGCAAACAACTCAGTGACACGATTGATCCGGTTCATGCTACGCCTAGTTCAGAGCTGGTAGGTAAAGCCATTGAAGGTGAAGATACCACCCACTTTTCCATAATGGACAGTCAAGGCAACCGGGTAGCTGCTACTTTGAGTGTTAACTATCCTTTCGGTTCTGGTTTCGTTGCCCAAGGTACAGGGGTATTACTTAACGATGAAATGGATGACTTTTCTGCCCCGTCGGGTGCAGCTAATGTCTATGGTCTTGTCGGTAATGAAGCCAATGCTATCGCCCCCTATAAACGCCCACTATCGAGTATGACACCGACCTTTGTAGAAAATAATGATCATCTATTAATCACTGGTACTCCTGGTGGCAGCCGCATTATCAGTATGGTGTTGCTCAGCGTACTTGATTTTATCGAAGGCAAAAATGCACAGGCTATCGTTACTGCGCCTCGCTACCATCATCAATATTTACCGGATGAAGTGCAGGTAGAAAACGTTGGCTTTAGCGAACAGGAACTGGATGCACTAAAACAACGGGGTCATCACATCACCCCGCTATCACGCCAATACGGTGATATGCACATTATTATTGAAGACAAAGTTAAGCGTAAACTCAGTGCAGCCAGTGATCCGCGTGGTGAAGGTCAGGCGACTATCACCACGCTGGAAAAATAATCACAGCCGCATTTGTTGCGGCATGATGCCTCTTCTGGCTTGCGCTAAAGCACTGGTTTCTAAAATAATCAAACCAACCACGGTCAGTGAGATCGGAATCAGACAAAACCAGCCAACAACCGCCAGCTGAATCATTCGCATATTGGCATCTTCCTGCCCTTGTAACACTCCCCAGGCGATAACAAAGAGTATGAGTGAGACGATATAGGACACGATAAGAAAACGACTACGTCGCCATGCACACTGCCAGTGAGCTAATACCAGTTCGGTTTTATTGGCCGGTCTGTGCGCTTGAACCCAGATTGATAAAATCATCATCAATGAGCAGGCAACCGGCACACCAAAAATAAGCCACAGATTTTCCGTTGCAAAAAGTACGGCAGGCAAAAGAAAATGAAAGATAGCTATATTAAACATCATCCGCTCATGCGGCTGACTGGCAAGATGTGCAGTGTTATCAGTTTCAGACATAAAGACTCCTCTATTGATATTATTACGCACCTTTGCGTGCATCAGATAAAGCGGTCATTTCCAACATAAAAAGCAGCAAAACCATCAGTAAAATAGGCACAGCCGCAATTCGGCTGAACACCACAAGCATAATGGTCGCCATATTATGATCCGGCTGAATAGACGAAAGAAGCAGGGCTACCAGCATAATCAGAGCAGACACACCATAACTGATGAGCAACCACTTGCCATGACGCCATGCCAAATGCCAGTGCTGCTGAATCAACACATTATCATATTGACCAAACTTGGCTTTCCAGGCAATCCAGCTTATGCTGACCAGAGCCCCAACTAATGCAATGCTCAGAATCCAGGCAATATGTCCGGAACTGAACGCAGCCACTGGAAGCAATAAATGAAACAAGGCGAGATTAATCATCATACGTTCGTGCGGCAAGCTGGCTTGTTTTATATCATCGTTCATCTGTCATCCATTAACGTTTGCTAATATACCTTTATGATGCACCTGATAGACAGTCATTGCCACCTCGATTTTGATGTCTTTGATCATGACCGTAAGGAAATTCTTTCTCGTTGTGAGGCGGAAGGTATCCAACACATCATTGTGCCTGGTGTGACAGCTAAACAGTGGCCAACACTGATTAAGACTTGTGCTCAGTATCCGATGCTCAAACTGGCGTTGGGTTTACACCCGATGTTTATGGCCGAGCATCAGGCAAGCCACATTGATGAATTACGCTCTGCACTTATTACTCATCAGGCTATTGCTGTAGGGGAAATCGGCCTGGATTTTTTTATCGCAGATGCTGACAAAAATGCACAAACTGAGCTATTTAAAGCACAACTGAAATTAGCGGCTGAGTTCAATTTACCGGTAATTCTGCATGTTCGCAAAGCACATGATGAAGTATTAAAACTGCTCAGAGAAATTAAGGTTCCCGGCGGCATTGTGCATGCCTTTAATGGCAGCCTGCAGCAGGCAGAACATTATCAAAAACTAGGTTTTTTATTTGGCGCCGGAGGTGCCCTGACCTACTCTCGAGCAAACAAGTTGAAAACCTTGTTTAGCCAATTACCAGAAGAGCATATTGTGCTGGAAACCGATGCGCCTGATATGCCTTTGTCTGGTTATCAAGGGCAGAGAAATACGCCAGAACGATTACCTATGATTTTAAGTATGCTGGCTGAGCTTCGTATGGTATCAGAGCAATCACTGGCAGCGGCGACAACGGCCAACTGCCAGAAACTGTTTCATTTTGTTTAATCGTGATGACCAATTTCACCTTCTGTGAATAAATAGTCTTTCAGCTCATCATTAAATTTAGGATCACGACGACGAATCCATTCCAGCATCATAGCAGCATGTTCTTTTTCTTCGTCGCGATTATGCTGCAGAATTTTTTTCAATTCAGGATCATGACAGGCATCTACCCGCTGGTTATACCAGTCAACAGCTTCAAGTTCTTCCATTAATGAAACAATCGCGCGATGCATATCGCGAGTTTCAGTTGATAATTCTTCGATGGATTCGTGATAGCCTTCACTTGCCATATAAATCTCCTCTCTCTTAAAAGTGGTTGTATACGATGTTCTTGTGAACGATGTTAAAACTAGCATGTACGATGATAAGTTGGCACTATCAGAGGTTAAAAACACCATAAATAATTCTTCAGGACAACCATGGCAAATAAAGATATTTCGCTGATTCTAGATACCGTCAATGACATTATTATTGGAAAACAACAAGCTATAAAACTCGCCCTGGCCTGCCTGTTAGCCAGAGGACATTTGTTGATTGAAGATCTGCCAGGGGTAGGCAAAACCACTCTGACTCATACCCTTGCGGCCACCATGGGGCTGAGTTTTCAACGCATTCAATTTACCAGCGATATGTTGCCAGCCGATATTATCGGTATCAGCGTTTATGATCGGGAATCTTCCAGATTTCATTTCCATCCCGGCCCCATTTTTACCCAGTTTATTCTTGCTGATGAGGTAAACCGCGCCTCGCCCCGGACCCAAAGTGCGCTACTGGAAGCGATGGAAGAACAGCAAGTCACCGTGGATAACGAAACCTTAAACCTGCCTGAACCATTTTTTGTTATTGCTACGCAAAATCCCAGCCATCAGATTGGTACTTTTCCATTACCGGAATCTCAGCTGGATCGTTTTCTAATGCGTATAGAACTGGGCTATCCCGATGCTAAAGCGGAGCGACAATTACTGATGGGCTCATCTCGTCGTGAGTTGTTGAAGCAGCTTCAGGCTGTCAGCTCAACCGACGCATTATTAACACTGCAACAGCAAGCCAGCCAGCTTATCGTGTCTGAAGCACTCGTTGATTATTTGCAAAAAATTCTGCAACACACACGTGAATCCGGTCATTATCATCATGGTCTGTCTCCCAGAGCCGGTTTATGTTTACTTAACGCTGCAAAAGCCTGGGCATTTATTGAAGGTCGCGATCATGTCTTACCTGAAGATATACAAGCCGTTTTGCCCAGTGTGGTGAATCATCGCTTGCAGTTGATTGATGAGACGCAAAAGACAGACTGGATGGATAACATAATTCAGCAGATTCCTATTCCCTAACGATGGTTTCTAGCATCACCCAACTTTGGCAAAAATGGCTGCATCGGCATCGTATTTTTATCATGCCGTCAGCCTATGGTTATGCTTATGTCGTGTTGTTGCTTGTCATGTTGCTGGGCGCGATTAATTACAATAACAGCCTTGGACATTTACTATGCTTTCTGTTGGTCGGCCTTGGTCAGGTAGCGATGCATCATAGTCATCGTAATATCAAAAATCTGAGTTTGACGGTGACAGCTTTAGATTCAGTATTTAACGGCCAATCTGCCCAGTTTCGATTAACAACAAGCAACACTAAGCCACACGCCAGTTATCAGCTGGAAGTCCGACATAAAATCAGTTCAAAAAAATCACGCTGGCCATTTATCAAACGTTATCACTCTCTGCAGCTATTAGATGTGGTTGATGGCAATAGTAACCACACTTCTACACTGACTATCCCAACGCAAAAACGTGGCTGGCAGCCATTAAATACCCTTAGTCTGACCAGTAGCTATCCACTAGGTTTATTTCAGTGTTGGACATTATTCGACACCCCAGCTCAGGTACTGGTTTATCCTCAGGCAAAAGGTCAGAAACCGCTGCCGATAAGTGCTCAGGCAGGACAAGAATCACATCAATACGAACAACTGGGTGAAGATGAATTTGCCGGTTTGAGATCCTACCGCGAAGGTGAAGCCCTGCATCGAGTCGCCTGGAAAGCAATGGCACGTGATGATCAGATGCGCAGTAAACAGTTCTCATCACCACAAGGCAGAGAGCTATTATTCCGCTGGGAAGATGTGGCTGATATCAACGACACTGAGCAAAAACTGTCTCAGCTCTGCCAATGGATTTGTCAGGCAGAGCAACAAGGTGATCGCTATGGCCTGATCTTGCCCAACGCTGAGCTTACCGCATCACACGGTCCTTCTCATCAACATCACTGTTTAAAACTGTTGGCATTATTTGATGAAAACCGTTGATTTATCACCACCACAAGCGACTATCAATGCCTTAATTCTGGCACTGAGTATTGCGGCTATTCCACACATTATTTACCAGCCCATTTGGGTGGGCATGATGTTTGTGGTCATGATTAGCTGGCGTTTGTTACATCACTGGAAAGGCTGGCCTTTGCCTGCAGCGAGTCGCTGGCTAAAAGTGTTACACAACGGTACAGCCCTGCTGACTATTGTGATGCTGATCGCTCAATTTGGCCTCACCATTGGTCGTGATGCTGGTGCTGCCTTACTCACTATGATGCTGGCCTTTAAAGTGGTCGAAATCCGCTCTCTGCGTGACTATTACCTCAGCTGTTTTCTGGGTTTCTTTGTCGTTATCACCAACTTCTTTTATAGCCAAAGTGTGTTTATGGTGATGTTAATGCTGGTTGTTGTTATCGGCCTGGGCTATTGCTTACTCAGTGTGAACAGTCAGGTAAGCGCACTCAATATCAAACAACGCTTATGGTTATCCAGCAAAATGGTGTTACAAGCGACACCGATGATGCTGTTTTTATTTGTATTATTCCCACGAATCTCAGGCCCTATCTGGGGTCTGCCACAAGATGCCAATGCCAGCCAATCTGCACAAATGCCTGATCAACTCACCCTGGGAGATTTACCACCATCCCAAGGCATAAGCGGTATCAATGACCGGATTCAGATGGGTAAAATCAGTCAGCTGATTCAATCTGATGCCATCGCTTTTCGGGTGAAATTTAACAATAATGACAAACCCGCCGCGTCTGAACTGTACTGGCGTGGTCCGGTTTTATGGAAAACCAATGGCACAGTCTGGTCGCCGATTGAAGAAAAAAACATTAAGTCGACAAAGCCCAATATTCAAACCTCAGGCTCATCATATAACTACCAGATGACATTGGAACCACATAATAAAAAATGGTTATTCGCACTCGACTTTCCGACAAAACTGCCGCAATCGTTTCAGACACATCTCACCACAGATGGACAATTAAATAGCAATGAGGCAATTAAACAACGCAGCCAGTATTCGCTGACATCCAGTCCTTCATACACATTCAATGCCGCATCCGATCCCAACCTCAATGCTGCATTACAACTACCTGAAAACAAGCACACCAAAACACGGGCTTTGGCTGAAAAATGGCAGCAGCAATCTGCTACCCCGCAGCAATATATCGACACTGTTTTAGACTTTTTCAAAAACGATGGCTTTGTTTATTCACTCAGCCCGCCCAGACTCAATGGCGACACGGTTGATGAGTTTTTATTCAACACTAAAGAAGGTTTCTGCGAATACTATGCCGCCAGCTTTACTGTGTTGATGCGAGCGGCAGGTATTCCGGCGCGTATCGTCACAGGCTATCAGGGAGGAGATATTAACCCCGTTGATAATATTCTCACCGTCAGACAACGTGATGCCCATGCCTGGAGCGAAGTCTGGTTACCAAAACAAGGTTGGGTGCGAGTTGATCCGACAGCCGCAGTCTCACATCAACGTATCGAACAAGGCATTGGTCGATTCTTACCCCCTGGCAGACAATCACCGGCGATGTTGGGCAATAATAATCAACTTGTCGCGGCATGGAACAGTCTCAAAAATAACTGGAACGCATTTAATACTGCCTGGGATATGTGGGTGGTGTCTTTCGGCCCGGAACGCCAGCTTGAGTTGTTATCAAAACTAGGAATGACCAATCCGAACTGGAAGAAAATGACGCTGGTCTTGACGATCTTATTCGTTCTAAGCGGACTCATCATGACGCTCAGTATCTGGTTTAAGCGATCATCTAGCGATCCTGCCGTTGTTTTATATCAACGATTCTGTAAGAAATTAGCCCGGTTGGGGATAAAAAAAGCCGACTACGAAGGTCCTCAAGATTTTGCCCAACGTGCTCAAGTCGCTTTGCCCGAGTATCAACAGCAAATCGACAGTATTACCACTTTATTTACCACATGGCGTTATCGTCAGCAGGATGAGCAGACGCTGTCCTCATTGCGTGAACAAATAAAAACATTTAAGCCAAGACGCTAAGTCACTTTGCCAAGCTGTGTGATTTTACGGAAAATAGGCAGCCCAGATTCGTTGGCTTTAAGGAACACGCATGACACACTCCAATCCCCTATTCGAACGCACTCACATTTTGATTGGTGATGAAGGCATCGAAAAGCTGCAAAACAGCCATATTTTTCTTGCCGGTATTGGTGGTGTCGGTTCCTATACAGCAGAAGCTTTAGCCAGAATGGGCGTGGGTAAAATGACACTGGTTGACCATGACGTGGTGTCAGGCTCGAATATGAACCGCCAGCTTGTTGCGCTACGTTCGACTGTGGATGTATTAAAAGCTGACGTCATCGCTGATCGTATTAAAGATATTAACCCGGACTGTCAGGTCACCTTAATCACCGACTTTTTAACGCCAGAGTCGATTCCCACCGTATTATCGCAAGGCTATGATGTGGTGATCGATGCGATTGATAGCTTAAGCAGTAAAGCTGCTTTATTAGAGACCGCATGGCGTAATGAGATGACGGTATTTGCCAGCATGGGGGCCGGTGGCAAGCTCGATCCCACCCAAGTCAAAACTGGCGATTTAATGGATACCTCCATTTGTAAACTCGCCAAACACCTGCGTGGGCAATTACGTAAACGTGGCGTAGGCCGAGGTATTCAAACTGTGTATTCCTTAGAAGCACCACTCCCGCCTCTGCCACCAGAACCTGTCAGCCGTGGCCGTGCACGTGCGGTTAACGGCACGGTCAGTTATATGCCGTCTATCTTTGGCTTAACCTTAGCAGGTCTGGTTATCAATCATATTATCGGTGACTCACGACGTGTCTGATCCGATAGATGTTATTAACTGCAACGACTTTATGTTGCAGCAACTCCAGACCTTACTCAGCAAATACGGACTGGAAATAGAAAGAATCTCAAGTGATGAAACCATTCCCGGCAGCTTTTTTGGTGAACGTGAAGCGGGCCTGATTGGCAATAAACTCATCGTCCGTTCAGATACCCCGGTTCATTCTGTGTTGCATGAAGCCGGTCACTACATCTGTATGGATCCAGAACGTCGTGCCAATTTACACACCGATGCCGAAGGTGATTACGATGAAGAAAACGGCGTCTGTTATCTGCAAATTCTATTAGCTGGCCATATCCAGCAAATGGGCCGGGCTCGTATGCTCAGAGATATGGATCGTTGGGGTTACACCTTTCGCCTCGGCAGTGCTAAGGCCTGGTTTGAGCAAGATGCTGATGATGCTCGACAGTGGCTGCAACACTTTAATATTATCGATTCAGAGCAGCTCATCACTTGGAAGTTTAGAAACCAATAATTCCATTATTTTCAACAAATTAACATCATTAAGATTATAAGCTATGATTATCTATTAGCAATCGTTCTAAATACATTCAATATCCTCTAAACAGTGAATTGACATGACAAGTAGAAAACAATTTATAGAATCAGTTGGTGCTAACTGCAAGAATTGGAATTGGAGTTGGTCTTTTGTTAACCATGATCAGAAATTCGTGATTTTTGGCTTATGGGATATAAATACTGATGGATTAATTTTTGACAATGATTGGAAAGGACCGGGTCGTAAGCAGTCACTAGAACATATCAAGCTAATTGAACATCATGGATACAAATTAAAAATATTCAATATGAAGCTCGGAAAAACAAAGGACGGCAGAGTAAAAATTAAAAGCTTTGATGAAAAGCTTGAGGACAAGTCACTCGTACGTATTCAAGATGACTATTTTGCATTTAGTCGACAGAGTAATTTCGATATCAGATTAGCAGAGGAAGTCACAAATCCTCAAAAATATATTGAAGGTGCAACTAAAAAAATTTCAATCAATGCATACGAGCGTTCTCTTAAGGCTCGGACAGCTTGTATAGAATACTATGGTTGCAATTGTTATATTTGTGGCTTTAATTTTCATAAAACATATGGAGATATTGGCGAGGGATTTATACATGTTCATCATGAAAAGCCTTTGGGAGAAATACAACAGCAGTATGAGGTAGACGCAATAAACGATCTAAAACCAATTTGTCCTAATTGTCATGCAATGATTCATAGAATCTCACCAGCCCTCCCTATCTCAGAACTCAAAAAGAGATTAACAAAAACTTCCAACTAATTTCTGCTTGAAAGGAAGGAAATCACTTATATTTAGTAAGCCTTAACAAGCGTACAACTTTCTGTACATGTATTAAATTAGCATCTATACTTGTCCAATAAGTTGTACATATTAAGGTGTGATATGAAAGTTGTTTCTTTTACCGAAGCACGTAATAGTTTGAAGGCTGTTTTAGATCGAGTTATCAATGATGCCGACACTACGGTTATTACACGTCGAGACTCTCAAGATGCCGTGGTGATGTCATTAGATTATTACAATAGCCTAATGGAAACTGTCCACTTACTCCGTTCGCCGGCAAACGTTGAGCATCTGAATAAATCGATTGCTCAGTATAGACAGGGAAAAGTTGCAGAACGGAAATTACTGGATGAGTAAACGACTGCTGACATGGACAGATGAAGCATGGAATAGCTATTTATACTGGCAGACACAAGATAAAAAAACGCTTAAACGAATCAATAAATTGATTGCAGATGTTCAACGTTCCCCATTTGAAGGCATAGGAAAACCAGAGGCCTTAAAAGAAAATTTGTCTGGCTTTTGGTCACGGCGAATCGACGATACCAACAGATTAGTCTATGCCGTAGATGACGGTGCAATCACCATTATTTCCTGCCGTTATCACTATTAAGCTGCCATATCGAAAAGAAAATCATCAATCGTTGGGTTTCGCTAACGCTCTACCCAACCTACACGATAAAAAAATTCTCTTTCGTAGGTTGGATTGAAGCATGAAATCCAACAAATACACCTACTTCAAAAATCTGATTTTCACTGTACACTGACTGACTAATATCCAAACTTAACTATGGCACTTACAGGAGGCACAATGAGTACGCCGATTTCTTCTCCCGTCACTGATTTACTTGAAGCACAAGGTATTGCGTTTGAAGTGATTGAAATTCCACTAACCGAAGATAAAAAACCGGTGCGTAATCTGGAAGAGCTGTTAAGCAGTCAGGGACATGATCCAAAATCTGTGGTGCGTAGTCTGCTGTTTAAAACCGGTTCCGATAATTATGTATTGTTGGCGGTTGCCGGCGGTGGTCGTGCTGACTGGGGTATTCTGAGAAAACATCTGGAAGAGAGAAAACTGCGTATGGCAGAGTTTGATGAAGTGCCGGAAGCCACAGGCTATGTGGTGGGTGCAGTACCACCGATTGCCTTACCTGACAGCATCACTGTATTACTCGATGAGAGTGTGGCTCAGTTTGATAATGTCGTGATTGGCAGTGGCGTCTTAGGTTACGCCTTGGGATTAACCTCAGCTGACTTACAAAAAGTAATGGCTGATGTCGATCGCGGTACCTTTGTTAAAGAATAAATACTTGTATTTATAAAGAAAAAGGGCTGGCATCTTTCAATGCCAGCCCTTTTTTATGGCTTAAATCTAAACTTTAATCAGCATCGTCAAAATCTCCTTTCCGGCTTGGATTGGATTTTGCCGATTTTGAGCTTTTCTCTGTTTTTTCATCATGTGAATTTGAATGCTGTTCATTTTCAACATCATCATGTCCATGTGACAACTCTTTCACTTCCAGCTCATTCACCATACGTAGCGGTGCTGCTGGTGCTTTACCCTCTTTGTCCTCACCAAAGTATAAAGTGAGATGTGGGAATGGTATTTCGATACCAGCGGCATCCAGATGGCGTTTAACCAGACGGTTATAGGCGCGACCAATACTCCACTGGCTGCCCGGTAGCGTTTTGATTCTGACACGTACGTTAACCGAACTATCAGCCAACGCCGTGACACCATGCACTTCCAGTTCTTCCGTCAGAATTTGCGAGCGATTGTCATCATCTGACATTAGCTCGGCAAAGGCTTCACGAAGTTTGATAACGACTTCATCGGTATCTTCTCGATAAGCGACACCATACTCACCCACATGATAGGCAAACCCACGCATGTAATTAGATACGGTGGTAACAGATGAAAACGGAATGATATGGAATGTACCGGACAAATCACGTAAGCCCAGGGAGCGAATAGTCAGTTTTTCAGCAACACCAGTAATACCATCTGCCGTCACCACATCACCGGTATTAATCGCATTTTCTAACTGGATAAACACACCGGTAATCACATCCTGAACCAGTTTCTGTGCACCAAAACCAATCGCTAAGCCCATCACACCCGCACCAGCAATCAGCGGCCCAATATTAATACCCAATTCGGACAGCACAATCATAACCGTCATCACCGTAATGGTGATGGCAATTGCATTCCTGAAAATGGTCAACAGCGTTTTCTCTCTGGCGCTAGGCATATGACCACTTTCTTCAGGATTCAGACGATGCTCAATCCAACTGGCCAGCACAATCCATGTCAGCATCGCAGCAGACACAATTAAGAAAATCGAAATCGCTGAGGTAATGACGTGCATGCCCGTTGCAGAGCTGATCCACTCTGCTAAATTCACGATGCCCCAGGCATCCAGAATGGCACTGATAATCAGCACAACAACTATCAGCTTGAAGACTTTAAATACACGAGGTAACTGCTCATTAATACGCATCTCGGCATTTGATAAATGCTGCTCGAGAGCTTTAGGCAGGCTAATGCCATGTTCAGAGGCCATATCCAATAAAGCTATCACGCCTATACCCGCCAGAACAGCCACAACGGTTTTTATTGTCGCTAATAAAATAACAGGTAAAGCGTCTTCTGATTTAACTAAAAGCCCTGTCCCCAGTACCAGAAAATAGATAGATGCAAACCAATGCCAGGTCTTGGCTAATATTCTTAAGGTCACATCATTGACGCCAAAATGGCTGCGTTCAGCTGTAGCGATTAACTGCTCCTTCACCGTATTTTTCTTTTTATAGATGACGCTTAGAGCAAAAATAACGGTAAAGAGAACAATAAGAAGATTGGCTAATTGGCTCAGGCTTTCTGAAATCGACATGGCCAGAAAAGGCACAATAAACAGGGTACCGTAACCGACTAATGACACGATGATAGAAAAGAAGCTCGACCAGTAACGAGCGGTTTCTGTGGAAATAGACAGTAAGCGCAGACCTTCATTTCTAGATGCAAAAATCGCCCTTATTAGTACTTTTGTCAGTTCAACAGCCAGGAAAATATTTAAAAACAGCGTTTCAGAAACAGCTATTTCCCCGACTTTTCCTACCGCTAACAAAGCCACGCCATAACCTGCTAACCAGGCTAATGCCACCACAGCAATACGTACAACTGTGGCAATGCTGACCGCTGTGACTTTAATGATGACGGCATGCGTATTATGCTCACGCAAAGCGAAGTCATTGGTGCTACGGAAAATAAACTGCGCCAGCACCGCGAATAAGAGAAAACTCAGAATCGTTGCTGCAGCGACAGTTGCCGTAGTGATGAGATCCCTGAACCAACCTTGAGTCGCTTTATCAGGTCCGGTCCAGATAGAGCTAATCGCATCCCAACTGCCTTTAAGCGTAGACATCATGGTTTGAACAACCGACTGACTTTGCTCTGCAATAGCAGCGGCTAGGGAATATTCAGACTTTTTATCTTCTGCTTTTTTAGTGCTGTCAGATGACCCTTTGCCATCTTGCTGACCAGCATTTTCTGACAGAGTATTTAATTCTTGGATTAACTTATCACGCGTTTCAGGATTCTCAATTAAGTTGGCTAAACTTCGATAAACATCGGCTTGTGATTCTTCTGCTTTTGTTTGCTGCACGCTTGTTGCTGACGGGGCAGCAGTATTAGCCATTGATTGCGTTGGTATCGCCAAGCCCAGTGAAAACACAAATAGAAAGAATAGTTGCGGCAATAAAAAATAGGTTCGAACATTTGGCACAAAGTTCTCCTGAAGATAAGCCAGATTATATATTGCGAAAAAGATAACGGCTGGCAAACATAACAACTCAGCACTTTAGATACAAATTAGAACACACTCATGACAATCAATAAATGTGGTGATTGCATTGAATACCAGACTGGTAGAATAGAATAAAAAATAATCTACCCTCTTTTTTATCAAAGATTCTTTTCAGACAGGAATTCCTATGGACTCTGAGAACCGACTCAGTTACAGCGGACTTTTAAAAAATCATTTTGGCCTGATTGCTGCTGCTTACCTGGCAGTGTTTACCGGCAATCTTGGGCAAAGCTTTTTTATTGGTTTATTTCGCACAGATATTAGCGAGTACCTAAATATTTCCGCTGGTGAATTTGGCTCTATATATGCTGTGATTACTATGATCAGTGGTTTTTTGGTTATGCACTTTGGGCCAAAAATCGACTGGATAGCCCCGCGTCGTTATGTACTGAGCGTACTCATCGTCTTAACTATTGGTGTATTAATGCTCACCTTATCACCTTGGTGGGGCTTATGTATTTTTGGTCTCGGCTTGCAGCGGTTATGTGGACAGGGATTGATGACGCATTTTGGTAGTACGCTGGCCGGACGAGAATTCTCCACTAATCGTGGTAAAGCTTTGGGCCTGGTCACGCTCGGTATGCCGACAGGTGAAATTATCTTGCCTCCAATCATTGCTTTAATGGCTGTCAGTTTTAGCTGGCAACAGGTCTGGTGGAGTATTCTAGCTGTTCTTATTGGGCTCTGGGTTTTACTGATTTTGTTTGTTGACTGGCCACCTGCTCCACGTCAAAAACATGAACATAAACAACGTAAAGACGCGGGCCCCAGCCCAACCCGTGATCTGCGTTTCTGGTTATTACTGCCACTGCTGATGGTGTTACCCATCACGCTGACCGGTATTTTTATCTATCAGGCTCAGATGACAAAGGACTTACTCGCCAGTCCTACAACCTATGCTTTAGCATTAACCGGACTGGGTATTGCCCGCTTTCCCGGAGCATTATTAGGTGGCCGTTGGATTGATGAATACGGTGCCACCACATTGGCCAAACTCTATTTGATTCCGTTTGCTCTGGCCTTATTAATTGCCGCTACCATTGGCGGCGATGCAGGCATCTGGATTTTAATGCTCGGCGCTGGTACAGCATTAGGTATGTCTTCACCGATTGGCGATACCTTATTAGTGCGACTATGGGGACGCGATCACTTAGGTCAGGTGCGTTCCTTGAAGTCGGCCTTTTTAGTGTTTTCTACTGGTATTGCACCAGCCTTTTTAGGTTTTATGATCGATGCTGGCGTGAGCTTCCAGAGTATCTTGTTAGGCATGCTGACTTTTTTAGTCATCGCCTGGATATTGGCACAAGGGCCGATAAGAGAAGCACACAATAGCCCAAACAACTGAATCCAATACTTCGTTGTTTGGGCTCTGGGTGATTTAGTGAGTCGTATTTATAATCAACTAAGGACAGGTATAACCACCATCAATCACTAAGTCTGTGCCGGTCATAAATGACGACTCATCAGAGGCCAGAAAGATCGTACCGTAAGCAATTTCATGAGGTTTACCAAAGCGTTTCATCGGCACCATTGAAATAAGTGCATCCCATTCTTCTTTTGGCACACTGCTTTCAAATAAGTTGGTATCAAACATGCCGGGACAAATGGCATTGATCCGGATATTGTCACCAACAAATTCCAGCGCAGCTGATTTGGTCATTAATCTGACAGCACCTTTCGTACTCTGATAGGCGGTTGAAACACCTGCTCCGGCGATGCCGTAGATAGATGAAAAGTTAACAATAGAACCACCACCAGCGCGTTGCATTGCAGGCACCGCCGCTTTCATTCCTAACAAAACACCAAGTTGGTTTATATTGACTATCTGGTAAAACTTTTCGACAGTGTGCTCAAGTAAGCCTGCGTGATAATAAATTCCTGCATTGTTGACCAGTACATCCAGACAGCCAAAACGCTTTTGGGTTTCCGTCACAGCATCAACCCAGTCTTGTTCCTTGGTCACATCGAGAGCAACAGCACTCGCTTCCCCCCGTCCTGCTTTATTTCTTCAACCAGATTAAGTGTTTTATTCCAGAGAGCATCGGCAGGTTGTCCATCAGCAATGATCGGATCCTGTTTTAGATTAGCAGCAACAATTTTGGCACCTTCTTTTGCCATCATCCGAACTTGCTCACTACCCAGTCCGCCGCCAGCGCCCGTAATTAAAATGACTTTATTTTCTAATCTACCCGCCATGATTGTTTCCTCTAATCTTTTGAAATAATTAAAAGCAACGAAATACATTGCTTGTTGGAAACATCGTAGGAAGGATAAGAAAGTGCCGCAAGACGGCACTTTTCAGAGACTTAGTTACTTAAAAGTAACCTATGGAATCGATTCAGAACGGTTTTTTAGCTAAGACGAGAAGAGGACTGGTATGGCTGATAATTTAATCAGCATCCAGCACTCTGACTAATAATTGTCGTATCGCTCTGGTTCAAATGGTTTATCACAAATGGCGGTCACGCCTGCGGCTTTCACTTCGCCCAAACGAGCAGCATCATCACTGGTCACCATAATAATAGGAATAAACGCATTATCGAGCTCGTTACGCACATATTCCACTAATTGTTTGCCATCCATATTGGGCATGTTCAAGTCGGTAAAAATAAGATCAAACTCATTATTTTTAACCACTTCTGCCGCCTGCTGACCATCATTCGCCTTGGAGATATCACTCATCCCCAGATTTTTTAAAACCCGGGTAATGTGGTTTCGGGCAGTCAGGCTATCGTCAACAACCAGCACTTTAAGCGCTGTAATATCGTAATTATCTAACTCAAGCCGTGCAGGCTCCATGAAATCAATCGTGGTGGCGAGGGCTTTTTCCAAATCATGACTATTAAAAGGTTTTGGCAGCAGAGCCACGATTCCAGCTTGTCTAACATCATCTAATTCTTCAAATCGCGTTTCACTTGAAACAAGCATAAAGTGAATATTGGTTTCGCTTTTAATCTTACGTGCCAATGCAATCAGTTTTGCCGCATCCATATCAGGTAAATGCAAAGCACTGATGACCAGGTCAGGCGGATATTG
The DNA here is from genome assembly GCF_900114205.1 of Methylophaga sulfidovorans. Lineage (GTDB taxonomy): Bacteria > Pseudomonadota > Gammaproteobacteria > Nitrosococcales > Methylophagaceae > Methylophaga > Methylophaga sulfidovorans. The sequence continues at coordinate 213,993 of NZ_FOSH01000002.1, forward strand.
CATCATGATTTTTAATGCTTCCATACCTGAAGCCACACCTTCGATGTTATATACACCAGCCTGTTGGAGGTGGGTGACAATAATTCTTCGCTGCGTTGAAGATGGCTCTACTAGAACAATCGACAAATCTGACAAACTCACTGAAGCCATAGTCCAACTCCGTTGTTATAAAACAGGCTAAGGCTAATATAGCAAGAAGAAACAAAGCTTCATAATCTAAAATCGCCATCAAGCCTACATATCAATGACAATCAATTCCCATACTTTCTATTTATCTATCAGAACCTTAGTCAATCTTAACAAAACTTAACATTTAAAATTACTAATTTTTCACTTTCCAATGTCGTTATGAATAAGGAGCCCCTCCAACACTACCTCAACAACGGTAGCCTTTTTCTTAGAAATAAATATGAACCTCATAAATATTTATCACAATGCATCGGTGATGAAAAAATCGATGATCCCACCGGTTATTATGACTGTGATGCTGACTATCCTACTGATTGTCATCACCACAAATCTCAAAACGGTCTCTAACAACATTGATGATGTTGTTTATAACTTGGCACCAGATACTGATTTAGCCGCACAAATTATGGAGAAAGTGAGTGCAAAAAGGCTGCAGGTAAAAAACTATATCAAGACTTCAGATAACAGTAATGTAGAAAAATTTAAGGCAATAGCTGAAGAGTTACATCAGCTTATTACCACTGCTCAGGCAGACATTAAAGCACCAGATCGCCTCAAGCTGATAAGTGAGATTGAGCAATTAAATAGCCTTTATGATGATGCTTTTCATAATGATGTCGTCACCAATATGTCGATCAGAAATGGCATTGTTTCTGACAATTTAAACAAAAATGGAAAGTCAGCTGAGAAAAAGCTGGATGGCATACTGAATTCTGCTCATAACAGCTATGACATAGAAGCCACCTTTTATGCCGGGGAAACGCTTAAGTCTTTTTTATTATCACGACTCTATGTCTTCAAGTATTTAGATACCAATAGCATCGATGATGATAATCAGGCTCAAAAAGAACTTGAAGCTACCCAGCAATGGTTAGAAAAATTACTCTTAAACACAACGGATAGCCAAAGCTTACAGTCTGCTCATGAAGCAGCTAAACAAATCGATGAATATAAAAACGGGTTTATTGAACTAGTCACAGCTATTACCAAAAGAAACAATGCCATCAATAATGTGCTGGATAAAAATGGCCCTATCATTTCCAGTAAAACGCAAGCTCTGAAAGACAGTGTATTTAAGTCAATGATTGAGCAAGGAGAACAAGCAAAAACCAATATCGTCAAAACGGAACGCTTTAGCTATCTTGTCTATATTATTGCAGCAATTGCCGGCATATTTATTTCTTTCAAACTGGCTAAAGGTATTGTTAACCCGATTGAAAAAATGAAAGGCGTTATGGATAAAGTGGCTGACGGCAATCTGACCATGCGTATCAAAATTGATAACAAAGATGAACTTGGTCAGTTTGCTGATAATTTCAATCAATTTGTCGCACAACTGGAACAGCTGATAAAAGAGATTGCACTGGCAACTGAGCATCTCTCCACTGCCGCTGAAGAAACCTCCAGTGTGACAAAAGACTCTACGCAGAACATTCTTAAACAGCAAAATGAAACCAGTCTGGTCGCTACCGCCATTAATGAGATGACAGCCACTGTTCGAGAAGTTGCCACCAATACAGAACAGGCTTCTCTGGCAGCATCTAATGGTGATCGGGAAGTACGTTCCGGACAGCTGGTGATCAAGCAGATGGTGGAATCTATCGAACGTTTAGTAAATGAAATCGAGGATTCATCTAATGTTATCCAAACGCTGAAAACAGGCAGTGTCAACATTGAAACCGTATTAGACGTTATCAAAAGCATCGCTGAGCAAACCAATCTACTGGCACTGAATGCAGCGATAGAAGCTGCCCGTGCTGGCGAGCAAGGCAGAGGCTTTGCTGTAGTGGCAGATGAGGTTCGCTCACTGGCACAAAAAACACAAGAATCAACACTGGAAATTGAACAACTTATCGACACCTTGCAATCCCATGCTGACGATGCTGTTAGTTCGATGGATTCTAATAAGGTCAGCGTCAGTGCTCTGGCTGAGAAAACCAGTCTGGCAACTGAATCATTAAATAGCATCACCTCTGTTGTGTCATCCATCACAGAAATGAATGCTCAAATCGCTACAGCAGCAGAAGAGCAAAGTTACGTTGTCGAGGAGGTTAATAATAACGTCCACAATATTCAGATTATTTCAGAAAATAATGCTACAGCGTCTCAACAAATCTCTCAGGCCAATAATGAGATTGCAGACTTGAGTGCAAAACTCAAAATCCAGGTCATGCGGTTTCAGGTGTCTTAATCTATTAGAAACGTCAGCCAGTCTCTTCCAAGAGACTGGCTGTTTTATTCATTTCCTACTATCCCCCATCTCCCTATCAAATTTTTCACGCCGACTTTTATATTTTTAATGAGTCGCCTATGCTGTATTACTCAATTGATAAGGGAATTTTATGCCTGAAGATCTGCACATCAAGATTCGTAATTTGGAAAAATCTGACTATCCTCAGCTCAAAAGTCTGATGGATAAAATTTACGATGATATTGGTGGCGCCTGGCCTGAACACACTATTTTTAAACTGATTGATGACTTACCTGAGGGCCAGATTGGTATTATCGATCATGACACCATCATCGGTGTCGCCTTGTCAGTACAAGTCAATTATCAGCGTTTCAGTAACCCGCATACCTACGATGATTTAATCAGTAAAAAAGAAACCATTCTGAATAATAAAAATGGTGATGCTTTGTATGGACTGGATGTATTGATTCATCCGGATTATCGCGGCTATCGTCTGGGGCGACGTTTATATGAAGCAAGAAAAGAGCTGTGCCGCCAGCATAATCTGAGAGCTATCCTCGCCGGCGGCCGTATTCCAAATTATCACCAGTATGCTGAAGAAATGACGCCTGCTGAATATTTTGAAGCCGTTAAAAATAAACGTATTTATGATCCGATTCTGACCTTTCAATTATCTAATGACTTTCAGGTCACACGATTATTAAAGCAATACTTGCCAGAAGATGAAAAATCACAGGGCTATGCCACTTTACTGGAGTGGCGGAATATCTTTTACGAACCTGAAAGTACGGTGATTGAAACCCGAAAAACTCAGATCCGCATTGGGGCAATTCAATGGCAGATGCGTGAAGTTGAATCTGTTGAAGAATTACTACGTCAGGTTGAATATTTTATTGATGCCTTATCCAGTTATAAAAGCGACTTTGCTCTGTTCCCTGAGTTTTTTAACTCACCCTTGATGGGCCTCAGTCCCGACCAACGTAATCAGACCGAAGCGATCCGCTTTTTAGCCAGCTTTACTGAACGCTTTAAGAATGAAATGTCGCAAATGGCAGTGAGTTACAACATTAATGTGATTACGGGATCGATGCCCTTATTAGAGGACGATGTTCTCTATAACGTCAGTTATCTCTGCCGTCGTGATGGCACGATTGAGAGACAAACCAAAGTGCATATCACTCCACATGAACGTCGTGACTGGGTAATTGAAGGCGGTGACCAATTACAGGTCTTTGAAACAGATGCTGGTCGTATAGGTATATTAATCTGTTATGACGTCGAATTCCCTGAGCTGGCTCGTTTGTTGGCACAGCAAGATATGGATATTCTTTTTGTGCCCTATTGGACTGATACCAAAAATGGTTATCTACGGGTACGTCATTGTGCTCAGGCCCGCGCCATCGAAAATGAATGTTATGTGGTGATTTGTGGCAGCTGCGGTAATCTCCCTCAGGTAGAAAATCTGGATGTGCAGTATTCTCAGGCAGCGGTGTTTTCTCCTTCTGACTTTTCCTATCCACACGATGCTGTCATGGCAGAAACCACGCCTAATACCGAAATGATCATGTTCTCTGATTTAGACTTGGACAAACTCAAACTGACCCGAAGTGAAGGCTCAGTGAATAACCTAAAAGACAGACGAACTGAACTCTATTCACTTAATTGGAATGGCAAAATTAAATGACAGAACATCCCATCATTAGTCAGATTAAAGCAGCTGACGAAGCCATTATGGCGGAAGACTTTGATACATTATTAGATATTTATACTGACGATGCGGTGTTAGTCGTTCAACCCGGTATGAATGCCGTTGGCAAAATACAGATCCGTCAGGCATTTGAAAAAATTGCCGTTTATTTCCAGCATGGTTTACAGGTCAAACAAGCGGCACTAGAGATTTTAGAAACTGGCGATACCGCCCTTGTATTGGCGAACACCATTATCTCTGCTCCCGGTGCTGAAACGACCACAAGACAAGCGACGTATGTATTTGTCAAAAACAGTGATGATATCTGGCGATGTGCGATTGATAACTCTTATGGGCATGCCATTATTCAGAGCAAATAACTCAGTTTTTATTTAACAATCGAGGCCAAAATGGAATTAGAAACACAAGCACCTCAGACCATTATGGAAGCGGATATTGATCCTGCAGCAGGGGATCAAGCCTATTTCTCAGTCTCCACCAGTAAACTAAAATGGCTTTATCTCGCTACATTTGGTTTATATAGCATCTATTGGTTTTATAAAAACTGGAAGCTTCAACAGCCTTTTATTGATGGCAAAATTATGCCCGTTATGCGTGGCATATTTTCAATTTTTTTCACTCATGCCTTAGCTAAACGCATTAAGCAAAGCATGTCACGTCAAGATATTCCCGAGAATAAACATTTAGGTTTTCTCGCAACCATGTTTGTCTTACTGGTTATCCTCGGTAATCTGGCTAGCACCTTAGCTGATAATCATGTCGTGCCTCAATATTTCAATATTATCTGGTTAGTATTGTTTTACCTGAGTGTCTATCCACTAATAGAGCTACAGGACAAAATCAATATGCTTAAGGACGATCCTATTGGCACTATTAACTCACGCTATGACTGGCGAGGCTATGCCGCCTTATTCATAGGGGGTGTACTCTGGCTGTTGGCTATCCTTGGTGCAGTTGCCTTAATCGCACAAAACTAAGCGGAGAAATATCATGACATTAGAAAACCTATACCATTTAGCATTTACCGGTTTATTTATTATCTTATTAACCCTGTTAATCCAGTGGTTTATAGCCAGTAAAACCAAGGCCTCACAACCAGGCGCCATTCCAGGAAAAATTGATGAAAATTTGAGTCACTCTTCTTTTGTTTTCCGTAGTCACCGCACCTTTATAAATTCACTGGAAAATATGCCCTTAATGTTAGGGACTTCCTTTATGGCCATTCTCATCGGAGCAAATGCATTATGGACCGGTATTTTTATCTGGGTCTTTGCTATCGCCCGAATTTTTCATATGGCGTTATATTACAAAATTGCCACTGAAAAAAATCCCAGCCCAAGATCACTGTTCTTCATGATTGGTTTACTGGCAAATGTCGCATTACTGGGTCTCTGCGCCATCACCCTTTTATAATGCAAAGCTGATTTAATACCGCAAAGTTAGGTAACGTTAATATCATCATTATCGACAAAATATAAAATATTGATAATCATGCAATAACAATATAATTTCTAGCCAAGTATGTAGACGGATCATGGTAATGAGAGAGACTATCCTCAGAGGTTTAGAGAACGAACTATCCTTATCAGAATCATCAGAAATCACTGATAACTTAAGTTATATTTTGTCTGTTATCCGTAATCACCTGGAAATGGATGTTGCTTTTATCTCGGAATTCACCGATGAACTACGCAAAATTGAAGTTATCGACTCAGTAGACCCAGACATTCCTTTAAAAGCCGGGCATGCCGACCCTACGGAATTAACGTATTGTCAGAAGATTGTTGAAGGTGAACTGGATGGCATCATTGCTGATACTTCAGACAATCCCATAACTAAGGCAATGCCGATTACACAAGAGCTAAATATTGGTAGCTACTTAGGTGTGCCAATTGTGCTCAATGATGGTGAAGTCTATGGTACTTTTTGCTGCTTCAGTCATACATCTGACGCTACGCTGAGCGAGCGCGATCTGGCATTGATGAAAATATTTGCCGACATAAGCGCCCGTCAAATCGATAGACAACTGCTCAAAAATCAGCAGGATAATCAAATCAAAAGACGACTCAGTAAGGTCTTATCTGAGAATAATCTCAACACGGTTTTCCAGCCTGTCTATCACGTTGACGAGAAAAAAGTGATTGGTTATGAGTGTTTATCCCGTTTTATCGATACACCATATCGCACTCCAGATATCTGGTTTGAAGAAGCGGAATTTGTCGGACTGGGAGAGGAGCTTGAAATAATGGCTATTACTACAGCTCTGGATAAAATGACTCTTTTCCCCGCCGACGTCAGCTTTTCTCTAAACATATCACCGGAATACGTTATAAATGGTGCTGTTGAACGCGCCTTAGACCAGCATATATTCAATAAAAATTATTCTGGAAGTTACCGAACATGCACAGATAGCAGACTATCGTGCCTTTCGAGAAGCCATCCAATCATTACGAAAACAAGGTGTGCGCCTGGCTATTGATGATGTCGGTGCCGGTTATTCCAGCCTTCAGCATATCCTTGAGCTCGGTGCAGATATCATCAAACTGGATATCAGCCTGATCAGAAATATTGATACTGATACTTCCAGAAAAGCGCTAACTGCCGCATTAATTGCTTATGCTCAAGAAACTGGGTGCGAAGTTTTAGCTGAAGGTGTGGAAACTGAAGAAGAATTCAGAGAGCTGGTTAGACTTGGCATCAAAAAGATACAAGGTTATTTCATCAGCCAGCCTTTAGAATTAGAACAAGCGATTGATTTTCGATGTCCTGAATTTAATTAAAAGACACAGTAAAAGCTGTGTCTTTTAATTTGTTAAAAACACATTAGACTTTAAACTGTTTCACCAGATCATTGAGTGTTGTCGCCAGGCGAGCCAGATCTTTACTTGCTACTGAGGTTTGCACGGTTCCTTCAGCTGTTTGGCTGGTCATATCATTAATTGAAACAATATTACGATTAATTTCTTCAGCGACAGCGCCTTGTTCCTCTGCTGCTGTCGCAATCTGACGACTCATATCATTAATATGCGAGATGACTTCCGCTATCAGGCTTAAGGCTTCTTTAGTCGAGTTTGCCTGACCTAGCGCTTCGTTCACCTGTTTCTGACTTCTTTCCATTGATTCCACAGCATGATTAGAGCCTTGCTGTAACATATCAATCATATTGGTTATCTCACCAATGGACGCAGTCGTTTTACTCGCTAAGGTACGTACTTCCTCGGCAACCACAGCAAAACCACGTCCATGTTCGCCAGCACGGGCTGCTTCAATAGCTGCATTCAAGGCCAATAAGTTAGTCTGCTCAGCAATATTGTTAATTACATCCAGCACGGTAGAAATATCCATACTGCGGCTTTTAAGTTGATTAATGGAATCAACTGCCTCTTCTGTAACATTTGCTAATTGCTGAACCAGTGAGGTCGTTTTATCCATTGCGACAATGCCGGTGTCTACTTGTTCAGCTGCTTTATCGGTCGCTAATGATGTGTCACTGGTATTTTTTGCTACTTCTTGAACAGTCGCCGTCATTTCATTCATGGCTGAAGCAACCTGGGTTGTTTCACTTTGCTGCTTCTGAACAGCCTGGCTGGTCTGCTGAGTGATGACCGATGTTTCTTCCGAGGCAGCGGCAATCTGACTACTGGCATCGGTAACTTTATTCATGGTTGTTTGCATGGTGATGAGCATTTCATTGAGCGCTTTACTGGCATCTCCAATTTCATCACTACGTTGCATATTCAGTCTTGCCGTCAGATCCAGATCTTTTGCTACACCAGAAATAAACGTTGATATTTGCAAAATAGGCCCAGAAATCAGCTTGGATGCTTTAACGGCAAAGACGATAGCAACTAATGCAACTATCACTAGAATCAACATACCATACAGCCATAAACTCTTTGATAACTGATCTGCGGCTGCAAAAGCTTCAGATTCATCTATCTCTGCCAATATTGCCCAGTTTAAGCCTGTAATTTCCAAAGGTGCATAAGCAGACAATACATGTATGCCACGGTAATCTGTAATGATGTTAAATCCTGATTTACCAGCCAACGCCTCGTCAACACCATGACTGTCCACATGCAAAAGACCTAAAGCTGAGTCTTTAAGATCAATCAAATTTCTGCTTGTTGCATCGACTGCTTGTGTCTTTTCTAATAAGCTCAGATAAGCCGCTTTGTCCTCCACTAAAAACCGACTTTCACTCCGTAACAATTTATCGTTGCCAACAAGATAGGTCTCACCTGACTCGCCTAAACCAGCTTCTTTCCACTTATTATCAAAAGTCATAATCTGATTAATGCGGTCTACTGGCATTTGGAAAATCAAAACACCTTGTTTCTCATCATTAATATGGATTGGAGCGGCAATAAAACTGGCTGGACTTTCATAAGAAGGTAAATACGGCGCATAGTCGGCAATCGCGACTTGCTCTTTATCGCTTAACTGTAATGCCTGCCTGAAAGCCTTCCCAATTGCGGTATCAGCGTAAGGTCCTGTTTTGAGAGAGGTTGCATAATCCAATTCTTTGAATACGCTATAAACCACCATTCCAGTATCAGCGTCGACGAGAAAAATATCGTAGTAACCAAATTTATTTAAAAAGTCTTTTAGGAAAGGATGGTACTTAGCATGATAAAAAGCATAATCACTGCCGTCATTTGCCTGCACCATATCATGCTTACTGCCTAATTCAGCTTTATTATCAACAATATAGGTCTGCTGCAAAGCCAAACCATTTATATCAATTTTAGATAGCAAATTATCCATATTGATAGGCGGTTTAACCTTGTTCAGTGATTCATAATGCTGAGTAAACTGCGTGTCGTAATAGGTTTTTACATGTTGCTGAATAGTAGTGCGATCAAATTGACTCGTATCACTGGCATAACTCTTTGCTGCACTACTCAAATTGTTTAATGCCTCAGACATTAAACTGGAATCGGCCAGGTTCACCAATTGATTTTCTATCGTAAAAAAATAATCTTCGACTTGGCTTTTTTTAACATTTCGCAGAGAAACCAGGCGCTCTTGAAATAACGCTTTAAGCGCATTATTAGACTCATTTGTTGCAATATAATTAGTCAGAACATTTGAGATTAGAATTGGCGTAATAGCAATAATGATCGCTGCCAGTGTAATTTTCTGTTTTATTTTCATGGTAAAAGGTCACAAAAAATAAGGATGTATTAGTTCTTTCAATATCGTCTAACAGTAAGAAATGTTTAATAATATTGATTATTTTTCTGTCTATACATCACTTAAGTGAAGCAACCTTACCAATCACTGTTTACCTGTCAGCTATAAAACTTGAATAAGGGTTTTGTCCTGTTTGCCAGCGCGACCAGAGATAACATCACCGGTACTTCAACCAACACCCCCACCACTGTAGCTAATGCCGCACCTGAATTAAGACCAAATAAGCTAATCGCCACGGCAACCGCCAGTTCAAAGAAGTTTGACGTGCCAATCAAAGCCGCTGGAGCCGCCACATTAAACGGCACTTTCCATAAATAAGCCCAGCCATAAGCGATGGCAAAAATACCATAGCTTTGGATCAGTAATGGAATAGCAATCAAGGCAATAACTAACGGTTTAGCCAGGATGGTTTCAGCCTGAAAACCAAATAATAAAATCACCATCGCTAATAAACCGATAATTGAATAAGGTTTTATTGTTTGAGTAAAGCGAGCAATTTCATGATGGTCCTGACTATTATCAAGGCGTTTTCTTGTGAGATACCCCGCGAGCAATGGAATCACGACATACAAAACCACAGATAAAAATAAGGTTTCCCATGGCACAATTATATTCGTCATACCTAATAAGAAAGCGGTAATCGGGGCAAAAGCAAACACCATAATCAAGTCATTTATCGAGACTTGTACCAGCGTGTAGTTGGCATCGCCTTTAACCAACTGGCTCCAGACAAATACCATCGCCGTACATGGTGCTACACCTAATAAAATCATCCCGGCAATGTATTCTTTTGCCGATTGCGGATCGACCCAACCAGCAAATAAAACCTCAAAAAACAGAATCCCCAGCCCAGCCATGGTGAAGGGTTTGATTAACCAGTTCACCACCAGCGTCAGACATAAGCCTTTCGGTTTTCTGCCAACATCTTTAATCGACGCAAAATCCACATTAACCATCATTGGATAAATCATTAACCAGATAAAGACCGCAACAGCGAGATTCACATTGGCATATTGCCAAGTGGCTACTGTTTGAAAGATGGACGGAAATAATGATCCCAAAGCCACGCCAGCCACAATACAAAGGCCAACCCAGACAGACAGATAACGTTCAAAAAATCCTATTGCTGAACTAGAAGCTGAGTTCATTTTAATTCCTTTTCAATACGTGTTTTTAATAACTGAAAAGCTTCATCAAAAGCCGCGTCTATCTCCGCCTCATTGCCTTGTGCTTTCGCTGGATCAGGTGTGCTCCAGTGCAGTTTCTGGTACTCACCATAAAAAATTGGACAGACTTCATTGGCAGCCTGGTCGCAGACAGTAATCACATAATCAAAAGGCTGACCGGCAAACTCATCCCATGATTTGCTAACGGGGCTTCCCGGATCAATGCCATGTCTTTTTAATGTCTCTATGGATTTAGGGTGAACATACCCAGCAGGCTGACTGCCTGCACTGACCGCCTGATATTCCGTTCCCTTAAGATGATTAATTAATGCTTCAGCCATCACCGAACGGCATGAGTTACCCGTGCATAAAACCAGTATTCTTTTCATTTCAACTCTCTGTTTTAACGGATTGAGGTATACAACAATCAACAAATTCCACCACGGCACAATCAGCATTATCAGCCTGATGCAATCGAGCTAGATCACTGCTGCAACAGTCCTGAACCATAAAAGCAATCAAATCTCTCATCTGTTCAAAATTAGCCATGTAGATAATGGATCGGCCTTCTTTACGTGATGACACCAAATTGGCCTGACTCAGATGGGTCAGATGGAATGACAGCGTATTATGCGGAATGCCAAGTGCATCACTGATAACACCAGCCGCCATACCCTGTGGACCGGCTTCAACCAGCAATCTAAAGGCCAGCAGGCGTGTTTCCTGGGACAAAGCAGCAAAAGCGTTAAGTGCAGTTTCTAGTTTCATATGTCGATAATAGTCGACACATATTTATATGTCAATAATTATGGACATATAAAGACAAAGGTTTGCCATGTTAAAGTGATCGATAAGCATGAAAATAATCGTAGGGAGATAAACCATGAGTAAAACATTAGTCATTGGAGCCAACGGCCAGATTGGAAAACAACTTATAACGTTACTCTGCGCTGATGACAGTCCGGTGAAAGCCATGATCCGAGACTCCCAGCAAGCCTCATATTTTCAGGAATTAGGCGCTGAAACGATTATTGCCGACTTGGAATCCCCACTACCTGAAAAAGCATTTGAGGATTGTGACAAAGTCGTTTTTACTGCAGGCTCAGGAGGAAAAACCGGTGCTGATAAAACTATCCTGATTGATCTATGGAGCGCCGTAAAAGCTATCGACATGGCTAAGAAATATAATATAAAACAATTTGTTATGGTCAGCGCCAGAGATGCTGGCAATCCCGAGACCGGCACGGAGGCCATCAAACACTACAATATTTGTAAACACTTTGCTGACCAATATTTATTAGCCAGTGGTGTGCCCTACACCATCCTGCGTCCAGGTAAACTAATTGATGATAAAGCGACAGGACATATTTCTACACAAAGAACAGGCCAGGCTGATAAGGACGTGATTACACGCGCTGATGTAGCCGCTTGCATTCAATTTTGCCTCAATCATACTGAATCGATTAATCAGATAGATGAACTCTACAATGGTGATGAAACTATTCGGGACGCATTTATCAATAGTGTCTCTGGGCGGTTGGGCTAAAAATTACCAACCTGTCAGAGAGCGACTGTATTGACCAGCACAGCGTTTGATCACATAAGCTAATGTCATACTAATCAGTATTGTGAGCGGAAAGGTAATAATAAACTGGTGCAATCCGCTCATATTCTCCACATTGGGTAACCACTTATATTCGACTAAGGCAATTAGTACCCAGGGATGAATAAAATAAATCGCAAAACTGGCATCAGCTAACAACCTTAATAAAGGTATTTGAGGGTAATGTTCGCTCAGTTTTTCCAGCAAAGATAAAAAGAAAAAACATAAAACAATTTTCTGCAAAATCAGGATATCCAGACCATCAAAGGTGAATGGATGTAATTTATGCAGATTGCCAAAGCCTAGATAAATCAGAGCTTGTAGAATTGCCAGAAATACCACTGTCACCCCGAGAATAAACGCTTTGTTATGTAAATATCGCTGAACAGGCTCACGATGCATTGACACGAGAATGCCCAATAAATACATCGGCAAAAAATACATAACAGCATGCCACGGCGATAAATTACCTGCTGGACGATGCACAATCATTGCCAGCACTAAGGCAATAATAAAAATCAACAGCCGGATTCTTACACCCTGACGAATGTAGCTGATAAACAATGGCGACATCAGAAATATCAGCATAATAAAAGGAATGTACCAATAGGCAAATGAGGTTCTGCCTGTCCATAGATACAGGCCAATCATGCTTAAATAATCTTGCCAGTTAGCTAAAGACGTGATGCCCAACTCTTTTGCATCAGGTAAAGAAATACCTGAACTTAAATAGTAAATCAGTGCTAATAACGATAAAAACACATAGGGAAGCAAGACATTCTTCACTTTCTTCAGCATAAACTGGCTGTATTGAAACTGCCTGTAAAAAATATGATGAAAGAAAAAACCGGAGATGAAAACAAACAAAGGTGAGCCACCCTGAATTAAGTTGGCAATCACTCTTTCGTCAAAACTGGTGATAGATTTGTAGCTAATACAATGTCCGGCAACGATGCTTAAAATGGCAATGGCTCTGAAATAATCAAAGACAATTAACCTCATTTAGTCAATTACCACAGACAGTAAAAACAGCATCGGCTTAGCACTCTTCTATAGATAAAAACAGGCGAACAATACACCAAACTCAGACTATTTATCATCATTTATTACGACTTGGAATCAAACGATTTAAGTCAGTATTTTTGGCTAGCCGTGATTATCTCTCTGTCATGACTATTACCAGTATTTTTCAATACTGATTTGCCCCGGATCACGTCGTGAATGCTTTTTCAAACCATGTGTATTGATTAACACATCCATCGTTTCCAGCACCATATCCGGGTTACCACACAACATCACTTGGCTGTCTTCCGCATTTATTTTCAGGCCAGTACGTTGTTCAAAGCGACCATCTTCAACTGCCTGAGGAATACGACCTGATAATGCATCTGGCATCTCTTCACGGCTGACAAAAGGTACATAAATAAATTGATCCTGGTGTGCTGTTGTTATCGCATTAATATTATCCTGATAAGTCAGCTCATTTTGATGTCTGACGGCATGAACCAATATCACCTTTTCAAATTGCTGCCACACCTCAGTGGTGTTCAGAATAGAGAGAAAAGGACCAATCCCAGTCCCTGTCGATAATAGATACAGATGTTTTCCTTCAGCTAACTGATCCAGGGTCAATAATCCCGCAGCTTTAGGCGCTACAAAAATCTCATCTCCAGCCTTAAGTTTGGCAAGCCGGGTTGACAGTCGACCATCAAGCACCTCAATAAAATAAAAGTCGAGCGGCCTTGTATCAGGACTGTTCACCAAAGAAAAAGGTCGACTCACAATCTCACCATCAATTTCCAAAGCTAAACGGGTAAATTGTCCGGGTTTAAACTCTGGATAGTCGATATCCAATCTTAACGAGTGCAAACGATCATTCCATTGTTTATTTTCAACTACCGTTGCAGTCAACCAATCAGCCATTATGGTGTCTCCCCTTTTTGTCGAGTTGATATAACTTTCCAGTTTATGGTCATGCTACTATCAATCAACTTTTAATACGACGTACAACGCTGACATTATCTTAGCTTAAGGGTTAACGCTAAATGACCAACCATATCATTGCAGAAGCAACACTCACTGATTTGAATGCCATTACACATTTACTGACCGTCCTGTTCACTCAGGAAGCCGACTTTGAACCACAGCCAGAGAAACAAATGCACGCGGTCAGTGATATTCTCAGGCACCCGGATAAAGGTCATTTTTTACTTATAAAGCATCAGTCAAAAGTGGTTGGTGTCGTCAGTTTGTTATATCTGACTTCAACCGCAATGGGCGGTAAAGTCGCTTTATTAGAAGATATGGTCATCGATGAACAACATCGTGGTAAAGGCTTTGGTTTAGCTTTGTTAAATGCTGCTGTTAATTTTGCCAGACAACAAGGTTGCCTGCGGATTACTCTATTAACCGATGCTGATAATGCTATTGCCCAGAAAATGTATCAGGATGAAGGCTTTACTCACTCGGCTATGGTTCCGATGCGCTTAATTTTAGACATATAAACAGATACGTCATGGATGCCATTAATCCCAAATTATTATGGGAAATTTTTAAACATATACAGCGCTGGTTAGCAAATCTTAATCGCGCTGGAGAAGAACGTCAGCAGCAATCCAGAAAAGCCCTGAGAAATGTGATTATTGCTGCCCGTGAAACCAGCGTGTATGTCAGACAAATACAAGATACGCAGCAAACCGATCATGCGACCGAGCGACATCTGGCAAAATACTGGACACAGCTCGGCTTTGATTTAGAGGATCTGGGACTCAATAAACTCGCCAAACGCTGTCATATCACTGGTAAACATTGGGCTGACCCCAAATTTTACACCAATGATTTTCTGCAAAAAGCCGATATTAGTCTGGAGCGGATGGAAACATTAGCAAAACAGATTTTGTTGGATATTGATAAACTCTAAGCCATGAAAAAAACTGTTTTATTTAGCCTACTTTTTATCGTATCACCACTGACTCAGGCGCAAGCGCTGTGCCCAATGACCACAGCCGATGCAAGACAAGCCTGTTTGGATGAAAAACTGCAATCGGCGATTGATGAAATGGTGGGTGACTTAACTATCATCAAACAACGACATGCCGAAAACGGTGCACTGTTGAAATCACTAGAGTTATCACAACAAACCTGGGATGCCTATCGGAAAACACAGTGTCTGAATGTCTATCAGACCTGGCAAAACAATGCGCAGCAAAAAGCCATGACCGCCAGTTGCGCTATTGAACTGACCAGACAACGTAATCAGTTTTTACAAGACTATTACCTGAAGTAAAACCGCTCAGACTTGTGCAAAATACTGACGCGCCTGCTCTGCATCCCGATGAATCTGAGCGATCAAATCATCGAGACTCTCAAAACGTTGTTCATCACGAATCTTGTGTAAGAAAAATACCTGAACATGCTCTCCGTATATTTCTCTTTTAAAATCAAATAAATGCACTTCAAGCAAGGCTTTATTACCACCAATGGTAGGTCGAATACCAATATTCGCCACGCCATTGACCGGTTCTTCATCAATACCAAATAACTGCACAGCAAATACGCCTATCAGTGGAATTTTATGGCGATGTAAATGAATATTAGCCGTGGGGAAGCCCATCTTGCGCCCGCGTTTATCACCATGTGCGACCCGGCCACTCATCCGATAAGGGCGACCTAATAACTTCTCAGCTAATAATAAGTCACCGTTGCTTAACGCATCTCTGATGCGGGTGCTGCTCACTCGGTTTTGGTCAATCGCAAAGGTATGCATATTCACAACCTGGAAACCATATTTCTTACCGGCTTCCTGTAACAACGCAAAATCGCCTTTTCTTTCACAACCAAAGCGAAAGTCATCCCCCACCACCAGATATTTGACGTTTAAACCTTCCACTAATAATTTTTGGATAAACATTTCAGCCGACATGCCTGCCAATTGTTTATTAAATCGCAAAACACATAGCTGCTGGATGGAGTAACAACGCAGCGCTTCGACTTTTTCCCGAAACCGCGTCAGTCTGGCCGGCGCTTTTTCTGGTACAAAATATTCAAAAGGCTGCGGCTCAAAAGTAATCACTACGGCGGGTAATTTCAGCGTATCGCCTTTCATGGCTAACTGCGTTAATACCGCCTGATGTCCAAGGTGAACACCATCGAAATTACCAATAGTGGCAACACACCCTTGTGGTGAAGCAGGTAAATTATGAAAACCGCGAATGATTTTCGGCATAAGACGTTGTCTACCAAAAAATAACCAAACACAACAGAGTAACGGCAAATAAAAAAACAATCCAGCAGGCAAGCCTACGCCTATTACCTTATAATAGGCGCAAAATTATTTCGGTCAGAGGCAAGAATGGCAGCGAAACAAAAAAAATTGGATTATGAAGCTGCAGTGAAAGAGCTGGAAACATTAGTTGAACGTCTGGAAGAAGGCGATATCAGTCTGGAAGAATCACTCAAACTCTATGAACGTGGTGTATTACTGACACGTGATTGCCAGGAATCATTGCAAGCGGCGGAACAAAAAGTTCAAATGCTGTTACAACAATCTGGCCAAACCAATATGGTAGATTTCGATCCGGAAACTGGTGAAGCGTGAACGTAAAGTTTCCTCTGCAAGACTGGATGTTAAAGCACCAGTCTCAAATTGAATTTGTGTTGGAAAAACGTCTTCAACAGGCACAAAAGCCAGGTTCAGCGCGGCTATTTGACGCCATGCGCTACGCCACATTAGGTGGCGGCAAACGCTTACGCGCTCTGCTCGTCTATGCCACAGGTCAGGCATTAGGTGCAAAACAATCTGCTATGGATGTCGCAGCTTCAGCGGTTGAGATGATTCACGCCTACTCATTGGTGCATGATGATATGCCTATCATGGACGATGATGATCTGCGCAGAGGTCGTCCCACTTGTCATAAAGCCTATGATGAAGCGACTGCACTTTTAGTGGGTGATGCTTTACAAACGCTGGCTTTTGAAACCTTATGCGACGATATCCTGACTGAGAAACAACAAAGCCGGATGATCAAAACACTGAGCCAGGCTTCTGGCGCAGCTGGTATGGCCGGCGGTCAAGCTATTGATCTGGAATCTGTTGGCAAAAAGCTGGATATTGACGCACTTCAGGCAATGCATAAGTTAAAAACTGGCGCATTAATCAGAGCTAGTGTTGTACTCGGAGCTCTGGCTGCAGAAGAATATGATGAACAGACTCTGGCACATCTGGATCGTTATGCCGACTGCATTGGACTTGCCTTTCAAGTGCAGGATGATGTGTTAGATGTCATCACTGATACTGAAACACTTGGAAAAACTCAAGGTGCCGATATTGCATTGAATAAACCCACATATCCTGCTTTACTAGGCCTTGAAAAAGCACAACAAAAAGCCGTTGCTCTGATTGAAAAAGCATTAACTCACCTTGATGAGTGCCCATTTAATACAGAAGTGCTGGCGACATTGGCTCAGTTTGTTGTGAAACGCTCACATTAAGAAATCGACAGAATGGATACTATACTCACTCATATCAATAGCCCAGAAGATCTGCGTCAACTGGACAAAAAACAGTTGCCCCAGCTGGCAGAAGAGTTGAGAACACTCATTATCGATAGTGTGCAGCAAACCGGTGGGCATATTTCCTCTAATCTGGGTGTTATCGAGCTCACTATCGCCCTGCATTATGTGTTCGATACTCCTACAGATCGCTTGGTCTGGGATGTCGGCCACCAAAGCTATGTGCATAAAATCCTTACAGGTCGTCGCGATCGGATGAATACCATGCGTCAGCCTGGTGGTTTATCAGGTTTTCCCAAACGCAGTGAAAGTGACTATGACACCTTTGGCGTCGGTCATTCGAGCACATCAATCAGTGCCGCTTTAGGCATGGCACTCGCTGCACAGGCTAATAATGATCCGCGTCATGCAGTAGCCATTATTGGTGACGGTGCACTTACCGCTGGTCAGGCGTTTGAAGCCTTAGCCCATGCTGGTGATTTAAGTGCCAATCTATTAGTTATTCTTAATGACAATGAAATGTCGATATCAAAAAATGTCGGCGGTATGGCGAATTATCTCGCTAAGTTATTATCAGGCAGCTTCTACGCTAGTGCCCGTGAAGGCAGCAAGCGTGTATTGGAAAAAATCCCTCCTGCCTGGGAAATTGCTAAACGTGCTGAAGAACATGTCAAAGGCATGATGATCCCTGGCACCTTGTTTGAAGAAATGGGCTTTAACTATATTGGTCCTATTGATGGTCATGACATTGATACCTTAATCGCGACCATGACCAATTTGAAAAAACGTAAAGGTCCACAATTCCTTCATATCGTGACCAAAAAAGGTAAAGGTTATGAGCCTGCCGAACTTCATCCTTGTAAATATCATGGTGTGAGTCCGGCCAACAGTAAATCTTCCGGCCCTTCCTATACCCAAGTTTTCGGTCGTTGGTTATGCGATATGGCTCGTCTGGATCCGGACTTATTCGGTATCACACCCGCCATGTGTGAAGGCTCGGGGCTGAACCGCTTTGCTGAAGATTTTCCTGAACGCTACTTTGATGTCGGTATTGCTGAACAGCATTCTGTGACCCTAGCGGCTGGGCTGGCCTGTGAAGGCAAAAAACCCGTTGTCGCCATTTACTCGACCTTTTTACAACGTGCTTACGATCAACTGATTCACGATGTCGCCATTCAGAACTTAAATGTTTTGTTTGCCATTGACCGTGCCGGTTTAGTGGGTGCAGATGGTCCAACCCATGCAGGTAGTTTTGATTTAAGTTTCCTGCGCTGCATTCCTAATATGATCATCATGGCACCCGCTGATGAAAATGAATGTCGGCAAATGTTAACCACGGGTTTTCGTTACAACGGTCCGGCAGCGGTACGTTACCCGCGTGGTAGTGGTAATGGCACTCCTGTTGAACCAGCACTGACCTCATTGGAAATAGGTAAGGCCCAATTAAAACGTCAGGGTGTAAAAGTCGCCATTCTGGCCTTTGGTAGTATGGTCACTGCCGCAGAGCAAGCTGCAGAACAGATCAATGCTACTGTGGTGAATATGCGTTTTGTTAAACCCTTAGATATCGACATCATCAGTCAAATCGCTGACTCTCATGATTTAATTATCACCATTGAAGAAAATGCTGTGATGGGTGGTGCAGGTAGCGCGGTAAATGAATATTTAAGAGAAATAAACCATCCTGTCGCGATTAAATTGATGGGATTGCCTGATACATTTATCGAACATGGCGTTCATAGCAGCATGCTAAGTGAATGTGGTCTGGATTCTACAGGTATTTTGCATACCATTAATCAGCACTTTACGGCATAATACGCTGTCTTCGTGAACGATTCCCGAGTATAATAGTCAACATTATGAGCGCAACGTATACCCTGAAAATTCTGGCCGATTTTGCCTCGGCACACACCCTGAGAGATTATCCAGGTGACTGCCGTCGTATGCATGGCCACAACTGGAAGCTGGAAGTCGAAGTCACTGCTATTGATCTGAATGAACATGGCATGGGAATGGACTTTAAAACCATTAAAACAGCTACTCGTGAGTTGGCAAAAACGCTGGATCACCGTTATCTGAATGACATCCCACCATTCGATACCATTAATCCAACGGCTGAAAATATAGCCAGATTTTTTTACCAAAAGCTCAGTGATACGTTAAATAATGATATCGCTAAAGTTTCCGGTGTCACCTTGTGGGAAACAGATCGCGCTTGCGTCAAATACAGCGAGGACAATTGAATGAGCACAACCCCAGCTAGCACTGAGATCAAAGACGAAATCGAAGACGTACAGAATATTGCCGACCAGCGTAAAATCGCTATTGATAAAGTCGGGATTAAAGATATTAAACATCCGGTTAAAGTCAGTGATCGTACAACCGGTGAGCAACACACGATTGCTAACTTTAATATGTATGTGAACTTGCCTCATCAGTTTAAAGGCACACATATGTCACGTTTTGTTGAGATTTTGAACCAACATGAACGTGAGATCACCGTTAAATCTTTCCGCGAAATGCTGGGTCAAATGACCGAACGTCTTGATGCGGAATCAGGCTATATTGAAATGAACTTCCCTTATTTTGTGAATAAGGAAGCTCCAGTTTCAAAAGTCAAAAGTCTGATGGATTATGACGTCACCTTTATCGGTGAGATCACTGGTACCCAAACGATGATGACTGTTAAAGTCGTCGTTCCAGTGACCAGCTTATGCCCATGCTCAAAAAATATCTCTGACTATGGTGCGCATAACCAACGTTCACACGTCACTCTGACTGTTCGCGTAGATAGCTTTGTCTGGATTGAAGATTTAATTGATCTGGTTGAGAAAGAAGCATCATGTGAAATCTTTGGCTTATTGAAACGTCCGGATGAAAAATTCGTCACCGAACGTGCCTACGATAATCCAAAATTTGTTGAAGATATGGTGCGTGATATTGCAGCCAGATTAAATGATGATTCTCGTATCACGGCTTACACAGTCGAATCAGAAAACTTTGAATCTATTCATAACCACTCTGCGTATGCATTGATTACCAAAGGTTTTGATTGATACATCATCAATAACGAATAAAAAAAGCTCGGTTAAACCGGGCTTTTTTATGCTCAATATTTTTGTCTTAAATCAAGACGTTCGCCATTATGTTCTATATCGAGTTGCCCTAGAAAAGACATACCTAATAAGGTGACAGAGGGTTCTTCACCATCAAGCACGACAGCATCCACATTATGTAACTTAATCTGATCAAGCTGCACATAATCAAGCTTGACCTTATAGCCAACACTTTTGCCTGAAGCGGTTCGGATACCAACCTGCTGTCCACGAAGATAATCAATTCCCAGTCTCGATGCTGTAGCCGCATTCATAGCGATGGTGCTGGCGCCAGTATCGACTAAGAAACTTATCGTATAACCATTAATATTACCGGTAGCGGTATACATGCCATTGGTTGGCCACAACGTCACTGCTGTTTTTTTCTCGGCTTCAATGTAGTTGCTATTAATCCGGTCACCTAAGGGAAAGATTTGTTTTTCGCCATTGATTTCAAAAGTGGCATTGTTACTGTTAGCAGCAATTAACTTCAGGCCCTCTGGGCTGGTTTCTCCAACATTTAAAAAATGCTGCTGGCCATCGACTTCAACCACAGCTTTGTCTTTAAACAAGCCAACCACCATAATGTTAACGACGACAGCCTCTGCTCGGCTGCTAATTAACAGTATAATAAGCAACATTAATATGACTTTAGCCATAACGTTTCTTTTTAATCAGGTTTTTCACTAACACCATCATGAGTGCATTCTCCCCTATTACAGTATCTGGTGTACTTCTGGCTGGCGGCCAATCCCGCCGGATGGGTGGTCAGGACAAAGGTCTGCTTCCCTACCAGGGACGCTCGATGGCTAGCCACGTCATTGATAGCATAGTACCGCAAGTTGATGATTTTTATATAAGTGCAAATCGACATATTGAAGAATATCAATCATTTTCTTTCCCAGTCATCACTGATGATCTGGATAACTTTCAGGGCCCACTCGCCGGTATTCTGGCTGTGATGGAGCAAATCGATTCTGAATATCTACTGACAGTACCTTGTGATAATCCCCTTATCAGCCCGCAGTTGAGACAACGTTTAGTGGAGGCCGTGTTAGCTACTGGGAGTGATATTGCGATTGCTCATGATGGCAAACGATTACAACCTGTATTTGCCTTAATTCCACGTCGACTTAAGCAATCTTTATCTGACTTTTTAACTTCAGGTCAGCGCAAAACGCGTGACTGGTTATTCCAGCACAAAGTCGTCGAAGTCGACTTTTCTGATCAGGCCAATTATTTTATCAACATCAATACACCTGATGATTTACAGGCCAAACCCAAGATAGGTTCAAACATACCGGTGCTTGGTTTTGCCGCATTTAGTGGTACTGGTAAAACCACATTACTCACCAAACTCATCCCTGCACTGCGAGACAAAGATATCCGTGTCGCTGTGATAAAACATGCGCATCACAATTTTGATATTGATAAGCCGGGTAAAGACAGCTATCAAATTCGTGAAGCAGGTGCCGAGGAGATTATTATCGCCTCTGCAAAAATGATGGCTCTGATGAGAAAAAATCACGACGAAATAATCGAACCTGAATTACAGCCTTTAATACATCGTCTGGATACACATAATGTCGACCTCATTCTTGTTGAGGGATTTAAACACGAAAATTTCCCCAAAATAGAATTAAACCGGGCAGAACTGGGACCAGCTGTTTTGTTTAAAGAGGATCCGCATATCATCGCTATTGCCTCCGACAAAACCGATAGTGATGATGACATGCCCTTAATATTAGATATCAATAATATCCCTGCTATGGTCGACTTTATTGAACAGTTTATTTTTTCATGGAAAAGCTAAATATGGCCGAATTCACCCCACAGCCGAGTTGTGCTGATGATGTTGATCACAATAACCTGACTGTTAAACAGGCTAGCCAGCGTATTCACGATTTATTGTCGCCGATATCAGGCTGGCAAAAAGTCTCCTTAAGACAAGCATTAGGTCAGGTTTTACATCAAAGTGTTGTCTCCCCCCGGCAGGTGCCACCTTATGATAATTCAGCCATGGACGGTTATGCCTTCCGTAGTGATGACATTAAAAAGGCACCATTTTCACTGAAAAATGTCGGTGTCGCTTTTGCCGGAAAGCCCTATCAAGGTCAGGTAGAGGCAGGACAATGTGTTCGTATCATGACTGGAGCAAAAATTCCGGATGACTGTGACACCGTAGTAATGCAGGAACAGATAGAGGCTCACGAGCAGACGATCACTTTACATACCGATGTTACAGCAGGACAAAATGTCAGACTTGCCGGAGAAGACATCGACTGTGGTGACACAGTTTTACCAGCCGGACGACGCATTACCGCTGCCGATTTAGGCTTACTGGCCTCGTTGGGTATTGCTGAAGTTGTGACTTACCGCCCTCTTCGAGTCGCCTTTTTTTCTACCGGTGATGAGTTATGTGGATTAGGTGAGAATTTAGGCGATGGGCAAATCTATGACAGTAATCGTTACACACTGTTTGGTATGCTCAGCCAGCTGAATATCGATGTGATTGATATGGGTGTGGTCCCCGATAATAAAGCCGCGTTAAGAATTGCTTTGCAACAAGCTTCCGCTGATGCAGATGTTATTATTTCTTCTGGCGGTGTATCCGTTGGTGACGCTGATTATGTCAAAGATATATTAGCTGAACTGGGCCAGGTCAATTTCTGGAAAATTGCGATGCGTCCAGGACGTCCTTTGGCCTTTGGGCAAATAGATGAAGCCATGTTCTTTGGTTTACCTGGTAATCCGGTTTCCGTGATGGTGACCTTTTATCAATTTGTGCAGCCTGCCCTGAAACGTTTAGCAGGTGAAACCGATACAGGTCCTATTATCGTTGAAGTACCGTGCGATAATGCGATAAAAAAACGTGCCGGTCGTTTTGAATTTCAGCGCGGCATCTTATTCAGAAACAATGAAGGTCAACTCAGAGTCAGCACAACCGGAGCGCAAGGCTCAGGTATTCTTCGCTCAATGAGCATGGCCAATTGTTTTATTTTACTTGATGAAAACTGCGACGGACTCAGTGCCGGCAGTCTTGTTAACGTTCAACCTTTTGCAGGTCTGGTATGACAGAATCCACAACCGAACACACCCTGGTAAAACAACAGCGCGAGTTTAATAAACTGCGTAAACGCTTACGTCGCAACGTCGGTCAGGCAATTGCCGATTACAATATGATTGAAGACGGCGATAAAGTGATGGTCTGTTTATCTGGCGGTAAAGACAGTTATACCATGCTCGATATTCTGATTAACCTACGAGACCATGCACCGATTAATTTTGATCTTATTGCGGTGAATCTGGATCAGAAACAGCCTGGCTTCCCTGAACATGTCTTGCCGGAATATTTATCATCGATTGGAGTGCCATTCCATATCATCGAAAAAGACACTTACAGCATCGTTAAAGAAGTTGTACCAGAGGGTAAGACCACCTGTGGTATTTGTTCTCGTCTGCGTCGTGGTTCATTGTATGGCTACGCAAGACAAAATGGCATCACCAAAATAGCTTTAGGTCATCATCGTGATGACATTATTGAAACACTGTTTTTGAATATGTTTTATGGCAGCAAAATAAAAGCCATGCCACCTAAATTATTAAGTGATGACAAAACTAATATCGTCATCAGACCTTTAGCTTATGCACAAGAGTCAGATATTGCGCGTTATGCCGAAGCAATGAAGTTTCCAATTATTCCGTGTAATTTATGCGGCTCACAGGAAAACCTGCAACGTCAGGCTATCAAAGCCATGTTGCAGGGCTGGGAAAAACAATTTCCGGGTAGATTAGAAAATATTTTCCGCAGTATTCAGAATATTTCACCATCGCAAATGGGCGATCTTGATTTATTCAACTTCACTGATCTCGAACAATTCAGACAAGAGCCAACCGGTGAAGAAGATCGCTTTCAGGATGATATGCAACAACCTGCACTGGCAAGATAGACACAGACTTATCACCAGTTATGAGAAATATTACAAAACAAATACAGGTATCGACGCTAAGTCATTGAAACTGGATAAAACAATTATAAGTTATTGATTTTTATATGTTTAACGAAATGGTCATTTTTTAACCAAAACCGTCAGGCTTGTTACGTAAGAATGACTTAGCGATTTTCACAGAAGTTAATCACAGAGTTATCCACAGAAAATGTGGGTAACTCTGTAAGTCATTGATTGCTTCTCTAAGTGCTTATTTTTCGATTGGCTTGGGTGTAAAGTCTTCAGCAAACTCTAAAGCATTACCATCTGGATCACGGCAGAAAAAAGCCGCTCTGCCTGACTTGCTACGAGAAAATTCATAGCCAGCAGCTTCCAGACGTTCACCTAAGGCTTCCAAATCATCAACCACCAGGGCGAGGTGGCGATCACGACCACCGTGAGCAGGACGCCCTTCCAAGGAGTCAGGATTAGGTAATACCATCAGATGAATCATCTGTCCGGTATCAGCGATATCTAACCAAGCACCATCATATGCAAATTCAGGTCTGTCAGGGTTTAATGGTAGTTGTAAAACATCACAATAAAAACGTAAGGAAACATCTAAGTCTTCTACTAAAAAACTGGCATGTGCGATTGATTTGATCATATTTCACCTGGATATAAATATTTAAAAGCCATGTCGTTATTCTAACGTCAGGCAATGTGCGTCACCAAATATGGTTCAGGCTTTACCTTGCTTAGCCATGCCATAAGCGGCAATAAAAATAAGCGCTCCACCTAACCATTCAGTTTGACTCATTTGTTCACTGGTCAGCCACCAGGCCGATAAAGCCGCGACCACAAGCTCTGACAACATCAGAATAGCTGAACGAAACACTGGCATGCGCGCTAAACCATAAAGAACAGCTATCGTCATCGCGGTAAAACATAAGCCGCCAAACACCATTACTCCGATCCATAAATTAAGACTGATATCGGGGACACTCGATTGTTGTATAACTAATACAATCCCCGCCACCATAACCACACCCCAATACACTATGGTCGTTTTAACTTCCATGGCCACATCAGCAAGCTTACGACTTAACACGTTATTTACTGAAAACATAAAACCCGCAAATAAGGCTAGCCAGTCCGCCATATCATTCGGCCAGGGTAATCCGATTTCTGGATGCCATAACATAATCATCGTGCCCGACATCGCTACTATAATCATCAGCATAGACAACCGGGAGATCTTTTCGCCTAACCACCAGCGGCTTAATAATACCGACCACAATGGTGATAAATAGAACAGCAACATAACGCGCATCACTTCGCCCTGAGTTAGGGCAACTAAAAAGGCAATATTAGTGATACCCGCTGCAGCGGCAAGCCCCCAGAGGCTCAGAGGCCAATGGCCTGAAAAATCTTTCTTCTGCTGAAGCAACATCACACTTGCCACAATGGCTGCAGCAAAATACATCAATAATGTAGACCAAACGACGGGAAGACCTTGTTGTTCGAGTAGGCGCATTGGGTACCAAATCAATCCCCACATGGTTGAGGAAAATAAGATACCGAGTACAGCGAGATTGAATTGTTTGTTATTACTATTTGTCATGGCACACCTTATAACACGAGACGGCTTCAACCCGTTATAATGGTCGGATTTTTTCACTCTTTCATTTGGAATTATGAATCCAGAACTGGCAAAACTGCACCCCTATCCTTTCGAGAAGCTGGCACAACTTAAACAAGGCTGTGTACCGCCGGAAGACAAGGCACATATTGCACTGTCGATAGGTGAGCCTAAACACCCTACGCCAGGATTTATCACTGAAGCGGTCATCACGCATTTACACGGTTTATCGTCTTACCCCACTACGGCGGGTAGCAATGAACTGCGTCATACCATTGCGACCTGGCTAGATACCCGGTTTAAACTGGATGGGCATATCAATGCCATGACTCAGGTGCTGCCGGTGAACGGTACGCGTGAAGCCTTATTTGCTTTTGCTCAGGCAGTGATTGATCGTGATAAAGCGCCATTAGTATTGATGCCAAATCCGTTTTATCAAATCTACGAAGGTGCAGCTATTCTGGCTGGGGCAGAACCGTATTACATGAATTGCTCTGCCAGTAATGACTTCATTCCAGATTTTGAGGCGATTAGTGAAGGTACCTGGCAACGTTGTCAGCTGCTCTATATCTGCAGCCCTGGCAATCCAACCGGCGCTGTTATTGATCAAGCCACTTTGACACGTTTAATTGAACTGGCTCACCAATACGATTTTGTGATTGCTGCCGATGAATGTTATTCCGAAATTTATCCTGATGAAGCCAATCCACCAGTCGGTTTATTAGAAGCGGCCTATGCGGCTGGTTACACCGATATGAGTCGTTGTGTTGTTTTTCATAGTCTGTCAAAACGTTCTAATGCGCCGGGCCTGAGAAGTGGTTTTGTCGCTGGCGATGCAGACATTCTGAAACAATTCCTGCGTTATCGTACTTACCATGGTTGCTCAATGCCACCTGCTACACAGGCGGCCTCCATCACTGCCTGGAATGATGAAGATCATGTGGTTCATAACCGTGAGCTTTATCTGGAAAAATTCAATGCGGTATTAGAGATTTTATCGCCAGTCATGACAGTATCTATGCCGCAAGCCGGTTTCTACCTCTGGGCTGAAACTCCGATTGCGGATACGGCATTTGCCAGACAATTATTTGAACAAGAAAATGTCACCGTATTACCAGGCACCTATCTGGGCCGTGACACCACCGAAGGTAATCCAGGTTCGAATCGTGTTCGCATGGCTTTGGTTGCCCCGCTGGAAGAATGTATTGAAGCTGCACATCGCATTCGCAGCCTTATTGAAAACTTATAATTAAATCAATGGAGTAGACACCAATGAGTGATATTCAACAAATTATTGAAGAGGCGTTTGAGCGCCGCGCTGATATTAATCCTGCCAATGCTGACAGTGATGTCAGAAATGCGGTCAATGAAGCACTAGCTATGCTGGATAACGGTTCAGCCCGTGTTGCTGAAAAGCAAAATGGCGACTGGGTTGTTAATCAATGGCTGAAAAAAGCCGTTTTATTATCATTCCGTTTGAATGACAACAAAATCATGCCTGGCGCGGAAACTAACTATTTCGACAAGGTTGATCCTAAATTTGCCAGCTTTAACGAAGCTGACTTTAATAAAGCCGGTGTTCGTGTTGTACCACCAGCTGCCGTTCGTCGTGGTTCATACATCGCACCCGGCGTTGTATTGATGCCTTCTTATGTCAATATCGGTGCTTATGTTGATTCAGGCACCATGGTTGATACTTGGGCGACTGTAGGTAGCTGCGCTCAAATCGGTAAAAACGTTCACCTTTCTGGTGGTGTTGGTATTGGTGGTGTATTAGAACCATTACAAGCTGGCCCAACAATCATTGAAGATAACTGCTTTATTGGTGCGCGTTCTGAAGTTGTTGAAGGTGTTGTTGTTGAAGAAGGCTCTGTTATCTCAATGGGTGTTTACATTGGTCAAAGCACAAAAATCTTCAATCGCCTGACCGGTGAAATTACTTATGGCCGCATCCCAGCAGGTTCTGTTGTGGTTTCAGGTAACTTACCGTCTAAAGATGGTTCATACAGCTTGTACTGCGCGGTCATCGTCAAACAAGTTGACGAAAAAACACGCGGCAAAGTCGGTATCAACGAATTATTACGTGATATCTAATATCTGAATAGATAAGTAAAATTAAGGGGATGGGTATATTGTTTACTCATCCCCTTTTCTTTACAGCTTGATAACAATGTGACGAACTATGATTCTCTACGGTATTAAAAACTGCGATACAGTAAAAAAAGCCAAGCGGTGGCTTGATGCACATTCAATTGACTATCAGTTTCATGATTTTCGCCAGCAAGGCCTTGAAGAAAAGACAATCAGAGAATGGCTTCAATCCGTTGACTGGGAGACTTTATTGAACAAACGAGGAACCACCTGGCGCAAGCTGGATGATCCACGTAAAGAGCATTTGGACGAAGACACAGCGGTTGAACTAATGCTGGAAAACCCTACTCTGATTAAGCGACCTGTTGCGGTGAGCAACTCAACAACCATAGTAGGATTTAATAAAGATGTTTACCAAAAATTTAATTAACTTTGGTTTTCCAGATAGGGTTCTGGCACTTTTATTGTTATTCGCCCCAATTGCTGGCTTTGCTGATGAAACAAAGCATGAAGATAGTTACTTTGATCATTATTATCTTCAAGGCGGTACCTATATGCATTACACCGATAGTGATGACTATACCGGCACAAAAATATTTACTTCGCTGGAAGGCGTTAAGTCAAATGACTGGTTGTATGGTCTAGCCTTATTTGATAACTCTTTTGGCCAGTTTTCCCAGTATATCTATACCGGTAAGAGCTGGAATTACCATGGTAAATTTGAAGGATTCCACACCAAGCTAACCGCGGGCTTTATCCATGGTTATCGAGGTGATTATAAGGATAAAATCCCACTCAATCACTTCGGTATCGGGCCAGCGATAATCCCTGGCATCGGTTATGATAATGGCAAATTTGGTGCCGATGTCATTATGTTAGGTGGCGCAGGATTATTATTTACTGTCGGCACACATTTATAACTTCAAAAACAAGAAATTTTCATGTCTGAAACCATAGAACTGACCCAAGAATTAATTCGTCGTGACAGTGTGACTCCAGAAGATAAAGGCTGTCAGATCATGATAGCTGATCGTCTGGCACCTTATGGCTTTCATGCTGAGCATATGTGTTTTGATGATGTCGATAATCTCTGGCTACGCCGTGGCAATCAAGGGCCGGTGTTTGCGTTTGCTGGCCACACTGATGTGGTGCCAACTGGCCCGCTTGAGCGCTGGAGTCATCCCCCATTCGACGCGAATATTGTCGATGGCATGATGTATGGCCGTGGCACTGCTGATATGAAAGGCAGTATTGCTGCATTTATCACAGCCTGTGAGCGTTTTGTCAAAAAACACCCCGACCATCAAGGCAGTATCGCCTTTCTGATTACCAGTGATGAAGAAGGCCCGGCGGTGAATGGCACGGTGAAAGTGGTCGAAACATTACAAAGTCGCGGCGAACATATTGACTGGTGCCTGGTTGGTGAACCGTCCAGTACCGACAAAGTGGGTGATATTGTTAAAAACGGTCGCCGTGGCTCACTTAATGGCCGGCTTAGTGTTAAAGGAAAACAAGGTCATATTGCCTACCCACACCTTGCACAAAATCCAATTCACCTGCTTAGCCCTGCCCTAACAGAGTTATGTGAAATTGAGTGGGATCAGGGCAATGAAGACTTTCCGCCAACCAGTTTTCAGGTATCTAACCTGAACTCGGGTACCGGTGCGACTAACGTCATTCCTGGCACCGCTGATGTTGTGTTTAATTTCCGCTATTCGACGGAAGTTACCCATGAAGAATTAAAACAGCAAGTACATACGATCCTCGATAAACATGGTTTGAGTTATGACTTGCAATGGGAGCTTTCCGGCCAGCCATTTCGTACGGCAAGCGGGCAATTATTAGAAGCAGTTCAACAGGCTATTGCTGATGTCACAGGCTACCAGACAACACTTTCAACTTCTGGTGGCACCTCAGATGGACGTTTTATAGCACCAACAGGGACTCAGGTCATCGAACTTGGGCCGCTGAATGCCACCATTCATCAAATTGATGAATGTGTTGCTACAGCAGATCTTGACACCTTGTCTGAAATTTATGAGACTCTGCTAACTTATTTACTGGTTTCCTAGGCAAGTTCTCTTGTATCCAAGACAATACAAACGGCACTATCTATATGTGTTAGCAGCCATTGTGCTGCTATTGCAGTCGTTTGCTATCTGGCATGATGCCGAACATCCTTTCCATAAAGCTGAAGCGCAATGTGAGCGCCTCAATGCCATTGGTCATTTCCCACTTGCCGATGTTGCTGCCGATGTCAGTATTTATCTGCAACAGGCCGTTATTAGTCTCGAAGTAGACTCTCTTGTAACCACTCTGCCATTCGCGCAGCGTCAATCCTATCTAATCCGCGCCCCACCCGCTTTTTCATAACCTCTCCTACCCTCTTTATTTTTAATCACACTACAGATCCGTTTAACGTTTGATCTGTAGCTATAGCTTATGGCTATGAGGAAAGTTTATGAAAAGCAAAAAACTGCTTGTGCTGCTGATGACAGCTGCACTGAGCCCGGTATCACCTGCGTTCGCCGGCGATATTGATGATCTGAAACAAGAAATTGCAAAAATGCGTGCCGATTATGAGCAGCGTATTCAACAACTTGAACAACGTTTGTCTGATGCAGAAGCAACTACGCAGGCTGTAGCTGATGAAGTAGCAACAGCACCAGAAGCACCGGCGCCGGTTGCCTCAGCAAATAGTAGCAATACCTTTAACCCAGCCATCAGCATGGTGTTAAATGGCTCCTTTAATCAATATCAGAACCATGCTGATGATTACACGATTGATGGCTTTAATGTTCAAGGCGAGGGTGGCCTGGATTCAGAAGGTTTTTCTTTAGGTGAAAGTGAATTAACGGTCAGCTCGAATATCGATCAACTGTTTTATGGTCAGGCAACCTTAGCGGTTCACGATCATGACGATGAAACAGAACTGGAAGTGGAAGAAGCCTTTATCGAAACCCTAGGTTTAGGTAATGGCTTAACTGTTCGTGCCGGTCGTTATTATGCCCCTATTGGTTATTTGAATGAGCGTCATTCTCATGCCTGGAATTTTGCTGATGCGCCATTAATTTATCGTGGCCTGTTTGGTAATCAGCTTTCTACTGATGGGGTAAAACTCTCCTATCTATTACCAACTGATTACATGTTCGAAGTAGGTACCAGTGTTGGTAATGGTGACAGCTATCCTGGCAGTGGCGATCATAGTGGCATCGGTGACTGGCTGGTCTACGCTAAAACCGGTGGTGATATTGGTATAGAAAGCAGCTGGCAAGCCGGTATTTCTCATTGGCGCTCAAGTCCTGATGATCGTTCTTATAACGGTGGTCATGGCCACAGTCATGGTGATGAAGAAGAAAGCTCAGCCGTATTTAATGGCGATACTGATATTACCAATCTGTCTCTGGTTTATAAATGGGCACCGAACGGTAACTTCCGTCAGGAAAATCTAACCTTGATCAGTGAATTTATGTACCTGCATGACGATGGCAACATCCGCCACGGCACTGATGAATTTGCTAACTACGATGGCAAACAATACGGCGGTTATCTGGAAGGTATTTATCAATTCAATCCACAATGGCGTTCAGGTGTCCGTTATGACTGGTTAGGCAGCAAACACCATGCATCGGACGATGAATTGCTGGCAGATGCTGGTCTTGAAGGTGGCAGAAGCCATCCACAACGTACCAGTGCCATGGTGGAATACTTACCGAGTGAGTTCAGCCGTATTCGCGCGCAGATTAATCATGATCAATCCTATAGCGATGATGATTGGCAAATGATTCTGCAATACACCGTTAGCCTTGGCGCTCATGGCGCGCACCAATACTAGGAGCTCATAATGAAAAAACTTATTTTCACTGTTTTATTTTTATTGAGCTCACCAGCCTGGGCTCAACTGTCTGTGTTCGCTTGTGAACCGGAGTGGGCATCATTAACTGAAGAGTTAGGTGGTGATGATGTTTCGGTGTTTAGTGCGACCAGTGGTTTACAGGACCCGCACTATATTCAAGCACGTCCGAGTCTGATTGCTAAAGCTCGCCAAACCGATTTATTGGTTTGTACAGGTGCCGAGTTAGAAGTGGGTTGGTTGCCATTACTTCAGCGTAAAGCAGGTAACCCCAATATTCAGATTGGTGCTGAGGGCTATTTCATGGCGGCAGATTATGTGCGTTTACTGGAAAAACCTGTCACTGTCGATCGGAGTCAGGGCCATGTTCATGCAGCAGGTAACCCACATATTCAAACCAGTCCGGTGAATATTTTTAAGGTAGCGCAAGCGCTGACTGAAAGACTAAAACAACGTGATCCTGAACATGCCAGCAACTATGAAAAACGCTGGCAGGATTTTCAGCAGCGCTGGCAAACAGCTATGAAACAATGGCAAGAGAAAGCAGCGCCTTTGAAAGGTGTGCCGATTGTTGTCCAACATAAAAACTGGATTTACCTGACCAAATGGTTAGGCCTGAACGAAGTGGCTGTGCTGGAAGCGAAACCTGCCGTACCGCCCACTGTAAAACAGTTGCAATCAGTAGTTGAGAAGCTGAAACAAACACCGGCAAAAATGGTGATTCTGGCAGCCTATCAATCACCAAGAGCCACAGATTGGTTGGTGGATAAAACAGGCATCAAAAAAGTGGTACTGCCATTCACCGTTGGTGGTGATAAAAACAGTAATAACTTGTTTGAGCTTTATGACGACACCATCAACTTATTATTGGATGGCGCTAAATGAACCTGATCAATCTTGATTGGTCGCTAATATTGCCTGCCCTCGTGGCAGGCATGTTAGTTCTGACAACACATGTTCCTCTGGGTCAGGAAGTACTCAAGAGAGGCATTATTTTTATTGATCTTGCCATTGCTCAAATGGCTGCACTTGGGGTGATGGCCGCCACTATTTTTATTGGTGATATGCATGGTCCCTGGTTACAAGTCAGTGCAGCAGCCAGTGCACTCTCCGCCTCTGTTTTAGTGCTGTGGTTAGAGAAACGTTATCCGCATATTGTCGAAGCCTTAATCGGCTTATTATTTATATTGGCCGCCAGCGGTGGGATTTTACTGGTCAGCCATGCGCCACATAGTGATGAATTACTCCATGATTTATTAGTGGGGCAGATTTTATGGGTGACTCCCTCTCACCTGTTATGGGTCGCAGCACTTTACGCTGCCTTATTAATTGTATGGTTTACCATGCAATCACAACGTAGCTGGCTTTTTTATATTGTATTTTCACTCACTGTCACAGCCTCTGTGCAATTAGTGGGTGTATATCTGGTCTTTGCCAGTTTAATCTTGCCCGCCCTTGCTAGCCGTGGATTTGAGAAAACTCGTCATAAGCTATTGCTTGGTTATGGTATTGGTTTTCTGGGTTATTTTTTCGGCCTGATTTTAGCGTTATTAATTGATGTGCCAATGGGTGCCATGACAGTTTGGACGTTATTTGTTCTGGTGGTATTAAGTCGCCTTATGATGCAGTGGCTAAAGAGGCGATAAGTTTGGTAGATTGTTTGAAAACATCAATCAGGAAAACAGCATGAGCGAATCAACACAAGCCAGCCAGAATACCGCCAAACTCGTGTACTTATTATTTATTGCCAATATTATTATTCAGTTTTTAGGTTTTGTAGCAGTGGTCATTGCCTACATAAATAAAGACGATGCCGCCGCTTGGTTACAATCTCACTACCAGTTTCAAATTAGAACATTCTGGATAGGTTTCCTGTATTTATTTATCGGCGTGTTATTCGCGTTCTTTTTAGTCGGCTATTTCATTTTAGTGTTCTGGGTTATCTGGGTTGTCATTCGCTGTGTCAAAGGTATGAAATATCTGGATCAGCAACAGCCACACCCTAATCCAAACAGCTGGCTGTTTGGCTAAAAATGACAAGACCGGATAAACCGGTCTTTTAAATATTACTGACGATAAAATGCCATCGGCCCATTCGCTTCATGGGTCGGCATGACTTCAATGGTGGTCACATTGACATGTTCCGGCGTATTGACCAACCACCAGACTGTATTAGCAATATCTTCGGCATCTAATGCTCTAGTACCTTCATAGACTTTATCTGCACGAGCCTCATCGGCTTTAAAACGTACTTTTGAAAATTCGGTTTCGGCATTGCCAGGTTCAACATTAGTCACGCGTACATTGGTACCTAATAAATCGGCCCGTGTCGCCAGTGAAAACTGCCTGACAAAAGCTTTGGTACCACAATAGACATTGCCCCCAGGGTATGGCCAATTTCCGGCTACAGAACCAATATTAATGATGTAGCCTGATTTACGTTCAGTCATCATCGGTAAGATGGTGCGCGTACAGTACAATAAGCCTTTGATATTGGTATCGACCATTTTTTCCCAATCATCCAAATTGGTTTCCTGGGCAGGCTCTAAACCTAATGCCAAGCCGGCATTATTCAGTAAAACATCAATTTTCTTATAAGGTTCAGCAAGACCATTGATAGCAGATTCAACCGCTTTTCTGTCTGTGACATCAAAGCAACAGGTGGCTACTTTATCTTTGCCACCCAGTTCCTGCTGTAAATCATCTAGTCGTTGCTGGCGTCGTCCCGTCAGGATTAATTGCCAGCCATTGTTTGCAAACAATCTGGCACAAGCTTCCCCAAAACCTGAGGTCGCTCCGGTAATCATGATGGTTTTATTCGACATGCATTCGACTCCTTCTTTAGATTAATCAGGCACCTTCAGAAAACACAATGGTGCGGCGACCATTGATAATAATGCGATGCTCAATATGTGCTTTTACCGCTCTCGCCAGCACAATACGTTCGATATCTTTACCCATCATCACCAGGTCTTGCGGGCTATTATCGTGCTGAACATGTTGTATATCCTGTGCGATAATCGGCCCCTCATCTAACTCGGCAGTCGCATAATGCGCTGTGGCACCAATAATCTTAACGCCTCGCTCATAAGCCTGATGATAAGGCTTAGCTCCCTGGAAGGCAGGTAAAAAGCCGTGATGAATATTAATAATCCGTCCAGAAAACTCGGTGACAAATTCCTCAGACAGAATTTGCATGTAACGCGCCATCACAATCAGATCAATATCAAACTCTGCCAGCAGACGTTTTATTTCAGCTTCCTGTGCTTGTTTGGTCTCAGCCGTAATCGGTAAATGATAAAACGGTTTATCAAACTGACGGGACATACCCTCTAAATCACGATGATTACCAATGATAAGAGGGATATCACATTTCAGCTCACCTTCTAATTCTCTGAGTAGTAAGTCATACGGACAATGTGAAGCGCGAGTCACCAGTAAAGCAACTCGATAAGGCCGTTCACTGTAACGAACAGACCAGTTCAACGCCATACTTGCGGCAAACTCACTAAACTCTGCTTCAAGCTGTTGATGGTCATAACTACCATCATCTTCCAGCTTAATACGCATAAAATACTGGCCGACTTCGGTGTCGGTATACTGCTGACAATGCAAAATATTAAACTGTCTTTGAGCAAAAAAGCTGGTGATACCTGCCACTAAGCCTTTTTGATCTTTGCACTGGATCAGGAAAACAATGGCGCTCATGAGGGTTTCCTAAGAAATAATACGGAAAAAAAGCTAAATCCTAGCACTGTCACAAGGCTTTATGAATATTCATCGTATTTATCATTACGACCTTTGACTTTATCTCGTGGGTATTTAGCCGCATTCTTTTGCATTTTGTGTTTGATGACCTGATTTAAATCGATGTTTAAGTCATGACATAGATAAAAAAGATAAACAGCGACGTCGGCTATTTCATCCTCTAAATCTTCACGTTTATCAGAAGCCAGGCGCTGTTGAACTTCTTCAGCACTCTTCCATTGAAACCATTCCAGTAATTCTGATGCTTCAATAGATAGCGATATGGCGACATCTTTAGGATTATGAAACTGTTCCCAATCTCTTTCGCGACGGAACGCAATGAGTTGACGTAATAATTCCGGCTCAATCATTCTGCAAGAACTCCTCTACCACCTTTTTAAACTGTTGTGGTCGTTCAGCCTGAACCCAATGCCCCGCCTTTTCAATACCGCTAAACTTTGCCTCGCTAAACTGTCTACTAATTTGCTGACGATCCTGCTCAGTCACATAATCTGACAGCTCACCATAAATAAATAAACTTGGCATACTGAACGTCTCATCTTCACTAATCGCTGCCATTAACTCAGGATAATTCGCTTTTAAAGCGGGCAGATTAATCCGCCATTGGAAGGTCTCTTGCTCAGAGACTAAATTCATCAATAAAAACTGGCGAACAGCCTTATCTGGAATAGACTCGGCCAAAGCATCATCAACTTCAGTCCGGCGCGTAAATTGAGATAAATTGAGCGCCATCATGGCATCCATCAGTGGTGTATGCGCACTGAAGTATTGGCGTGGAGAAATATCTACAACGATTAATTTAGACACTAGCTGCGGATACATTGCAGCAAACATCATCGCCACTTTGCCGCCAAGAGAATGGCCGAGAATATGTACATGCTCTAACTGTAAATCTTCACACAACTCGTGAATATCATCGGCCATAATGGTGAAATTCTGTTCATCGCTGTGCGGGGAACGGCCATGATTGCGTAAATCAACACTAATAACACGATAAAAACGTGAAAAATACTTTGCCATACTGCGCCAGTTATCCGCAGAGCCAAATAAGCCGTGGATAATAATTAAAGGCGTACCTTCACCACTTTCTTGATAATGCAATTTCATTGATAGCTTGTTGAAACGTTATAATCGAACAATTTAAATAAACTGGAGCCTGATGTGGAAGACGAAACGATTTTGGTGATGCTGGTGAAACAATATGCCGATAAATTTGGCATTACCTTCAGCTCAAAATATCTTGATGATCCTGATAAGAAACAATTACTGATCACACTGATACAAGAAGCCAACGCAGGTAAACGCGGTCCAGTCACTGACGACGATCTACAATAAAAAAAGCCACCGAAAGGTGGCTTTTTTCTTTAATCATCCAGTTTCTCAAACACCAGACAAGCATTGGTTCCACCAAAGCCAAAACTGTTCGACATTACTGTCGTCAGTCCAGCGTTATCCACGCGTTCCCGCAGAATAGGCATGCCTTCCGCTTCAGGATCTAATGTTTCAATATTGGCTGATGCAGCAAGAAAATCATTTTCCAGCATCAACAAACTGTAGATCGCTTCCTGAACACCGGCAGCACCTAGAGAATGGCCTGATAATGATTTTGTCGACCCCACCGCAGGCATATCGGTGCCAAACGTATTTTTGATAGCACCGAGCTCAGCCAAATCACCTACTGGCGTGCTGGTGCCATGAGCATTTATATACTGCACTTTGCCACGACTTGTTGACATCGCTAATTGCATACAACGCATCGCGCCTTCACCTGATGGCGCTACCATATCGTAACCATCTGAGGTTGCGCCGTAACCGGTCAATTCAGCATAGATTTTAGCGCCACGAGCTTTGGCGTGTTCATACTCTTCAAGTACCAGTACACCACCACCACCAGCGATAACAAAACCATCACGGTCAGCGTCGTAAGCACGAGATGCTTTTTCTGGTGTGTCGTTATATTTAGTCGATAATGCACCCATCGCATCGAATAAAGAACTCATAGACCAGTGTTCTTCTTCACCACCGCCAGCAAAGACAATATCCTGTTTGCCTAGTTGAATTTGTTCCATGGCGGTACCAATACAATGAGCACTGGTAGCACAAGCAGATGACATGGAATAATTTACGCCTTTAATTTTAAAAGGTGTGGCAAGACAAGCTGATGTTGTGCTGCCCATCACTTGGGTAACACGGTAAGGCCCAATACGTTTTAAGCCTTTTTCACGCAGGATATCCGCAGCTTCAACCTGATTTGATGAAGAAGCGCCACCGGATCCCATAATAAGACCAGTCCGGATATTTGAAACCTGCTCTTCGGTCAAACCAGCATCGGCGATGGCTTGCTCCATAGCGATATACGCATAAGCAGCAGCATCCCCCATAAAACGTAATGTTTTACGATCTATAAATTCTTTAAAATCAATATCGATGGAGCCTGCAACATGGCTACGAAAGCCCATATCAGCATATTCTTGTTTGAAGCGAATACCTGAGCGGCCATGGCGAAGAGACTCTGTCACTGTTTGGGCATCAAGACCTAAGCAAGATGTGATACCTAACCCTGTAACGACAACACGTTTCATTATGACATCCTAAAAATCATCGGTTGATGTAAACAGACCAACGCGTAAATCTTTTGCAGTATAGATATCGCGCCCATCCACAGATACCGTGCCATCCGCAATAGCCAAAACCAGCTTGCGGGCAATAACACGTTTTAAATCAATACGGTAAGTAACTTTCTTCGCTGTTGGTAATACTTGTCCGGTAAATTTAACTTCACCTGAACCTAATGCGCGACCACGGCCAGGATTACCATCCCAGGCCAGGAAGAATCCGACTAGTTGCCACATTGCATCCAATCCTAAACAACCCGGCATAACGGGGTCACCCGGGAAATGGCAATCAAAGAACCACAGATCCGGATGTATATCCAATTCTGCAATGATTTCGCCTTTACCGTAAGCACCACCTGTGTTTGCAATATGAGTAATGCGATCCATCATCAGCATATTGGGAACAGGGAGTTGTGCATTGCCTGGACCAAACATTTCGCCGTGCCCACACTGCAATAATTCTTCGTATGTAAATGATGATTGCTTACTCATGAATTCTCTTAATTATCCCGCCAATTGGGCTCCGTATAATACCACGATCATTTCTAAACCAGAAAAAAACGTCATTGGTATATATATAAAAAAGCCACGGGCTTTTCCGTGGCTATCAATGTGTTGTAATCGTGGTTTACTGTTTTATAGCAATAGTCTCTGCAGCCTCAGGCGCTTTAATATTTAAGCCTTGAAGCAATAGTCCCATACTATTCAAAATACGATACTGCGCATACAGCTCGTCATACTCAGTGTTAACCAGTGCGGTCTGTGATCTGAAAACTTCATTCTCAGAATCCAATAAATCTAATAAGGTGCGCTGTCCGAGACTGAACTGTTGTCTATATGCATCACGTGACTTTTGACTTGAGTCGACATGTTGTTCTCGATATGACATCTGGCTTTTTACCGTTTCCCATGCGTTCCAGGAAAGTCGGGTTGTTTCTTCTACTTCACGATACGTATTATTTCGAATTTCGGCCGCCTGATTGATTAAATAGGCAGTCTCTTCACGTCGTGCTGAATCACGGCCACCATTCAATAAGTTATAACGTAAACGCAACATGGCAGTGATGTCTTTATCGGTACCAACCTGACCATCAATATTATGATCAGAACGCGTACCTACTTCCAGATGAACATCTGGGTAAAATGGCGCTTTTGCGGTAGCATGCTGGGCACGAGCGGATTCCAGATCATAGTTCGCTAATCTTAATGTCGGATGATTATCAACAGCTTTTGCTATTGCCTCATCCAAGGTATCGGGAATGAGGTCTTTCTGAATTTCAGGCTCTTCTAATGATTCAGGTTGCTCACCGACAACCCGAATAAAAGTCGTTTCTGCATCACGCAATTTACTTTCTTCTTCCATCAGGTTGGCTTCAGCCAGAGCAAGTCGGCCCAGACTTTGATCCATATCTGCACCACGACCAACACCGCGCTCACTACGAAGAACAATTTGATCGTGTGTTCGTTGATGCGCTTCAAGATTAGTCTGAGCTAATTCAACGATTTTTTGTTGTCTCAACACATTTATATATGCATCAACCGCTTCCAATCCGGTATTTTCCGCCGCACTGTACACAGCTGCTGCACGCGAATTTGTTCTGAACTCTTGTCGCAAAACCTCGTTTTTAGTTTCCATTCCATCAAACAACATTTGACGAAGCTGTAAACTGGCCTCATCTCTGTTCAGTCTGACTTCGCCACGTCCTGCTGAACGCGTATTCGGGTTGTCAGTCATTTCCCAGCCCGTTCCCAGAGCTAAATCTAAGGTTGGATAATATCCAGCTTTAGCCTGATCAACTTCTTTAGATACGGCTTGTCTTTCACTAGCGGCAGCAAGAATGTCGGGATTTGACTCAATTGTATGCATTACTGCACTTTGCAATGTTTGAGCAGACACACTGGATACTATTACCCATAGAGGTAAGCTTAAAACTAAACTTTTCTTCATCTCTTCAAATCCCAGTTCTCCCCAGCCTGAATGCTTTTACATTCAATAACTGATATAAGCCTCATTCCATTGTGCTTAAAAATGGCACGATGTATTAAAACATAACATATTGTTGTTTGATATAACTAACGCAAATCTCTGAAAAATATAGCTAGTGAAAGTCGGTCCGGAATATTCATTTTCTGGAATATGGCAGTTAGATGTGCTTTTACCGTTCTTTCAGTAATATTCATCGTTCTGGCAATCATTTTATTTGTTGCTCCATGACTAACCAGCTCAGCGACTTCCAGTTCCTTACGTGACAGACTATCTAGTTTTGCTTGCTGCTCATTTGAAAGTTGTGGTGCATGATTTAACTCATCGATCAGCCCAGCAATAACATGACGTTCAACCCACACTTCACCACGTAGAATCAATTCTAGTGCAATTAGCAATTTGTCATCAACGAGTTCTTCTTGAAAATATCCACGCGCGCCCTGCTTGAGGATCAAAATCTGCTCAAGAACAGGTAGTTTGGGCCCAATAATAAGCACACGAGCACGTGTCTCTGCATTTTCCATAATGCTGAATAAAGATGAGGCATGACCATCCAGACAAGACAGATGACATAGAATAAGTTTTGGCGTTTTCCCATTGAGATCAGAGCAAGCGTCTTCAATACAGGAAAACTCACACACATCATATTGATCAGCCAAAAGGTGCTTGATATGCACGAGTTGATTCACATCAGAACCGATGCAATAAAGCATTGATTTGTTTGCCACCTCAGGCACGTTTGGCATGGTTGGATTAATCAACGTTCTCTCATCGCCTCATTTTTAGCTTTGAGTATCGGTTTAAATAAATAATCCAGCACCGTTTTTTTGCCCGTCAAAATATCAACAGTTACAGTCATACCTGGAATAATCTCTAATGGACCTTTACTACTATCAATATAGTTTTTATCTGTTCTCAAATAGATTAGATAAAAACTCTCTCCCTCATCGTTTGTAATTGTATCAGCACTTATTCTCTCTAATGTAGCAGGAAGTCCACCATAAATGGAAAAATCATAAGCCGTTAATTTCACCATAGCTTGTTGGCCTGGACTCAAAAATGCAATATCCGAAGGTCTGATATTTGCCTCAATTAATAGATTGTCTTCAACCGGAACAATTTCAACCAAGTCCATTCCGGGCTGAATGACACCACCTACTGTATTGATTTTTAGTTGTTTTATTTTGCCTTTTACAGGTGAGCGCACTAGGGTTCGCATCACTCTGTCTTCCTGAGAAGTGGTTGTTTCTTTAGTGATGGCTAACTCTGATTGAACATCACTCAGTTGTGAGGCCGCATCGGATTTAAAGCGTAGTGTTGTATCCTTAATTTTTTGGTTTGCTTCCTTGAGTGTAGAACGAATCCGGGGAATGGCTAAGCGCGTAGTTTCCATTTCTCCACGTAAATCATTGGTCGCACGTTTAAGTCTTAATAATTCGACTTCGGATATCACACCCACCGAAACTAATGGTTCAGACATTTCCAATTCTTGACGGCTTAAATCATAACTTGTGCTTAGTTTATTCAGTTTTGCCTGGTTTTCCAGTAATTCTTGTTCACGTTGCTTTACTTGCTGCTTAAGTACATCAATACTGCTTTCTAATTCGAGTTGTCTGGAGTTATATAAGGAACGCTCGCTAGCAGCCAGTCCAGGTTGTTCCTTTATGATTTCTTCAGGTAGCTGTAATGGCTTACCCTCAACTTCAGCAGTTAAACGTGCTTTGCGCGCCAGTAATTCCCAATATTTCAGTTGTGTCTCACGAAAAGAAGATGAAAAACGGGTATCATCAATTTTAAGTAAGACATCACCTTTATTTACGATGTCACCTTCTTTCACTAATACTTCAGAGAGAATCCCACCTTCCAGGTTCTGTATGATTTGGACTTTACTGGAGGGAATCACTTTACCCTGCCCTCGCGTCACCTCATCCAACTCCGTCACACTTGCCCACCAGAAAGCACAAATAAAAAATAAGGTAATCAATAGTAACAATGAGTGACCAAGTTGAGGGGAGCTTTCCAGCGAAGCGGCGCTGACTTCTGACATAAACTCAAGATCGTCTGAATTCGTTTTTTTAAACCATGCCATATTTAGCCCTTGTTCACTTTTATATGGCCATTTTTAAGTGCTGTCAGAATTTGTTCTCTTGGACCATCCGCTACAATGTGTCCCTGGTCCATAACAATCACTCGATCCACCAGACTTAATAATGATGCTTTATGTGTGACTAGCAATAAGGTTTTATTCTCAACATTTTCTGCCAGTTTTGCTTTGAAACGTTCTTCAGTACTGTTATCCATGGCATTGGTAGGCTCGTCCAGCATAATGACGGGAGAATCTAATAATAATGCTCTTGCAACGGCCACACTCTGACGTTGTCCGCCTGACAGACCTTCACCACGCTCCCCTACCGGCATATCAAAGCCTGAGGGATGACGATTAACAAATTCGGTGACACCTGCTATGTCTGCCGCTTTTAATACTTCATGATCTTCAGCGAATGGCGCTACCATCGTAATATTTTCACGAATACTGCCATAAAACAGCACAACATCTTGTGGCGCATAACCAACATTCTTTCTTAAATCGACAGGATCAATCTGCCTGATATCGGTCCCATCAAGCAAAATAGAACCTTCATCCGGCTCATACAAGCCCAGCATCAGTTTTTCTAAGGTACTTTTTCCAGAGCCAATACGACCAATAAAAGCGACTTTCTCACCAGCATTAATTTTAAAAGTGTAGTGGTTTAATGATCCCGGACACCATTTAAGGAGGTAATATGTCCTCCAAAGAGGTGTTCAATGACAAAACAAAGAAGAAGTTTTACTCCTGAGTTCAAGTTGGAGGCAGCCAGTTTAGTTGTCGACCAGAACTACAGTGTTCCAGAGGCTTGTCAAGCTCTTGATGTGGGCGAGTCAGCCCTACGTCGCTGGGTTAAACAGTTACAGGAAGAGCGAGGTGGACATACGCCTGCATCCAAAGCGCTAACACCGGAACAGCAGCGTATTCAGGAACTGGAAGCCCGGGTGAAACGCCTGGAGCAGGAAAAATTTATATTAAAAAAGGCTACCGCTCTCTTG
>NZ_FOSH01000005.1 GCF_900114205.1 Methylophaga sulfidovorans
GACCTGAGATTGAGAATACGTCTTCAATCGGCATCAGGAAAGCACCGTCAATTGCACGTTCTGGTTGTGGGAAGTAGGTGTCCATCGCTTCTGCTAAACGGATGATTGATGGTGCACCAATTTCACTTGTGTCGCCTTCTAAGGCTTTCAGTGCTGAGCCAACAATGATTGGGGTGTCATCACCTGGGAAGTCATAGCTGTCTAACAACTCACGTACTTCCATTTCGACTAATTCAATCAGTTCTTCGTCATCAACCATATCAGCTTTGTTCAGGTAAACGATGATGTAAGGTACACCTACCTGACGTGATAACAGAATGTGTTCACGTGTTTGTGGCATAGGACCGTCAGCTGCGTTTACAACCAGAATCGCGCCGTCCATTTGCGCTGCACCTGTGATCATGTTTTTAACATAGTCAGCATGGCCTGGGCAGTCTACGTGAGCGTAGTGACGGTTAGCTGTTTCGTATTCGACGTGAGCGGTTGAGATTGTGATACCACGTTCTCTTTCTTCTGGTGCGTTATCAATATCCGCGTAATCTTTGAATTCACCACCACTTAATTCACCCAATACTTTGGTGATCGCCGCTGTCAGCGTAGTTTTACCATGGTCAACGTGACCAATAGTGCCCACGTTGACGTGGGGTTTAGAACGTTCAAATTTTGCTTTAGACATGAGTAGTATCCCCGGCACTAAATTTTATTGAGCCAAAAAATCAAAACAGGCAGGAACACCCTGCCTAAGACAAATTGTGGAGCCCGCAATCAGAATCGAACTGATGACCTCATCCTTACCATGGATGCGCTCTACCGACTGAGCTATGCGGGCCTAAATTCTTCCAATCAAAAATGGAGCGGGTGATGGGAATCGAACCCACGTGATCAGCTTGGAAGGCTGGAGTTCTACCATTGAACTACACCCGCAATTCAGTCATCTTGTATATTTAAATGGTGGAGGGGGAAGGATTCGAACCTTCGAAGGTAGAACCGTCAGATTTACAGTCTGATCCCTTTGGCCGCTCGGGAACCCCTCCACTAAAGACGTGGCATT
This sequence comes from Methylophaga sulfidovorans, assembly GCF_900114205.1. Lineage (GTDB taxonomy): Bacteria > Pseudomonadota > Gammaproteobacteria > Nitrosococcales > Methylophagaceae > Methylophaga > Methylophaga sulfidovorans. The sequence continues at coordinate 1,052 of NZ_FOSH01000005.1, forward strand.
GTCCGGAAATCTCACACTAATGTCAACACTTAAATCAGTAATTCTCGATTAGCTGATGTCTTCATGATTAGCTTAGCTAAATCTGTCGCGTGATTAACTGAAGTATGAAAGCCGTAATAGTATATTATTAGCATATAAAAATCTGTATCAATTTCTAGAAAACAGGAGATATTTATGGAGCAGTACCGCGGTACGACCATCCTTTCGTATCGCCGTGACGGTCAAGTCGTCATTGGTGGTGATGGGCAAGTCAGTCTTGGCAACACAATAATGAAAGGCAATGCGCGCAAAGTCCGACGCTTATATCACGGTAAAGTTATTGCTGGTTTTGCCGGTGGCACCGCAGATGCTTTCACGTTATTTGAACGTTTTGAAGCAAAACTAGAAAAGCACCAGGGTAACCTGACTCGAAGCGCACTTGAACTTGCTAAAGATTGGCGCACGGACAGAATGATGCGCCGACTGGAAGCCTTACTCGCCGTAGCGGACCAAGAAGCCTCCCTTATTATTTCTGGAAATGGTGACGTGATTGAACCAGAACATGGTCTGATTGCTATTGGATCTGGTGGCCCTTTTGCTCAAGCCGCAGCAACCGCCTTATTGCAAAACACCTCTCTTAGCGCCAAAGAAATTGTAGAAAAAGGCTTGAATATTGCCGCAGACATCTGCATCTATACAAATCACAACCTTACAATCGAAACTCTGGACTCAAACTGATACCTATCATGCAATCATTAACTCCGAAACAAATTGTTAACGAACTCGATAAACGCATCATTGGACAACAGGCAGCTAAAAAAGCCGTAGCCATTGCGCTCCGTAACCGCTGGCGTCGTAAGCAACTTGATGCTGCACTTCAGCATGAAGTGACTCCTAAAAATATTCTTATGATTGGCCCAACCGGCGTTGGTAAAACAGAAATTGCCCGACGACTCGCAGCATTATCCAATGCGCCATTCATTAAAGTTGAAGCAACCAAATTCACTGAAGTGGGTTATGTGGGCCGTGATGTCGAATCAATTATTCGTGATCTTGCGGAAACAGCCATGAAAATGTTGCGTGAAGAAGCGATATCATCGGTAAAAAACAAAGCTGAAGATGCGGCAGAAGAACGTATTCTGAATGCGCTGCTTCGCCCAGCGCGCGATGTTGAAACAGAAGATGAATCAACCACCCGTCAGCGTTTTCGTAAAATGCTACGCGAGGGCAAACTCGATGATCGTGAAATAGAACTGGAACTGAATGCCCCCAACGTCGGTGTTGAAATCATGTCACCGCCAGGTATGGAAGAAATGACCAACCAGTTACAAGAAATGTTTCAAAATATGGGCTCACAGCGTAAGAGTATGCGCAAAATTACGGTGGCTCATGCCATGAGACTGCTGTCTGAAGAGGAAGCACTGAAACTTATCAACGAAGAAGAGTTGAAAGCCAAAGTGTTAGACAGTGTCGAGCAAAATGGCATCGTTTTTCTGGATGAAATCGATAAAATTACTGGTCGCGGTGAAAGCGGTAATAATGCGGATGTATCCCGTGCAGGTGTACAACGAGACCTTTTACCATTGGTAGAAGGAAGTACTGTTTCAACGAAATACGGCATGATCAAAACCGATCATATTTTATTTATCGCTTCGGGCGCATTTCACTTAAGCAAACCATCCGACTTGATACCTGAGCTACAAGGTCGTTTACCCATTCGCGTTGAATTAGATGCCCTCTCTGCTGCAGATTTTGTCCGTATTCTGACTGAGCCCGACGCTTCTCTGACTGAGCAATATATTGCGCTTCTGGCGACAGAAGGTGTTGTGTTGCACTTCACCGATGACGGCATTGAACGCATTGCTGAGCTTGCATGGGAAGTCAATGAAAAGACGGAAAACATTGGTGCCCGTCGTTTACACACTATGCTGGAGAAATTGTTAGAACAGATTTCATATGAGGCTGGTAGCGAGGAACATTTGTCTGTCACCATCGATAAAGACTATGTCAATGAGCAACTTTCCGTTGTTGCTGAAGACGAAGATTTATCACGTTATATCCTATAAGGCATTACTGATGGCAGAAACACCACTACCAACTGAGATCACCTTACATAAACAGTCAAAGTGTTTGTCTCTGAGCTATGGCGACAAGAACTATCGTTTGCCAGCAGAATATCTCCGTGTCCACTCACCTTCAGCAGAGGTTCGCGGGCATGGTCCTGGACAAGAAGTGTTGCAGACACATAAAGAAAACGTTGGTCTCGAAAAAATAGAGCCTGTCGGTCATTATGCACTCAAGTTATTTTTTGATGACGGACATGACAGCGGTCTGTTCACATGGGACTATTTGTACGAACTTGCCATACACCAGGATTCTCTATGGCAAGACTACCTTAACCGACTTCAGAAAGCCGGTTATCAGCGTCAAAATTAATAGGTCAAGTTATGGAAGCCAAAGACACCACCCATTTCGGTTATAAAGAAGTACCCACGGCCGAAAAAGCCAAACATGTCGCCGAGGTTTTTCACTCGGTTGCGGGTAAATATGATTTGATGAACGACTTAATGTCGCTCGGCATTCATCGCTTCTGGAAACGTTTTACCATTATGAATAGTGGCGTACGGCGTGGAGCAACCGTATTAGACATTGCTGGCGGTACAGGGGATCTAACCCGTAAGTTTTCAAAGCTGGTTGGTGACACAGGTAAAGTTGTACTAGCTGATATTAATGCATCTATGCTGAATGTTGGCCGTGATCGTCTGACTGATGATGGGATTGTTGGCAATATTGAATACGTTCAAGCCAATGCGGAATCCCTGCCGTTTCCTGACAATAGCTTTAACTGTATTACCATCGCCTTTGGTTTGCGTAATGTCACAGATAAAGATAAAGCTCTCGCTTCAATGTACCGCGTACTGAAACCAGGTGGTCAACTGATGGTCTTGGAGTTTTCTAAACCTGCTGAGTGGATGGCGCCCGTTTATGATGCTTATTCCTTTAAAATTCTGCCACAACTCGGGAAGATTTTTACTGGCGATGAAGAAAGTTACCGCTATCTGGCTGAATCAATCCGTATGCACCCGGATCAGGAAACCTTAAAACAAATGATGATTGATGTGGGCTTTGAACGTTGTGAATATCACAATATGACGGCCGGCATCGTTTCACTTCATCGCGGTTATAAATTCTAAACTTATGGCCATATTATTACGCCCTATCGAATTGGCTGTTAATCAGGCATTAAAACAGGATCCTGAAACTCGCGAACGCCTTAAGGCTTTTGAAAATCATGTCATCGTGATTCATATTCAGAACTGGCAGCAATATATACATGTATCTTTTCATCAGTCAGTGATCAAGCTGACCCATAATGATGAAGAAAACGCAGATTTATTAATCACCGCCAATGCGATGAGTTTGCTAAAACTTGCCAAACATCCAGAACATTTGTTCTCCAATGAGATTCATATCCACGGAAATGTGCAATTTGCCAAACAACTGCAAGATGTTTTGGATGGTTTTGACTTTGACTGGGAACAACAAATTGCCAATGTTACAGGGGATGTGATTGCTCAACCGCTGAACTATGCCATCAAACAAGGTTTTTCATGGCTGAATGCAACCCAACATTCCTTGTCTATGTCATTTTCTGAATACCTTCGTGAAGAAGCCCATATTTTGCCGGATAAGATTCAAATCGATGATTTCATGAATGATGTCGATAAGATTAAGGCTGATATTGATCGGCTTGAGGCACGTATCAATCGGCTGGAAAAACATCCTTGATTCACTTGAGCACTGACCACAGCTATATCCATGTAAGGAGCCATTAATGAAGGCTAATCAGTTATCCAGACTGATTCAAATCAATCATGTCCTGGCAAAACATCGCCTGGACGAAGTGATCAAAGCGATTCATCTGTTACGTCCACTTCGTTATTTTAGTTTTTTATCACCCCATCGCTGGCGTAATAAACAATCAACACTTCCAAGAGGCGAAAGGTTAAGACTGGCACTACAGGACTTAGGCCCGATTTTTGTCAAATTTGGTCAGGTATTATCAACGCGTCGGGATCTATTACCACCGGATATAGCGAATTCATTAGCAAAATTACAGGATCAGGTCGCTCCCTTCCCCGCCGAACAAGCAAAGCAGCTCATCGATAAAGCGTATGAAGCAGAATCTCTGAATGAATTATTTACCCATATCGAACCAGAGCCCCTAGCTTCAGCTTCTATTGCGCAAGTCCATGCCGCGACTTTAAAAAGCGGTGAACAGGTTGTCATAAAGCTGGTCCGTCCAGGCATAGAACCTATTATTAAACGTGATATTGCCCTGCTGTATACCTTGGCCTCCTTCGCGGAACGTTATTGGTCTGAAGGCAAACGCCTGCGTCCGAGGGAAATCGTTGCTGAGCTTGAAAAGAACCTGTTTGATGAACTCGACATGTTACGCGAAGCATCCTCGGCCTCACAGCTACAACGTAACTTTGAAGGCACCACCTTACTTTACGTTCCGAAAATATACTGGAAACTGACCAAGCCCAATATCCTGGTTCAGGAACGTATCTATGGCACGCCTATTAGCGATACCGAAGGTTTGATAGCAAAAGGCGTGGATATGGCAAAACTAGCTGAAATGGGTGTTGAAATATTTTTCACCCAAGTATTCAAACATAGTTTTTTCCATGCCGATATGCACCCTGGCAATATCATGGTGGATAGTACCGATCCTAAAAATCCCCGTTATGTGGCTGTAGACTTTGGCATTATGGGAACCTTATCACCCGATGATCAACGCTATCTTGCTGAGAACTTTCTTGCCTTTTTTAATCATGATTACCGTCGCGTTGCAGAGTTACACGTGCAATCTGGTTGGGTGCCTGCTGACACTCGGCTGGATGAGTTTGAAGCGGCTATAAGAAGTGTTTGTGAGCCTATTTTCGCCAGACCACTAAAAGAAATTTCATTCGGACAGCTGTTGTTAAGGCTGTTTCAAACAGCACGTCGTTTTAATATGGAAGTTCAGCCACAACTGGTTCTATTGCAAAAAACCTTACTCAATATTGAAGGCCTCGGACGTGATCTCTATCCGGACCTGGACCTCTGGAAAACAGCCAAGCCGATTTTAGAATCATGGATGAAAGAAAAAATGGGCTGGCAGGCAGCTTTAAGAACGTTACAACAAGAAGCGCCTCATTGGGCTGAAACATTACCGGAAATGCCACGTCTCTTATATGACTTGAGTAAACGTGCTCAGGAAGGCCAATTTAACGTAAATTTAGCTTCAGCTGATATCCAGCAGCTACGTAAAGAAATCAAACAAGCCAGCTACCGTAGTGCTGCTGCAACAGCCGGTGCTGCTTTCCTGGTGGGGGCTGCAGTGATTACCGGGCTTGATGGTTATGCGACGACGATGTTTGCCGGCCTCCCTATTCTAAGCTGGGTGTTTGGTTTATGGGGGCTTGGCCTCATTTATTTTAGTATTTCAAAGAAAAGTTAATTGTTATGTTTAAGTGGATAGGCCTGATTTTAGGCTTTTTATTGTTAAGTACTATGAGTGTTGGTTTACTGATTCTCGGCATTTTTGGCGCGTTGATTGGCCTTTTCTTTGGTGGTTTTGCTGATCGTGTACGCGCTTATGGGCTTGGTGGTGCCAACCCTTTTACTAACCAGAATCGTCAAGCCGTTTTCCTGGAAACCGTGTTTGTATTAATGGGCACATTAGCGAAAGCGGATGGTCGTATCAGTCAGGTTGAAATCGATCATGTTGAAGCCTTTATCAAAAAAATGGGCATGTCTGGCGAGCATAGACAAGAAGCGATTCGTCAGTTCAAGCGTGGCGCTGAACCCGACTTTGATATCAACGAAACAGTGACTAAATTTAAACAGCACTGTGGTAACACCTTTAATTTAAAACAAGTCTTACTGGTCTATCTGACGGTGATGGCTCTGGCTGATGGCAAACTCGATCCGCAAGAAAGACAGATTCTGGAGCAGGTTTCAGCACAGCTGGGTTATAGTCGAGCTGAGTTTAATCGTATCCTTGATATGGTGCTAAGCCAGGCTAATTTCTCGAGCGGCTATCAACAACAGTATTCAACAGGCCAACAACGTTCATCAGTCAATGATCTTGCGGAAGCCTATAAAGCACTGGGCGTAACAGAGCAAAGCTCCAATCAGGAAATTAAACGCGCTTATCGTAAATTAATGAGTCAGTATCATCCTGACAAATTAATGGGCCAAGGTGTACCTGAAGATATGATTGCCGTTGCTACTGAGCAAGCTAAAGAAATTCAATTGGCTTATGATTTAATCAAAAAATCTCGCGGATTGAACTGATTTTCTAAGGCAGTGTTTGCCTTTAATTTTATATTATTTTTAAAGTCACACGCGGCAGCGTGTGACTTTAAATCAAGAAACTATCTATTGGGTTCTCCCTTCCCCCAGCCTCGAACCCAATTAGAATAACCCTACTATTGAACCGTTCTCATCAATATCAATCCGCTCTGCTGCAGGATGTTTTGGCAATCCAGGCATTGTCATCACATCACCACAAAGAACAACCAGGAAGCCAGCGCCATGTGAAAGTCGTACATCACGAATTGTCAGTGTGTGGTTCTCTGCTGTTCCACGTAAGCTGGGATCACTGCTAAAGGAATAAGGTGTTTTTGCCATACAAACGGGTATATCACCATGCTGCTGATTGAGCATTGCGATTTTATCCATCACTTTTTTATCAGCAACGACCTGGCCGGTACCGTATAAACGTTTAGCGACTTCATTGATTTTATCCCATAGAGGGAGACTATCCGGGTATAACAACTGGCAAGGTTCGGCATGAGTATCCAGCATCTCAACTACACGTTTTGCCAGAGTTTCAGCGCCCGCACCACCTTCGGCCCAATGGCGAGCAAGGATAGCCTCTGCCCCCATCTCTTTTACCGCCGACTTGATAAGTTCAATCTCGGCATCGCTGTCGTTAATAAAATGATTGATAGCGACAATACAACGCAAACCAAACTCATTTTGTAGATTATTTAAGTGACGTTTCAAATTAGCAAGCCCGTTATTTAAGGCATCCAGATTTTCTTCGCCAAGTTGTTTGAGTTCCAGTCCACCATGATATTTCAAGGCTTTTACTGTGGCGACAACCACTGCCATATCGGGCTTGATTCCGGCTTTACGGCACTTAATATTAATAAACTTCTCAGCACCTAAGTCCGCACCAAACCCGGCTTCAGTGACAACGTAATCACCTAGTTTTAGCGCCATCTTGGTAGAGATGACGGAATTACAGCCATGAGCGATATTGGCAAAAGGCCCACCGTGTACAAAGGCAGGATTATTTTCCAAAGTCTGAACCAGATTTGGCTTAATGGCTTCTTTCAATAATGCAGCCATAGCGCCATGAGCCATAATCTCACGGGCATAACGTGGCGTCCCATCTACCGAATAAGCAATTAAAATATCACCAAGGCGTTGTTTTAATTCTTGTAGTGAGTTCGATAAACAAAAGATCGCCATCACTTCAGAGGCCACCACAATATCAAAACGTTCTTCACGTAAATAACCGTTAGCAGTGCCCCCCATTCCAACCACGATATCCCGTAGCGCGCGATCATTCATGTCCATAACCCGCTGCCAGACGATACGCCTTGCATCTAACTGCAGTGCATTTCCATGATGAATATGGTTATCGATCATCGCTGATAATAAATTATGTGCTGACGCAATAGCGTGTAGATCGCCGGTAAAGTGAAGATTAATATCTTCCATAGGAACAACCTGCGCGTACCCTCCGCCGGCCGCTCCACCTTTCATTCCAAAACATGGGCCCATTGATGGCTCACGTACACAAACAATCGATTTTTTGCCAATTCGGTTCAGTGCATCACTCAAACCAATCGTCGTCGTGGTTTTGCCCTCACCAGCCGGCGTCGGGCTGATAGCCGTCACTAAAATCAACTTGCCATCTGCTTTCGATGCCATCTCATTCATCACATCCAAAGAGACTTTGGCTTTGAAACGTCCATATGGGTCAATATGATGTGAGGCAAGGCCAAGCTTTTTTTCAGCTAGACTAGTGACGTCCTGCATTGAGGCCTGTTGGGCAATTTCAATATCTGACATGGTTTTCCTGAACGGCGTTAAATTTAAACCACATTATACGTGAGTTACGAGGGAATCCCGAATACCATATTAGTCACCCCAGCGTGGCATCAGATCATGTTCTATTTTGGCTTGGTCCAGTATGCGTGCAACAACAAAGTCGACTAATTCATTTAATGATGTGGGATTAAAATAAAAGCCAGGGTTGGGAGGTAAGATACAGACACCGAGTTTAGCAAGCTTCAGCATATTTTCCAGATGAATAACCGAAAAAGGTGCTTCTCTCGGTACTACGATTAACTTACGATCTTCTTTGAGCATCACATCGGCAGCACGGTTTATCAAATTATCACTCTGGCCACAGGCGATAGCCGATAAGGTGCCCATGGTACATGGACAGACAATCATAGTTGGCACACGATGAGATCCGCTTGCCAATGGCGATGACCACTGTTGTTCACCATAAACCAGTAACTGTTCAGGCTGGCAGTTAAATTCTTGAGCTAATTTCGTTTGCACATCACTAGCCCTTGCGGGTAATTTCCAATTAAGCTCATCAGCAAGCACTATTCTGCCTGCAGTGGAAATCATTAAGTGAACAGTTAACCCCTGTTGTAAAAGCACTTCAAGTAAACGCTTTGCATAAGGTGCGCCGGAAGCGCCTGTAATGGCCAGTGCGATCTGCTGCTGATCTAACATAATTAAGCAATCGCCTCTAATATCCGTTGGTGAATACCACCAAAGCCACCATTACTCATCACTAAAATTTCATCACCAGACTGTGCTTCATTGCTGATTGTTTTAACAATAGCATCAACTGAATCAAATACACTGACATGATCGCCTAATGTTTCTGTCACTTGTTTTAATGACCATTTCAAATCAGCATCCTGAAGCAATAATACTCTGTCCGCCTGAATTAAAGACTGAGCTAATGTTTCCTGATGCACACCCATTTTCATGGTATTCGAGCGAGGCTCGAGTACAGCAATCAGTCGACGATTCCCCACTTTTGCTCTCAAACCGGCAATAGTGGTGGCTATAGCAGTTGGATGATGAGCAAAGTCATCATACACACGAATATTATTAATTTCGCCTTTCAGTTCCAGCCGGCGTTTAACACCTGCAAACACCGACAGCGCTTCACAAGCGTGTTCAATCGTAACACCAACATGGTGTGCTGCCGCTATTGCCGCAAGCGCATTACTCACATTATGCTGACCGAGCATATCCCACACGACATGACCGCTAGAGTCACCATAGCTTACTTCAAACTCGCTACCATCATTCTTCAATAATGTTGCTTGCCAATCACCATCAGCTCCCAGGGTTTGCCGTGGTGTCCAACACCCCATATTAAAAACATGCTCAATGGCTTTGTCTTGTGGCGAAAGAATCAAACCTTGCTCAGGCACAGTCCGTACTAAATGATGAAACTGTTTTTGAATAGCTGCCAAATCATCAAAAATATCAGCGTGGTCAAATTCAAGATTATTAATAATCAATGTTCTGGGCATGTAATGGACAAATTTAGAACGCTTATCAAAAAACGCCGTATCGTACTCATCTGCCTCAATCACGAAAAAGGGTGTTTTGCCCAAACGCGCTGTTTCGCCAAAATTATCAGGTACGCCACCAATAAGAAAACCAGGAGCCATATCGGCATGCTCGAGTATCCACGCTAATAAACTGCTTGTGGTGGTTTTTCCGTGTGTTCCTGAAACAGCTAAAACCCACTTGCCTTGCAGTACATGTTCATTCAGCCATTGTGGTCCAGAAACATAAGGAAGCCCTTTGTTTAACACATACTCTACAGCTGGGTTACCACGTGACATGGCATTACCCATCACTACCAAGTCAGGCGCCGGTTCTAAATGTTCAGGTTTATATCCTTCCCTGACATCGATCCCTGCAGCAGCAAGTTGATCACTCATCGGTGGATAAACATTGGCATCTGAACCACTCACCGTCATACCAAGCTCTCTGGCTAAAATGGCAAGTCCACCCATAAATGTGCCACAAATCCCCAGTATATGAATATGCATTACGCAACTCCTGAAATAGTGAGTCCAACCACAATCAGCGTAGCAATGGTGTAAACCGTCGTTATCACCGCTGCCAAACCGGGTCGGATATCAAGTGCATACCTGAAGATATGTGCAACAACAAATAAACTCCAGAAAATAACAATAAGTACCAGCAATAAGATAATACTGGTTATCTGACTATGAGGCTCTACCTGTCGGAATAATAAAAAAACTGGCCAACTAATCATGCCAATTAATGCACCGGTACCTGCCATCGCAGTTACAGTTTGCTCGAAGCGATAAGGTAAACCACGAATCGATAATAAGATTTTTGTCGTGATAATTAGCATTAGCGAATCAGCCAGACTCGCGACTAAACTAATTGTCCAATTGTGATCAATATGGCTAACCAGTACGCCAACGACAAAATAGCTGACAATACTAAAGTTCACTAATATTGAAGATGCCGGAATATCGGCGGGACTTGCTTTAAATAAACAAACCTGGAAAAGTCGCTGAATCACTTTAATCATCACGGCATAATAACGTGTCAACTAAAGGGAACAAAGTATTTAATGACTTTTTTCACAGAGAAATAAAAAACCCGGCAAAAAAGCCGGGTTTTTGTAGTCGATATCAATATTTAGTCATCAACAACAACCCCCCATGGGAATTTGCCCACTTCGATCGTTTTAATTGTTTTGTTTGTTGCTGTATCCACAACTGACACAGTACTACTTACACCATCTGCTGTGTATAAACGTGAACCATCACGCGTCATACCTAAGCCCCATACACGTTTGCCAACTGGCACATTTGCTTTCATTTCCAGTGTTTTTGCATCTAAAACAACGACGGAATTACCACGACCGGTTGTGACATAGATAGTTTTATCATCTGGACTAACGGCAATATCCATCGGCTTGGAGTTAGGTAAATCAATAGAAGCCTGTTTAATAATGGACAACGATTTTGTATCAATAATTGTCACTTCATTACCGACTTCACTGGTTGAGTAAGCCAGCGAGCCGTCACTATTAAATGCGAGACCACGGGGACGGGCAGCCACTAAAATATTTTTTACCACTTTATGTTTAGCCGTATCGATCACATGAACCATATTGGTGGACTCACTAGTCACAAGCGCTAAACTGCCATCAGGTGAAACAGCAACACCTTCGGGTTCTAGGCCAACAGGAATCACTTCAATAATTTTGCCTGTTTTTGGATCGATAACGCTAGCTTGCGCATCATCTTCGTTTGAAATGTATATATTGCCGTTTGGCGCCACATCAAATGTTTCTGGATCCTCTCCAGCATCCAGCTTTTTAACCACTTTCAGGGTATCTAAGTCGACAACTGCGATTGCACCTTCTTCACTAATAGCTACATAAAGTAGCTTTTGATCAGGTGATAAGCCAATCCCTCTTGGACGCTCCCCGATATTAATAGTGTTTGTCACTTCATTGGTTTTTGTATCAATAACACTCACCGTATTATCTTTTTCATTAGTGACAAAAACACGGTGTGATGGCTCAGCCCACACTGCTGTACTGGCCATAATCAATGTTGTTAATAAGATATTTTTTAATTTCATCATGCTTCCTTCTCTCTGATTATTTTTTACAGGTAACCATTCCAAGACTATCTAAACCACCTTTTACACCTCTCAACGGCGCTTCAGCGACAATGTTATCGTCCTTATCTATCAATAATACGATCTGACGCAACTGCCCTGTTTCTCTGAATGTCGCGGTATCCCCTTTTTGCCCGTCAAATGACAAATCATTTTTAAGGTAGTTCAACATATCTGCAGCATCAGTCTTTTGGGTTCTGGCAACAGTATCTGACAACATTTTTACCGCGGCCCAACCAGCCCAGGCATCATCGTCCATTTGTGTCTTATGATTTTTAGTGAATCGATTATTCAATTGCGATGCAGCAAACTTAACAAAGTCATGATGCCATGCATGAGCTGTGACCAACGTATCAGGATTCTTTGCCTGCCATTGTGCTAAAGCATCTGTTTTCATTTGTTTACTCAAAGGTATATTCAATAAGTTAGACAAACATGCCTGACGTAATCCATCCGCATCCGAGCTTAAGTTAAAAACCGGGACATAAGCTAACTTCTTCATTTTTGCAATTTCCAGAATATGTTTAGCATCTGTGCCTACTAAAACGGCTGTTATTTCAGATTGAGGTAATGCGGCAAGCTCTTCTTCTGTAATATTTTTGACTTGATAGTTTTGTCCTAAAAACTGTCCCTGTAAGTTCGCTTCAGACAGCCCTTGCTGTACTCCGGCCCAAACCTGCCCATCTGTTGGGCCAATATAATGAAGAGTGACATTAATCGGGTTGGCAAAAATAATTTGCGGCCAGATAAATAAAACAATTAAACCCAGCTTTTTTAACTTACTCATAATCTCTCCATTTTTATTTTACTTGTTATTTCTAACCATACAGAATCGGGTAGCTGCTGAAATCAGCAAATTCCTCAATCTTGTAGAGCACATCTCATTTAGAAAGTTCGCTTATAGGGGCTATTGTGTCAGTAAAACTGGCCGTTAGACCTTAGGAGTTTTTCCTGTTTTATTGATGACAGCCATTATTGGTTTAAAACAACCACTATATGAAGAAAGCTTTATATTCAAGAAATCCAAAAGAGGGTCGATATCTTGATTATCACAACAGGTTAGTTTTTATGAATAAGCAATATCGTCTTCAGGTTCAACAAACGCAGGAAAGTCTTGAAGAGTTTGTCACCTTCATGAGTTTCCGTAGTGATTGTAGTGGTGTGCGGATATTGTCTATTGAAACCAAAGAGCAAGCCGCAATAAGAGATGAAGCAGAACGGTCAGGAAAAGTGGTGTCTATTCAATCAAGACGGCGTTCTAAACCAGCCACAATAACGATTAGTAAAGAATTACGCTTTAACGACCAAAACATTCACTCATAAAAAAAGCCCGATTTCTCGGGCTTTTTTGTTAGACCTGACTTCCGTCTTCGCCAATTTCCTGGTCACTTTCTTTCACCGGCGGTAGTAAATCCTCTTTACTCACACCCATAAATAGTACCGCGGAACTCGCCACATAGATTGATGAGTAGGTACCAATCATAATGCCTAGCAGTAAAGCTTCAGCAAATGAATGAATAACCTCACCACCCAGAATAAACAGGGCAAATACAACCAATAGCGTTGTGAATGATGTCATCAAGGTTCTGCTCAATGTCTCATTCAGAGAGGTATCAAGTACTTCTTCTGCAGTCGCTTTTCGAATCTTCAAAAAGCCTTCACGCACCCTGTCAAAAACAACAATCGTATCATTCAATGAATAACCAATAATGGCCAAAACGGCAGCCAGTACGGTCAAATCAAATTCGACATGAGTAATCGAGAAAAAGCCCAAGGTAATAATAACGTCATGTACCAGTGCCGCTACTGAAGCAATCGCAAAGCGATATTCAAAACGGAAAGCCACATAAATCAGAATACCAATTAAGGCGTATAAAACAGCTAAGCCGCCTTGTTCAGTCAGATCATCCCCAACCTGAGGCCCAACGAATTCCACACGACGCACATCAATCGGACTACCGGAATCAACTTGTAATAAGGAAACCACATTATTACTAATTTCTGCCATGTTCTTGGTTTCAACGATAGGTAGACGAACAAGAACATCATGAATTGATCCAAAATTCTGCACGACCGCTTCTGGGTAACCACCATTTTGCAGACTTGAACGAATCTTCTCTAGGTTAGCGGGCTCCTGATAACCCAGCTCGATCATCGTGCCACCGGTAAAATCAATACCAAAGGTTAAACCTTGTGTTATCAATGACCCAATAGACACGATCAGTAATGTGCTCGAAAACGCTATGGCAAGCCAGCGTTTGGACATAAATTTGATATGCGTTTGTTTATTAAAAAACTGCATGAAGATGATTCCTAAATTGATAGCTTAGGTTTATTTTTACGGCCATAGAACAAGTTCACTAAAGCGCGTGTTCCCATAATGGCAGTAAACATAGAAGTGATAATACCGAGTGATAATGTCACAGCAAAACCTTTAATCGCCCCTGTGCCAAAGCCAAATAAAACAATGGCGGCAATCAGGGTGGTGATATTGGCATCAGCGATCGTAGAGAACGCTTTATCATAACCAGCACTGATACTGGCTTGAGGGCTATTACCATTTCGCAGCTCTTCACGAATACGTTCGTAAATAAGCACGTTGGCGTCAACGGCCATACCGACAGTAAGTACGATACCGGCAATACCCGGCAAAGTCAGAGTTGCCTGTAATAAGGATAGTAACGCCACGATAAAAATAAGATTCGCGGCTAAAGCGACATTGGCAAATAAACCAAATACACGATACCAGACAAGCATAAATACCAGCACCAGAACAAAGCCGATAATGACTGATTCAAACCCTTGTTCAATATTCTGTTGTCCCATGCTTGGTCCAACAGTACGTTCTTCCACAATTTCAATTGGAGCAGCTAAAGCACCAGCCCGTAAAAGCAGTGACAAATCACGCGCTTCTGTTGTGCTATCCAAACCAGTAATCTGGAATTTTTTACTAAGTTGATCACGAATGGTAGCAACGTTAATGATCTCAGGAACCTGGCGTCTGACAGAAACCAGTTCACCATCAATCTCTTTTGTTTCCATTTTTGACTCAATGAAAACCACAGCCATTGGGTTACCGATATTGTCGCGAGTCACATTGCTGAATGCTCTCGCACCTTTACCATCTAAAGTGACTGAAACTGCTGGCGTACCAGATTGAGGATCTAAAGTTGATGCGGCATTAATGACATGCTCACCAGTCAACATGACGCGTTTATCTAACAGATAAGGTCGTCCATCACGGCTGTAATAAAGTTCTGAGTTGGGAGGAATTCGTCCATTCACCGCATCTTTAACATCATGTTCCGTATCGACCAGTCTGAACTCAAGCGTTGCTGTAGCACCCAGGATTTTCTTCGCCTGTGCGGTATCCTGCACACCAGGAAGCTGAACAACGATTCGGTCATCCCCTTGCTGCTGTACAGTTGGCTCGGCAACACCCAGCTCATTAATACGATTTCTTAATGTTGTGATGTTTTGTTGTAAGGCTAATTGTTTAGTTTCACGAATGCTCTTTTCAGACATACTCATGACCAGCTCAGGATTAGCATCATCACCTGAGACTGATACCTGAAGGTCATTGAAGTTTTTCAGAATCAGCGACTCTGCCTTATCCCTGTCTTCAGTGTTACGTAACACCAAAATCAGTTTCTGACCTTCAACTTTGATTTGTTTATAACGAATTTTTTCATCACGTAGCGATAAACGGATATCACTGCCATAAGTATCAAGGCTTTGCTTCACCGCAGCATCCATATCCACTTGCATAAGGAAATGAACACCACCTCGCAAGTCTAAGCCGAGATTCATCGGCTCAGCGCCTAAAGATGCTAACCAATGCGGTGTAGTAGAAGCCAGGTTCAATGCAATGATGTAGTCGCCGACTAATGCTTTGCTCAAGACATCCTTGGCCTTTAATTGGTTATCTGCTGAGGTCAATCTGATAAGTAATTTATCATCTTCCAGCTGAGCGCCTTTGTAATCAATCCCCGCCGCTTTAAGTGCTTTTTCCGCTTTATCGGCTAAAGCCAAATCCACCGTGGCAGTTCTACCAGCAGAAATCTGCACTGCCGGGTCATCCCCGTATAGATTAGGGAGTGCATATAGTCCAGCGACTAGCAGCACAATAAGAACAAGTAAGTTTTTCCACAGTGGATATCGGTTCATAATTCATTCCTGACTTTTACTTCAAGCCATCTTTAAATAGACGGCAAGACCTTATAGCTTTTTCAATGTACCTTTAGGTAAAACAGCATTGACTGATTCACGACGTACTTTTACTTCAACATTTTCAGCAATTTGAACAGTGATCGCATTATCGGTAATTTCAATAACTTTCCCCATCAAACCACCATCTGTTACAACTTCATCCCCTTTTGATAGGGCAGATTGCATTGCTTTATGTTCTTTTGCACGTTTTTGCTGAGGTCTGATCAGCATGAAATAAAACAGCACTAACAGGATAATTGGAAAAGCAAAATCCATCAGGCCTGGAGAACCAGCTGTTGTAGTTGCTGCATCAGCAGCAGCGGCTGGAGAGATAAAAAAGTCCATCGTTAATCCTCAAAATCAACAAGAAAAAAGAAACCGATTATGCCACAGCTGACAGGGTGTTCGATAGCATTGAACCGTTTTAAACAATTTCAGTTTCTCTGAGAGCGTAAAACTCCTGACGAAATTGCGTAAGTGTATTATTTTCGATTGCCTGTCTCAGGCCATTCATCAATGTCTGGTAGTAATGAAGGTTGTGAATAGTATTCAGTCTTGGCCCCAACATTTCTCCAGTTTTATCTAAATGATGTAAATATGCCCGGCTATAGTTCTGACATGTATAACAATCACAATAGGGATCTAACGGTTTAGTATCCGTCTTAAAGCGACTATTTCGAATCTTAATGACACCCTGATGTACAAACAAGTGACCATTGCGAGCATTACGGGTAGGCATCACACAGTCGAACATATCCACACCGCGCATCACACCTTCCACTAAGTCTTCAGGACGTCCTACACCCATAAGATAGTGTGGTTTATCCTGTGGCATCACCGGCGCCAGAAAATCCAGTATCCGCAGCATATCCTCTTTTGGCTCGCCTACAGATAAACCACCGATGGCATAGCCATCAAACCCAATATCCATTAGTCCGTCTAAGGATATCTGACGCAGTTGTTCATGCATTCCGCCCTGCACAATACCAAATAACGCTGAAGGGTTATCGCCATGGGCTTCTTTACTGCGTTTTGCCCAACGAAGTGATAACTCCATTGAATTTGCGGCAGTATCTACATCAGCAGGGTACGGCGTACATTCATCAAAGATCATGACGATGTCACTACCCAGGGCTCGTTGAACAGCCATTGACTCTTCGGGCCCAAGGAAAACTTTGCTGCCATTCACTGGTGAACTGAAATGCACACCTTGTTCGGTGATTTTGCGGAGCTCGCCCAGGCTGAAAACCTGAAAACCGCCAGAATCCGTCAGGATAGGCCCCTGCCATTGCATAAAGTCATGTAGGTCGCCGTGAGCTGAGATAATCTCCGTCCCTGGGCGCAGCATTAAATGAAATGTATTTCCTAATATTATTTCAGCACCTGTCGCTTTTACCTCTTCGGGTGTCATCGACTTTACCGAACCATAGGTACCAACAGGCATAAACGCAGGGGTTTCGATTGTTCCCCGTTCAAACGTTAATCGTCCGCGACGGGCAAAACCGTCCTGCGCAAGTAAATCAAATTTCATTCATTTAATCTCAGCAAAAAACGCCGGACAGAATAACATTTTCTTGATATTAACGGCGAAACTGACGCAATTGAGGTAGGATCGCGCTCATTATAAGTTATGGAGAAATCAATGTCTGACCCCAGAATTATTGTCGCCCTTGACTACGCTACAGCTAGTGATGCCCTGCAAATGGCCGATAAAATCGATCCAAAGCGTGCACGCGTAAAAGTGGGAAAAGAGTTATTCACCCGCTCTGGTCCAAGCGTGGTCACTAACTTAGTCAGCCGCGGTTTTGATGTATTTCTCGATCTGAAATATCACGACATTCCTCATACTGTTGCCAAAGCCTGTGCAGCTGCTGCGGATCTGGGTGTTTGGATGTTGAATGTTCACACGTTGGGTGGTGCAGCTATGATGGAAGCCGCCAGAGAAGCCGTTGATAACTCATCCACTCAACCAATTCTGATTGGCGTTACCTTGCTTACCAGTATGGATCAAACCACGTTTGAGCAGATTGGCCTCAACGGCAATATGTCTGATACCGTGATTCGTCTGGCAAAAATGGCTAAAAGCAGCGGCTTAGATGGCGTCGTTTGTTCTGCGCAAGAAGCCAGCGCGCTTCGTGAAAATCTAGGCGAATCCTTCCAATTAATCACACCTGGTATCCGTCCTGCTGGCAGTGATGTTGGCGATCAACATCGCATCATGACGCCAAAACAAGCGATAGAAGCCGGCAGCCACTACCTGGTAATTGGCAGACCAATTACTGCGGCAAAAGATCCGATGCAGGCACTGACCGATATTGAAAAAAGTCTTCTCTAATAAAAAAGCCCGGTAAAACCGGGCTTTTTAATCTGTAATATTCGAAAAGCCGTTTATACTTTAAATTTACTGGCTGCTTCTTGTAATTGTGTTGCCAGATTGCTCAATGTTTCTACCGCAACAGAAGACTCTCTCGCCCCCTCTGCTGTATGCTCAGCAACCTGACTGATATTCACAATACCGCGGTTGATATCTTCAGCCACTGAAGACTGCTCATTCGCTGCACTGGAAATTTGTGCACTCATTTCATCCATGGTGGAAATCATCGCAGTGATAGAGTCTAAAGCCGCACCAGCGCTGGATGCTTTTTCAACACTATGTTTTGCTCGCTCGCGACCTTCGTTCATCACTTTCACAGCCACTTGAGCGCCTTGTTGCAGACGTTCAACCATCTCTTCTATTTCATGGGTAGATGATTGTGTTCTGGCAGCCAGTGTGCGAACTTCATCGGCAACCACAGCAAAGCCACGACCATGTTCCCCGGCACGAGCGGCTTCAATAGCAGCATTCAAAGCAAGTAAATTGGTTTGCTCAGTAATGCCGCGAATAACATCAACAATAGCACCAATATTACCAATATCTGATTCCAGGTTACTTAGCTGCTCAGCGGCTTTTTCAACTTCTGTCGCCAATGAGTCAATCGCCTGCATGGTTTCCATTACAACTTGTTTGCCAGCTTTAGCTTCTGTATCAGCATTACGCGCCGCTTCAGCCGCGCTTGAAGCGGTTCTGGCCACTTCTTGTACTGATGCGGTCATTTCATTCATCGCCGTTGCCACCTGTGTGGTTTCTGACTGTTGACGTAATACGCCATCGACGGTTTCTTTGCTAATAGCTTGCATATTTTGACTGGCCGATGTCAGTTGAGTCACCCCACCCACCAGAGTATGAACTAAATTGGCGACATTTTTTCTTGCACTATCTAACTCAAACGCCATCCAACTAAAGTCACTTTTACCGGAAATAGCCACTTTATGTGTCAGATCGCCTTTCTTGATATTTTGAATAGCGCCAACAAGCGTTGTTGCACGTTTATCACCAAACCGACCAATGTGATGAGCTATAGCCACCATTAAAATACTTGCTACCACCACATAAATCGCTGCAATGTACAGCGCCTGAATTTCTTTGATACCAGAGTGATACATATAGCCTTCAAGAAGAAGTAGCCCTAATAAGGCAACTACACCAAGACCACCAATGATATACATGCGTTTTCTCAAAGAGAAATTTTCAAGTTTGAACACGTCCGTCTCTCCCGGATTGAACTTAATTATTATTTTTGCCTCAGACGTATAAACTAAGACCACTATCCTCTATAGCTGAACCTAGTGTTTCCTCGGCCTCACTCATTATATCGTCACTTTGACCATTCGCTTGAGTAAAATTCTGAGAATTCTGCATTTGCTGTGGCTGATCATCTCTTTGCTGCTGATGCTGTTGCTGACCGACCTCAGCATGCGTTAGCTGAATCCCATTTTCTGCAAAACTATCTCGTAATTTTGGTAAAGCCTGCTCCAAGGCCTCCCTTGTTGTCGAGTGCTGAGCTAGAAAAGTTACACTGGCCTGATCGTTTTGTACATGGAGTTTTACCTCAACCGGACCTAAATTAGCCGGATTCATTTTCATCTCTGCCTGCTGGATACCTTCTTTAGCCATCCATACGACACGACTATTCATCACTTGCGACCATGCTGAACTTTGTATATTCGGCTGAACGGGCAGACTTACTGTGGATGCAGCTGCTGTTGATGCCGATGCTGTCTGTGGTGAAGTTGCGCCACTGCTTACAGAGGTCGTAGTAGTCGGTGTGCTGCTTACCAATCGCTCTTGAATCGTTTTATCTGCACGGATACCAAGCAGGTCAACATCTGTTTTATCTTTGTTTTCAGCTTGTGCAGCCATCATATTCCGAACAGAGGTGACCTGTTCACCATCACCTCTTTGGCGTTGTCGTTGAATGGCATCCATGATATCAGCACGAATTTCCGTTGTTTTGCCGTCAGCTTCATTCATTGATTGTAAGGCCTTGGCAAAATTTGGCACTTTTTCACTTGTTGTATTTTGAGTTTGTTTTATAACTGCTTTTTCTGTCTCGGTTACCGTCACTAAACTGGCATCTGCTTGCTTTTTATTAGCCGCATTAACACCAGAGTTGGCATCGGTAGATGAAGTTGATTGAGTTTTTGATTCTGAAGTTTCTGTAACAGCAGGGGCTATGACTGTTTTTTTTGCGGCAGTATGAGCCTTCGCTACAGTCACTTTATCGTTGTTGGTCTTGGCCACTTTTGTGTCTGGTGTTTGAGAAACGACAAAAGTTGTTTGCGGGACTACATTATCAGCAAGCTTTTCAGATTCTGAGGAATCTGATTCCGAATCATCATCGACTTGAGTATCTTTATCACTAACTTTTTCATCAGACGGCAATTTCTTGCCGTCATCGCCGTCGCTTTTTTCCGTCTTAGCATCCGCTTCCGCTGTAACAGATTCATCCTTTTCGGTTTTATCAGTGGCCTTATTATTCTGGTCTTCAACTGATTTGGTTTGCGCCTTATTTGATTCGACGGGCTTCTGCTCTGTATTGATATGCTTATCTAGCGTCTCAGAAAAAGAGTTATCCCTAGATACCTCTTTGGTATGTGTTGGCTTAGTGCTGACAACACTATCAGTTTGTATGGAAACACTTTGTGGCATATCGCCTCTCCCTACTTAAATAGTCTTAAAGACCTGTTCATGTAGTTAAGAGCAAGCAATGTGCCAAACATTATTTAGAATAATTCGATGTCTCCAGCATCAACGCTTTTTTGAGTCACAGATTTGTGACTTGTTTCATTAATTTTTTTATGGAGTTGAGCAATGGTTTCTTTGACTTGCAGAAACTTCTGCTGGTATTCACCTAGATCAGCAGCATCGTCTGCAGAGGATGGAATTTCATTAATCACGTCTATCAAATCAGATACCGTATTTAAGCGTTTATCCATATGTTCATTTAATTGATGACACATATCTTCGAACTGCAGTGACGTAAGAGCCTGATTCACTAAGCTGGATATTTGTTGGCTAATATCACTCGAACCTGTAATCACCGATTCTGTTTTATTATTAATCAACGACATGGTAGAGGTTATTTGAGCCACTTTTGACTTACTGTTCATAACCAGATCAGTATCAGCAGAAACCAACTCTGAAATAATCCCACCCGTTTCATCGATCGTTGCCTTCACTTTCATCGTAATTTTGTTTATCTCATCGCTAAAATCATCAGATTTTTGGGATAGTTTTCTGACTTCATCGGCGACAACAGCAAATCCACGACCAGCGTCGCCAGCTCTTGCTGCTTCTATAGCTGCATTCAATGCTAATAAGTTTGTTTGAGATGCAATATCTTTAACATCATCCAGTAAGGAAATCACACCATCAACACGTTGCTTGATTTCACCTAACTTGCTCATGACCAAGTTACTACCTTCGCTATTTTTGAGCAGGGTTTGAACAAGATAGTTCATCACAGATTCTGTTTCCTGAATGAATTCCGAAAGCCCTTGTTCATCATCTCGCTGATCGACAAGACTAAGCAGCATTTTCGTTTCTTGATCACTTTGTTCACTCAAGCCCTGAAAACTATCGGTTAACGATTGCACAGCATTTGTCAGGATGGTAGAAACTTGTTGATTTTCTGCACGAATATTTTCGATTTGCTGAGAAACATCATGTAAAACATCGCTTTTTAACTTATCAATCTCGGTAGATGAGAGTGACTTATTTCCGTCAGACTTATCAACAACCACTGAGGGTATAGTTCGACACAAAACAAACATTAAAGCAGAGGCAAGAAACACAAAAAATGCCGCTAATACATTTACCAGCCAAAAAGCGATTGCAACAAAACAGATGGACGATAGCCAAGCCAGAATGTGTTTTTTATCAAACTGTTTTTTCATTACATCGTCCTAATTTAAGTCAACAATCTAATAAGGGTTATCGACTCAACTTCATAATCTCTTGAGCAATTTTATCCAATGGCAAGACAAGTTCCGCAGCACCAAGCTTATAAGCGGCGCCGGGCATACCCCAAACTACACTGCTTTTTTCATCCTGAACGATATTCATTGCCCCACTTTCTTTCATTTCCAACATGCCCTTGGCACCATCATCCCCCATCCCCGTCAACATAATCCCAATCGCATTAGCGCCAACATTTTGAGCGACTGAACGGAATAACACATCAACGGAAGGTTTGTGGCGTGAAACCGCCGAGCCATCATTCAAGCGGCAATAATATCTCGCACCGCTTCGTTCCACTAAAAGATGTTTATCGCCTGGTGCAATATAAACATGCCCAGGTAATATTTGTTCGCCATCCATCGCTTGACTCACATGCATAGCTGCCGTTGAGTTTACTCGGGCGGCAAAAGCAGCGCTAAATGTCACCGGGATGTGTTGTGTAATGACAATGCTTGGTGCATTAGCCGGTAATTTACATATGATTTCTTTTATCGCCTCGGTGCCTCCAGTTGAAGAACCTATCGCGACCACTTTTTCCGTTGTTTTCAGAGAAGAACTCGAGTTGGTTTTAGCCAACACGGCATCTGCTGACAATTTTTCTTCTACCTGAAAAGATGCCGATTTAACTAAGGTTTGCGGGTTGGCTGTTGAGGCGGCTTTTATTTTTCCAATAAGTTCATCCGAATAAGCACCCAGCGTATGTGATACGTCAATTTTGGGTTTTTCAACAAAATCAAACGCTCCAAGAGATAAAGCTTCAAGAGTCGTTTCAGCCCCTTTTTCAGTTAAGGTTGAAACCATTACAACAGGCATCGGGCGCAAACGCATTAAATTACGAAGAAATGTAATGCCGTCCATCTTCGGCATTTCTACATCAAGTGTTAATACATCGGGATTAAATTGCTTAATTTTTTCTCTGGCCTGAAAGGGGTCAGCTGCTGTAGCGACCACTTCCAGTTCAGGATCGGCATTAATTATTTCAGTAAGCAGTTTTCTGACTAACGCTGAATCATCTACCACAATAACGGGTATTTTATTCATTGTTGTTTTGTCCTATTCAAAATAGCTCAGCAGTACTAACTTGATATTCAAACTGGAGTCTTTCTTTATACTCAGTTTCCCGTGTAAGAATCGTATCGTTATGTAAGTGTTTGATACGTTTGACAAACAGTTTACCTGTGTATGGGAAGAAGATAACTTTTCGGGGATAAATATCACCTAAATCATAGGATTTGACAGAAATACCTTCAATTTCGGCGAACTTGAGGACAAACTCACTATTTTTTTTACCCACATCATTGCTTATGCCAGAAAGAATTCGGCCACCACCGCAGACTTTCATTTCAAGATCTTTTCTCTCTCCACCCGCTTTGAGTATTTCGTTAATCAGACATTCCATAGCAAAACATCCATATCTTGCAGCCCCTCCCATCCAATAATTATTGGCACTCGGACTAGTGACAGTATTCTCCGGCAACATGAAATGATTCATTCCGCCAATACCTTTTTTTTTATCTCGAATACATGCAGAGATACATGAGCCAAGTGTGGTCGCTATTGCTTCCTCTGCATTCTGACTAATATAAATCTCGCCCGGCAAGATTTTAGCCACCCAAATTTTAGCGTGTTTATCCCAATATCGATTTATATGTCCATACTCTCCTAAAAGAGGAGGTAGTGGCGGAGGCAGTATGGTCATGATGGAAGCTGGTAAATGGTCTTACCTAGTGGCGTGAATTGATCATTCACATTAAAAAGGGTCTCGGAATGGCCAATAAATAGGTATCCCCCTGGCCTCATAATCTCGGCAAACCGTTTAAATAAAACGGCCTGAGTTTCTTTATCAAAATAAATGATCACATTTCTACAAAAAACCACATCAAACGGACCATTCATAGGCCATTGGTGTAATAAATTTAGCCGTTTAAACGCGACTTTTGTTTGAATATCAGTTTTGACTTTTATTAAATTCTGCCTGTCACCTGTACCACGCTTAAACCACATTTTTTTTTCTTTGAGTTCAAGTTGATTTAGGCGTTCAATATCATAAACACCTGATTTTGCAGCTTGCAAAACATTCGCATCCAGATCAGTTGCCAGAACCCGTACATCCCAATCTGGCTTGTCTTTGAAAAACTCATACAAACAAATCGCCAAACTGTAGGCCTCTTCACCAGTTGAGCATCCAGCCGACCATATTCGTATTCGTTTTGTTAGATGATTTTTTTTGTATAGCTCAGGTAAAACAGTGTTACTTAAGAAATCAAAATGATGCCTTTCCCGAAAAAAAGCTGTCAGGTTAGTAGTGATAGCATTAACTAAAATATCCTGGACTTCACTATCACCATTTTCTACTGCATCACAGAAGTCATCAAAATTACCGTTGAACTGTTTACGAATATGCTTTGACAATCTGCCATAGACCATATTTTTCTTAATATCAGGTAAAACAATGCCTGTATGGACTGTGACGAAACGCCTTATCCGAGCAAAATGTTCATCGGAAAAAATAAATTCCCTGTCGCTTGAAGTGAGCTCAGTCATCATAACCACTCTTCAATTAGTCAGAATAATTACACTGCTCAACCTGCCTGACATTAGAATTCTTCCCATTCTTCGCTCGCACCATAGTTTGCTGTTGTCTTAGGTACATTTGCGGATTGTGATGGCTCTGTACTTTTTGCTTTTGCAACAGGGCGACGAGCAGGTGCCTGTTTCGGAGCTTCATCTCTATGAGATGGTTTTGGTGCAGCTGATTGTGTTACCTCAACACCCGTCTTAAAAAAAGCCATCATTTGTTCCAGACTTTTCACCTGCTCATCAAGAGACTGACTCGCCGCAGCCGTTTGCTCTACTAAGGCAGCATTTTGTTGGGTCATTTCATCCATCTGTGTCACGGCTTGATTGACCTGCTCTATGCCAGACGCTTGCTCAGCACCAGCAGCGGCAATTTCAGAAATAATATCGCCAACCTTCTTAGCGCCTTCGACAATTTCTTCCAGGGTTCGGCCTGATTCATTTACCAGCGTCGATCCTTCGCGAACTTTTTCACCACTATCGTTAATAAGCTCTTTGATTTCTTTCGCTGCTGCGGCAGAACGCTGTGCCAGATTACGCACTTCTGAGGCAACCACGGCAAAACCACGGCCTTGCTCACCTGCTCGGGCAGCTTCAACCGCCGCATTTAAAGCCAGTAAGTTGGTTTGAAAAGCAATTTCATCGATAACACCAATGATGTCGGCCACTTTTTTACTGGATGCACTGATAGCAGACATGGCGACGATAGCTTCTTGAATAACCGTGCCGCCTTTCTCAGCTTTCTCACGAGCACCTAAAGCTAACTGGTTTGCCTGGCGGGCATTATCAGAGTTTTGTTTTACTGTACTGGTTAACTCTTCCATGCTGGCAGCGGTTTCCTGCAATGATGAAGCTTGTTCTTCAGTACGCTGACTCAGATCTAAAGTCCCTTCTGAGATTTCACTTGCTGCTGTAGAAATGGTTATCGTCGCGTTTTCTACTTCAAACTGTAATTGTTTTTGTTTGGTAATATCAGCAGCGTACTTAACAACCTTATAGGGCTTACCATTTAAATCAAGAATCGGGTTATAACTGGCCTGTAACCAGACATCATCCCCACTTTTACTGATCCGCTGATACTGATCAGAGTCAAACTCACCTCTGTTTAGCTTGGCCCAGAACTCGTTATAAGCCGCACTTTGAGCCATTTGAGGTGGGACGAATATCCGGTGATGCTTTCCTATGACTTCATCTTTTGAATAGCCGACAACAGACAAGAAATTATCATTGACGTCAATGATAGTGCCATCCATATCGAAGCTGATAACACCCATCGATTTATCAATTGCATTGAGCTGGCCTTCGGAATCAGCTTTTTCTAACTTACTTGTCGTGATATCTGTTGCATATTTAATCACTTTGATGACTTTGCCGCTGTCATCAAAAATTGGGTTATAGCTTGCTTGCAACCATATTTCTCGTCCTGAT
Organism: Methylophaga sulfidovorans; assembly: GCF_900114205.1. Taxonomy (GTDB): domain Bacteria; phylum Pseudomonadota; class Gammaproteobacteria; order Nitrosococcales; family Methylophagaceae; genus Methylophaga; species Methylophaga sulfidovorans. The sequence goes on from NZ_FOSH01000005.1 coordinate 27,363, forward strand.
TTGCCTACACGCTTATATTCACCACTATCAAACTCACCACGATTAAGTTTTGCCCAGAAATCGGCATATGCTTGACTCTGCGAATCTTGCGGCGACACAAACATACGATGATGTTTGCCTACGACTTCATCATAAGCGTATCCGACCACCTGTAGAAAATTATCGTTTACATCAATAATTATTCCAGAAGGTTCGAGAGTAATAACACCCATAACCCGGTTAATGGCATTTAATTCATTTTGAACATCAACCGCGTTATTGTTTTTAAGATCAGCCATTTCTCTTTCCTCCACAGGAGAAGCTCCTGTCGTCATTTTTGTAATAACGTTATCAAGTGTCTCGTTCCACGCTGTGGCAACAGGTTCTGACCACATTGATTCAGCATATTTTTCTAATACGTTTAATAAGCACCTTTTAACAACGTAGTAATCTGCTTCTTTTACTCCATAGTTAATGTGGCGTTTTCCTAACTCTGTTAAATAACTATCCAGTAATGCGGGGTGACGCAGGTTTTGTACCAATAAAACCAGTGCCGCCAAGAATTTTTTCTGCTGCCCTTGTTCTGATACACCTTCAAATAGCTTTTTAAGTTGTGGTTGTTGCTGAAAAAGTCCGGTATAAAAGTCAGCGACAAGGTATTCCCCTCGGGCTGCAATGGGAGTGAAACTTTCTTCCACCAACTCGATTGATGTTTTAGGGGCTAGCTTTGTTTCTACTGTCTGTTCAGGTTCTTCCTGATGCTGTTCTGTTGAGTCGATAACACGGGCTGCTGGTTGATCGTTTGTGGTCAACCACGCTAAGGGATCATTTCCCAGCACGTTTTTACTCTTGGCCATCAGCCGCTCTCCTGTTTAATACATCACTAGCCAAGGAGAAATAATCCTCTGCACCCGAACTCTTTTTTCGATAGTCAAAAATTGTTTTACCAAAACTCGGGCATTCCGCTAACGCCACATTTTCACGTATAGGTGTAAACAAGACTCTGCCAGGAAAATATTTAAGCACGCGTTTTCGTACTTCGGCTGTCAGTTTTCGGCGTAACTGCATTCGCGTTGATACCAGCCAGAGCTTAATACGGTGGCCTGATATTTCTTCTGAACGCTTAAGAATTTGCATCATTCGAGATAAGCCCTGTAAAGACAGATAATCTCCGGAAACAGGCACAATCAACTCGCTGGAAGCAAACATGGCATTCACCCCCAGTAAGCCAGACGATGGTGGGCAATCTATCAAAATAAAATCATAGTCAGACAGTGAGGATGCCTCGATCGCTTTTCGTAAGCGATGTCCACGTTCAACGCCTCCTTCATTAATGTGTTCGAACTCATTTAAACGTGGACCTGCGGGCACTAAATCTAAACGATCGCGGGCGTGTAGCTTTACAGTGTCAATCGCATCACCCTCTAATAAAACAACATCAATACCCATCTGCTGATTGTCAATCCCCAAACTCGTTGCAACTTGTCCTTGAGGATCCATATCAATCACCGCGACCTGCTTACCTTGTAAAGCAAGTGCATGACCAAGATTCACCGTGGTGGTGGTTTTTCCAACTCCACCTTTCTGATTCATAATGGCAATAATCCGTACTTGGCCAGAGGTCATTATTAACCTACCTGTTCTACACTGAGTAACTTGTCGACATCCAGCAGCATCAACATACAATCATCGATATTAGCGATACCTTTGATGAAGCTGGTATCAACCACACTTCCCAGGTCTGGCGCTACGGATATCATTTCCGGCCGGACATTTTGTGCATCTGACACGGCATCAACCACGATGCCGACAATACGATCGGTTATCCCTTCCACTTTTAAAACAACCACTACCGTTGTTTTTGTGTAAGGATTGAAAGGCATATCGAAGAGCAACCTTAAATCAACAATCGGGACAATCAAGCCACGAAGATTTAATACACCACACACATGCTCAGGCGTATTAGGGATCGGGGTCACATTGTCCCAACCTTTAATTTCCTGGACACGAAGGATTTCTACACCGTAATGTTCATCTTCTAATTCGAATGTCAGATATTGCTGAGCGCCATCATCAACACCATCAGTAATATTAATGATATCGAGTATTTCATTTTCTGCATTCATGTCAGACATACCCTTAAGCCACTCTCGCTGTCGAGATCTTTTTCACCAAAGTGGGTTCTTTATGCATGGTCATTAAACCGGGGATATCCAGAATTAATGCCACCGTGCCATCGCCAAGAATTGTTGCTCCAGCAACACCTTTCACTTTACGGAAATTCGTTTCCAGGCTTTTGATAACGACTTGCTGTTGTGCTAATAACTCATCAACAAATAAACCGACTTTATAATCTTCACAATCAACGATAACGAGCAAACCATCTTCTAAATTATCAATCCCACCCTCAAGATTGAATACTTTTGTAAGCCGAATCAGCGGAACATATTCATCACGGATTTTGTACAGTTCACCTTTACCCGTCACTTTATTGACTTTACTTAAATCGACCTCAACAGATTCAATAATTGAAATCAAAGGAATGATGTAACGCTGATTAGCAACCTGAATAATCTGGCCGTCCATAATCGCAAGAGTTAGCGGTAGACGAATAGTGAAAGTAGAGCCAATACCAGGGGAAGACTTGACCTCAACAACACCGCCAAGACTGTTAATATTTTTTCTGACCACATCCATGCCCACACCACGGCCTGATAAGTCACTGACCTGATCGGCAGTAGAAAAACCGGGCAAGAAAATGAGTTCATGAATTTTGTCAGGGGATAACGATTCATTTGGATCCACTAAGCCTTTTTCAATGGCCTTACGTAGAATTTTCTCTTCGTTTAACCCCGCACCATCATCGCTGATTTCAATAACAATATTGCCGCCCTGATGATAAGCATTGAGCTTTAACATTCCCGTTTCGGGTTTATTCGCCGCCAGGCGTTTTTCAGGCGTTTCTAAACCATGATCCAGTGAATTACGAACAAGATGAACAAGAGGATCACCTATTTTTTCCATCACTGTTTTATCAAGTTCAGTTTGCTCACCAGTGAGTACTAACTCAACTTGTTTGCCTAATTTGCTGGTCATGTCATGCACCAGCCGCGGGAAACGGTTAAAGACGAAACTGATTGGCAACATACGAATTCGCATAATGCTTTCTTGTAGCTCACGCGTATTACGCTCTAATTGCTCAAGTCCATCAATCAATTGCGGCAACATACTCACATCGAAATTATCACCAATCTGTCCGAGCATTGACTGAGTAATGACCAACTCACCAACCAGATTAACCAGCGAGTCGACTTTATCGGTACCAACACGAATAGAAGCATCCGGAGTAACCGCTTTCTTTTTAGGCGCAGCTTCAGTTTTTGCCTGTGTGGGAGGAGTAACCTCAGTTGAAGTAGCTGCTGGAGCTTCAGTTGCGGTTGGGACTTCGGTTGTAGTTGGTGCTTCAATTGCGTCAGGTACTTCTTCAGTTACGTTAGGAGCTTCGGCTGTTTCAGCCTCCATCAATGAACTGTCAGGAACCACAGGTTCATCAATATCTGCCTGTTCTGTTTCTGGCTCTGGTTCAGCTGTCGTAATAGCTTGTTCGTCATCAGCCTCATATTGTTCAAGCCGCTCAATACTTAACTCGCAGTCGCCATCGACCCATTCAAACACTTCATTTATCGCTGCTTCATCAACATCACCCGATAAAGTCAGCTCCCAGCTCAGGTAACAACTTTCCGGATCAAGATCGGTAAATGGAGGTAATTCCTCCTCATTCACCTCAACAGATAAATCACCCAGCTCGGCTAATTCATGAAACATCCGAATAGGCTCATTCCCTGTCTGGAGCAAATGAGGTAACGGTTTGAACTTAATTAACCAGGTTTGAGCTTGGGTTTGAGTTTCAGGTTGTACTCCACTGTCAGCTGTTTCAACCTCAATACTTTCAGCAGCAGGCGGCAGCTCCTCTTCTGTTGTGGCTGACTCTGCTGCAGAACCGTGTAATATCTGCTCAAGTGCATTAGAGACTTGTTCAGCTTTTTCCGTATCAATGTCTGAACCATCCTGAACAGCCGTCAGCATTTCACGTAATGTATCTACGGCTGAGAGTAAGGTCTCGATCACATCGTGACTTGCTTCCCGTTGACCATTACGGATTTGATCAAGCAGTGTTTCTAAGCCATGTGTGAACTCGGAAATATTATTGAAGCCAAAGGTACCAGCCCCACCTTTAATCGAGTGTGCTGCACGAAAAATACCATTGACTGTGTCATCATCGGTTTCGCCCTGTGACATGCTAAGCAAGCCACTTTCCATAATATCGAGACCTTCGAAGCTTTCTTCGAAAAACACACTATGAAATTGTGAGACATCGATACTCATCTGACTAACCCAAGACTTTTTTCACCGTCGCTAACAACTGCTCCGGATTAAAGGGTTTAATCAACCAACCTGTTGCCCCTGCAGCACGACCTTCTTGTTTCTTTTCAGGTCCCGCTTCGGTAGTAAGGACAAGAATAGGGGTAAATTTAAAACTAGCTAACTGGCGTAATTGTCGGGTGAGTGTTAACCCATCCATTACCGGCATATTGACATCGGTTATCACTAAATCAAAAGATTGTCTTTGAGCAATATCCAGCGCTTGCTTTCCATCATCTGCGACTGTGACTTTGTGCCCGGCACCTTGAAGAGTAAAGGTAACCATCTGTCGCATTGAAGCAGAGTCATCGACTGCAAGAATATTCGCCATAACAAAAAGCTCCTTGTCTCAAAATGAATTTTTATTGTGCATAAAATGCTTTGATACCTAAATTATCGACAGCATCAGAAAAAAGTTGACTGGGACTTGACCAAATAACAACTAGTCCTTGAACTTGAGCATCTCGATGGAATGCATAAAAAAGCTGGATAACAGCCGTATCAATACGTTCAATTTGACTTAGATTAATTTGAATAGCCTGACCTTCAGCCATCGCCATTAACAATTGCGCGTATAAATCTGCCGCTTGTGCAATGGTGACGGATTCCGCACAGTCGACTTCGATAATTGTCTCAGCCATATTTCTGCCTCTGTTAATAAAAACGGGGATGAATACGCATCGTTAGCAACCCTAACGCCTACGTCAAACCGTTGTTATTCATATCTTTCAAATGATATCGGCCGGCTTCTCAAAAAAATTATCCTAATTTTGTCTGATTTTCTAAATCGAGTGCTTTTATTTCTTTCGGTTTCTCAGCCATACACCATTTGTATGCTCATCCGTTTCAGCTTGTTCTCTTTTTAATTGTTTCTTGAGTTCTGTTGCTTCATATCTCGCCATCAAAGCATCGATCGCTTGTTCTTTATTTCGGGCCTGCAACCAAAGCTGTTGTTGCTGTACCACTTTTTGATTGGCTGATTTGACCTGGGATTCCTGGCTGAGAATAGCTTGATCTAGTTTGGCTAAAAAGCTTCTCAGATCAAGGGCTTTTTTGGCAGTCATGACCATCGGGTCATCTTGTCGAAATCGGGCTAAATACTCGGCCCGATATTGAAGGAGATCATCCAGCTGGAATTGCTCCTGCTGGAGTAAGGCATTTTGTTGGCCAAGTTTTTGTAACTCGGACTCTGTCGCTTTCCGAGCCATTTCGATAACAGGATCAAGTTTTCGACTACGACTCATTTATCAACTCCACCTTGAGCAATAATATTAAAAACGTCGGGTATTACTATCCATCAACATCGGTGTCTGTGCCACATTCTGCTGTTGGTTTTGTAATTGATTTCTTAACTCAAGCACTTGCTTCAAACGCTGATCACTTTGTTGCCAGTTGACCGCTTCATTCATGCCTTGTCTCAATAATTGTCGCAGGGCAGGAAACATAGCTATGGATTCATCAATAGCAGGGTCACTCCCCTTACTATAAGCCCCTACACTAATAAGATCTTGGTTTTGTCTATAAGTAGAGTAAATCTGCTTGAATTGCTGCGCTTGTTTTAAGTGTTCTTCATCTACAATATGAGGCATAACACGACTTATTGAGGCTTCTACATCAATCGCCGGATAGTGTCCCGACTCGGCCAGTTGTCTTGATAAAACAATATGCCCATCCAATATTGCCCGAGCCGCATCTGCCACTGGATCCTGCTGATCATCACCTTCAGTTAATACAGTATAAATAGCCGTAATAGCACCACCATCAACAGCCCCATTACCAGCTCGTTCAACCAATTGCGGTAATAAGGAGAAAACTGAAGGCGGATAACCCTTCGTTGCCGGTGGTTCACCAATCGCCAAAGCAATTTCACGCTGTGCCTGAGCAAAGCGTGTCAAGGAATCCATTAATAATAGAACCTGCTGGCCTTTATCCCGAAAATATTCGGCAATGCTGGTTGCCAGCATAGCACCATGCAATCGCATTAATGGTGAATGATCGGCAGGAGACGCTACCACCACGGATCGTGCCATGCCTTCTTCACCCAGAATATCTTCAATAAACTCTTTTACTTCTCGACCACGCTCACCAATCAAACCTACCACGATGACATCGGCTTCAGTAAATCGCGTCATCATGCCTAACAACACACTTTTACCAACACCACTACCGGCAAACAGACCCATACGCTGACCGCGACCAATACTCAGCAAGGCATTAATACTCTGTACCCCAACATCAAGATGTTGACGAATAGGCGAGCGCGCCAGGGGATTCACAGGTTCGCCGTGCAAAGGCACTTTGTCATGGACTCTTAAAGGACCTTTACCATCCAGTGGTTTGCCTGCCCCATCCACCACCCGACCCAGCATGGCTTCACCTACAGGTACTTGAGAATCACTTCGTATCGGCCGGACTTTAGCATTTGGCACTAATCCACGCATATCGCCTGTGGGCATCAGGAATGTGGTTTCACCTGAGAAGCCCACCACTTCCGCTTCGATGGGCTTTTGGCCTTTGCCAATAATCTCACAGCGACTTCCCATGGGCACCTGAAAACCAACCGCTTCCAGTGTTAACCCGACCATCCTGGTCAATCGTCCTTCAATCAACACACTCTGCTCATCATCCGTATCCAATCGCTGCTGATATTGCATCAGCTTATTTTGTAATTTGGATTGGCGTTCAATATTACTCATCGTTAGCGTCTCTTTCATCACCAAGCACTTTATTGATGATGCTATTCAATCTGGACTCGACTGTAGCATCGACGCTGGTATCAGACGTTTCTAATCGCAGGCCACCACGAGTAAGTAAAGGATCTTCTATCCATTGGTACTTACCTGAATCGTGTTCTAAAGACAAACCTTTTTGGATAATGTGCAGGTCGTCAGGGTGAACATAAATTTTGAGTTGACGATCACTGATAGGCAAGGCTTCTAAAGCCGCCCGCATAGCGCCAATAACGTGTTCAGGTTGATGTTTTAGCTCTCGACGTACTAACTGGCGCGTCATGGTAATAGCCAGATTAACTAAATCTTTTTCCAGAATCTCATCTAGTTCTGTCAGCGGTTGCTGTAAAGTATTGAGCATCTGCTGAAGCTTTTCGACCTGCAACTGAATATCTTTCAGCCCTGCTTCCTGGCCATCGGCAAAACCAGCCTGGTGGCCTTCTTCATAGCCAACTTTGTAGCCTTCTTCCTGAGCTTGTTGTTGTAACGCTTCAATGGCTTTGACATCAAGAACTTGTGGAGCATCCTTATCATCCACATCCGTCACTGCGACCATTCTTGGCGCTTCCCAACGTTTTATGGCATCAGCAATTTCATCGGCAGATAAAACATCGGCTTGTTTGGTAACAAGCGTGTCATCAGACGAAGTCATCACCTGCACCTCCGCCTAGCATGATTTCGCCCTTATCAGACAAGCTTCGTGCTGTAGCAAGAATGGCTTTTTGCGCTGCCTCTACATCGCTCAAACGAACAGGTCCCATTGCTTCTAAATCATCACGCATCATTTCACCGGCACGTTGTGACATATTACGCAGGAATTTCTCTTTCAATGCGTCATCAGCACCTTTTAAAGCCAGCTGCAATTGATCTGTTTGAATTTCACGCATCAAGGTCTGCATGCCACGATCATCCACATCGATAAGGTTTTCAAAGACAAACATAAGATCTTCGATATTCTGTCCAAGATCGGGCTCGCTCTCTTTGATTTTTTCCATAATCGCCGCTTCAGAAGTACCATCAACAAAGTTGAGAATGTCAGCCGCTGTTTTCAGACCACCCACCATGGTTGACTGTGCACCCGCTGCTCCACTGAATTGTTTTTCCAGAATTTCGTTAAGTTCTGTCAAAGCAGAAGGTTGAACACCATCGAGTGTCGCAATCCGTAAGATAATATTTGCCTGATCCCTTGATGGGAATTGTGACAAAACACCTGCCGCCTGATCTGCATCCAGGAAGGAACAGACAATGGCAATGATCTGTGGATGCTCAAGACGAATAATTTCATAAATGCCTCTGGCATCCATCCATTTGAGCTGTTCCAGACCATTAGTATTACTGCCAGATAAAATACGATCTAATAAGCTACCAGCACGATCTTCACCTAATGCGCCCACCAGCATTTTACGAACATAATCGTGAGAGCCGATACCCAGTCCAGTTTCCTGTTCCACAGTAATCACAAAACTGTTTAATACTGATTGGACTTCTTCGCGCGTGACATTCTGTAAAGTCGCCATCGCCTGACCGACTTTCTGGACCTCTTTAGGTCCCATATGTTTTAAAATGGCTGCCGCTTCTTCCTCTCCGATTGAGCGTAAAAAAACAGCCGCCTTTTCAGTGCCTGTCAGTTTTCTGAGTTCTTCTGCCATTAGGCATCACCCGCCGTCCAATTCTTGACCACTTGCGCCACCAGCGCAGGGTCCTGTTGCACTAAACTTCGGACATTAGACAGTTGTTCTTCCATCTTTTCCGAACCAGTGGTCAGTTTAGCAATCTCTTCACCACTAGCGCTACTTCTGGCTAAAACTGCTTCAGGCGATAAATTTTCATCATCATTGTCAGAGACAGGCACTTTCGTCATATCTCTGAACGCTGGACGAATCACACCAAAGATAAGGAATAGAACCACAAGTGCACCGCCAACTTGTTTCGCTAAGTTCCAAACCCAAGGCTCTTCCCAGATGGGTTTTTCTGGCAAAGCTTCAACCGCTTCTGGCGCCATAAATGGGGCATTAACCACATTCAAACTGTCGCCACGTGCTTTGCTAAATCCAATCGCATCCATCACCAACGCATTTATCCGTGTCATTTCTGACTCTGATAGAGGTTGGGATGTGACATTCCCTTCCGCATCGACATTACGTTTTTCATCAACAAGTACAGCCACGCTTAACTTTCTAACATTGCCTGGCGCCATGCGGGTATGACTGATCGTACGGTCTAATTCAAAGTTACGAGTCGTACTTTTTCTGCTTGACTCCGGTGTTGTCGTTTTCGTTTCGGCGTCTGTTCCATCTGCAGCATTATCTGGAGCTGTTTGTTCAGGAGCAACACCACCACCAGGCGGTTGATTGCTCAGTGCGCCGGGCACACCAAATGGACCACCACTGCCGACACGCTCTTCTTCCTGAAGCTGTTCGCTTCTGACTGCCGTCATGTCTGGATTATAACTTTCATGTGTTTGTTCAGACATTGTAAAGTCGATATCTGCGACAACTTGAGCACGGACGCCATTCATACCGACAATCGGTGACAGGATATTCTCAATACGGTCGATATAGATCTGCTCAACTTTACGTGTGTATTCAAGTTGAGTATCACTCATCGCCACGCCGGCAGCACGTTCAGGCTGTGTTAACAAATTACCACGCTGATCAACAATCGTTACATCGGCATTTTTCATATCTGGCACACTGGATGCCACCATATGAGTGATGGCAGCAACCTGAGATTCATCCAATGTTCTGCCTGCATATAGATGTACAACAACCGAGGCGGTGGGGTCTTTACGATCACGTACAAAAACAGACTGTTTCGGAATAGCCAAATGCACACGAGCACTTCTGACATTATTAAGTTCGGCTATGGAACGCGATAATTCTTCTTCCATCGCACGTTGATAACGGGCCCGCTCAATAAACTGACTGGTTCCAAAACCTTGATCTTTATTCAGCATTTCCATGCCTAAAGCTGCACTTCTGGGCAAGCCCTCTGCAGCTAATTTCATACGCAATGTTTGCAAGTCACCTGCCGGAACCAACACGGCACCGGTAGTCGGATCTAATTTGTAATCCACATTCATTTGCTGCAAAACATCGACGACTTCAGAAGACTCCGCCGGTGCCATATTGCCAAAAAGTACCTGATAAGACGGCGTTTGTGACCACATCAGTACATAACCACCGACAGCGATACTGGCAGCAATAGCTAATAAAAATAGAACCTGCTTAACCACAGGTTGTCGTGAAATATTAGCTTGCATGGCGCCCAGGGCCGTCGTTGGCCGGGCTGCTGACATATTTGCTTGTGGGCCGGTAGTAGCAGGTGCGTTTTCCATATATTGTCTCTACTCAGAAATGTTCGTCGACTAAATCGACATACGCATAACTTCTTGATATGCCTCAATCAGCTTGTTTCTGACTTGTAAGGTGGCTTCAAAGGCAACACCGGCTTTTTCTGATGCAATCATGACGTCTGCCAGATTGACATTGGGATCGCCAAGTTCAAACGAGGTTTTTAAGTCACCTGATGTTTTTTGCAAATTATTGACTTCACCTATCGCTTGTTTCATCACGTTTCCAAAATCAACCCGACCGTTGTTTTCGGCATTATCGGCCGATAGTGGTTGTGTTGCAGGTGATGCTTGGGCTTGCAAAGCTCGCATTTGGGTAAGTAGTTGATTCGGATCGATAGCTTTGATCATGATTCTCTGAACTCCGCTTAAAAAATGACGCTGTTAGTTGCTCTATGCAGACTTCTTGCCAAGTTTTTCAGGGATCTCCACCCCCTGCTCACGGAATTTGGCGATCTTATAACGTAAGGTCCGCTCACTTATTCCCAACTCTTTAGCCGTAAGTCTCCGACTACCCTGATATTTTTCCAACATGTCGAGAATATGACGCTGCTCCTGTGAACGTAAATCATAACCTTCCACCATGGGTTTATTATCTTCCTGAACGGGCGAAATATCTGACTTGGCTTCAGCGATATCCAACTCCTGACCAGAGACTGCCTCAAAAATAATATCCTTAGCCGAAATTGAGTGACCGGATTGCAGTATCAAAGCTCGCTGTAACACATTATCCAGTTCACGCACATTGCCAGGCCATGAGTGAGACAGCAATCGAGACTGTGCTGCCTCGTCCAATAACGGCGCTACACGTCGACTGTGTCTTGCATGGCGGCTCAGTAATCGATTGGATAATGGCAAAATGTCGTCGCTACGTTTGCTAAGTGGTGAAATTTCAAGTGGAAACACGTTCAGACGATAAAATAAATCTTCACGAAAACGACCGGCTTTTACCTCGTCCCGTAATGTTCTGTTGGTCGTCGCTAGCACGCGAACATCAAGTGGGATGACTTTTCTACCACCAATCCGCTCAACTTCACGTTCTTGTAACACACGTAACAATTTCGCTTGCAGTGATAAATCCATTTCTGAGATTTCATCTAACAAAATCGTGCCATGATTGGCTTGCTCAAACTTACCGGCATAGGCTTGACTCGCACCGGTAAAGGCCCCTTTCTCATAACCAAATAAAGTGGCTTCCAGCATATTTTCAGGAATAGCAGCGCAGTTAATCGCTACAAACGGAGCAGAAGCTCTTGGTGAATGTATATGGAGATAACGAGCCAGGACTTCTTTACCCGTGCCACTTTCGCCATTAATTAACACAGTAGCATCACTGTCCGCGACGCGTTTGGCGATAGCTTGAAGCTCTTTAGATGCCTGAGCATGCGCCACCATATCACCTTCTTCTGTGCCGAGATCACTAACATAGAGTTGTACTCGCTGTAATAATTCATCGGCTTCGAATGGCTTTAATAAGTAGTCAGAAGCACCTTGATGCATAGCATCTACTGCACTTTGCACCGTACCATAGGCTGTCATCATGACCACGGGTAAATCCGGCATCATCGCTTTTGCCCGCTTTAATAAGGTATGGCCATCCATGGGTGACATTTGTAAATCACTCAATAATAAACCGACAGGTTCGCTGGCAATTTTATCCAATGCTGACTGCCCATGCTCCATTCCGGTCACACGGTATCCAGCTAACTCAAGTGTGTCGCATAAGGCTCTACGAAGATTCGCGTCGTCCTCAACCACTAAAATATTAGATGGGTTCATAAAGCGACCTCCTGCGTAACTTCTTCTGATGATGAACTTGATGATGTATAAAGAGGAAAGAACAAAGTGACGGAGCTGCCTTTTTTTGGCTCGCTTTCAATTGTTAAGTTACCTCTATGTGCTTTCACTATTGACTGAACAACTGCCAGCCCCAGACCTGTACCATTTGAACGAGTGGTATAAAAGGGAGTGAGCACTTTGTTCAACACTGAAGCAGACATACCTTCCCCATTATCATTAACGCTAATGCTGATACATTGCTCATTTTCTTCGTTGATGGTGTACTCTGCTTTTACTTCAACATGTCCCCTGTTCTCACACGCCTGACGTGCATTATTAAGAAGATTAGTAATTGCACTGATTAATGCAGACTGACTGCCATAGATATAGCCATCATTGACTTCATTTGTGACGGTCAATGTAACATTACTGTTGTCCACATCATTTTGTGCAGAAAATTGCTGCTCAAGCTGGCTTAATAGATCTTCCAGAGCAACTGGTGAGGGTGCAGCCATATTTCCGCGTGAGAAAGATAAGAGGTCACGGATCAATTGCTCCATATGAGAAAGACTTTCCTTTACCCGTGATGCAAAACGCTGCTTAACTTGTTCATCAGCCCCCTCTTTCAGTAAAGGTGAAAGATATAGCATGGCGGATGACAGGGGGGTTCTGATTTGATGAGCCAGTCTTGCTGTAACTTCACCGATGGTCGATAAACGTTGCAAATGGGAAACTTTGCTTTGCAGTGCTCGAGTATCCGTTACATCCTGTAATAAGATAATTTGTCCCGGTTCATGGCCAAGTGGATTCGTTGAGATGTGGACCAGGCGACCATCTTTTAAGGAAACATCATGACCATCACTGGGCTTGGGATCAAAAGCCCGTTCAATGACATTTACCCAACGCTCACCTGACAAAGGTTCACCCAATAGCGATATCGCTGCCTCATTGGCTTCCTGAATAAAGCCGGAACCATCAATCACCACCACGCCTGCGGGTAGCACAGCCAATAAACGACTATGACGATTGGCGAGTTGGTCCGCATCGGTATTAGTGGATTGTTGAATATGTTCAGCTGAGATATGGCTGACATTTGAAATAGTGCTGAGATCGATGTCTCGTGAAAAGGGTTGCGACTGATAATTCGATTGTTGAAAATCGTCACCCAGTGATAATTTCAGATTCATGTTTCTTGCTCCTACATGCACTATTGCATTGTATTAGAGCCTGAGCAATTACCATGCCCAAAACATAAACTATTATTTATCAAAAACTTAAATAGAAAACGTCAAAAGATCGACGTTGCTTCTTCGATTATTCAGTATCGCGTTGAATCCCGTATTTACGCATTTTCTCTACTAGCGTTGTTCTACGCATTTTCAGTTTATTCGCTGCATGAGCAACCACGCCCTCAGCATCATCTATCGCTTGTTTTATCAATAGATATTCAAGATTGGCAAGATGTTCTTTCAGATCAATACCCTCTTCTGGCAACACCATATCTTCTGGGCTAGAGGTTGAATTAACTGGATCAGAGGATGTTTCTGGCAAGGGTTTAATCTCTGGCGATGCCTCAGGTAGATTCCTTGAAGCTTCTTGCTGTGGGCCAGCGGCAATGATGCTGGTAATTTCTTCAGGTAATTCATCACCTTCTAGCTGATACTTTTCTGGAAGATCATCAAAATCGACCGTGCCGTATGGATAAAGAATCACTAATCGTTCGACCACATTCGCTAATTCACGTACATTTCCAGGCCATGGGTAACGGCATAATGAGGTAATCGCTGCTGGGGTGAGTCGAATAGTGCCTCTGTTTTCATGCTCAATACGTTTAATCAATTCATGAATCAGCAGCGGAATATCTTCTGGTCTGTCCCTTAATGCTGGCATTTCAATAGGAAAGACATTCAGTCGGTAAAATAAATCTTCACGGAACCGACCATCAGCAATATGTTCTTCAAGGTTACGATGCGTGGCGGCAATCACACGAACATTGGCTGTTTGTGTTTTATTACTGCCTACTTTTTCATAGGTTCTTTCTTGGAGTACACGTAACAGTTTGACCTGCATTGGCAGTGGCATATCGCCTATTTCATCCAGAAATAATGTGCCACCTTCAGCCATTTCAAAACGTCCTTTTCTGGCCGTTATCGCCCCGGTAAAAGCACCTTTTTCGTGACCAAATAACTCACTTTCCAGTAACTCTCCTGGAATGGCCCCACAATTGACTGGCACAAAGGGTTTATCTCTTCTGGATGAAAAGTGGTGTAAGTTACGAGCAACGACTTCTTTACCAGTTCCTGACTCGCCCAGAATGAGCACATTGGCTTCTGAGTCAGAGACCTGATCAATCATCCGCTGCACATTCTTAATGAGCCGACTATTTCCTACCAGTGACCGAAATAAGTTATTGGGTGTGCTGGGTTCAGCCGTCATCCCCCGATAGATGGTCGCCTGCTGTAATGCATTACTGAGTTGAGGGTACTTGATGGGGTAACGAATAGAACCAATGGTGCCTGGAAAGTCTAATGCTTCGCCAGATGGAGATTCAAGAACAAAGACGGGAACCCGTGAGTCGTGATTAACCAGTTCTCGAAGTAACTGCTTAGTTTGATTTTGTCCGCCGCAGTCACCCACAATGGCCATCACCACGTCATCAAGGTTTTCAACATGCTCAAACCAAAGGTCTGATTCTGAAATCACCACCGGCTGACAATTTATAAACTCAATGAGTGTGCTTAACATCTCGCATCGGTCAATATCACTTTCCACGACCAATACATTATTTACACTCATACTCACTCCATCTCTTCACTGGGTTTTGAACTGGCGATAAGCCTTGAATAACTGGAGTTAAGCATTTTCTGGCAGACATTGTCAAAATTATGACGGGTTAAATTTAAGCAAGATGTGACGTACTAGTTAGATTGGTAGGCTGCTGCCACTTTTTTGTTTTTATTAAACTGGCCTAACTCGGTTTGGATCGTTTGTCTTGCATCACGACAACGTTGTTCAACATTTTGATTTAACGTCACAATTTGTTCTATTAATGGACGCGCTTCTGACTGGTCAACATGACTATCAAGAGGAAAGATACTTTCCATTAAATCTGCTCGTAGCTTTGTCAAAGTGGAGACATCACTCCATTTGCCAGCATTGACTGCAGAACTCATGTCCTCAGTTAATCTTAATACCTGTTTTAAACGTGTTATCTCAGACACAACTAGTGAAACTCAGGGGGAATCCCATCCCACCCAGCTTTTATTTCTTCAAGAAGTTTAGTGACTTCGTCTAATATAGCGACATCGTTACTCACATTCGCTTCGAGTAAGCGGCGAGTAATATAGTCATATAATGAATCCAGGTTCTCGGCAATTTCGCCACCTTTCTCAGCATCCAAACTGGTTTTTAAACCATCTATGATACGGATACACCAAGAAATTTGATGACCTTTTTCAGCAATTTCATTACGGGCAATACAGCCTTTTGCAGTGGCGACGCGAGCAAGCGCACCTTCCATCAGCATCTGAATAATTCGATAGGGAGAGGCATAATTGACTTCTGACTCTATGGCACCACGGCCATACCCTTCCATCGCTTTTTTATTCACCATTACCTGCATACTCCAATCCTTAATATAGGGATCATTCTACTTAATTTGAGTTCATCGCGGATAGTTGCGAAATCAAATAATTGCCCTGTGATTGTAAACTGCTCACCAAGGTATCCATGGCTGCATACTGAGCTCGTAAACGTGTTTCCGTCATTTCAAGACGTGATTCCATTTGCTCTTTTTGCGAATCCATTCTTTTTAAACGCGAATTGAGCCCTTCTTCTCTTGAGTCAATCAGTCCATCTGTTTGTAACCAAGTATCAGCTAGAGACTCTAAACGGTTAGCGAAGCCTTCACCTTCAGCTGAAAACAGATTCGCAAATGAGTTAAAGTCAGAACTTAACACCTCATTGACTTTATCTTCATTAACCGTCATCACGCCATTTTTATCAAAAGAAATGCCTGCTTCAACTAAATAACTAAAACTCGAGCCGGTGATACTGGCTCCCGAGTTGAAGACATCTCTGACTTGGCGTTCAATAGTGAGCAGCGTGCTATCCGCTTCTAACTGGCCTTTACGCTGAGAGTTAATTTCTGTCATCAGCGCATTATAGGCTGATGCAAACTCATTAACAGACTCTAAGATAGCCTCATCGTTACGAGTAATTTCTAACGTCGAACTGCCCACATCTTTTACGTTTAATGTCACCCCATCGATAGCGTTAGCTATGGAGTTTGAACTACTGGTAGTCGTGAAGCCATCAATATTAACAATCGCATCTTTTGCGGTAGAGATGGACGATAAGTTTTGTGTACCACCAGAGCTATAAACAAAGGATGATAAACCTGATGTATCGGTATTATTACCATCACTATCACCACTCACAGACACACTGATGGCGTTTTCAGTGCCAGTTTCGTTTGATGTGAGAACCAATCTGGCACCACTATCATCTGTAATGATTGATGCCGTTACGCCAGTGTTATCAGAAGCATTATTGATGGCGGTACGAATTCCTGCGAGGGAGCTATTACTGGAGTCTATCGCGACATCAAAGCTCTCGCTTCCCACACTGATACTCAGTGTGCCTTCACCAACTACTGAGTTGTAATCGGTAAATGCAGATGACGCTAACTTATCTCGACTGGCAACTTGGGTGACATCAATATTGTAGGAACCAGCCGATGCTGAACTGGTCGATGTCGCCGTGAATAAGTCTTCATCTTGTGAATTAGCTTGGAACACCTTAAAACTGGATGCACTCGCTAAGGACGCCATGGCCGTTTGAAAAGAATCAAGTTTGCTTTTGAACGAACCATAAGCACTGATCTGTGCATTGATGAGGCTTTCTTTGCTTTTGAGCCTATTTAACGGTTGACGTTCTATATCCATCAAGCCTGTAACAATGCCCTCTAGATCGAGTCCCGTTCCTACGCCTAATGATGAAATTGTCGCCATGTCAATTCTCCGCCTAAACTTAATTGCAAAATTGCAGCAAGTTTTGAGCCAATCAAGCCTTTGTTTCTAGCAATATACCGCGATACTTTTCAGCAGCATGTCTTGCTTCAAGTATCTCTTCTGAAGGGATCTGCCTGACCACTTCTTCAGTTTCTGCGTCAATTACTTTAATCACCGTATCCCCACTGGTATCATCGACACTAAATTGCAGGTTACGGTTCATATTCTGCATATAATCGTTAAGTTGAGCCACCTTATCACGCAAATCGTCTGCACGTTGTTGCTGCTGGCTATTCTGTTTCTCAGCTTCTTTCTGAAGAGCTTGAGATTGAACAGATAATTCAGTAACAGTCTCAGTCTGAACAGATTGAGTAACCGGTTTAGACTGACTAGTAACATTGTTTTGCACTGATTGAAGGGCAGATTGCACTAACAGATCATTATTAGCCATTGTCTTCCTCCTAATCTTATATAAACGGCATAAAGCCTGGAGAGTAGTTTACCCACCAGGCCCATGCGTTTCATCCTTTTGTTATTATCCCAACAGTGATAATGCTGACTGAGGAATAACGTTCGCTTGCGATACGATGGATACACCAGCCTGTTGCAGAATTTGCGCTTTGGTTAAAGCAGCAGTTTCAGCAGCGAAGTCAGCATCAATGATACGGCTACGAGCAGCTGTAGTATTTTCACTGAAGCTTGCTAGGTTTGAAATAACCGCTTCGAAACGGTTTTGGATCGCACCGAATGTGGCACGTAAAGTACTCACTGTATTGATATCAGTGTCTAATGATGTCAACGCAGAGTTTGCACCAGTTGAAGTACTTACCACCGCTGTTGTGATAGACAGTGCGCTCGCACTTACAGCTACTGTATCACCGTTATCTTGTCCCACTTGAATAGTAGTAGACAAACCACTCAGTACAGCAGTGCCGTTAAATTTTGTGCTCGAAATGATACGAGTATTCTCTGCTTCAAGCTGTGTAACCTCAGCTTGCAGACCAGTACGGTCAGTTACAGTACCGTTAGCAGACTGTACTGCGATTTCACGAATACGTTGCAAGTTGTTACTGATTTCAGCTAATGCACCCTCTGCTACCTGCGCAAGTGAAATACCATCCGCAGCGTTACGTTGTGCTTGGTTTGCACCACGAATGTCTGCTGTCATTTGCTGTGCAGTGTAAAGACCCGCCGCATCATCTTTTGCGCTGTTTACACGAAGACCTGAAGATAAACGCTGTAACGAAGTATTCAACATACTTTGTGATTTGTTTAAGTTACGTTGTGCGTTTAATGATGCAATGTTTGTGTTGACTACTAATGCCATGAGATTTACTCCCTCATAGGGTCGAGCTATGCTCGCTTTATACATGGCGGACAAACTATGAATTGTCTAGTTTTTACCGCCTCCGAAAACATTAGCGGCAGGGAGTGAGATTTTCTTTAAGACAATTTACAAAAAAAAAGGCCAGACTTTGCAAAAGTCTGACCCAGTTCACATTTTACTTTTTTCAGCTTAGCCCTGAAGAAGCGATAAAGCGTTCTGTGGCAAGGTGTTAGCCTGAGCAAGAATAGATGTACCAGCTTGCTGTAAAATCTGAGCGCGTGTTAATTTCGCCGTTTCTTCAGCAAAATCCGCATCCATAATTCGGCTACGTGCAGCACTGGTGTTTTCAGCTAAACTTTGCAGGTTAGAAATTACTGCTTCAAAACGGTTTTGAATAGAACCGAAGGTCGCACGCAGTTGGCTTAGGTTATTGATATCAGTATCTAATGTTCCCAGTGCCGTTGAAGCGCCTGTAGAGGTGGAAACGTTAGCGGTGGTTGTGGTAGCAGCAGTAGCAGCCACTGTGACAGTATCCCCAGCATCAGCCCCAACCTGGAATGTCAAAGAGACGCCACCCAAGACCTGAGTACCGTTAAACTGGGTACTTGCAATAATACGGGCATTTTCTGATTCAAGCTGCGTTACCTCGGCTTGCAGACCATTTCTATCTGTGACTGTGCCGTTAGCTGACTGTACCGCTATTTCACGAATACGTTGAAGGTTGTTAGTGATTTCAGCCAAGGCCCCTTCTGCGACCTGAGCAAATGAGATGCCGTCAGCAGCATTTCTTGCCGCTTGATTAGCACCACGAATATCCGCAGTCATTTGCTCAGCTGTATATAAACCAGCAGCATCATCTTTAGCGCTATTGACACGAAGACCAGAAGATAAACGTTGTAATGCAGTGTTCAAATCACCTTGCGATTTTGTTAAGTTCCGCTGCGCATTAAGCGACGCAAGGTTAGTATTTACGATTAATGGCATTTGAATTCTCCCATTTCAAATATTATTTGCCTGTAGCCACAAAGGGTTACCAGACTCGATGGGAGTTAAGCAGTTTGCGTACCAGTTTTTTTGCCGGCCACCGCAAAAACCATTAACTATTTGTTTTTATTAGACTTAAACACTTTCAACCACTCCTGCAAGTGATCTTCAAGGATAAATTTTTGACGTACCCAGTTTTGAAGCTGCCGACCTTGAGCGGCAATTTTCTCCGGTTCGGCTAAAGCGGCAAGGATCGTTTCTATCCACACAGCCTTATCATTTGGAATTAATGTCACAGGAGCGCTATCTTGCTGGTATGGATAGATGTCACTGGCAATCACAGGCCAGCCCATGACGCCATATTCAAGTAGACGTAAATTACTTTTTGCTTCGTTAAAAGGGTGTTCCTCTAGAGGTGCGAGAGCCAAATCTAAATCAAGCCCGGCTAAAGCCTGGGGATATTGATTAAACGACACAAATTGATGGAACTCTTTGACATAAGGCCTGAGTTCAAGCGGACACATCCCCATAAAAACCCAATCTACTCTATCTGCCAATGATTCAACAACATGAGCCATTAAAGCCAGATCGCCCGCATGCTGATTTGCCCCCGCCCAACCCACTCGCGGTTTTGGGTGTGCTTTTTTCTGTGGTGAGGATAGATTTAACCACCGTTGTGACTCCAACCTATTAGGAATAACCGTCACATTATCAGTATATTGACGACATAACTCGGCTAATGGCTCGGTAGAGACGATTGTATGGTCACATAAGACGAGTGTTTTTCTGAGCCTTGAACGCATATCCCGGAAAACCAGTTTTTTTCTCTCGCTCATCTTTGGTAGGTTGGTGACCAAGTCGTCTAAGGAAAAGACAATTTTGATTTGTGTTTGCTGCTTGACCTGTTTTAAAAATTCATAGGTCACGTCACTCAACATTTGTTGCACATAAAGCACATCTGGCTCTAGCCGCATTAGTTCGTGTAATGTCGGTAATAATGGTTGCTCTTTAAACTCATGAAATGGCATCCATGTTAATTCAACATTACCTTGCTCAGCTAAAGCCTTCATTGGTGCAATCATTCGGTAGATACCCGAACCTGAACCATTGATAGGAAATACAACTACACGTGTTTTATCATGAAATCGTGGGTCCCACTGCCGTTGAATATCTACCTCAGGTGCAAAAAAACGGGAACGTAAACTCAGGTTGTCATTATAGAAAGGATCGTGTGTAAACAAATCAGACCACTTTTCGACGAGGTATTCTTCTCTGGGAAGATTGTAATTGGCCACACCATTTGACTGCTCCGCCAGCTTTTTGTCCTGAAACAAGGTGACATAGGGTGACCATATAACGTTTTTACCTTGCTGCTGGATATTGAGACATAAATCCATCACGGCATAACGCGTATCTGAAAATGTGTTTTCACACAAACCACCAACCTTGATGAATGTCTGTTTTTCAACCCCGAAACAAGCTGATGACACTGAGGAATATGGCTGAATACAGTGCGCTCGCTCCATATAGCCCGGTTCAGTAATATCGAGCCCTTGGAATAGACCACTGACATCATCCGTGATACCGAAAACGCCTCCAGCATGAATAATCTTGTTGTCATCATCGAGGATACGGGCCCCCACAATCTCCACATCCTCTCTGGCCAACAATGGCATCATCTCATTTAGCCAATTGCCGTTCACAGCCATAGCAAAACAGGACATAACAACAATATAATCACCACTAGCGATGTTCACACCATGGTTAATAGCTGCGGAGTAGTTTTTCTGTTCAAAACGTGTTGAAACGAAACGTTCCGCCCACATTTCTGACGCCTCAGCATACACATCCTCGAGATCTTCAACATCACTCATGACATCTACAACGACCACTTCGTAGTTAATATAGGTCGTGTTGAGCTCTAATTCTTCCAAACATCGGGCAAGGTAGGAAACATAGTTATGATGAGCAACGATAATAGAGACTTTGGGCTGATTTTTCGTACTGTAGACCGTCTGGAATCGCGGCTTGTTTTTGGGGTTCGATATTGTGGCAGAAATACCGGACCTGTTTAGATGCGCATGGCGGGTCAACCATTCATTTTCGGCCAATAGCTCTTTATTGATGTCTAATGGAGTTGAGGTGAGCAAGACATCAGGGATATGAGAAAAAGCTGATTGCTGATACTGCTCATACACCTTAAATGCCATATCTGTGGCATGAACGTAAGCAAGATTCGAATACCCACCAACCTGTTCAAAGGCTTCTCTAATGACAATAAATGAACGCCCTAAATATGAATAAGCCCTTAAATAATCAAGGCTAAACTCCGGTTTGAACCAGATATCAGCTTTTGACTCATCGACTAATTCATCACTATAGATAAACTGTGCATTTGTCTCTAAGTTAATCGTATCAGCAAAGCTCAATAAGGCATGTGGGGCTAATTTATCTCCAGGGATTAATTGCATAATCCAGTCAAGCTGAGCGGCTGTGACAACTTGCTCAATGTCTTGATTGATATTTTCCCCTGATATCTGAACCCATTCAATATTCTCTGGCACAGCGGAAAAAGCATCAGGGGCCGGGATATTACTCAGGATAGTCAAACCCCAAGCTTGATAAAGCTGTTGCTCAAGTGACTCAATCGTGTTGGAAAGGGCTTCCAATTCTGAAGCGTTAACCAAGATAAGCAAATGGAAGCTAGGATTGACTGTCCAAGTAGATACCATCCTTGTCGCTATTCGCGAAACAGTATCTTCGTTAACGGCGTTGTTGACTAACCATCGATTGTTAAAGCTTATTTGAGTCTGAGGTGGCGAGATGTTCATCGTGCTTCGCAAAGATGAACGGTAAAGAAAACTCAAAACCTGCTCTACCCACTGACGACTGCCATTATCTTGTTCTCGTTCCTGAAAGAGTTCGTGTGTATGGTTAATGAAGGTGTCAATAAACTGCCAACAAGATTCAGTGTACTCAGTATATTCATCAGCAAAAGCCGTTAATTCAGCTTTTGCCGCCTTAACTTCGGTTGCTGAAGCTTTTGACGAAACAATACCCAGTCCCTGCACTGATGCATCATATTTTTCTGTAAGAAAATCAGATTCAATCATCACGACAGTGCAACCGCATAAACGAGCTTCAGTAATGATCGCGGAGGGTTCGTAACAGTAGAGTATTTCTGATTGCCTTAATGTCTCAGCAATTTGCTCAGGTGTTAAAGAAACATCCTGACACAAGCTGACGGCATCTTTAGGGTGTTGATTGGCTTGACCACCACTTAATAGATATTTGTTGGCGTAATAACAACTCTGATTTCGTTTTTTATCAACAGGATTATTCCTGTTATTGAATATTGCTTGATTGACTGAGGGAATATGCAATATGTAAAGAGTCAAACCTTCGGGAATAAAATCCGAAGAATAGGCAAACATGACCTCTCCCGGATTAAAGGACTCATCACCACCAACAGCACCAGGCTTATTAAGCAGCCATCTGGCGACAAATGGCATATTCATAGGGTTTCCATGAACCACTTCTGGATAAACCATAATCGGGGTTAATCCCAATTGCTGATGCCTTAATACATCCTTTGGTGTGAGAAGAGGTGTTCTTAACGCATCTGTCTGAAGCCACTCCTCCATCACATAGGCCTCCATGCCTGATACATTTAAAGCATGGCATAAGGAGCGCAAAGCCCTGATCCCGGCAGACTTGGTCGAAGTTTTACCCGTGTAGATATAAAAAGGGCGAGAAGTGCTCGAAAAGAAACTGCGCTCAGTCATAAATCACCTATTACGCAAACTGAGGAATTTGAATAAGCCTAGCATTGGTTTGCTCTGATATTGATGAGTTCGAGTAAAGCTTGAGGTGTTTCAGCTTTATCATATTCAGCATTGGGGTCAGAGTCATATCCCCACATTACCATTAAAAAGTCGATAGCGTTTGTAGTAGCAGCTCTCATGTCTGCCTCAGTATCACCGATGTAGATGGTATTGCGTTTATCCATGTCATGATGAGAAATTACATAGTTGATTAGTTGGGCTTTATTTTTCATGCCAGACACGCCATCTAATGCATACACAGCACGGAAATAACGTTCCCAATTGAGATAGTCAATAATTTTCTCAGTTGGCTTTAAACGCTTGTTCGTCAAGATATATAGGCTATGCCCTGCAGACATTAACGTCGACAACATATCGTCTATTTGCTCAAAAACACGGCTTTCTTTGTAGCCATAGGTGTCATATTTCTGTTTGAAAGCTTCAGTTATGTCTGAGATCTTTGCTTGCTCACTTTCCGGTATGAGAATTTTTAACAACTCATTGAGTGGTGGTCCAATTAATTGAGTGGTTAGGGGCTGATTGAGTTTTATAGCGTACTCCTCAAGCGCCATAGATAAGGCAGATAAGATACTTTCTGAGGAGTCGATGAGAGTGCCATCCAGGTCAAAAATAATATTCATAATGTTGCGTACAATACTGTCTCAGTACAAAAGGAAGTGTAGTTTCTCAAATAAAAGCGATACCCTAAATCCAAGCTAACAAGATAAAGAGGAATTTGCCAAACATGTTCCGGAGAATGATATACACAAATCGCTAAATCAGGGCTGTGGGTTGCAATCAATCGTTCAGCACCTTTCAATGCTTCCGGCTCAGCTCCTTCTATGTCCATGCTGATCATTGTTGGAGCAAGGTTTGGTAGTACATGATCCAAAGAAATGGCTTGTACTTTTAAGCTTCCATGTTCTGATATTCTTGAACCAAGACCTGTTGCAGAGGTGTAATTAACGACTCGTTCATTACTATAAGCCGCACAAGGTAATGCAACAACATTGCGTGCCAGAAGACCAGAAGCAGATTCAAGGTAAGTGTGAAGTCTCTTGAAGATATCAGGATCGGCTTCTAAACAAACAATCTCATCGACTTTACCTTTGTTAGCATGCAATGAACGGACAACATCACCGTCATATGATCCAATATTAACGAATGATCGATATCCCTTATTTAGCACAATATCACTTGGAAAATACTGTTCATGCTCTGGTCTGGAAGGGACAATTTCAGGCTTCCTGAGCATATGTGTCGATAGATAAGCTAAAAAAACCTCTTGGCTCATTGGGTCTTCCATGAGTTCAAATGCCAATAAAATGTCTCGTTTTCTCTTTAGAAAAAAATCAATTCCCTCATCAAAGGCATAATCAGGTTGAGAAAACGGGTTATGTATTGGATAGATATCTCTTAGATGGATAATGTCTGTGTATCCCAGCTTGGTAGCAACATGCGTCATTTCACCAGCAACCACAGGATTACCATGACATATCACAACCACACTTTGTTTGGCTTCAGTGTCATCTACGTTAAACTCATCAGGGCTTCTAGCCGGAACATCGTGAAACAATGACGGTGTCTCAAAGCGCTTATCTAAGACAAGTGAAGGCGCATAGCCGAATATATCTTTTATAATTTCAAAAAACCAAATACTGCTTACGCCCGCTCCATACAGAACAATGTTCTTCCCGTAAAATGTGTCCTGAAGATTAAAGCTGTCAGGTGGATACTGCTTGTATTCAAAAAGCGCTTCTAGCTCAGCCCGATAGTCGCGTTTGTTTTTTTCCGGCATAAGTTAAGGAGTCGATACGATAGCAATTTTATCCAATAAGTGGGCAAAGCGATCATCTTTTGCCTGTACTCCCGATTTAGCAACAGGCGCGCCACCATCGCTACATCGAGCACAACTCTCATAGTAGAGTCTATTGTGCAGTGCTGTTATTTCATGTCGTAAATTTGGGCTATCTAACGAAATATAGTCACTTGGATAATCATCAGCATGGAGCTCATGCACGGCAAGGCTGGTACTGCAAGGATAAAGTCGACCATTCAATAATGCTTGGCAGGTCTTTGTCGAATTACAAGACGCTTTCATAGATGCCAATTGCTCTGTCGGGATAGTTTTTTCCATCAATGATGGTGTAGTGGCCCAGACAGGCTCACCTGTTGTGTAATGAATACCATTAGTTTTTATTTTTTCAACATTCTGCTGAAATAATTGTTTTTGCTTAGAAGTTAATGACCGTGTGTAATCGGAAAAGATAACGCGAGTCCTATTATTTTTTAGTACTTGAATCGCTTCATCAGATATTTTGCAAATACCACTTGTTGTGATGCCGAGTACACCAAAATTCGTTTTTTCCAATATGTCAGCAATTATCTGGGGAAAATCAGGATGAAGAAAAGGCTCACCACCAATTACAGAAACGAAAGCGACGGTATCAATCACATCAAAAAAAGCATCAATATCGTGTTTAATTTGTTGGTAAGGCACATGCGTATCTAAACCTTTATCCGCATAAACATTCATGTATGCACCACAATCTTTACATCCGAGAGTGCACTTGAAACTTAAAAATACGTCCATTACCTGAAAAGACAGTTTTTGCGATGATTGCTGTAGCTTAGGATTGCCTCGATCTCTTTCAGAAAACGCCAATAAACGTTCACAGTTTGTCCAGTTGCATGCTGTGGTATTCAAGCAATTTTTAGGGTCAAACCCCACCTCAGCTCTCATGTCACAAAAAGCCGACTCGAATAAGGCCATGCCATCAATAACATTTGTGTACCCTTTATCATGAAGCTCTCTCATGATGGTGGTACCAGACAAACTACCATTAGGAATGCAGTGAATAATTAAAACATCATCACACTGTAATTCTTCAGAAAATGGATATGACACTCTAATGCCATTCAATGATTTTAAATCATCCGCTCTTACATCCCAGTAGAGAATGTTATCCGTTGCAAAGCCTCGTTCAATCAGGGCTTGTCCAATTTCTTTTCCAAATCCTCCTGCGCCTCTTAAAACAATTTGCTTGAAAGACCGCAACATTTGAAAGAAAGAGCTATCGACAGTGTCTGTATATCGAACGCTTTCCAGAGCTTGATTAATTGATTGAACATTCATAAGTTTATTTCCACTTAATATTGTTACGCCCTACCTGCTTTTCGACAACGTTTAAAAGCATACTTACAAGCGTCATCAAGAGTCATGCCAACATAGTCTTCGGCAGAAAACCATTGACCTTGAACATAATCATCCAGTAAAAGCGGCATCAATGCACCAGGCATTATTGAATCCAAACCATTAGGCGCAGCTTCTCCACCCATATCCGTTCTCACCCAGCCCGGATCAAAACAAGACATCAATACCCCACTATTTTGCAGCTCATGAGCCATGTCAAATACATATTTATCGAGAGCGGCTTTACTGCATGCATAAGCCATTTCAGCCGGACGATGACGTATATTTGAACTGATATTAATGACTCGTCCAAATCCTCGCTTCATCATATTAGGAATGATATGAGAAGATAAAAGGACAGGAGCGATGGTATTAACCTGATAGGCCGATAAATAGTCAGCTTGTTGCTGATTCCAGATATTCGATAATCCCTTAGGGGCTACCCCAGCGCTGTTCACCAAAATATCAATCTCCACGTCGGCAACCTCTTCCTCAAGAAAGACCTTTAAAGCCTGACTATCCATGAGATCTACACCGTATGGCTGGATATCCACTGGGTAGGAAGAACAGACCTCAATCAGCTTTTCACAATGCTGTTTAGCGCGAGCAATAGCAATTATATTTACACCATAAAAGGCTAGTGTTTTAGCGATAGTAAAACCAATACCTCTGGATGCCCCAGTGATAAGTGCATACTTTCCCTTTAACCTATTTGTTGAGGCGGATTTCTCATATGCGACATTTTCAGAAAAACTAATATCAACTGATTTAATTTGGCTGATCACATCGTATGCTCTATCAAAAAAGAGCGTATAGATCGATTGAGGCTTGATGCCTAAATGTAAAAGCTGTTCAACAATGTGAGAATATCGTTTCACCATAATTACAACACTAGGATTCTTCATTGTTGTAATAAATTCAGGGGAACGACATTCAATTCCCAAGAAATGTTTACCCCATTTTGTTTCGTCATTGTCTATGACATAAACAGGTAAGCGACCAAAAACTAACAAAATCTGGTTTAGGCAACTTTCAAACATAGCCCCCGTCCCAAAGATGACCAGCTCGCTGTTTACCGAAACCGTCGCCATGTTTCTTAACCGATCATGACCAGACCACTAGACCAATATTCAGCCACCTGCCCCAAATGCACACGACGATTGAAAGTCAGATCATAACCATAGGCTTCAAAGTGATAAGCTACATTCTGTTCTGTAGAAACCAACCCCGATAACCACAACAATGGCGGGTAACCTTCTTTTCTGAAAAGTAAGTCGGGCATGCTGACAAATGCTGCAGAGGTATCAAAACCACCAGCAAGGGAAAACTGTTCAGGTAACGTCGCCATCCTCTCAATGGCAGCTGGCACTGAGTACTCTGATAAACATGGGAAATACACCCCCACTACGACTTCATTAGCCATCTGGTCCAGTACCTGCTGATGCCGAGAGCCTGGAGCCACTGATAACTGACCATTTAAAGATCTAGGAGAATGATTTTTAAAATCATAGTCAGGAAAAAAAGAATTAAACGCCGATTGAACAGCGGGTAAAAAAGTCGACTCCATTGCCTGCCCTATATCATCATATACCGCTTTAGGCAGGATGAATGGCGCCATGGCTCCATTCAGAATTGGCTTCATCAACTTATTGTCAGCAATTTCAGCCAATATTGATGTTACTCGAGATTCATACTGTTCTTGAGAGATTGCATCACTGATTGAAAAAGCCTGATTTAAACGCTCATAACTCGCTGAATAATTTATATCCGGTTTATCAATCAGGAAGTAACGGCGTGTTTTCTGATGGGCTGGGGCATTGATTCCGGTTGGTAAACAACGGCCAAACTCATCAAATAATGGGCTTGTCTCGGGCATTTCATTTTCCTGTGATTTTATTTTTACTTCTAGGCTCATCAGTTATTCTTTTATTGCATTAATCAGTGAGAGAGTCATTGTCAGAGAACCCCTCACCCCATGGTAGAGGAAGATGAGTGGCACCAGCTGTTTTCTCAGTATGGATTTTGATGAATTTAGGATCTTCACCAATCAGGCAATCGGGGCGATGAGGACCAAGCCATGGATTACGCATACCGCGATCAAGCACTTCTTTAAGTGATGTTTCAAACAGATTGCCAATAGAAAAGTCGATATATGGACATGGTGTGACTTCACCCGTAGATGTCACCGTGATAATGCCTTTTACTGTGATACACCCTTTATGAGAACCATATGAAGGCGTCATATGCGTAAACACGTTGTAGTCTTTTTCTAACTGACGCAGTACATCCGCATCTTCTTTTTCAATAACAAACTCCGGGTGTTCAGTACATGAACCGGTTGGTTTCGCATAAGAAACATACAATCCGACGTTTTTATCGGTGCAGTACTGACACATTTCTAGAAACTCTTCGGTTTTGGCCCGACCTTTGACAAGGACTGTAGATAAAATCAGATTTAATCCTGCATCTAGGGCTGCATCAATAGCACGCATAACACGTTTGTACGAGCCTTTTTTATTACGGAAATTATCATGGTCTTCTTCTATAAAGCTATCAAGGGATAACTGTATCTTTTCAACGCCAATCTCTTTCAGATGTTTAGCTTTTTCATCATCGAGAAACCAGCCATTGGTATCCAAAATAACGTAATGCTTTTCCGGATCAATTGCTGCCACAACCTCATCTAGGTCACGCATCACTAACGGTTCACCGCCAGTGATAACAAATCGGGCTAACCCAAGCTCGTCTGCTTCTTTTGATAACTTACGAATGTCATCCAAATCAATTTTTTTACGCTCATCTTTCACATGCAGTACTTTTTCCATGTGACGATCCATGTAGTATTCAGCAGAGCAATGAGTACATTGAAAGTTACATAAATAACTTTTTTCCAAGCGAATAATTGGACTGATTTCACCACGCCCTTCCATAGCATGAATATTGGCAAGCTTCTCAGCCACATAAGGCTTTCTGGCCCTGAGTCCCTCACGTTTTGCCAGTTCATCGGCTGAGAGCACACTATCACTTTGTTCTACAGCTAGATTTAACATAGCTTTATCCTCTTCGTTTGTTCGCTTATTCAGTTCACACTAAAAGTGGAGCTGCTTTGCATCTAAAATATCTTTATTCTTCTGATACCACATCAACATATTCCTTAAGGAATCGTCTAAAGATGTGAAATGACAGTCAGGTAACTCTTGAAGTAATCGAGCGTTATTACCGCTATAACGTTTATTGATATCTGAATGGTTAACGACCAAATCCACGTTAACATTAGCCATCGCCTGTACTCGCTCAGCTAAATCAATAAACTCATAAGCTCTGCCACGACAGACGTTATAGACCTGATGTGCAGGCTGATTATCAATAAACCAGCTGACAATTTGGGCTAAATCATCTGCATAGAGAAAATCCATAAGACTATTTTGATGTACATGTATCGGTAAGCCTAACACGGCGTGAGCACAGATATTTGAGATAAAACGATAACGCCAATTATCGAACTCGCCAAAAACACCAAATAAGCGAAGATTAAAAACGTTATCGGTGTGCATTGCATACTGGGTCATCAGGTATTTTGAATAGCCATATTGATCGGTCGGGACAGAGCGGTCATACCATGACTCATCCATATTTTCTGACCAATTCTCTCTTCCAAACTCAGCCCCTGAGCCAAAATAGAGCATTTTGCCAAAGCAGTGTCGACAACGGGCCAGGTTAAAAAACATGCGCAGGTTATTTTCTAGCACCTTTTCTGGATTATTAAGCGTATCTCTCGGGGCTGCATCATATGTAGCAGTATGAATGATGACATCGTAAGAATCTTGCTTTAAAAAAGTCTCAACATCGTGGGTATTTAGCAGGTTGAGTTGAGATTTATTACAGATTGTTAGCCGATAAACAGTTTTGGGCTGAAGAAACTTAGCAAAGCTTTTTGCTAAAAAACTATCTCCCCCTGTTATCAATATACGCTTAGACTCAACACTCATTTTGGTATAGCAAACACATCAGTTTCACCCATGCTCCAGGACAAGTGCCGAAGATAGATGTTGTATTTATCAGGGAATAGACTATCTATCTGGTTTGCCATCATGTAAATGGCTTCAAAATTATGGTAAGCGGGAAAAATTAAGACCGGTCTATGCTTGTTGATGGTATTTTGTGCGCCAACCAACACTTTTGAAGCTACTTCTTTTCCTGACGGATCTGCTTTTATAATCGTAACATTTTCTAAGTTGAGGTCATCGATGCTAATCGCTTTTACTTGTATATCACCGTCCTGATTTATCAAGGAAGAGCTTTTTAATGGTGAAAAGTCAGAAGATCTGAAGTTAAGTGTTCTACTGTCTGACCAAACAGCGAGTTGATTGACTTCAACATGCTCAACAGTCCTGAATCGCTCAGAAAGTAAAATGAAATTATTAGGGTCAGGCTCAAAAGCCACTGATTTAAACCTGCTAAGCCCCATCGACTCAGCTTTATCAATAAATGCGGCACTAGAACAACCATCAAATGCGCCAATGTCCAACAACACATCACCCTCTTTTAATGAGTACAAATCATTATCAAAATAGCAATGAGACTCAGGGTAGCTAAATAATGCAATATTTCCCCATTTAGACACAGGCTCACTATAGTCTCTTAGAAAACCGGCCAAAAGCTTAATATTTTCATAATCGACCATACTCACAATCAATGAAATATAAAGATCTCGTGATTTTTGATCTGCTAATCTTTTATAAACTGACTCAACAATATCAGCATCATGGGTTAGCTGTTTTAAGAGCCCATGACTACCTATTTGTTTGAAACCAGATAACATTAGTAAGGTAGGGTTAGCGATATTTGCTGAAATATCAAGATCTAGATTAAGTCTCTTTATATGATTATTTTTTTTTAAATTTTTTTCAGTAAGCAGTGTTTCAATTTCATCGTACTTACCATGAACAGCAATGATGATGTATGCATCACAGATAGGCTGAGATTGATCTATATGCTTTACCTCAATTCCACAATGAATTGTATTATGTTTTTTTAGATCTGAGTCTATAAATCCCTGAGGAGTTATATTCTCTAGACGTAAACGTTCAGCGAGCTCCCCACCCAAAATACCTGCACCATATATAAATACTTTTTTAGCTCTATCAAACGACTCACCAAACAACCTTTGGATAATCGTCAATTGATTCTTTTTCGCTTCCACGCGTTTTTTCGCAATCAAGCCCATTGCTGTTGTCATTTATTACCCCTCAGAAGATCCGGCGTTGCCTTCCACATAGTTAGATTGCTGAAGCCTTTACTTTCAATGTCCGGTAACCTTCAGGTGGATCATAAGAGACTGTTCTGGAGACTAAGTTATCTGTCTCAGTTAATGCTTTCAGAATACGAGGCTTTTCGTCACCTGTTGCTGTCCAGTATGAATTAATTTGCTTGAATAGTTCTGAATTAGTGGTGTCAGGCGATAAGGCTGCAGATAGATAAAAATATCTTTTTGCTAATAATTCATCATCCGCTAACAAGTATCGCGTGCAATATCTGAGCGCCAATGAAGACAACTTATCAATGGATGGCAGAAGTCGTTGGTAAACTTTATCCATGCCACGCTCTTTACCCACTTCCGCAAACTCAATGTTCATCACATAAGGCCCGAGCACTTCCAGCAGGTGCTTTTCTGTAAACGTGGAATCATTCTTGCCATGTATCCGATGAGAAAGTAACGGTTCATCAATATATGCCATAGGATATTTTGAACAAAGATGAAAATCCTGGATTCGCGGGTAGTACCACTTGCTGGCCGTAGAGCCAATACTGACCTGTGTCGTGTAGAGTCGCTCTTTATGATACATAACCTGGGAGACACTGGGATTGACAGCAGCCATCATATAAACAGCGGCCTGCTCTTCTCCTGGAATAATGCAGGATTGATTGTAAAAGGGCACTTCAGTACTTGAGTGACTATTTTCGTCAATAATATCTCTATGAACCATGACAAAACCAAGCATCGTCTCCTGTCGAAAGGCGTCAATGCACTTCTCAATATAAGTCGGTTTTAATACATCATCTGAGCAGAGTATCAAAACATACTCGCCTCTGGCATTGAACATACAGTTCTCGAGATTTGCACCAGGACCAAAGTTAGTCCTATTTCGCGTCATGGTCATCAAGCCAGGATATTTTTTAGAAAAGTCTGAAGCAATTTGCCAAGAGTCGTCAGTAGATGAATTATCTGAAAAAATAATTTCAATATTGCCATAAGTTTGCGAGACAACACTCTCCAGGCATTCTTCTAGATATTGGCCATAGTTATAGTTGTATAAGGCGATACTCACAAGTGGATTCGAGATATCCCCTACGACAGGAGAAAATGGCCTACCGACTTGACTTTCCAGATGATTTTCCACAGACCTCACTGTTTTCCCTCAAACATTTTTTTGACACAAAGCCCTAAAGACCAATATCTCAGCAAAATATAAGCCATGATTATTTACTTTTTTAAATACTCAGTTATATACACAATATAAAACCAATCCATGTTATCTGCTAATCGGCCTTGCTCCTTGTGGAGGAGGATAGGAGTAGTTTCGTTTAATATTGTCACTATAGAGAGAACGAATAATGTTGAGATATTCTTCACGCTCAGCTTCTGTTTTTAGAAGCCAATAACGACTAATTTGTATCACCATATCGTCATCATTCAATGAGGTATCAATTGCCAAGGCGAGATGATAATAACGGTTAGCTAAAGTGATATTTCCCATAAACAACTGCTTTAGACAATAACGTAAACTCAATTTCCCCAGTTTATTCAAGGCAGCGGGCAATCGTGCTTGTGCTTTTTCCATGCCTGGATAAATAGAAGCAATATCCGCCAATTGATGGACTAAGACGTACTCCCCCAAACACTGTAATAAATTCTCCTCAATACGCTGACTATCACTTTGCTGATGGATTCTCTGAACTAAAAAAGGTTCTTTAATATAAACGATGGGATAACTACAACAAATATGAAAGTCCATCAGTCTGTCACCGAACCATCTTTCATTAAGCGCTGCAGGTAACCTTTTATCCGACAACACCTCTGTCCGATAAAAAACTTGAGATACCGAAGGGTTAACAGATGACATCATATAAACAGCGGCTTGTTCATCACCTGAAATAAAGCATGAACTATCGTAGAAGGGGGCTTCCTGCTGATATATTCCTTCTTCATTGATTGTTGCCCTGTGAACCATTGCAAATGCGGCCTCAGGCTCAGACATTAACGCTTTTACACAGGCCTCTATATAGCCTGGTTTAATGACATCATCAGAGCACAACTTGAGAACAAACTGACCTTGCACATTGAGAAAACTACTCCATAGATTATGGTAAGCCCCAAAGTTTTCCCTGCTTCTGGTCAGATTAAAGGTTTGTGGATAGTTATCAGCATAATGATTGATGATATCCCAAGAGTCATCAGTGGAAGCATTGTCCGAGAAACAGATTTCTATATTTTCATATGTCTGAGCTAAAACACTGTCAAGACACTCTCTGAGGTATCGACCGTAGTTATAATTGTATATACAGATGCTAACCAAAGGACTCTCAGCTCCATGAACTGGACTCGTAATTGGGGAAAACTCCGTTGGTAAATAACTTATATTCTTTAGTCGACCGATATGGTTATGTTTGAGCGTCTCACCTGATTCTAATTGGTGAATATCGTGTTTAATGAGTGAGAGAACAAATGGAAATTCTGATGTCAGTTCAACAAAAAATGGCGCCTTTGCAATCTTCAGTGCCTTTTGCCTATTTTTTTCATACCCCATTGGATGATGGTTCCGACATAGAGTGACGACACCCTGATTCTGCTTTGCAATTCGTCTAGCCAAACCCCATCCACCATCATCCGAGGCATCATCACAAATGATCACCTCAAAATCTATTAACTCAGCCTGAGTAAAAATGGCTTCTAGTGATTGCTTTAAAGTCTGTTCCTTCATGCTATGAAGAATAAAGCTGATATAGGGTTTATCCACGACTGACTCGCTTGCAGTTGAATGTTATAAACAACGATAGAGGGTTAATCATTGAATAACCACTAGGTCATTACCTTCCAATACCGCTATGCAGAACTGCTCACCATATTGCTTCCTGATAACCTCAACAACTTCTTTAGAGTAACTCGCTGCCATCACGACGATAGCAGAGACTGACTCTGTTTCAAGAGCATCAGGAGAGACAATTGGAATATGTGTGGCTGGTGTGTACTTATTTTGCTTAAAAGGTGCTGAGTCAATGACGAACTTTATTTTATCTCCTAACCCAGACAGCGACATGACGGCTAATGCTTGGTGCCCAGCCCCCCAGATAGCAACTGACCTTTCAGGAAATTGACTAATATAACAATTCAATATATCGGTTAACGACGACTGGTACGCTGAAAAATCAGATAGGTCCGTTATTTTACGCTTCTTAACCACGGCAGATAAACTGTACTCGTGCCACGTTTCATCACACTCCAGAATATCAAAACCATTTCTGTTTAGCGCTGACATAAAGGTCTCTCGAGTAAAATAAAAAAGATGATCACTGATAAACTCGGAAAACATGTTTTCCCTCAGAATCATGTCAAAGTTCGGTACTTCTATTAATCCTATCGCCCCCTGTGCCAAGTTATTAGAAATACCATTTAAGAATGTATTCGGATCAGGTATGTGCTCAAGAAAATTCAACATCACAAAAGCATCAAACGGACTATTCTTTAGTACAGAATCAGCGTTCTCGATATAGTCTCTCTCTACGTTGAGTTTCTTTTGCTTACAAACGGCAACCGACTTTTCGCCGAACTCAATACCGTATGCATCAATATCCAGCTTATCTAATATTGCTAGATACTCGCCTTGTCCACAACCGACTTCTAAAACACGTTTGTGTCTCAAGTTATATCGATTTACCCAGTCTGAGAACTGCTTCTGTCGAAATGTTCTCATTTCATTTGAAATGCCAGCTGCTCGAACCACTTCACGATAATAATCGACAGGAGGATTACTAAGTTGAACCAAACCACAACCTTGACATTGGTTGACGATAAGGTCGCTACCCTTTTCTTTAGATAACTCATCTTTGATAGGAAAAAACTGTGCCGACTTCGGCATGTTCTCGTACACCAGTAATGGTGTCGGATAAAAGTCTTGATGACAAACGCGACAAGTTTCTCTTAACATAATTATTCGAACTCTTTCATTGTGGTAGCAGATGAACTTATTTGAGGCTATTTCTTTTCTCGATCAATCCGTCGAAAACCCTGAAACGGGACTTCCATTAGAAGTATTTCATCTCATCAGCCGACTCACGCCTCTCGTCAATGTAGATTTATTGATCAAAGATAACAACAATCGCACCCTGCTTGCATGGAGAGATGATCAATTCGCAGGACAGGGCTGGCATATCCCTGGAGGAATTGTTCGTTACAAAGAAACGCTGGAGCAGCGTATCGAACAAGTTGCTCTTACAGAAATTGGCCAAAAAGTTGATTTTTCTCCCGCCCCAGTCACGATGAATGAAATCATTCGGCCACATGCAACACGCGGTCATTTTATTTCTTTTCTTTATGCCTGCTCAGCTAAAAGTGACTTTGAACCTGACAACAAGCAATTACTGCCCAATGATGCTGGTTATCTGGCATGGCATTCCACCTGCCCGGACAATCTTATTCCTGTCCATGAAATGTATCGTCCGTTTATTGAAGAACATAAACTACTGACGAGCTTGTTTGGACGCCTCTGAAACACCAACCAGCATTTCTCTCTCTAGAATCTCCAAATCTAATAAAGGCGACATATCCTCCAATGGCATCGATATCATCGAACCATTCGCTTGAGGAATAGCTGACACTTTTGGCCATAACGCTTCGTCTTTAATGATAGTGACATCACAAAGAATTGGGCCTGGATGATTGAGAACATATTGGATTTTTTCATCCAACTCACTGGCGTCATTTATACGAACAGCATCAAGGCCAATCGCTTCTGCGAGTTTGACTAAATCCGGAATCAGTAAGCCGGCTTCTTGCCCTGTTGCCACATAGCGTTCATCAAAATAATTTCGTTGTGTGTTGCGAATGGAGGCATAGCCATTATTGTTCATAATGAACATGCGTATAGGTAAATTGAGGGATTTTAAGGTACTCAGTTCTTGTAAATTAAGTTGTAAGCTTCCATCACCCTCTACCGAAACGACGGGCTTTCTGCCTGAGGCCAGACAGCCACCAATCGCAGCTGGCAAACCATAGCCCATAGAACCTAAACCAGAGGTAAGAAAAACACGCTGTCCGGTTTTGTTCACAAAGGTGGAATAAAACACTTCCACAGCTAAGCCCGAACTGCCGGTGATAATCAGTTCATTCTCAGCTGTATGAGCTGATAGTCGATCAATAAAATGATAATGGCTGATTTCACCTTGCTCAGGAAACGTTTCACCATCACAACGTGGGTAACGCTGTTTCCAGTCTGTAATTTTATGTATCCAGTCAGCATAGTCAGCAGGTGCGTCATTCACCTCAGCCATAAGCTGTTCAATAAAGGTTTTGGCATTCGTCTGAATTAAACGGGCTTTGGGTAGCTGATGTTTTTTCAGTTCAGAGGCGTCAATATCGACAATCACTTTATCGGCATATTGAGCAAAGTTCTGTGGATTATGGGCGGTGACCACATTATCCAGACGTGCGCCAATACTGATCAATAAATCACAATTCTGGGCGGCAAAGTTTGCCGGTCTGAGTGCCACTGAACCTGGGCGACCTGCACATAATGGATGTTCATATGGAATCAGATCCAAAGAATTCCATGTTGTTAATACCGGAATACCCGTTTTTTCATAAAGTTGTTTGAATGTGTCAGCTGCACCTGATAGACGGATACCATGACCTGCCAAAATAATGGGACGCTCTGCCTGCTGAATTAATTGGATAACTTCATCCAGCTGAAGTGAGCAGTCTGATTCAGCACCCGAACAGGACTCTTCTCTCTCCAATTGTTCTGGTTCGATTAGGCTAGCCTGCACATCCAAAGGGACATCCAGCCATACGGGGCCTTTTCGTCCACTCATGGCCTCATGTAAAGCCTTATCAATATAACGTCCAATATTTTCTGGCTCATCAACCGTGACCGCGTATTTGGTAATAGGTTTAACCATCGATACGATATCGACTTCCTGTGGGCCCATTTGCCGTACACCAGTATCGGCTTTCATATCAGCCCGTTTCACCTGACCGGAAATAATCAGCAGTGGTACAGACTCAATCCAAGCGCCCGCTACCGCAGTTAAAGCATTGGTTGCACCTGGCCCTGTTGTGACCAGCGCCACACCGAGTGTTTCATTCACGCGAGAGTAGGCTTCAGCAGCAATCGCTGCAGCTTGTTCGTGATGAGTCGGTATGAAAGTGATATCAGGACTCTGCCCCAACGCATCCACCAGATGCATGGCCCCACCACCAGGAAGTAAGAAAACCTCTTTAACGCCTAATTCAGCCACTCGGGCAAAGATATAGTCAGCAACGCGTTGTTGGCTCATGCCCACTCCGATGTTAGCCAGTCAGC
Organism: Methylophaga sulfidovorans; assembly: GCF_900114205.1. GTDB lineage: Bacteria > Pseudomonadota > Gammaproteobacteria > Nitrosococcales > Methylophagaceae > Methylophaga > Methylophaga sulfidovorans. The sequence continues at coordinate 65,543 of NZ_FOSH01000005.1, forward strand.
ACGAAATATCAGATTTGTCTTGCGGCGGCTGTTTTGATTAATGGTTTTATCGTCGTAATATGAGTCATCGGTAAAGTGTGTCGTCGACAACTCTTCAAATATCGCCCCAGTTTCACTGCTGAAAGCATGTTTAACACCGCGCTCAACGGTCACCATTTCACCGGCTTTTATGGTTTTTAATTCATCACCCAATTGCAAGTGCATTTCACCCGCCAGCACATTAAAGGTTTCTTCTTTTTTATGATGAGCGTGCACCGGATGATTTTGTCCTGGCAATAACACCAGAATCTTTTTACAGTACTCACGATTGACCACATCAATAATGGTCGCGCCTGTTTCTTCGAACTTCTCAATGCCATAGTGATGCGATAACTGGCAGTTCACCCCATCGGCAATAGCAATGCCGGCTTCACGTAATAAAGCACAGACTTTGGATAATGAAGCGGAAACCATGTCACGGGTATCGGTAATTTCTAACTGCTCAAGTAATAAAGGTCCATTAGCCTTTACTGCCGCTTTTAACTCAAACTGTTTGTACTTGGATAAGTCGTTCGCTAATAGTTGACCTGGCTGACTTGGAATCGCCAAGTAAAAATCTTCTGTTTGCAGTGCTTTGCCTGCAGCGAGATCTTGTTTAGCAAACACCGCTCGGCGTAATGAATTCAGTGTGGTTAACTCTGTCTCGGTCACCGCCACACGCTCGCCCTCTAGGCCAAGCATGGCGTATGCTTCTTGTGCTGAGAGTAACCATTGTCTGACTTGCTCAGGATTCGCCGAGTATGCATTGAGCTCACCTACCCCAACATGCTTTTCAAACAGCTGCGCGCCCATGGCGACGGCCATCTTCACCGCTTCCGTCTCATTAGGATCCTCATGGGTTGAATAGCCCACCGTCACCTCAGGAAACCGTTGTTTTAATAGAGCAATTTGACCCAACTGTAGATTTTGTCTTGGCGTTGGATACTCACCAACACAGTGCATCACGGCTAATTGTTTGTGGCGATGTAAGAAAAACTGAACGACATTGTCAATCTCTTCCATCGTGGCACCGGCGGTAGACATCACCAGCGGCAAAGAGGATTGAGCGATACGTTCTAATAGTGGCCAATCGGTAAGTGAACAGGAGGCAATTTTTAAGATGTCAAAATCATGTTGTTCAATCCAGTCAACAGAGGCTTCATCAAACGGCGTACACATGGAAATAAAGCCTGCTTCATCAATGGCTTTTTTTAATTCCAGTAGTTGCGTTTCTTCCAGCTCTGTATCGCGAAACCGTTTAACGTATTTGATATCTTGTCTGTCGCGATAATCAGGGTGAATAAAGGTTTTCAGGTTCCGGTACTGCAGTTTAAAGGCAAACTGGAAAGGAAAGTCGTCACAAACCTGTTTCATCTGCTGAATAACCTGCTTGCCATGAGCAATATCACCTTGGTGATTATTGGCCATTTCCAGCACAAATAACTTTTGATACATCGATGTTTTGTCAGTCATCACTCACACTTTGAAATAAGATTGGATAGTATCGACCATATAATCAATCATCTCATCAGATAGCCCTGGAAAAACGCCGATCCACAACGAATCATTCATGACCTGATCGGTGACGGTTAATTCGCCAACACGACGATAGCTTTGCTGTTCAAAATAAGGCTGTTTGATGAGATTACCGCCAAAAACCAGTCGATTGGCTATCTTGTGTTGTTCAAGATACTGAATAAAGTCAGCTCGATTACCTTGTTTTAAGGTAATAGCAAAACCAAACCAGGACGGTTCAGCATTATTCTCTGCCTCCGGCAGTAACAAATAATCTTGTAGAGAAGCTAAGCCAGCATACAGACGTTGGAAGTTAGCTTTTCTCTTCTCAATAAAGCCCGTGACTTTATCCAATTGAGACAAGCCCACAGCAGCCTGCATATCAGAAATTTTCAGATTATAACCAAGATGAGAATAGGTATATTTATGGTCATAGCCGCAGGGCAGCTGTCCCAGCTGATAACTGAAGCGTTTATTACAGGTATTATCTTTACCTGGCTCACAGAAACAATCTCTGCCCCAGTCACGGAATGATTCCAGAATCAATTTCAGTTGGCCATTATTGGTATAAACTGCTCCACCTTCACCCATCGTAATATGATGAGCTGGATAAAAACTTAAGGTCGCGATATCACCAAATGTGCCAACATGCCGAGGCTGATTTAAGGCGATGGGCTGTCCACGATAATCGGTTAATTCAACAGAAGGAGAATAGCTGGTCCCCAGAGCATCACAACAATCTTCGATTAACCACAGATTATGTTGACGGGCAAAACTCACAACAGCATCAATATTGAATGTATTACCTAATGTATGCGCCATCATAATGGCTCGCGTTTTATCTGATAATGCGGCCTCAAGCTGACTGACGTCGATATTGTAGGATGGCAGGGTAATATCAACAAAAACCGGTACTAAACCGTTTTGTAAAATGGGGTTCACCGTAGTCGGAAAACCTGCTGCGACGGTGATGACTTCATCGCCTTTTTGAAGGGCACGCTCACCAAGCTTAGCTGAGGTCAGAGCTGTCAATGCTAATAGATTTGCCGACGAGCCAGAATTCACTGTCAGTACATGTTTAACACCAATAAATTCAGCAAGCGCCTGTTCAAACTGAGCATTAAACCGCCCCGTAGTCAGCCAGCCATCAAGTGATGCATCAACTAGATGCTGAATATCATTGCCATCCAAGACTTTCCCTGACACCGCGACATTATTCTGCCCTGGTTGGAAATCCATTGTCTGAAATTTATGCTGACTATAACGTTTTACCTGACGTTGAACCAAAGCCCGTAAAAGTCTTTCAAGGTTTAATGTTGAAATTTTTCCTTGCTGACTTGCCACATCAAGCGGGCCGGCAAAGACTGGAAAACGTAAGTCCAAATACAGATTAGTACCAATATTGTCATCATCAAAAACAAACAGTTCGAGTTCTGTTTCAGTATCCGTTAGTGCCAATATTTCATAACATTCAATTGTGGCAGATTCTATAGCTACGACAACACACAGTGTCGGTGACGTTGCCGCTTTATTAACCACACAGATACTGCCAACCGATAAAGAAATCGTTGAAGGTTCAGTGTGAGGTGTATGTAATGGATTCATGCTGTTATTGAATATCGTTTTGTCGCCTGAACAAATTGCTGAATCTGTTGCAAACTGAATTCACGCATATTGTTACCGGAATAAAAAGCATCATACCAATCAAACGTTTTTGATAAAGCCTCATCTATACGCCAGATGGGTTGCCACCCCAGTTTTTGTCTTGCTTTAGAACAATCCAGCATGAGTATATTGGCTTCATGATGTTCATTCTGTGATGGACTATACCATTCAAAGTTTGACCACTTTTTCTGTGCTTGTTCAACAAGATAATGTACAGGTTTTATATCGTCTTGCACTGGGCCAAAGTTCCAGGCTTCTGCCACCTCATCTCCTCGTTCAAACAACTTCTGGGCTAGTTGGAGGTATCCGGATAATGACTCTAAAACATGTTGCCAAGGTCGAATGGCAGCAGGATGGCGGATTTCTAATGCTTGTGTCGTTTGGGTTGCCCTTATTAAATCTGGTAGCAAGCGATAATCAGACCAGTCACCACCACCAATCACATTACCTGCTCTTGCAGTAGCAACGGCCGTTTCATTATCAGCAAAAAAGGATTTACGGTATGAGTCGGTGACAAGCTCTGCACAGCTTTTGCTATTGCTGTACGGGTCATGCCCTCCCAGTCGATCATTTTCACGATAAGGCCACGACCATTCATGATTTTCATAACATTTATCGGAGGTCACAACGACGACGGCTTTAACACTGGGACAATGTCTGACGGCCTCTAGAACATTCACCGTGCCCATCACATTAATTTGATAAGTGCCTACTGGATCAAGATAACTGGGTTTGACCAGTGATTGTGCAGCCAGATGAAATACGACTTCCGGCTGTGTTTGCTGCATGACTTCAGACAATCTGGCTAAATTACTGATATCTGCAGTCACCGAGTCAACAATCGTCTCTAACTCGATAGCCTGATACATTGAAGGCTGAGTATTTGGAGCAAGCGCATACCCACTTACTTTCGCTCCAAGTTCAGTCAGCCACAGACTAAGCCAGCTACCTTTAAAACCGGTATGACCGGTAATCAGAACAGATTTTTCTTGCCAAAAATGGGTATCAATCACCAGACTTTCCACGGCGCATTGCCTGACTGCCAGAGTTGCTCGAGATGTTGCTTATCACGGAGAGTATCCATGGGTTGCCAGAAGCCTTCATGCCGAAAGACTCGCAACTGCTGTTCAGTTACTAACTTCTGCAGTGGATAACCTTCCCAACTTGTCTTGTCATCGCTGATGTAATCAATGACTTTGGGAGATAAAACGAAAAAGCCGCCACTGACCATACCGTTATCACCTTTGGGCTTTTCCTGGAAGTTAACAACACGATCACCTTGAATATCTAAAGCACCGAATTTCGCTTGAGGATAAGCCGCTGTCACAGTAGCCAAACTTCCATGTTGCTGATGAAACTCAATACTAGTGCGAATATCGATATTGCCTACACCATCACCATAAGTCAGACAAAAGGCTTCATCATCTTTGACATAATCCCTAACACGACGGATACGACCACCGGTCATACTATCATCACCGGTATCGACCAGAGTTACTTTCCAAGGCTCTGCATGGGCTTCATGTACATGCATTTTATTATTTTGCATATCAAAGGTAACGTCCGACATATGCAAAAAATAATTCGCGAAATACTCTTTGATGAGATAGCCCTTGTAACCACAACAGATAATAAAATCATTCACACCATGATGTGAATAGATTTTCATAATGTGCCATAGGATTGGCTTGCCACCGATTTGAATAAGCGGTTTTGGCTTATTTATAGACTCTTCACTGATACGGGTGCCCAAGCCACCTGCCAGAATCACTGCTTTCATATTTTATAAATGACAACGGTTAGAAAGTTGTCAGTGTTTCATAAAAAGTTAAACAGGGACAGCCCCTGTACTTTGACATAGGCTTGTTGAGCCGCTTGTAAGCCTGTCGTTTGAGAATTCAGACGTGAAATGGCTTCAGCATAGTCCAAATCTTTTAGTTTAGTCAGACTGGTTTCAAGGCTGGTCAGGCTATCTTCATTAATACTGCGCTGTTGGTCAATAGAATTAATACGAGCACCGACTGTCGTTCTGGCAGTTGTTAATAAGTCAATGGCAGTCGACATATTATCGAGAAACTCACCATTGTTTGGCGCAGTACCAACTGTATTGGCTTTGAGCGCAGTAGAAAACTGATCAATTGTCTGAAAAATAGCTTGTGTCGACGTATCAGCATTGGTGATAACAAATACGTCATCTCCCGGAAAAGTCGCTTCCACTGAGTAATCACTACCGACGCGCATACTACGTTGGCCACCATCGCCACCATAAGCAAATGTAGTGGTATCAAACGCTTGAGTGAAAGACTGATAGCCTGAGAATAAAAATTCGCCGTTAGCATCCGTCGTGTTAGCCAGACTCACTAAAGATTTGTTCAACTCATCAATTTCTTCAGCAATACCAGTGCGAGCATTAGCGTCATTGGTTCCGTTCAAGGCCTGTACGGCGAGTTCGCGAATTCGTTGAACAAGATTTGTAGCACTTGTAAGTGCGTTTTCAGCCGAGTTGAGTTTATTATTCGCTACATCAGCATTGGCCAGATATTGTTCATTAATACTGACTTCACGCTCGTAATTAAGCGACTTAACCGCAGCCACCGGATCATCTGAAGGTCGTAAAATTCGCTGACCGGTAGAGACTTGTAATTGGGTATCAGCCAACTGTTTCTGCTGGGCCAGCATAGTATCAACACTTTGCTGTTGAATATAGGATGTAGATATTCTCATGATAATCTCCTAAACAGCATTAATCAGTGAATCAAAAATGGTATTGGAGACGATGATAATCTGAGATGCCGCCTGATAAGCCTGCTGAAACTTGATAAGCTGTGCCGCTTCCTCATCCAGATTAACGCCACCAACAGCATCAAACCGTTGTTCAGTTTGTTGTAATAAGGCAAGCTGTGTTTCCTGACTAGCTTCCGCTTGCTGTGTACGTGTAGCCACATCAGAAACCAGCACGGCATAACCTTCTGATAAGGAACGAGTCACCCCTGGTGCGATAGTCACTAATGTTTTGTCTGTTTCCAGGTTAGCCAGTGCTAATGCGTTTTCATTATTACCTGAACCAGAAACATTAACGAGGCCAGTTGCAGCATCAAATTTTGATGAAGCGGCAATGGCACGGGGATCGGTTATTGCCACCGAAATAGTGGCAGCGGTAATATTTGCCGGGTCAAAAAAGTCGCCGCCATCATTACCATCTAAATCAACTGAGCCTTGTCCACCATTGGCAATATTCGTTGTATTGTTATGGACAGCATTAAAACCTTCTACGACTGACTTTGCCAACACATCAAGCTCAGCTCTGACATCATCAATAATCGTGTCACGAAACTCCAAAGCCCCACCTAATGTGCCACCGGATAACTGACTAGTGATGTTGGTACTACTGTCACCATAACCAATACCTAATCTTGGTGGCGTGGTGGATGTGTCCGTCACTGTCGTTAAAGTCATACTTTTTGTGCCAGCGACTAAGGCTTGTCCATTGCCAATCAGAATATTTGTTGTGCCATTCGACTGCTCGATAACATTCACTGAAACAATCTCTGAAAGATCATTAATCAGTTTGTCACGCTTATCCATCAGATCATTTGGCGTGCCACCAGCACCACTAGCAGCCGTAATCGCGGCGTTTAGCTCAGCAATGCTTTTGGATAAATTATTGATGTCATCAACCGCCACGGTAATATCGTAGTCGATTTGTTCATCCAGTTGGGTCAGCTTAGAATCCATGGTATTAAAGCGGTTAGCTAACAACTCTCCCTGAGTCAGCATTAACTGTCTGGCAGCAATAGACGTTGGATCGTTTGCCAGCTCATTAACCGCATTAAAAAATTTGTTTAAACCACCGCTCAAACCTAAGTCTTCAGAGCCAAGCACATCATCAACTTGTTGAGAGTAACTAAGATAACTTCTCTGTGCCGCTTCTTGTGCAGTGTAGGTTCTGACCTGACTCGCCAAAAACGTATCATAAACACGTTCAACGGAGGTTATCTGTACACCTGTACCAAAATAGATATCACCTTTGTAATCAGGTGTTCGTGTCGCTTGGTCCGCACGCTGTCGTGTGTAGCCCTCAGTATTAACATTACTGATGTTATGACTGGTCGTCGATAAATTACCTTGGGCCGTTAATAATGCCGATGTCCCAATCCCTAGCAGACTCATGGCATGCTCCTTAACTCGTCAGCGTGATTATGCATGGTCTGACTCCAGCGAAATTCGTGCCAGAATGTCACTATTCATAATACGTTTAATTTTGTCGGAATAATTAGGGTCGGTTGCAAAGCCGGCTTTTTGCAATTGTTCAACAAAGGCATCGGCATTACCCGTGTGTTTTAATGCGTCACGGTAGCGAGGTTGCGTTTGCAGAAACTCAATATAGTCATTGAAACTATCCTGATATGAGTCATACGAACGGAACCGAGAAGCTTCGTTATAAGCCTGACCATCACGATATTCGAGTGCCACTTTACTGACGCTATCACCAGTCCAGCTTTTATCCGCCTTGATATTAAACAAGTTGAAACTCGTTTCTCCTGCCTCATCATTGAGAACAAACTTACCCCAGCCCGTTTCTAAAGCGGCTTGAGATAAAATCACTTCCGGTGCAACACCTATTTTATCTGCCGCTTGCTGAGCATAAGGCCAGAGTGTTTTTACAAAATCTTGAGGAGAATCAAACACAACTTGTCCGAGATTTTCTAATTCCGTGCTTGATTCATTTTTGATGTTTTCAGCATGAATATCACGTATCTGTTTTAACATCAGATCGTTTACTTTTTTAGCCAGTGCAGGCCTTATGGTAACCGTGTCATAACTATAGCTTTGATCGGTTTTGGCTGGCTGGGCTGACTGTAATTGATAACTACCCAACTGCTGAATAATCGCTTCCTGTAGTCCAAGCCCACCACGCGTAGATAGATCAGAAGCCAGTTGTTGGTCCGCCATATCCTGATACATTTTGCTTTGTGATGAGTCAAATATCCCGTCACCTAAACTTGCCTGACGCATCGATTTCAGCATCATATTGATAAACAATGACTCAAACTGACCAGCCACCTGCTTCAATGTTTGCTGACTATCAACATCCTTAACCGCTTGTTCACGTAATTGATTCAAACCATGAAAATCAACCGCTGATCGGGCAATATTCGACTCGTAAGCCATAACTAAATAACCACTAAGTCAGCCTTAAGTGCGCCGGCCTGCTTTAGTGCTTCAAGGATAGCAACTAAGTCACCAGGCGCCGCGCCGACTTGATTCACTGCACGTACAATTTCATCCAGCGATACACCCGGATTAAAGACAAACATCCGGCTATTTTCTTCAGTAATATTAATATTGTAGTTAGGTGTCACGACAGTCTGTCCTTGCGAAAAAGGTTCTGGCTGACTGACTTCAGGATTAGCCGAGATAGTGACCGATAAATTACCATGCGTCACGGCAGCAGGGCTCACCCGCACATGCTGTCCAATCACAATAGTGCCACTGCGTGAGTTAACCACGACTCTGGCAGGTGCTTCACCAGGATTAAGTTCTAGATTCTCAATTAAGGACATAAATGGAACACGCTGATTAGGATCGCGCGGCGCATTCACTTTGACTGAAGAAGCATCCATTGAGAATGCGGTATTCTTGCCTAAGGTATGGTTGATGGCATCGCTTAAGCGACTGGCGGTTGTGAAGTCCGGGCTATGTAGATTCAGAATAATAGAATCTCCCACATTTAAGGCATTTCTGACTGCTCGCTCAACCGTGGCACCGTTCGGCACTCGCCCGGCACTTGGAATATTAACTGTTAATCGTGAACCATCGGCAGCATCAGCACCAAAGCCACCAACAATCAGATTACCTTGTGCCATGGCATAGATTTGTCCATCCGCCCCTTTTAATGGAGTCATTAATAAACTACCACCGCGCAGGCTCTTGGCATCGCCAAGTGATGAGACGGTAATATCAATGGTTTGACCGGGCTTCACAAAAGGTGGTAAATCAGCATGAACTGAAACTGCCGCCACGTTTTTACTTTTAGGATCGGTTCCAGGTGGGATATTAATGCCCATCTCCACCAGCATATTCCGTAAACTTTGCCCGGTAAATTTCGTTTTATCGCCCGTACCATTAAGGCCTACGACCAAACCATAACCAATTAATTGGTTACTACGCACACCTGCAATAGACGCTAAATCTTTAACCCGTTCAGCACAGGCGAGGCCTGAACTCACTAATAATGCAAATATAATAAATACTCTGAACTTCATAACTTTTACCCTTTAAAAAGGCATCAATGCACTGACAAAGAATCGACTTAACCAGCCCATCACATTGGCATCATTAGTCGGGCCATCCCCCACATAAGAAATCTGAGCATCAGCAATCCGAATAGACGAAATAGAATTATCTGCCTCGATATCTCTTGGGCTTATCATCCCTGACAAACGTATGTATTCGTTTCCTTGGTTAATAGTGACCACCCGTTCTCCACGAATCACCATATTACCGTTCGGTAAAACCTCAACTACCGACACACTAATATTGCCGGTCAACTCATTTTTCTGATCACTATCGCCCTGTCCCTTGAAGTTAGAATTTGATCCCAGACCGAATGCCAGGTTATTGTCCTTTGTACTTGCCAAAGGAAGCTGACCAGGTAAGTTAAATTGAGGTGTTGTTCCAAACAGTGTTGGATTATCAATCGAGTTATTATTGGATTTATTAATTTTCGTCTCTGTTTCTTTTTTCGCGTCGGTCTGCTCTTCCAACTTCACTGTCAAAATGTCGCCTACACGTCTCGCACGATAATCCTCAAATAATGAAATATTATTGCGAGCGTCAAAAATAGCGCCATCATAATTATCCTGTGGCTCTATCGGCTCGGGGCGAACGGCAGCAAAAGCGGGATCGCGCTTAACCTCATTGCTATAGCAACCAGATAACATTGCCACAGCAAGAAATACTAAAAATGGGGCAACTGTTTTCATTTTGACACTCCGAAAAAATACGCACTTCACCTAAAAGTTGAAGCAGAGTTCGTGCCAAAATTATGAAAAAGGACAGGAAGGTAAAAAAGAAAAGGGCTACTTGGTGGGGGACAACAAGTAGCCCAAAGCTATGACTAAAGATTCTGACTAGCGTACTGCAGCATTTGATCGGACGTAGAGATCGCTTTTGAGTTCATCTCATAAGCACGTTGAGTTTCAATCATATTAATCAGCTCAGTCACCACATTAACATTCGATGTTTCCAGTGCTCCACCAACGGTCTGACCAAAACCATCTAAGCCAGGCGTGCCGGTAATTGGCGTACCACTTGCTCCTGTTTCCTGAAACAAGTTTTCACCAATAGGCTGCAAACCTGTCGGATTAACAAAGTCGGCTAATTCAATATTACCCACAATTGTTGGTGTCGCCGTACCTGGCTGAGTCACACTCACCGTGCCATCGGAGCCCACGGTGATACTTTGAACATCCGCAGGAATCGTTATCGATGGCTCTAATGGATTACCATTTGACATTACAATCTGTCCATCTGAATCAAGCTGAAACGTACCATCTCTGGTGTAAGACAATGTGCCATCCGGCATCAGAATTTGAAAAAAGCCACGACCGTTAACGGCAATATCGAGTGCCTGTTCAGTTTGGATAATATTACCTTGCGTGTGTAACTTTTCTGTCGCTACAGTCCTGACACCTGTACCTATCATCAACCCCGAAGGCAATTGTGTACTTGTAGAAGATTGCGCGCCTGGCTGTCTTATTGTCTGATATAACAAATCCTCAAACACCGCCCTATCTTGCTTAAATCCTGTTGTGTTGACGTTAGCCAAGTTATTGGAAATAACTGACATACGTGTTTGCTGGGCATCTAGGCCAGTTTTGGCAATCCACAAAGCCTGATTCATAATCGTCTCCTGAAGTCCTATGCAACCGTCGTATTAGCGTTAATTGCTTAAGTACTTATCTGCATTAAACGTGCCGATGCTGCACTATTTTCTTGTGTTGTATCCATCATTTTGACTTGCATTTCATATTGCCTCTGCAACTCGATCATATTGACCAGAGCACCTACCGCATTAACATTACTACCCTCTAAGGTACCGGAGGCAACTGTAACCGTCGCATCTAATGGTGCTTCTGAGCCATCCTGCATTCTCATGAGACCATCAGAGTCTTTGAATACTTGCTGTAAATCTGGTTTAACTAATTTAATCCGATCTAATACGGCAAGGGCATTTGCCGCTTCACCAATGGGGCGGATAGATATCGTCCCATCATTACCGATATCAATTGTTTGCGCTGGAGGAATAGCAATAGGACCACCCTCACCCATCACGGCAAGTCCGGTACCTGTCACCAACTGCCCAGCTTCAGTCACATGAAGATCACCAGCACGCGTGTAACCCTCACGGCCGTCTTTACCTTGCACAGCAATGAAACCTTCACCTTGAACAGAAATATCCAGATCACGGCCAGTAGATTGAATAGAACCTGTTTGGTAATCCGTTTGTGGTCGCTCCAGCATCGAGTAAACACGGCTGGGTAAACCTTCGCCAAATACCGGCATACTCCTGAATTGTTCAAAATCCGCACGAAAACCCGTGGTATTCACATTTGCCAAATTATTGGCGTTAGCGGCTTGGGCCAACATAGTCTGTTGAGCCCCGTTCATGGCGATATATAAACTACGGTCCATTATTTCTACCCTCAATACGCTGCCAGAGGCAGCGTACTTTTAAAGAAAAACGTTATCGCAGGTTAATAATGGTCTGAGTTATGGCGTTATTTGTCTCAATCGCTTTTGAGTTAGCCTGGAAGTTACGTTGTGCCGTAATCAATCCTACTAGCTCAGCCGTCAAATCGACATTGGATGTTTCTAATGCACCCGCCTGAATTTGACCAAAACTACCTGTTGCAGCTTCACCTGCAATGACCGGGCCAGAATCAGTGGTTTCTTTCCAGGCAGTACTACCAATTTTGTTCAGTGCCTGGGGATTAGCAAAGTTACCCATGGCAATTTTTCCGATAGGAATAGCTTGCCCATTACTATAGTTTGCTCTGATTAAGCCTTCTTCACTCACGTCTACCCCAGTTAAACGACCTGTCGGGAAACCATTTACAGTGAGAGCACCAACATTAAAACTACCAGAGTTCTGGGTTGAGCCGGTAAGTGCTAGTGTAATTGTTTGTGTTTCTGCACCACTCATCCACTCAGTTGCCCCGCCATCAGTAAAAGATAAGTTGATAGGATCGATACCTGCAGTACTTGGATCAGCATCAACCTGATTCAAAGTACCATCAGCATTAAAACTGATACGAGCATCTGTTTCTAAAGCGAAGGGGACCCCGGCAGTACCTCCTTTGACTTCACCACCATCAACGTAAGCAGCCATTTGCCATTGGTTATCACCCACAGGGACACCGCCATCTAATGCCGCCTCGTCAATATGTTGATAATAGGTAGTCACGATATGTTCATTACCCAAAGAATCATAAATTGTTGCTGAGGTTGTATAACTGTAGGTTGTATCGTCGGTTGGGTCGATGGCCAAAATACCCCCTGTACCACTATCAATAATGCCATCGGATGTAGAAGGTAAATTAGTGGCGATTTTCAACTCTGTTGTCGCTTCAGGTGCACCAACTGATGCAGGTAATTGAATGGGTGATGTCGCATTCATACTAGTTGCCGAAATGTTACCTTGCGCATCCACAGGGAAAGTTCTTAGGTACCAGCCTTCATTTGAAACAATGTATCCATCTTTATCAACACCGAATTCACCTGCTCGTGAGTATATGACTTCCCCGCTATCTAACTCTGGTGCTAAAGCAAAAAAGCCTTGTCCACTTATCGCCAAATCCAAGGAATTATCTGTGAACTCAAGATTACCCTGATTAAATTGCTGAGCCACATTTTGTAATACGGCACCACTACCGATAGCGGTTTGATTGGTTGAGCCGAAGGCTGAAACGGCAAAAACGTCACCAAATTCTGCACGAGACATCTTAAAGCCAGTCGTGTTGACGTTAGCAATATTGTTTGATTTGACGTTTAGATCGGCTGTTGCCGCATTCAAACCACTTAAAGCTGTGCTAAATGACATAAGATATTCTCCTAAAGAATTTCAACAACTTCACTAAATGACGCAGAACCAATTCCGGCCAAATTCACTATTAATCCATCGGTCGAACTGATTGAAACACTCGACACCTGAGCCAAAACGCCGGTAGCAAAAGCCGTATTAGAACCATCAACCGTACCTGAGGCTTTAAACTGATAAACACCTTCTGGTAAGGCTTCACCATTATCATCAAACCCATCCCAGGTGAAATCGGTATAACCTGAGGCTGCCCCCATGTCGATGGTGCGAACGACGACACCCGCCTCGTCATAAATTTTCACTTTTAAATCCGTGACTGGATCGGCAACATTTATCCGACCAGATAAACCATCTGTTGCCGTTAAGTTACCAATCGATGATGGGATTAACACTGTTCTTCCAACTAATGAGGATCCCTGCAATGCTTGGTTGGATTGCATAGAGTTGGCAAAAGTAGAAAAAGAATCCTGCAGGTCTGATAAACCTGTCACCTGAGCAAAAGACGCTATTTGTCCAAGAAAATCCCCATTCTCCATTGGGTTCATTGGATCCTGATACTTCAACTGTGTTGTCATCAGGGACATAAAATCTTCCATTCCCAATGTACCCGGGTCTTTTTTGCTATCTTCTTTTGAACGATTTGAGTTCAAGAATGCATATGGGTTGTTATCATTAATTCCGCTCACAGCCATCTCTCACCCCTCCTTATTGCCCTAACTGTAATGTTCTTAACAGCAATTGTTTTGAGGTATTCGCGATTTCAACGTTGTTTTGATAGGAACGTGACGCGGACATCATATTTGCCATTTCGGTAATCGGATCCACATTTGAGTGGAAAATATAGCCATCCTCATTTGCCATTGGATGGCTCGGGTTATATTCCTGTCTGACAGGTGCCTGACTTTCAACAATACCCTGAACTTGAACAGCACCCTGCTTATAACCTTCCTGAGCATTATCCAGCACGGTAGCAAACACGGGTTGTCTGGCTTTATAGGTCTGATTGATACTACTGCTAACACTATCCACATTAGCCAGATTACTTGCCGTTGTATTCAGACGCAGAGACTGAGCACTCATGCCGCTTCCGGCAATATCAAAAATATTAAATAACGACATTGTGCCTATTCTCCTTTCAGTGCTCGAGTCAGCGAGTTAAACTTACCACCCAAAAATTGCAGGCTGGCCTGATACTGAACAGCATTCTGCATAAACTGTGCCTGCTCTACTTCTTCATCAACACTATTGCCATCTAAAGAGTCTTGTGTGGCCACCCGGTATTGGATAGGTGCCATCAGTCCATTTGATTCCGGGTTTGTTGAATAATGTTTTTGGTTAGTTGTGTTTAATTGACTAGACGATGATCCTGTCATCGCATTATTCAAAGCTTCCCTGAAATCAATATCTTGAGCTTTATAATTGGGCGTATCGGCATTGGCCATATTGGTGGCAAGCAACTCTGCACGCTGTGAACGCACACGTAATGCGTCAGCATGAATTCCAATTGCACTATCAAAATTAATCGGCATCTATACGCCTCCATCCTCATTTACAATTGTCATTCAGCATTTAACGTGCCAACTAAACTAACTGTCTGAATTGCCGATAAGTAGCCATAAGTTCGGCAATATAGAGGTCAAACATAGCGGCAAAGATTTCCCCCTATTGCCGCCTTGTTGGTACACTAAAAACGACGATATGACTGATTTTCACAGTTATTTTTCAAATATGAGACAAGCCCCACAAAGTCCATTGATTGAAGCTTGACTGAGAAAATAAATAAGGCTAAAACCGACCACATGGAGAGGACTAGATGACGTGGTAAAAGACAAAATTAATCAAGGATTTACTTTAGTTGAATTGATGGTGACGCTTGCTGTAGCCGCCATCATATTAGCTATTGCCGCGCCGAGTTTTTCTCAGATGATTAGAGATCATCGACTTATCACAACAGCGAATGATTTTATGGGTACGATGCAATTGGCCAGGAGTGAAGCGATCAGGCGTGGTGTTCAAGTAACGATGCTGCCAGTCATCGATGGTGACTGGAGTCGTGGCTGGAATGTATTCACTGACTGGAATACAAATGAGTCGCTTGGAGATGTAGGCAATGTCTGTGAGGAAAATAAGGATTGCTTTCTTGCTCAACAAAATTCACTCAGCACTAACATTAGCTCAAATAGTAACGGTAGTCTTGGGAAAGGATTCCGTTTTATGCCAACAGGAGAGATATTGACTATTGATGGATTAGTCAACGGTACGATCACCTTTTGTTCAAGTCAGAGCTATAGTAGAACAATCACTATTAGCAGTTCAGGTAGTTCAAGAGTAGGCATTGGAGACACAAAATGCCCATGAAAAAACAACAACGTGGTTTTACACTCTTAGAAGTCATGGTGGCGGTATTTGTACTTGCACTTGGTTTACTCGGCATGGCGCACCTTCAAGTCACAACACTTAAAAGCAACCAAACCGCAGGATTAGAATCTCAAGCCAACATCTTAGCTTCCGATATATTGGACAGGATGCGTTCAAATAAAAAAGCCGCATACACAGGCGCATACAATTACACCTCAACAACCGATGTTTCTGGTACTAGTATCTCAGCAAAAGATTTGGCGAACTGGTCAGCTCTAATGAAAAATAACCTGCCTTCAGGATCAGGTGAAATAACATGTCCAGCATACGACTCGAGCAAAGTATTTATATGCAAAATAACAATCTCTTGGTCAGATAAGCAATTAGGCGATGAAAATACTAACTACGGTGATTATGATACATCAGCTCTGTTATTAGAGAGTGCAATATGAAAAAAAACAAAGGCTTTTCTTTAGTTGAGCTCATGGTAGCGCTAGTCATAGGTCTTTTATTAATAGCTGGGGTAATTGAATTATTTGTCAGCAGTCGACAAATGTATCGCGTGCAAGACATGAAAGCCCGAATGCAGGAAGATGGACGTTATGCCGTTTTCCGTATATCCAAATTACTCAGCAGAACTGGTTATTTAGGCTGTAATTCCCTACAGAATAGTGATGGCTCCGAGATTACTAATACACTGAATAATGCAGATTCTTATTTTTGGGACTTTGATGTCCCGCTGACAGGCCATAAGTCAAATGGCGATGGCTCATGGAGTCCAGCCTTAACTGATATACCCAGTGTTGACAAAAACAGTGACGTACTGACATTACGCACAGTAGATGAAGTATATATTCAAATAGATGAACATGATGTCGGTGGCACTGATGACGCTAATGTTGAAAATTATTCAGCACCACTGAAAATTCCTGCGACAAACGGGTTAACTCCGTGTTCAACAGACAAGGACAATCCTAAATACAAGGCAACCTGCTCAAATATTGTCATGGTAAGTGACTGTGAAAATACAGCTATTTTTCAAGTAACAAATGATCCATCAGCAGATGGGACATTGGAGCATACTGTAGGGGGAGATGCTAGCCCCGGTAACAGCACACCTAATCTTGGAGCCACATTCAGACGAGGCTGGCTAAATACCATCGCATCTCACTCTTTCTATGTTTCTGCACAAAGCGGCACACCTTCACTTTATGAAAAAGTTGGTAGCAATAGTGCTGAAGTCGTAGTAGATGGGGTAGAGACCATGAAAGTCGAATATGGCATTGATGATGATAATGATCTCAACGTTGATAAGTATGTTAATGCTTCAGGAGTAACTGATTGGTCTAAAATTATTAGTGTCAGAATTTCTCTGGTGATGATTAACATTGATGTTAATCAAAATACTAATGTCGCAGTCTCAAACAGTACTTATCTCCTAAATGGAGTTCAATATCCTTCAAATGATGGTCGTTTACGTCAAGTCTTTACCAAAACCATTGCCCTAAGGAATCGTGCCTTATGACTAAAAGAAATGAAGCTGGGGCAGCTCTAATTGTAAGCTTAGTTATGCTGCTATTAATGACAATGATAGGTATTTTTGCAATGCGAACTAGCATTATGGAAGAAAAAATGGCTGCAAATCAAATTGACCGTGATATTGCTTTTGAAGCTGCAGAAATAGCACTTAGAGAAGCTGAGTTGCAAATTCTATCATGGTCAGACTTTCCTCTAGCCACAGATGACGGTTCTTATAACGGTGTATGGACCCGTGATTCGATGGATCCAGTAACTAATAATGCTACCCCTTGGTGGATAGAGACTGATGAGGCATGGTGGAAAAATAATAATAACTCTATGGTTGCTAACAAACCTAGTGAAGCTATTGATGCACCAAGATATGTTATTGAAGAAGTCTATAAGGACCGTGGTGACCTTGAAAGCGAGCCCAATGAAGGAACGAAAAAGTTTTATCGAGTAACGGCTAGAGGTATAGGTGCCTCAGCTCAAGCAAGAGTTCTTTTGCAAAGCACTGTCGTATTGAGGTTTTAACTATGAAAATATCAGCTCGAATTATCTCGATTGTCAGCCTCTTTACATACTCAGCATTAGCAACGGCCGGAAGCTTGAATATAAGTAAAACCCCACTCTACATCGGTGGCTCCGTCGAAGCTAATATTATGTTTACCCTTGATGACTCAGGCTCAATGCAATTTGAACTCATGCCTGGTAACATAAATGACTATGCATACTATTTGTTCCCTAGACCAGACAATGTATATAACGGCGGTATGTATAAAAATCAAATTCCCAACTTTGATGATGATAACGTACATAATTTTTATTATCGTTCAGCAGCAAACAATGCCGTATTTTACAATCCAGATATTACTTATTTACCTTGGAAGGACTATAACGGAAATAGCATGGGCAATGCTGATCCATCAGCTACTTTATATAACCCGACCGCACCTAATAGAGGAAGTATAAATTTAAAAGCTAAGCAGACACAAAACGTATGCTGGTTTAAACATGCTAGTAGTCTGAGCAGTGCTTATGGAGCTCCGTGTTATGGTGACTATAGTTATTGGCCCATCACTTACTATAAATACAACGGAAGCGTCTCTGACTCCGATGCATTAAGATTAGATCGCTCACGCTATACAAGAGTCAGAATTACTAACTCAACCTCAGCTGGCGCAACTTTTACCAGTCCAAACGGTACGACTCGAACCCGTGATGAAGAAATTCAGAATTTTGCTAATTGGTTTCAATATTATCGCTCAAGAATATTAACTGCTCGAGCAGGGATAGGTCGTGCATTTTCTGCTCAACCTGATAATATTCGAGTTGGTTTTGGAGCCATCAATCAAGGACAAAAAACAATTGATGGCATAACAAGTCAAAGCTCACTGATTAAAGGCTTGAGAAAGTTTTCAGGAACGGAACGTGAAGACTTTTTTAATAAGCTTTACACACATACAATCGGTCCTAACGGCACACCTCTGAGATCCGCGGCAAAAAGTGTTGGCCAATATTTCGAGAGAAAAGACAACAAAGGCCCTTGGGGAGAAACCCCCGGCACTGAAGATTCTGCAGATCAACTAACCTGTCGCCAAAGCTACCATATTTTAATGACTGATGGATATTGGTCTAGTGAAGATAATCTAAACATTGGAAATGCCGATGGCACAAACGGTACAAAGATTACCGGGCCAGACAATGATGATTATCAATATATTGCCGAACTGCCATACTACGATGATAAGAACAATACATTAGCTGATATAGCAATGCATTATTGGAAACGAGACTTACGTACTGATCTGGAAAATAAAGTCCCCACAAATAGTGATGACAAGGCATTCTGGCAGCACTTGGTCACCTTTACAGTTGGCTTAGGTGTAACAGGAAGTATAGATCCTGACACTGATCCTAAGGATATAATAAGTTGGTCAGATCCTTATCAGAGTGACGTCGCAAAAATTGATGATATGTTGCATGCAGCCATTAATAGTAGAGGCCAGTTCTTTAGTGCATCCAATCCCGAAATCTTTGCTGAATCTCTGACGAATATACTGAACAATATTTCAGATAGAAATTCATCATCAGCATCAGTAGCGATTGATGCTGGCTCATTAAAGACAGATACTCAAACTTATCAAGCCACATACAACAGTGGTGATTGGAGTGGCAAGCTCCTTGCCTATGGTTTTGATGAAAATGGAAAAGTAATTGATATACCAATTTGGGATGCATCTAAAAAGGTTCCGAATGCACCTCAACGAATAATATTTACTTATGATGGCACTAGTGGTCAACCCTTCAGGCTAAATAACCTTTCAGAATCGCAACAGGCTATTCTAAACCAAGACAAAAGTGCTCCATCAGATTATAACGATAGGCTGCTCAACTATCTCCGTGGTGACAGATCATTTGAAAAAGCGAATGGTGGAACATACCGAGACAGGAAAGCTACACTAAACAATAACTCTTCAGCACCTCCAACATTAGGGGATATTGTTAATTCATCTCCAATTTTAGTTGCCAAACCCAATGCAGACTATTATGACGACTGGGGAGACAGAGGTAATGATCAACCTGAAGATGCCTATCCCTATTCTTCTTTTGTTCGAGCCAATCTTGAACGTACAAACATGCTATACGTTGGAGCAAATGATGGAATGCTACATGCGATACAAGCTAATGGTAGTAATGCTGGGGCTGAGCGCTTTGCATATGTACCCGCCGAAATTTATCCAAATCTTAGTGAGTTAGCTAACCCTAATTACTCTCATCAATTTTATGTTGATGCGACCCCAATTGCCTTCGATGCCTTTTATGATGATGCATGGCATACCATACTGATTTCAGGTCTAGGAGCTGGCGGTCAAGGCTTCTTTGCTATAGATGTAACAGATCCTGATAGTTTTTCCAGTGAAGTAAAAGCAGCGAAAAATGTTTTATGGGAATTTACAGATAAATATGACTCTGAAAAAAACATCGGTGATCCTAACCTAGGCTTCACGATGGGACAGGCTAGTATTATCAGACTAAATAATGGTAAGTGGGCTGCCCTTTTTGGAAATGGGTATAACAACACAGTTGACAATGGTAATGATAAATCTACAGCCAATGATAGTGTCAGCGGGAACGGATTTATTTATCTTGTTGATATAAAAACAGGATCAATTATTCGTAAATTTGATACAAAAGTAGGGATGGCTCAAGACCCAACAGGAAGTGGTAGGCCGAATGGTATTGCTACCCCATCAGCAGTTGATATTAATAAAGATGGAACAACTGATGCTATTTATGCAGGAGATTTATTTGGGAATGTATGGAGTATAGATCTAACTGGAAATGATACGAGCACGTGGGATTTTACATATAAGGTTGAAGATGTGCCAGTTCCAATATTCACTTCTTGTGCAGCGAATACTTGCACTAATATGAATATACAACCGATCACTACCAGGATCATACCTAAGAAACATCCGACTAAAGATGGCTACCTTCTTTTATTTGGTACAGGTAAATATTTCGAAGTAGGAGATCACAACAGAAATAGCGAAACCACACAGACATTTTATGGCATTTGGGATCCTCGTACCTCTGTACTCAACTCATTCAACAGATCGCAATTACTTCAACAGAATATTCTCTCAGAAATAATGAACGATGAGGGGGAGCGATATAGGATATCCTCAGATTACAATATAAACTGGGGACTAAATAGCAGTAATGGAGAAAAAAGAGGCTACTATATTGACCTTATTAATCTTGCATCTAATGGTAGTAATGATGGTGAGCGAATGGTCAGCCGCCCAATTCTTAGAGATGACAAAATTATTTTCACTACGTTAATACCATCTGATGATGCATGCTTAGGTGGCGGTACTAGTTGGATAATGGAATTCAATTATTTAACTGGTGGAAGGCTTGAATATTCTCCTTTTGATTATAATGGTGACGGAGTAATCGATGCAAATGACTTTATAGAAGTGCAGATTGGCACAGATGAAAATGGAGACCCTGTTAAAATAAAAGTACCTGCTTCTGGCAGAGGCTTTGATAGTATTGTCTCAACGCCGGCGATATCGAAACCTGCTGGTTCATCCAACATTGAAATTAAAATAATGAGCAATGCTGATGGTGGTCTAACGATTATAAAAGAAGCAGCTCCTTTAGATGCAGTCGGTAGAGCTTCATGGATACAACTCAACTATTAGTCTCAACCAGGATTGAAAGATGATACACAGATATTTATCGATTTTTTTTGCATTATTTTTTTCCTCTATTGTTGTTGCTGATACATATTCACAGTCTGGTGTAATCACTGAAAAAGCTAATCAAACAGGGACCTTAATCATATCCGGTAAAGTTTATAAAGTTGATAATCAAACATTTATTCATGGACTATTGCCCGTGGGCGAAGTGGGCCCCAGCATTCCTGTTGGATACGCAATTGGTTTTAACACATCCAGAGCTAAGACTGACGATAAAAACAATGATCTCCCTTATATAAGTGAGATATGGCCACTCTCAAAATAGTTGATTTTTATGTATAAGAATAATGGTTTTACACTGATTGAGTTGATGATTGTTGTAGTCATCATTGGTATTCTTGCTGCAATTGCCTATCCGTCATATCAGGAGCAAGTCAGGCAAACCAGACGGGCAAATGCTCAGGCAGATTTAATGGAACTGGCGAGCTATATGGGACGTTTTTACACAGAAAACTTTACATATGTTGGTACCAAAAATGCTCTGCCTTTTGCCCAATCACCAAAGACAGGGACAGCTTATTATACTATTGCAGTCGATCCAACTCCAACAGCCACAAGTTATCGATTGGTCGCTACAGCCCAAGGTTCACAGGCTGATGATACTAACTGCACATCTATGACTATCACTCAGACAGGAGCCACTACCCCTGCCGGTTGTTGGTAATAATTAATTCAATATTCAAATAAAAAAGCCGACGTTAGTCGGCTTTTTTATTCTTATCGAGTCTTTACTTAACTATGATCCACTTGGATCTGACCGCTATTTATCAGAGAGTTGATAATATCCGCATTAGACATACCTGAGGCATCACTACCAACTAGTTGGTCAATACTCGTATTTTGTAAGGTGATTGTTTGCGTCATATCTCCAGCATCACCATCAGGTGTTAGCGAAAGCACAGCATTATCACCCTGCTCGGCAACAGAAATATAGTCGGTAATATCATTGCTCTCTTCTCCTTGGAGAATATCAGAGAGATCTAATACATCACCTTCACTGCCATTAAAATCAGTGACGATATCATTAGCAGGTGTAGCTGCTGTTCCTTGGTCACCATTGTGCCAAACAAATAAATCAGCCCCCTCACCACCAGTTAAGATGTCATTTCCACCACCACCAACAAGGGTATCATTGCCTTCTCCGCCGAGAAGAATATGTTCACCATCGCCACCAACGAGGATATCATCACCGGCCCCGCCATTTAATGTTTCAGTGACAATAGGGTGGTCTTCAACAGTGGCAGAACTACCACCATTCGTAGTATCAGGCTGATATGTACTATCGAGACTTGTTCCATCACTGAAAGAGACTGTGAAAGGTACTTCCTGTTTGCCAAAATCCTCCCCAGTATTCATAGTACGACCATCAGTATCAATGCCAAAGCTGAGAGTATCACCATCTGTGAAAGTACCAGGTTCGAACCGGATAACTAATTCATTAGTATCGCCATCAGTAACCATTTGAATATCATCACTTGATATAGATGAACCATCACCTAAAGTGAATGTATAACTATCCGTACCAGCTTGATCAAAAAAGGCATTGTAATCAGCAAGAGAGATGCGAATTTCTGTCACATATAATGCTGCTGCCGCTGCTGCTAAAACAAACGAAAATTGATTATCGTTACCAGCAATACCAGTCTGTCCTGAAGCGACACTTGCTGTAACCTGTCTATAACCCGCATCAAAGGAACCGCCAACGCCACCAATCAGGACATCATTTCCAGCACCGCCGGAAATAAAATCAACATCATTGCCACCAATCAGAATTTCGTCCCTAAATGAACCTTCAAGAACACTGCCATTGACGTGTGTGACAGAGACATTAGCGGAATCTGTCTGGGTACCAGCTTGGTTCTGATAGTTAAAGCTACCGCCATTACTGTCTGTATCATCGAAATTAACACTACTTCCACTCACGGAGACAGTATCTGTAGTTGATGTAGCGTCTGTCAGGGTATACGTTTGACCATCAGCACCGCTGTCATTGGCGAATAATGCCCAGTCAGGGATGTCAACAGAGTCCTGATTAGTGATAACTAAATTATCACTCACCACCAATGTTGATAACTCAACATCAACATCGACTGTAAATGTATTACTAGCAGTATCACCATCACCATCTGTAACGGTATAGTTGATCTCTTCTGTGAAGGTACCACTAGCTGAATCACCAACATTATATGAATATTCACCACTGTCCATATCTACTGTTAAGATACCGCCATTAGCAGTGGCAATCGTCCAGACATGAGTTGTGGTATCAAAGCTTGCTAAAGCACTACCAGCTGAAGCTGTATTCGTTTGCTGATTGAATGTATAGTTCACACCATCAATAGAGATCTGACTTATCCAACCACCATCCGCTCCGGCACTTGCAGGAAAACCGCCATCAAGAAGGTCGCCCGAGACGCTATTGCCAGTTACAGTCTTCACCAAT
The DNA here is from genome assembly GCF_900114205.1 of Methylophaga sulfidovorans. Taxonomy (GTDB): domain Bacteria; phylum Pseudomonadota; class Gammaproteobacteria; order Nitrosococcales; family Methylophagaceae; genus Methylophaga; species Methylophaga sulfidovorans. The sequence goes on from NZ_FOSH01000005.1 coordinate 89,433, forward strand.
GTATCTGCAAGCTGAGAGAAATCGGTGACCGTAATGACAGGAATATCCGCTTCCTTAACACCATCGTAAGCAATGGGTGCGAGTTCATCAGCTACTGCATCAGCTCCCATACCTAAGGCATGGGCGGTTATGTCATTATCAGCTAAAAACTGTTCCCATGCTTGTTGCTCACTACCATCAATTCCAACACCGATATAATTACCATCGGCATCAGTTTGGTTGCTCTCATTGGGCGCACCATCAGACATAAAATAGGCGACATTCTGAGCACCATCTATCTTACCTGGGTCATTAAAAGCATCAACTGCTTCCGCTAAGGCCGCATCATAGTTGGTTTCTCCACTCGCAGAAAGTGAGTTAATGATATCTTTTGCCTTAGCTGTATCGACCCAGACATCTGTTGGGTTCTCAGAACCACTATTAAAAGTCACTAGGTTCACCATGACATCACCCAGCGCTTCATACTGTTCAATTAAGTTTAGGCTAGACTTGATCATGACTTCCAGTTTTGTCATACCCTGAAAATCAGTGGTCTCATTCATACTGTTTGAGACGTCAAGAACTAAAAGAAGGTTAGTATTAACAGCATCACCGACAGATATAGACTCCTGAGCTGGATTAGCAACAGGCGTATCATCCTGGATAGTTACATCAAAACTTGCAGAAGAGGACTCTCCGGCATTATTACTCACATCGACATTAACATTAATGTTTTCAGTAACACCGGCCACATCACGAACGGGTTGAAGTAGTTCTACCGTATATGAAGCTTGGCTATTTGAGATATCACCTAATGTCACTGTAAAAATCTGATTAGCAGCATTGGCAGAGTCTGTACCACTGATGTAACCAATCAATGTACCAGTAGAGCTATCCCATGCAGTATCAATGGATTGACCATCCAGAGTTAATAAAGATGTTGTATTTCCGTTTGTTGACAACGAAATACTACTTAAATCACTCCCCCCCAGATCCAGGCTGATCGTTTCAGTTGATGATGCGGAGCCACCAGATTGTCCTCCAAGCAAACCGCCCTCTGACACTAAGCTGGATGGCGCTTCTATAGCAATCTCACCAGGTGGAGGTGTGACAGGAGGTGGTATATCTGATGGTTCGGGATCGCCATTATCAACAAAAAGTAAATCTGACTCAGGGAAGTCAAAAGTATTACTTACCCCAGTAGTGTCAAAGCCAGCTTCCGGAATTAATTCCGGATTTAGATAATCCACAAACACTGCATCATGGCCTTCATTACCATTAGCAGTACCCGCACCGGCAGCAGTCTCCTGACCAGCTTGAGTAGGATCTTGTCCTTCTAAAATCGCTTGCTGTATAGCATCAACATCGTCAGTAACCGCTTGTTGATTATCTGCAATATCCGTATTTGTTGGATCGAATACTTCAGCATCTAACAGTGCTTGAGAGCTACGTCCCAGATCCATTACGCTACCATCAGCAAATTCAATCTCAATAGCACCTTCGGCGCCTGTTGAAATTAAATCATTGGCATAAACCACGTCACCCACTTGTAATGTTCTCACAGAACCATCCGTGGAGGTGACTGTTACAGCGCCAATAAGCGCTTTTACAACACCAATTTCTGTAGCCATATCTATTCCCCTAATCGCTGAACTGGAAACACCAGAACGCGTAAATTATTCATCATGGCGTAATATTGCCGTGAGAGCCTCATTTGATCTACTGTACTTTGGTACTAACACACACGTAAATGTGAATGAGTTCACATTTTTGTGATACTTATTTCCTCAGTGAGTTCCTTACAAAGCAAATTTAGTACCACGATCTAGGGAAAATGAAGAATCAGTTCTTCATCAGATTATGTTGTTTTTCTTCTTTAGCTAGTTTATCGAGCACATCTGTCACTAATTTCCTGGGAATCCAGGCTTCACCATCATGGACCACTCTTACTGCTCTGACGATCGCATGTCGTTGCTCGAATGCAACAAACCCACGGCATGTAAAGCCTGATAGCTTTAATTGCTCATAAGTGGCAGGTTTATCAGTAATAATAATGGTCTTTGTTTTCGTTGAACGTAAGCTGACGTAAAAACATAACTCATCGGCTGAAAGCTGATGAGTCTGATCAGAAATCACCAATACATCTGGCTTTAATTTCTCAATAGCATCGAGTAAGGCTTCAAAGGAAGCTTCGTAAAGTGCATTCGTAGTAATGTTATGCTGGCTCTGCAATAGAGCAAGTTCTTTCTTTATATCAGAACCAACCAGACAAACATTTATCATGCATAAACCTCGAGCATTTTTGTTAATAACTGCCACTTTTGTTCCCAGCCAATGAGAGGCGATTGTCTGTAGCTGCTTCTTACAAACTGTTGCATTTGACCTTCTACAACAGCAAGTAATAAATTCGCTGTTTCGTTGACAGGTCTCCCTCCAGCCTGTGTCAAAGTGAGTTCACGTTCTCTCAAAATTTGTCTGAATTGCGTTTCCAGACGGTCAAAAAATTGACTCACGCGTTGTCTTAAGCGTTCTGTCTCACCAGTTAAGGCCGCCCCCATCAGAACGCTGGTAATACCTGGATTTTTTGTAGAAAACCCAAGCATAAGCGTCATGATTTTTTCAATACGATTTAACGCATTTTGTTCATCTTGTAAAATTCGTTGAATCAGACCAAAAACCGTTTCCTCAGCAAAACCAATCAAGCCTTCAAACATTCTCGCCTTACTGGGGAAATGTCTGTACAAAGCGGCTTCTGATACGCCTAAGCTTGCAGCAAGTTTGGCGGTAGTGATCCGTTCTCCCGGTCTTTGTTCTAACTCTGAAGCCAGTGCTTCAAGAATATCCTGACGACGTGAACGTTTCGTTTCAGCTCTACTGCTTTGTATAACATCAGTCATCGGCCACCTCCACGAATCAACGTACCCACTCCTTCGTCAGTGAACATTTCCAGCAATACTGCATGTTGAACACGCCCATCAATAATATGAGCGGTTGTTACACCAGATTGAACAGCATCCAAAGCACAGCCTATTTTTGGCAACATACCACCATATATCACGCCATCATCGATTAACTCATTTACTTGCTTAGCATTTAAGCCAGTTAATAGCTGACCATCCGCATCCAACAGTCCAGCAGTATTGGTTAACAAAATCAGTTTCTCTGCTTGCAGCACTTCAGCAATTTTACCTGCTACTAAATCAGCATTGATGTTATATGATTCGCCATCTTTCCCAACACCAACCGGTGCAATCACAGGAATAAAATCACTGTGGATCAACATATCAATCACACTGGTATCAATGCTGGCCACTTTGCCGACATGACCTAAATCAATCAACTCTGATGGATTGATGTCAGCAGATCCTGACATCTGTAATTTTTCAGCAAAAATCAGGCTGCCATCCTTGCCAGTTAAGCCAACTGCTCTGCCACCGTGATTATTGATCAAATTAACAATACTTTTGTTTACTTGACCGCCTAACACCATTTCAACAATATCCATTGTTTCACGATCTGTGACACGCATACCGTTGACAAATTCACTTTGCTTGCCGACACGTTGTAGCAGTTCACCTATTTGTGGGCCACCACCATGAACAATAACAGGGTTAATCCCCACCGCCTTGAGTAAAACTACATCCCTGGCAAAACTATTTTTCAATGTCTCATCTACCATGGCATTACCACCATACTTGATGACCAATGTTTTGCCAGAAAAACGTTGAATATAGGGCAATGCTTCGGTTAATACCTGAGCAATGTGGGTAGCACGTTGTGTGTTTAAACTCATTCTATCCGTCTTAAATTATAGTTTTAATGTCAGGGTCGGTTTCACTTGCTGCATTTGTTCAATGAACAACTGCTTAATTCTTTCCAGTTCAATGTCATTGGTGGCTTCAAACCTTAAGGTTAAAGCAGGTAATGTATTTGAGATCCGCACTAATCCCCAACCATCAGCATAATCTACGCGGATACCATCCACAGTAGAAATTTCACCACCGTCTGCATTGAAATTACTGATAAGTGTGGTCATGAAGCGTTTCGCTTCAGGATATGGCATATTCACCATGATTTCTGGAGTAGAAACACGTTGACTAATCTCAGCAAACAGTTGAGTCGGCGTTCTAGACATAGGATCTGCCGATAATAACTCAACCAGTCTTGCAGCCGCATAGGTCGCATCATCAAAGCCATACCAGCGGTCATTGAAGAAGAAATGTCCACTCATCTCAGCAGCCAGCGCGGCATTATACTGCTGCATTTTGTTTTTGATAACAGAATGTCCGGATGGCACCATCATTGGTTCACCACCAGCAAAGCGTATCACGCCCTCAAGCAAACTCGTACTTTTTACATCATAAAGGACTGTGGCACCAGGTGATTTCTCCAGAACAGCTCGTGAAAACAATATCATTAACTGATCCGGCCAGATAATATTTCCTTCTGTATCCACCACGCCCAGACGATCACCATCTCCATCTACAGCAATACCAAGTTCGGCCCCTGTAGACTTCACTTCTGAGATCAAGGATTTAAGGTTTTCGGGCTCCCCCGGGTTTGGATGATGATTTGGGAAACGACCATCGACTTCACAAAACAACTCTATAACATTACAGCCAATTTCTTTTAATACTTTTGGTAATACTTTACCGGCGACACCATTACCGCAATCCACTACAACTTTGAGTTTACGTTCAAGTTTAATATCAGACTTGATCCTTTGAACATAGGCTTCCGTCACATCACTCGCACTAATATTACCGCGACCTGTCTCGAAAGCTCCCTGTTTGATACGGCGATATAATGCGTGGACCTCATCACCTTCCAATGTCTTACCTGCAATGACTAATTTAATGCCATTGTAATTGGCGGGGTTATGACTACCGGTAATCATCGCTCCCGAACGTGTTTTTAAATGCTCACAAGCAAAATAAACAACTGGAGTCGGAACCTGACCGAGGTCAATAACGTTACAGCCGGTATTAGTTACTCCTCGCATAAATGCTTTTGCCAGAGGCTGGCTACTTAGCCGACCATCATGGCCAACCACAAGCTCTGTGACACCTTGAGCGATCATTTGACTACCAACAGAACGGCCAATCAGTGTCATCACCGGTACTGTCAACTGCTCACCGACAATCCCTCTGATGTCATAAGCCCGGAAGATAGCTTCATCTGGCAGGTTTTGTGCAGATGGCGGATTCAATTCCAGTTTCTTTTCTGTGGCAGGGGGACTTTGCTGAGTATCTTCATGGAAGATTTCTTTTGTTTCATCCTCAGACGCAGAACTCAGATCGGCCTCAGCTTCAAGTGACAGTTTTTCTGTTTCAGAAAATTCAGGTTCGATAAAGACTGAAGACTCAGGCTCATCATTTTGCGTGTCCTCATCAGTCAGCTTAAGCTCAAGTAAATCTGAACTATTCGCTACGGTTTCATCCAGACTTAAACTCGAAGCGTACTGTTGGTCATGAACGACCTCCTCATCTGGCACCGAATCTTCAGTATCATCCATAACAGCTTGCTCATATGGGCGGTCATAATCAATCACATCGTCATTGTATGACTCGTTACCTGTCTGGGCTTCGTCTGTTGTTTCAACAGATGCGTCACTTTGTTCCTGCATTTCAGGTTCATCAATGACAAATGTATTAAGTGATTCTTCGACAGGTACGGCCCGTTTCCTCTCTGGTATAGCCAGTTGTTGTATCTGCTCTCTCACACCATATAACTCACTGAAAACTAATGGGTACTTTGTTTTCAACTTAACTTCTTGCAGGTCTCTTAGCTGCTCTTCTAATGTATTGGCATCCGAGTGTAATAATTTCCTTTGCCACCAATCTCTGAGCAGCCATATCAGCACAGTCAAAACCATAACAGGAGCGAAAACTAACCATAGCGATGTTCCGGCACTTGTGGATACAGACCATAGTTTCACTTGCCAATAGGTGTTTGGTATAGGCTGAGAGATGATTGGTTCAGCTTTTTTATATTGACTATTACCTATAGTAGTAAGAAGACCCGTTGGTAAATCTCCCTGGGTGATCTCAATATATGTGTCAGGCAACAGCCCTGGGTTAATCAACTGAATATCACTTGGTTTTAGCGCAATCGCAACAGCTGCATATTGTTGTTTATCATCAAGAGGCACTCTCGCTGCCAACAAAATATGATCGGCTTTCCCATCTTGCATAATCATCGCGACATCCGATTGTGTCTGCGCTGTCAGCTGTCTTAAACTTTTCAGTGATACATAAGTAATCGGCAAACAACCTTCATTTGTTGGTGCATCATATTGTCTGGTAATTAAACAAATCGCTTTAGCCGATGGGAAAAAGGTATTGGCAAGATTTTTCCAATTCTCTACATCATAAATATTCTTGGTGTTTGCAAGCTGCTTTGTCTCGTTTAATTCAGCCAAACTGACCGCTCTTTGCTGCCATTCCTTAATTTGTTGCTGATAACTAGCTATAACCGCATTGACTATTTGTTGGCTCTTTTCACGCTCATTATTTTGCTGGGTAGTATTTGACTGCGTATTGATAAAAATAACTGCAGCACTGAGTACTACAAGCATAACCAATAGCAAAAGAATACTAATAAACTTGCTTCCCAGCTTTTCCATCATGGCCATGCCAATCCCCTTTGACTACTACTGACGTCCAGTATGTCCAAACCCACCTGAACCACGCTCCGATGAGGTGAATTCATCGACCTTCTCAAAACCTACCTGAACCACGGGTACAAAAACCATTTGTGCAATCCGCTCTCCTACACTGATTTCAAAATTATCTGTACCGCGGTTCCAACATGAGACAAACACCTGACCTTGGTAGTCGCTGTCAATCAATCCGACTAGGTTACCCAACACGATTCCATGCTTATGGCCTAATCCTGATCGAGGTAGCAGCACAGCAGCCAGGCTGGCGTCATCAATGTGAATGGCAAGGCCAGTAGGAATTAAAACTGTTTCTCCAGGAGCGAGTGTGACGGGTTCATCAAGGCATGCTCGTAAATCTAAACCCGCTGAACCTGAGGTGGCATAATCCGGAAGAGCGATACTGTCACCCAGTCTGGGATCAAGAATTTTTAATTGAATTTTTTGCATAGAATCTTTTTATTATTAATGTCATTAGTTCTCTTGCCAGCTGCGTTTTAGGCATCAGTGGCAATGTTTGCTCGCCGTCAGTCCAGATAATATGCAGCGCATTATCATCAACAGCAAACCCCTGATTTTCTCCAACCAAATTAGCCGCGATCATATCGAGTTTCTTTCGCTCTAACTTGGATTTAGCATATTCCGTTAAATTGTGTGTTTCTGCTGCAAATCCTACGACAAACGACGGCCTATTGTGTCGATTTGTCACAGTAGACACAATGTCTGTCGTCGGTTCAAGCTCTATATTTATCGGCTGCTGTGACGTTTTTTTAATTTTTTCTTGTTCAAGCTGTGTAGGCCGATAGTCAGAAACAGCCGCACAACTGATAAAAATATCACACGCTTCAATACTATCTTCAACAGCTAACGCCATCTGTTCTGTAGTTTCTACATTGAGGCGTTTAACAGCTGAAGGCGTGGCCAATTGAACAGGCCCGGCGATAATGGTCACCTTCGCTCCAGCTTCTTTAGCCGCCTGTGCGATAGCAAAACCCATTTTCCCAGAACTACGATTACCAATAAATCTCACAGGATCAATCGGCTCATAAGTTGGCCCGGCAGTAATGACTACCTGTTTTCCTGCTAAAAGTCCTGGCACCATTAAACGGTCTAACTCATAGACAATGTCCAATGGTTCCAACAACCGACCTTCCCCTTGTTCACCACAAGCTTGATCGCCGCTGGCAGGGCCAATCACACTGACACCGCGTTGTTTTAATAATGCTAAATTGGACTGCGTTGCTACGTTTGACCACATTTTATTATTCATTGCCGGCGCGACAGCAATCGGTGCTTCCGTTGCCAGACAAACCGCTGCCAGAATGTCATCAGCACGACCTGAAACAAGTCTGGAGAGACAATCAGCCGTTGCCGGAGCAATCAGAATCCAATCTGCCCAGCGGGCCAGTGCAATATGTCCCATTGCCGACTCTTCATCAGCATCTAATAATGTCATTGCCACAGGGTGACCACTTAAGGTCTGTAATGTCAGCGGGGTGATAAATTCGGCAGCGCCAGTTGTCATCATGACACGAACCTCAGCACCATATTCTTTCAGGCGTCGAATTAAATCCGCTCCTTTATATGCAGCGATACTACCTGTTACACCAATAACAATCTTTTTACCATTTAATGCTGAGACGTCGCTCATTCGCCCTCTTTCCTTATAGCAAGCTCACGCAGAGTTAAATCACCTAAAACCTCAGTCTGAGCATCACCAATATCTTTCAATAACTTGTTTACATCTTTATCCAGCACACCTTTAACATGATATGCACTATTTTCTTCGGCTGTGCGTAAACAATGTAATAAAGCCGCTACTTTGATGGTAGCAACATCAGATGCAGGGACATAACGTGTTTCATCACCAGCCACTTCCACAAGAAAGCCTCCTTTTTCAAGACTGCTGAGTAAGTCCTGCACCGCATTATTGGTCAGTCCGGTTTGCTCTTCCAAATGCTGGATGCTGATCGGAGCCTCGTTTTGACAGAACCGTCTTGCAATCACTGTCATCAGCCACAAACCTTCACGCTCCCGCAATCGCGGGCTTAACGTTAATGGTTTACCTGCTAATCTCACTAACTTGGGATGTTGAAGGTAAAACGCGACCTGCGAACCGGTTAATAAAATAAACCAAGCCAGATACAACCAAATCATGAAGAAGAACAAAATAGCAAAGCTGGAATAGATGGCCGTGTAGTTGGATGAAGAAGCCACAAATTTTGCAAATACCGTACCCACGCCAATCCATAATGCACCAGCAACCGAGGCCCCAATTAATGCCGGGCTGAATTTTACCTTTGTATTTGGAATAAATTTATATAAAAACGTAAATGCCGTAATGATCATTAAGTAAGGTAATAACTTCGTTCCAATGACCAACAAAGTGCCAAATGGCTCGATACTGCTTAATTGTTTTACAAATTCATGATTAACAACGGTTGCTACCAGTCCAAGTGCAGAAAAAATCAGCACCGGACCTATCATCACTACGCTGAGATAGTCAGTAAACCGCCTGGCTAATGATCGTGAACGCTTTACGCGCCAGACAAAATTAAACGCATTCTCAATTTTCTGAACCAGTGCGATGATTGTATAGAACAACATGGCCACACCAATAGAGCCCAGCACACCGACTTTCACATTCTGGACAAAGCCAATAATATTTTCGGTGATTTCCGGACCACGATCTCCCAGTGGTTCCAGCAGACTTAACAACATAGGTTCCATTTGGTTATGGACACCAAAGGCTTTTAAAACAGAGAAGGCAACGGCAATTAAAGGCACCAAAGAAAGAATGGTCGTAAACACCAGACTCATCGCCCGCAAATTCAACTCACCTGTCGCTAATTCGCGAACCATAATATAAGTCACACGAATGGCATTCACCCAAAAACGCCATAAAGGTGAAGCATCGTCTGGAATGTCTTGCCATAAAGTAATATCAAAAAAGCGTTGAACTCGAATACGCTGTTTCTTATAAAAATTAAGTATGGACTTCAACATAAGAATCTAAACCGGGTTATCTATATCAATAAAATGATGAACGATATCAAACTGCTCCGCCATCATTTCCCCTAAGGCTTTCACACCATAACGTTCTGTCGCGTGATGGCCAGCAGCCATATAGTTAATACCTAATTCACGCGCTATATGCACAGTTGGTTCCGAAATCTCGCCGCTAATGTAGATGTCCAATCCCAGTTCAGCCGCATATTGTAGATATCCCTGAGCTGCGCCGGTACACCAGCCAACGGTAGTTATTGGTCGGTCATGTCCCTGTATCACTAAAGGATCACGTTTTAATTTTTGGCGGACATGACTACTAAAAGCGGATAACGATAAGGGTTCCGGCAAACTACCACATAAGCCTATGGCTGGTTCTCCCATGCCAGAAATTCGGCCATCAACTTCGATGCCTAGTAGCTCAGCGAGTTGCGCATTATTACCCAGTGTCGGATGAGCATCCAATGGCAGGTGATAGGCAATTAAATTAATGTCATTTTCCAGTAGTAATCTTAATCTGCGCTGCTTCATACCAATTATGCGAGCATCTTCTCCCCGCCAGAAATAACCATGATGAACTAAGATCGCATCAGCATTTAACTCAATAGCTTCTTCAAGCAAAGCTTCTGATGCTGTTACTCCGGTAACCAGCGTCGTAATATCTTCACTTCCTTCCACCTGAAGACCATTTGGGCAGTAATCATTAAAACGTTCAGGTTCTAAAACGTGGTTGATATAGGCGAGAAATTCAGTTCGGGTTATCATCAACTCAAATCCCTATGGCTTAAGTAAGTCATCACTATAACAAAATGGAGAGCAATCAATGGAAGCAGTCAATATTATTGCACTCAGTATGGGAGCAGCATGGGCTAGCGGTATCAATCTCTATGCGACCATTTTTATGCTTGGCTATATGGGCATGACAGGCAATATTGTATTACCTGATGAACTCCAAATCCTCACCGATCCTATGGTAATGGCGGCAGCAGGTTTTATGTACTGTGTTGAATTTTTCGCCGATAAAATCCCGGGCGTCGACTCCGGCTGGGATACCATGCATACCTTTATTAGAATTCCTGCCGGCGCGATGTTAGCTGCTGGCGCTGTTGGCGATGTCAGCCCGGCAGTGGAATTAACTGCGGCATTGTTAGGTGGCACACTAGCGGCGGGTAGCCATGCGACTAAGGCAGGCAGCCGCTTATTAATCAACACATCTCCAGAACCTGTCACAAACTGGGGAGCCTCTATCAGCGAAGACTTATTAGTAATTGCTGGTTTATGGACGGCGCTTCACCACCCGGTATTATTTTTGATTGCTCTTGGCGTATTTATTGTACTGATGATTTGGCTTTTACCAAGGTTATGGCGCCTACTGAAAGCAATCTTTCAGAAAGTCGGTGCATGGTTGGGGCTGATAAAACCGACAGAGACTAATCCTGCGACTTCAAGCCCGGCCGAACCAACACCGCCAGTGAAGAAAATTGAACACGATCCGCACTAATCTTTTTTGCGATAAACCGTGCTGTGAGGAGTGCGAACAAGATCAAAGGCATCGGTATAACCACTGATCGTTTCTGATGCACCCAGAAACAGATACCCGCCCTTGTTTAGTGATTGTGCCATTCTTTGCAGAATATCTTTTTTACGATCAGCGGAAAAATAAATCAGCACATTACGACAAAAAATAATATCGAACTTACCCAATGTGCCAAAGCTTTGCAGAAGATTCTGAGGTCTAAAACTGACACGTTGTCTAACCTCATCCATTACACGCCAACGGTCTCCCTGTTTAGTAAAAAACTGTTGGCGGCGCTGATCGGATAAACCACGACCAACAGCCACATCCTCATATTCTGCTTTTTTCGCCTGAACCAACATCGAACTTGAAATATCAGTAGCGACAATTTGACTGGAAGCAATTCTGTTTGAGGGAGACTTACGGCAATATTCACTCAGCATCATACTAATAGTGTAGGGTTCCTGACCTGAGGAGCAAGCAGCGGACCAGATTCTGAGAGAGCTCCCCCGAAGCTTGTCCAACTCTGGAAAAATGACCTGTCCGAGTGTCTCAAAAGGCTGTACATCGCGAAACCAGGAGGTTTCGTTTGTTGTCATCGCATCAATAACGGCATCACGCAAATGGTGAGGCTGACCACGCTCAACCGCAGTTATCAACTCTGACAGGCTCGCTATATTTTCATCGCGAAGCAGGCGCGTCAATCTACTCACAATAAGGTATTGCTTGCCATCCCCAAGCAGAATGCCACAGGCATCCTCTAAAAAACGCCTAAAGCGCTGGTAGTCGATATCCGTTATTTCTTGCGTCTGCATAGTGTCTCAGGGTTAAGTATCAATGGAACATATAGCATATCGGACAATATACTTAAACATTTACCGAAACATCAGATAAAGTGACAAATAGTTTAGAGGAAGATAAGAAATCGAATGAAAACATGTCTGATTACAGGTTGCTCAAGTGGTATTGGTTTATGTGCAGCAAAAACACTACACTCGCGTGGCTATAAAGTTGTTGCTACTGTCCGTAACCACAAAGATAAAGTAGAGCTGGAACAACATGGTATTCATACCATTATTCTGGACTTGGCTGACGAAAACAGTGTCAATACTGGTTTTCAACAAGCATTGAATTATCTTGATAATCAACTGGATGGCTTATTTAATAATGCCGCCTTTGGGCAACCTGGCGCAGTTGAAGACTTGTCACGTACCGCTCTGAAAGAGCAGTTTGACACAAATGTGTTTGGCACACAGCAACTGACAAATCTTGCCATAGCGCAGATGCGTAAGCAGGGTCATGGGCGAATTATTTACAACAGCTCTATTCTGGGACTTATTGCTTTGGCCTACCGGGGAGCTTACAACGCCAGTAAATATGCGATAGAAGGTCTGGCCGATACCTTACGCATCGAACTCTACGGTAGCAATATTCATATCAGTCTGATTGAACCGGGACCTATCACCAGTCGGTTTCGAGAGAATGCCTATAAAAAATACCTACAGCATATAGATAAAGCACATAGCCCTCATCGTGAAACATATGAGGCAATGGAAGTAAGACTTAAGAAACAAGGTCCTGCAACGCCGTTCACACTGCCAGCCGATGCAGTGGTGGAAAAATGTATTCATGCATTGGAAGCGAAAAAACCTAAAAGACGTTACTACGTCACTTTTCCTACCTATCTTTTTGCATATAGTAAAAAACTGCTACCTATGGGTATATTAGACTGGATGTGCAGAAAAGTATCAGATAGCTAACTGTATAGGGATATATATCATGGACAAGTGGTTATTATGAGTGATACCAGACGTTCAACTACCGTGACACAGACAACAAGCCGAATACTGACATACAGTTTACTGTCTGCGGTTATTGCCATTGGCGTATTTTTTTCAATACTCTACAGCTTCCAATCAGTCTCAAATATCGCCTGGATCGCAGCACTTTCCAGCATTGTCAGCTATGTACTTCTTACCTTATTTTTATCACGTTATATCACCCAGCCAATTCAATCGGTCATCGATGATTTAGGTCAGCTCACACTCTCTGTTCCTCTGGTCGCCAGTAAAAAATACACTGAGGCCCGAGAACAATGTGAATCCGTCAATGAAACTAATTCAGACCAAGCCGTCGTCAACCTGAAACAAGAGTTATGTGATCTGACAACGATGCAAGAACAGCTGGAAGATAAGATTTCACAACGCAATAAAGCAGTATTTAAGGCACATCAGGCATTAAAAACCGAACGGGATTTCATTACACAGCTAGTTGATACAGCTCAGATGATTGTGATGACTTCTGATAATAACCGTGCGATTCATTTATTCAATCATTACGGTGAAAAACTAACTGGCTTCAGCCGCGATGAAGTAGAGGGGTCAGATGTTGCCCGCTTTTTTCCTCCTGGTAACTGGTCTGAAACGGATAATATTCTCAAAGAACTGCTTATCGGTAATATTCAGATAGCTCAGCAAGAGGCTGAGCTTGTTGATAAAACAGGTAACTTAAAACAAATTTCCTGGTTCCATTCTCGCGTAGAAAAAAATGATGAAAATACCCTAATTCTATCGGTTGGATTGGATACCACAGAAACCCGAGCAGCAGAGAAACGTATCGTCTGGATGGCTGAACATGATCCGTTGACTAATTTGTGCAATAGAAGGAAGTTTACTGAAGAATTTGAAAAATCGCTGCAAACAGCCATTCGCTATAAACATAACAGCACACTTTTATTATTAGATTTAGATCGCTTTAAAGATATCAATGACACCAGTGGTCACAGAGCCGGTGATGAAGCCCTGAAACTGGTCGCTAAAACGTTACAAAGAGTCACACGTTTTACCGATTTTGTTGCCAGATTGAGTGGTGATGAATTTGCGGTGATCATGCCGGAAAGCGACGAAGCTGGTGCTATCACGGTTTCAGAAAAAATACTGGCTGAACTCTCAGCGATTCATCTTAATTACGAGATGGTCCGTCATACGATTTCAGCCAGTATTGGTATCGTCAATTATCCTTTACAAGACGCCACCACCAATGAACTTATTGGTTTTGCCGATCTAGCTATGTATCGAGCCAAGGCCAATGGGAAAGGTCGATATCATGTCTTTTCACTGGATGATCGTAGCCGTGAACAACTTCAAAAGCGGGTTTACTGGAAGTAAAAAATAGAAGAAGCATTGGAGAATCATCTATTTGTTTTATATTTTCAGCCCATCCTCAATCTAAGTAATCATGAAATTCAACATTATGAAGTGCTGATCATAATGCGTGATCCCAAGACCAATGAAGTCACCTTACCCGGCAAATTTATTGAAATTGCAGAGGAAGTGGGCTTAATTCAAAGCATTGATCATTATGTGCTGCACCATAGCATCAAAAAATTAGCTGAACTTCAGAAACAAGGCTCTAAAATTAAATTCGCCATCAACCTCTCCGGTGCGGTAGTTGATACGCCTGTTTTACTGCCCTATCTGAAAAAACTCATTAAACGTTTCGATGTTGATCCTACTGCCTTAATTTTTGAAGTGACTGAAACCGTTGCTGTCTCAAATCTGTATCAGGCAAAACTGATGATGACAGCGATAAAAGCGCTCGGCTGCCGTTTCTCACTGGACGACTTTGGGGTTGGTTTTGCTTCCTTCAATTATATGCGTGAATTACCCATCGATATCATCAAAATTGATGGCATTTTTATTAAAAACCTGGATATCAATGCTGATGATCAGCTTTTTGTTAAAGCATTGATAGATGTCGCCAAAGGCTTAGGACGTAAGACCATTGCTGAATTTGTTGAAAATGAAGCTATCCTCAATATTTTGCAAGAATATGGTGTCGATTTTGCCCAAGGATTTTATATAGGCAAACCTCAACAAAATTTACCTGTCGAGACTCATTAACCATCATTTATTATCTGCAGCAAGCAGAATCAAAACATTCAAGAAAAGTTTGGCGATGGCATCATCAGCGCCATTGATTTTAATATGACCGTAGAACGAGAACACGACCCCAAAGGTGATCGTGTGGTCGTGACAATGAATGGTAAGTTTTTGCCCTATAAAGCCTGGTAGGTTTCCCCATGATGAAGGGAGATAAACCACGGTTTTCTCCCTTCTTTTTTTACCTCTGTTTTAGTGAAGTTTCAGCTCTTTGAACACTAGCTTATCCGCTTCAACTTCAATATTGACCGTATCACCAGCTGAAAACTTACCTGACAATAAATCCTGCGCCAGAGGATTTTCAATCTCGTGTTGAATCACCCGTTTAAGTGGTCTTGCACCATACACAGGATCGAAACCTTCAGAAGCAATCAAATCCAAGGCTTCATCGGATAACATCAATTTCATATCACGCTCAGCCAATCTTGCACGTAGATGAGATAACTGAATCTCAGCAATTGCACGGATTTGCGCTTGTTGTAATGGATGGAACACCACCACATCATCAACACGATTGATAAATTCCGGGCGGAAATGTTGTGACACAATCTCCATCACTGCCGCTTTCATTGCGTCATAGTTTTCTTCACCCGCCATCTCCTGAATAACACTGGAGCCCAGATTAGACGTCATCACAATAACAGTATTGCGGAAATCCACTGTGCGTCCCTGCCCATCGGTCAAACGGCCATCATCCAGAACCTGAAGCAGAATATTAAAGACATCCGGATGGGCTTTTTCCACTTCATCCAACAAAATGACTGAATAAGGTTTGCGTCTGACCGCTTCCGTCAGATAGCCACCTTCTTCATAACCGACATAGCCAGGAGGTGCACCAACCAGACGAGCAACAGAGTGTTTTTCCATAAACTCAGACATATCTATTCGAACCATCGCATCCTGTGTATCAAACAGGAAGTTAGCCAACGATTTACATAACTCGGTTTTACCAACACCGGTTGGTCCTAAAAACAGGAAAGAACCATTCGGACGGTGGGGATCAGATAAGCCTGCCCGACTACGACGAATCGCATTAGCCACTGAACTCACTGCCTCATCCTGACCAATCACGGTTTCGTGTAAGGCATCATCCATTTTCAGCAGTTTGTCGCGTTCACCTTCCAGCATTTTTGACACAGGAATGCCCGTCCATTTGGACACAACTTCAGCAATTTCCTCTTCACCGACCTTGTTACGCAACAAGGTAAACTCCTGCATCTCAGCTTCTGTCGCCAGTTTCAGCTGTTTTTCCAGCTCTGGAATACGTCCATATTGTAGTTTCGCCATTTTTTCATAATCGGCATTACGATTAGCAGCATCCAGTTCCAGACGTGCTTTTTCCAACTCTTCTTTTACATGCTGACTACCATGTAGCGACGCTTTCTCAGACTTCCAGACTTCTTCCAGATCGGTATATTCTCTGGCCAGTTTTTTCATCTCCGTCTCAAGCGTTTCCAGACGTTTTTTAGAGGCATCATCACTTTGTTTTTTCAGCGCCATACGTTCAATTTTTAATTGAATCAAACGCCGTTCAAGACGATCCAGCACCTCTGGCTTAGAGTCAATTTCCATGCGAATACGGCTGGCTGCCTCATCAATAAGGTCAATCGCTTTATCCGGTAGCTTACGGTCGGTAATGTACCGGTTCGACAAAGTCGCTGCCGCCACAATCGCCGGATCAGTAATATCCACGCCATGATGCACTTCATAACGCTCTGCCAGACCACGTAAGATCGCAATGGTCGATTCAACGCTAGGTTCGCCGACAATCACTTTCTGGAAACGACGTTCCAACGCAGCATCTTTTTCTACATATTGACGATACTCATTTAACGTTGTGGCACCGATACAGTGAAGCTCACCGCGTGCCAGTGCAGGTTTGAGCATATTTCCCGCATCCATTGCGCCTTCAGCCTTACCAGCACCGACCATGGTATGAATTTCATCGATAAACAGAATGATCTGACCTTCTTGTTTCGATAGATCATTCAACACCGCTTTCAGGCGTTCTTCAAACTCACCACGGAATTTAGCTCCGGCAATCAAAGAGCCCATATCCAGAGCTAGAACCCGTTTGTTTTTCATACCATCAGGCACTTCACCATTGACGATACGTTGGGCCAAACCTTCAACAATCGCGGTTTTACCTACACCGGGTTCACCGATAAGCACAGGATTATTTTTGGTACGGCGCTGCAAGACCTGAATGGTGCGACGAATTTCATCGTCACGACCAATTACCGGATCTAATTTGCCGGCTTCCGCTCTTGCTGTCAGATCAATGGTGTATTTTTCCAAAGCCTGACGTTGTTCTTCTGCATTAGGATCAGTCACTCGCTCCCCTCCACGAATTTTATCGATAGCAGTATTAATCGCTGTTTTGTTACCACCATGCTTACGGAGTAATTCACCATGTTGGTTTTTATCTTCCACCAATGCCAGCACAAACAGTTCACTGGAAATATATTGATCCTGACGTTGTTGTGCCAGCTTATCCGTTTGATTCAGTAATCGACTTAAATCTTGTGATACATGGATATCACCATTACCACCTTCAACCTGAGCCAGTCGTGATAACTGCTGCTCTAAATCTGTTTGATAAGCGGCAACATTGACACCACTCTGAGCCAGAATCGGTTTTACACTGCCGTTTTGTTGCTGCAACAAGGCAAGCATTAAATGCACAGGTTCAATAAACTGATGATCCTGCCCTACGGCCATACTCTGGGCAGCCGCTAATGCTTCCTGAAATTTACTGGTTAATTTATCTATTTGCATACGAGGTATTTCCCCTGAAAAAGTAAGTTAATACAGAAATGGGGGAAGCCTCGATAAAAATCAAGAGAGCTAATGCGGATGTTTTTGCATCGTTTCGATATGGCTTGTTAATTCAGCTTTAAGCTCATCGATTTCCTGCAAAGGCTGTAAAGGTTTGCCAACACAGATCTGAACATGGCTGGGAACAAAAGGCGCCAGTAACACCTGTCCCTGTGCTGTCACCCCATCCAGGCGCACCGGATAAATCGGTGTTTTTGTCCATATTGCTAAACGAACAACACCTGCCTTTATCGGCCTCGGCGGATCGCTATCTAAATGAATTTTGCCGTGAGGAAATAAGGCGACTACCTCTCCCTGTTCGAGGGCGCGTCTTGCAGCTCGCAGTGCTTGTTCTGCTCGCCCTTGGCGGTCAACAGGAATACAACCGGCTGCTTTGAAAATCCAGTGCAAAACAGGGCGATTATATTCTTCAGATGCAATAAGAAAGCGTAATGGCCGACGGCTGGCTGCGATTAATAATAAGGGATCGAGCCCGGAAATATGATTGGCGGCAACTATCGCAGGGCCCTGTTCAGGCAAAGGTAATACCAGACCGGGATGACGATGTAACACTTTGCAGAGAATACGGGTTAGGCCATCCAGCCAGTTCACATGTATGCCACCCCAGTCTGCGCGTGACTGAGATAGACAGACAGCGAAAAAGACCAATAAGAGGATTAGCGTTATCCACATACGCTTAACTCTCGAATGGCGTAGTATCTCCCATGCCATGTCGGGTGACTTCAGGTAAGTCATCAACAAATTCAACTACCGTGGTGGGCTCTGCACCACAAGCGCCGCCATCGATGATTAAATCAACATGTTTGCCAATGGCATCGACAATATCATCGGCATCTGTCATTGGCATCTCATCGCCAGGCAAAATCAGCGTTGAACTCATTAACGGTTCATTAAGTTCTTCCAGCAATGCCAGTGCTATCGTATGTTCCGGGATACGTAAACCAATGGTTTTACGCTTAGGATGCTGTAATTTCCGTGGCACTTCTTTGGTCGCCGGTAAAACAAATGTGTACGGTCCCGGGGTATAGGCTTTTAATAAACGAAATACTGCATTATTAAATTTCGCATAGGTCGATAGTTCTGATAAATCACGGCACACCAGAGTGAAGTTATGGTCCGCATCTAACTGGCGGATTCGACGCAGGCGTTCCATCGCATCGTTATCACCGATTTGACACCCCAATGCATAGCCGGAATCGGTGGGATAAACAATCAAACCACCGCGGCGGATGATTTCGCATGCTTGCTTGATCAGTCTTACCTGAGGATTATCCGGATGTATTTGAAAAAACTGGCTCATATAAAATCACACTTATAAAAGTTAAGGGCTTAATTCGTCCATGTAGACCAAATGGGTGTTACGTTTGGTGGCAATGTCGTCATTTTACCTAATTCAGTATAGCTATTATCCGGACCATGAAAGTCTGAACCTGCTGAAGCTAATAATTCAAACTCGGTTGCCAGCCTTGCCATTGTTCTGACTTCTTCTGGATGCTGTGCACCAGAAGCGACCTCAATAGCGGAGCCACCCAGATCTTTAAACTCAGCGACTAATTTTCGCCGCTTTGTCGCGGTCATTTTATAACGTGCCGGATGAGCAATTACAGCCTGGCCACCTGCACCATTAATCCAGTTGACGGTATCTTCAAGGCTGGCCCAATGCCCTGTGACATAACCAGGTTTATTGCGAACCAGAAAACGCTTAAAGACGTCCTTCATATCTTTTGCATAGCCTTTTTCGACTAAAAAGCGGGCAAAATGCACTCGTCCCAGCATAGTTTCAGAGGCATATTGACTAGCACCGTCATACGCACCCGGAATACCCGCTTTATCTAAACGTGTTGCAATATCTAGCGCGCGTTGACGACGATAATCACGTAATTCTGATAGTCCTTGTTGTAACGTTGAATTATCGATATCTATCTGTAATCCCACGATATGGACCGTAGCACCATTCCAACTGACCGATATTTCCACCCCAGGGATCAAAACCACATCCTGCTTCTGAGCTTCTGCCATGGCCTGCCTGATACCTTCCGTGCCATCATGGTCAGTCAATGCAAGGTGAGTGACACCCTGTTGTTTGGCGCGAGCAACTAACGCTTCGGGCGACAGTGAGCCATCAGAGGCAGTGGAATGAGTATGTAAGTCAAACTGAGTCATAGGCACTATTTTACGATAGAATGCAGGCATCCTGCTTGAAGTGAAAAAATGAAATGAAATTATTCTTCGATTTCCTACCTATTGTATTGTTTTTTGTCGCTTATAAGCTTGGCGGCGGAGACTACACTTTTAATGGTGTTACCTATCATTTAGAAGGCATTTATGTCGCCACCGCAGTCATGATTGTGGTCAGTGTATTGCAGGTATCCATCACCTGGTTGCTGTATCGAAAAGTCGAACGTGCGCATTTAATTACCCTCGCTTTGGTTCTGGTGTTAGGCGGGTTGACACTCTGGTTACATAATCCGGACTTTATCAAGTGGAAACCAACTGCGGTGAACTGGTTATTCGCCATTGTGTTTATTGGGGCTTATATGTTTACCGATAAATCACTATTAGAACGAATGATGGCAGATCATATTCAACTCCCCGCTAAAATATGGGCTCGCCTCAATCTGGCTTGGGTGGCCTTTTTCGTATTATCCGGTTTGGTTAACCTGTATGTGGCTTTTAATTTTGATGAAGCTACCTGGGTCAACTTCAAATTATTCGGCATGTTGGGACTGACCGTTGTCTTTGTTATTGCACAGTCTATTTACCTGGCAAAACATGCTGTAGAAGTCAAAAAAGAGGAATAATAAAACGATGCTATACGCCATTATTAGCGAAGATCATCCCGACAGTCTGAGCAAACGTCTTGCCGCCAGACCGGCGCATTTAGAACGTCTTCATACACTACAGAATCAAGGGCGTTTAGTTCTGGCCGGTCCTCACCCTGCCGTGGATAGTGAAGCTCCAGGAGATGCTGGCTTTAGCGGCAGTCTGGTTGTCGCTGAGTTTGATAGCCTTGAACAAGCACAATCATGGGCTGCAGACGATCCTTATATGGACGCTGAAGTCTACGCTAAGGTCACCGTTAAACCCTTTAAAAAAGTTTTACCATGAGCACCATTGATGAAATAAAAACTGCATTACAATCCTTGTCACCAGAGTTGATCGATATTGAAGATGACAGCGATAAACATGCTGGACATGCTGGCAATACTGGCGGTGGCCACTACAACTTACTGATTGTCAGTGAAGCTTTCTCAGGCTTAACACTTATCAAACGTCACCGTCTGGTTTTTGAGCAGGTCGAACCGCTGATGAAGTCGAAAATTCATGCCTTAAGCATCCAGGCAAAAACCCCCTCCGAATACCAGCCTCAATAATATCGCCATGGCTGAAAGTGCTGATCTTAAGCAAAAAAACCAAGCCTTTTTGCAAGGATTAGAGAAACAACGCCTTAATAAAGATTGCCTGCGAATTATTGATTTGCGAGGTAAAGTCAGTGGTGAATGTCAGGCCTATGAGTTTGGCGGTCGCCGCCACTATCTTGATGACAGAGCATATTTACTTGTTAAACAACTGATGAATCGTACTCAGGGCCGCTACACCGTAGCAGTCTATGAGGCGGTGCTGAAAACCATCAAACAATTAGAGCAAACTAATACACTTGAAGAATCGTCAGAATCGGAACAGCCAGCCATTCAACGTTTGATACTGGATGAAAGTTTCTCCCGCACAGAACAACGACTGAATTATAGTACGCCGGTAAAACTACGAATCGCCGATGTGTTATACAGCGGCCATACCGTCAATATCTCCTTAACCGCCATACGAGTCACTATAAAACGCAGTTATACACTGCACACAGGTGACTCAGTGATGGTTGAGTTTAGCGAGCTGTCAGAAAAACACCGGCAGTCGTTCTTGTCAGTTCAGCGTTACCAGATATTAAAACTGGAACACGATGAGGCCTATTCAACACTGATTCTTACCCAAGAAAATACCGATGCGGAATTTGTTCAGTGGATGTCTGACTTTATTGAGCAACAAGCAAAGCAGCGTCATATTGATACCGAGTATGAGTTACTCAATTTACAAAAAGCTTTTTATCACCGCCTTTGGGTAAATCATCTTGCTTACCCGGTATTGTGGCAAGTGCAACACGCTGACTATCCGGATTATCAGGCTATTTTCTGTAGTGTAGAAGCGGAATGGCAGACGCAACACTGGCAAACCAGCCTGACCTCGCTGATTGAAAGCCTGCCGGTACCCGAGCAAAAACAACAAGAGAAATTATTAATACTGATAGGTAACAAGCAGGTTTGTTTTTCGCCATTAAAGTCAGATAAGCAAGTCAGCGCATTGCTCAACCATGCCGCAATGAACCACCAGCATTTGTTTCTGATGCTGAGAAGCCAGATTCAGATTGATGACAGCTTATCTGCGACCTCAATAAGTGCTCTAAAAGAATTGATGCCTGGCTATGGTCAACAGTTAGAAAACAATCTGAATTGTCCACAGTACGCCATTCGTCTGATTGATTTGCAACAATCCCTAACGCCTTCACTTTCTGATGCTAATAAGGGAATGCCGAATCAACCGGAATGCTATGACATCCCCCTCTGGGAGTTAAATGACCTGCCGACACCTTATGCCTTAAGTCATATCATTAAACGCCAGGTTCAGCGCTATCAAATTCACACACCCGTCATTGTTCATATCAATGAGCAACAATATGAAACTACCAGTGTGGATGTTTCAAGTCATGGTTTATCTGTTGGCTTGCCACTTAGTATTGAAGTGACTCTGGATAAAGTTGTTTATGTGGACTTCCCTCGCTGGCAAAGCCAGACTAAAAAAGTCAGCTTGCAACGCATCCCCTATCAACTAAAGAATAAAAAACGCTGGAAAAATCAGTATCAACTCGGTTTTGAACGTATTCATGAGCACTGCTCCTCAAGTCAGGATCAGTTTTTTAACCACGTTATTGCCAGCAATCAACAGCAATTAAAGCAAAATCAGGATGATGTCATTCAGCGTCATGAAAGTCGTTTGTTCCTCCCTGCTCTGCTCGACACAGCTGAATCGATTCCTTTATTTCTCGGTGTTGATGAATCGGGTCAAAGACGTATCTCAATTGTGGGCTGCACTGAACTCAATAATGCCAGTCAGAAGTCAGATAACTTTTGGTTATCAATAGAAGTTCATCTGGCGGAACTTCATGAACAAGTCAAAGGCTTTCAAGCAAAAGAAGGGGAATCACTCAATACCGCTTTATATGGGTTTGAAAGTAGCCAGGATCAGTGGCAATGGATGTTTGATCATCAATTTATCGCGCAGCGCGATAAAGATCGCTTTCTACAGCGCGCACTGGCAGCTAAACAATTTTATGCCTTTCAATGTTATATCAGCCCAATCAGTCGCCGGGAAGCCGATAAACAAACCGATCTATTACCGCAACTGAATCAGCAACGTAGCAAACAAGCTCACCGCATAAAACATATTCGTCGGCAGCTCAGTGAATTGTTCGCTATAGCAGAACTGACTGATATTACACAGTTAATTCAGCTGATGTATGCGAACTCATCAGTTGCGGAGCGCATCCCATAAATAGTCTGGGCTGAGCGCTGCAATAGAGTGACACCCCAGCTGCGCCATCGTCATTTCTAACTCGGCGCGATATAAATGTAATAGATGGGCCACACCCAGACTACCCGCGACAGCCAGCGCATATAGTTGTGGACGACCTAAAAATACCGCATCCGCCCCTAATGCCAGGGCTTTAGCAATATCATTCCCAGAGCGAATGCCACTGTCGACAATCAGTGGCAGAGCATCATCAGCTAATGCCTTTTTAATGTCTGGTAAAACACTCAGAGGTGAGACCGTATCTGACAATACACGACTACCATGGTTTGAAATCACCACCGCATCAGCGCCTTTTTGTTGAGCCGTTAAAACATCAAGCGGGGCTAAAAGTCCCTTAACGATCACTGGCAGTGAGGTCTGTTGTTTTATCCAGTCCAGTGTTGCCCAATCTGTTTCTTGTTGAGCCAGAGTGGATTGAAACACAATATCTTTATCCAGCACATGACTGGTGTATTTTTCCTGAGATTGTGCTGCTAAATTAACAGCCGTAACGCCCTCTGGTAATTCAAATTCTGAACGCTTGTATTGAGCGTCTACTGTCCAGACGATAGCTTGATAGCCAGCCTTAACAGCACGTTCGATCAATTGCTTATTTTGCTCAATATCGGCTTGCCAATACAGCTGAAACCATAACGGTGCGGCGGCAATTTGCATTTCTGCAGCAGTGGCATAAAACGTCTCAGCAATATCCTCTAATCGCCTACTGGCTAAAGAGCTAACCACCAAGCCTGTCTGTAAAGCGGCTGCGGCTTGTGCCATTGCCAACTCGCCCTGTGGATGAACTAAACCATGATAAGCAATGGGCGCAAGCAACATCGGGTAGGCATGCAACTGACCCAATAAATGACTTTTAGCACTGCCTTGATGAATACGCTGTAATCGGCGAGGTAACCAATGCCAGCGGTCAAATGCCTGTCGGTTTATTTGTTGCTGGCTGGGTTTATCAGCACCTTCCTGAATATAAGCCCAAATATCATCGGCAATAAACTCTCTTGCCAAAGTTTCATAATCAGCAGCACGTCTAATGCTTGTTGGAATAGCTGATAAAGCGGCTTGCAGAATATGCTTAGTTTGTTGATCCATGGGTGATTATTCCCTTCAACTTTATGTCTGTGACCAGTGACGTAACAGATTATGATAAAGGTGCGTTAACGACGCGATGGACTCACTTTCAGGATTCTCCATGATTAGCGTCTGAATACTTTGATCAAGTTCATACAGCATTTGTCTCTGTTCACTGCTTGCGACTAAACTTTGTGACCAGAAAAAAGCCGCCAGCCGCACGCCCTCTGTGACAGGTTCCACCCGGTGCAAACTATTTGCCGGATAGACAATAGCATCCCCTGCTGCCAGCTTAACGCGCTCCTCACCATAACTATGTTGAATAACCAGTTCTCCACCTTCGTATTCCTCGGCGTCAGATAAGAAGACGGTGGTAGAAACATCACTGCGTAATTTAATGCTTGAATTAGGTAGTGTTAATAATGCGTTATCAACATGGTTACCATAGGCGCCACCGCCTTCGTAGCGATTAAATAATGGCGGCAATACCTTTGATGGTAATACGGCAGACATAAATTGTGGGTGTGCACCCAAGCGGTCAAGAATCAAATCACCAATCTGTTGACCTACCTGACTCTCCCGACTTAACTGCAAATTAGTTTTCGCATTGATAGCAACATGCCCAGCGGTCTGTCGTCCATCCTTCCACGTCTCTTGCATCAGCGCCTGCCGACATTTTTCAGCTTCCTCTGAACTCAACAGACCCTTAATAGGAATAAGCATAATGAGTGACACCCTTATAGCAAAAAAGCTTTGCCATCATAATGATGGCAAAGCTAAACAGAGTATAACTAAATGTCACCTTTAGAAATCGAGTTTCAATGTGGCCACGGCGGAGCGACCTGCTGCCATCGTTGCATAATGTGACGTATATGAAGAAGAGTAATACTCTTTATCAAGCAGGTTATACACATTTAATTGTGCTTCCAGCTTGTCACTGATGGCATAGTTCACCATGCCGTCAAAACGTGTATAACCTGGCACCGCTCTGGTAATCAGCGCATCATCATTGAAAGTATAGCCACCAACCATTTCACTTTGACTGATCATGCCCACGCCTGACGTCAGCTTAGGTGTAACTTTATAACTCGTCCATAAAGTGAAACTGTGGCGTGGTGTGTTAGGAAAAGCTTTACCCGTTCCAGCAGCGGGCACGCCATCGCTCAAGCCCAGATCTTTTTGTTCACTTTCCATATAGGTATAACCAGCAAATACATCCCATTTACGTGTTAATTGACCTGTCGCTGACAGCTCCAGACCATTAACCACTTTTTCACCGCCCATTTCGGCCAGTGAAGCATCATTCGGATCCTGAATACGAACATTCGTCACTTCATTACGGAATACTGCAGCACCAAGAGATAAACGATTATCAGCAAAATTCCATTTGGTTCCTAACTCATAGGCGCGGGTCTTTTCTGGTTTGAGTTGATCCGCATTACTCGGTGAGCGGCGTCCGTTAGGATCAATTGAGCCTGCTTCACGTCCTTGCCCCAAGAATGAGTTACCAGGTGTACTTGATGTTGAGTAATTAGCATAGATACTACCGTTTTCTACTGGCTTGAAGACAATGCCCAGTTGGTAGTTCCATAAATTATCAATACGAGACACGCTTGCCGCTGAAGCGCCCGTATAAGTTGAGTCATAATGATCAAAACGAATACCACCATTCAGTAACCACTGTGGAGATAATTGCATAGTATCAAACACATAGGCAGAGGCTGTTTTTGTTCTGTACTTAGCAGGTTCTGGCAGGGTGTAGTCAAATAACCACGGGTCATTAGGTGATGGATTGCTTAGGCTGGTACAGAGAAAAGCATCAATCGCATCTTGGCCACAATTAACATACGCATTGTTAAAGGTAACGGCTGTGCGTTTTACTTCAGATTTTTCATGAGATAGCTCTATACCGGTGGTATAGCTATGCTCAATGAAACTGGTGTCAAACTTCCCACTCAGTTCAGTCGCATTTTGTACAGTTTCTGTTTTGCTGTAGTTAGCATTACCCCGACGCCAGACTAAACCATTAGCCACATTACCTTTACTGTCGTCAGGCAGTGTCCAGAGATAATCTTGTTTGGATTTTGCAAAACGGAATGTATTTTTAATGGTCGTGTCTGAATTTAAATCATGCTCGACAATACCTGTGAGCTGATCGGTGGTTTCATCGCGAAAGTCGCGATGTGTCATACCATACCAATTCTTTCGGTCTCCACCGGTTGTTGGATGCAGCGTGACAGATCCTGAAGTAGGTAATGTGCTAGGGACATTATATGGAACACCACCATCAGGAATGTCATTGGTTTCCAGGTGGTACCAAGCCAATGTCACTCTTGTTGGTGTATCTAGGCCCAATGTGACAGAAGGTGCAATGCCCCAACGTTTATTTTCTGGTCCATCCCGACCTGGGATATCTTCTTTTAAACCCATCGCATTCAAGCGGACAGCTACACCATTATCAAAAAACTGGTTCACATCAATAGTACTGCGGAAATGATTATCCGTACCTAAACCGATTTCTGCACGCTTGAAGTTTTCTGCCTTTGGCAGCTTGGTCGAAATATTGATACTCCCACCTGCTCCTGCACGGCCATTAAATGCCGAATCAGCGCCTTTTATCACTTCTACTTGTTCTACATTAAACATCTCACGCGAACCCGCGGCGATATCACGCAAGCCATCAACCGAAATACTGTTTTGACTATCAATACCACGAATAAAGGGTCTGTCACCTAATGGATTGCCCCCTTCGCCAGCGCCAAAAGTAATACCTGGCACTGTTCTTAATGCTTCCTCAAGTGTGGTCACCCCTTTCTCACTGATAACAGCTTTTGGAATAACATTGACCGTTTTAGGCGTATCCAATAACGGCGCAGTGAATTTATTGGAGGAAGAATATTCAGTATTGAATTGGTCTGTTTTCTCACCCAGGACGTTAATACTATCTAGCTCAACTCCATTATCAGTAACACTGTTATCAGCCATAACGACAGGTGTCAGAGGTAGTGATAATAAAAAAGCAGTGATGGTCGGATGAACAGATTTATTCAATCTAGGACGTCGTGAAGGATATTTGTTTTTCATAATGCTCGTCTTTAGTTAAAGATAAACCAAACGCGTTGTCAGGCCAGAAGAGACAAAACTCTACCTTTAACTAAATCCAAATGCAATAGATTATCAATTACATTTAAGAAATTATCTTGTTTATAGTAAATAAACCACAGCTTGATTAAACAATGAGATTGATTTGAACTGCTTGCCAGATGAGTAGAAATTTAATGTTTTTTGAGTCAGCAGCACATTTTAGCTGCTCGATAGGTCATCAGTCCGAAAGACAGACAGTGCTTATGCTTTAACTGCCTGTCTTTCCAACTTTCATTCTAGTTAAGAAGCAGCGATCATCATTTTTTCGATCAAGACCGAACCACAACGGGTATTACCACGTATATCCACATCGCTTCCCACATCGACAATCCCCATAAACATGTCTTGCAAGTTACTGGCGATGGTAAATTCATCAACCGGGTACTGAATTTCACCATTCTCAACCCAGAAGCCTGCGGCACCCTGCGAATAGTCGCCATTTACGATGTTAACGCCCATGCCCATGGTTTCAGTGACGATAATGCCTTTATCCATTTTTTTTATCAGTGCGGCTAAATCAGCATCAGTGCTGCTATCAATAGTCAGATTATGGACACCGCCAGCGTTGCCTGTGGTTTGCAGGCCCAAACGTCTAGCGGCATAACTATCCAATACATAACCCTGCAACACACCATCAAGAATAATGTCACGATTTTGTGTGGCAACACCTTCTCCATCAAAGCTGGCACTGCCTAAGGCTTTGAGAATATGGGGTTGTTCATGTACATGAATAAATTCTGGGAAGATTTGCTCACCTTTTTTGTCCAGCAAAAAAGACGCTTTACGGTATAGCGCACCGCCACGGATGGCCGAAATCAGCTGGCCAAACAAAGAAGGGGCCATCTGCGCATTAAAGATCACTGGATAGCTTCCAGTTTTTACTTCACCCACACCAAGTCGTGACAGAGTGCGTTCCGCGGCTTTTAGACCGATGGACTCAGCACTGGCAAGATCATTGGCATCGCGTTTGATGTCATACCAGTAGTCGCGCTGCATACCGCGCCGGTCCTCAGCAATAAGCGTTGCAGACAAGCTATGACGACTGCTTTGTGTCGCACCGAGAAAGCCATGACTATTTGCATATACTCGTTGCCCGCTGTGACTGGAAACAGTAGCACCTTCAGAATTTGAAATCCGGCTATCACTATCAAGGCCAGCCTGTTCACACAATGTCGCTAAGTCAATGGCTTTATCCACATCAATCGACCAAGGATGATAAAGCGATAACTCCGGAAACTCTGTGGCCATTAAATTTGCATCCGCAAGTCCTGCCGCATCATCAGCCTGGGTATGCTTGGCAATATTACAAGCCGCTTTGACGGCTTCTGCAATGGCTGCCTCACTCAAGTCAGAGGTACTTGATGAAGCTTTGCTGTGTCTGAAATACACGGTGATGCCTAAACCAGTATCGTTATTGTGTTCAAGGGTTTCGACTTCACGTTGACGAACAGTGACCGATAACCCTTCACTGTGGCTGATGCCCACTTCAGCAGAACTTGCCCCCTGTTTTTTGGCTTCAGCTAATGCCAATTCAGCGGCACGTTCTAATTCAGCAGTGTTTGTCATTTGACTCATTAGTGTTCAAATCCTCGACTTATTTTGTCTTTTGCTAATGGCATAAGATGCCTTATCGGTCTATGTTTTGTGATGGCTATTGGAGCAAACCGGACAGCTTGGATCAGGCTTGAGTTTTATCTCTCGCCAACTCATAGACAGACCATCCAGCAATAGTAGCCGTCCGGTCAATGGTGTCCCAATTTTTGCCAGTAACTTTAGTGTTTCAGCAGCCTGCGTGCCACCAATCATAGCGAGCATGGGTGCAAACACACCACTTTCTGAGCAGGTTTCCTGTAATTCGCCTTTGTCTTCATACAAGCAGCGATAGCATGGTGAATCAGCCTGACGTGGGTCATAGACTGTCACTTGTCCGTCAAAACGAATAGCTGCACCTGATACAAGGGGAATCTTATTTTCCCTGCTGACTTCATTTAAGAAAAAGCGTGTCTCAAAATTATCGGTACAATCTACGATCACATCTACATCACTCGATGCCGCCAGCATAGCCGGTTTATCCAGTCGTTTATCGATCATATCGATCCGGATATCCGGATTTAGTGCATGTAATTGTTCTGCCGCCGACTCGACCTTCTTTCGGCCAATATTTTGATGAGTATGAACAATCTGCCGTTGTAAATTGGCTAATTCCACCACATCATCATCCACCAGGGTTAAATGACCAACTCCGGATGCAGCCAAATACATAGAAACAGGCGCACCCAAGCCACCTAAACCAATGATCATCACATGGCTATCAAGCAGACGCTGCTGACCTTCAATGTCCATCTGGGACAATAAAATATGTCGGCTGTAGCGTAATAATTGTTCGTCATTCATCACTGATTAAACTCAATAAACTAGTGCGGCATTATAACGTGAGTTGCCCCATCACCGCCCGGTCGTTTCCGCCAAAATCCTGGTGTGCTGAGATATGAGAAAAGCCAGCCTCTGAAAAAAGGTGTTGCACAGCCTGAGACTGATCATAACCATGCTCCACCAGCAACCAGCCATTTGGCCGCAAACAATCAGCTGCCTGTTTGGTAATAAGTCGTATATCGTCCAGTCCATCCGGGCCTGAAATGAGCGCAGAAAGTGGTTCAAAACGCACATCACCCTGCTGTAAATGCGGATCATCTGCTTCGATATAGGGCGGGTTTGAAATCACCATATCAAATTGATTTTCCTGACAGGCAGTCAGCCAGGAAGCCTGGATAAAATGCACATTATTTAACTTGTGCTTGCGCGCATTTGCTTGAGCTAATTGCACTGCAGGCAGATGAAAGTCTGTTGCAATCATGGTGATATCCGGCCGCTCAGCAGCGATTGATAAGGCAATTGCTCCGCTGCCAGTTCCCAGATCAATAATTTGCATGCCGGCTTCTACTTTCGCCAAAGCCAGTGCAACTAACAATTCAGTATCCGGCCTTGGAATCAAGGTCGAATCATTCACGGCTAGATCGAGCGACCAAAATCCCCTTGAGCCAGTAATATGTGCAATCGGCTCACCTGTTTGTCGTCGCTCAATAAACTGCTTGAAGTCTTGCCATTGTTGTTCTGTAAGATCTGTTTCTGCGTCGAGTAACAGCCGGGTGGGCGAACAATTTAAAAGATGGCATAACAGATACTGCACATCAACATCTGGACTGCTTGAATGGATTAAACAAGTACGGCCGTAGGCCTGTGCTTCACGTATAGAGGGCAACATTAAATAAACACAAACACCAAAGCTAATATTGCAATGACACCAATGCCGATACTGATATTACGTTGCATCGTCAGTTGTGCATGCAACTGAGTCCACTGTTCTTGATGGCTGTTATCAAACTCTTGCTTCATTGTGGTCACTTGATTACGGATAAGCGGTAGGATTTTTTCATTCACTAAACGCTCAAGACTTTTCGCAACCAGTGGATTTAAATCATGATTAAGCTGCCTTAACACTGACTCACGTACGATATTTTGCTGTTTATCCAGCCACTTCCCAGTATGCTGCTCCAGAGCGCGATCAATGCTCGAACTTAAGTCCATCTCTCTCAGCGCTTGCTGTAAAACCGGTTCAGCCGTTATCGTCACCAACTCATTCAATTGCACAGACAATGATTGTTTCAGATCGGAGAACTGTTGTTCTGTCAGTTCTTTTACCAACTGAGTTACGTCATCGCGGCCAAAATGAGTCGAAGCTTCGACCGGAGTAGATGATATCTGCTGGAAACGCTGCTCAATCTCATTGAACAGCTCTTCCTTAAACGAGACCAGAATACTATCTAGATCTACCTGCTCTGGCTCAGGGGCAGTAATTGACATATCAGGTAATTCAATAGCGCTGAGCTCAATATCATCTAATATGGCTGCCACTTGGTCTGCCTCAGGTGGTTTACTCAGAACGGCAGAAGCACCAGCATCAAAGGCCTTTTTCTGATCAGCTTCAGTTTCATTGCCGGTACAAATAACAACTGGAATTCGTCCCCATTTTGGGTGTTGCTTTAGCTGAGCAGTAGCGGTGAGTCCGTCCATTGCTGCCATCATGACATCCATAAAAATGAGGTCAGGCAGTTTGTCCGTAGTTTGCAGCCATTGCATGGCTTCTTCAGCACTACCCAGTTCAACACTGTTAAAACTGTGGTCACGCAATAACTTACTCAACGTCATTCTGGCAACGCGAGAATCATCCACCACCAATGCCGTAAATTTAGACATGTTTATCCTCTGCTGATATTAACCGGCGCGAAACGCATCCATTTTAATCGACTCCACTTTTTTTCCTATCATAATGACTTCACCCCGATAACGTTGTTGCATATCGCTGGCAAATTCAAAAAAGTAATAACGCTGTAACTGTATTCGTCCTTGACCGTTACGTTTAAAACGGATTTTACGCCAGAAAACCGTATCATTTAAAAATGCGACACCTGTATTCGCACAATACGATTTTGCGGCAATCGTCGCCCGTTCAGCCACGCCACGACTGTCCCACCAGAACCAGGCGAGGCTGCCGAGAATAATCAGCAGTAAACCGCTATCGTTCATCCCAGATCACCCCATAATGTTTGGGCAACAGCTAAAGCTGCCACCGCGGCTGTTTCTGTACGAAGAATACGCGGCCCAAACTGTACGGCCTGATATCCGATGGCTTTTGCCATCTCAATTTCAGCATCTGATAAGCCACCCTCTGGCCCGATTAACATGGTCAGGGACGTCGGCTTGGTCAATTCAGAAAACCCTTTTTGTGCTAATGGATCCAGCACTAAGTTCAGCTCATCGTTGTAATCAGAAAGCGCTGTTGAATAAGTTTGAACGGCAGTTAGCTCAGGCAGGAAACTACGCCCGGACTGCTCGCAGGCACTGACCATGACACCTGTCCAGTGATTAAACCGCTTATCAGCACGGTCGCCACTTAACTGCACATTACAACGTTCGGTAATCACCGGAACAATCTTTGTAACACCAAGCTCCACCGCTTTTTGAATGGCAAAATCCATACGTTCACCACGAGAAATGCCTTGTAACAGAGTAATGTCCAGTGGTGACTCTTTCTGCGTCGTTATAGGCTCGCCAAGGCGAACGCGCGATTGTCGCTTTTCAACAAGCGTCAATTCAGCTTCATATTCCATACCCTGACCATTAAACAAGCGGATATTTGCTCCCAGTTTAAGACGCAGTACCTGAATGGCATGGCGATGCACATCATCAGGCAAGACAAATTCTGATTCAGAAGATGGCAATGTTTCAGTATAAAATCGGGGCATTCGCATGGTGTTGAAGTCAAAAAGCTACTAAAGTGACTAGCAGTTTACAGATTGTCACCGATAGATTGAATCAAATTCCTTTTTTCGCTGTTATACTCAAGATATGAATATAGACCGGCAACAAATTCAGCAACTTGTCAGGGACGTGGCCTCCACGACTCTTTTGCCCTATACCAATAATGTCAGCCGTGACTATAAAAAAGATGGCAGCATCGTCACTGCCGCCGATAGCGCAGTACAAAGTTCATTAACCAAACAACTTGCTGAGTTGTATCCAGATATCGCTTTGCTAGGCGAAGAAATGTCTGCTGAACAGCAGCAACAGCTATTTGATTCCGGCAAACCTATCTGGTGTCTTGATCCTGTCGATGGTACCAGCAACTTTGCTTCAGGCTTGCCTTTTTACTCTATTTCACTGGCCTTGATTGAGCAGGGTGAAGTGACCTTTGCCATGGTATTAGATCCATCCCGTAATGAGAGTTTTACGGCTATTCGGGGTCAGGGTGCTTGGCTAAATGATGAACCTCTTCGTCTGACCTCTCCCAATCTTAGCCTCGACAATACTATTGCCTTTGTTGACTTTAAGCGTTTGCCACCAGACTTAGCCTCTAAAATCGTCGCGGATCGTCCTTTTGCCTCACAGCGGAATCTGGGTTCTATTGCGCTCGAGCTATGCTGGTTAGCGGCTGGTCGTGGGCATATTTATCTGCACGGTAGTCAGCAGATTTGGGACTATGCCGCCGGCGACTTAATTTTAGAAGAAGCAGGTGGTTTTGCTTCTACTCTGTATGGCGACCCGTCATTCCATTACACATTACAGCCACGTTCTTCATGTGCTGCCATTGATGAGCAATTATTTCAGGTTTGGCAAAGCTATTTACTGGATGCGGTGAATGGTTAGAAAAGTACTGGAATTTATCACGCCAGACTGGACCATGCCCGACCATATTCAGGCATACACAACAACCAGAAAGGGCGGCATCAGCCCCTCCCCATACGATAGTCTTAATCTTGCCAATCACGTTAATGATACGGCTGAGAATGTGGAAAAAAATCGTAAAACACTTGCCACAGCCTTAAAATTGCCAACTTCACCACTATGGCTGCAACAGACGCACAGCACTGAGGTGGTCAACAGTCAGGATTGGTACGAAGGTATCGAAGCAGATGCTATTTACTGCAATCAAATTAATCATGTCTGTGCGATTATGACGGCTGACTGTCTGCCGTTATTATTAAGCAATGAATCTGGTACTGAAGTCGCCGCTATACATGCTGGCTGGCGAGGTCTGGCCGATGGCATTATAGAAAAAACCATAGCGCAATTTGATGATGCCGCAGAACATATTTATGCCTGGTTGGGGCCAGCTATTGGGCCGGAAAAGTTTGAAGTTGGCCGAGATGTTTATGAGACATTTCTCAGTCACGATCCGATGGCTGAAGTGGCTTTTCAAGCAACCGATGACAGCCACTTCTTAGCCGATATCTATCAGCTCGCCCGCCTGAGATTGAGACAGCATGGTATTTCACGTCTGTCCGGTGGTCATTATTGCACGATGACCGATGCATCCCGCTTTTTCTCTTATCGACGTGATGGAGAGACTGGTCGTATGGTTTCGCTTATCTGGATCAGCAATAAATAAGGTATCATTACCGGCTTAATTCAGCCTTGTTGGATCATTATGGAATTACTCATCTGGATCATTGTTTTTAGTCTGGTAGGCGGACTATTAAGCGTTATTGTAGCCTCATCCTTTTTATTATTGCCTGAAAAACATCGCACGCTGGCCGTACCACATTTGGTTAGCTTCGCAATAGGCGCGATGCTGGGCGCGTCTTTTTTGGGTTTAATTCCACATGCCATTGAACACGAGTACGCCATCGATGCGCATGCTATCGGTTTAACATTGCTTATTGGCTTACTCACTTTCTTTGCTCTGGAGAAAATGGTGTTATGGCGGCACTGTCATAGCCATCATGGTCATGAACATATCCCGGAATTAGACAGACCTGATCACCATGGTGGCCACCACCATAACCACAAACATAAATCTGCTGGTCCATTAATTCTGATTGGCGATACGATTCATAACTTTGTGGATGGTATTTTGATTACTGCTGCCTTTTTAACTGATGTTCATCTTGGTATTGTCACTGCATTAGCTATTGCAGCCCATGAAATTCCACAAGAATTAGGTGACTTTGTCATCTTATTACACAGTGGTTTTAGCCGAAAAAAAGCACTCTATTACAATATTTTGTCGAGTCTAGGCACATTAGCTGGTGCGCTAATTGGTTATTTCGCCCTATCCGGCATGCAGCATTTCTTGCCTTATGTCTTGTTAGTTGCAGCATCCAGCTTCATTTACGTGGCTGTTGCTGATTTAATTCCTGGCCTGCACGAGAAAGTCAAACCTATTGAATCTTTTCAACAAATCAGTTTGATTGCCTTGGGCGTCGTATTTATCTATATCGCTCACAGCACGCTGCATTAAATCATGGCGGGAA
The DNA here is from genome assembly GCF_900114205.1 of Methylophaga sulfidovorans. GTDB lineage: Bacteria > Pseudomonadota > Gammaproteobacteria > Nitrosococcales > Methylophagaceae > Methylophaga > Methylophaga sulfidovorans. The sequence continues at coordinate 125,028 of NZ_FOSH01000005.1, forward strand.
GGAACCCTAATAAAAAGATTTTAATTGTCGGTCCATCGTGGGTGGGTGACATGGTGATGGCGCAATCACTTTTCATTGCGTTGAAAAAAAACAATCCAGCAGTCACCATCGATGTCCTCGCTATGGATTGGACACGCCCCCTGCTGCAGCGCATGCCAGAAGTTAATGAGGCCATCAGCATGCCGATATCACATGGCATTTTTGGCTGGAAAATGCGTAAACAATTAGGCATCTCGCTACGCGATAAACACTATGACCAAGCGATTGTCCTGCCTAATTCGTGGAAGTCGGCATTAATTCCCTGGTTTGCAAAAATACCGCTCAGAACTGGATGGCTTGGTGAATATCGTTACGGCTTACTAAATGATGCCCGCAAACTCGACAAGCAAGCTTTACCTATGATGGTCGAGCGTTTTGTTGCTCTGGCTCATCCGGCATCACAATCCCGAACTAAACCGCCTTATGAAGCACCATTAATGATTGCTGAGCCGGCCAATGAAGCAATTAATCCTAAACGTCCGTCGAGCGAGCAAAAACGACTTATTCTCTGCCCTGGTGCAGAGTTTGGGCCAGCCAAACAATGGCCAACCTCTCATTACGCCGCGTTAGCTGATTTTTTCCTGACATCTGGATGGCAAGTATTGATTCTTGGTTCCAAAGCAGATGTCAGCACTGCTGAAGAAATCGTCAATCTTTGCCAGAATTCCTCGGACAATTTAATCAGCCTTGCTGGTCAGACACAATTAGAAGAAGCCATCGATTTATTAGGTACAGCCGATCAAGTAGTATCCAATGATTCAGGCTTAATGCATATTGCTGCGGCGTTACAGGTGCCATTAGTCGCTGTTTACGGCCCAACCTCACCGGCGTTTACACCACCTTTAGCCAGCAATGCTCATATCATACAAATTGATATGGACTGTAGCCCGTGCTTCAAACGTAGCTGCCCTCTGGGCCATCATAATTGTATGAAACAACTTTCTGTTGAAAGTGTTATCAGCCAAATAAAAGCAACAAGATGAAACCGTTAAACTCGCTTTTTTTAGATTTATCCCTTAGCAATACTCGCCTATTTACGGCGTTTTTTAGTCTATTATTTTCCATACTGGCATTCACTAATGATCAATTAATCAATAGTGATGGCGTTTTGTATATGAACATGGCAAAGGCCTATATAGATGGAGGACTTACTGCTACAGCCTCAATGTATGACTGGCCGTTTTTTTCCATTTTGATTGCAGAGTTTCATCAGTTTACAGGCCTCAAACTCGAATTTAGCGGACAGATTATCAACAGCCTTCTTTTTGTTGTTTTTACTGACGCACTGGTTCTTATTGCTAACAAATTATTAACGAACCTAAGATATGTTTTTATTGCAGCCCTGCTAATTCTGTGCTTTTCCACTTTAAATGACTATCGCAGCTATATTATTAGAGATATTGGTTATTGGGCATTTATCTCTATTTCCATCTACCGAACCCTTATCTTTTTAGAAAAACCTAGCTGGATAAATGGGATTTACTGGCAATTATCCAGCTTATTAGCCCTGTTATTCCGTGTTGAAGCTATTGTTATTATTCTGGCAACGCCTCTCTTCATCGTGTTCCAACTAGGATTTAGAGACGGATTAAAATCAGCTATTAAACTCTGTTCATTGTTTCTTCTTGGTGGCGTATTGGCTGCAGTCGTATTTACTCAACAACAAGGCTTAATGAACGCCTTCGGTAAACTGTTAAGCGTGACGCAGTTTCTTGACTACTCAGCTATCACAAATGAATTCCATAACAAGACAACTGTTCTAGGTAATGAATTATTGAACCAGTATTCAGAAAGATACAGCGGAATGATTTTGGCTTCAGGCCTGGTTTATATGTTATTGGCAAAAATCATTACCGGCTTATCGCCCCTTAATCTTATTTTATTTACATTTGCTAAACTCCAGCATAAGAAAGGATCATCTAACGATAATACTCGTCATTTCTTGCTTTTCTTTATTGGCATCAATCTCATTATTTTACTTGCGTTCCTATTCAAACATTACTTCATGAGTACTCGTTATGCTGTCATGTTAATAACTGCTCTGATGCTACTCATGCTACCTGCAATGTGTCGGCTGATTGATGATTACTGGCAAGCAAAAAATAAAATCGCAGTCATATTAATTCCGTTCTTGCTTGTCGCCAGCCTTATAGATACTTTCACTAGTAGTGTAAAAAAAGGCTATATAAAAGAAACAGCAATATGGGCGAGCCAACATTTGCCAGAAAATAGTCAAGTTCTTACCAACGATATTTTTATTGATTTTTATTTCAATGAAAATAAACCTAAGACGCCGCTAAAACTGAATCGAGAACTTGAGGTTTCACCTGATTTTGATTACTTGATCGTAGTAGAAAAAAAATCTCATCAAGATGATGAAAAGACATACAGTCACTGGGCTCTTAAACCTGTACATCAAAATCAAAACACCAGAGGTGACAGAGCTATCATCTACAAACTTATTACTCCACCAGAAATGGAAGAATAATTGCTAGTGAAACGAAATGTGTTACTACTGTGCCATGGATATGAAGCACCTTTTTTAAGTGTGGCTAATCAATATGCTGCCTTATTCAAGAATACCGATTTCCGGGTTATTACTGTGTTTATTAAAGGGCAACACAATTCCGAAGTCGTTGAGCAGTCTGGCGCTGATGAAGTGATTTTCTTAAATGCAACGTCTAAGCAAATGAGAGGGCTTAAACGACAGCTAATCAAAAAAGTCCGTCAGCTTCATCAACAATATCAATTTGAGTTTGTAATCGCTCACCGTTATAAATCCATCTATATCGCCAGCCATATTAAACATTTATTTGTTATCGGGGTGGCGCATATAGACGGCGTTTTTAGCCCTTTCATGAGAAAATTATTTGCTTTTTTACACCAAAAAAACTTATTGCTTTTAGGCGTATCAAAAGCCATTCGAGATGATATAAGAAAAAGTCTTTTTTTATTTGATGATAAAAAAGTACAACATCTTTATAACTCCCTAGACTTTGATTCGATTAGAGAAAAACAACTACCTCGAGATGAAGCTCGACGGGCCTTATCCCTTCCTGATGATCACTATTTATTTGTGAATGTCGGTCGTTTACATGAAGATAAAGATCAAACAACATTAATTAAAGCCTTTGCTCATGTTCACATGGAGTTGCCAAATACAAAGCTTGTACTGGCGGGAAAAGGGCGGCTGGAACAACGACTCAAATCATTAGTGAATGAACTGAATCTGACTGAAAAAGTTATTTTTCTTGGTATGGTTCCTGAGTTCTATAAATATTTGCACGCTTTTGATACTTTTGTACTTAGTTCAATTCGAGAAGGTTTACCGGTTTCTTTACTTGAAGCCTTCGCAGCGGAACAAATTTGTATTGCGTCTGAGTGTAATGGAAACGCTGAAGCAATTTCTGAGGCTGGCTACTCTTTTCCCGTGGGTGATGATAAAAAGCTGGCAGAACACTTGAAGACAACTTTTCATCTCAATAACGCTGAACGAACTAATATAATTCTCAAAGTGAATAAAAAAATTAGCGAGCACTTTACAGAATCTGCAGTCCGTCAATTTTTCTGGTCAATGCCTGAACTTAAAAAGCATTTGAAGAAATAAGTATTTAATAGTGTGATAATTTATGTCTGTGATTATGGTGAGAGAAGCAATCAGAGCGCTAGAATGTCAGGATTAAAACAAGCACAAACATTATCGGACTCAGATTATTTTGAACAGTTATGGCAACTGGATACAGAATGGTTCGAGCCCCCAAACCATAGACGTGGTGGCTGGAGTGGCGTAGTTAAGTATGTACTGGAAACAACAGATGGCGCTATTAATGTGTTTATCAAACGCCAGGAAAACCATCGCACTAAAACATGGCGTCATCCATTAAAAGGCATTCATACCTTTCAAAAAGAATATAACAATATCCTCAGACTCACGGCGAATCATATCCCGACACTTGAACCTGTCTATTTTTCATGTGATGCGTCAAGGGCGATTTTGGTAACAAAAGAACTTATTGGTTACCAATCTCTCGAAAACATTTCTCCCCTAAACTTATCAAATGCATCACGAAAACAGTTACTTAAAGCAATAGCTCATGTATTAGTGAATATGCATCAAGCGCATTTCCAACATAATTCACTTTACCCCAAACATATTTTTGCTAAGCCAGTCGCCAATGGCTGGGATATAAAAATAATCGATTTGGAGAAAATGAAACGCACTCTATTGGTCAGACAATCAATGCTGAGAGATCTGGGCACGCTGGAACGTCATGCTAATCAAGACTGGTCGATGAAAGACCGCGTTTTCTTTTTACAGCAATACTTCAATGAGCAACCATTATCTAAAAAGACTAGACAACTTTTGCATAAGATTGCTAAGCCCAAAAAAGCAAAACGTCATTAGTCGTGTTGACCGACTGCATGCGATATACTTACACGCTGTTTAACTCAAAGACATATATCACATCATGATCGTTTTAGGTTTGTCTGGCGCGGTAAATCACGACGCCTCTGCTGCTTTATATATCGATGGAAAGCTTGTAGCTGCTGCTGAAGAGGAGCGTTTTCTGCGTGACAAGCACGCCAAAGGAAAAATGCCTTATGAAGCCACTAAATTCTGTTTAGAACAGGCTGGTATTCGTCCCGATCAGATTGATATTGTGGCTTTCCCTTACGCTGAGATTGGCCTGAAATCACCAGCACGCTGGCATTATGCAAAACGTCACTGGTATGCCCCTGACCGCGCGCTGACTGCATTGTTTAGTGGCAACCGCCGATACTGGCGTAATCACCGCAATGTGATGAAGTTATTAGATGATCTGGGTATCGGTGCGAAGCGCGTTAAATTTGTCCCTGTTGAACATCATTTAGCGCATGCCAGTAGTGCCTACCATTTGAGTGGTTTTAAAGAAAAAACAGCCATTATCGGTATTGATGGTAAAGGCGAATATGCCACTACCTTTTTTGGTTATGGTGAAAATGGCAAGATTCATAAGATAAAAGAATTCTATGATCCGGACTCGCTTGGCGGTGTCTATGGTGCATTAACAGAATATCTTGGCTTTGAAATGCTGGATGGCGAATTCAAAGTAATGGGTATGGCCCCTTACGGTAATCCGAAACGTTTCGACTTTTCACGTTTAATTGACTACAAAGACGGTGACTTCAAGGTTAATACGAAACTGGTCAATGTCGTAGGCACTCGCCGTTTCAAAAAGAATGGCAAAGGTTACTTTTTCAGCCCCGAGTTAATCGAATGGCTTGGCCCAATGCGTGAAGGTGATGAAAAAGATGAACCATATATCGATTACGCGGCAAGCATCCAGGATCTCTTAGAAAAAACAGCCTTAAAACTGATTGATTTTTATCTGGGTGACATTATTAAAGAGACTGGAAAAATAGCTTATGCCGGTGGTGTTGCTCTTAATGTGAAACTCAATCAACGTATTATCGCTATGCCCGGTGTAAAAGAACTGTTTGTGCAACCAGCGGCAAGTGATGCGGGTACAGCTATTGGTGCTGCCAGCTATGCATCACAATTAGCGGGTGTACCCGTAGAAAAAATGGAGCATGTCTACTTAGGCCCAGCCTATACAACAGAACAATGTATTGAGGCATGCGAACAATACGAGCAGCCAGTTAAATGGCAAAAAATGAGTAATGTCACGGCTGAAACGGCTAAAATACTGGCGGATGGTAATCCGGTTTCCTGGTTCCAGGGACATATGGAGTTTGGACCTCGCGCTCTAGGTAATCGAAGTATTCTGGGTTCACCCAGTCATTCAGGCGTAGCTGACAGAATTAATGCTCAAATTAAATATCGTGAACGTTGGCGTCCCTTCTGTCCTAGTATGCTGGATACAATTGCGCCAGAAATATTACAGACAGATCACCCTAGCCCATATATGACATTTACATTTGATGTGGCTGAAAGCTGGAAATCACGTATTCCTGAAGTGGTGCATGAGGATGGTACGGCTCGAGCTCAAATCGTCACTGAAGCAACCAACCCTCGTTACTACTCACTGCTGCAGGAAATGGAAAAACTCACGGGCAACGGTGTGGTTTTAAACACCTCGTTGAATCGTCGTGGTGAGCCGATGGTATGTAGCCCCACTGATGCATTAAATATGTTTTTCGGTTCTGATCTACAGTATTTAGTGATGGAAGATATACTCATCACTAAGTAAGACCTCAGATTGCTTTAGCTATAACTGACGAATCAGGGTGTTTTTTTGATAAAAGCACCCTAAACTTTTCCCATTTCCGTTCAATCTTCTTTTTGCCGAAAAATCGAATATAGCTACTTATCGGAATGATATCTGAGTTGCCGATATTATCGATAATCAAACACCTCAATCCATCATTTTTTTGCTGCAAAACCATATTTTTCGGTTTGAGTGTCATGGTAATAATGTTCTGTTCTAACAAGTCTTGTTTCAATCTAATCAGAGATTGGCTAATGGGTTCGACTAATGCAGGTGTCGACGCCAGATTATCCAGATAAAACTCTAATGTTTTTGAAACCTGACCATCCTCGTCACGAATCAAATCAAACACCGCACCAGGACCCATATTGGTGTCTTCATTACCATAAAATCGTGGCAAACTTAGCCAGTCGATATTTCGCTGCTGTAAAAAACGATAATAAGCCTGTTCACGGCGAGTTTCTTCTTCACCACGTAAAACGACGACTTTAACGCATTTTGATTCATCATCAGGATGCACATGCACTTCTCTGTGCAGTCCCTTACCAACTAATGTTGTACTGGATAACTCAAGCATCACTGTATCCATTAGGGTTTTGACTCTGCCAACGCCATGCATCGCTGACCATATCATCAAGTGATTTCTCAGCAGTCCAGCCAAGTAATGATTTTGCTAACGCAGGATCAGCATAATTGATGGCAACATCACCCGCCCGGCGTTCAACAATTTGATACTTCACTTGTTTATTTGAGGCTTGCTCAAAAGCTGCAATCACTTCAAGTACGCTGTAACCTTGACCAGTACCAAGATTGACCGCTTTACAACATGACGCTGTTGCTTCAGATTCCAGCCAGTTAAGTGCTTCAAGATGCCCCCGAGCTAAATCCATCACATGAATGTAATCACGTACGCCTGTACCATCGATTGTGTCATAGTCACCTCCAAACACAGACAAGCACTCTCGTTTACCAATCGCAGTTTGTGTCACATAGGGCATTAAATTGTTAGGAATGGCACTGGGGTCTTCACCGATTAAGCCCGACTCATGCGCCCCTGCCGGATTAAAGTAGCGTAGCAATACAACACTTAATGTGTCTGGCGAGGCTTTCACCATATCTGCCAGAATCTCTTCTATCATCAACTTGGTGCGCCCATACGGATTAGTCGCTGATGTTGGAAATGTTTCATTGACAGGCATGGAAGCTGGATCACCATAGACCGTGGCTGAAGAACTAAACACAAAATTTTTCACGGAGAACTGTTGCATGGCCTCCAGTAAAACGAAGGTGGCATCAAGATTATTCTGGTAATACATCAAAGGAAATGCGCATGACTCGCCAACCGCTTTCAGGCCTGCCAGATGGATAACGGCATCAATGGCATGAGTATTAAAAATACCTTGCAATGCGGTTTTATCTCGGCAATCAGCCTTATAAAAGGCCAGTTTTTTACCGGTAATCTGACTGACGCGATCCAGTGCAATGGCTGAACTATTGCTAAGATTATCGACAACAACGACATCAAAACCAGCTTCTAATAACACCACACAGATATGTGAGCCAATGTAGCCCGCACCACCGGTAACTAATACCGTTTTTGTCATTATTTTTTCCTTTTCTGTTTTGCCCGTGAGGTAATCACTGCAGCAGCCTGCCGCGGCATACTATATAAATCTTCGATCGCGGCATAATGAAGAGCTTGCTTCGACCAATACTGTAACTTGTCTTTATCTAACATTTCCGCCAGATCTAAAGCCGTTTTTTCTGCATTCTCGGCACCCTTAATAACCCGTCCCGCATCTGCCTTAGTCACATGTTTGGTATAACCACACACATCAGATACTAAGCTTGGTAATCCTGCCACCATAGCTTCCAGAATCACCGTACCTGTATTTTCTTTTCTTGCTGGATGAATTAACAGATCAGCCGCCAGCAAAAAACGGGGAATATCAGAACGCCCCCCAAGAAATGTCACTTGCTGGGCAATAGAGGCTTGCTGTGCCTGGCGTTGTAAATAACGATTATCACCGTCACCTATGATCATGAGCTTGGTTTTATTCTTGAGCTTATCGGGTAATCTGGCTAATGCAGCAATTGCCCGATCAACGCCTTTAGTTTTGAAGCCGGTACCCACCATCAATACCAACCATTCATCTTGAGCAATATTAAACTCAGCGCGGACTTGCTGACGAATGTGTTCAGCATTGGCAGGACGTTGTCTATCACGATCAATACCTGGCGGTAAGCTGATTAAACGATTTTTAGGCGTCTGATAATGTTGTTCGAACAAGGCCTGTTGCACATCAGAAATCATCATCGACACGGTATTCGACTGCCTGCCAAAAACGGCTTCTTCACAAGCTTTATAAAATTTTACACGTCCGGAAAACTGTAAAAGCGCATACAGAGGATGTGACTTAATACGATCGATATAACAAGGGTCTGCCGCGTAATAAACATCCAGCCCCGGCATTTTATTAAAGCCAATGACCAGGTCGTAATTCTGCTGATGTAATTGTGGCAAAAGCTGATCAATATAGGATTGTAACTTGGCGTGGTTGCTCCAGCCCTTGGTTTCAATAATGTGCACATTAAACTGCTCCGGCACATCCCCTTGCCATTCCATCACATATACGTCGACTGTATCATCCGCTTGCAGGCAGCATTGCATGATATTCATAAAATCACGGGCAAGTCCGCCAAAAGGGAAAAACTTATACAAACAGACCGCGTATTTCATAAACGTGTATTTTGTCCCTGCAGCATGACTCTGAAAAAGGCTTCCAATTCAGGATTCTTCCAGTTTTTCAGGAAGCGTTTTTTATCTTGCAAGTGTGCCATGATCGCTTGTTTTTTATTGCTATATTCTCGCATAGCATCTAAATCAATAAGCCTGATTTTACCTTGCTTATCTAATAACAAGTTCTGCGCTTTCATATCACCATGGCCAACTTGCATCGTTTTCAGATCTGAAAAAATAGTTTGAATCTGACTCACTTCTGACTCAGTTGGCATGCGTTGCTGGTAAACATCTAACAACTCCTCGGCCTCATGGTATTCGCTAATAAAATAAGCTGTTTGCCTCAATGGACCAATGCGTTTTTCAATAAAGGCGAGAGGTTCGGTTGTCGGGATACCAGAAAAAATCAGTAAATTAGCATTGCACCATGATGCCGCGGCCCGACTTGGTCGCCAGCAGCGACTGAGTGCATGACCCAGATTCTTAATATTATAACGTTTGATAACGACCTCACGACCTGCCAGCTTTGTACGTACAACTGTCGCCGTATTGCCTGCTTTTAATACCTGAGCACCAGCAAATAATGCCTCAATATCACGGACGGACTGAAGTTGACTCTGTTGCCAAAAATCCCGTTTCGCTGCGACCTGCCAATGAATATTCTTTTGATAATACGTCATCGTACATGGACGAAAACATTTCTTAAGAAATTGTGTTTTACGTTGCTGCCATGTTTTTTCTAGCAGCAAAGCAAACTGTTGCTGCTCATCGGCCGAATAATGCCAATCACGACCTTCATAATAGGCTTTAAGCAAAGGCATCAAATGACTACGCTGTTGTAATGAAAACTGAGCAAATAGTCTGGCCAAGTTTGTCAGGCTAGTATCTTTATCAAGTGCTTTGCCGTCACTTGACTGTTTCACAGAGCCCAGGTCGATAAGCACAATCTCATCACCGCTAAGTAATAAATTATCGAGATGAATATCATCCTGATAAATGCCGCTCAGGTGCAGAGTAAGCATTAACTCTGATAGCAATGCCAAACGCTCAGTAACCGCCGAATCAAGGTGAAACGTCTGACTGTTTTCAATAAAGTCATACACCAGTGCTGAACCATGTGGCTCAGACACCGAGAGCAATAATTTGGGTGTTTTTACTGTCACAGGCTTGACCACATCAATACCTTGTAACTCTCGCTCAAAGTCTTTTTGGGCTTTTGCCTGATTGGCAAATAATTTAATCACGACATTTTTGCCGAAGCTATCTATGGCTTTCATGACCAAGCGTCGCTCTGGCAAGTCACGCAGAATTTGCACACACTGATAGCTGTTTTGTTCTAATTGCAGCTCAAACGGTAATTGCGGTCGGCTATCAGTGCTGATAATGGCATTAATATCTGACATATTATTCAGCATATAATTTATCTGCCCGCAGTTTAACCTGCTGCCATAGGTCAGCATATTGAGACAGTGCCTGGCGCAAAGGTAGCTGGGTATAGGCCTTGATAAAGCGGAACAAATCTCGCTGGGTCAGCAGCACTTCATAGGCAGAAAAATATAAGCTGCCTAAATCTTTTATTTGCCAGCGTAATGGCACTTTTTTCCGGACTTGAGCACGGTGAAGATCAATTAAATATATCGGCATTGAGGGCTGATAAACATTGGTCTCAGCAAACGACTTATCCAGCAAAAAATGACAAAGATAAAAATCCCGATGATTCATACCATTTTTATGCATGGTCCCAGCGATATGGGCTAGTTTCTGGATTAAATCGTATTTGCTTTTGAATGATGGTGGTGTCTGTCGCCACTGCTGCCCCAAATATTCTAGACTCATGGTATCGGTCAAATCATCAGTAATCACAAAAGAATGACGTTTCGCTGGATTCCATCCTTTTTCACCATAGCCGGCTAAGGTCATGGTATCCAGATGGTGAGACTGTAAAAACTGCACCGCCTGCCATTCATTTCGGGCACTGATAATCGGTAAGCGTAGAGACAACAGGTTTTTGAAAATTTCTTCCCAACCTACACCTTGATGATATTTCAGAAAGTAGCTGTGCTGCTCGACCTCGAAACGTAATGTTCGCCGCCCTTCTTTGTCACGAAAGATTTCACCTGGCATGGTCTGCAACCAAGGAAAAATAGCTTTATTCCGCCAAGCGAGGGCTAAGTCTTCACGTAAATACAGTGTGTGTGTTTTCATTCAGTTTTATGATGTGATTCAGTCAAACTCAGTCTTGCCTCAAAACCGCCAGTCAGTCTGAATTTTGTTAAACTGTCGATGTCGAAAAGTGAGATGTTATCATCACTACACCAGTTTAAGGGGAAGCCGTGTCATTTAAAGCCACTATCGTACGTCATCAGGCGATGATCGAAAGTCTGTTTGCACTTGAACCACAAGTCACAGCACTTGCTGCCCGAATTTCAGATTGTGTAAAACAAGGCAATAAAATTCTATTCTTTGGCAACGGCGGCAGTGCCTCTGATGCGCAACATCTGGCAGCAGAATTTGTGGTGCGTTATCACAAAGACCGTCGTCCCTATGGTGCCATCGCTTTAACAACAGACACCTCTATTCTGACGGCTCACAGCAATGATTATCAGTTTGATACTGTCTTTGATCGCCAGATTCTCGCTTTGGGCCGCTCAGGTGATATTGCTATTGGATTATCGACATCCGGTAATAGTGGCAACGTTATTAATGGCATCAAGACGGCTAAGGAAATGGGCATCTGGACCTGCGCTTTCACCGGTGAAGGTGGTGGTCAGCTAGCTGAGATTGCTGATGAGTGTGTGGCCGTTCCTGTCAAAGAAACCGCTCGGGTACAGGAAGGACATATTCTGATTGGTCACTGGTTGTGTGAAACCCTCGACGAGACAGACTAAATTTATTCATGACTCAAACTACTCTTCACACCGATATCGTCATTATCGGCGCAGGCATTGCTGGCTTATGGCTACATCATCGTCTCAATGATATGGGTATTCATGCATTACTCATAGAAAATGGACAAATTGGCCAGGGACAAACGCTTAGCTCTCAAGGCATTATCCATGGCGGCAGTAAATATGCGCTGAATGGTGTGTTATCCAAAGCCGCACAAGTGATTAGCACCATGCCTGCCCGCTGGAAAAACGCCTTAAATGGTGAAGGTGATATTGATCTTCGCAACGTCAAAAAGCTGGCTGACCACCAATTACTTTGGTCTAAAGACAAACTGTCATCAAAAATGGTGTCATTTTTTGCCAGCAAAGCCTTAAGCAGCCGCATGCAGCGTGTAGATAAACAAGAGGCACCAGCATTATTTCAGGATGCAGGCTTTAAAGGCACGCTGTATCAGCTTGATGAGCCTGTATTAGATATTCCAAGTCTGCTGACAAAAATCACTGAAAAATGGCATTCGCGTATGTTGTCTGTACCTAACAATAGCCAATACCATTGGCAACGTTCAGGACAACAGCTGGAGTCGGTTCAGATTGGCGATATCACTATCCATGCCCAACAATTTGTGCTGACAGCAGGAGAAGGTAATGAAGCCTTACTGCAATCACTGTCGATTAAACAGCCCAGCATGCAGCGTAGACCGCTACAAATGGTTTTATGCAAGAGCCAAAACCCCAATCAACCTCTGCCGACCATCTATGCCCATAGCCTGGGTAGTGGTTCCAAACCTATTGCGACAATTTCCAGCCATAAAACACAGCAAGGCGATACTGTCTGGTATATCGGCGGCAATATCGCTGAAGAAGGCGTTGCTAAGTCGCAAGACAACTTGATCACTGAAGCCAAGCAACTGCTTAAAAATATTTTGCCATGGTTTGAATTGCCAGCTCTGGATTGGGCGACACATGCGGTGAACCGAGCGGAACCCAAGCAATCCAGTCTGACCCGACCGGATAATGCTTTTATTGATTCACAACAGAATCTTCATATTTGCTGGCCCACCAAATTAGCTCTGGCACCGGATTTAGCCGATCAGGTACTTAGAGCAATTAATGTCGGCTTCATAGAAAAACAGACTTACGATAATCCTGAATTTCCTCATCCTGAGCTCGCTAAACCGTTATGGGACAGAGTTTTCTGATGGCCTATTTAGAACAAAAAAATCCAATTGCGGAGACGGGTATACAGGTTTCACCACTTGGTCTTGGTACCGTTAAAATCGGTCGCGATAAAGCGGTGAAATACCCTGATGGCTTTCAAATTCCTGAAGATGATCAAGTGATTACATTGCTTGAGCAAGCCTGGGAATCTGGTATTAATCTGATTGATACCGCACCAGCTTATGGTCGCAGTGAGCAACGTCTTGGACAATTATTAAAAAAAGTCCGGCGCGAATGGATTATTGCCACAAAAGCAGGCGAGTATTTTGATGCCGTAAGCGGTGAATCCCATTATGACTTTACGCCAGAATCACTGATTAAAAGCATCGAACACAGCTTAAAAACCCTGCAACGAGATGAACTAGATATTGTGTTGATTCACTCTGATGGCAATGATGAACATATCATTCGTCATCTTGGTGCATTGGAAGTCTTAGCAGACTTAAAACAACGTGGTTGGATTCGTGCCAGTGGTATGTCCACCAAAACCGTGACAGGTGGCATGTTGGCGTTGGAACAGTCTGATATCGCCATGGTGATGCATAATCTGCAATATCAGGAAGAACAAGCCGTGATTGAACAGGCGGCCAAACTTAATAAAGGCATTTTCATAAAAAAAGCACTGGGTAGCGGCCATCTGGCAAAACAAGCTGGTACTGACACGGTTCAGGACAATTTCGACTTTATCTTTAATGAGCCTGCAGTGAGTAGTGTCATTATCGGCACAATTAACCCAACTCATCTACATGACAATATCAATAAAGCGGTTAAAGCTTTAGCTCAATAAATTCGTGTTAAAAGTTAGTTTCGCTGATTAATTTTATTCACAATCGCCGTCGTTGAGCAGTTTTCCACCAGTCCCATAACCTTCACTTCACCGCCATAAGCTTCAACGATTTCCCAGCCGACCACGCCTTTTTTATCATAATCACCACCTTTCACAAGGATATCAGGCTGGATCAGTCGTAATAACTCCTCTGGCGTGTCACCTGGAAAACAGGTCACCCAGTCCACATCAGCCAATCCAGCCAAAACAGTTAAGCGTCTGTCTGCGGTATTAATTGGACGACCTTCACCTTTTAATTTTGTAACCGACTCATCGGTATTAATGGCAACAATCAGACGATCACCCAGAGCTCTGGCTTGTTGCAGATAAGTCACATGTCCAGCATGCAAAATATCAAAACAGCCGTTGGTAAACACCACTTTCTCACCACGTTTTTTAGCTTGTTCTACTGCCATTTTTAACTGCTCAACAGTGACCGCACCACCAATACAGTGATCGGTGTTGTTGATACCCTGATGACGTTCATATTCCTGACGCAGTTCAGGCTCACTGACTGTAGAGGTGCCTAATTTAGTCACCACAATACTGGCAGCCACATTGGCTAAAGTGACTGCTTGTTCCAGGCTGACACCAGCTGCTAATGCCGTCGCTAATGTTGAAATAACGGTATCACCAGCGCCTGTCACATCAGCTACTTCTTTGGCGATAGCAGGTAAGTGAAATTCAGGCTTATCCGCTTGCACTAGCGTCATCCCATGTTCACTACGAGTAATAAGAATCGCTTTAATATTCAGCGATTTAATCAGTGTTTGAGCTTTACTGATAAGATCTTGTTCTGATTCCACGGCGCCAACAACCGCTTCGAATTCACTCATATTCGGGGTAATCAAATCAGCGCCACGATATTTAGTGAAATCTTCACCTTTCGGGTCGACTAAAATCAGGCTTTGTTTATCCCTGGCTTTTTCAATCCAGTATTGTGGGTGAGCTAAGGTGCCTTTGTTATAGTCTGACAGGACAATCACTTTCGCGTTGTCTGTGACGTGCTCAGCTAAGTGCTCCATATCCTGGGCGACTTGCTCTGTGAAGCGCTTTTCAAAGTCGAGACGAATAAGTTGTTGATGACTGCTGATGACTCGTGATTTGATAATTGTGCAGGTATTGGCGGCTTGGTGAAACAGACAATTCACACCCACAGCATGAAGCTTTTGTTTGAGGACATTGGCAGCTCCATCAGCACCGGTGATGCCGGTAATATTGCATTGTGCGCCCAGTGAAGCAATATTCATCGCAACGTTGGCTGCACCACCTGGTACATCTTCCAAGCGATCCACATTCACTACTGGCACGGGTGCTTCAGGTGAAATTCGGCTTGCTTTGCCATAGTAAAAACGATCAAGCATCAAGTCACCAATAACAGCAATGCGGGCTTGATGGAATTCAGGAAAATCAAATTTCATAATGCGGTTTTATCACGCCAGAAAAGAAGTCAGAGGCGTTATTGTGCTTGTAAAACGGCAGCGAGTCTATTCCAGACTTGGTCTGGTTGCATCTCTGCCATACACACTGGCATGCCTGATTTTGCTTCAGGCAAAGGACAACGTCGTTTATAACAAGGTGAACACGACATTCCCGTGATCAAATGCTGTTGATTCTGACCCGCCGTACCAATCAGATGAGTATCTGTTGAACCATATAAGGTAATGGCGGGTTTATCCATCATCGCGGCCATATGCGCAAGCCCTGTATCACTGCACAGAGCAGCTTTGGCACCTTGCATAATAGCCACAATATTATCCAGCGGTAACCTAGGTAAGGTATAGGCATGGTCACTCACAGCTGCAATCTGCAAGGCACGTTGATACTCCTCATCATTGCCGGAGGGAATCACCACAGAATATCCAGCCTCGACCGCTTTTAAGGTGAGCGCCTGCCAATGCTGAATTGGCCATAACTTGGTTAACCAACTCGCGTTATGAACCAGCATCACATAATTTTTTGGTAACTCAAAAGCCAATTGCGGCAGCTGACAATGTGCTAAATCCACACCATATTCTGCTTCAGAGTCAGGCAATGGGTAATCAAGCGCTTTTGCCATAATCTGGCGCATACGCTCAACCGCATGTTGGTTTGGATTCACATTGATTTTATGACGATAGGCCAGATAAGCCGGTTTTTCGCGACAACTGTATTTATCCAGGCCAGACACTGGCCCTTTTCTTAGCAGGCTGACCAAAGCACTTTTCAGGTTATTTTGCATATCAATGACAACGTCATAGTCATCAAGATTTAATGCTTTATAAAAGTGACCGATCTCACCATTGAAAAAATGACCAAACCAGTTTTGCCGCCAGCGTCGATGTGAGGTCGTAATCACACGTTTCACACGTGGATGCCATTGAGGCACAGCCGCAAAAGCACTATCCACTACCCAGTCAAATTCAATATCAGGAAAGATCTTAGCGGCATCAGTGAGCGCCGGCAGAGCATGCATCAGGTCGCCCATTGAAGTCAGTTTAATTATCAGAACTCGCATCAGCTGTTTAATTAAAATCCAGCATTAAGGGATGCTCACGGTGATACTTGAGAATAGTTAAAAATGCATCCGGGTTTTTAATTTGGGTCAGCTCACCTTCACGTGGAAAGAGTTGATCCTGTAATCGGGATAGCCAGAAACGCAGTGCCGCTGCACGACAAACCATATTCCAGTTCGCTTGCTCAGATTCTGTTAAAGCACGCTTTTTGAGGTAGTGGGTCATAAGAGACTGATAACGGTCCATTTCAGGTAAACCATCTTCACCAACACACCAGTCATTGACGACAACAGCCAGGTCATAAAGTAAATATTCATCACTGGCAAAGTAAAAGTCGATAATACCGCTGAGTTTGTTACCTTCAAATAACGCATTATCACGGAACAAGTCTGAATGCGTCACACCTTCAGGTAGTCCTAACGTCGCATAACCTTGCTGATATGCGAGTTCATTTTTCAATATGCTCGCTCTTTCATCATCCAACTGAGGTAATAGCTGCTGCGCTATTTGTTGACGCCAGTCAGGACCGCGCTCAGAAGGCCGTCTTGATTGAAACGACTGCCCAACTATATGCATATCAGCCAGCACAGCTCCGATTTGCGCACATTGTTCTGTGGTAGCGGTGGTGTTAACCCCTTTGCCAGGTAATCGTACGACCAAGGCCGCTGGCTTGCCACATAGCTTCTTTAGGTACTGGCCTTGGCTATCTGCTTCAGGATGCGCAGAAGGGATGTCATTCATGTAGAAAAACGTCATCACATCAAGAAAATAAGCTAACTCGCCAAAAGTGTGATGCTCAAATAAAGTGAGCACGTACTCACCTTTACTTGTGCTGACAAAATAATTGGTATTTTCGATGCCATCACTAATGCCCTGATAGGACACCAATTCTCCGACCGAATAATCACTTAGAAACGCGACTAAATCGTCGCGCTCGACTTCAGTATAAACTGACATTAAAAGAACTCAGATAAATAAACGACTTACCACTCCAACAGAATCCAGTTTGGTACGACTTCAGACTGCAGATCAAAGCTTTTTGTCTCCAGAGAACCATCACCATCAGAGTCCATCAAGTAATAAGGTTTGCCAACAGATGGCGTGACTTTAATCATATAAAGCTGACCGTTCATCCGGTACTCTTCAACCATACGATCATCTTCTTGAATAATATTGATATCGGGCTCCATGCTTTCACCACTGTGTAATGGCTCAGGAATCACCGGTGGTTTTTCCATCACTGATTTTTCATCATCAGCCCAAACTTGGGTTGTCATTACCAGGGTAACTGCGCATACAATAGCGAATTTGTTAAACATGTGGATGCTCCGTGTCATTTGGCACTAAAGATAGCATTTCCGCTGCTTGGAGAAAAGCAGTCTGTTCCCTATTATCCAATTGGTCGTTATAACTTATGAGTCAATCTGCCCCTTTCGTTCTGGTCGACGGTTCTTCTTACCTGTATCGCGCATTTCATGCCATGTTCAAAGCCGATCTTCGTAACTCCGCTGGAGAACCAACTGGCGCAGTCAGAGGTGTGACTGCCATGTTACGTCGCTTATTGGCTGATTACCCTAATAGTCCGATTGCTGTCATTTTTGATGCGAAAGGTAAAACCTTCCGTGATGAGTTATTCGCTGAATATAAAGCGCAGCGCCCTCCTATGCCGGATGACCTACGTTCTCAAATACAACCAGTGCACGACATTATTAAAGCCATGGGTTTACCACTGCTGGTCATTGATGGTGTCGAAGCGGACGACGTAATAGGAACCTTTGCGCGTCAGGCGACTGAAAAAGGTCTCGATGTCGTTATCAGCACTGGTGATAAAGATATGGCGCAGTTGGTTAACCAGCATGTCACGCTGGTCAACACCATGACAGAAACTGTGTTGGATATCGAGGGAGTGAAAGAAAAGTTTGGTTTACCGCCTGAACTGATTATCGATTTTCTCGCTTTGATGGGCGATAAGGTGGATAACATTCCTGGTGTACCCGGTGTTGGTGAAAAGACCGCCTTAAGTCTGTTACAAAACTTGGGCAGCTTGAAAGATATTTACGCCAATCTGGAAGCCGTGCGTGAACTTGATTTTCGTGGCGCCAAAAAGATGCCGGAGAAACTGGCTGAAAACAAAGAGATGGCTGATCTGAGTTACCAGTTAGCGACCATTAAATGCGATGTTGAGCTGGATATCCACCTTGAAGAGATTAAAAACCAACCGCAGGATACCGACGCACTGCTTAAGTTGTTTAAGGAACTCGAATTCCGCAGTTGGATAAGCGAATTACAATCTTCAGATACCCCATCAACAGCGAATAATGATTCAGCTACAGAAACTGATAACACCACGACAGAACAACATTACGACACTATCCTGGATCAGCAACAGTGGCAGGTCTGGTTAGAAAAACTCCAAAAAGCGGAGCTGTTTGCCTTTGATACCGAAACCACCAGCCTCGACTATCTTGAAGCCAGAATTGTCGGTGTATCGTTTGCAGTAAAAGCCGGTGAAGCTGCCTATTTACCGTTAAAACATGACTATCCAGGCGCACCAGTTCAGCTGGACTTTGACAGTGTCATGCAGGATCTCAAACCATTGCTTGAAAGCCCCAAGCATCTCAAGGTCGGCCAAAACCTGAAATATGATCGCCATGTATTACTCAATCATGGCATCGATCTGCAAGGGATCGCTCATGACACCATGCTCGAATCCTATGTGCTTGATAGCACGGCAACCCGACATGATATGGACTCATTAGCTCAAAAATATCTGGGCCGAGATACGATTCATTTTGAAGATATTGCCGGCAAAGGTAAAAAACAACTGACATTCAATGAGATAGGTATAGAACAAGCCTCGCCTTATGCCGCAGAAGATGCTGATATCACTTTGCAGCTGCACCAGACTTTATGGCCAAAAATTGAAAATATCCCTTCTCTAGCTAAAGTGTATCGAGAATTGGAAATGCCGCTATTACCGGTACTAAATACGCTGGAACGTAATGGCGTCAATATCGATATCTGGATGCTGCAGCAGCAAAGCGACAATATGGCCCGACAAATTGCGGATCTCGAAGAGCAGGCTTATGCCGTTGCCGGTCAAAAATTTAATCTAGGTTCACCAAAACAATTGCAGGAAATTCTGTATGAGAAACAGCAATTACCGGTGAAAAAGAAAACACCGAAAGGCCAGCCATCAACGGCTGAAGAAGTCTTACAGGAATTAGCGGATGAAGGTTATGAACTGCCTCAAATCATTATGCAGTACCGTGGACTGAGTAAACTTAAATCCACTTATACCGATAAACTGCCACTTCAGGTCAATAAGACCAGTGGGCGAGTACACACTTCGTATCATCAGGCTGTGACAGCTACAGGACGTTTGTCCTCCTCTGATCCTAATCTACAGAATATTCCTATCCGCAGTGAAAATGGCCGTCGTATTCGTGAAGCCTTTGTTGCGTCGGATGGTTACGTCTTATTAGCAGCCGATTACTCACAAATTGAACTGCGCATCATGGCTCATCTGTCCGGCGATAAAAGCTTACTGAATGCCTTTGCCAATGGTGAAGACATTCACCGCCATACCGCCTCAGAGATATTTGGTGTGGCATTAGAAGACGTCACTAGTGATCAACGTCGCAGCGCCAAAGCCATTAACTTTGGCCTGATTTATGGCATGTCTGCACATGGACTGTCCCGACAACTGGGGATCGAACGTCATCAGGCAGCAGACTATATGAATGTGTATTTCGAACGTTATCCAGGCGTTCGTCAGTATATGGACAACACCCGTCAGCAAGCGAAAGAACAAGGCTATGTCGAGACCATCTTCGGTCGCCGGCTCTACCTACCAGAAATCAATTCCAGCAACGGTATGCGCCGTCAGTATGCCGAACGTACCGCGATTAATGCGCCTATGCAAGGCAGTGCAGCTGACATCATCAAACGCGCCATGATTGATATCCATACCTGGTTAGCTGATGCCGATAATGGCATCAAAATGATCATGCAAGTACACGATGAGTTGGTATTTGAAGTGCCGAAAGAGCAGCTGGATATGGCAAAAAACACCATTGAAGACTTTATGGTGAAAGCGGCTGAGTTAAATGTTCCACTGGAAGTGGGTATTGGGGTTGGTGATAATTGGGAGCAAGCACATTAAAGCTTTGCGTATTTCGGACTAAAGCCCGAGTTCATTTATTTTGCTTGCCCAAAATAAACGAACCAAACAAAAAGGCAGCCAACTGCTTGCCCTTCGGGTTCCCTGCGCTTCTCATCGTGACTGGGCACTAGCGAACTCGCTAACGCTCAAACATGCGCAAGTGCTATTCCAGTCACGCTTGCGATGCTCGGCTTCGCAAAGGGCGTTGAGAATTTATTAACTTACAGCTACCGCTCTATTCTTCCGCGTATGTGCTGACGAGTAGCACAGGTTTATCTGGATTAGGGTTGGCCAGTGTCTGAGCGAAGCGAGTTTTGGCCAACGCCCAGATAAAACGAGCAACTCAGTGGAGCCGTAGGCCAGCACAGTTGCGCGCCCTTGGGTTGTTAGGGATTTGGGCGAACAAATCCCTAACTCGCCATTATGGCGAAATTAAAAGGAGCTTGGGCTTCGACTTCAAGACAATAACAAGACTGATAAAAATTTAGGAATCTGAGCGTTTTTTCGCTCGCGGATGAGCCGAATCATACACCTTAGCAAGATGCTGAAAATCCACATGAGTATAAATCTGGGTTGTACTAATATCAGCATGGCCCAGCAATTCCTGCACCGCACGTAAATCACCACTGGCTTCAAGCATATGTGAAGCAAATGCATGTCGAAGTCTGTGAGGGTGAACCCGATCGGAAATTCCCTGTTTTTTACCCCAGTAACTCAGTCTTTTTTGGATAGAGCGCACACCCAAACGTCGACCTTGTTGCGTGATAAAAACCGCTGGCTGGTCAAAAAAGCCGAGTTGATCGCGTTTATCCAGCCAATCTTGTAATGCAGATAATGCTTTGCCACCAAAAGGACAGACCCGATCTTTATTACCTTTACCGGTCACATGCACCAGATGATCGCCAAAATCGATATCACGTAAGTCGAGTGCAGCCAATTCTGCCAGTCGTAAGCCCGATGAATAAAACAATTCCATCATGGCACGATCTCTTGCAGCAACAAAGGTATCCGGACGAGTGTTATCCAGTAAGGCATTCATCTGATCAACATCCAGTGTCGATGGCAATCTTTTTTCAGTTTTTGGTGCTTGAACTGCTTTTGCCGGATTACTATCAGCCACACCAAATTTGATAAGAAATTGATAAAAGGAACGTGTGGAGGACAACATGCGTTGGATAGTGCGCCCGGACAGTCCCTTGCGATGTAAAAAAGCAATAAACTGTCTGATATGACTGGATTTAAGCACCGTCCAGTCTGGGATATTTTGTTGCTCTAAGAATTCTGCAAGCTGAAGTAAATCGCGGCGATAATTGTTGACCGTATGTTCTGACAACCGCCGCTGTTGTGACAAAGTGTCAAGAAAGTCATCAACGGGATGAATTATCTCACTGCGCATGCTGCTCGTGAGTATATTGTCTGATCACACGCATCACCACTTCACCTAAAAAGCTTAAATAATCGGTAGCCATATCCGCGTGAAAACGGTTAGCATCAACACTACCAATAGCTAATAATCCGGCACATGGCTGATGTCCTAAAGGCAGGCAGGCAACAGAGTTAATCTCTTCCGCGCGAGCATCAAACAATAAACTCTTTTGCGCTTTGGTCAGTCGACCGCAAACAGGTTCTTGCTTGGTAAATAAGTTGTCAAAAATGCGTAGTTTTTTATCATCCGCATGAAGCTGAGACACATTAGCCTCAACTTGAGGCAATTCAAGTTTGTGCTCACCCTGATAAAACAGTCTTAATGCCACATCATCAGCAGCAAATTCATGTTTCAGTTCTGTCTGTATTAAATTGATTAGATCAGCCAGATCCACAGCATCCATGGCTCTTAAACATAAATTATGTACGCGCTTTTCTAATGCTGCATTACTGTGGGCATTATCAATTAGCGCGTGTAATTGCTCATTAAGCTGTTGATTTTTTTCTTGTAAGCGTTGAGTTTGTCTTTGGGCAAGCGAAATGGTGCCTTCCGGAGAACTATTGAGGTTCAGGAACTCTAGTAGCTGAGGCTGTTCCAGAAACAGATCCGGGTGTTCTTCTAAATAATGTTCAATCTGTTCCAGTGTTAAATCTGTTGTAGTGTCGACCACGCAATTTCTCCGTCAAATACATGCTCTGCAGGGCCGGTCATCCATACAGAGGCATTTTCATCTGGCCAGCTAATCTGTAACTGCCCTCCAGGTAAAGAAACAGTCACATCTCTGGCTAATAAACCTCGGCGAATACCTGTTACGACTGCGGCACACGCCCCTGTACCACAGGCTGTCGTTTCACCTGAACCTCGTTCAAAAACACGTAACCGAATCGTTTCTGAATTCACTAATTGCATGAAGCCAACATTCACACGTTCCGGAAAACGTTCATGTGACTCCATAACAGGACCTATTTTTTCTACGGCGGCAGTGTCGACATCGGCAACCAGCATCACCGCATGAGGATTGCCCATTGAAACACTGGCAATTTCGACTTTATCATGACCTGGCACATCAATTAGATACGTTATTGCTTCAGACTCCGCAATAAAAGGCACTTTTTCTGGTGCAAACGCGGGTTTGCCCATATCAACGCGGACATTACCATCAGCTTGTATTGTCGGGTAAATAACACCAGACGCCGTTTCCACAGCAATCGTCTCTTTTTTTGTTAAACCATGATCACGGACATAACGAGCAAAACAGCGTGCACCATTCCCACATTGTGAGACTTCACCGCCATCAGCATTAAAAATTCGATAACGAAAATCCACATCCGGTGATGAGGCTTTTTCAACCAGCAAAAGTTGATCACAACCGATACCAAAATGCCTATCCGCCATAAAACGGATTTGCTCAGTGCTCAGTTGTACATTTTGCTGTATGGCATCAATCACAATGAAGTCATTGCCTAAGCCATGCATTTTGCTGAATTTCAACATCATTTATGCCTGTATAACATGCTCACCAGCGAACAGATCATTGATCGTTTCACGTTCTCTGACGAGATGAATTTTATCGCCATCAACCATCACTTCAGCCGCTCTTGAACGCGAGTTGTAGTTCGAACTCATGGCAAAACCATAAGCCCCTGCTGAGCGAATAGCCAATAAATCGCCTTGTTCAATAGCAAGGTCACGGTCTTTGCCTAAAAAATCACCCGTTTCACAGATAGGACCTACTATGTCATAGCTGACCACTTCTGTATCAGAATGTTGTTTTACTGCTTGAATATTTTGCCATGACTGATAAAGCGCAGGGCGTAACAAATCATTCATTGCAGCATCCACAATCGCAAAACACTTCGCTTCTGTTGGCTTAATGAACTCTACTTTTGTTAATAAAATACCTGCATTGCCGGCAATCGCGCGTCCGGGCTCCAAAAGAATTTCAAGGTCACGGTCTTTTAATAACGGTGCCAGCGCTTGTGCATATTCTGCTGGGGTTGGCGGTGTTTCATCACGGTAGTGAATCCCCAAGCCACCACCGATATCGAGATGTTTAATCTGAATACCGTCTTCAGCAAGTTCATCTATCAAGGCCAGTACACGCTCTAAAGCATCCACAAAAGGAGAAACAGAGGTTAGTTGAGAACCGATATGGCAATCTACTGCGACCACATCCAAATGCGGCATGGATTGAGTAGAGCGATACACCTCACGTGCATCTTCAATAGCGATACCAAACTTATTCTCTTTTAGTCCTGTCGAGATATATGGGTGTGTTTGCGCATCCACATCTGGATTTACGCGAATGGAAACTGGCGCTTTTTTACCTAATCTGCCGGCAACAGTATTAATACGATCTAATTCTGGGATCGACTCCACATTGAAACAGCGTATGCCGTGTTGCAGGGCATATTCAATTTCCTGTTCGGTTTTGCCTACACCAGAAAAAACGGTTTTAGCCGGATCGCCACCAGCGGCGATAACTCTAGCTAATTCGCCCATGGAAACGATATCAAAGCCCGAGCCTTGTTTTGCCAGCACATTTAACACAGCAAGGTTAGAGTTTGCTTTTACCGCATAACAAACAAGGTGTGGGTAAGCAGAAAAAGCATCATCAAATGCTTTCCAGTGGTTTTCTATAGCTGAGCGCGAATATACATAAACAGGCGTACCGTATTGCTCTGCAATTTTATCAACCGGCACGGTTTCTGCGTGTAAAGTGCCCGCCTGATAATCAAAATAATTCATTGTTACCTTACCCTGCCGCGATTAAATTAGTCTGGCCTTCCGGCAAGTAAAGATCACCTTTTTGTCCACAGCCAGTGACGGCCATCAGTACACAAACCAGCAATGCCAGTCTGGTCCAGCAAGAAATTGCTCGCATTTTATTTCCTCAAAAAATTTATTCGGCAGTATATAACGTCGCAGACTTATTCGTCTTGAATCTGAAAACTAGAATTTCTTGTTTAAGTTACATACTATTAGGGTTCCTAGATCAGCTTATGTTAAGGAATCACAAATAGTCATGGCAAATATGGCAGCCCCCATGAGACTCAGTGGCCTCGCTCGACGACTGGTTAATGAAGGTCTTTTAACTGAAGAGCAAGCACTACATGCCCAGTCCGCAGCCAAAGAAGCCAAACAGCCTTTCGTTACGTATCTGGTTAATCACAAAATTCTCGCCAGTGCCGATATTGCGGCGATAGCGTCTCAGGAATTTGGTGTACCGCTATTCGACATCGACTCGATGAATCTCGATCTTGCGGCAACATCATTAATTCAAGAAAAATTAATTCGTCAGCATAATGCTTTGCCATTATTCCAGCGCGGCAAACGTTTATACGTCGCTGTTTCAGATCCCACTAACTTACAAGCTCTGGACGAATTCCAGTTCAATACGGCCATGAATACCTTCCCGGTTCTGGTCGATGAACAAAAGCTCTCTAATATTATCGAAAAGGCACTGGATAAAACCAACGAAAAACTAGATAACTTTGATGACGAAGAGCTCGACGATATCGATCTTGGTCCAGACGAAGATGATAACAAAAACGATCAGCTCAACGACAAAAACATTGATGACACACCGGTCGTTCGTTTTATAAATGGTATTTTAACCAATGCTATTAAGTCGGGCGCATCCGATATTCACTTTGAGCCTTATGAACAAAAATACCGGGTCCGGGTTCGCATTGATGGCATGCTTCACGAAATGAAAACGGCCCCTGTAGCTCTTGGTGGCCGCATCGCAGCACGGTTAAAAGTGTTATCACGCTTAAATATCGCAGAACGTCGCGTGCCACAGGATGGCCGGATGCGACTAAAAATGTCGAAGAATAGAGCCATTGATTTTCGTGTGAACACTTGCCCAACCTTGTTTGGTGAAAAAATCGTTTTACGTATCTTGGATCCAACCAGTGCTCAATTGGGGATTGATGCGTTGGGTTATGAAGAAAATCAAAAGAAAACGTTTCTGGAAGTCATGCATAAACCCTACGGCATGGTATTGGTTACAGGTCCGACCGGTAGTGGTAAAACCGTCTCGCTTTATACTGCATTAAATATCCTCAATACTGGTGATCGAAATATCTCTACAGCAGAAGATCCGGCTGAAATCAGTTTACCCGGCATAAACCAGGTCAATGTTCACCCAGCTATAGGTCTGACGTTCTCCGAAGCCCTACGTGCATTTTTACGTCAGGATCCGGATGTCATCATGGTCGGTGAGATTCGTGATCTGGAAACCGCTGAAATTGCCATCAAAGCTGCACAAACCGGACATATGGTGTTTTCTACCTTACATACCAATGACGCACCACAATCATTAACACGTTTGATGAATATGGGTGTGCCGGCATTTAATATTGCTTCTGCCGTCTCCCTTATCATTGCGCAACGTCTTGCCAGAAGACTCTGCTCAAAATGTAAAGCACCTGATACCCTGCCAAACGAAGCATTGTTGACGGAAGGTTTCACACAGGCACAAATTGATGCAGGCGTCACAGTTTATAAAGCGGTGGGATGTGATAGTTGTACGGAAGGATATAAAGGTCGCGTCGGTATTTATCAGGTGATGCCGGTATCCAATGCAATGGGGCGCATCATCATGGAAGGTGGTAATGCGATCCAATTAGCAGATCAGGCGGAAAAAGAAGGTATTGATGATCTTCGTAAGTCCGGGCTCAAAAAAGTCGCGGCAGGCTTAACCAGTCTCGAAGAAGTCAACCGAGTAATCAAGGAGTAAGATGTGGCTCAAGCACAAACGGCTAAGGCAAAAAAAGTCAAAGTACCCGATATCTTTCTCTGGCAGGGAACAGATAAACAGGGCCGGAAAGTCAAAGGCCAAATCAGTGCAGAGAACCTGAATCAGGCCAAAGTCGATTTACGACGCCAAGGGATAACGCCGTTAAAAGTCCGCAAAAAACCCAAAGACCTGTTTGCCCCAAGAAAACCAAAAATCAAACCTTCTGATATCGCAGTCTTCAGCCGCATGCTTGCGACTATGATGTCTTCTGGCGTGCCATTAATGCAGTCAATGCAGATTATTGGTGAGGGCCATGAAAATAGTAGTATGCAAGAAATGATTCTGGCGATTAAAGCTGATGTTGAGTCAGGTACCAGTCTTGCTGAATCCCTATCTAAATTTCCTCATCATTTTGATGATTTATACGTTAATCTGATTAATGCTGGTGAGCAGTCAGGTGCCTTAGAAATCTTATTACATGAAATTGCCGCCTATCAGGAAAAAACAGAGGCCTTAAAAGCCAAAATTAAAAAAGCCCTTGTTTACCCAACAGCAATTATCGTCGTCGCTTTTATTGTGACGGCAATTCTGATGATTTTTGTTATTCCTCAATTTGAATCTTTATTCAAAGGCTTTGGTGCAGATTTGCCCGGCTTGACAAAATTAGTCATTCGAATATCTGAGGTGTTTCAGGAAAAATGGTGGCTAATCTTTGGCATTGTTATTGGTGCCGTATACGGAGCTATGGAAGCGCGTAAGCGTTCACGTAAAGTCCAGCATTTCCTAGACAGGATGTTGCTTAAAATTCCGGTGGTTGGTGAAATCATGAGAAAAGCCGCAATTGCTCGGTTTGCCAGAACATTTTCAACAATGTTTAAAGCCGGTGTCCCCATGGTAGAAGCGATGACATCCGTTGCTGGGGCAACGGGTAACGTCGTTTTTGGTGAAGCTACCCTGATTATGCGCGATGACGTTGCTACCGGCACACAGCTCAATAAAGCCATGATTGATGTCGAATTATTCCCCAATATGGTTGTACAGATGGTGGCTATTGGTGAAGAATCTGGTTCACTTGATGCCATGCTGGCAAAAGTTGCCGAGTTTTTTGAAAGTGAAGTAGATGATGCTGTCGATAATATGACGGCATTATTGGAGCCCCTCATCATGGTTTTCCTTGGTGGTATCGTCGGCACACTGGTTATTGCTATGTATTTGCCAATTTTCAAACTTGGCGCAGCAATTTAAATATGTCACTCATCGATTACCTGGCGGCATCGCCAGTCGCTTGGATAATTGTTGCTGGCCTTCTCGGCCTACTGCTTGGTAGCTTTTTAAATGTAGTGATTTATCGTCTTCCTATTATGATGCAACGCGAATGGGCGGAACAATGTGCAGAACTTACTGGTGAAGCCAGTCAATCACAAACCACTTTTTCACTGTCAAAACCTCGCTCAGCCTGCCCTCATTGTGGTCATGCCATCACCGCCCTGGAAAATATTCCGGTCATAAGTTACCTGTTTCTTGGTGGTAAATGTAAAAACTGCCGTACACCGATTTCAATTCGTTATCCACTTATCGAAGCGATATCTGCATGTATGTCAGCCATTATCGCCTGGCAATTTGGCTTTGACTGGAGCGCTATCGGTGCACTTATACTTAGCTGGGCATTGATAGCATTAACTTTTATTGATGTTGATCACCAATTATTACCAGACAAAATCACTCTTCCACTTATCTGGCTCGGCTTAGCTTTCAACTTAGCAGGTACCTACACCGATTTGCATAGTAGTGTCATTGGAGCTATTGCCGGCTATTTATCGTTGTGGAGCATTTATCACCTCTTTAAACTGGTCACAGGTAAAGAAGGGATGGGTTATGGTGATTTCAAGCTTCTCGCAGCATTAGGAGCCTGGATGGGCTGGCAAGCGTTACCCATGATTGTTTTATTATCATCTTTTGTCGGGGCAGCTATTGGTGTCACTCTCGTTCTACTGAAAAACCATCAACGAGAGATTCCTATCCCGTTTGGTCCTTATCTTGCAATTGCAGGCTGGATAGCACTTGTATGGGGAGATACCATTAACGGTGCTTACCTTCATTGGTCTGGACTTGTTTAATGGTATTTAAGGTCGGACTCACTGGTGGTATCGCTAGTGGCAAATCAACTGTGACCTCATTGTTTTATGATAAATATCAAATTGACATTATCGACGCTGATCGCATTGCACATGCCCTTTTAAGCCAAGGTTCACCATGCTATACAAAGGTCGTAAATATTTTTGGTGAGTTGGCTTTGTTAAAGAACGGTGATATTAACCGACGCTATCTTCGCGAACGCATATTTCATGAGCCAAATGCCAAACAGCAACTTGAAGCAATATTACATCCTGTAATCCATCAACAATTATTAAGTAAAGCAGAGAGCGCTTCATCACCTTACTGTATTTTATCTGTACCGCTATTGATTGAAGTGGGTATGCATAAAGAAGTAGATCGTGTCTGTGTTATTGATGTCAGTGAACATACACAGCTGGAAAGGTTAACAAGCCGTGATAAAGTCTCTACAGAAACAGCGCTTGCAATGATTAATAGCCAATGTGATCGACAAGTTCGCTTGCAATACGCAGATGATATTATCAATAATAACCATTCTGTAGATTCTTTAGCACATCAAGTTGCTCAATTGCATGAACTCTACTTAAACTTTGCTGACAAATGACATTAAGTTGCTTGCCAGCAAAGACTCATGGACAATAAACCTATCCACTCATCGTATAAAAAAATAGACCCGTGTCAGATTCGATAATTTTTGAACAACCACTCAATGAACGAATTCGAACCTTCCTGAGGTTAGAGTTTCTATTTAAACGTGTTGATTCTGCATTGATGGGCCAATCCGAAATGCATCACCGCGATGCTTTGGATGGAATATTAAGCATGCTCAGTGTATTTGAGCGTAGCGATATGAAACAAGAATTAATGAAAGAAATCGAGCGCTTGATTGCCAATTTATCAGCACTCGAAAATACTCCGGGTGTCGATAGAGATGCATTAGATTCATTACTTTCAGATCTCGATCAAAGTTTGGATGCTTTGCATATTCAGAAATCAGGCTTAGGTCAGCAATTACGTGATAATGAATTTTTATATAGCATCCGCCAGCGTTCAAGCATACCAGGCGGTACCTGCGAATTTGATTTACCGTCTTACCACTTCTGGTTACAACATGCTGTAGCTGAAACACGCACTGAGCAACTTCAACTCTGGTTAAATGAATTTATCTCTGTCAGAAATGCTGTTGAACTTAGCCTTCGACTTATCCGAGGCAGTGTTGGTTTTAAAGATGAAGTAGCGGAAGCGGGCTTCTATCAACGCAGTCTGGATTCAAATCAGCCTTATCAACTTATTCGTGTTGAAATTCCACGTGACAAAGCTTTTTTTCCTGAAGTCAGTGGTGGAAAACATCGATTCACTGTCCGCTTTATGTTATTTGATATCCAGCAACGACCACAGCAATCGTTCGAAACCATTCCTTTTAAACTCAGCTGTTGTGCAATGTAATTATGGTAACTACTGTTAACTGCCCGCAATGTGGTACCTTAGTCCCCTGGAAAGAAGATCAAATCTGGAAACCTTTTTGCAGTGAGCGTTGTAAGCTGATTGATCTCGGTGAATGGGCATCTGAAGGACACCGGATTCCAGGCCCCCCAGCTCACACATCTTTAGATGATAACGACGACTCCGATTATCACTAAGGCTAAGCATCACCGGCTGTGAGAATACCTTTTTCATAAGAAAAGTTAAGCATTCGATTCAGTGGGATCAACGCTTTTTGACGAATATCCTCATCCACTTCAATCGTATTATTCATCTCGACCAAAGTCTTATGTAAATTGACCAGGGTATTCATTGCCATCCACGGGCAATGAGCACAGCTTTTACAGGTCGCACTCTTGCCGCCTGTCGGTGCTGGTATTAAACGTTTATCAGGAACAGCCTGGCTCATTTTATAAAACAAGCCGTAATCTGTTGCGATGATTAACGTATCCGCTTTAGATGCTTTACCTGCCGCAATAATTTGTTTTGTTGAGCCAACAAAGTCTGCCTTGGCAATCACCGCCTCAGGTGATTCCGGATGAACTAAAACCTCAGCATCAGGATATTTCGCCATAAGTTGTTCAAGTTCGTACAGCTTAAACTCATCATGAACAACACAATGCCCTTGCCATAAAAGCATATCGGCATCGGTTTTATTCTTAATATATTGACCCAAATGACGATCTGGTCCCCAGATAATCTTTTTGCCTTCCGCTTTTAATGCTTCAATAATTTGTATGGCATTACTTGATGTCACAATCCAATCAGCGCGCGCTTTTACTTCAACACTGGTGTTAGCATAAACCACAACAACACGCTCAGGGTGCTGATCACAAAACGCACTAAAAGCTTCAATCGGACAACCAAGATCAAGTGAGCATTCTGCTTCCAGTGTCGGCATGAGAACCGTCTTTTCAGGGCTCAGAATCTTTGCTGTTTCGCCCATAAAGCGGACACCACAAACCACTAAGGTGTCAGCGGGATGCTTAGCACCAAAATTTGCCATATCCAAAGAGTCAGAAACATATCCACCTGTTTGTTCTGCCAAAGCCTGCAATTCATCATCAACATAATAATGAGCAATCATTACGGCATTCTTTTCTTCCAACAGACGTTTTATTTTCTCAATATAGTCGGCTTTTTCTTCTTCAGACAGCCAGGGTGTTGGCGCCACATTATCGATTATTGAGTCAATCTTTGATTGAAGTGATTGTGGAATGGCTTCTGCTAAACTCATAATTCTAAAATGCCTGTGTGGTATTCAATTGCTGTTGTATTGATTCAACGATGGCCTTATTGGCTGCCGGAAATTCATACTGATGTAAGGCAGAAATATCTACCCATTTAGTAATTTGACCTTCCTGACCTATTGGTGTTCCCTCAAAAGCATTGCTCCACCAAACATCCAATAAAACAGACTTATCACCATAATCATGAGTAATACTGATAAGCGGTTCTGCTGAATGTACATCGATAGCCAGCTCTTCTTTAATTTCTCTTTTTAAGGCTTGCAAGGCGCTTTCTCCTGCCTCAACCTTACCTCCAGGAAACTCCCATAAATTACCTTGATGCTGTTCAGGCTTACGCAAGGCAATAAATACCTGCTGTTTCTGAACAATAACACCAACAGCGACATGTATTTGACTCATTTAATCCTGACCGCTTAGAGTGAAAAGTGCCCCGCAATAAGGACAAGCTACTTCACCTTTGGTTTCGATATCTAAATATACTCGGGGATGTGCATTCCACACAGGCATATCCGGCATTGGACAGCTCAAAGGCAGATCTTTAGGGTGAACCCAATAATGTTTTTCAGCACACGATTTATCATTACTTTGCTCACCCATAAGATCTCCTTAACGACTATTCAGCCTGAGGATTCTTTCTCAATCTGATATTCAGCTCTTTCAATAATGCATCATCAATCGGACTTGGCGCATCCGTCAACAAACAGCTTGCTGATTGCGTTTTTGGAAACGCCATTACATCACGTATTGATGCAGCTCCGGTCATCAACATCACCAAACGATCCAGACCAAATGCCAGACCACCATGCGGAGGAC
Organism: Methylophaga sulfidovorans; assembly: GCF_900114205.1. Classification (GTDB taxonomy): domain Bacteria; phylum Pseudomonadota; class Gammaproteobacteria; order Nitrosococcales; family Methylophagaceae; genus Methylophaga; species Methylophaga sulfidovorans. The sequence goes on from NZ_FOSH01000005.1 coordinate 157,438, forward strand.
ATCCGTACTTTAAGGCGTTTAATAAAAAGCCAAATTTATCCTGCGCTTCTTCTTCATTAATGCCCAGTAATTCAAATACTTTTTGCTGGACATCTGTCTTATGAATACGCATTGAACCACCACCAAGTTCAGTACCATTCAATACCATGTCATAAGCACGTGACAGACATTTCTCCGGATCAGAGTCCAATAATTCCAAATCAGACTCACGTGGAGCTGTAAACGGATGATGGAGTGCATGCCAGCGTTCTGATTTTTCATCCCATTCAAACATGGGGAAGGCAACCACCCATAGAGGTTTCCAGCCGCGTTCAACCATATTTAAATCATGACCCAGTTTCACACGTAATGCGCCCAAGGATTCATTCACTATTGACGCTTTATCGGCACCAAAGAAGACTAAATCACCTGTTTCCGCAGAAACACGCTGCATGATGGCAGTAACAACTTCATCAGGTAAAAACTTCAGAATAGGTGACTGTAAACCTTCACGTCCGCCATCAATATCATTTACCTTGATATACGCTAAACCCTTCGCGCCATAGATGCTGACATATTTGGTGTAGTCATCAATTTCTTTACGACTCAGATTATTGCCACCCGGCACTTTTAGTGCTGCTACACGGCCACGTGGATCGTTGGCAGGTGAAGAGAAAACTTTAAAGTCGACCTCTCCCATTAAATCACTGACATCAACTAATTCCAGCGGAATTCGCAAATCAGGTTTATCACTACCAAAGCGATCCATGGCTTCGGCATAAGTCATTCTTGGGAAAGGATTCGGTAAAGCCTCTTCCAATACATTGGCAAAAAGACTACGAATCATTTCTTCCATCATGTTCATAAAGTCTTCTTCTTCAACAAAAGAAGTCTCAATATCAATCTGGGTAAACTCAGGTTGACGGTCAGCACGTAAATCTTCATCACGGAAGCAGCGAACAACCTGATAATAACGGTCCATACCGGACATCATTAATAATTGTTTGAAAAGCTGAGGAGATTGTGGCAACGCGAAAAACTCACCCTGATGCGTACGGCTTGGTACCAGGTAATCACGAGCCCCTTCTGGTGTTGCTTTTGTCAGAATAGGCGTTTCGATGTCTAAAAAGCCATTTGCATCCAGAAAATTACGTAGCTGACGTGTTATCTGTGAACGGAAACGCAAACGCTGCTGCATTTCTGGTCGACGTAAATCAATATAACGATAACGCAGACGGATATCTTCATTGACGTCTAATAATTCATTTAATGGGAAAGGCGGTGTTTCCGAGGCATTAAGAATTTCAAGTTTCTTAGCAATGATCTCAATCTTACCGCTACGCAAATCGGCATTATCACTACCAGCAGGCCTAAGCTGAACAAGCCCTTCAATTTTCAGTACATATTCACTTCTAACACGTTCAGCAACAGAAAAACACTCAGCATCTTCTGGATTACATACAACCTGAACTAATCCCTCACGATCTCGTAGGTCAATAAAAATAACTCCACCGTGATCTCGTCGACGGTGCATCCAGCCAACAATAGAAACTGTCTGACCTTCGAGGGTTTCATTTACCTCGCCGCAATAATGGCTACGCATAATAACTTCCAATCTTTAAATTTTTATAGTTTGCAATTGAGTTCTGAAAAACAGGATTCGAACCCTTAAATGTTAAGCTTATTCAGGCTTTTTCTGCTGAGCCTGTTTTTTTCAATAACTGTTCTTTTTCCCAATCAGGCACAACGACTCCCATTGAGATAATCATTTTTAAACCTTGTTCAACACTCATATCCAGCTCAATCACATCCTCTTTTGGCAACATGAGCACAAAACCAGATGTTGGGTTAGGTGTTGTCGGTATAAAAACACTCATCACTTCAGATCGTGTTTTTTCTTGTACTTCACCTAGCTGATCTGAAGTCATAAAAGCAAGACTCCAAACGCCTTTCCTTGGATATTCCACCAAAAGTACACGGCGAAATGACTGGCCGTCTGTTGCTAATACGGCTTCTAATATTTGCTTAATTCCTGCATAGAGTGTTCTGACCAGAGGAATCCTTGATAGCAAGGACTCCCAGGCATTCACTAACCGGCGACCTAACAGATTGGCAACGATCATACCCGTTGCTAATACCAATACAACCGCTAATAACACTCCTAAGCCAGGGATGTGAAACCCTAATAAATTATTCGGCTGGTAAGCCTTCGGTAGTAATAATAAAGTTTGGTCAAGAAATCCAACGATAGCGCGGATAACAAGGAATGTAATGCCCAATGGCATCCATACTAATAATCCAGCTATCAGATATTTACGCATTTATGTTAGGTTCAAACATGATTAATGGCAGCCACAACCCGTACCACATGCGGCTGCTTTAGTCTTTTTTCCGCTATCGCTCGTTCCAGTATCTGCTAAATTACGTTTGCTGCCTGTTTTAAAATCCGTTTCATACCAGCCATCACCTTTCAAACGAAATCCTGACGCCGAGACCAATTTGCGTAACTGCGCTTCTTCACACGCTGGACAATGAACCAACGGTTCATCACTAATTTTTTGCAATGCTTCAAATTCATGACCACACGCATCACAGCGATATTCATAAAGTGGCATTATTCCTTCCTCATACGATAAAACAAATATTGGAGACCACTTTTATAGTGTCTCGAAAGCCGCATTTCAAGAGTTAAACCCATTAATTATAACTAAAAATGTTTCTTGCCGCCGCGCTCACTTCCAACATCGCTAATTTAATGCGCTAAACTATATTAATGACATCGAAAAATGACTGGCAGGCAATACGCCGACTTCTTCCCTTTATAAAAAAATTTAAAGGCCGCGTCATACTTGCGCTTAGCCTGCTCACTTTAGCAAAGCTGGCCAATGTTGCTGTCCCTCTGACACTCAAACATGCTATCGATGCCTTAGATCCTCAGCAGCAAAATATTATTTATCTGCCCGTCATGATGTTGGTGGCTTACGGACTTCTACGACTGGCTAGCAGCGCGTTCAGTGAAATACGAGATGCGCTATTCGCAAAGGTTATCTTTCGTTCTGTTCGTAGAATCGCCTCACAGATACTTGCTCACTTACACGAACTATCACTTCAATTTCATTTACAGAGACAAACCGGCGGCATATCACGTGATATAGAACGTGGTAGTCGCGGTATCAGTTTCCTGATGAACTTCATGATATTCAATATCTTACCTACATTGGTAGAAATTGGGTTAGTCACGGCAATCTTACTCATTAATTACGACAGTATTTTTGCCATTATCACCACAAGTACGATTCTTATATATATCTTTTATACCCTCATTATTACTGAATGGAGAATGCGTTATCGCAGACGCATGAATGAGATGGACTCTCAAGCAAATAATCAGGCAATAGACAGCCTGATGAATTACGAAACCGTAAAATATTTTAATAATGAACAATTAGAGGTTTCTCAATACGATAAAAAATTAGCATCATGGGAAAAGTCAGCCATTCATAACCAGACGTCACTGTCAGTTTTGAATATTGGTCAGGGCATTATCATTTCAATTGGTTTGACTACACTCATGTTACTTGCAGGACAAGGTGTGGTTGATGGTCAGCTTTCACTCGGCGATCTTGTTCTGATTAACGCTTATCTACTTCAGTTATATATGCCTCTGGGATTTTTAGGATTTGTCTATAGAGAAATTCGTCATTCCTTGGCCGATATGGAACGTATGTTTCATTTACTCGAACAAAAAAAAGAAATTTCTGACACCGACCATGCAAAAGATATTGATATAGACCTTGGAGAAATAAAGTTTGTAAATGTTGGTTTTTCATATCATCCGGACAGAGTCATCCTGAAAAATATCAATTTCACAGCAAAAGCAGGGCAAAAGCTTGCGATTGTCGGACCCAGTGGTTCTGGAAAATCAACCATTATCAGGTTGCTTTATCGGTTTTATGATCCTCAGTTGGGTCGTATAGAAATCGATAATCAGGATATTAAGACTGTTACTCAAAGTAGCCTGCGTCGACATATTGGGATAGTGCCGCAAGACACCGTTTTGTTTAACGATACGATTTATCACAACATTGCTTATGGTAAACCATCTGCAAATAATGAAGCTGTCATTGCAGCAGCAAAACAGGCCAATCTTCATGACTTTATTCAACAGCTACCTGATGGTTATGACACTATCGTCGGCGAACGAGGTTTGAAATTATCAGGTGGAGAAAAGCAACGTATCGCCATTGCCCGCACCCTTCTGAAAAATCCCAAATTATTGTGCTTTGATGAAGCCACTTCAGCCCTGGACAGCCATTCAGAACAACGAATCGGCAGAGAAATCATCAATATTAGTCAGAATAAAACCACATTGGTTATTGCTCACAGACTATCGACTATTATCGACGCAGATCAGATTCTGGTGATGGACAAAGGTGAAATTATAGAACAAGGCACACATCAACAATTGCTAGCCCAAAACGGTATTTATACATCCATGTGGCAACTACAGCAAAGTCATACAGAAATAAACGACGCCGTATAAGTGTGTTATTTGACACATATTCGCTCACTTTTTTGGACTTTATGCCAAAAGTCAGGTTAGTATGTCGCGCGGTTCCAACCGACTTAAATCAATATATACCAAAGAGATAACTATTTTATCCGTTCAGTTTCGGTTCAGTTTGGTTGTGCCAAACTTGCATCGCACTGGGTCATATAACCTATGAAAACAAGAGGATTAATAATGAAATATGGTAAATCACTTATCGCCGCTACTTTAACTGCAGCGACATTGATGTCAACTTCTGTAATGGCTGAAAACCACACAGTTACAGCTCAAGTCACATCATTCAAACCTATGGTTATTCAAATTCAACCAGGTGACACAGTTTCTTTTGAAAACATGAATGGTCACATCACAAACACAAAATTTGTCCAAGCTGACGGTGAACACGAGTATATTCCTGAAGGCGCAACTGGCTGGACTTCACAAATGGGTGAAAACTTCACAACTGATCCTCTAACAGTTGAAGGCGTGTACTTATATAAATGTGACCCTCATTGGGGCGCAGGTATGGGTGGTGTTGTTATCGTTGGTGAACCAACTAACTTAGAAGCTATCCAAGCAACCAAACCTAAAGGTGCTCTGAAACGTTTGGTGAAAAAAGCTGCAAAAGCGGTCAAGTAATATAGATTAAAACCGTTTTGAAATAAAAAGCCCGCTTAATTCTAGGCGGGCTTTTTTGATCATTTACCTCCCGTACTATGATAATATCTACGAGTTTTGTGGATAACCACATCATCTAACAATAACAATTGATGTGGTTCGATGAGAATTTAAGATTATCAGATAGCTGGGAGGACTCCGTCGATGAGTCACAATGTCGATACAGGCAAGAGGCGTTTTCTGACCGCAGCTGCCAGTGTTGTTGGTGGAGCTGGTGCAGTTGCTGTTGCCATACCATTTGTTTCGTCCATGTTACCTAGTGCGAAGGCTCAAGCCGCCGGTGCACCAGTTGAAGTGGATATTAGTAAATTAGAGAAAGGTCAGTTACTGACTGTTGAATGGCAAGGGAAACCTGTCTGGCTCTTCAGACGTAGTGAAGAAACGATAGAAACACTTTTTTCTCTGGACGATAGACTCGTGGATCCCCACAGCGAGATGGCCAGTCAGCAACCTGATTATTGCCAAAACGAAGCACGCTCTATCCGTTCAGAGTTAATGGTTCTTGTTGGTATTTGTACACACTTAGGCTGCTCCCCAACATACCGACCAGAATTAGCACCAGAAGATCTCGGTAAAGATTGGAAGGGTGGCTTTTTCTGCCCATGCCACGGCTCTCGATATGACTTAGCCGGCCGTGTATTCCTAAATATGCCTGCTCCAAAAAACATGCTCGTACCACCCTATTTTTTCGAAGGTGATAACGTCGTGGTAATTGGTAAAAGTTCAGAAGGAGCTGCGTAATGTTTTCTGGATTGATGAATTGGGTTGATGCTCGTTTTCCCGCCTCCAAGATGTGGAGAGAACACCTTTCTGAATATTATGCACCAAAGAATTTTAACTTCTGGTACTTCTTTGGTTCACTCGCCTTATTAGTATTGGTTATACAAATTGTCACAGGCATCTTTTTGACAATGAACTATAAACCGGATGCTGCATTAGCATTTGCTTCTGTTGAGTACATCATGCGTGATGTGCAATGGGGCTGGTTAATTCGATATATGCATTCCACCGGTGCCTCTGCTTTTTTCATTGTGGTTTATCTGCATATGTTCCGGGGATTAATCTACGGTTCATACAAGCAACCACGTGAACTGGTATGGCTGTTTGGTATGTTGATATACCTTGTATTGATGGCAGAAGCCTTTATGGGTTATCTGCTGCCATGGGGACAAATGTCCTACTGGGGTGCTCAAGTTATTATTTCACTGTTCGGCGCTATTCCCGTGATTGGTGAACAACTGGCTTTATGGATTCGGGGCGATTTTGTTGTAGCTGATGCCACTCTGAATCGTTTCTTTGCTTTCCATGTTATTGCTTTACCCATCGTATTACTCGGACTTGTTGTTGCCCATATTATTGCTTTGCATGAAGTTGGCTCTAATAATCCTGATGGTGTTGAAATCAAGAAACTTAAAGATAAACAAGGAAAACCATTAGACGGTATCCCGTTCCACCCATATTACTCTGTGAAAGATATTGTTGGCGTCACCGTTTTCTTATTCATCTTTTCATTGGTGTTGTTCTATATGCCAGAAATGGGGGGCTGGTTCCTTGAACATGCTAACTTCATTCCAGCAGACCCACTGAAAACACCAGAGCATATTGCACCTGTTTGGTATTTCACGCCTTTCTATGCAATTTTAAGGGCCGTGCCAAGTATTAATGCATCTGCGTTCCCTGGTGTTGTGGCAATGGGCCTATCCATTGTGTTCTTATTCTTGCTGCCTTGGTTAGATAGAAGCCCGGTAAAATCCATTCGTTACCGCGGCCCTTACTTCAAAATCGCATTAACATTGTTTATTATCAGCTTCTTAATTTTAGGCTTTTTAGGCACCCAGCCTGCCACAGAGCTGTATACGCTGATTGCTCAAATTTCGTCAGTTATCTATTTTGCATTTTTCATCTTTATGCCGTTCTACACGAAATTTGACAAAGATAAACCTGTACCAGAAAGGGTAACAAGCTAATGAAACATTTAATTTTTACTGTTTTCCTCAGCCTGTTTTCGGTACAGGCTATGGCTGCCGGAGGTGGTGTCCATTTGGATCACACTGACATTGATATTACCGATCAAGCATCTTTACAACGTGGTGCAAAAACATTTGTTAACTATTGTCTGAGTTGTCATCAGGCTGCATACATGCGTTATAACCGTATGGCAAAAGATCTGGGGTTAACCGATGATCAGGTTAAAAATAATCTGATGTTTGCTTCTGACAAAATTGGTGACACGATGACTATTGCAATGCGTCCGGAAGATGCAAAAAAATGGTTTGGTGTGACACCTCCTGACTTATCCGTTATAGCTCGTTCCAGAGGTACAGACTGGTTATATACTTATCTGAGAACATTCTATCTCGATTCATCTCGTCCAGTGGGTACTAATAATCTTGCTTTTAAAGATGTTGGTATGCCTCATGTACTTTGGGAACAACAAGGTTACCAAACAAAAGATGCAGAGACTGGCGAATTAGTTGCACCTGAAAACCCACCTTTATCAACGCATGAATATAACCAAGTTGTACATGATCTGGTTAACTTTCTTGCTTATATCGGTGAGCCATCAAAACTACAAAGAATGGCCCTTGCAAAATGGGTTCTTCTCTATTTGATACTGTTTTTCTTAATTGCTTATCCACTTAAAAAAGCGTTTTGGAAAGACATACATTGATCATTATTTGGTATAAAGAAGACATGATAGGATTTGATAAAAAATGAACAGTACTCGCCGTTCTAAAATGACGGTTTTCTCAGATCCTATTTGTCCCTTTAGTCACCAGGTTCGCATTATTCTTCAGGAAAAAGATATTGATGCGAATATTGAAACCTTAGTTGATGGCGCTTGGCCGGAAGAGGTTGCGATTGCTAATCCATATGGTATTGGTCCCACCTTATTTGATCGTGATTTAGTTTTATTCAATGCGAGTGTTATTGCGGAATATCTGGATGAACGTTTCCCTCACCCGCCACTGATGCCTGTCGACCCGGTAGCAAAAGCAAAAACACGGCTTATGCTCTACAGAATAGACAGAGACTGGTACTCACACTGGAATGTTATTTCAGGACGAGAGAAGGGTAACGTCAGTAAAGCACGCAAAACGATTCAGGAAGATCTGACTGTACTTGCACCATTATTTGAAGACTCAGCATTTTTTATGAGTGATGAGTTTTCGGTGCTGGATTGTACACTGGCCCCGTTGTTATGGCGCCTTCCGGCATTAAAAATAAAATTACCTGCAAGTGCCAGTGCTGTAGAAAAATATGCACAGAAAATCTTCCGTAGAGAGAGCTTCCAACAGAGTTTAACGCCAGCAGAAAAGGCCATGCGATAAATTATGACTTCACAAAAGCCATATCTTATTCGAGCTATACATGAATGGTTATTAGATAATGCTTCTACACCTTATCTACTCGTCAATACTGACCATGAAGGTGTACAAGTGCCGACTGACTTTGTTCGCGACAGTCGTATCGTCCTGAATATTGCACCCGATGCGGTGCGTGACTTAAATATCAGTAATGATTGGCTTAGTTTCTCGGCAAGATTTGCTGGCAAGCCTATGGATATTTTTATTCCTATTATTGCTGTTCAGGCTATTTACAGTAAAGAAAACAATGAAGGCATGTTCTTTCCGGAAGAAGATATGCCAACACCGCCGCCGCCCCCGGAAAAAACTGAACCCACGACGCAAAACGACACTAAAAAGTCAGGAAGTCGCCCCAGTTTAAAAGTCGTCAAGTAAACTATAATTGATATTTTTCCATGCGATATCGCATGGCCATTCTTGTCAGGCCTAATTCACGGGCGGCACGGGACACATTACCAGCCGTTCTCTCCAGTGCTTTTTCCAGTAGATATTTTTCGACTTGTTCCAGCGTCATATGTCCTAATACTTCGACAGGATCCTGCTGTAGCGATTTTATGACAGTAGTCTGCATAATCAATTCAGATACATCAATCAAGCCATCAACAGACATCATCACTGCGCGTTCAATGACATGTTGTAACTCTCGGATATTTCCTGGCCAATCATAGTTTTGCAAAGCATTAACAGCCGTTTCAGTAAAGACTGGCGGTTTTAAACCATAACGTCTGGCAACCAGCTCAACAAAATATACTGCTAACGGTGCGATATCTATTTTCCGCTCACGCAATGGTGGCATCTGGAGTTGAATAACATTTAAACGGAAGTAAAGATCAGAGCGAAACTCTCCATCAGCAACCATTTGCGGCAAATCACGATTGGTTGCAGCAATAAAATGTGCATTAACCGCTCTTTCCTGCGTTGCGCCAATTCGTCGTATCTGACGGCGTTCCAGCACATTTAGTAATTTCGATTGCAATTCAAGGGGCAGCTCACCAACTTCATCTAAAAAAAGTGTCCCTTCTTCGGCCACTTCAATCAGCCCCGCTTTTGCCTGGTGTGCATTTGTAAATGCACCGCGCTCGTAACCAAACAGTTCAGCTTCTATCAAATCCTTAGGTAAACCTGCACAGTCAACATGGACAAAAGGCTTATCCCGCCATCTGCCTGCTTGGTGATAATAACGAGCAAGTACATCCTTGCCTGTTCCTGTTTCACCATTGATTAGAATAACTGGATACTTCGTATGAGCCCTATCAACCAACTGAATCACACGCTCCATTTGTTGTTTAATAGCTTGCATGGCATTACTTTGACCAATCATAACAACAGGTTCAGAGCCATGCGTCTCACGCACATGTGAGTAGTCAAGCTGTTGACTTAGTTTTTGTGTTTGCATCACTTTATTTACTGTGAGCACCAATTCATCTAAATCTACAGGTTTCTTCAAATAATCTGTCGCACCTAACTTCATGGCTCGAACAGCATCTTCTAATTCACCATAAGCTGTCATCATAACTACTGGTATGACGTGCCAGGTTTGATGCTCTCTTAAAGACTGTAAGAAATCCAGACCACTACCATCTGGTAATCGAACATCTAACAGAATGATATCTGGTAAGTTCTTTTCCAACAGTATGTATGCATCTGCAACTGTTTCAGCAATTGTTGGTGTATGTCCTTCGCGCTGCAGGCGCTTTAGAACAGATTTAGCAAAAAGCGTTTCATCTTCAATTAGCAAAACATTCAGTATCAATTTCAATTTACCTTAGAAAGTTTTTGGCAGTCTCACCATCACGCACGTTCCTTGATTGCCATTAGCGTGATAAATGAGCTCGCCCTGGTGCTGTTTCACAACTTTTAGTGTAAAGGGTATGCCTAAACCAAAACTAAGTCGTTTAGTATCGTCCTTGCCGACAGCATCTTCATCTAAAGGATCAAAGTTCATTCCTTTGCCCTGATCACAAATACTCAATTCAATATGGTCTGAACGTTCTTTATATTCCAGTACCAGCAGTGATGAAGCTGGTGATGCTTCAATTGCATTCTGCACAAGATTGAATATGGCTTGCTCCATTAAATTGATATCAATAAAAACCGGTGTTGGTTCTAGCTCCCAACCTTTCCGTTCAATGTATATAGCTTTATCCTTGAGTTGTAAATCCATCATCGCCAAGGAATTGTCTGCCACTTGTGTCAGGGGCTTCTGAATGAAATGAGCTCTTATTGGATGCAGATAAGTTAATAATGAAGTCACCCAGCGTTCAAGGCGGTCTACAGCAATAATAATATCTTTTAAGGCTTCCTGAATTTCAGGAGCGGGACTTTCATCTAATGTAACTTGTGATGCTGCACGGATACTTGCCAAGGGATTTCTAATATTGTGAGCAACAAGAGGAACTAATTCCCCTAATGCCGCTTGTTTTTTTGCTTCAATCAATCGGTCCCGATTGATGATAAGCTCACTTGCCATCGTGTTAATTGCATCAGACAATCGTATTAACTCGTCTACCCCACCGCCTTTAATTTCATGATTTAATTCACCTTTACTTATTCGTCTAGCGCCTTGCATAACTCTGGCGAGAGGCTTGATGACATTATTATTCACAAAACGCCGTGATAGTAATAATAATGTAAACGCTAATAAGACCGGGATGGGTACAAGTATAATTAACTGTGACATCCACTTTTGTCGATCATGTGTTAATGAGTCCTGCTTATTATTGAGCAGGGTTTCAAAATGGCTGAAGGCATCTTCCAGCGCTTTAAAGGTATATTTCTCCAGTTGTAGATTCAACAGTTCTTTTTGTTGCTCTGATGGTCGGATTACCGTTAATAGTGCATGCGTTTCATCATGAAACCGTTGATAGGCCAGTTCAATATCAATCACTGCCTGAAACTCATTTTCCTGCTCAGCTTCCTGCTTTAAATCTTGGATAAATCCTGTAATCCTGTCTGTATATTGCTCGTATTCTTTGGGAGCATCGGTATCGGCAAGGAAATTAGCATCGAATACTTCTTTCAATTGTCGATATAACTCACCTCGAATATTTTGCATATGATTATTCATCGAGGTAAGCCGTAAAGATTCCTCAGAGCTTTTTTGCCATGCAAAAGCCCATACGATACCCACACTGGCAGTGACCAGAATAATAATGAAGAAACTCAGCTCATGTAATAACAGTGAGCCTTGAATGCTGCGGCGAAAGCGGGAAAATAGTTTCATATAAAAAAACGGGCCTTTTCAGCCCGTTTTATGCTGTCCGAAATCAAGCAATCATCCCTTTTACTCGGGTTTATAGCTTTCAAACGTAATACTTTCATCGACTAATGCAGCCTCTCCCTCATGCCATGTATCGCCATCAGGTACGATGGTTCTGACTTGATAAATTTCACCAGGAATATCTTCTGAAAGTGTGAAAATATAATATTTACTAGCGTATAGCTTATAACGTGCATTTTTAGGATCATTAATATATGGCTGCACGATATATTGTGTGCCTTTCACCTTTTTGCCGTTATAGTCAATATCCACCTGTTTCTTCTCTGCACCTGCGGCCAATGCCCAACGTAATTTACGTTGAAAATAACGCCATTCACCACCGGTCAAACGTTTCATTTCATGTACATCAAACTCGAGGAAAAGTACAAAGACACCATTTCCACGTTGATTTTCCATTGCTTCATAAGGGCGTTTGTATTTATCGGTAAAGAACTCAAAAGATAAGTCACTACGGCCTGTATTACGGATATTGGAGACATGTACTTTTATTGTGTCTTCACGGGAATCTTCAACGAAACTTTCTTTTTTATATTTATAAGTTAACGTGCCCGGTTGCGTAATATTTTTTAAGTGAGCTTTATCAAACAATTCATTATTTACTTCTGAGAATCCAGGCTCAGCAAAGGCATTACTGAAAAGCACCATAAGCCATCCAGTCATCAATACCATTAACAATTTTTCCACATTGAACCTCTCTCTTTTTTACTTTGATTTTATAGTGTTATTCTAAACAGCCATACATTAAAAATAGCTATGAATACATGAAAACATTTCTCTCAGGCATTTCCAGCTACTCCCTTATTATCCTTATTTTTCTACTCTGTACAGCCTGTAATCAGCAGACTGAAAGCAGACTATATGAAAAAGAAAGTCCTTATTCTTTTGAAGATACCTTATTAAACCTAGATATTGCTATATCAGAACAAAATTACCGCATCATTCATCGAAGTCACATTGGCCAGGCCATTCGAGATCGTGGTGATACGGATTTTCCATTAGCGACCATTACTAATTTTTGTAACATCACCTATGCAAAGGAATTGATGGAAATCAATCCTCAACTTATCAACGAAATGCCTTGTAATATCAGTGTACGTCAATCCAAATCAGGTCAGGTTATTGTCAGTACCAAACTGATGGATGAAACATCTGATAACGATAAACAACAGGCATTTGCAAAAAAAATTAATCACAATTTAAAAACAATTATCGGGGCAACCATTGAATAGTCGCCCCGATAAAATCATCAGTTAATTTTAATCATCATCATCCTTACGTACCCGCTTTTTAGGATATGGATTAACATTCTCTAATGACGGGAAATGATATTGCGCCATTATCGCAGCAATCTCGTCTTTATTTTCTGTGAGGAACTGGTTTAATAGTGCATTCCATTTTTTATCTTGGTAGCGTGTTCCCATACTGAAGCTAAACACATAGGCTTCACCCAGCTCATTCAGCGGTTGAACGACCATTGGTACATCTGACTGACTAGCATAATAACCTGCAATTGGTCCCCACAATAACGCAACATCAATATTACCTTTAGCCAGCTCATCACTAATAATACGTCCAGCATTAACTCGGGCATCACCAGGCATCATTTGAAAATACTGAATCTGATCGGCTAAACCTAAGTCTAATAATGCTTTTGTAGTAACACCACGATCAAAGATACCTATACGTAGAGGTTTACCATCTTTTCTGGCAGTCACAATGTCTTTCATTTGATGAAGCTCATAACCTTCACCTTTACGATAGACCATCGATTCAATTGAGCTCCAGTAAGGTTTTGTCGGTTTTAAGAAATCTGTATGCTCAGGAATACTCATTGCGACATCGCAATAAAATAATCCGGTATCCGGATCGACTTTTTTAATAGTGTTACGTGAAAAGCCTATACGTTGCGGGAAAAAATAATATTCAACTGGTAAACCTAATTCTTTACCTAGTAACTCTGCGATCTTATTATCAAAGCCCTCGCCTTCTTTATTTGAGTAAGGCAGGTTATAACCGTCAGCACAGACGCGTACGGCTTTTTGTCCAGGGAGGGGTTTTAAATCGCCGGCAGCATATGCTGTGGTTGCACCCAGAAGGACTCCCATAATAACTAGTGTCCAACGCTGTATTTTGGTCATTCTCTCTTCCTTTTTTTGATTATGAAAAACTTTCGACCATTAAGCTAACATATTTGTTTCAAAAAAAAGACCCAGCATCAAAAGATGCCGGGCCTTTTTATTCAGACTAAGATTACAGAGTAATCTATATCATCTGGGTCTTACAGGCTGAATACACTCAGAACACCACCCAGGTTAGTCCAGCTAGACAGTGATTTGTATGCACCGACTGCGCCAAGACCATCTGTGTCGTTTTCTAAGCTTGGAATCGCCATACCGATACCAGCCCAACCACCTACACCTGACAGCACAGAGATATACTGTTTACCTTCATGTTTGTAGGTGTTGACGTTACCGATAACGCCTGATGGAGTTTTGAATCTCCACAGTTCACGACCTGTTTGCGCATCAACCGCTTTCAGGTAACCTTCCAATGTACCGTAGAATACGACATCAGCAGCTGTTGCTAACGCACCAGACCAAACTGAGAAACGTTCTGGGTTTGACCATACGATCTTACCTTCACGTGAATCCCAAGCGATGAAGTTACCTAAGTGAGTACCACCTGGCGCTGGGAACATGCTTAATGTTGCACCAACGTATGGTTGACCCGCTACGTATTCCACTTCAAATGGTTCATAGTCCATACAAACGTGGTTGGTTGGCACATAATGTAAACCAGTACGTGGAGAGTACGCTGATGGTTGTTGATCTTTAGAACCTAACGCCGCAGGACAAATGCCTGTTGTGTTCACGTCTTCACCGTTACGTGCAGTGGAGTATTTCGCTACACGATCATGACGACCTGTTTTCAGGTTCACACCGTTTGACCAGTTAACGGCTGGATCAAATTTTTCAGCCACTAACAGTTCACCAGTAACACGGTCCATGGTGTAACCAAAACCGTTACGGTCAAAGTGGACGGCTGTTTTGTGCATTTTGCCTTTCACTTTTTGATCAACCAAGACGACTTCGTTCACACCGTCATAGTCCCACTCATCGTATGGTGTCATTTGGTAAACCCATTTCGCCATACCGGTGTCTAAGTCACGACCCCATAGAGACATTGACCATTTGTTATCACCAGGACGTTGAACAGGGTTCCAGGTAGATGGGTTACCATTACCATAGTAGAACATGTTCAGATCTGGGTCATATGAATACCAGCCCCAAGTGGTACCACCACCAATTTTCCATTGGTCACCTTGCCATGTTTTCAAAGAAGAATCTTTGCCAACTGGTTTCAGCATTGACATAGTTTTGTTAGGGTCAACTAACATTTCTTCATCAGGACCCGTGCTGTACGCTTTGTATTTCACGTTACCGTCTAAGTCATAAGCTTGAATGTAACCACGTACACCAAACTCACCACCTGAGATACCCACTAAAACTTTGTCTTTAAATACGTGAGCTGCAGCAGTGCTGGTTGCACCAAGTTTTGGATCATCACGTTTGTCAGACCATACAACGCTACCATCAGCTGCGTTCAGAGCGACTAATGTTGTGTCTGCCTGGTTCAGGAAGATTTTTCCGTCGCCATAGCTTAAACCACGATTAACCGTGTCACAGCACATAACTGGCACTGTTTCATCGTAGTTTTGTTTTGGTTCATATTTCCATTTGATCGCGCCGTCGTTGTTTAAATCCAACGCAAATACGATATTTGGAAACGGTGTATGAACATACATCGTGCCGTCGATAACCAGAGCGTTACCTTCGTGACCACGTAAAACACCAGTTGAGAAAGACCATGCCATGTTTAAATCTTTAACATTGTCTTTGTTGATTTGAGTTAATTCAGAGTAACGAGTATTTGAATAGTTACCTGCTGGCATAACCCAGTTGTTTTCGTCTTTTTGCATTTCCAATAATTCATCAGCTACAGCCAGACCTGGTACAGCTAATGACATCATTGCGATTGATAAAGTTTTCAGCTTCATAAAGTTTTCCTCTTTATTGCTTTCTAGTTATATACGACACGAAAAATGTTCAGTGTTGAACCTCATGCGTAGGGCAACAATAATCTTGAAGAAAACGTTAGTCAAGCATATTTCCCATATTTTTTATGATATTTTACTTATAACTTTCGGGAATTTTTTCCCGAAAGCATAAGTAAATGAAATTTATATCTTTTTTAGTTAGTTTAGAATTTTAATCCCGTTTTAGTCCTGGTTAAGGATCCAATCAATAGCCAGTTCAATTGCTTCTAATGTGCGCTCACGCCCCATTAATTCCAGTGTCACATCCAGGGAAGGAGATACTGTATTACCTGTGATAGCTACCCTTATTGGCTGGGCTACTTTCCCCATGCCTACTTCATGTACTTCTGCACAGGCTTTTATTTCCGTATGGATAGGTTCGGCAAGCCAATCTATGATTTGTGATAAGCGAGTTTTCATATCTTGCAACAGAGGTAAGCTGGTTTGGTTCAGATTTTTCTTTGCTGCTTTCTCATCATAGCTGCTGACTTTTGTATAAAAGAACATACTGCTATCTGCCATTTCGACAAGTGTTTTAGCACGTTCCTGATAGAGAACAGCAATTTGCTCAAGAGTAGGTCCTGCAGATAGATCAACTGCCCTTTGCTCCATATGCCAGGCAAGATGTTTTGCAATATGTGATGCAGAGCTATTCTTAATATATTGCTGGTTTAACCACAGTAACTTCTCAGTATTAAAACTGGAAGCTGCTCTGTTTACATCTTCAATATCAAAAAACTCGATCATTTCTTGTATCGAAAACACTTCCTGATCGCCATGCGACCAACCTAGTCTTACTAAGTAGTTTAATAATGCTTCTGGAAGATACCCTTGATCGCGATAGCTCATCACGCCTACAGCACCATGGCGTTTTGATAACCTGGCACCATCATCCCCAAGAATCATTGGTACATGAGCAAACTTCGGCGGTTCAGCACCAAGAGCGTTAAAAATATTAATTTGTCTGGGTGAATTATTTAGATGATCATCACCACGAATAACGTGAGTCATCTGCATATCCATATCATCGACAACAACTGTTAAGTTATATGTGGGTGTGCCATCAGGACGAGCAATAATCAAGTCATCCAGCTCAGCATTTTTAAACTCGACATTACCCCGGATCATATCTTTCACTACAACACTACCCGAAGTAGGATTTTTGAATCGTATAACAGGCTCAATACCAGGCTTTGGCTCAGTTAAATGTCTGCAACGACCATCATAACGAGGCTTTTCTTTATTAGCTCGCTGCTTTTCACGCATTTCTTCCAGTTCATCTTTAGAGCAATAGCAATAATAGGCATCACCCTGCTCCATCAATTGCTGGATAATTTCTTTATAACGATCGAAACGTTGGGTTTGATAAAAAGGCCCTTCATCATAATCAAGCCCTAACCATGACATGCCATCAAGAATGGCTTGCACAGATTCAGCCGTTGAACGCTCAAGATCAGTATCTTCTATGCGAAGTACAAATCGACCACCATGTTTACGGGCGTAAAGCCAGGAAAACAAAGCTGTTCTCGCTCCACCAACATGTAGATAACCTGTTGGACTTGGTGCAAAACGGGTACGTATAGTCATGTTAGAAACTCTCAACTGGATAGGTTCAATAAAGGCCGATATTGTACCAGTTGAATGTTTATATATCGCGGTTCAAATCAATGGACGACTATTTTCAGAAGCCGTGACGCATCGTGCGTTATAAATGCTGAAGCATTCTTCAGTTATAGAATTAAAGAAATAAGCTCATACTCATTGCTAATAAAATCCACTATATTAGTAATCACGAATAAACAAAGGAACTTTTCCCACGTATAACTTCTCAAAAATCTTACAATAACAACAACGCTTTATTGGGAGAAAAAAAATGTTCAGTCGATTATCAGCAATAACACTAGTAGGTTTAGCCCTACTTCTGGGTAGTTACTCAATTATGGCCGCAACACCGGAAGAACCTGTATGGCCTGTACTTAAACAGACATATTTCGGAGATAAAACAATACATGATAATGCAAATGATGTATTAGATTTAGAAGCACCAAAACGTGCTGAAGATGCAGCCATTGTTCCAATCACCATTAAATCATTAAAGCCGCAAACAAAAGATAACTACATAGAAAATATATATGTATTTATAGATAACAACCCAATGCCTTACTCAGCAAAGTTTCATCTTTCTCCAAACTTAGGCACTGTAGACTTATCAACCCGAATGCGCGTTGATCAATACACCTATGTACGAGCTATTGCCGAAATGAATGATGGCAGTTTGTATATGGTGTCACGATTCGTGAAAGCATCCGGTGGCTGTAGTGCTCCTGCAGGTAAGGATGCCGCCGCTGCACTAGCGCGCTTAGGTAAAATGCAGCTAAGAATGCGTCAGCCAACCATTGGTGAGCCGGTTCAGGCGCAAATGATCGTCAGCCATCCTAATTATAATGGGCTGCAATTTGATCAAAAGGCACGTAAATATATTCCGGCGCATTATGTCGATAAAATTGATATCACCTATAACGGACAACCATTAATCAGTGTTGATGCAGGTATATCTATCAGCGAAGACCCAAGTCTTCGTTTCACATTCACACCTGAAGAACATGGAAAATTAGAAGCGAAAGTACATGACACTCAGTCAGAAGAATTTGAAATAGAAAAAGACATATAAGCTCTAACCCACAAATAAAAAAGGCCGCATTAGCGGCCTTTTTTATGCTTGAATATTTTATTTATTATGAATACGACATTCTTTATAAGCAGTTTCATTTACTTGTTTGAAAAGTTTTAAACCTTTCTTGATGCTTTTGTCATCTCTGAACTCCGCCCCTTTATCAGCAGGAAGGTTCTTGTACATAAAGCCCGCACTGATATCTTCAAATTCTTTTTCGGAAAAGGCTTCTGCCATTTTATCCGCCACACAAGAACATTTATGAACACCTTCATAAACATTCATTTTAGGATTAGCTTCCATACAATCCATTACATAATGTACACGGGTTACCGTAGAAAAATCATTGGACATTGCCATTGTTGGCAATAATGCCAAACCTGTAGCAAACAACGTAGCAGCTCCAGCAATTTTCATTCATTCTCTCCTATAAAATTATTATTCATCTGTTTGGATGAGTTGTGACTCGACATTATAATATTAAGTTCCACTTATCCTGATTTTGATACAGAATTAGATAGATATACTACAGGAATTCTTCATAATCTTCTGCTATGACAGATAGATGAAAAACGCTTTATTTTCACACAAGACCAACATCAGGTAGAATTTCTCGTTCAATCCAGACACTATTCAATACAGGCGGGAGATAGCCAAATGAAAAAATTGTTATTGCACTTGGATACAGATCCAGTTGCCAGCACCTTCGACCAAGCAGTCGCTTATGATGCCGGCGTCGATAACATTATTGCTCATGGCGGCGCGACACGTGACAATGTCACACCACATGTTCACGGCATGATTTTTACTCGTGGAGGTAAAAACTTAAAAAATAGCGCCATTTTCATTGGTGGCTCAAATGTTCCTGCCAGTGAGCTGGTCGGCAAAGCTGTTAAAAAAGCATTTTTTGGTCCCGTCAGTGTATCGGTAATGCTTGATCCTAATGGATCCAATACCACAGCTGCAGCGATCGCCCGAAAAGTTCTGACAGATTATGATGTCAAAGGGAAAAACGTTGTTATTTTAGGTTCGGGCCCTGTTGGCCAGAGAACCGCGCTTTACATGCTGAAAGAAGGTGCGAAACAAGTCACCTTAACTTGCCGTAGCATGGAAAGAAGTAAAGCGACCGTCAAAGAAATGAAAGAACACTACGGCGTTGATGTTTTACCGGGTGAAACACGCAGTGATGAAGCCGTTAAACGTATATTGGCCGAAGCCAATGTCGTTATTGCTGCCGGACCGGCCGGTGTGTGTGTTGTGCCGGAAATGGCTTTGGAAAATAATACTTCGATTGAAGTCGTTGCTGACGTGAACGCAGTACCTCCTCTAGGTGTAGCAGGCATGGAAGTGATGGACAATGGCGCAGAGAAAAATGGCATGCGTTACTACGGTGCTATAGCCATTGGTAACTTCAAAATGAAAGTCCACCGCGGTGCTATCTCTTCACTTTTCGAAAGTAATGACGCCTTCCTGGATGAAACCACTATTTACGACATTGCCTGCAAGATCGATAACGAACAGTGAAACAACAAACTGCTGAAGCTGAAAGCCTGATGGTAATGTCATCTGTCACCGTTCAGGCTCCAGCAAGGCTTCACCTTGGATTTCTTGATTTAAATGCTGAGATTGGGCGCAAGTTCGGTAGTATCGGACTTGCGATCAATAGTCATCACACTACGATACAAATATCATCTGCTGAAAGTTTCAGTATTGAAGGTGACTGCCTGACAGATGATTTGCAACTGAAAATCAGCCAAATTTGCCAGCGATTTTATGATAGTTTCGGTCACCAAATTCCTTCTGCAAATCGTCGTATCAGTATTCGTTTAAAAACGGTTATCCCAGCACACTCTGGTCTGGGTTCAGGCACACAACTAGCCCTCACGCTAGGTACAGCCCTTGCCAAATTTCATAGTTTATCCATTAACACACCGTCATTAGCTAAAGAGTTAGGCAGAGGTAAACGTTCAGGTATCGGTATTGCTACATTTGATCGTGGTGGCTTTGTGATTGATGGTGGTCTTAAACCAAATCAGACCGTTCCCCCCATACTTACACACATCGATTTCCCCACTGACTGGAAAATCGTATTGGTAATGGATCCTCATCATCAGGGCATTCATGGCGCAGCCGAGTTACAAGCGTTCAAAGAACTTCCCATTTTTCCTCAAGCTAATGCGCGTTTGATCAGCCACATTACCTTAATGCAGTTATTACCTTCTTTAATCGAACAGTCTGCTGACGAATTCGGCAAAGCGATTACTGATATTCAGGGATTGATTGGTGATCATTTTGCTCAAGCACAAGGAGGTCGCTATACCAGCAAACGTGTCGAGGCCTGTTTATTACATGCTCAAAAACTGGGGCATACCGGTATCGCACAAAGCTCTTGGGGACCAACCGGATGTATCTTTGTTGAAAATGGCATACAAGCAAAACAATTAATTCAAGAACTGGAACAGTTTGTCGACAATACTTTTTCTGATGACAACACACCTACTTTTATCCAAACATCTGCAGATAATCGTGGTGCAGTTATTGAATCCACTATGTAAGTGTGGCTATTATCATAACTTCAGCCGTAATTTGATTTTATTATAAGGATTTATTATGTCCAAACGTTCGATTATTCACATGCTCAACCCGATGAAGCACAACAGTCCATTTGACATCAATATGGCGTTAGATGCTGGTTATGATGTACTTATTCCATACTCTCATGTTGAGTTAAGTGAAGTCGCGGGATTAACCCAAGATGCTATATTTTCTCGCGGCCCTTCTGGCGTGAAAAAAACAGGTATGTTCATTGGTGGCCGTGATATCGGATTAGCTATGGACATGCTGGAATCAGCCAAAAAATCAATGGTGCCACCTTTTGAAATTTCAGTATTTGCTGATCCAAGTGGTGCATTTACCACCGCAGCGGCTTTGGTCGCTTGTGTCGAACGTGAGTTAAAAAACAAATTTCAGCAAGAATTAAAAGGGGCTAAAGCCGTTGTATTTGGCGGGACAGGTCCAGTAGGTATTGCAACTGCAGTCATTGCTGCACTTCAAGGTGCTGAAACAGCGATTGTTGATCACTTTTCTATTGATACAGCACTGGAATTTGCTGCAGAAGCTAAAAAACGTTATGACGTTGACTTACGTGGAACAACCGCTGCATCAGATGCTGACAAAGCTCGCCTTTTATCCGATGCCGATATAGTTTTCTGTGCAGCAAAAGCCGGGGTTCAGGTATTGAATGCGTCTGTTTTGCATGATGCGACGAAACTGAAAGTTGCCGGCGATGTAAATGCTGTTTCCCCTCTTGGCATTGAGGGCGTCGAATTAATGGACTTCGGTGCTCCTTTAATTCATGCAACTAATTCACCTGATGCAGTAGGGATTGGAGCCTTAGCTATTGGTGATATCAAATACAAATTACAGCAAGCCTTACTGAGAGAAACCTTAGAATCAGAAAAGCCTGTGTATCTTGATTTCCGTAATGCATTTGAAGGTGCTCGTAAACTGGTATAACTTCATCAAGCTATGCCGCAAGAGCAGTTACCTTTACTCATATTTGCCCAAACTGCTCGATTTATTGCACAGTCCGCGGCTCAACTCGGATATCAGACCTGGGTTGCGGACTGTTTTGCAGATACAGACACACAGCGTGTTTCAGATCGACTGGTTCATTTACCTTCCTTAGACCAACTAACAACAGACTCTTTGCTTTCATCCTTACATTCGCTAAGCCAGCAACAGCCTTGTTGGTTGATTTTTGGAGCGGGCATCGAACGTTTTTATCCCGTTCTGAAACAGTTACCCCCTCATATTCAACCATTAGGTAATAACTTCCAGACATTTGAACTGTTGCGATCAGCCGATCAATTTTTTCCATTACTCGACGAGCTCGGCATTGCTTATCCTGAGACTCACTTCATCAGCCCTGCTGACAAAAATAAAATCTGGCTAAACAAGAACCTGAAAAGTTGTGGTGGCAGCCATATTAAATACGCAAATCATCACCCTGATAACCAGGTCATATTTCAAGAATATATCGAAGGTACATCTGCTTCAGTAAGCTTTATTGCTGATGGATATGCTGCATCAATCCTTGGATTTAATAAACAGATTCACGACAAACAAAGCTTCGTGTTACAACAGCTTATTAATCAGATTGATCTCACACCATCTTCTATACAAAAAGTAGCAACAGCATTGCAGCGACTTATTACCGCAACGGGCTTTAAAGGCTTTGGTAGTCTCGATTTTCTTGTTGATGACGCTGACAATATCTACATTCTTGAATTGAATCCAAGAATATCTGCCTCGGCAGAACTCTATTCCAACTCAGGTGATATTTTACATAGCCATATTCAAGCTTCTATGGGCATCTTGCCAGATGAGCTGGGATATACATACAAACACTCAACAAACACTCGAGCACTGTCTTACCTATTTGCAGATAAACACTATCGTGCTCGTGAAAATACAAACTGGCCAAGCCAGGCTCACGATATCCCCTCTAGCAGTCAGATGATTTATCCAGGTCAACCTATCTGTACATTGATCATCGATGCTAAATCCGAACAAGCTTGCCAGAACATTCGTCATCAACTGGAAACTGAGATAGTGAAAAATTGTCTCTATTCTGCTTGAAAATAGCAGAGACTCTACCCATATTAACCGTGATTCATTAAGACAGGATTGAATGCATGAAACGCATATTACTTTTTCTTGGCACCAATATAGCTGTACTAGCCGTATTAAGCATTACAATGAGACTGCTAGGTATAGATAGCCTATTGGATGAGCAAGGTGTTGGCCTTGATATGAATGCCTTGATTATCTATGCAGCTGTTATTGGCTTTAGTGGCTCGATTATCTCACTACTTATTTCAAAATGGACAGCGAAACATCTGACAGGAGCTCAGGTCATTGAGCAACCTAAAAATGATAGCGAACGTTGGTTGGTCAATACGGTTAAACGTTTAGCTCAACAAGCAAATATTGGTATGCCAGAAGTCGCTGTCTACAACTCTCCGCAACCGAATGCATTTGCTACCGGAGCAAATAAAAATAATGCTCTTGTCGCCGTAAGCACAGGTCTTATGCAATCGATGACCCAAGAGGAAGTGGAAGCTGTGCTGGCGCATGAGGTAAGCCATATTGCTAACGGTGATATGGTGACAATGGCATTAATTCAGGGGGTAGTGAATACCTTCGTTATCGTTTTATCTCGCGTTATTGGTCATATCGTCGATAGAACAGTATTTAAGGTAGAACGTGGCCATGGTCCGGCATTCTGGATTACCTCAATTATTGCAGAACTGGTTCTGGGTATTCTGGCCAGTATCATTGTGATGTGGTTCAGCCGTCAACGAGAATTCCGGGCTGATGCCGGTGCGGCAAGTCTGGTGGGTGCGCCTAAGATGGTGGCAGCACTCCAACGCTTAGCAGGAACATCAACCGAACCTTTACCTGATCAACTTCATGCTATGGGTATCTCTGGAGGCAAAGGTGGCGGTCTGTCAGCGTTATTTATGACACATCCACCATTAGAAGAGCGTATCAACGCCTTACGTGGGAACCGATAATCATTAATAAAAAGCCGGGCTAAGCCCGGCTTTTTTTATATTAAAGCTCATCATCCTCAAAGTTATAGTTCATCTCGGCAGATGGCTCATGAATATAATAACCTTGGGCATAATCCACACCTAAACGCCACAGTAGCGCTAAACTATTAGCATCAGACACAAATTCAGCAATAGAGCGTTTACCCGCCTCTTTGGTCATCTCAATAATCGCTTTAACGGCGGCCTGATTTTCAGCATCATGTGCCATATTTTCAACAAACGTACCGTTGATCTTCAGATAATCCACATTAAAGGCTTTCAGACTATTGGAGAAATCAATACCTGAACCGAAATGCTCTAAGCCAAATTCACAGCCTAAACTCTGTAAGCGTTCAATCACATGACTGACTTGATCAACATTATCGATCGCCATTGTCTCACTGACTTCAAAGATAAGTGCTTGTGCATTCAGTTGCTGAGCTGATAAGGATGCAGACAACCAGTCAACGAAGGCTTCTTCATGCAGACTTTGTTCTGATAACTTGATAAAGAAACGCGTTTTAGGAAAACGTTGACGATGAATGGTTAATGCTTTTAATGCACTTCGAATCACCCACTTATCAACTTCCGTCATCATCTTTAACTGAACGGCATGATGAATAAATTTATCTGCAGCGATAAATTCATCATTAATTTGCAGTCGAAGCAAGACCTCATAAAATTCCTGCTCTTCACCGTGTAAGCTTACGATGGGTTGATAGAACAGGATAAATTTATCTTGCTGCAGTGCAGTTTGCAGTTGCTTATGCCAGGCTTCGCTCGACTGTTGTTCAATTTCACTGGTTTGAGCATGAAAGCGCATCACCCGATTGCCACCGGCATGCTGTGCTTTCATCGCTGCCCTGTCTGCATTTTCTAACACAGCCTCAGCTGTTAGCTGACTTTCATTAATTCGGGCGATACCAATACTACAATGTAAATCAATCTTTTTACCTGCCACATGCGATACATACTCATCAATGGTTCTGCGGAAAGATTCAGCTCGCTCATCAATATAGGTATCATCATGATTAGGGACGATAATCGCAAACACCTGATCACCGTAATGACCAATGATTTCATCTTCAGCAAGCTTATTCTGTAATAAGTCAGACACACTTTTTAGAATGACTTCACTGGTACCCAATCCCACTTTTTCTTTAATTGATAAAAAGTCATCCAGCGTGAGATATAGAAGCTGAGCATCGCCTTCACCTTCAGCTGCTCGACGTACTGTTTTTTCTAACTCATCAATAAAACGGCTTCGGTTGTATAACCCGGTAAGCTGATCATGCTCATCAACAATGGTGACAACGGGAGGAGTCTGCTCATTGAGTACTGTGTCATCACGAATAACAACTTGTGTGCAGTCCTCGCCTTCTACACGGGCATGACTAAACTGAATTTCTGCTTTAAATGTCACACCATTTGCCGTAAGCCCATGTCCCATCAAAGTCACTGGCGGCGCATCTGGCTGTTCCGTAAATTGTCTGAATACGGCTTTAAACTTAGGATGATCATCTGCACTGAATAAATCCAGAATAGGTAATCCGGCAACATCTTCTGATTCCTGATAACCAAACAGATCTAAATAAGCTTGATTCACATAGATATGCATTCCTTCATGCATATAAGCAACGGCATCTCTTGAGCTATCTAAAAGCGTTCTGGAGCGCTTCTCACTTTCTCTCAGAGCCCGTTCATTACGCCTTGCCAGACGTCGTATGAAAAGATTATCAATCTCACGATTAATCACAAATTGCAGGCGCGGTTTATCCTCAAATAACACAATGTCTTTCGCGTTTGTTGTGAAATAGTCCGCTTCATGGGTTTTATCATCGGTAATGATGATACAAGGCAAGTCTTTATCTAAATGTTGAATCAGATTGAGAATATCCATAGGCTGGACATCAGCTACATGTTCACGGCATAAGATCAATTCCCAATTCTGGGCTGATAACAGCTTTTCAATCGCGGCAGGCTTATCTTCCCTTGTCGCCCGGACAGCATGACCTGCACTTCGCAGCACATTGACAATCACGTCTGCATCCGTCAAAGAGCTATCAATAATCAGTACACGTAAAATGCCTTCTGCTCTCGCCACAGTCGCCACCTATTGTTCTTTCTTTTTATCCAGAAGCATCGGTTTCTTCCCTTCCAGTTTGGTCTGTTGTAGTTCCATCCAATCAAACAACTGTTGATTTAACTCGGCTGCAGAAACAGTATCGGTTGCGATTTTTTTACCTATAGTCATTTTTATCACACCGGGATATTTCAAAAAACCATGTTTAGGCCATGATTTTCCCGCATCATGACACACTGGAATAACGGGATAGCCAGTTTCTTTTGCCAGTCTGGCGCCACCAATACCAAAGCGACCAATATAACCTTTTGCTATTCTTGTACCTTCGGGAAAAATAACAACCCAGGCACCAGATGTTAAACGATCTAAGCCTTGCTCTATCACTTGATTCAGCGCTTTTCGTCCTGCTTTACGGTCTATTGCAATAGGGTTTAGAGATGCTAATCCCCAACCAAAAAACGGAATCCAGAATAATTCACGTTTCAACACCCAGACCTGAGGCGGAAAAACAGCCTGTAATGCCAGGGTTTCCCACGAGGATTGATGTTTACATATAATCACTGCGGGCTCATCACCGATATGCTGACGACCTTCAACTTCAAGTTTTACCTGACAAATTTTGTCCAGTAACCAGATATTGGATTTCGCCCACTGACTGACCACGGCATAACGCCATTTAAAGGGTAAAGGCCATAATAGAACGCCTAAACAGGAAAATAATACCGCGGTGACCGAATGTAAAATAAAGAAAATAGTGGAGCGAATATAGATCATTGTAGTTTGTGTTCTAATAGGGCTGTGGCGACACTCGCCAGATCATCATAGACCTCAACACCGTCCGGAATACCTGCAGCCAGAGTTCGCTCACCTTTGCCGGTTTTGACCAATATCGGTCTGGCCTGTGACAACATTGCCGCCTGAATATCACGCAGAGAATCCCCCACTGCAGGCACATTTTCCAGACTCACCCGTAAACGATGCGCCAGGTCCACGAATGAACCATTCTGGGGTTTACGACATTGACAGTCATCTTCCGGACCATGAGGACAAAACATGATCGCCTCAATTTTGCCACCGACCTGGGCCAGCATCCTACGCATCTTGCTATGAATACGATTCAAGGTTTCTACATCAAACAAACCACGCGCGATACCAGATTGATTGGTAACCACCACCACCCGGTATCCCGCATAATTTAATCGAGCAATCGCTTCGAGGCTGCCTTCAATAGGCTCCCACTCTGCCGGATTTTTAATAAAATCATCCGAATCATGATTAATGACGCCATCTCGGTCCAGAATAATCAGCGACATAATTGCTCCTGTTACTCCTGCAAGCAGGAAATATCGGCAACGCCCAGGAATAATGCCCGGGTTTGATTGAGTAAGGCTAAGCGGTTGTTTCTTACGGCCTCGTCATCAGACATTACCATGACTTGCTCAAAAAAAGCATCGATGGTTTCACGCATACCAGCGAGATAATTTAAAATGCCCGCATAATCCGAAGCAGTATAGAGTGGCTTCAAGGCTTGTTGTGCAGCCACAACCTGATCGGCCAGTGCTTTTTCAGCATTCTCAGCTAATAAGCTTTTATCAACAGTTAATCCTTCCTGTTCAGCCTCATTTTTACGCAAAATATTACCAATACGTTTATTACCCGCTGCCAGCGACTCAGCTTGCTCCAGTTTTCTAAACTCAGCAACAGCGTTCAGTCTTTGCATAAAATCAAGCGGTTGCGTTGGCAATACGGCCAGCACTGACTCGTATTCATCAGCTTTAGCCCCTTGGTCGATAACATAACCACGCAGACGATCATAAAAATACTGCACCACCTGAGTTGTCACATCATCTTCAGTCAGAATATCGACAAAGTTATTTGCCGCTTCAGAGATTAAACGAGACAGATCAAGCGATAATTTATTCTCAATAATAATACGCAGTACACCTAAAGCCGCACGTCGTAAGGCAAACGGATCTTTGACACCTGATGGTGGTTGACCAATACCAAACAGTCCCACGATAGTATCCAGCTTTTCAGCCAGACTGACGGCAATACCGGTAGCTGTTTGTGGCAAGTCATCACCAGCAAAACGTGGGCGATATTGCTCATCGAGCGCTTCTGCGACATCGGCATGCTCACCATCCAACTGGGCATAATAACGGCCCATAATGCCTTGCAACTCGGGGAACTCACCGACCATTTCAGTGACAAGATCACATTTTGCTAATAATGCTGCACGTTCAGCT
This sequence comes from Methylophaga sulfidovorans, assembly GCF_900114205.1. Classification (GTDB taxonomy): domain Bacteria; phylum Pseudomonadota; class Gammaproteobacteria; order Nitrosococcales; family Methylophagaceae; genus Methylophaga; species Methylophaga sulfidovorans. The sequence continues at coordinate 185,985 of NZ_FOSH01000005.1, forward strand.
AATTGAGCATCACTCCCCATCTGCTGTGCAATACTGGCAGCTAATGCAGCAACACGTTGAGATTTATCATAAACCGTTCCCAGCTTATTCTGGAATACGATAGTTTTTAACTGCTGCTGGCGATCAGCCAAAGGTGACTTGCGATCGGTGTCCCAGAAAAAGGCGGCATCGCTGAGTCGTGGCAGAATCACACGTTCATTACCGGCAATCACTTGTGCCGGATCCTGACTGGCGATATTACAGATGGTGATGAAATGCGGTAATAAATCACCATTTTTTGCCCGCACCGCGAAATATTTCTGATGACCTTCCATCGATGAAATCAACGCTTCCGCTGGTAGTTCTAGAAAACGCTGATCAAAATTACCTGCTAAAGCTACCGGCCATTCGACTAAACCAGTTACTTCATCAAGCAGCTCAGGATTAATCACAGCATCGCCACCGAGACTGGCGGCCAGTTCATTCACTTGCCCATGAATCGCCTGTTTTCTGGCTTCATAGTCCACCATCACATGACCTTCGGTTTCCAGCTGTGGAGCATAAGTCATCGGTGTGCTGATACGAATAGGCTGAGGATGGTGGAAACGATGGCCGACAGTAAAGCGATCCGCATTTACCCCTAATAAATTGACAGGAACAACTTCATCACCCAGCAACACGACTAACCAATGAACAGGTCTGACAAACTCGCCCGGTAAGTCACCCCAGCGCATACGCTTAGGGATCGGTAAAGCATTTAACGACTGTTGAATGATTTCTGGCAGCAAAGTGGCAGTTTCAGCACCTTTTTGTTCTTGTCTGAAAATCAACCATGCGCCTTTATCGGTCTGCATCGTTTCCAGGTCATCAACTTCAATACCACAGGAACGAGCGAAACCTTGTAATGCTTTGGTTGGATTACCATCTTCATCAAATGCCGCTGTGACAGCAGGTCCACGTCGCTCTACAGTAAGATCATCTTGCTGTGTTTGTAACTTCGAAATCACTAGGGCCAAACGTCTTGGTGTCGCGTAGGCACGAATCGCATCAAAGCTTAATTCGGCACTTTTTAACCCTTGTTCAACACCTTGCTGGAAGGCCTGACTCAGTTTCAGCAATGCTTTTGGCGGTAATTCTTCTGTGCCTAATTCGATAAGCAGATCCTGATACGCCTGACTCATGACTGTACCTCCTTATCTGCAGACTGAACCATTGGAAATCCTAATGATTCACGTCTGTCGTAATAGGCCTGAGCAACGGCTCTGGCTAAGGTACGTACACGGAGGATAAATCGCTGTCTTTCAGTCACGGAAATCGCTTTTCTTGCATCTAATAGATTAAATGTATGTGACGCTTTCAGTACTAACTCATAGGCAGGTAGCGGTAAACCTGCTTCTATCATGCGCTGACTTTCACGTTCACAGGTATCAAATGTGGTGAATAAACTTTCCACATCGGCATGTTCGAAGTTATATGTCGACATTTCGACTTCGTTTTGGTGGAACACATCACCGTAAGTGACTTTCCCCATCGGGCCATCAGCCCAAATCAGGTCATATACGCTGCTAACGCCCTGCAGATACATAGCAATACGTTCCAGACCGTAGGTAATTTCACCGGTGACTGGACGACATTCAAGCCCACCCACCTGTTGGAAATAGGTGAACTGCGTGACTTCCATACCGTTCAACCACACTTCCCAGCCAAGTCCCCATGCGCCTAAAGTAGGTGATTCCCAATTATCTTCGACAAAACGCACATCATGGATAGCGGTATCCAGCCCCAGCATTTCCAGAGAACCTAAATACAGTTCCTGAATATTGATAGGTGACGGTTTTAAAACGACCTGAAACTGATAATAGTGCTGTAAACGATTGGGGTTTTCGCCATAACGGCCATCAGTGGGACGACGTGAAGGCTGAACATAGGCAGCACTCCATGGTTCCGGGCCAATTGCGCGCAAAAATGTCGCTGGATGGAATGTCCCCGCACCAACTTCCATATCATAAGGTTGGAGAAGCACACAGCCCTGCTCAGCCCAGTACTGTTGCAGCCTGAGGATCAGTTCCTGAAAGGTTCTTGGCGTTTCCGCCTTCATCACCGCTGTCTTAGTCATTAGCTCGATTTCACAATCCAAAGTCAAAACATACGGGATTATAGCGAATACAGAGCTGACTGTAGAGGTCGACAACAGATAAATCTGATACTAGAAAGCCTAAGCACACATTTTCCTCGTCACTCCATTGCCACCATTCAGGTACAATTCACCACCTGAGTCAGGCAATCATGAGAGTGACTATGCAACGAACCATTGGCATCGTTATGGATCCGATCAATCGGATTAATACTAAAAAAGACAGCAGTCTTGCGATGATGCTGGCTGCGCAGCAGCGTGACTGGCAGATTTTATATATGGAACAGCAAGACCTTTTTCTATCTGAAGGGAAAGTTTTTGCTGAAATGCGCAGTCTTCGCGTATTTGATGATCCGCAGCACTGGTTTGAACTGGGTGAAAAAGTCACGCGTCCCATCACTGATGTAGACGCGATTCTGATGCGAAAAGATCCGCCATTTGATATGGAATATATCTACAGCACTTATTTGCTGGAACAAGCTCAGGCTAATGGCGTGCTTATCATCAATGATCCGCAAAGCCTGCGTGATGCTAATGAAAAACTGTTCACCGCCTGGTTTCCACAATGCTGTCCTCCTACCTTGGTGACACGCCAGAAACATCTGATAAAAGATTTCCAGCAAACACATGGCGATATTATTCTTAAGCCGCTTGATGGCATGGGTGGCGCGTCGATATTCCGCATCAATCAGGGCGATCCCAATTTCTCAGTCATTGTCGAAACGCTGACAGAACATGGGCGCCGCTCGGTCATGGCGCAAAAGTATTTACCCGCTATCAAAGACGGTGACAAACGTATTCTGCTGATAAATGGTGAGCCTGTATCTTATGCGCTGGCCCGCATTCCCGCGGAAGGTGAAACTCGCGGCAACCTCGCCGCTGGAGGTCGTGCCGAAGGTCGACCGTTGACTGACAGGGATCGTTGGATCTGCGAGCAGGTTGGTCCCAAACTACGCGAAAAAGGCTTAGTTTTTGTCGGACTGGACGTCATTGGTGATTACCTGACCGAGATAAATGTCACCAGCCCGACCTGTATCCGTGAACTTGATCAACAATTTGGCATCAATATTGGTGCCGATCTTATGACAGAAATAGACAAACTTTTATCATGAAACTTATACCCCTTTTATTAATTTTAACGACGTTACTGACAGCCTGTGGCGAACCAGAAGAAGCTGCCCGTCAGGCAAAATTTTATGCTTTCGGTACTGAAATTGATGTCAGCCTTTATGGTGTTGATGCCGAAACCGCCGAGAAAACGGTGAGCGATCTGGAAGATTCCTTCGATACCATTAATGAAACATGGCATGCATGGAAACCCAGCACCTTAACCCGCATCAATAAAGCTATCGCGAATGGCGAACCTGTTGAAATCAAACCACAAGTCGCCGCTGTTATCGAAGAAGCAGCAACCTATGCTAAGGAAAGTCATAATTTATTTAACCCGGCCGCCGGCAAATTATTTGAACTTTGGGGTTACCATCGTGATGACTGGTTTGAGTCACGCCCGCCACCAGCTCAGGATAAAATCGATGCCTGGTTGAAAGCGGATCCCACCATGGAAGATATTCATATCAAAGATAATATTCTGACCAGTGATAATCCGATGGTAAAACTTGGCTTTGGTGGTTTTGCCAAAGGCACAGCGGTTGATGCCGCCATTGACGCCCTGAAAAAACAAGGCGTGAATAATGCCATTATCAATATTGGTGGTGATTTACGTGCCATCGGTAAACACGGCAACCGCCCCTGGGTAATTGGTATCCGTCATCCACGAAAAGAAGGCGCTATGATTGCCTCTGTTGCAGTATCCGGTGATGAAAGCGTATTTACTTCGGGCGACTATGAACGTTACTTTACCTATGAAGGCAAGCGTTATCCTCATATCCTGGATCCAAGAACAGGTTACCCTGCTCGTGAGAATATTTCGGCGACAGTGATTAATCAGCAGGCAGCTCGTGCTGATGCTGCAGCGACAGCGTTAATTGTGGCAGGTAAAGACTGGCCGGAAATAGCTGCCTCAATGGGTATTAAGGAAGTGATGATTATTCGTGCTGATGGGCAAGTGGAAATGAGCCCATCCATAACGAAAAAAATTCATTTTACTGACAAATCCATTAAACCAATTTTACGTGAAATAGGTTCCACAACGACTCCATAGCTATGGTAACCAGCGCATCATCTGATCGACTTATTTTTACTCTGCTGTTTTCAGTCATCCTGCATCTAGTGGTTGTGCTGGGCGTGAGCTTTGATGTGTTTTCTAAACCCACCAATGCACCTGCGAATAACCTTGATATCACCTTGGTGAAACAACAAGACAAAATTAAACCTGAACAGGCAGACTTCTTGGCTCAGGCGAATAATGAAGGTGGGGGTGAGCTTGATACCCCCACACCAGAGCCCACAAAAGAGTTACCTGTACCGATAACCGAAGACGTGCCATCAGCACCACCGCCAGTGCAAAAAACAGAAACGGTCACCGAGACAGAAACCGTCGCCGTACAACCACCGGCACCAGAACCAACACCGCCTGAGCCAAAAGTGGTAAAGCCAAAACCTGACGTAAAAAAACCCAAACTTGAACCCAAGGCAAAGCCCGTTCCTAAACCTGAGAAGCCAGTCAAAAAGCTCACCCAGGAAAAAGCGGAGCGGAAGGTAGAAAAAACGGAGACAGCTGAAACCGCAAGCAAAACTGAAGCAGAACCTGAAGAAGTCGCTAAACCCGAAATTTCTGCCCGTGATTTGATGATGCAGGCCCGAAGTGAAATAAGCGAGCTGCAGGAAAAACTCGACAAAAGCACCAAGGCTTTAAGTGAAAGACCTAAAAAGCGACGTATTTCAGCATCTACCAAAGAGTTTGCCGCCGCCGCTTATATGAAAGCCTGGGAAATGAAAGTCGAGCGAATCGGTAATATGAATTACCCTCAGGAAGCCCGGCAAAAAGGCTTAAGTGGTAGCCTGATGTTGTCTGTAGATATCAATCCCGATGGCAGTGTACCTGCGGGTGGCATCGTCGTATCACGTTCATCAGGGCATAAAGTATTGGATGATGCCGCAGTCAGAATCGTCCGACTGGGTGCGCCTTATGCCGCCATACCTAAAGATGTGTTGAAAAATAACGATATGCTGACGGTGATTCGTACCTGGAAATTTGAAACTGGTCGCGGTTTATCGACAAGATAAAAAAAGCCGGTAACAATTGTTACCGGCTTGAATATTACTGAAATAAATACTGGCGAATTTCTTGTTCGCTTTTATTGATAAAGTTTTTGTTAATGGTCTGACTGATATATTTCTGTGTCACTTCACCCATTTGCTGCTTGAGTGCCCCCAGAAAGCTTGGCGGGGAAATCAACACGAGGTCGTTGACATCACCTGTTCGGCGAGCACATTCCAGACGTTCACTTAAGTCATGAGCAAACATCTGCATTTCCTGTTTTTTTGGTTCAGTTCTAGACTCCATAGCATGACGTCCTCCAGAGCCATAACTATCAAAACCTCGTCCCGGCTCATCAGACACTAAGTCCTGATTATGAGCACGACTGGCAGTGTTGACCATGTCATCAATTTCTTTGAGTGGACTAGTCCGACTCTCAACAGAAAAGATCCGAGCTCGACTGCTCTCGGCGACAACGATCCACTTTTTCTTCATAGTCGATTCTCCTTCTCGCTTGGGAAAACAAGCAACACAGAGCAATAAGCGGGAAATCACCCTGCATCATCAGTAACTTGATAGAAGCAATGGTTCGACTATAACAGACAATATTGCCTTTGTCTGTCACTTAACAATTCTAAACAATTCTTTACTTTTCAATATCTTGTGACAATCTATATCCTAGGCCGGCTTTACTGATATTGCTGTATTCAAGCGGGAGAGCGGCCTTGAGCTGATCCGCTAATTTTTGGCAGATTTTTATATCACCATGCTTTAATTCCAGCTCAATTTCATGGATCGCCGTCTGTTTGTCACCTGCTCTGACTTCTCCCCGGTCATAAGCCAATTCAACCACTGTGTCAGGCTCTAACACCAACAACCAGACATCACGTTCAAACTCTGTTGTGAACACCGGCTCAATAGCGCTCCATACTTGTTCTTGTTCCAGTAATGGCGCAATCGCGGTTTCTGCCAGCCGCTCAAGATCAAATGCCGGAGCAACTAATTCATGCTCCCATTCTTGACGTTCATGCAAGCCAGAACTAGCTTGACCGCTGCATTTCACTGTTTGCAGCCATTGCTCACCTATTTGACGTAATCTCAGCCCTACTCCAAATGTCATTAAGGCTTTGTCCGGCGTATCAAAATAGGTGCTCAGCAAATGCTGTTGATACACATCCTGCTTCAACAACGCTGTAAGCCAGTCCAGATCTAGTAAGTTAAGCGAGTCAGCCTGCGTTACCTGAAGTTTTATTTCTTGTTCTAGGCTCATGAGTTCAATAAAGGTTTTAAATATTTACCGGTGTAAGACGCCGGATGTTCGGCCACCTCTTCTGGTGTGCCAACAGCCAATACTTCACCACCACGAGCACCACCTTCAGGCCCCATATCAATAATCCAATCTGCAGTTTTAATGACATCAAGATTATGTTCAATGACTACAATGGTATTGCCGCGGTCTCTTAAGCTATGCAGGACTTTCAACAGCTGTTCGATATCGAAGAAGTGCAGACCTGTGGTTGGTTCATCCAGCACATATAAGGTCTTACCGGTATCACGCTTGGATAACTCTTTAGCTAATTTGACCCGCTGCGCCTCACCACCCGATAAGGTAGTCGCATTCTGGCCAAGCTTGATGTAAGTCAGGCCAACATCAATCAATGTTTGTAATTTTTTCGCCACAACCGGAATATTTTCAAAAAAGACATTCGCTTCTTCGATAGTCATATCCAGCACTTCGGTAATCGTTTTACCTTTGTAACGAATATCCAGTGTTTCACGGTTATAACGCTGGCCCTTACAAACATCACACGGCACATAAATATCAGGCAAGAAGTGCATTTCGACTTTAATCAGACCATCGCCCTGACAAGCTTCACAACGTCCACCTTTCACATTAAAGCTGAAACGTCCTGGACCATAACCACGTGAACGTGCCTCAGGTGTACCCGCAAATAACTCACGGATCGGTGTAAACAAACCGGTATAGGTAGCCGGATTTGACCGAGGAGTACGACCAATTGGACTTTGATTAATCGCCACCACTTTATCCAGCTGCTCTAAACCAATAATTTCAGAATGTGGTGCGGGTTCTTCAGAATTACCGTTTAAGTTTTTGGCGGTCAGCTTTAATAATGTTTCGTTGATCAGCGTCGATTTCCCAGATCCTGAAACACCGGTGACACAGGTCATCAGACCAATCGGCACATCAATATCGACATTCTTCAGATTATTACCGCAGGCTCCTCTCAAACCAATTACCCGACCAGCATGGGGTTGCTGACGTTTGGCAGGTACATCAATTTTTCTACGGCCCGACAAATACTGCCCAGTCAGTGACTCTTCACTTTTCATGATTTCTTCAGGTGTACCCTGAGCCACAATTTGACCACCATGCACACCTGCACCTGGCCCAATATCAAGCACAAAATCCGCCATGCGAATCGCATCTTCATCATGCTCAACGACAATGACCGTGTTACCTAAGTCACGCAGTCGGGTTAAGGTTTCCAAAAGACGATCATTATCACGCTGATGCAGACCGATTGAAGGTTCATCAAGGATGTACATGACCCCAACCAGACCCGCACCAATCTGGCTGGCAAGACGAATACGCTGCGCTTCACCACCTGACAATGTTTCTGCACTGCGTGCCAGATTCAGATAATCAAGGCCAACATTGACCAGAAAGCTCAGACGCGCCGAAATTTCAGTGACAATTTTTTCTGCAATTTCGCCACGTTTGCCGGGTAAGGTGAGTGTTTCAAAGAAAGTACTCACTTCACCGATAGGCATTGCTGTGACTTCAGGCAAGGTGATTTCATTCACAAATACATTACGCGATGCCAACGTTAATCTGGCCCCATGGCACTCCGGACAAGCACGAATAGAATGGAATTTAGCCAAATCTTCACGAACACTATTTGATTCTGTTTCGTGATAGCGACGTTGCATATTGGGGATAACACCTTCAAACGGGTGTTTACGACTTACGCTCTTACCGCGGTCGCCCATATAGTTGAAGGCGATCGGCGTTTTACCACTACCAAACAGAATAACTTCACGAACATCATCCGATAAGTCCTGAAATGGTGTTTCCAGATCAAATTTATAATGCTCTGCCAGCGATAACATCAGCTGGTAATAATAAGCATTACGGCGATCCCAGCCACGAATGGCACCTGCCGCCAGACTTAATTCCGGATGAGTCACTACACGCACAGGATCAATAAACTGTTTCACACCGAGCCCGTCACAAGTCGGACAAGCGCCAGCAGGATTATTGAACGAGAACATGCGCGGCTCTAATTCGGAAATCGAATATCCACATTCCGGGCAGGCGAAGCGAGCAGAAAATAAAGTCTCGTCAGACTCATCATCCATTGCCACTACTTTCGCTACACCATCAGCCATGGCTAATGCTGTCTCAAATGATTCAGCCAAGCGCTGCTGAATATCCGGACGCACTTTAAAGCGATCCACCACGGCTTCAATCGTGTGTTTTTTGCGCAGTTCTAATTCAGGCGGGTCATCAAGCTCGATGACTTGTCCATTTACACGGGCACGAACGAAGCCTTTTATGCGTAGTTCTTCCAGTACATCACGATGTTCACCTTTACGATCCTGAATCACCGGCGCAATCAGCATCAAGCGTTTACCTTCCGGCATATCGAGCACGGCATCCACCATTTGACTCACGGTTTGCGCCGCCAGCGGTTGATGATGTGTCGGGCAGCGCGGTTCACCCGCGCGAGCAAATAACAGCCTTAAATAGTCATAAATTTCGGTGATGGTGCCGACAGTTGAACGCGGATTATGCGACGTCGATTTTTGTTCAATCGATATCGCCGGAGACAGGCCTTCAATATGATCCACATCCGGCTTTTCCATCATTGATAAGAACTGACGGGCATAGGCTGACAAGGATTCTACATATCGACGCTGCCCTTCTGCGTATAATGTGTCAAAGGCAAGCGAGGATTTTCCCGAACCAGACAAGCCGGTGATAACAATCAGAGCATCTCTCGGCAGGTCCAGATCGATATTTTTAAGATTGTGGGTACGAGCCCCACGAATGCTTATATTTTTCATCCCGGGAGCGCTTATATTTTTCATCAGGATTCCGTAGTAAAATCAAACGGATCAATATACTCTGTCCTACTACCATGACGCAAAAACAAACTATAACAAATTCATTGACCTCACTGGAAAAGCGCAGTATTTCAGGACTTTCATTGATATTTGCCTTGAGAATGCTGGGATTATTCATGATCCTGCCGGTTTTTTCGATCTCGGCACATCAATACACGGGCAGTACACCAATGCTTATTGGTATCGCAATTGGCGCATATGGACTGACGCAGGCGCTACTGCAAATTCCATTTGGCATGTTATCCGACAAAATCGGCCGCAAACGCGTTATCACCATCGGTTTATTGTTATTTACAGCGGGCAGTGTCGTTGCAGCCACTGCACATTCCATAGAAATGGTGATTGTTGGACGTTTATTACAGGGTAGTGGCGCCATTGCCGCCGCCATTATGGCGTTAACCGCAGATCTGACCCGCGATGAACAACGCACCAAAGCAATGGCCAGTATAGGCATTAGTATTGGTATGTCGTTCTCTGTTGCTCTGGCAGCAGGCCCTATTCTCGAACATTGGGTTGGTTTATCCGGTATATTCTGGGTGACAGCGCTGCTAGCCATCGCCGGTATCGGTATTCTGCACTTATGGGTGCCATCCCCTAAACGATTGATGACACATACCGATCTTGGACCGGTTCCTAAGCAATTTGGCAAAGTGTTTGGCAACAAACAAATCATGCGCTTAGTGCTGAGTATTATGTTGTTACATTTATTGCTCACCACCAGCTTTTTCGCTTTACCCCATGCTTTACAGGATGTGGCAGGACTGAATAAAAGCCACCATGCTATGGCTTATATGCCGGTGCTGATTTTAGCCTTTTTCACCATGGTGCCATTCATCATCATCGCTGAAAAAAAACGCAAAATGAAATCCGTTTTCATCGGTGCCATTGCGGTGATAGGGCTGGCTGAACTGGGTTGGGCATTTTTTGCTCACTCATTAACAGCAATTCTGGTCTGTCTTTGGTTGTTTTTTTCCGCGTTTAATATTCTTGAAGCTAGCCTGCCATCGATGATGTCAAAGCTCAGTCCATTGGAAAATAAAGGCACAGCAATGGGGGTTTATTCGAGTGCTCAGTTTGTAGGCGCATTTATTGGTGGCGCCATGGGCGGTACACTTTATGGCATCTTCGGTCTGGAAGGGATTTTTGTCGCCAGCGCCGTATTGGTTGTCATCTGGTTATTACTGGTTTTCCCTATGCAAGCACCGAAGCATTACAGTAGTAAGATCATTCATCTGAGTGATGCCACTATGAATAATTCCGCCGACTTCATTCAACAATTAAAAGCCATTTCTGGTGTCAAAGAAGCAGTCATCGTGCCGGAAGAGCAAGTGGCTTACGTCAAATATTCGCCTGATGAAATTAATATGGAAGAACTGGAAGCTTTTGCTTCTAGCCATTAAGGAGTGCAGAAATAATAATGATCGACGAGATAAAACAGAATCATAGTCAGGTCATTTCACGAACCGCGGCTATTCTCAAAGCGCTACAGTTTTTTCCTGATGGCGTCAGCGTCGATGCTTTAGCCGCACACATTGCTCTGCCTCGTTTAACGGTTCAGCATCTGGTGTCATTATTAGAACAAGAAGCGTTTGTTATTCATACCCATCGAGGTGTCCAATTAGGCCCTGCTTTATTGCAGATGTTACATACCACGCATACTGATTTTGTTAGTGCTGTCCGGCCACACCTAGTTACCTTAGCTAAACATACCAGAGAAACCGTTGATCTCTGTGTTTTCCGAGGTCGACATTCACTCTCTATTGAACACATTAGCAGTGAACAAGAGCTTCGGGTGGTCTCCTCAATTGGAACAGCATTCTCGGTATATACCTCTGCCCATGGCAAAGCCATTCTCGCCACCCTAAGTAATGAAGAAGTCAGAACCATTATCGAAGATAAATGGATACAGCAAACTGAAGCGAGCCATATTTCGTACGACACACTTTTTCAGGATTTAGATCTCATTCGTAAAAACGGCTGGTCCGTGGATATAGAAGAACATACAGAAGGTGTTTGTGCCGTTGGTGTGGTTATTCTTGACCCAGAAACCACTGAACGTTATTCCATTGCTGTATCTCTTCCTACCATTCGTTTTAACAGAAATATGACCGAGGTCACTTCTGCCTTACTGCAATGTAAAGCAGAAATAGAAGAAGTACTTAAACGATAATTTTGTATCGTTTATTCACGCTTTTATGTCAGATCAATACGCGTGTTCGTATTCTATTATGTATTGGGAATGTGCGAGTGAGATGATATTATCCCTGCTCATTAGCAATCCTTTTTCTGCCAGCAATAAAGTTGTTGGTGGCAGAAACGCTTTTAACTATTTTTTTAAAACCGAGACAGTCATTTGACGGATGTTCCGCAGCAACATCAACACAGATTTGACGGTCCCTATTAAACCAAGGAACAAGCCATGTCAGTAAACAAGGTCATTCTGGTCGGACGACTCGGCGCAGAGCCTGAAAGCCGCGCCTTTCCAAACGGTGGTTCAATTTGTAACTTACGAATTGCCACATCAGAAAGCTGGAAAGACAGACAAACCGGTGAACGCCAGGAACGTACCGAATGGCACCGTGTAGTCTTACGTAACAAACTGGGCGAAATTGCTCAGCAGTACCTGCACAAAGGCTCACAGGTTTATATCGAAGGTCGGATTCAAACCCGTAAATGGCAAAACCAGCAAGGACAAGATCAATACACCACGGAAATCGTCGGTAATGAAATGACGATGCTGGATAGCCGTGGTGCAGGCGGTGGTAATCAAGGTGGTGGCAGTAATTACAATGCCGGTGGCGGTGATACCTCGTTTGACCAACGTCCTCAACAACAAATCGGCGGTTACAACGCACCACAACCTGCCTCATCATCTGCAGGCCCTGATTATGGTGGCGGCGGTGATGACTATTACGATGATGATATTCCGTTCTAGGTCTATCTTAAGTAAATATAAAAAAAGCCCTGTAATACAGGGCTTTTTATTATCTTAAGGTCAGATAAACTTACAATAAAGCATCAATATGGCTGGCCACACTGCGGCCTAACGCTGACATTGCGTAGCCACCCTCAAGCGTTGACACTATCCGGCCTTGTGCAAATTTATCAGCTATTTTTTTCACTTCACGGGTCACCCAGGCAAAGTCCTCTTCCACTAAATCCAGATCCGACATATCGTCTTCCCGGTGCCCATCAAACCCGGCAGAAATAAAAATCAGTTCAGGTTGAAACGCTTCCAGCTCCGGTAACCATTGCTCCTCAATCAACCGCCGAAATTGCTCACCACTGGTCCCGGCAGGCAGTCCTATATTAATCATATTGTCGTGTTTACCAGGTTCACCGGTATCAGGATAAAAAGGGTGCTGAAAACTACTGCATAAAAGCACCTGCTCATTGCCTCTGAAAATATCTTCTGTGCCGTTACCATGATGTGCATCAAAGTCGATAATAGCTACTCGCTGCAGACCATATTGGGCTAATGCATGAGCGACACCTACGGCGACATTATTAAAAATACAAAACCCCATCGCCTTATTATGTTCCGCATGATGACCCGGTGGTCTGACACAACAAAAGGCAGTTTTTGCTTCTTGACTCATGACTAAGTCAACCGCTTTAACCACTGCTCCGGCACCGCGCTGTGCCGCTGTTAACGACGCTGATACCATCAAGGTATCGGCATCCAGCCAAACACGTTCATTCTCGTGCAACTTCTGAAAGATATCACTGACATAATCAACATCATGAACACGGCATAATTGCTGTAAGGTAACCATTGGCGCGTCATAAGAATGCATAATCATTTCCAAACCGCTGGCAATGAGGCGATCGTGAATTGCTGCAAGTCTTTCTTCCGTATCCGGATGATATGATGTCGTTTCGTGCAGGGCACAGTCAGCATGAGATATAAACGCGATAGTCATAACGACACCTTCAGCAAACGTAATAAAGTTTTTGTAAGCTAATCGTATCAGGAAAATGGACCAGTGATATGACCACACATTTTTTAGACCGCCTGTTTTCACCCCGTTCAATTGCTGTATTCGGTGCCAGTCAAACGACTGATGCAGTAGGCAGACGCGTTTTCGATAATCTGGTCGATACCGATTTTGCGGGGCCGGTATATGCCGTTAATCCTAAATATGATCGTATCAATGATCATATTTGCTATCCGAATCTGGAAGCCATTAATGAATCTGTCGACTTGGCAGTTATTGCTACACCGGCTCCCACTATAGGAGCCATCATTCATCAATGTGGCCATGCAGGTGTGAAAGCGGCCATCATTATTTCGGCGGGTTTTAGTGAAGGTCAGGGACAAGGGCTAAAACTCGAACACGATGTCGTAAAAGCAGCGCAGCAATACAATATTCAAATTCTGGGACCGAACTGTCTGGGACTAATCCGACCCAGTATTGGCATGAATGCTACCTTTAGTAAAAATACCGCAGCACCTGGACAATTAGCCTTAATTTCACAATCAGGCGCTTTATGTACCGCGATTCTGGATTGGGCGGCTGCCAATGAGGTCGGCTTTTCTGCCATTATTTCTTTAGGCAATGCCGCTGATATCGACTTTGGCGATCTGCTCGACTTTCTTGCGCAAGACCACAAAACCCAAAGCATTTTGCTGTATGTCGAAGGTATTCGCGATGCCCGCCGCTTTATGAGCGGTTTACGTATCGCTTCCCGGATGAAACCTGTCGTGGTGATTAAAGCAGGCCGCCATCAAGCTGGCTCACAAGCCGCTCTTACCCATACCGGTGCAATGATGGGTGCTGATGATGTATTTAACGCCGCTATCCAACGCGCAGGTGTGGTTAGAGCCGATACCATCCAGCAGCTTTTTGCTGCGGCAGAGCTGTTAGCTACTCAATGTCGGGTGCATGGCAGACGTTTAGCGATTGTTACCAATGGCGGTGGTCTTGGGGTGATGGCCACTGACAGAGCCATTGATTTAGGTATTGAACTGGCAACACTATCAGATACCACCATTACCAGCCTTGATAAGGTTTTGCCCCACCACTGGTCACGCAGTAATCCGATTGATGTGCTCGGAGACGCCTCACCAGAACGCTATAAAGCCGCAGTTAATACTTGTTTGCAGGATGAAGGCATTGATGGGGTATTAGTCATGCTGTCACCACAAGCCATGACCGATCCCGATGCCTGTGCGCAAGCGGTCATTGATGCCCGCCAGACAAGCACTAAACCTGTGCTAGCTTGTTGGATGGGTCAACAACTGATTGCCAGTGCAGATCGTTTATTTGCCCGTCATCATGTGCCCTGCTTTTCTGATCCGGAATCTTCAGTAGAAGCCTTTGCCTGTCTGGCCCGTTTTTATGAAAATCAGCAATTATTAATGCAGGTTCCCGGCCCTTTATCATCACACAGTGAACCGGATATTGAGGGGGCGCGACTCATTATTGAAAGTGTGCTGGCTGAAAACCGCCAAGCATTAACCACAGCTGAGTCGAGAGCCCTGTTACATGCCTTTGATATCCCAGTTAGCTTAAGCATTCAATGTCATAGTGCCAATGAAGCTCTGGTCGCTGCAGAAAGTTTTGGATATCCAGTGGCGATGAAAATCAATGATCGCCATATCCAGCACAAAACCGATGTCGGTGGTGTGCGTTTAAATATCAATAATGCGGCAGCGGTTAGATTGGTTTACAAAGAACTGCTGGAGGCTGTGCGTAAAAAAGTACCGGATATTAAGTCATTCAGCGTCAGTATCGAACCCATGTATACGGATCCCTTTGGTAGAGAATGTCTGGTCGGTGCCAATCGTGATCCGGTGTTTGGTACCACCATTGTATTTGGGGCAGGAGGTGTCAAAGTCGAAGTCTTGCAGGATACCGCCATTGCCCTGCCACCTTTAAACACTTTCCTGGCAGATAAGCTGATTAATCAAACCAAAATTGCTGCAATGCTCGGTGAGTTCCGGGATATGCCCGCAGTGAATCGTGACGCCTTAATACAAGTGTTGTTACGGGTGTCAGAGATGGTTTGTGAATTACCCGAAATAGAATCGCTGGATATCAATCCGCTGGTTGTCGATGAACGTGGCGTATTGGCATTAGATGTCAGAATCGTAGTAGCCCATCATGTGAAAACCATTAATCGCTATGATCATATGGCAATTCATCCGTATCCAACGCATCTGACCAAACAGGAGCAGTTAGCCGATGGCACAGATATTATTATCCGACCAATACGACCGGAAGATGCGCTGATTGAACAGGTCTTTTTCCGTAAATTATCTACCGAATCTCGCTACTTCCGCTTTATGCAAGAACTCAACGAACTGTCGCAGGATATGCTGATACGGTTTACGCAACTTGATTACAGTCGTGAGCAGGCCTTGATGGCGGTGACCATGGAAGAAGAGGAAGAAATTGAAGTGGGTGTGGCACGTTACAGCATGAATCCGGACGGCAGCAGCTGTGAATTTGCCTTAGTGGTCGCTGATGAGTGGCAGCATAAAGGTATTGGTACTCGACTAATGAATGCCCTGATTTCCAGTGCCTGCCAGCAAGGGTTCAGCCTGATGGAAGGTGAAATTCTCACCAGTAATCAACCGATGCAACGGCTTGTAGAAAGTTTAGGTTTTACCGTCACGGCCAGCCTGGAAGAGCCCTCAATAAAACTGGCTTCCCTGCATTTATAAACAGCTACAACAAAAATTATCGAAAACCATTGATTGTTATTAACAAGAGTGGGAGCATCAATTAGTAACCACCAAAGAAGGCGTGTGAATGAAAAAAATTCCTTATACCACCGTTCGTCCTATTCGTAGTCTTAACCTGTTATCACAAGAAGAAATCGTTAAACTCAGCTCTCCCAGCGCTGAACTGCATCAACTGTTTCGAGAATGTGCCCTGGCGATTCTCAATACCGATAGTCATGAAGACGATGCCGAAGAAATTCAGCAACTCTATGCAGATTTTGATATCCGCCTAAAGTCACAGCCACGTGGCGTGATGCTGGAAATCTTTAATGCCCCGGCCCAATCCTTTGTTGATGGCACGCTGATTCGCGGTATTCAGGAACATTTATCTTCGGTATTACGTGATATTGTCTACACCGACTTTAAAATTCTGGCAGAAGAAACTAACAGCTCGGCAAAAATCACCGACAAAGTGTTCCGTATCCTGCGTAATGCCAATATGGTCAGACCGAACGTGTCACCTAATCTGGTGGTGTGCTGGGGTGGTCACTCTATTCCCCGCGAAGAATATAACTATGCCAAACATGTTGGTTATGAACTTGGCTTGAGAGGGCTGGATATTATTACCGGCTGCGGTATTGGCGCCATGAAAGGTCCAATGAAAGGTGCTGCCGTCGGTCATGCCAAACAACAAATCACTCATGGTCGTTATATTGGCATCAGTGAACCGGGCATTATTGCTTCAGAATCACCCAATGCCATCGTCAATGAACTGGTTATCATGCCGGATATTGAAAAACGTCTTGAGGCCTTTGTACGTCTGGGTCACGTTATCGTGGTATTTCCCGGTGGCGTTGGCACGGTGGAAGAAATCTTCTATTTACTCAGTATTTTGCTACACCCTGAAAATAAATACGGTATCCCATTAATCTTTGCCGGTCCGGAATCATGCCGAGACTACTTCAACACACTGGATGCATTCCTTAAACAGTGTCTGGGTGAAGACATTAGTCAGTTATACGATATTGTTATCGGTGAACCAGAAACTGTCGGCTATAAAGTCAAACAGGCGATGACGGAAGTTCATGAAAATCGTCGTGAAACCGAAGAAGCGTATTACTACAACTGGCAGTTATATATTGACCCAATGCTTCAGCAGCCATTTATTCCTACTCATGAAAATATGGCGGCCTTACATTTAGATCCATCACTGCCTAAACACCTGCTAGCCAGTCAGATCCGCTCGGCATTTTCGGGCATTGTCGCTGGTAATGTAAAAAGCTTTGGCATCAAAGAAGTGGCGAAACATGGGCCCTATTTGCTCAAAGGCGATCCAGGCATCATGCGGGCGATTGATAATCTCCTCAATATTTTCGTCAAGCAGCAACGGATGAAGCTCGGCCAGGGAGAAGGGGTCTACCAGCCTTGTTATAAATTGGTGGAATAATTTTTACTCGATAACTGAAAGGGATGTCACGTAAACCACTTCACAAGCATGAGCACCGGTGTCGTCTCTGGTCATGGAACTTCTCCATGACCAGCCATCGGCTGCTTTGGCCTGAATTAACTGACCTTCCAACGCAATAATCTGCCCTTTTTTCACTTTCTTTAGTACATTGGCTACCTGACTGTCAGCAGGAATCAAATGCATATTGGCACTTTGGGTTTCAATGTCATGACGGGGAATTGGGAACTGTTCCACACGCCAGTAATACCAACGCCTGGTCTGGGTGATATCAATCTCCGCCAAAACGCTCTCATCCGACATTTTCTGCCAGCCCAGCGCTAAGTCGGTTGGGGATAATTCACTTTCTCTATCAATGTTGTAATCTTCACGACCCAACACTTTTGCTTGTAGTGAAAAATTTGCCAGTGGTGTGATTTGATAATCTTCAAACTCAAACGGTACTGCTTGACTGATCGGTTTTTGTACTGGTGCCTGAGCTACCTTAACACCCGGCCCTAAACTGACTTCTTGGTTATGCTGCCATTGTTTTACAGCAACAACGGCAAGCACAATCAGCAAAAGCCATTTGACTAGCTTCATTGTGGATGTGTGAGATTAAACCGTTTGCCAGCAAGCATAATCAGTAATAACACCGGCAATCCTATCAGGGCCGTCATCAGGAAAAAGTTTTCAAAGCCGATGGATTCGACCATAGAGCCTGAATAGCCACCGAACACTTTGGGGATTAAGGTCATCAATGAGCTGAAAATCGCATACTGTACTGCGGTAAAAGAGATATTGGTCAAACTCGACAAAAAGGCAATAAAGGCTGCATTAGCCAGACCGCCTGAAAGATTATCGGCGGTAATGACAACATACAGCATAGTAATATCGTGACCGCTTTGCACTAGCACCATAAATAACAGATTAGTAATGGCAGATAACACCGCGCCCAGCATCAATATCGGCATCACGCCATAACGCAAAACCAATATACCGCCGTAGAAAGCACCGAAGATGGTCATAAACACACCAAAAGTTTTTACCACAGTGGCAATTTCAGTTTTGGTAAAACCCAGGCTTTGATAAAGCGGATTTGCCACCACCCCAAGCACAATATCTGAAATCCTATACAAGCCAACCAAAGCTAGCAATAACCAGGCTAAAGACCAGCCATAGCGGGTAAAGAAGTCCTGAATAGGCGCAATGTAACTATGAGTGACACTTTGTTTATCGATGAACTTTATTTGTGTCATCAGCATAGCAACCAAAGCTGCAGCAAAACCGGCAAATACCAGCCTGATTAATTCAATAGAAACTGACACCAACTGAGTATTACTGAGAAAAACACCCAGTTTTTGTTTCGCCTGCTCCGTTAAATCTGCTGTCAGTGCAAAGCTACAGATAAAGGCACTCACCGCCAGTAAAAAAGTAATAAAAAATCGCACATGATGACGGCGGTTAATTAATGCTGACTCTTGTTGTTGCTTGGGCTCATCAATGATTAAGGTAGTTAGAATGCCAAACAAAAATAAACTTGCCATGCTCCAGTAGGTTATCTGCCAGGCTCCATAATTATAATGGTCCATGCTGGTGCCAAAATAGCTGGCCAGAAATAAGGCCCCGCCACCCGCCACTAACATGCCAATTCGATAACCAGCAATATAACTGGCCGACATCATCGCTTGTAGTTCAGCATTCGCTGACTCGATACGATATGCATCAGTCACAATATCCAAGGTGGCAGAAGAAAAGCCCAGACAAACAGCTGCAGCGCCCATCCAGACCAGTGAATTTTGAGCAGGGTCCACCATCGCCATAAAAATAATGGAGCCCATCACCATACATTGCGCTAATAATAGCCAGGCACGACGACGGCCAAGTAGACGGGTTAATAGTGGTAAAGGCATCACATCCACCAGCGGTGCCCAAACGAATTTAAATGAGTAACCCAGCGCTGCCCAGCTGAAATAAGTGATTTCACTTTTTGCGATGCCGACTTCGCCAAGCCATAAACTTAATGTAGAAAAAATCAGTAATAACGGCAGACCGGCCATGATGCCAAACACAAGCATTGTCAGCACCCTCGGGTGCATAAATGCTTGTAAACTCTCATGCCATGAACGTAGTCGTGCTATCAAAATCGGTCTCAGATCGCGTTGAATCAGCTAAAGTAACATTGAAGTATATCTGGTTCCACTTTTGTTCATCGGGATGCAGACAGCTAGAAAAAATTGCTGATCTTCATACAGTCAACGATAATGAGAAAATTACGAGAATAGACTTCTGATATCCTTAATACCTCATGGCTAAGCAACGCAAAATAATTCACGTTGATATGGATGCTTTTTTTGCTTCTGTTGAACAACGTGATCATCCAGAATACAAAGGCAAACCGTTAATTGTCGGCGGCCAGCCTAACAGCCGGGGCGTTGTTGCAGCCTGTAGTTATGAAGCCAGAAAGTATGGCATTCATTCGGCTATGCCCTGCTCACGAGCCTATCGCTTATGCTCTCATGCTCTGTTTGTGCCACCACGCTTTGACGCTTATCGTGAAGTTTCCGAGCAAATTCGCGACATTTTCTGGCGTTATGCCTCTGAAGTTGAACCTTTATCACTCGACGAAGCCTACCTGGATGTGACCTATACCGAGGCCTTTAACGGTTCCGCAACATTGATTGCCAAAGCCATCAAACAAGATATCCTGGACGAAACCAACCTAACTGCTTCAGCGGGTGTGTCGTACAATAAATTTCTCGCCAAAATTGCCTCTGATATGGACAAACCTAACGGTCTTTATGTCATCAGACCCGAACAAGGCGAAGCCTTTGTCGCCGAGCTTCCAGTAGGTAAATTTCATGGCGTTGGTCCAGCCACAGAAACCAAAATGCATAATCTCGGTATCCATACCGGTAAGGACTTGCGTGAGAAATCATTAACAGAACTGACTGAGCGTTTTGGCAAAGCAGGTCAGTATTACTACAATATCGCCCGAGCCATCGACGAACGCCCCGTTCGTAGCCAGCGTATCCGTAAATCACTGGGCAAAGAAACTACCTTTGCTGAAGACATCCACTCTATTGCTGAATTAATTGCCAAGCTGCTTGATCTGGGAGAACGCGTCTTTGAGAGCCTGGACAAACAAAATCTGAAAGCACGTACCGTCACCGTCAAAGTCAAATATGCTGATTTCCAACAAGTCACCCGGGCACACAGCGCCGAGCACATCATTAAACTGACTGACTTAAAAAAGATTATTCCATTGTTGCTGGAAAAAACAGAGGCGGGTCATAAACCAGTGAGGCTTGTCGGATTAAGTATGAGTGGCTTTGATTTACCCGTGACAGAAATTATTCAACCACAGTTGGACTTAAGCTTAAATGATGATTTTTAAAAATAAACCGATGATATAGCTTGGTTTGAAGGAAGAACCCTGTATGAACATATTATTAACATTAAGCTTCCCCCCTCAATCCAAACAATATCAATGTTATTAAAAAGCTGACTTAAGACGACTTTTCAGAATTTTATAACGGCTAAATGCACATTTCACAAAGTTACCATCTCTATGTTTAAAGCGTTTTTTCAAAGCTTTTTTAACTTCCCATGTGCCTTTATAACCATTGGGGAATACAACTAAGTCGCCGGCTTTAAATGTGGTTGCAGGTCCACCATCAGCAGGTGTCATCACACATTCACCTTCGACAATTAATGCCACTTCAGTGGTCACGAATGACCAGGGAAATACGGAGACTTCTTTTTCCCATGTTGGCCAATGGGCAACTCCCAATTGTTTTAATTGTGCTTCGCTGGGATTGCTGTCCACGGTAATGTTTTTCATTTGAATTCCTATATGTAAATTTGCCCACAACCCGTTATGTTTCGGCATGAGCTGAGAATTGAAGACCGTGTATTCTGCCTGTCTTTCAGCAATAAACCGAATTTACCGTTCACTTTCGATGTCAGAGCGAGGCATATTTGCCATAATGCCTCTTTGCTTTAATCACTGAATTTATTTATGCAGACTGAAGGACAACCCGCACTGGACGTGCTACAGGACATCTTTGGTTACGATGCCTTTCGACATAATCAACAGGATATCGTTGAGCACCTTATCCATGGTGGTGATGCTCTGGTATTGATGCCGACCGGCGGCGGTAAATCACTTTGTTATCAGATTCCGGCACTTATCCGGCCAGGCACCGGCATTGTGGTTTCACCTTTAATTGCCCTGATGCAGGATCAGGTGATGGCATTAAACGAATTGGGTGTGAAAGCGGCTTTTCTGAATTCAAGTCTTTCAGCAAATGAAGCCCGTACGGTCGAGCAAGAACTTGAAGCTGGACTGATTGATGTATTGTATATCGCCCCAGAACGCTTACTGAACGAGCGTACATTATCGCTGCTGAGCCGTGTCAGTATTTCCTTATTTGCGATAGATGAAGCGCATTGCGTGTCACAGTGGGGACACGACTTTCGCCCTGAATACCAACAACTTCGTTTACTTCATGAACGTTTTCCTAATGTGCCTCGTGTCGCCCTGACGGCCACAGCGGACAAACGCACCCGTCAGGAAATCATTGAACAGCTCAATCTGCAGCAAGCTAATGTCTATCTGAATAGTTTTGACAGACATAATATTTTTTATGCCATTACAGAAGCGACGCAAGCCAAACAACAGCTTTGGCAATTTATTCAGGAACATCACGCCAACGATGCCGGTATTGTTTATTGCCTGTCTCGCAAAAAAGTAGAAGCCATTGCCGAGTGGCTTCAGGAACAAGGTCAGGTTGCCCTGCCTTATCATGCTGGATTATCCAATGAGATCAGGGCTAAACATCAACAGCGCTTTTTACGCGAAGAAGGTGTGATCATTGTCGCCACCATCGCCTTTGGTATGGGTATTGATAAACCTGATGTGCGATTTGTCGCTCACCTGAATTTGCCGAAAAATATTGAAGCTTATTATCAGGAAACCGGCCGCGCGGGACGCGATGGTTTACCGGCCAATGCCTGGATGGCCTATGGCCTGCAGGATGTCATTACCCTGCGACAGTTTATGCAGGACTCTAATGCGCCCGATATGATCAAACGGGTTGAGCAGCATAAATTGGATGCCATGCTCGGCTTATGTGAACTCATCACCTGTCGTCGTCAGGCCATACTGGCCTATTTTGACGAAGAAGCTCCTGAAAAATGCGGCCAATGCGATAACTGCCAAACACCACCAGAAAGCTTTGATGCGACAGAAATGGCGCAAAAAGCCCTATCCTGTGTTTACCGTACCGAGCAACGTTTCGGGGTGAATTATTTAATCGATGTGTTACTTGGCAGTGACGACGAACGTATTAAACACAATCAGCATGATAAGTTAAGCACCTACGGCATTGGCGCTGAACTGAACGCGACTCAATGGCGTGGAATCTTCCGCCAGTTAATCGCCACGGGTTACCTCGATATTGATATTCAACGTTATGGCGCATTACGTCTGACGGAAAAATGTCGGCCCGTATTACGTGGTGAACAGACGTTGTATTTAAGAAAACAATCACCCAAAAAATCCGCGACTAAAGCCAGTAAAAAACAAACAGCCGTTCGTCCTCAAGATCAACGACTCTGGGAAGCGTTACGCCAATTACGCTCTGATATTGCCAAACAACATGGTGTGCCGCCTTATGTTATTTTTCATGATGCGACTTTATTGGAAATGTGTCGTTACCGCCCTGCAGATATGTCTGCGATGCAGCGAATTTCCGGGGTGGGCGAGCAGAAACTCAACCATTACGGTCATGCCTTTTTAGAGGTGATTAAACAACATCCTTTATCTGATTTACTCAATAACGGTCTGAGCGATACCATTAATGACACGCTGTTATTACTCGAAAAAGGACATGGCATAGACAATATTGCCAAGCAGCGTGATTTAAAACTCAGTACGGTTTATAGCCACCTGGCTGAAGGCATCAATGCCGGATTGCTGGATGTTAAAGATGTATTAGATCTGGAAGATGCCGAACTCAATACGATTATGCTTACCATTGAATCTTTAGGAGACGAATCACAGAGCCTGAAAGCGATTTATCAGGCGCTGGATGAAGCTTATGATTATGGTGTGATTCGTTGTGTACTTGCCTCAATGTATTAATAACAGATTATTTTCAGACTTTATCTGACTGCACTTGCTGTAATTGCTTCAATATCGCCTCTGCTTCCTGAGTCAATGAAGCAAACAGTCGTATATCGCCATTACGCTGTGCATGTAATGCCTGTTCACGCTTTCGTGCTAACTGCTTTTTTAACTTTTTCTCTGGATCGGACTTAAAGAATGACCACATACATAACTCTCCGATAGCTTGGATAAGTCAGAGAGTTATGTAGCGATAAAGTTCGTTTTTATTTTGGCAGCTCGTAGTCATAATCAATAATGAGCGGCGCATGATCAGAAAAAGATTCCTCACGATAGATTTCTGTCGCTTTGACCTTGCCTTTCATACCCGGCGTTAAGATATGGTAATCAATACGCCATCCGACATTATTCGCTCTGGCCTGACCGCGGTTTGACCACCAGGTGTATTGGTGTTCTTCCTGTGGTAACTCACGGAAGGCATCGATAAAGCCCATTTCATCAAACAGTTTATCCAACCAGGCACGTTCTTCAGGCAGGAAGCCTGAATTTTTCAGATTGCCTTTCCAGTTACGAATATCTTCATTTTTATGCGCGATATTCCAATCACCACATATCAAGACATCACGGCCTGAGTCTTTCATTTCCTGCATTTTTATTTCGAAAAAGTCCATGCAACGATACTTAACCAGTTGGCGTTCTTCTTTTGCCGATCCTGATGGCATATACAAAGAAATCACGCTTAAATTACCAAAGCGGGCCTCGATATAACGCCCTTCCGCATCGAACTCCTCATTCCCCATGCCAACAATGACTTCATCGGGCTCTGCTTTGCAATACAGCGCGACGCCGCTATAGCCCTTTTTCTCAGCATCATG
This sequence comes from Methylophaga sulfidovorans, assembly GCF_900114205.1. Taxonomy (GTDB): domain Bacteria; phylum Pseudomonadota; class Gammaproteobacteria; order Nitrosococcales; family Methylophagaceae; genus Methylophaga; species Methylophaga sulfidovorans. Next base: position 210,526 of record NZ_FOSH01000005.1, read on the forward strand.
GTAATAACAGTGATATCCTTGCGGCCTGAAAATATCATCTTCGAGTTGATGAACTTGGGCTTTGGTCTCCTGAATACAGACAACATCTGCATTTTGTTTGGGTAACCAGTCGAAAAAACCTTTACGGGCGGCGGCTCGAATACCGTTCACATTGGCTGTGATTATGCGCATGGGTCATCCTATTGAAAAATAATCACATAATACCATTTACAAATCAGAATAAAATCCGGATAATGTCGGGCTCATCTGTAAATACAGATAGCTAGGTTTAGCTACAGATAAATGAATTTTTAGGAGAAGCACTTTGGCAAATTCGGCACAAGCAAGAAAACGCGCGCGTCAAGCAGAAGTACACCGTCAGCGTAACGCCAGCCAACGTTCAGCGATGCGTACAACGATTAAAGCACTGAGAAAAGCAATCGCAGCTGGTGATAAAGAACAAGCTGTTGCTGCTTTCAAAGTTGCAGCGCCTGCATTAGATCGTATGGCGGGTAAAGGCATTATTCATAAGAATACTGCTGCTCGTGGTAAAAGCCGCTTGAACAACGCTGTTCGCGCAATGTAATTTAAAGTTTCGACTTTATAAAAAAACCGACGTAATGTCGGTTTTTTTATGTCTGTCATTTTTGTTTTGGTATTTATTTAACTGGTTAATACCAGGTTATCGCGATGTATTAATTCGGGCTCGCCAACATAACCCAAGATAGATTCAATTTCACTGCTAGACTTACCTTTAATCAGATGCGCCTCGTCAGCATTATAGTTCGCTAAGCCCCTGGCGACTTCTTTACCATTTACGTCACGACAAATAACGAGTTCGCCACGGGTAAACTTGCCTTCCACATGCGTTACCCCAACAGGTAACAGACTCCGTCCCTGCTCTCTTAACACAGCCACAGCGCCATCATCCAGAACCAACTGCCCTTTAGCAATTAAGTGGCCTACCAGCCATTGTTGTCGGGCTGTAATCGGTTTATTGTCAGGCCACAGTAATGTGCCCACGCCATGGCCTGCAGCCAGATGACGCAGATTGTCAGGGTGTTTACCAGATAAGATAACAGTGTAGGCACCTGAACGTGCTGCACGACGCGCAGCTAATAATTTGGTGGTCATACCGCCACGGCCTAACTCACCTTTACTATCACCAGCCATTTGATCAAGTGCCGCATTACTGGCAGCTGATGCCGCAATCATACGAGCGTTAGGATTGCTTCTGGGATCGGAGTCAAATAAACCATCCTGATCCGTCAGAATAACCAGCACATCGGCTTCAACAAGATTGGCCGTCATCGCAGCTAAGGTATCGTTATCACCAAAGCGAATTTCTTCTGTAGCAATGGTATCGTTCTCATTCACCACCGGCAGAATATCTAATTCTAGTAGCGTTTGTAGCGCACTGCGTGCATTAAGATGACGGCCGCGGTCCGATAAATCAGAGTGAGTGAGTAGAATTTGTGCTGTGTGAATACCGTGCTTACCGCATTCTGTCGCATAAGCATTGACCAATTCCATCTGACCGACACTGGCAGCTGCTTGCAGACGATGAATTTCGTGTGGACGTCTTTTCCAACCCAACTTCTGCATGCCTGCAGCAACAGAGCCAGACGTGACTAATACGACTTCTTTTCCCTGACTTCGTAGCTCGGCAATTTCCGCACTCAACCAACGAATGCGATCCGCATCCAACCCCTCACCAATACGGGTTAATAAAGCACTGCCAATTTTGATAACCCAGCGCTTGGTATTCAATAATTGCTGATGTGGTTCTGTCACTGAGGTTTATTCCTGAGCATCATCCTGTGAACTGTCTGCATTTTCGTCTTTCTCACTGGCACGAACGGCTTCCAGATAATTCATGACTTCATTGACCAGAGCTTCACAGCCTTCACCGGTCTGACCACTAATGTAAAACACTTTACCCTGCCATTGAAGACGATCCAGTACTTCTTGGCATAAATCATCGCGAATATCTTCAGGTACCAGATCCATTTTATTCAGTACTAACCACTGATCCTGGCTTCCTAAAGCTTCGCTGTAGTTTTCCAGTTCACGATTAATAATCTGCACGCTTTCAACCGGATCCTGTTTCACATCAACTGGCGCCATATCGACGAGATGTAAAAGTAAACGTGTACGCGTTAAATGTTTCAGAAACTGAATGCCTAAACCCGCGCCTTCTGCCGCACCTTCAACTAATCCAGGAATATCGGCAATCACAAAACTGCGCACGTCTTTTAAGGTAACAACACCTAAATTTGGATAAAGCGTGGTGAAAGGATAGTTCGCGACTTTGGGTTGAGCAGCAGATACCTGACTGATAAAAGTGGATTTACCAGCGTTAGGTAACCCCAGCAGCCCGACATCGGCTAACAACTTCATTTCAAGTCGTAATGTGCGTTCTTCGCCGGGAGTACCATCACTGGTTTGACGCGGTGCGCGGTTAATACTGGATTTATAACGCGCATTGCCCAAACCATGCCAGCCGCCTTTTGCGACTAATAACTTATCCCCATCATTAGTCAGGTCGCCAATGAGTTCATCGGTATCATCATCCCAGGCTTCTGTACCAATCGGGACTTTGATGACTAGATCTTCTCCACGCGCACCACTACATAGACGACCACGACCATGTTCACCACGCTCAGCTTTAAAATTCCGCTGATAACGAAAATCAATCAGCGTATTGACTTGGGAGTCTGCCAGCAGATAAATATCGCCGCCATCGCCACCATCACCACCATCGGGGCCACCAAAAGGAATGAATTTTTCACGGCGAAAACTCAAACAGCCGTTACCACCGGCCCCGGCACTGATTTTAATTTTCGCTTCATCCACAAATTTCATTGTCGCTTCCCGACCTTAATCTCATGTTCTTTCTGGCTATAAAACTTATATGCCAGAAACAAAAAACCCCGCATCAGCGGGGCTTTGTGCTGTTTGCCCCATACGGGCTAGCAAATATTCTTAGTCAGCAACAACACTGACGAAAGTACGGTTTTGAGGACCTTTGGTCTCAAATAATACTTTACCTTCAGCTGTCGCAAATAAAGTATGGTCTTTACCAATACCTACGTTACGACCTGCATGGTAACGTGTACCACGCTGACGAACTAAAATGTTACCACCAGACACTAATTCACCACCGTAGCGTTTTACACCAAGGCGTTTAGACTCTGAATCACGTCCGTTACGAGTACTACCACCAGCTTTCTTGTGAGCCATTTCTTAAACCTCTTTTCCGATTCTTAGGCTGAGATGCCTGTGATTTCGATTTCAGTATATGCTTGACGATGACCCATCTGTTTTTGATGATGCTTACGGCGTTTGAATTTGACGATTTTCACTTTATCGCCACGGCCGTTAGCTGCCACTTTCGCAGTCACTTTAGCGCCGTCAAGGTAAGGTGCACCGACTTTGATGTCTTCACCTTCGCCAACTAACAGAACTTTATCAAGCTCAACCGTATCACCGGCTTCAGCAGTCAATTTTTCAATGCGGAGCTTTTCGCCCTCTTTCACTCGGTATTGTTTACCGCCAGTCGCGACAATAGCGTACATCGCTGTCTCCAAAGTATAATAGTGTTAATGCGGGTTACCCCACAAAAGACCGGCAATTGTATCTCCTTTCTTCAAGGAGATCAAATTCATATTGAAATATTTGCGCAGTATTCTCGCTCATGAGAAAGTACGCGTTTAAATCACACATTATAGGCAGATTACGGTTCCGTGGATATTCAATCCATCTATTCTTTAATTCAAGATGACATGAAAGCTGTAGACGAGTTGATCCAACAACGCTTACAGTCTGATGTTGCCCTCATTAACCAACTTGGCTTTTACATTATTAACAGCGGTGGTAAGCGGCTGCGCCCAGCGATAGCTATTCTGTCTGCACGCGCATGTGGCTATGAGGGGAGTCAGCATATCAACCTCGCCACCATTATTGAGTTCATTCATACCGCAACGTTATTACACGATGATGTGGTAGATAATTCTGATATGCGCCGGGGTCAGGAAACAGCTAATTCACTTTGGGGTAATGAAGCCAGCGTACTCGTGGGCGATTTCCTCTATACCCGCTCGTTTGAAATGATGGTCGAAATTGAGTCTATGCGCTTAATGCATATTCTTTCTCATACCACCAATATCATTGCTGAAGGCGAGGTACTGCAATTATTAAATTGTCATGATGCTGACACCACCGAAGAACGTTATCTTGAAGTCATACACCATAAAACAGCTAAACTGTTTGAAGCTGCGGGCCAGTTAGGTGCTGTCATTTCAGGCTCTGACAACGCTATTGAAACAGCTATGGCTAGCTATGCCATGCATTTGGGTAGTGCTTTTCAGCTGGTAGACGACTTACTGGATTACAGTCAATCCAGCGAAACTATTGGTAAAAACATCGGTGACGATCTTGCTGAAGGCAAACCCACATTGCCTTTGATCTATGCAATGCAGCACGGTAATGCTGAACAAGCGGCTATTATTCGTGAAGCCATCGAACAGGGCCAGCGAGATAGGATCAATGACATTATTGAGATCATTCAAAATACAGGCGCCATAGATTACACTGCCAAGGCAGCTGAAAAGGAAGTCATGCAAGCGAAACAAGCGCTGGATAGACTTGCTGAAAGTCCATATAAACAGGCTTTGTTATCGTTAGCTGATTTTGCTATTCAGCGAAATTATTAATGATTCGACTCACACTCTGAGGTCATCGAATGATGAAGCATCGCCAGGTTATATGGTTATAGCAGTCATGATATATGCAAAGGATGCGTAAAATGATTTCAGATAAGGACATTCTAAACGCCAGAATTCTCATTGTTGACGACCAGTTAATTAATATTAAATTACTGGAAAAAATGCTGAGACAGGCAGGGTTTACCTCTCTCTATTCCACAAATCTCGGCGCCGAAGTAAAACAGCGCTATTTTGAATACGAAATCGATCTCATCCTGCTAGACATCCGTATGCCGGATATGGATGGTTTTCAGGTAATGGAATCACTGCATACGGCGATACATAATGACTATCTTCCGATACTGGTAATTACCGCTGAACTCACTCAGGAAATACGAAAAAAATCACTCAGCTCCGGTGCAAAAGACTTTATAACCAAACCCTTTGACCAAACAGAAGTTATTCAGCGTATCAGAAATATGCTGGAAGTCCGCTTACTGCATAAGCAAGTAATGACACAAAATGTAACGCTAGAACAACAGGTCAAAATCCGCACTCAACAACTCGAGCAAAGCCGTCTTGAAATTATTAAACGTTTAGGTCGGGCAGCAGAATATAAAGATAATGAAACCGGCAATCACATTCTGAGAATGAGTCATTTTGCTGAAATGTTGGCATTAGCCGCCAGCCTTAATGAGAGTTTTGCTGCTGATATATTAACAGCAGCACCTATGCACGATATTGGAAAAATTGGTATTCCTGATCATATCTTGCTCAAACCAGGAAAATTAAATGCTGACGAATGGGAAGTGATGAAAACTCACGTCAAAATTGGCGCAGATTTATTAGCAGATACCGATGTTCCCTTACTCAAGCTGGCAAGTAATATAGCGCTTACTCATCATGAAAAATGGGACGGCTCTGGTTACCCAAATGGTTTGAAGGGCAAAGATATCCCGATTGAGGGTCGTATTTGTGCGGTATGTGATGTATTTGATGCTTTAACGTCTGAACGTCCATATAAAAAAGCTTGGCCAATCGATAAAGCTGTTGATTACCTGACTGAGCAAAAAGGACATCATTTTGATCCTGAATTAGTGGAGCATTTTTTATCTATCTTAGAAGAAGTACTTCATTACCGTGCACATCACCCTGACACCTTATCTCAAACACAAGATATAGCTTAATTTTGCTTAAATACTTTTTAGTTATTTCAAGGTTCGCTATCCTTAGTCACTATGTCTCAAATATATAAATATCATTTATTTTTCTGTACCCATCAGCGTGATGATGGCAGTGCAAATTGTGGTGAACATGGCTCACAGTCTCTGCGTGATTATGCGAAACAGCGTGTCAAAGAGCTAAAAATAAAAAAAGTCCGTGTCAATAATGCTGGCTGTCTCAGCCGTTGTAAGCTAGGGCCAATGTTAGTTATCTATCCTGAAGGCACCTGGTATCACTATGAAACAGAAGCAGATATTGATGAAATTATTGAGTCACATCTGTTAAACGATACTATTGTGGAACGTCTGGTCAAATGACACCCAATCAATACTGCCGTGACAAAGCAGCCAAAAGTGGTTCAAGTTTTTATTACAGCTTTATGTTCTTGCCGCCACAAAAGCGACAGGCCATCACAGCCTTGTATGCGTTTTGCCGTGAGGTGGATGATGCAGTGGATGAAATTGCTGATCCGCAAGTTGCCGCACAGACCTTAGCCTGGTGGCGCAGTGAAGTTGACAATATTTTTGACCAAGTAGCTACCCATCCGGTCGGTAAAGCCTTGGAAGAAGCACTTCAGCATTTTGAATTACATAAAGAATATTTTCTTGAGATCATTGATGGCATGGAAATGGATCTATTCCAGCATCGATATGAAGGTTTTAAGCATTTAGCTCTATATTGTCACCGTGTTGCCAGTGTGGTCGGATTGCTTGCTGCAGAGATTTTTGGTTATCAGAACCGCCAGACGCTGAAATATGCCGAAAAACTAGGTTTGGCTTTCCAGTTGACCAATATTATTCGTGACGTTCGTGAAGATGCAGAGCGTGGTCGCATCTATCTACCTGCAGAGGATATGGCGCGATTTAATGTCAGCGAACAAGATATTCTAGCACTGAAACAGACAACAGAATTAACGGCACTCCTCGCATTTGAAACCCAACGTGCACGTTCTTTTTATCAAGAAGCTAAAACATTATTACCGACGGAAGATCGTTATTCGCAACGTACAGGCTTAATTATGTCTGCTATCTATGAAGCGACATTAGACGAAATTGAAAAAGATAATTTTCAGGTAATGAAACAGCGTATTTCTCTGACGCCTTTGAAAAAACTCTGGTTAGCCTGGCGCACATCCAGAGCAGAAAAAAAACACCAATAATGACCACGTTGATTATTGGTGGTGGCTGGAGTGGACTTGCTGCTGCCGTACGATTGTTAGAGCAGGGAGAACCAGTTCATCTGGTTGAATCTGCCAAACAATTAGGCGGGCGAGCCCGAAATGTTGTCTGGAACGAACAAACCATAGATAACGGCCAGCATTTATTGATTGGCGCCTACCAACGTACCTTAAAATTGTTGCAGGACTTAGGGGCTGATGAATCCACATTATTTCAACGACTTCCATTAAATCTGACCATCCATCATCCACATTTTAATGATCTAAAACTCGCTGACACCCCGCTTTTACCCTGGCCTTTGTCACTGGCGATAAAGACATGGCAGCTCAATGGTTTTACGCTTTTTATTCAGATATCACGTCTGATATTTAAAGCACGTCCGCAAAAAAAATCAGACGATATCTCGGTGCAGGCATGGTTAAAACAACAGAAACAAAGTCCGAGATTAATTGAGCAGCTATGGGAGCCATTATGTCTTGCTACGTTGAATACGCCCATATCCGAAGCCTCAGCTAATCTTTTTGCTAATGTCTTGTTAGAGACTTTTCAACAACGTGATTATGCTGACTTTCTGATTCCAAAAGTGCCATTAGGCGATATCTTACCTGCCTATGCTGAACGGTATATTCAAGCACAGGGCGGCCAAATTTCCCTGCATACACGAATTAAGTCACTGCTTATCGAAGATAATAAAATAACCGCCGCAATGACCGATAAAGGTCAGACGATTGAAGCAGACAATATCATTATTGCTACCGGACCACACACTAGCCAACAACTGCTGGGAAACTACTGGTTAGGTGAGGAAACAAGCTCTTATCCTATTGTCACGGTGTATCTGCAATGCTCAGCTGACATCAAATTAATATCTCCCATAATAGGCCTCAGTGGCACAACAAGTCAGTGGGTATTTGATAGAGGAGATGGCTTGTTAGCCGTTGTTATTAGTGGACCTGGAACACATCTGAAGCTGACTAATGATCAGCTTATTGTTCATATTTTCGATGAGTTATTGGACACAAATATAGTCCAATCCCCAGAGTTTATTCGCGGTTACGTTATTCGGGAAAAACGAGCGACTTTCAAAAGTTGTGTCAATATCAGCTCACATCGTCCGGCGACCGCGTGCACAGTGAAGGGGCTCTATTTAGCTGGTGATATAATTAGTAACCCTTATCCTGCTACACTAGAAGGCGCAGTGATCAATGGTGAAAAAGCTGCCGAATTGATAATGAAAATCAACACGGTTAGCTAAGCGATTAATCACTTGCTATACTTTATGACTCAATATTTATAACAATAAGGGAATGCTATGCTGAAACAGTTTAAATTACTTTTAATCGCGTTATTTCTGGGTACATTCATCGTTGCTTGTAGTGATGACAACAGTGCTCAGACAGAGTCTAAAGATACATCTGCTGCACCTGCGGAAGTGTCTAGTGACGACACCACTGACACAACAGGTGCTGTTGAAGATGAAACAAGCACTATTGCAGGTATGACTGAAGAAGAAGCTATCGCTAAATGGGGTGAGCCAGATGTCACTCAAACGCATAAAATTGATGCTTTAACCGTTGACCATCTTGAATGGCATAAAAAAGACGGTATCACAGCGGTACAATTCCACAACGGTGTCGCACAATTTAGTCAATTTATCCCTGCAGAATAAATCTTGATGCAAACACATACTGAGGACAGCCAGTTGGCTGATCAAATTATTCTTATCACCGGTGCCGCTCAGGGCATCGGTGCCTCAGTAGCTAAAGCCTGCGCACAGGCAGGTGCTACAGTTATCTTACTCGATAAACAAGTTCCACAGCTTGAAGCTGTCTATGATGAAATCGTTGAACAAACGGGCATCATACCTGCTATCTATCCGCTCGATCTGAAAGGTGCGACAGTAGATAACTACAAGCAACTCGCCCAGACTATTTCAGATAACTTTGGCAAATTAAATGCCTTGATTCACTGTGCTGCCACACTCGGACAATTAGCACCTGTGATGAATCAGGATCCTAAAACATGGGCTGAAACCATACACATCAACCTGACAGCCACTTATTTACTCACCCAGGCCTGTCTCCCTTTATTAAAACAACAAACCAGCCATTTAATTTTCACGACTGATGCCCATAAACATACGGCTTATTGGGGTGCCTATGGGATTAGTAAGGCAGCAATAGAAGCATTTGCCGAACAATTAAAAGATGAACTGGAAGCAGAAGGTAAGGTTATTGTCAGTACAATTGATCCAGGTGAAGTCAGAACCGCACTATATGCTCGTGCTTATCCTGCCCGAAATCCCGAGCATCTGAATCTGCCAGATGATGTTGTACATCACTACATCGGCAAACTTAATATTGAAGCCAATTCTGCAGCCTAGATAATTAGAAACGTCAAAACCCTGACACTAAATATATAACATACTGATTTAAAACATATTTTCACATTTGGCACACTTATCGCAGGTTATATTCATAACTTGAATAAGGAAGTGCTCCGATGGAACACCCATTAATCTCAAATAAACATAAACTGAGCTTGGTTGAAGGCTCTAAACCAGCAATAGATAACACTCAGACAAAAACAGCTGAAGAAATACATCGTCAACTTCCTTATACACTGCAAACCAGCCTTATATTGGAAGACATGCTTCAACTATTTCAGCAGGAAATCAATGCTATCTTCCCTGAGTGCAGCTTTCATTATCAGAATCCCAGTATGAAAGTCGATATTAACTCGGCAGAAAAATCCCACCATCGCTGCCATTATAAGCTTGAAATGAATGGTGATTATCTGGGCGATCTCAGTTTTACGCAAAGCAAAAAGTTTTCTCAAACCGATATTATTTTTATAGAAGATTTACTCAGCCTACTGGTTTACCCTCTGCGCAATTGCCTGCTTTATAAAAAAGCACTGGCCTCTGCACTGCTGGATGACTTAACAAATCTGGGCAATCGCGCAGCTTATGAAAAAAGCTTGAACCGTGAAATTGACAGAGCAAAAAGACACAATACGCCTTTGTCACTCGTGCTTATTGACATTGATAACTTCAAAATTATTAATGATAACTTTGGCCATATGACAGGCGATAGAGCCCTTAAAATTTTGGCAGATATGATTAATCAGAATCTGCGTGGTAGTGATATGGCATTCCGATTTGGTGGTGAAGAGTTTGTTCTTTTATTAACCGATACCAGTATCCACGATGCTCACGTTGCCGCTGAGAGAGTACGTGAATCTGTTGCGCAAATATTATCTCATGACGGAAAAAACAGTTTCGGTTTTACCATCAGCTTAGGTGTTGCCCAACTTGATAAGAATGAGGAAGGCTATCATTTGTTTGAACGGGCTGATATGGCACTGTATGAAGCAAAACACATGGGTAAAAATATTACTGTCTGCGCCAAAAAACCCTAAGATTTAATCGACAACAGACAGTATAAAATTAATGGCCTCTGATACGAGGTCTTCTTTTTGGTGTGGGCTCATCCTGCTCCCGGCTTTGTTCTTTTTTATTAGTACTATATTCTTTTCTCGCCCGTGTTTTTTTAGGGCGTTCCTGCTTAGCAGGCTTATTACGTCCACCTGTAGCCGCGCTGACAGGCTTCATCCCAGCCTGTTCATATAGATAGTCCAAATCAGAGCCTTCCAGCTTTGTCCAGTGGCCCATACGCAGGTTATTGGGAATAATGATAGGTCCATAACGCACCCGCATCAGACGGCTCACCTGCACGCCCTGGCTTTCCCACAAACGACGGACTTCACGGTTACGACCTTCCTGAATAACCACGTGAAACCATTTATTGGCACCTTCACCACCTGATTCCTGGATATCAGCAAACTTCGCTTCACCATCTTCAAGCATGACACCGTCACGTAGAGCCTGCATCATTTCTGATGTCACTTCACCTAATACACGAACGGCATACTCACGATCCATTTCATGAGATGGATGCATTAAACGATTGGCCAGTTCACCATCGGTCGTCAGGATAATTAAGCCGCTGGTATTTAAATCGAGTCGACCCACGCTAACCCAGCGGCCCTGTTCTGGAATTGGCAGAGACTGAAAGATAGTACGACGACCTTCAGGGTCCTTACGCGTGCACACTTCACCAACAGGCTTATTATAGAGAATGACCTGCTTGGCAGGTTCCTGCCACAAACGTTTCGGAGAAAGCGGTTTATTATCGAGCTTTAAACGATCACCTTCACTAATCTGATCGCCCAAACTCGCCAACTCACCATTACGAGTGACACGTCCTTCTTTAATCCAGGTTTCCACCTGTCGACGAGAGCCATAACCAGCTCTTGCTAATACTTTTTGAATACGTTCAGCCATAAAAACGCGTCAGCAACCCTTTTATTTATAGTTTAAACCCATTGATGAACGGACTTCCGCCAAGGTTTCCTGCGCCACTTCACGGGCGGCAGCATTACCATCATCAATAATACGGCGGACATCTTCTGGGTGTTGGCTAAAATCCAACGCCCGTTCACGAATCGGTCTCAGTTCAGCACTAACAGCATCAATCAACGGACCTTTACAATCCAGACAACCAATACTGGCACTGCGACAACCTTCTTGTACCCACTGTTTCTGATCTTCTGAAGCATAAACCTCATGCAACTGCCATACAGGGCAGCGTTCAGGTTCACCAGGATCAGTACGTCGAACACGGTTTGTGTCCGTTGGCATACGTTTAATTTTCTCAGCAAGACTATCATCAGGCTCGCGCAGCGAAATCGTATTGCCATATGACTTGGACATTTTTTGACCATCCAAGCCTGGCATTTTAGATGCCGGTGTTAATAACGCTTTTGGCTCTGGCAAGATCACTTTACCTGCACCTTCCAGATAGCCGAATAAACGTTCCATATCTCCCAGTGCCAGATTTTGTTGATTTTTAAGCAACTCTCTCGCTGTCGCTAAAGCGTCGGCATCACCTTGTTCTTGATATGACTTACGCAAAGAATTGTAGAGCTTTGCGTTTTTCTTACCCATTTTTTTGATCGCGGCTTCGGCTTTTTCTTCAAAGTCCAGCTCACGACCGTAAATATGATTAAAGCGACGAGCGACTTCACGTGTTAACTCCACATGAGCCACCTGATCTTCACCAACAGGTACCTGACCGGCACGATAAATCAAAATATCGGCACTTTGTAATAGGGGATAACCTAAAAAACCATAAGTCGATAAATCTTTTTCTTTTAGTTTTTCTTGTTGATCTTTATATGTAGGCACACGCTCTAACCATGAAAGCGGTGTAATCATCGACAACAGTAAATGTAATTCAGCATGCTCAGGTATTTTAGATTGTAAAAACAGCGATGCCGTCGAAGGTTCGATACCAGCAGCTAGCCAGTCAATCACCATCTCCCAAACACTGCCTTCAATGACACTGCTATCTTCATAGTGTGTCGTCAGCGCATGCCAGTCTGCTACAAAGAAAAAACAGTCAAATTCGTGCTGTAATTTAATCCAGTTTTTTAGAACGCCATGGTAATGACCTAAATGCAATTGTCCTGTTGGACGCATGCCTGAAACAATACGACGGGACTGTATAGCAACCGTATCCAAAATGTTCTCCTGATAAGCCTTAATTAGCTAACTATAAAATACTGAATATTTGCGCTGGTAAATGAAAGACAGACACCAGCAAACCTAGCATAGCACTGACCAACGGCCATAGAATCAAATTTAAAATGCCGAAATAAAGCAGTGCCAGCAAGATAAAGAAACCATAAGGTTCAATCCTGCTGAACTTATACGCCATCGGTCCCGGTAACCAGCTTGATAACACTCGACTGCCGTCCAGAGGTGGAATGGGCAGTAAGTTAAGCATCATTAACATCGTATTAATCAAGACACCAGCAACGCCCATAAACATCATCGGCTGACCAAGCGTAATATCAGCATGAATAAGCATTAATCCCAGCTTGGCAACTATGGCCCAGATAATCGCCATAATAAAATTGGCAGCGGGACCGGCAGCAGCTACCCAAGCCATATCGCGTTTGGGCTGATGCAGATTCTGATAGCTCACCGGTACCGGTTTTGCCCAGCCAAATACAAAGCCACCGAGCAATAACAACAATCCAGGAACAAGCAACGTGCCGATAGGATCGATATGTTTAAATGGGTTAAGGGTGAGTCGACCCAGCATTTGTGCTGTTCTGTCACCTAACTTTAATGCAACCCAGCCATGCGCGACTTCATGCACGGTAATCGCAAACAATACAGGTATCGCCCAGATAATAATTTTCTGGACCAGACTAAACTCAAACACGAAGCATGTCCTGTCCGCCCATATAAGCCCGCAATGCCTCAGGAATCACTACTGAGCCATCCGCTTGTTGGTGATTTTCCATTAACGCTAACAGCGTGCGTCCAACCGCCAGACCTGAACCATTAAGCGTATGCACTAACTCTGGTTTTCCTGTGGCAGGATTACGCCAGCGAGCCTGTAAACGACGTGCCTGAAAATCACCAAAATTACTGCAAGATGAAATTTCTCTATAGGTTTGTTGGCTTGGTAACCAAACTTCAAGATCATAGGTTTTTGTAGAAGAAAAACCTAAATCCCCCGTACACAGATTTACCTTACGATAAGGCAGCTCAAGCATCTGCAATACTTTCTCAGCATGTGCAGTTAGTTCTTCATGCGCTGCAGCAGAGTCTTCCGGGCGGACGATTTGTACAAGTTCTACCTTTTCAAACTGATGCTGACGAATAAGCCCGCGAACATCACGGCCATAAGATCCGGCTTCACTTCGAAAACAAGGTGTATGTGCCACAAACTTCAGCGGTAACGACGCATCTTCAGTAATGGTATCGCGAACAATATTAGTCACTGGTACTTCAGCTGTCGGTATCAGATAAAACTCGCCATCATTCACTTTAAACAGATCTTCTTCAAATTTAGGTAACTGCCCAGTCCCTTTTAAAGAATCTGCATTGACCAGATAAGGCACATACGTTTCAGTATAACCATGCTGTTCACTGTGTAAGTCGAGCATAAACTGTGTAAGCGCACGTTGTAACTTGGCTAAAGGGCCTGACAAGGTTACAAAACGGGCAGCACTGATTTTTGCAGCTGTATCAAAGTCCATGCCTAATGCGGCACCCAGATCGACATGATCTTTTACTTCAAAATCAAATTGACGCGGCTCACCCCAACGTAAAACTTCCTGATTTTCGCTCTCATCCTTACCCGCTGGCACATCAGCTTGAGCAATATTAGGAATACCCATCGCGATCTGTTCTAATTGCGTCAACACATCATTCAAGCGAGATTCAGCCGCTTTATGGCGGTCACCCAAATCCTCGATTTCTTTTAATAATGGTGCAATATCTTCACCAGCCGCTTTGGCTTTACCAATATTTTTCGAACGACTGTTTCTTTCTGTTTGTAATTCCTGAGCGTCCAATTGTGCTTGTTTTCGTTCTTCTTCAAGCTTAGCCAACAGCGCGACGTCTAAATCAAAACCTCGGCGGGCTAATTGCTCAGCGACCTGAGCAGTCTCATTTCTTAATAACTTCGGATCTAACATTCTTTTATTTTCCAGATTGTGCAGTCCAGCTCACTATATGATCCGGTTTAACCATACTTTCCAGCTGTGTAATAATTTCTTCCACTTTTTGTGGAATATCAAAAAACTCAATCACTAAGGGGAGTTCGGGTGATAAATCCAATAATGACGCCTTATGTAATTCATGTTCAGCACCAAAACCAGCAATGCCACGAAACACGGTAAAGCCTTTAATATCTAATGTTTCAAGTAACTTTATAACGCGATTACTGTGATCGCGGCCTTCAGCAAGATAAACACGAACCATAGTCACTTCAAGCCGACTCATAACTGTCTCCCCAGGCTTAGTCCCACCCATGTAGCTGTCAGACAGAGTAAAACGCTAATAATTACATTTAACATGGCTCTACTGACATCTCCTGCTTCCAGCAAAGCAATAGTTTCCATGGAAAACGTCGAAAACGTGGTAAACGCGCCAAGCAAGCCAATTAAAATGGCAGAGCGCCATTCAGCCATCCCCAGCTCTCTCTCAATAAAGATGATAAAAAGAAATCCCATCAGTAAAGAACCGAGCACATTAACAGCCAATGTGCCGTAGGGAAAGTCTCGCCCTAAAACACGATAGACTCCGTTGGAAACCAAAAACCTGAGTACGGCACCCACTGCACCGCCAGCGGCAATAGCAATTATCTGATGCACGAACAATATTCCCTGCCAAAAAACAGGTAGTTTACCGTATTCTGGCGCAATGCTCGCAACTGATTGTTTAATGAGGAAAATAACATTCAATCACGCATCAGTCTGAGTAGCTGAAAATCACTGACAAACAAACTGTTATCGACCCACACTAGTATCTTTCAACCATCTTAGCTAATGAAACGGGCGTAATCTTTCTGGCATGTCCTGCGCTGCCAAACGCCTGATAGCGCGCTTCACAAATCGTTTGCATGGCCTGCGTTGCCGCTTTGAGAAATTTCCTGGGATCAAATTCTGCTTTATTCTGCTCATCGGTCAAAAACTGGCGAATTGCCCCGGTTGAAGCCATTCGCAAATCAGTATCAATATTGACCTTCCGCACACCGTATCGAATGCCCTCAACAATTTCTTCTACAGGTACACCGTAGGTTTGGCCGATATCGCCACCATGTGTATTGATAATTTTCAACCAGTCTTGCGGTACAGAACTCGATCCATGCATGACAAAATGCGTATCAGGTAGCTTTTGTTGCAACGTTTTTAAGTGGCTAATCGCCAACACATCACCCGTCGGTGGTTGTGTGAATTTATAGGCTCCATGGCTGGTGCCTATAGCAACCGCTAAAGCATCGACCTGCGTTAATCTGACAAATTCCACAGCTTCGTCAGGGTCCGTCAATAATTGACTGTGATCTAATGCAGAATCAGCA
Organism: Methylophaga sulfidovorans; assembly: GCF_900114205.1. Classification (GTDB taxonomy): domain Bacteria; phylum Pseudomonadota; class Gammaproteobacteria; order Nitrosococcales; family Methylophagaceae; genus Methylophaga; species Methylophaga sulfidovorans. Next base: position 226,555 of record NZ_FOSH01000005.1, read on the forward strand.
CCATGACCATCTTCTTCCCCCATCATTCCAGTCTCTAATGAGCCCAGACAGCCCAACTCACCCTCGACTGAAACACCGCAAGCATGCGCAATATCTGCGACTGTCTTCGTCACCTTACTGTTATATTCAAAATCAGACGGTGTTTTCATGTCTTCGCGTAATGAGCCATCCATCATTACCGAGGTGAATCCTGACTGTATAGAACGAATACAGATATCCGGGCTGGCACCATGATCCTGATGTAACACCACCGGAATATGCGGATATTCTTCAACAGCCGCGAGAACCATATGCCTTAAAAAGGGTTCACCCGCATATTTTCTGGCACCGGCACTGGCCTGCATTATCACTGGACTATCCACCTTATCTGCTGCCTGCATAATGGCATGTACCTGCTCCATATTACTGACATTAAATGCCGGAACAGCAAAATCATGTTCAGCTGCATAGTCTAATAATTGTCGCAATGTAATCAGGGCCATAAAGCCTCCTGTAAAGAAAAATTGTATTCTGCGTTTAGTCTATTTGTCTGGGTTCAGCCATATCACCGACTTTGACAATTTTCATAGCATTGGTGCTGCCCTGAATTTCAAGATCCCCTTTGGTGATAATGACGATGTCACCGTCAGATACCACACCACATCGGATAAGCTCATCAACCATCTCTTTGTTCATTAAGGCGTGATCATGATGCTCGACATCAAATTTCATCGGGTAAACACCTCGGTATAAAGTCACTTTTCGTGCCGTTTTTTCATGGGGTGTTAATGCAAAGATGGGAATACCCGAACTAATTCTGGACATCCACAAGGTGGTCGCTCCAGAGTCCGTTAGCGCAGCAATCGCTTTGACATCCAAGTGATTGGCAGTATACATGGCGGCCATGGCGATAGCTTCATCCATCCGCTCAAAATGTGAGTCTATCCGATGTCGGGATACCCGTATTTCACGTTCCAGCTCTGCTTGCAGACATACACGGTCAACTGCCGCTATGGTTTTTATCGGATTTTTGCCTATCGCTGTTTCTCCGGATAACATCACAGCATCGGTACCATCTAACACCGCATTGGCCACATCAAATACTTCTGCTCGGGTCGGAATCGGGTTTGTGATCATTGATTCCATCATTTGCGTAGCGGTAATCGTCAGGCAATTCTTTTGTCGTGCCAGGCCAATGATGCGTTTTTGAATAGGTGGTAATGCCGCATCGCCCATCTCCACACCCAAATCACCACGCGCGACCATAATCGCATCGGTAGCTGCAATAATCTCGTCAATCGCTTCTACCGCTTCTGCACGTTCAATTTTTGCCACGATGGCACCATAACCACCAGCATCACGTAATAACTGTCTGGCTTGATGTATATCGTCTGCAGAACGCGGGAATGACACAGCGAGATAGTCCGCCTGCATACTGGCAGCCGTTTTAATATCCTGTTTATCTTTATCGGTGAGGGCTTTTGCGGAAAGGCCGCCACCAAGGCGATTGATGCCTTTGTTATTGGAAAGAACGCCACCGAAGCTGACCGTAGTATGAATTTTATGAGCATCAACGTTATCGACACGCAAAACAATTCTGCCGTCATCCAGCAATAAGGTGTCTTTTGCTTTTACATCTCGCGGGAGCGCTTTGTAATCAATGCCGACTTGCTGCTCGTCTCCATCCTCTCTGCCAAGTTGGGCATCCAGAATGAAACGAGCCCCTTCTTCCAGCACGACCGAGCCTTCTTTAAATCGTGAGATACGAATTTTAGGCCCTTGTAGATCAGCCAAGATACCCACTTGTTTATTTTGCATACGAGCGCGTTCTCTGACGAGCTCTGCAAGCGCGATATGAGTATCAGGCTCACCATGAGAAAAGTTAAGCCTGACCACATTCATTCCGGCTGCGATCATCGCATCCAGCACTTGCGGGCTTTGTGTGGCCGGCCCTAAAGTCGCAACAATTTTTGTTCGTCTTATGGCCGCCACATGAAACTCCTTTATGCTTGTTTGGCGCGTTGCTCCAAGATATCTACAGCAGGTAATTTTTTACCTTCAAGAAACTCCAGAAAGGCACCGCCGCCAGTTGAGATATAAGAAATATCGTCACAAATTCTATATTTGGACACTGCAGCTAATGTATCACCGCCACCAGCAATAGAAAATGCATCAGATTCAGCAATCGCCATGGCGACTTCTTTAGTGCCTTCACCAAACTGGTTAAATTCAAATACACCTACAGGACCATTCCAGACAATCGTACCTGCGTTTTTTAAAATTTCTGTTAAAGCGGCTGCTGATTTTGGACCAATATCAAAAATCATGTCATCGGCAACAATATCGCTGACTTTTTTAGTTTCCGCTTCAGCGTTTTCAGCAAAATGCTTTCCACATACGACATCAACAGGCACTGGAATATCCCCACCACGTGCTTGTGCTTCTGCTCTTAATTTTTTGCAGGTATCAATTAAGTCTTCTTCGTATAAAGAATTGCCGACTTGATACCCCTCAGCGGCAATAAAGGTATTTGCTATTCCGCCACCAACAATAAGTTGATCCACTTTTGTTGATAGAGATTCTAAAACGGTTAATTTGGTGGAAACTTTTGAACCACCGACAATCGCGACTAAAGGTCTTGCTGGATTATCCAGAGCTTTTGATAATGCTTCTAACTCTGCCGCCAATAATGGACCAGCACATGCAATCGGCGCATATTTAGCCACACCATGTGTCGAAGCCTGAGCACGATGGGCGGTACCAAAGGCATCCATTACAAATACATCACACAACTTAGCCATGCGACGAGATAAGGCATCATCATTGGCTTTTTCACCGATGTTGAATCGAACATTCTCACATAGGACCACTTCACCCGCTTCAACCGGAATAAATTCTGGTTCTAACCAGTTTTGTTCAAGCCTCACAGGCTGATCTAACAAGGCTGATAAATAATTCGCCACAGGAGCCAGAGAGTACTGATGTTCGTACTCACCTTCAGTCGGTCTGCCAAGATGCGACATGATCATGACTTTTGCACCTGCTTTTAATGCCTTTTCAATGGTTGGCAGTGAAGCGTGAATCCGGGTGCCATCAGCAACCACACCTTTTTTCAGTGGCACATTAAGATCCTGGCGAATCAGTACACGTTTACCCGCCAAATCCAGATCAGCCATCTTGATTACAGACATGATGATTTTCCTCGTGAATAATTAAATTTGTGATCTCCGTCACAAAGTATAACGTTCAAAAACAGTTTGACCATAAAAAAAGGCTTTCTGAATCCAGAAAGCCTTAAATTTTTTATTGATAAATGAATGAATTAACGACCAACGTACTGCACAAGACGCATCATATTGCAGGTATAGCCATATTCATTGTCATACCATGCAACCACTTTAACAAAGGTCTTATCCAATGCGATGCCAGCCCCCGCGTCAAAGTTAGAAGGAGCCGTGTTGCCACGAAAATCTGTCGATACTACGCTTTCTTCTGTGTAACCCAGTACATCTTTTAATTCCGATGTAGAAGCGGTTTTCATTGCCATACAGATATCGTCGTATGTCGCATCTTTTTCCAGCTCAACAGTCAGATCCACCACAGAAACATCCGATGTCGGCACACGGAAAGCCATCCCCGTTAATTTGCCATTCAAATCTGGTAAGACTTTACCAACAGCTTTAGCCGCGCCAGTAGAAGATGGGATGATATTTTCTAAAATACCACGACCACCACGCCAATCTTTCATTGAAGGGCCATCCACTGTTTTTTGAGTGGCTGTAGCCGCATGAACGGTTGTCATCAAACCACGTTTAATACCAAAACTGTCATGTAAGACTTTAGCGACAGGAGCCAAGGCATTGGTTGTGCATGATGCTGCCGAGACAATGGCTTGACCGTCATAATCTTTATGGTTAACCCCATAAACAAACATCGGTGTGTGATCTTTTGACGGTGCAGACTGCACCACTTTTTTGGCACCGGCATCAATATGTGCCTGGCAACTTTCTTCCGTCAGGAAAAAGCCTGTACATTCAATAACCAAATCAGCACCGACTTCATCCCATTTCAAATCTGCAGGATTGCGTTCTGCTGTAATGCGAATGGTTTTACCATTTACTACCAGATTGCCATCCCTGACTTCCACTTCACCATGGAAGCGGCCATGCACAGAATCGTACTTAAGCATATAAGCCAGATATTCGGGATCGAGCAAGTCATTAATAGCAACCACTTCAATATCTGTAAAATCTTTGATGGCAGCACGAAATGCCATGCGACCAATGCGGCCAAAACCGTTTATACCGACTCTAATCGTCATGCTTAGTCCCCTATCACTATATCCGTCTGTCTAAGAACTGAAATCTCAGTTTGAAATTTCACTTATTAGACTTTCGAGTTTTAGAGAGAGAAAAACCAGTGAGCAAATGCTCACTGGTTCAACCCCATTACTTCTTTTTTAAATCAGCAATAATTACAGTACTGATTTAACTGTCTTAACGACATTTTCGACGGTGAAGCCGAAGTGTTTCATCAACACACCACCTGGCGCAGATTCACCAAATGTGTCGATACCCACAACACCACCTTCCAGGCCAACATACTTGCGCCAGAAGTCAGTTACACCCGCTTCAACAGATACACGTTTAACACCTGGTGTTAATACGCTGTCTTTGTAAGCTTGGTCTTGACGATCAAACACATTAGTTGAAGGCATAGAGACAACGCGTACTTTCACACCGTCAGCTTTCAGTTCTTCTTGTGCTTTAACCGCTAAGTCAACTTCAGAACCTGTCGCGATAATGATGACATCAGCTGCACCACCTTCTGCTTCAGACAGAACGTAAGCACCTTTACGGATAGCTTCAAAATCAGCTGTATCGTGTTTACGACCTGGAATACCTTGACGGCTTAATACTAAGCTTGAAGGACCATCTTTACGTTCAACAGCAGCAACCCATGCAACCGCAACTTCAGTTTCATCAGAAGGACGCCATACATCCATATTAGGAATATAACGCAGACCCGCTGTGTTTTCGATTGGTTGGTGAGTAGGACCGTCTTCACCCTGACCGATAGAGTCATGAGTTAAGATAGCGATTGTGCGTTGTTTCATCAATGCAGCCATACGTAAAGCAGACTTAGCATAGTCAGAGAACATGTGGAAAGTACCACCGTAAGGCAGTAAACCACCGTGCAGAGCCATACCGTTCATGATGGCAAACATACCAAACTCACGAACACCGTATGAAATGTAGTTACCTGGCTCTTTACCAGAAACATGTTTGAAGCTTGGGCAGCTTGTCAGGTTAGAACCTGTTAAGTCAGCAGAACCACCGATGAATTCTGGTAATTCAGGCGCTAAAGCAGTGATGATGTTTTGTGATGCTTTACGTGAAGCAACGCTTTCTGCTTTATCGTTGAAATCAGCGATCATTTTATCTGTGAATTGTTTCCAGTCAGCTGGTAATTCACCTGCCATGCGGCGTTTGAATTCAGCAGCTAATTCTGGGTACTCAGCAGCATAAGCGTCGAATTTTTTGTTCCATTCAGCTTCAGCAGCATCACCTTTTGCTTTCGCATCCCAACCTGCATAAACATCTTCAGGAATAACAAAAGGTTCGTAATCCCAACCTAACTCTTTACGAGTCAGTGCAACTTCTTCTTCACCTAATGCAGCACCATGGCAGTCATGGCTAGCTGATTTGTTTGGTGAACCGAAACCGATGATTGTTTTACAGCAAATCAGTGAAGGTTTGTCAGTGACTTTTTTAGCTGCTTCAATCGCTGCATTGATAGCATCAGAGTCATGACCATCAACTGATTGAACGTGCCAGCCGTAAGCTTCGAAACGCTTAACAGTGTCATCTGTATACCAACCATCAATGTGACCGTCGATAGAGATATTGTTGTCATCCCAGAATGCGATCAGGTTACCCAGCCCCCATGTACCAGCAAGTGCACAGGCTTCATGAGAAACACCTTCCATTAAACAACCGTCGCCCATGAATACATAGGTGTGGTGGTTAACGATGTCATGACCTGGTTTGTTGAACTGATCAGCCATCAGTTTTTCAGCCATCGCAAAACCAACACCGTTGGTGATACCTTGACCTAATGGACCTGTTGTTGTTTCAACACCTGGCGCATAGCCATATTCAGGGTGACCCGCACATTGTGAATGTAATTGACGGAATGTTTTGATTGAATCCATTGGCAAGTCATAACCTGACAAATGCAACAATGAATAAATCAACATTGAACCGTGACCATTAGATAGGATGAAACGGTCACGATCAGCCCAATTTGGGTTATTTGGGTTGTGTTTTAAATGGTCATTCCATAACACTTCGGCAATATCTGCCATACCCATAGGCGCGCCGGGGTGACCCGAGTTCGCCTTTTGTACTGCATCCATGCTGAGCGCACGGATTGCATTAGCTAAATGTCTACGTGTAGCCATTATCTACATTCTCCTATTAAAAAAAATTAAGCTGCCCGCCATTTGATCGAGCAACCCATACTAGGTATTTGATTTTCTGGGCCGTGGCCTGTTTCTGCCACTTGTTTCATTGCTTCAAACAAATCTCGTCTGACATCAGATGCAGCTGCTTGTTTTTTACTGGCATCTAAACGACCGCGATATTGTAGTTGCAAATCACCGTTATAACCAAAAAAATCGGGCGTGCAGACTGCACCATAAGCTTGGGCAACCTGTTGTGTTTCGTCATACAAATAAGGAAATGAAAACTGCTTTTGCTGAGCAAGGTGTTTCATATTATCGAAAGCGTCTTCTGGATAGTCATTCACATCATTAGACATAATGGCGACAGAGTTAACGCCCAACTCTTTCAACGCATTGGTATCACGAACAAGCCTATCCATAATCGCTTGTACGTACGGACAATGGTTACAAATGAACATGACTAATAGTCCATTTTCACCACGACACTCATCTAATGTCCAAATTTTACCGTCTGTTCCTGGCAGAGAAAAATCCACAGCAGGCAAACCAAATTCACAGACTGGTGTCTCTAAAGCCATAAACGCTCGCTACAGTTATACTTTTGTCGTTTCAGGTGAAAAACTACGCATGAAACTCTTTTGGAGTTCTGCATATTACCAGACAATTTGCATAATGCGAAATCAAGCTGTTAGCGATTTTTAGCGGCGCCCATTGCGACGATCTGTAAAAAAAGTAATGACTTAACAGACAAGTAGATTGATATTCATTGCTGTGATTTATCCTATCAATAGCATCAGGTCTCAGGCGAATTTTACTGCTGCGCGTTTTTAATGATCCTTTTTAGCTGAATACCGCATATTAAGGTGGAGTGTTATCACTTAATAGCAACATCATGTTTTAATGTTGCCATTGAATTACCGCCTGAACAGGCTCGTTTCCTAAGCTGAGAATCTCATGGCTCAAAAAAAAACGCCCGCTAAAAAACGTACACGCTCTAAAAAAACAAGTCCCCGAAGAAAAAAACAAACCGGTTTCATCAGTCGTTCAAGTTTATTCAAGATAGCCTTTACGCTTCTCGTTCTGCTCGGTTTATTAACCCTCTTTCTTGATGCTCAAATCCGTAGCCAGTTCGAAGGTAAACGTTGGGCTCTTCCGGCGAAAGTTTATGCACGGCCACTGGAGCTGTATGCGGGTGCGCCGTTGTCAATTGCTGACTTAAAAATCGAGCTGAGAGGCTTGGGTTATCAATTTACCAGCAAAACCACTCAGCCAGGACAAGCCGCATTTTCATCATCAAAAGCCATTATCGACACCCGAGGGTTCCACTTCAGCGATGGTATGGAGCCAGCAAGAAAATTGATTCTGGATTTTGATAGTCAAGGTTTAGCGCAATTGAGAGATTACCAGGGTCAGGATGTACCATTAGTTCGACTCGAACCTGTGCTCATCGGTGGCATCTATCCACTGAATAACGAAGACAGGGATCTTATTCAGCTTAAAGATGCACCATCAATGCTGACCGAAGCATTGATCGCGATAGAAGACAGAGATTTTTATCAGCACCATGGCATCTCACCTAAAGGCATTGCTCGCGCTATGTATGCCAATATCAAAGCCGGAGGCTTTGTCCAAGGCGGCAGTACATTAACCCAACAATTGATCAAAAACTTTTATCTGACCTCTGATCGCAGTCTTGTCAGAAAACTGCTCGAAATTCCGATGGCTTTGTTGTTAGAACTTCACTATGACAAAGATGAAATTCTGGAAGCCTATTTAAATGAAGTCTATCTTGGCCAAGATGGCTCCCGGGCCATTCATGGTTTTGGACTAGGGGCACATTACTTTTTTGCTCAACCACTACAAGAGTTGAAATTGCACCAGTTAGCGCTACTGGCCGGACTGGTCAAAGGCCCATCTTATTATGATCCAAGACGCCATCCAGAACGTGCGAAAACACGACGTAACCTGGTATTAAAAGTCTTGTTTGAACAAGGGAAAATTACGCAACAACAGTATCAGCATGCGATTAATGCTGGTCTCGATGTTGTCAAAAAAGGCACATTATTAAAAGAAGCCTACCCGGCATTTCTGGATTTAGTAAAACGACAACTTCGACGCGACTATCGTGATGAAGACTTGAATTCTGAAGGTTTGCGTGTCTACACAAGTCTGGATCCGATTGCTCAAAGCCAGGCTGAAACCTCACTAAAACAAACCATCAGCACTTTACAACAAAGCTATGGTGCCAAGCTGAAACCATTACAAGGCAGCATGGTAGTCACAGATCCTCAAACAGGTGAAGTACTCGCGGTTATCGGTGATAAAAATACCCGTTACAAAGGATTTAACCGGGCTCTGGATTCGCTTCGTCCAATCGGTTCATTGGTAAAACCGGCCGTGTATTTAACCGCCTTAGAGCATGGCAAAACACTTGCCAGTATTGTTGATGACTCAAGCTTGACGATGAAACTGCCTAATGGGCAAATATGGAAACCACAAAACTTCAGCAGGCATTCACACGAGCATGTCATGCTGATTGATGCCTTAGCCCATTCTTATAATATTGCGACTGTGCGGCTGGGTATGGAAGTAGGCTTAAAAGAAGTGATTAATACCTTGAACCGGCTGGGAATTAAACGTCAGCTGGATGCCTACCCGTCTCTTCTACTTGGCGCACAGGGTTTATCACCTCTTGAAGTTGCAACGATGTATCAAACGATTGCTGCCAATGGTTTCCAAACACCTGTCAGAGCAATACGTACAGTGACTGACAGTCAAGGCAAGGCCTTATCCAGCTATCCATTCCAGCTGCGTCAGACCATTGATGCTGATGACGTGTATCTGATTCAAACTGCCATGCAGGAAGTCACCCATAGTGGCACGGCTGCCAGTATTTATTCCACTTTACCGAATAGTATTAATACTGCTGGAAAAACAGGCACCACCGATGACCAGCGCGACAGTTGGTTTGCCGGGTTTAGTAATAATCGTTTAGCTGTGGTCTGGCTTGGCCTGGATGATAATTCACCATTACCGTTCACCGGCTCAGGTGGCGCACTCAGAGTCTGGAAGAGCTTTATGAAAAGTCAGCCTCTTGAATCATTTGAGGCACCATTACCAGACGATATAAAATGGCTCTGGATAGACGCTGAAACTGGTTTACTTTCAGCTGAAAACTGTGAAGGTGTAAGGCTATTACCGTTTATTTCTGGCTCAGAACCGACTGAAATATCCGAATGTATGACAAAACCTGGCGATACATCTAATCCGGTGACACGCTCACTGGACTGGATCAAAGACTGGTTTCAATAAGGTATGACTATGACAAATTATGTATCACGTTTATTTGTAACAGGACTTATATTAAGTGTACTTGCCGCCTGTACAACCACGCCTTATCAGCCCTCACAACCACCCGTTGATGATCGTAGCAGCCCACCTTCACAGCAACCAGCGCCAGAAACTAAAGCCTATCCGCCTGTGGAAGAAGCCATTCCTGGACAATCCATCCCTTCAGACCAAGTGCCGGCACCGCAGGCTCAGTTACCTCAAAAACAAAGTTCTGCTGTTATTGCTTTACTGGATAGAGCCGAGCAAGCAAGAGTAAGTGGTGACTTACGTAGCGCACAGAATAACTTACAACGTGCACAACGCATTGCCCCAAGGGATCCCAAAGTCTATTACTCATTAGCTCAGACACATATGAGTCTGGAAGATTATGATTTGGCTGAACAAGTCGCATTAAAGGGCGTATCGCTATCGTCAGGTAATCAAGTTCTATTAAAACGTTTCTGGCAGTTGATTACCGAAATCAGATTACGGGCTGGCGATGTTTCCGGAGCTGAAGTAGCTAAACTGAGAGCTCAGAAATATTAATCAGACTGACCGAGTCGCTTATAAAGGTAAGGATAATCCGACAATAGATCCGTCATGCCTTGAATATCGAACACTTCTACTTTATCCAGAAGTTGCTGGGCATAATTGCTCAAGGGTATGAATTTTTCTTTCTCTGCAACCTGGTTCAGGTCAGAAGCAAAACGTTTGATTTCACTCATATTATTGCTTTCTTTGACCATTTTCCAAATCGGCATTTTACTCTCCATGAAACTGAGAATATTCGGTAATACACTCATTTCATGTTTCGATAATGTAAGCGTTTCATCATTAGCATCAGCCATATCAGCCTCACTCGGTTGCTCATGCTTTAAAAATTCGGCGAGTTTATGGTAGAGCTCTGCCTTTTTAACTGGCTTACGGATATGATCATTAAAATGCTCTGATTTGAGACGGTCAAAATCGTCTTTCATAACCGATGCTGTCAGCGCAATGATCGGGATATCAAATTCTGCTTTAATTTTGTCGGCGGCCTGATAACCATCCATCACTGGCATACGTAAATCCATCAATACTAAATCAACGGGATGGTGTTTCATCGCTTCAACCGCTTCTTTACCGTTTTCAGCTTCAATGATTTCCAATGCAGAACTAGAGAAACTTTCAGTCACCAAACGTCGGTTATCTTCAATATCATCCACGACAAGAATGGTTGCCGGAGCAAAAACAGGTAATGTCGGTTCAGAGTAATTATGTAAGCTGGTATCAGCAGCGATCGCTGCCACAACAACATTATCCAAGTGCACAGTAAATGTAGACCCCTTACCCAATTGACTTTTAACGGTAAGCGTTCCTCCCATCAGTTTTATCAGACGACTACAAATGGATAATCCCAAACCTGTTCCACCAAATTTGGCAGTATCCTGACCTACGGTTTGGTTAAAGTCTTCAAAAATTCGGTCTAGTTGATCTTCCGGTATACCTAGGCCGGTATCTTCAACATCAATACACAATGCCAACTTACTGCCGATATTGTTCTTATTTTCGACACTTGCCCGCATAGTAATCCGCCCGGATTCTGTAAACTTCACTGCGTTGCCCAGTAAGTTAAGCAAAACTTGTCGTAGCCGAACCACATCTAACATAAGACTTTGAGGAATATCAGAATCCACCTCTAATATAAGTTCTACACCTTTATTACGTAATGGCACGCTGAATATATGTGATAGCTCTTCAAACAGCACATGCGGGTTTGTCGCCGCATAATTAATCTCTAGTTTTCCCGCTTCAATTTTGGATAAATCAAGAATGTCATTTATCAATAACATTAAATCATTGCCAGCCGACTGAATGGTTTTCACATAGGATTTTATTTTGTTGTCTTTGACCTGCTCATAGAGCAGTTCGGTAAAACCAATAATGGCATTCATCGGGGTGCTAATTTCATGACTCATATTCGCCAGAAATTCAGATTTAGTACGATTAGCGACTTCAGCCTTTTCTTTCGCCTCCACTAATTGTGCTTCCATCTCCAGCCTGTCTGTAAGATCCACTGCAATACCCAATAAGGCATCCTGATTCTGATAGGTGATAGGCATGATGGACACCATCATTGAGCGCTCTTCACCATCTAAATTTTTGAACTGGACAATCTTTTGTTCAACAAAACCTTTAGTTTTTATATCTCTTAATATCTCTTCACGCTGACTCGGATTAGAATAAAAATCGAGTATATTGAATTGATTGAGTTCTTCCATTTGCAGGTTGTAATCCAATAATGCCTGAGGATTAGCAGTGATAATTCGGCCATCATATGCTGTCACTGAGATTTGTAGTGGAAGGTGATCTAATAAGATTTTTGTTTGGCCTTCTGCAGCTTCACGCAAGCGAATCTGAGCAGCAAGTTTTCTATTCCAATACAAGATCCATATAACCAGTACTAAAAATAAGATGACAATTTTTAGAATCAAACTGTAATCAACAACCGCCGCATACTTATCTTTTCCCCATTCGTCGAGGATACGTTGCTTCTCTGCTAAGGAGATCGCATTAAATGTGCGATTAAACAGGCTTACCATAGGCTGGTAAGCCTCAGTAAATCCAAATGCCAGTGACGTTTTAAATCCTGTTTCACCGACAATACGAACATTATTAATCCCCATCTCTGCAATGTGATAGCTGGCTTGTGCCAGCGTGGCGACCAATGCATCTACTTTCCCCGTAGATACGGCTGTTAAGCCATCCTGAATACTCATGACTTCAATGAAGTTAATGTCCGGATATTGGTTGCGAATATTGTTCACATAACCATATTGATGAATGACCGCAATTTTTTTATTTTTTATGGAAGAAAGGCTTTCGACATAGACATTGTCATCGCGCATCACAACAACAATCGGACTATTTAAATACGGCCTGGTGAAGGTAAGAAACTGACCCAGCGCGGAATCACTGGTTTCTGAAATCATATCGACTTTGCCGGATTTAATCAGCTCGATGGATTCACTCCAACTCTTCGTTGGAACATACTCAATCGTAATTCCCAACTTCTTTTCTATTAATTGCAGATATTCAGCAACTATGCCGATGTAGTTACCTTCTTTATCAAATGCTTCATAAGGTAGCCAGTTCGGATCGCCTGTAAAACGAATTGTTTTATGTTCGTTTTACCAGAATTGCTCACTCGGTGACAAAATAATATTTGGGGCTGATCCAGATAACTAGCCCATATTCGCTTTAACCCATTGAGTTAATTGTTTTAATTGACTCTTTGGGTCACTGTTATTAAATCGCCACTCACACTCTTTCAAAAACAAGTGAAAATGCTCCTTTGGAATACCGTTAAATCGCCGTAAGTGGCGCTTAGCTTGATTCCAAAAATTCTCAATACCATTGATATGATTTTGCTTATCGGCAAAAAGCTTACTATGGTTAATACGATAGTGTTTAAATTCGCTTACATCTAACGCATTATAACTGCGCCAAGTATCGGTATAGACAATACTGTCAGGTTTCACCGTCTGTCTAATAATGGGTATC
>NZ_FOSH01000003.1 GCF_900114205.1 Methylophaga sulfidovorans
CAATTAATCGCTGTTGCTTGTACCAGCTCAATCGGCTTTTTCTCATGCTCAGATAATACCTTTTTAAGTATTATCTGGATCAGCCCCTAAATTTATTAATTCACTTATCATATTAAGTGAATTTTGGGAGACCTCATGGACATAGAGAGAGTCTTTGCATTACATAAGTTTTTCTCCTGCCGACGTTATCCGGCGCCGTTAGATGACATTCTCGATCATTTAGACATCAGCAAAAATACCTTTCATATTGCGCGTAACTTCATGTGTGATGTATTAGGGGCACCGATAAAGAATCAAAGAGGTTTGGGGTATTTCTATGATCTGCAAGAGGATGAAACATATGAATTACCTGGACTTTGGTTTAGCGGAAAGGAGATTGTTTCTCTCGCCATATTGGAACAGTTAAACGAAACGCTTCAGCCTGAAGTTATCAAACAACTATTGCAGCCGATTTCAGAGCGGCTCAAACAACTGCTACAAAAGCAGAATATCACCCAGCAAGACTGGCAAAACCGGATTAAGGTTGCCAGCCAATGGCAACGACTTTGTGAACCCGAGCATTTTGCCAATGTGGCACATGCACTGCTTACCCGGCAACAACTTGAAATTGACTATTGGCACTGGCGAACAGGTGCCACCAACAAACGTATTATCAGCCCACAACGTTTGATTTATTACCGTGATAACTGGTACCTCGATGCATGGTGTCATCAAAAACAGGCATTACGTACCTTTCTGCTAGATGCCATTCGTCAGGCTAATCAGCTTGAATTTACTGCGGTAAGTATTGAGGCCAAACAGCTCGATGCCCATGTTATGCCTGGTTATGGCATTTTTTCCGGACAAGTGCAGGGTATAGCTCAACTAAAATTTTCTGCAAAAATTTCCAGACGCGTCAGCCGTGAAAGCTGGCATCCTAATCAACTCAGTGAGTGGACTGATGCCGGAGAGTACCTGTTGTCAATCCCATATAGTGATACCCGTGAACTGGTGCGAGACATACTGCATTTTGGCAGTGATATTGAAGTGCTTACGCCCGAAACACTTCGACATGAAATAAAACATGAACTGGAAATAACATTAAAAAAATATGTGTAAGTCTCAGGATTTAGGACTTAAGCCTGAGAAGATGGCAATATCAAAATTGGAAATATAATTGTGACTGACATACCTGCTTATTTTCGTTATTGGGGCAAAGCCAAAAAAGATCCTGAACAATCAGGCCCAGCCTACCACTTGTTGCCTTATCATTGTCTGGATGTAGCGGCGGTGGGATTTTGGCTGTTAGAGCCCGATAAAGAACTCTGCCAACGCTTGGCTTCACGGTTGTCTCTATCGCCAGAATGGCTACAGCAATTTTTTGTATTCTGTTTAATGCTTCATGACCTCGGGAAATTTTTGAGAGGATTTCAAGGTTTGGTTCCTCATATGTCACCCAAATTGGTAGAGCCTGACTCACGCTGTGATTATCTGGTGCGTCATGATGCATTGGGGATTGGTTTGTGGATAAAAGTACTTGAAAAACAGCTTGAAGATCTGATTTCTAAACATGAGCTTTCTTTGCTGAGGCCTTGGCTTGAGATTGTTTTTGGGCATCATGGGCAACCACTGGAAACTAGCAAGGCCAAAAAGGCTGTACGCAGCCATAGTCTGGAAGAGGATGAAATAGCAGCAGAAGCGTTTGTTCGAGCAGTTATCAACGAATGGATGCCTGATCTAGAACCTCTTGAAGCCATAGATAAAAGTAGCTTTAAACTCGCTTCGTGGCAGTTGGCTGGGGTTGCTGTTTTAGCTGACTGGTTAGGCTCGGATCAACAACATTTTCTCTATAGCGATACGGAAACCTCACTAACAACATACTGGCAATCGGTGGCTCTTCCATCTGCTGAACAGGCATTGGCATCGGCTGCCTTTTTACCCAAAAGCATTCGTCCCTTTAATTCAATAACCGATCAATTTGATTTTATTACTTCGCCGACACCGCTACAGAACTATGCGCAGACAGTTGCATTAGAAGCGGAACCGCAGCTGTTTATTTTAGAAGATGTGACTGGTGCGGGGAAAACAGAAGCCGCAATGGTTCTTGTGCATCGGTTGATGGCTCAGGGGGTAGCAAAAGGGCTTTATGTTGGCTTGCCGACTATGGCAACTGCCAATGCTATGTATGAACGTTTATCAAAAAGCTACCAGTCATTGTATGGTGACGAAGTGTTACCTTCAATCGTCTTGGCTCATGGGGCCAGCAAGCAGTCGGAAGCATTTCAGCAGAGCATCAACTTGAGTGAACAACTGACAGATAAGCAGTACGACCACGACGATGTATCTGCCAGTGCATATTGTAATCAGTGGCTGGCGGACAGTCGTAAGAAAGCACTGCTGTCAGATGTTGGAGTTGGCACAATTGATCAAGCATTATTAGGTGTTTTGCCGGCTCGACATCAATCTCTGCGATTATTGGGATTGGCCGATAAAGTATTACTGGTTGATGAAGTTCATGCTTTTGATCCATACATGCAGCGATTATTGGAATCTTTGATTCAAGCTCATGCTGCTCAGGGTGGATGCACTATTTTATTATCTGCAACATTGCCATTTTCATCTCGCCAGCGTTTTGTTCAAGCCTTTCAGTTGGGTGGAGGCTGGAATATCAATGAACAGAGGCTTCCGGTTATTCAAGAAAAAGATGCCTATCCTTTAGTTACACAAGTTAGGCAAGGAGTTATCAAAGAAGAAGCCGTTGAAACACGCCAGTCTGTTTGCCGAACAGTAAAGATGAGCAGACTACCTGATGAAAATGAGGTAATGGAGAAAATCAAAACTGCAGTGGAGCAGGGACAATGTGTCTGTTGGATAAGAAATACAGTCAAAGATGCCCGTGAAAGCTACCAGAGATTAACGGATGAAGAATGGCTTGCCAAGGATAAGCTGACACTATTCCACAGTCGTTATGCCATGATTGATCGGCAAGCTATTGAACGGGATGTGTTAGCACGGTTTGGGAAAGAGTCAGCTCAAGTAGAACGGGACGGCCAAGTGTTAATCGCAACTCAGGTGGTTGAGCAAAGTCTTGATTTGGATTTTGATGTCATGATTACCGATTTGGCTCCCATTGATTTGATTATACAGCGTGCGGGTCGTTTACAAAGGCACACTCGTGATAGCACTGGCAATGTAATCAGTGGCTCTGAACAACGTGCTACACCTTGTTTGTATGTGTTATCACCCGATCCCGAGTTGGTGGAAAATTCACAATGGCTCACGCAGACCCTTCCAGGAACGGCATATGTTTACCCAGATATTGGTAAGTTGTGGCGGAGTATTTTGCAGTTGCAAAAACGAGGTAGTTTTACCATGCCAACTGATGCCAGAGATTTGATCGAGTCAGTATATGGGATAGATGCTGTTGATATTCCTGAATATCTAGAGCACGCCTCAATGGAAGCTTTCGCTGAACAGAAAGTTCAGCGAAGTATGGGGGAATTTAACCTGCTTTGTATGGAGCGTGGCTATAGCTACAAAAGTGCAGCTCACAACAGTGGCTGGGATGAGGATATTCATATACCCACTCGCTTAGGTGCAGAGACAGTGGATGTTGTGTTGGTAAAAGAAGTGGAGGGCAAGTTACAACCCTATGCAGATAGCGGTGCTTATCTCTGGGCGCTGAGCCAAATCAAAATACCTAAAGCTGAGTGGAAAAAGGCTGAAAAGCTGATTTCCCCTGAATGGAAGCAAAGGATAGATACGCTTAAAGAGCAGGTGTCGGCGCTAAAGTGGCTAGAAATCTGGCCATTGGTAGCTGAATTGCAGTCTGTTTATGATGAAAAAGATGGTTGGAATTTTGGGAAGGAGGCGTTATGAACTTGATTGAAGATGCATGGATACCTGTTGTTCGACAGGATGGCACAAAAGAAAAAATTGCACCGTGGCAAATAGTTGAAATCGATAATCCGGTTATTGATATTGTCGCTCCACGAGCTGATTTTTATGGCGCGATGTACCAGCTCTTAATCGGCTTGTTGCAAACAATTCTCCCCCCTATTGATGAAGATGAATGGTTTCAGTATTCGGTAAGCCCTTCGAGTGAAGATGAAGTAAAGGAAAAATTTGGAAGGTTTTCGGGTGCTTTTGAGTTCAGTAAAAAATCAGGTCCTAGATTCTTACAAGATTTTGATTCGTTGGGTGGAGAGCTAAAAGGTGTTGCCTCGTTATTGATCGAAGCTCCAGGAGGAAAGACATTAAAAGACAATCTCGATCATTTTGTAAAAGGTGGGCAAGTTGAAAAAATCTGCGAATCTTGTGCTGCCATTGCGTTATTTACCTTGCAAACAAATGCCCCCTCCGGTGGTGTTGGGCATCGTGTGGGGTTAAGGGGTGGTGGGCCGATGACTACCTTGGTGATGCCTCAATCAGACCACGCTACTCTTTGGCAAAAGCTGTGGCTTAACATCCTGCCACAAGAGGACTTTTCTTCGGCTTCGAATGGATTGAATTCGTTGATATTCCCTTGGCTGGCACCTACCCGAATTTCTGATAAAACTGGTGTTAATACAACACCAGAGGACGTTAACCCTTTGCAAATGTACTGGGGAATGCCTCGTCGTATTCGTTTTGATTTCGATAACTTACAGACAGGATGTTGCGATATATGTGGCGAAAAAAACGAACATTTGCTTAGTCATTTCGAAACGAAAAACTATGGCATTAACTATGAAGGACCCTGGGTGCATCCGCTTACACCTTATCGCATTGATCCAGAAAACAAAGAACCACCTTTAAGCCTGAAAGGTCAGCAAGGTGGCTTGGGGTATCGCCACTGGTTAGGTTTTGTCTGGCAGGATGACAGTAATGGTGACAGGGCGGCAAGAGTGATACGTTCCTTTAACGAAGAAAAAATTGAGCTGCTTCAATATCAAGGAAAAGACGTTATAGATGTGGCTCGTCTGTGGTGCTTTGGCTACGACATGGACAACATGAAAGCACGTTGTTGGTATGAGCAGAAGATGCCACTTATTTATGTTGATAAAGACTATCGTGAGGAATTTGTAAGCTTTGTACAGAGTATGGTTCAGAGCGCCAAGGAGGTGGTTTCTACATTGCGTGGTCAGATAAAACAAGCCTGGTTTTCCCGGCCTAAAGACGCCAAAGGCGATACCTCAATGATTGATTATGATTTTTGGCAGGCAACAGAGGCGGACTTTTACAAGCAACTTTATGTGTTGTCTGCTCAACCAGCTCATACCCGTTTTATGCCGCCGGATGTGGCAAAGCAGTGGGTTAATAAGATAAGGAACGCGGCATTTGAGGTTTTTGACTACTGGGTTATGGAAGGCGATACAGAAGATATGGATATGAAACGGATTACTCGGGCCCGTACAGATTTGAATAAAAAACTCTACTCAATAAAGTCTTTGAAATCATTAGATCAGTCAGCCGTGATGAAGGATAAGGAGGTGGCCAATGGCTAACAGGCGTTATATTAGTGAAGCAGATGCAGAAAAATTAAAAAGCTGGTGGTCGTGGCTAGATGAAAACCGTGGAGATCGGGCATCTTTGCGGAGGGCTGAAAACCCCGATGATATTTTACTAACGCCTGCTTTTGCCCATTTTTTGCAGCAAATGCCCTCACGTTGGACTGCTGGCGAAGCGGTCTTGCCCATAACAGATGCAGCCATGGTGGCTGCTGTTCTCTCACGGGTAAAAAATCTAGATGACAGCAAGTCCTTTGCAAAAGCACTGGCATCCCCTAAAGAGGGCGGTTCAAAAGCTGTTATGTCAGAACTGCGTTTTCAGCAGTTGCAAAAAAGCCGCACACCAGAAGATTTTTTTCGTCGGGTTTGTCGTGCTGTTGCGTTATTAAATGGCAAGGCCAATATTGCTGACCTGGCAGATTCGATTCTGCATTGGTTACATGAATTCCGTACCGCACCAGCTAGTAAACCTCAACAACGCCTGGCAGTGAAATGGGCCAGCGAATATTACTCAGTCTATAAAGATTAACTGTATCAAGGAGCACGATAATGAGCCGTTTTCTTCAATTACATTTGTTAACTTCTTACCCACCTGCCAATCTGAACCGTGATGATATGGGCCGTCCAAAAACGGCAAAGATGGGTGGCACAGATCGCTTACGGGTGTCGTCACAAAGTCTGAAACGCAACTGGCGAACATCTGAGCTGTTTCAGTCTGCCTTAGCCGGACACTTGGGTACGCGTTCAAAAATATTGGGCATTAAGATCTATGAAAAGCTAATCGGGGCTGATATTGCCGAGAAGAAAGCACGTCAATGGGCTCAAGAAATTTCTGGTCAATTCGGAAAGATGAAAAAAGTTGATAAGAGTGACCCTAATGCAGATCTTGAAATAGAACAACTGGTTCATATCAGTTTGTCAGAACAGCAAGCGATTGATGATTTGGTGGCTACCTTGATCACTGAAGAGCGTGAACCCACTAAAGAAGAATTAGAGTTACTGCGAAAAGAGGATATGTCGGTGGATATCGCTTTGTTTGGTAGAATGTTGGCATCTAAACCTGCCTTTAATGTTGATGCTGCTTGCCAAGTAGCACATGCGATTTCTGTTCACCCTGTTGTGATTGAAGACGACTATTTCACTGCTGTTGATGATTTAAACGATCACAGTGAAGATGCTGGCGCCGCCCATATTGGTGAAACGGGGTTTGCGGCTGGCCTGTTTTATTCCTATATCTGCATCAATAAAGAACAATTGGTTGAGAACCTGAATGGTGATGAAGCATTGGCTAATAAGGCGATTTCTGCATTGACTGAAGCTGCTGTAAAAGTTGCACCGGAAGGAAAACAAAATAGTTTTGCCAGTCGGGCTTACGCTTCCTATGTATTGGCTGAAAAGGGCGAACAACAACCTCGATCGTTATCAGTGGCTTATCTGAAACCTGTTAGTAAAAATGCTGAAGATTATGGTGATGAGGCGATTAAAGCTTTGAAAAAACAATGTGATAATTTCGATACTGTCTATGGTGATTGTGCAGATGCTCGCTACGATATGAATGTCCCAGAAGGCAAAGGAAGTTTAAAAGAGTTGCTTGCTTTTATTTCCGAGTAAGGAGACGGCTATGGAATATTTGGTCTTCAGACTGTATGGATCTATGGCGAGTTGGGGGGAGATTGCTGTTGGTGAAATGCGACATAGCAGCAATTATCCCAGCAAGTCGGCTATTGTTGGTTTACTCGGAGCGGCTCTTGGTCTTCGGCGGGAAAATGATGATGCACATATGAATCTGACGAATACGTATCAGCAAGCTGTTAAGGTGCTGAGTGCTGGACGGTTGTTGAAAGACTACCATACGGCGCAAGCGCCAGATTCTGTTGGTAAATTTCATTATCGAACTCGACGTGATGAAATCGTGACCGGACATGAACGTTTGGGGACCGTATTATCCACTCGTGAATATTACGTTGATGCTCAAGCCGTGGTGGCAATACGAGCAAATGAACAGGCTAAGTGGCCGTTGGCTGAACTACAGCAGGCTTTGCGTAATCCCAAGTTTCACCTTTATTTGGGCCGTAAATCATGCCCATTGGCGGCGCCGCTAGATCCAAAAATTATTGAAGCAGATGGTTTTTTGCGGGCGCTGGAAAACTATGCAGTTCAGCCACTGCTTTATAGCTCACCAGATAAACCTCTTCCAGAATGGATGAGTGAAACGCGTTGGTTACCACAGGACTCCTTATCTCGCTATTACTGGGAAGGAAATATCAGTGATTTTGCCAAAGAGGAGGGTGGTTTTTCAAAACAACAAGTACAGCAATTAACGCGTCATGATAAGCCGTTATCCCGTCAACGCTGGCAATTCCAACAACGTAAAGAATATTGCTGGATGAATGATGCCGATTTGGCTAAGGAGGCCTGATGTATCTTTCCAAAATCGCCTTGAACCCATCGATAGCACAGGAATCACAACTCGGATTGATTCTAAAAGATCGTAGTTACGGAATGCACCGTCTGTTATGGGATTTATTTGAACAAGGAGAGCGCTTCTTATTTCGTGAAGAGAGCCAGAGAGAGCAATTGAGCGCGCCACGTAATCTTCCGCTTTACTATGTACTTTCAAAATCTGAACCAAAGCATGATTCACTGATATTTACTATTGAGTCAAAGCAGTTTCAGCCGTGTTTGTCTGACGGCGATCAATTGGCTTTTCGCTTACGAGCTAACCCAACGGTATCGAAATCCCTGGAAGGGAAAAAGAACTCCGTTCGTCATGATGTGGTGATGAATGCGCAGTCAGAATGGTTAAAACAAGCGAATGAAAGTCGTGGCTTACCCATTGAAGGGAGAAAAGGAGAACTGAAAAAGCGCTTGCTTACACATCAAGATTTTGTCGATACAAAAGGAAGGAAGTATCTCGATGAGGCGCTAAAAAACGAAATGGATAATGCGGCAAAACACTGGTTATCAAGTCGTGGTGAAAATATGGGGTTTGTGCTTTCTGGAAAAAGTCTACAAGTAAGCAGTTACCGCTGGAATGCTCTTCCTGAAAAAGGACGACATGCTGGGTTTAGTAGTATGGATTACGAAGGTATTTTAACCGTCAGTGACCCCGATAGATTTATTGATCAACTTTATACAGGGTTTGGTCCAGCTAAAGCCTTTGGCTGCGGTTTGATGCTCATTCGTCGTTTATAAAATGGATGCGACTTTTTACTCAAGGACGAATAGATGAAACCTAAGCTAACAGTTCTGGAGCGGAATGTTGCCACGCTCACCAAAGATGGCATCGAATATATCTGTATTACCGATATCGCTCGATACAAAAACAGTGAAAGAACAGATGACCTCATTCGTAATTGGCTAAGGAGTCGCAACATCATTGAATGTTTGGGTATTTGGGAACGATTAAATAACCCTGCCTTTAAATCCGTCGAATTCGACGGGTTTAAAAAGGAAGCTGGGTTAAAGAGTTCTACATTAACTCCCAAACAATGGCGAGAATCTAATTCGGATACAAAAGGTAATATGCGTGATCACGCTAATCTGCATCAGTTGGTGTGTTTGGCCAACTTGGAGTCGTTGAATGCCCATATTATCGAGCAGAAAAAGGGGCAGTCTGAACGTCTTGTCAGACTGAATGAAGTAGCGATCCGGCAGATGCAGATTTTATTGTCGAATGAAAATGCCCTGATGCTTCAAGGGGACAGTAACAATGGCTGACCCATCTTCCTATCTTCCATTGAAGCCGATCCCGATGAAAGATCGGGTTTCTATGATTTTTCTTCAATATGGCAAGGTTGATATTAAGGATGGCGCCTTTGTTTTGATAGATAAAAATGGTGTCCGCACACATATTCCTGTTGGTGGTATTGCCTGCATTATGTTGGAGCCGGGCACCCGAGTTTCCCATGCTGCTGTTCGTCTGGCCGCACAGGTTGGCACTTTATTAGTTTGGGTCGGCGAAGCTGGCGTGCGGTTATATGCCTCTGGACAACCAGGTGGCGCTCGCTCTGACCGTTTGCTGTATCAGGCAAAACTGGCGTTAGATGATAGTTTGCGACTTAAAGTTGTTCGAAAAATGTATGAGTTACGCTTCGGAGAGGTACCACCGCAACGCAGGAGTATTGAACAATTACGAGGTATAGAAGGCGCGCGAGTTCGCAATACTTATAAATTATTGGCAAAACAATACGGCGTTAAATGGTATGGCCGTCGTTATGATCCAAAAGATTGGGAAGCGGGCGATGTGGTTAACCAATGTTTGAGTGCTGCTACAGCCTGTTTATACGGCATTACCGAAGCGGCGGTGCTCGCAGCAGGTTATGCGCCAGCGGTAGGTTTTATTCATACAGGTAAGCCTCTCTCCTTTGTTTACGATATCGCTGATATTTTTAAGTTCGATAATGTCGTGCCATTGGCGTTTCGAATCGCATCCCAAAACCCAACGCATCCAGATAAACAAGTCAGGCTTGCATGTCGTGATTTATTTCGAGAACAGAAAGTCCTCAGAAAGATTATTCCGCTTATTGAAGAGGTGCTTGCTGCAGGTGAAATTTCGCCGCCTGAACCAGCCCCTGAGTCAGTACCTCCAGCGATACCCAATGCCGAACATATTGGTGATGAAGGTCATAGAAGTGAGTAAACAATGGCTATGACAGTCGTTGTCACTGAAAACATTCCTCCTAGACTGCGAGGGCGACTTGCTGTTTGGCTTTTGCAAGTCAGAGCTGGGGTTTACGTTGGTGATGTTTCCAGACGAATTAGAGAAATGATCTGGCAACAGTGTGAAGTGTTTTGTGATGAAGGCAATATCGTTATGGCATGGGCCACCAATACCGAATCAGGGTTTGATTTTCAAACGCTAGGACAAAATAGACGAATACCTATAGAAATGGATGGCTTAAGACTGGTTTCTTTTTTGCCCGTGGATGAAAAAGACGCTCTTTAACAAAATGGAAAATAAAACTATTTCAGTTGGTAGAAAATAAATTGTAGAAATTTATTTGGTAAATCAATTGTGTACAATAAGTGTGTTCCCCGTGCCCACGGGGATGAACCGCATTAATCATCGGTGATGACGTGGAATGGTTGGTGTTCCCCGTGCCCACGGGGATGAACCAAAGTTGAGATAACAGGTTCGGCTGAGAATCGCGTGTTCCCCGTGCCCACGGGGATGAACCGCGGCCATCTTCATCGAGGACTTGCGGCGTGGGGTGTTCCCCGTGCCCACGGGGATGAACCGACCATAAACTCAGCGATATCAAAAGCCGCTCTGTGTTCCCCGTGCCCACGGGGATGAACCGTTTAGCTAAGAACTTATCTGCTACGTCCTGATGTGTTCCCCGTGCCCACGGGGATGAACCGCTTTTACCAGCTGGTGGACGTATCGGTGTGGTGTGTTCCCCGTGCCCACGGGGATTAAGCTGCAATCAAGTTCTATATAGTTAGATACCACCTCTGACGATGTTTTGGTACATCGAGAATAAGTCTACAAATGCATTTAAAAAGAATGAAAAAATAGTTAATGGTTATATTTATTGCGTGTTGCGCAATGAGGTATTTTTATGAGATAATTATTACATGATTAAAAGTTTTAAACATAAAGGTCTAAAAAAATTTTTCCTAACAGGTAGCGTTGTTGGGATTCAACCAAACCACTCAGCAAGGTTGCGAGATATACTTGCATTTCTTGATACTGCTGATTGTATAGAAGATATGGACCTGCCCGGTTATCACCTGCACCCGTTAAAAGGGGATAGAGCAGGGGAACATTCAATAACGGTTTCCGGTAATTGGCGAATTGTTTTTGAGTTTATCGACGGTGACGCTTATTTAGTTAATTATGAGGATTATCACTAATGACTTTACAACAATTTAACCCACCCCATGTTGGCGAATTGATCCAACGTACATATATTGATCCCTTCGATAAGGTATCTGCAAATAAAATTGCTGAAGCTTTAAAAGTAAGCCCCAGTACATTCAATAGACTGTTGAACGGTAAGTCTGACTTATCACCAGAAATGGCTGTCAGACTTTCGATTGTGTTAGGGCGTAGTGCAAAAAGCTGGATGAGACTACAGGAAAACTATGATTTGTGGCAGGCTAGTCTAAAAGTAGACACAAAACAGCTCAAAAAATTTGATTTTGAAGTGTTGGCAGAAGCAATCTAAAGAGTGATTAAATGTTATCTGGTTTAAATCTGACTTATGCTCCGTGCCTATGGGAATAAACCTAAGTTAACGACTATCGATGACCTCTTCTTATGACTTTGGGAGTTAGAGCTTTCTGTATGGGGTTATGTTAATTAAGTGCGGATTATCTTTCATCACTTTAAAAAATGAACTCTGAGACTGGGAACAGTGGTGATGACATGTGCCAGTGTATGGAAAAATGTAGGTTAATAATTGCTTATGTTAGTGGAAGCCCTCACTCCTGATGTGCCAGGCGGGCAGCGAATTAGATACCATCAGAGCACATTCTCGTATCTTTACGCCAAAAGATAGACTATCGTCTTTAAGGTGGTTATGGTACAGATTACAGCTAATAATTTGTAAATAATTGCGCAATACCTGAGTGCCTTGCTTCACTGTAGATAACTGGCAATCACTGTGAGAAGTTACACCTGAGTTACACTGAAACAAAAAAGCCTCAGAGCATGAAACTCTGAGGCTTTGTATTCTTTGGCTCCCCGAGCTGGACTCGAACCAGCGACCCAATGATTAACAGTCATTTGCTCTACCAACTGAGCTATCGGGGAACAGAAAGATGGCTATTCTAGTGGCTTGACCTGTGTAGGTCAAGCCTAAATTTGAATAATTTTCTATGCAATAAATTCGGCGATACGAATCAGTGCGTTACGGAGATTGTCTTCGCTGGTAGCGATTGACAGGCGAATATGATTTTTCAATCCAAACGCTGTTCCTGGGACAACCGCTACACCTTTTTCAACCAATAAAGCTTCAGCAAAGTCCATATCATCGTTAAGGTCAGGCTTGTTTTCCAGTACACCAGCGATGCTTGGGAAAACATAAAAAGTGCCGTCAGTTTCTAATGAATCAACGCCAGGCATTTTGTTTAATTCAGCTACAACAAAATCATGACGTTTTTTGAATTCGGCCAGCATGGTTTTGATGCATGACTGATCACCATTCAATGCTTCCACAGCCGCTGCCTGAGAGATAGATGCCGGGTTGGATGTACTTTGCGATTGTACTTTTTTCATTGCAGCAATCAGTGGTGCTGGACCCGCTGCATAACCAATACGCCAGCCAGTCATTGAATACGCTTTTGAAACGCCATTCATGACCAGTGTTCTTTCATATAGATCCGGGCAGGCATTCAAAATATTGCAGAACGGTTCATCAGCCCAGTAGATATGTTCGTACATATCATCAGTGGCAATAAGAATGTTTGGGTGTTTGCGTAATACTTCACCCAGTGCTTCAAGCTCTTTCAAGCTGTAAGCCATGCCTGTTGGATTAGATGGGCTATTGATAACGAACAGTTTGGTTTTATCAGTAATAGCCGCTTCAAGTTGTTCAGGTGTGATTTTGAACTGATTTTCCTGACCCGCTTCGATAATAACCGGCACACCGTCAGCAAGTAGTGTCATATCAGGGTATGATACCCAATATGGTGCTGGAATGATGACCTCATCACCTGCTTCAATAAAGGCTTGAGCCAGGTTGAAAAAGCTTTGTTTTCCACCGACGGAAACTAAGACTTGATTCGCGGCATACTCGAGCCCATTATCTCTTGAGAACTTTTTGATGATGGCATCTTTCAAATCTGCTGTGCCATCTACTGGCGTGTATTTTGTTTTGCCGCCGTGGATAGCTTCAATGGCAGCTTGTTTGATGTGTTCAGGAGTATCGAAGTCGGGTTCGCCTGCACCCAGACCAATAACATCTTTGCCTTCGGCTCTCAGCGCAGCAGCGCGTGCTGTGATAGCCAAAGTCGGAGACGGTTTGATGTTTTGAACACGTTGGGAGAGCTTGATAGTCAAAATCTTTCCTTCATTTAACACGGTAAATTGATAAATATCTCAATAATATACGCCAAACATAATCGATGCTAAAGACGTATGAGTAAACATTTTCAGCTAGTCAGCGAATTTTCTCCCGCCGGAGATCAACCAACCGCAATCAAGACTTTGATTGAAGGCTTGGAAAACGGTGAAATGTGGCAAACCCTGCTTGGGGTAACAGGTTCAGGTAAAACGTTTACCATTGCCAATGTTGCGCAAGCTCTGGGCCGACCGCTAATGGTTCTGGCACCGAATAAGACACTAGCCGCGCAATTATATAGTGAGATGAAAGACTTTTTCCCCAACAATGCGGTGGAATATTTTGTCTCCTATTATGATTATTATCAGCCGGAAGCCTACGTACCATCTTCAGATACTTTTATAGATAAGGATGCGTCGGTTAACGAGCAGATTGAACAAATGCGTTTGTCGGCAACCAAAGCCATGTTGGAAAGACGGGATGCGATTATCGTGTCCAGTGTGTCCTGTATATATGGTTTGGGTGAAAAAGATGCCTACCTTGAGATGGTTTTACATTTGGTGCAAGGTGATGTCATCAGTCAGCGGAATATTTTGCGACGTCTGACTGAGCTGCAATACAGCCGCAACGATGTTGAACTGCATCGTGGTACTTATCGGGTCAGAGGGGAGGTTATTGATATCTTCCCGGCAGAATCTGAACGTGATGCCGTCAGAGTGGAGTTATTTGACGATGAAGTTGAGCAGATAAGCTATTTTGATCCACTCACTGGTGAAATCCTGCAAAGGCTAGGTCGTATTACCATTTACCCCAAAACGCACTATGTCACACCGCGCGAAAATATATTGAAAGCCGTTGATGCAATCAAAGAAGAGTTAAAAGAACGGCTGGAACATTTGAATGCCGATAATAAGTTGGTGGAAGCACAGCGTTTAGAACAACGCACCCGCTTTGATATCGAAATGTTACTGGAGCTTGGCTATTGCAACGGCATTGAAAACTATTCCAGACATTTATCAGGACGTAGTCCGGGAGAAGCTCCCCCGACCTTATTCGATTACCTGCCAGATGATGCCATTCTGGTGATCGACGAAAGCCACGTTATGGTGCCGCAAATTGGTGCTATGTATAAAGGTGATCGTTCCAGAAAAGAGACTCTGGTCAATTATGGTTTCCGTTTGCCTTCTGCTTTAGATAACCGACCTTTGATGTTTGAAGAATGGGAAAAGTTAGCCCCACAAACCATCTTTGTCTCAGCCACACCGGGCAAATATGAAAATGAACACTCCAGCACGATTGTTGAACAAGTGGTCAGGCCAACAGGGCTTGTCGATCCACAAGTGGAAATCAGACCAGTAGGGACGCAAGTGGACGATGTCTTGTCTGAAATTAATAAGCGTGCTGCCATTGGTGAGCGGGTATTAATTACTACGCTAACTAAACGCATGGCAGAAGATCTGACCGAGTATTTACGTGAGCACAATGTCAAAGTGCGTTATCTGCATTCTGATATCGATACCGTAGAGCGGGTCGAGATTATTCGTGATTTACGGCTCGGTGAGTTTGATGTGCTTATCGGTATCAACTTATTACGAGAAGGTTTGGATATACCGGAAGTTTCATTAGTAGCAATACTGGATGCAGATAAAGAAGGCTTCCTTCGCAGCGATCGATCTCTTATTCAAACAATAGGGCGTGCTGCCAGAAACCTGAATGGTCGAGCTATTTTGTATGCCGATGAAATCACCGGCTCTATGAGACGTGCGATTGATGAGACTGACCGTCGTCGGGAAAAACAGATTGCCTATAATGAAGAACATGGCATTACGCCTCAGGGCATCAAAAAAGCCATTCGAATGGGGATGGACGAGGCAATGTCCAAACCGGCTAACGACAAACATGCCGCAGAAGTTGCCAAAGAGCAAGCCAAGTACGCCGCACTTACACCGCAGCAACTGGCTAAACGTATTCAGCAGATTGAAAACGCCATGTACAAACACGCGCAAAACCTTGAATTTGAAGAGGCTGCCAAGTTGCGTGATGATCTGGAACATCTACGTAAGGTCGCGCTGGGCCCAGCAGTTATCTAAAGGGCTTGCAATCTGTCGGTAGCTGCGTATAATTTCGCAGCTTCACGGCAGGCACGTAGCTCAGTTGGTTAGAGCACCACCTTGACATGGTGGGGGTCGGTGGTTCGAATCCACTCGTGCCTACCAGTATATTCAAAAGCGCTCAGGCGCTTTTTTGGTTTTTAAGGCCCTTTGTATCGGCCACAACCAGGATTTCATAATGATTTCAGTAACACTTCCCGATGGCTCTCAACGCCAATTTGATCATCCCGTTTCTATCCATGATGTTGCCGCTGATATTGGTACAGGCTTAGCTCGTGCTGCGTTAGCAGGGAAAGTTGATGGCAAGCTGGTTGATACGTCATTTGTCATTGACCACGATGCCGAGGTAGCTATTATCACCGAGCGTGATGAAGATGGCCTGGATGTCATTCGTCACTCTACATCGCATCTAATGGCTCAGGCTGTGAAGCAGCTTTATCCTGAAGCTCAGGTCACCATCGGCCCCGTTATTGAAGACGGCTTCTATTATGACTTCTCCTATAAAGAAGCATTTACGCCGGATGATTTAGACAAAATCCAGAAGCGTATGGAAGATATTGTAAAACAAGATCTTCCTGTGGTTCGTGAAGAAATTTCTCGTGATGCGGGTATCGAATTATTCCGTGACATGGGTGAAGTCTATAAAGCTGAAATCCTGGAAGATATTCCACAAGGCGAAACTTTATCGGTTTATCGCCAAGGCGATTTTGTCGATTTATGCCGTGGTCCACACGTTCCTAGTACTGGTAAATTAAAAGCCTTTAAATTGATGAAGCTGGCCGGTGCTTATTGGCGCGGTAATTCTGATAATGAAATGTTGCAGCGTGTTTATGGCACGGCCTGGCAAGATAAAAAAGCGCTTAAAGCGTATTTACATCGTCTGGAAGAAGCTGAAAAGCGTGACCATCGTAAAATTGCCAAGAACCTCGACTTATTCCATTTACAGGAAGAAGCGACCGGAATGATCTTCTGGCACGATAATGGTTGGCGCATTTACCGTGTGGTTGAAAACTATATTCGTGACGTTTTACGTGATAACGGTTATCAGGAAGTGCGCACACCTCAGGTTGTTGATCGTACTTTATGGGAAAAGTCTGGTCACTGGGACAAATTCGGTGACATGATTTTCACTACGCATTCTGAAAATCGTGACTATGCCGTCAAACCAATGAACTGCCCTTGTCATATTCAGATTTTTAATCAAGGTCTGAAAAGTTACAGAGACTTACCTTTGCGTATGGCTGAATTTGGTTCATGTCATCGTAACGAACCATCAGGCACCTTACATGGCCTGATGCGTTTGCGCGGATTTACCCAAGATGATGCGCATATTTTCTGTACTGAAGATCAAATTCAATCAGAAGTCGCTACTTTCATCGAATTATTACATGAGGTTTATGCTGACTTCGGATTTAATGAAATCATCGTTAAATTATCGACTCGCCCTGAAAACAGAGTGGGTAGTGATGAGGTATGGGATAAGGCTGAACATGCTTTAGAACAAGCATTAAATGCCGCAGAACTGGACTGGGATTTACAGCCGGGTGAAGGTGCATTCTACGGACCAAAGATTGAGTTCTCATTAAAAGATTGTCTCGGTCGTGTGTGGCAGTGCGGTACTATTCAGGTTGACTTCTCTATGCCTGGACGTCTGGATGCGGCATATGTCGCAGATGATGGCAGTAAACAAGTGCCCGTTATGCTGCATAGGGCAATCCTTGGCTCATTAGAAAGATTCATCGGTATCCTAATAGAAGAGTATGCTGGTGCATTCCCAACATGGCTTGCACCTAAGCAAGTTGTTGTAATGGGAATCAGTGATAAACAATCTGAATATGTCAGAAATATCACCAACAATTTGCAGAAACAAGGATTTAGAGTCGATTCGGACTTGAGAAACGAGAAGATTGGCTTTAAAATACGCGAGCACACTTTACGTCGTGTACCATACTTAATTGTTGTGGGTGAACGTGAAGCAGAAAATAATGCCGTGGCAGTACGCACTCGAAAAGGCGAAGACCTAGGTGCAATGCAACTTGAGGACTTTGTTGGCTTGCTACAGAACGATGTTGCGAGTCGCGGTCGAATAATTATAGAGGATTAGAACATCGCTACAGATCAAAAAAGGCTGAATGGAGAAATCACAGCCAAAGAAGTACGATTAACAGATTCTAATGGTGAGCAAGTTGGCATCGTGACGCTGAGAGACGCGTTAGAACGAGCCGAACAAGCTGATCTGGATTTGGTGGAAATTGCGCCACAAGCGTCTCCACCAGTGTGCCGTATCATGGATTACGGTAAGTTTTTGTTTGAAGAAGGCAAGCAGAAAGCGCTAGCTAAAAAGAAACAAAAACAAATTCAGGTGAAGGAAGTTAAATTCCGACCTGGAACAGAAGAAGGGGATTATCAGGTAAAACTACGCAACCTGATACGTTTCCTAGAAAGCGGGAACAAAACTAAAGTCAGCCTCCGATTTCGTGGACGTGAAATGGCGCATCAGGACTTGGGTCTTAAGCTACTCGAACGAGTTGCAGAAGATCTTAAAGACCTGTCTAGTGTTGAACAACGACCTAAGAAAGAAGGGCGTCAAATGATTATGGTTTTGGCTCCTAACAGTAAAAAATAACTATATAAACTTTCAATGCGGAGTTGTTAATTCAATGCCTAAATTAAAAAACCATAGTGGTGCTGCTAAGCGTTTTAAACGCACTGGTAGCGGAAAATTCAAGCGCTCACAAGCTTTCACCAGTCATATCCTGACCAAAAAAAGCACTAAGCGTAAACGTCAATTACGTTCTACTCTGACAATCTGTAAAGCAGATCACATGTCAGTTCGTAAGATGTTGCCTAACCTGTAATTGAGGGAGTTTTCTAATGCCTAGAGTAAAACGCGGCGTCACAGCACGTGCTCGCCATAAAAAAGTTCTTGATCAAGCTAAAGGTTATTACGGTCGTCGTAAGAACGTATACCGTGTAGCTGTCCAAGCTGTCACAAAAGCAGGTCAATATGCTTATCGTGACCGTCGCCAGAAAAAACGTAATTTCCGTACTTTATGGATTGCACGTATCAATGCTGCTGCACGTGAGTGCGGAATGTCTTACAGCAGAATGATCGATGGTCTGAAAAAAGCCTCTATCGAAATTGATCGTAAAGTGTTGGCCGATATCGCTGTACATGACGAAGCTGCATTTGCTGCACTTGCAGAAAAAGCGAAAGCTGCACTGGCAAACTAAATCGTTGGTTTATTGATTAAACCTACGTGTTTGCATGTAAGTAGAAAAGGGCCGCCAAAACGGCCCTTTTTTGTTTCTGAATATTGTTCCTCAGACGGGGGTAATAATGGCTGAACTGGACACACAGTTACAAGCTTTAAACGACATTGTTGAGTCTGCTAAAACGGCAATTGCAGAAGCGAATGATAATCGGACTTTAGATAATGTTCGCGTTGAGTTTTTAGGTAAAAAAGGCAAAATCACAGCCTACCTGAAAGGGTTAGCTAATGTGGGCGTTGAAGAGCGTCCTGTTATTGGTAAATCGGTAAATATTGCCAAACAAGATGTTTCTGCATTGATCGACGCTAGAAATAAAACCTTGTCTGAAATGGCGATGCAAGCTGCTTTAGCCGCAGAAACAGTCGATGTTACATTACCAGGTCGTAATAGTGAGATTGGTGGTTTACACCCGGTAACACGCACATTACAACGTATTGAACGTTACTTTAAGAATATTGGCTTTGATGTCGCTGAAGGCCCTGAAATTGAAGATGGTCATCACAACTTTACCGCCCTCAATATTCCTGAGCATCATCCTGCTCGTGCCATGCATGACACATTTTATTTTGATGCCGATAAATTATTAAGAACACATACCTCACCGGTTCAAATCCGTGTGATGGAAGAAGAACAGCCACCATTACGTTTGATTGCGCCGGGCAGAGTTTATCGCTGTGACTCAGACTTAACGCATACGCCGATGTTTCACCAGATTGAAGGTCTGATGGTGGATGAAAATATCAGCTTTACTGATCTGAAAGGTATTTTGTCAGACTTCCTGCAGGCATTCTTTGAGAAACCATTAAAAGTACGTTTTCGTCCATCCTATTTTCCGTTCACTGAGCCTTCAGCTGAAGCGGATATTGAGTGCGTTATCTGTGGTGGTGAAGGATGTCGCGTATGTAGTCATACAGGTTGGATTGAAATACTCGGCTGCGGCATGGTTCATCCAAATGTATTCAAACACGTCAACATTGATAGTGAAAAGTATCTGGGCTTTGCATTTGGCTTAGGTGTTGAGCGTATGGCGATGTTGAGATACGGCGTTAATGACTTACGTATGTTCTTTGAAAACGATTTACGTTTCCTGAAACAATTCAGTTAAGCGACGAGATAAGACAATGAAGTTTAGTGAAAAATGGTTACGAGAGTGGGTAAACCCTGCACTTGATACAGATGCTTTAGTAGAGAAACTCACTGGTGCTGGTCTCGAAGTTGATGCTTTAGAGGCTGTGGCAGGTGATTTTTCAGGCGTCGTTGTGGGACAAGTGACCTCTGTCACGCCGCATCCTGATGCCGATAAATTACGTCTGACAAAAGTGAATGTGGGTAGCGATGAGTTACTGGATATTGTCTGCGGTGCAAGCAATGTTCGTGAAGGACTAAAAATTCCAGTTGCTGTGATTGGTGCTGTTTTACCCGGTAATTTCAAAATTAAACAAGCCAAACTGCGTGGTGTGCCATCGTTTGGTATGTTGTGCTCATCAAAAGAGTTAGGCCTGACGGAATCGGCTGATGGTTTGATGGAGCTTGCTGATGATGCACCTGTTGGCGAAGATTTCCGTGTTTATCTGGATTTAGATGACCAGGCGATTGATATCGATCTGACACCAAACCGTAGTGATTGTTTGAGTGTGGCTGGTGTAGCACGTGAAGTGGGCGTACTGACCTCAGAAGATATTAAGGCTGTCGCATGTGAAGCTATTAGTGCTACATCTTCTAAGACGTTTGACGTTAAGGTTGAAGCAACCGCTGCCTGTCCACGATATCTGGGACGAGTCATCGAAAATATTAATCCTGCAGCGGAAACACCTGTGTGGATGCAAGAGAAGCTTCGCCGTAGTGGTTTAAGAAGTTTAGGTCCTGTGGTTGATGTGACCAACTATGTCATGCTTGAATTAGGGCAACCTATGCATGCCTTTGATCTGGATAAGATCGAACAAGCTATTAATGTGCGTTTATCTCAACAGGGTGAAAAACTGACCTTGTTAGACGGACAAGAAATTGAAACGCAGGCCGGGACTTTATTAATTTCTGACTCAACGAAACCGCTCGCGCTTGCGGGTGTGATGGGCGGAAAAGAGTCTGCTGTCAGTTCACAAACAACATCTTTATTTTTAGAAGCCGCGTTTTTTGCACCTGAAGCGATCGCTGGTAAAGCACGCAACTACGGTTTGCATACCGACTCATCGCATCGTTTCGAGCGCGGTGTTGATCCTGAATTAGCTAACTCAGCGATGAACCGGGCTACGGCTTTATTGCTTGAAATTGTGGGTGGTGAAGCGGGTCCTGTTATTGAACAATGCAGTGAAAAAGATTTACCGGAGATAGCCAGCATTCATTTACG
This sequence comes from Methylophaga sulfidovorans, assembly GCF_900114205.1. Taxonomy (GTDB): domain Bacteria; phylum Pseudomonadota; class Gammaproteobacteria; order Nitrosococcales; family Methylophagaceae; genus Methylophaga; species Methylophaga sulfidovorans. The sequence continues at coordinate 21,209 of NZ_FOSH01000003.1, forward strand.
AGCAGACAGAATCAAACGCGTGCTCGGGCTAGAATTAGATAAAGAAACGGTGTCTGAACAGTTAACACGCTTAGGTCTCGTTGTCAAAGATGTCGATGGTGGCTGGCAAGTATCGGTGCCTTCGTTCCGTTTTGACCTGTCTATTGAAGTTGATTTAATAGAAGAGTTAGGGCGTCTGTATGGTTACGATAAATTGCCAAATACACGACCTCAGGGAACAGTATTAACTACCAACATTACTGAAACATTGACACCTGTTGAGCGTTTACAGAACGTATTAGTGGACCGTGGTTATTATGAGGCCGTAACCTACAGTTTTGTAGAACCTAAAATTCAGCAATTACTCGCTGAAGACACATCCGCGCCTATTAAATTAGCCAATCCGATTTCAGCTGATCTGTCAGTGATGAGAACATCACTATGGTCAGGCTTAGTGCAAGCTATGGTTTATAATGCCAATCGCCAGCATGAACGGATTCGTCTGTTTGAAGTAGGACGTGTATTTAAAGGTACGCTGGAGAATATTGAGCAGCATCGTCAAATTGGTGGTTTGATCTATGGTAGCCAATATGCCGAGCAATGGTCTCAAAAGCCGCGGAATGTCGATTTTTTTGATATCAAATCGGATGTTGAAGCGCTGCTCAAACTGGGCGGTGGTCAAATAACATTTGAAGTCGAGTCTCATCCGGCATTGCATCCTGGGCAGTCTGCACGTGTTTATAAAAATGGCAAAGCTATAGGGTGGCTGGGGGCTTTACATCCAAAATTGAATAAACCACTCGATATTGATGGCAAGGTTTATGTGTTTGAATTAAGCTTGTCTGACGTACTTGATACAGATGTACCAGAATTCGAAACGCTATCAAAATTCCCTGCATTACGTCGTGATTTGGCATTATTGGTTGATGATGCAATTAGTGCCGGTCAAATCGAAGATTGCCTGAGGGAGATCGATTCTGATATTCTTAAGTCATTTCAATTATTTGACGTATATAGTGGAGATGGAGTCGAGCTTGGTAAGAAGAGTTTGGCAGTAGCCTTTATACTCCAGCATAAAGAACGAACTTTAACAGATGATGAAGTCGACTCATTGCTGAATAATGTGACAGAAGCCCTGGCGCAAAAACTTCATGCAACGATAAGATCTTAAAATCGTTTAATAACACAATAAGAATTAATTTGAGGTAGACATGGCACTGACTAAGGCCGATATGACAGAACAGTTGTACGACGAATTAGGTTTCAATAAACGTGAAGCAAAAGAATTAGTTGAAATGTTTTTTGAAGAAATTCGTACGGCACTAGAAAAAGGTGAACAAGTAAAGTTATCTGGTTTTGGTAATTTCGAGTTAAGAGATAAAAGTGAAAGGCCTGGCCGTAACCCAAAAACTGGTGAAGAAATCCCAATAACAGCCCGTCGCGTGGTCACGTTCAGACCCGGACAAAAATTGAAGGCAAGGGTGGACAATTATGCTGGAAGCAAGTAACAACAACGAACTCCCTGTAATACCTGCAAAACGTTATTTCACCATTGGTGAAGTGAGTGAACTATGTGGTGTAAAACCGCATGTTCTAAGATACTGGGAACAAGAGTTTTCACAACTCAAGCCGGTTAAACGTCGAGGTAATCGTCGTTATTATCAACGGCATGATGTGGTGTTGATTCGCGAGATTCGTGGCTTGTTATACGAGCAAGGCTTCACCATTGGTGGCGCCAGACAGCAACTGGAAACCGATGCAAAAACAAGTTCTACTGCCGAAAATCAAACAGATCAGAAGCAGATTGTACGAGAGCTACTAAAAGAGCTTGAAGAACTAAGAACATTTTTAAATTAGGTTTCTCACCGCTTAAAAAAAGGCCCATGTAAGATTGCTTACATGGGCTTTTTTGTATTCAACTCATTGTCATTGGTACTTGTTATCTGGCTTGCCTTGGTTAACCTGCCTTCTAGCAGAGCCATCTTTTCCAAACGACCGTTTAATTAAAAAAACGCTGTTGTGCATCAATTGGCAGAGCGGTACCTGAAACATGCGCCTGCTGCAGTTGTTGCCAGTAGTAACGATACGAAGCTTTATCATATAACGTATCGTCCAGACGTATTGGTGCCCAGCTGTTCTGTTGTGCCGTGAGTAAAATATCAGTGGCAAGCTGGAGTTGCTCAAAACTGGCAGACATGGCCTCAATGATCGCTTTGATCTGAACGGGATGAACACTCCACATCCGCATAAAACCAAATTGATGACGCGCGCGGTAGGCATCGTCAAAGGTTTTTTGGGCATCTTTAATAGCAAGGGTGACATTGTGTGAGGGGATACAGCCAGCGGCTACGGCGGCGCTTACTATTTCTGTTTTGGCTCTGACAATCAGTGCATGTTCAAATTGCGCCGGACTATACATAGCATCATGTCTGATGGCACCTTGATGCGCACTGATAAAGTCCATAATGCCAAAATCCAGCACTTGCACAGGTTCTATCGCTGCAATTTGATGGATATCTCTTAATGCACCGTGTGTTTCGATTAAAATATGTATCGCAGGTATAGCTTTTAGATGGTATTTGTCACAAGCTTGCTGAATATATTCAATCATGACCTCAACATCTTCCGCATTATTTGCCTTTGGAATCGTAAGGTAACGAATATTCTCTCTTGCTCCAGATAACAAAATATCGACTTCTTGTTGCCATACAGGATGCTCACGGCCATGAATACGGACGCCGGACATGTGATGAATATTGTGCTCACTGTTGAGAATCTCAACAAGCATATTGGCATGTTGTATTTCTTCTCCCGAAGCCGCACCGTCTTCACAATCACAGGTAATATCGAAAACAGGACCGTATTCAGACTGAAGTGAGAACGCTTTTAATAATATATGGCGATTACCTGCAAAATGTTCACAGGCGGGGATTAACGGGAGTGGAGCTGCTTCATTGTGAAGCGCTTCATTAGGATGGATAAATACATTCATTAATATATATGCCTTTCATATCCTGGTTTCATATCACTATCTACTCGGATGTGCGCCATGTTTAAACTGAATAATATAACGATTAAGTCTGGTTTTTCGTGTAAAAAGATGCGATTATTCACGGTTTTGATTGCCGTATTTTAGTATCGAAAGCGACGCAGATAGTCTTTTTCCTCACTAAATTTATATATACGGTATGGTCTGAATTGAGTAAACATTGATTTGTCTAAGCATAAATTTTTGTTGATCAATTCCTGTATTTCGGCACATGATTAACACATGACAGAAACAGAACTACAATATTCTGAACAGATACGGAAAGTCTTCTTTGTCTCAGACCGTACCGGACTTACTGCCGAATCTTATGGAAAGTGTTTGCTTGCCCAATTCCCTGATTTGGAATTTGAGACCATTACGCTAGCTTTTGTGGATACACCAGAAAAAGCGTTGCAGGCACGAGAAAAAATAAATGAAACCAGTCTCGAGTCTAATCTTAAGCCTGTAGTTTTCAGCACATTAGTGCACGATGATGAGCAATATATTATTGAGAGCGCAAATGCGTGTGTCATCAGCTTGTTTCATAGCTATATTGGCTCTCTTGAAAGCTTTTTTGGTGTGGAATCATCACACAAGCAAGGTGTTTCCCGTATCGCATTCAGTGATACCACATACCAGCGCCGATTAGATGCGATTGATTTTGCTCTTACACATGATGATGGCGTAAGACCTGATCATTATAATGATGCCGATGTTATTCTAGCTGGCGTCTCTCGCTGTGGGAAAACACCAACCAGTCTTTATTTGGCGATGAACTTTTCACTCAAAGTGGCAAACTATCCACTTACGCCAGAAGACTTATCATCAGATGAATTACCTCAATGTTTATTGGATAATATTGATAAACTTGTTGGGTTAACGATTAAACCTGTGCCATTAAGTCGAATCAGACGCCAGCGTCGCCCTGGAAGTGAATATGCTTCACTGGAAATTTGTCAGGCTGAATTGGCACAAGCACAATCTATGTTTGATAAAGCGGGTGTTGCCGTTTTTGAAACAACCGATACATCGATCGAAGAAATCTCTAGTCGCGTAGTTCGAGCGCTTGGTCTAGGTAGAGAACGTGTTAGAGAGTCGGTCTTAATGTTTAATAAATCTATAAAAGCAAGGTAGTTATAACTATGTCGGAATATGTTATCTCTCTGGATAAGCTATGCATGGAGGATGTCGGCAGAGTGGGTGGTAAAAACGCCTCTTTAGGTGAAATGCTGCAAAATCTCGCCCCTCTAGGAGTTGATGTCCCAGGTGGTTTTGCCACAACTGCGGATGCTTACCGGGAATTTCTTCTGCACGATGGCCTCCAGAGTAAAATCAATGATCGCTTGCGTGAGCTGGATGTCGATGACGTCGCTGCTTTGCAAAAAACAGGTCAGGAAATTCGTGATTGGATCATGACTCTTCCTTATCCGGAAGCAATGGAAAAAGCCATTGATGAGGCATACGTTGCACTGGAAAAAGAATACGGTTCAGAAGCCAGTTTCGCGGTTCGTTCATCTGCTACAGCAGAAGATTTACCTGATGCCTCTTTTGCTGGACAACAAGAAACATTCCTGAATGTTTCCGGCTTAGACAATATCAAAAAAGCGATTCGCGAAGTATTTGCATCATTATTTAATGACCGTGCTATTGCTTATCGCGATCACCAAGGTTTTGATCACAGTGAAGTGGCCTTATCAGCGGGTATCCAAAAAATGGTACGTTCTGATATTGCCAGTGCTGGTGTGGCATTCTCGCTGGATACTGAAAGCGGCTTCCGTGACGTTGTATTTGTTACTGGCAGTTATGGTCTGGGTGAAATGGTGGTACAAGGTGCCGTTAATCCTGACGAATTCTATGTTCATAAAAATACACTAGAAGCTGGTCGTCCATCTGTCTTACGTCGTACTGTTGGTCATAAGGCAATTAAGATGGTTTATTCTGGTGAAGCCTCATCACCGGTTAAAACAGTTGATGTTGATGAAGATGAGCGTTTACATTTCTGCCTGAGTGACGAAGAAGTCGAGTCTTTAGCAAAAATGGTTGTCACTATCGAGAAACACTACCAGCGTCCAATGGATGTGGAGTGGGCTAAAGATGGTAATGACGGACGTATCTACATCGTTCAGGCGCGTCCGGAAACAGTTCAAAGCCGTAGCAAGAAAAATGTTCGTGAAACATTTGTTCTGAAACAGCAAGGTGAGTTGATTTCAGTTGGTCGTGCTATCGGCAGCAAAATTGGTCAAGGTAAAGTACGTTTATTAAACAGCCTTGATCAAATGAATAAATTCCAGGAAGGCGACGTATTATTAACAGACATGACAGATCCTGATTGGGAACCTATCATGAAACGCGCCTCAGCGATTATCACTAACCGTGGTGGCCGTACCTGTCATGCGGCGATCATTGCTCGTGAATTAGGTATTCCGGCAGTTGTTGGCTGTGGCGACGCTACAGAAAAAGTGCAAGAAGGCACAGAAGTCACCGTATCATGCGCCGAAGGTGATGAAGGTAACATCTATGCTGGCTTACTCGAGTTTGAACACCGTGTGGAAGAACTCGACAATATGCCTGAGTTACCTGTCAAAATTATGATGAATGTCGGTAATCCGGATCGTGCATTCAGCTTTGCTCAGTTACCGAATAAAGGCGTTGGTCTGGCCCGTCTGGAATTCATCATCAACAACATGATTGGTATCCATCCAAAAGCATTGATGAATGCTGACAAGATGGAAGGTGAAGTTAAGCAAGCGATTAAAGAACGTACAACGGCTTACGGTGATCCAGTAGAGTTCTATATCAGCCGTATCACTGAAGGCGTATCCACCATCGCTGCAGCGTTCTATCCTGAGACTGTGATTGTTCGTATGTCTGACTTCAAATCAAATGAATACGCTAATCTGATTGGCGGTACATTATTTGAGCCTGAAGAAGAAAATCCAATGATCGGTTTCCGTGGTGCCTCACGTTATTCATCAGAAGATTTTGCAGAATGCTTCAAACTTGAAATTGAAGCCATGAAGCGTGTTCGTGATGTAATGGGATTAACAAACGTTGAGTTAATGATCCCATTTGTTCGCACCTTAGCTGAAGCTGAGTCAGTGGTTAACTTACTCAAAGAAAACGGTCTGGAACGTGGTAAAAATGGTCTGCGTTTGATCATGATGTGTGAATTACCATCCAACGCTGTGATGGCGGATGAATTCCTTGAATTCTTCGATGGCTTCTCTATCGGTTCAAATGATATGACTCAGTTAACGCTGGGCTTAGACCGTGATTCAGCTTTAGTTGCAAGTTCATTTGATGAGCGTAATCCTGCTGTACTGAAGATGCTTGATATGGCTATTACAGCATGTAAGAAAGCGGATAAATATGTCGGTATCTGTGGTCAAGGACCTTCAGATCATGAAGACCTGGCTGAATGGTTATTAGAGCGTGGCATCAGCAGTATTTCACTTAACCCTGATACTGTTGTCAGTACTTGGCAAGCGCTAGCTGAAAAACACACTTAAAAGTTAAAAAAGCGATTGCCCGGCCTGTTTTTTCAGGCCGGGCTTTGCTAATATAGCGACCTCGTTAATCGGGCTTATCTCAAGCATCAATAGATTAACAATATTATCGTCGGGGCATGGCGCAGCCTGGTAGCGCACTTGCATGGGGTGCAAGGGGTCGAAGGTTCAAATCCTTCTGTCCCGACCAATTATTCTCTTGTTTTTCAAAACGATTCAGATCATGAGCCACTTTGTCTTAAAGCATTAATGATCCGCTCACGTTCTTCTTCTCCATAAAAGCTTGGATCATCAAATAAGTCTCTTTGTGGTTGATCAAACATCATGCTGAGCACTTGGGAACTGGTCTGAACCATAGGTTCGAAATGTGCATTATTTCCACTGACAAGATCAACAACACGACGGCGACGATAGACTGTATAAGCCGCCAGAATTAATAATACGGCGCCGATATAAAGTGGCAATCCTTGTGCGCCTATAAAAGTCATTAGCGAACCGGATATCACGGGTGCAAATGCACAACCTAAGCCATGAAGAACCAGCATATCCGATGAACCGGAAACAATTTCGTCAGGGTGTAATTGGTCAATGAGCTGTGCAACTGAGAGCGGATAGATAGAGAAAGATAAGCCTCCCCAAATAAAAAAGATGGCTAATAATGCAGTTTGAGAGGGAATAACTGCAATTGATAGAGCGATGATGCCTGCTAACGTCACCACCCAGGTGATGACTTTGGGGCGATCGTGTTTATCTGAATAACGCCCAATAGGGATCTGCAAAGCTGCACCGCCCAGAATAGTCAAACTCATTATCAGTGCAATTCCACTAATATCGTAGCCAAGTTCTGTGGCATAGATCGGTGTCATAGCCCAGAATGCTCCCATAGCTAAGCCTGACAGAGTTGAACCTGCAACTGAAAGCGGTGCGATCTTTAATAAGTTTTTTAAGCTGCTTTTTGGTCTTGCTGAATTAATGACCGGCTGGTTTCGGCGCGTTAATGTAAGTGGCAGTATGGCCCAACTAATCAGAATGGAGACGATGGCAAATAGAAGAAACTTATCGGGACTGGCGATATGCAACAATTGCTGTGCGAGTGTTAAGGCACCTAAATTGACTACCATATAAAAAGCAAAAATACGTCCGCGTTCATGGCTTGCTGCCTGGCTGTTTAGCCAGCTTTCAATGACAGTCATCAGGGTAATATAGGCAAGCCCATAAAAGAAACGCAGAACAATCCACACCCAGGCATCAATAAAAATAATATGTAAAAGTGCAGCTGAGGCACAAATAGAGGCACAGAATGCAAACGTCCGGATGTGTCCCATGCGACGTATCAGTCTTCCACTCACCCAGGTTCCACATATAAAGCCAATAAAATAGCTCGACATGATGATACCCATGATGGCACTTGAAAAACCTTCAGTTGTGCCTCGTAGAGTCAATAGAGTGCTGATTAATCCATTCCCTAATAGAAGCAAAGCAACGCTCCATAGAATAGATTGAATAGGTTTTAGCAATGCAAGTGAATGCATATTGTTTCCTTTTTTATGCACCTTAATTAAGAGATCATTGCACCAAAAAAATACTTATGATTTATTTAGTCGTATTAGAAAATATTAAGTGTTTGATTTTTAATTGGTTTTATATGAAGCCATCATTTGTTAGAAGAAATATCAGAATTGATGCAAATGATGAACCGTTATTTTATATCGACAATGATGTTTATGCCCGTCAATAAATTTCACAGAAATTTCGCGCCCGAGTGCTAGTATCGATATCGAACTATCCTTGTTAGCAGTTCAAACCACCCTTTAGCCAGCTCATTCCCGATGAGCTGGCTTATTTTTTTCATAACTTTACATTCTTTTTTGCAACCAATATTTCTCTAGCGTGTCATAACGTTACCTGAGACTATCGTCAATGGTGTAATTTCTACTCCCTGTTTTGAGAAGGCGATGATGGTTCCATCATCGCCTTTTTCTTATTTAGCTGTTCACTAAGTCATTTTCATTCGTTAATTCCAATGGATAAATTATTCATTCGTGCAGTCATAATTTCACTGGCGTTCACTGACCTGTACGTCAGTAATCCTATCTGCGTAAATCTCCTTTTTGGAGTAGGGTGGCTTTTTTTAGCCACCCTTTTTTTTATCCCTTGTTTAGCAAATAAAATGGCTACTGTATGATTAATGCCTTCCATCGATATTAAAAGGTAACTGTTCGTATGCAATACAATACTCTTGGTAATACAGATCTGAATGTAAGTCGTATTTGTCTCGGTACCATGACTTTTGGAGAGCAAAATACAGAACAGGAAGGTCATGAACAGCTGGATTATGCTGTTAGCCAGGGTGTGAATTTTATTGATACGGCAGAGTTATATGCGATACCGCCATGTGCAGAGACTTATGGTGCGACAGAAGAGATTATTGGTAATTGGCTGCAAAAAAGAGGTCGCCGGGATGACATCATTCTTGCCAGTAAAATGGCTGGTCCTGGCGGCGACTGGGTTTCACATATCAGGGGTGGTGGTACACGATTTGAGGAAAAAACAATTGAAGCTGCCGTTGATGCCAGCCTGAAAAGACTCAAGACAGACTATATTGATTTATACCAATTACACTGGCCTGAAAGAAATACAAACTATTTTGGTCGACTGGGTTATCAGCAAGCGGCTGATGAGCAAAATCTGACACCGATTATCGATACTTTGCAAGGTTTGAAGAAACAAATTCTGGCAGGAAAAATTCGACATATAGGTTTATCCAATGAAACCCCATGGGGGATTATGCAATTTATTACATTGGCTAAAGCTATGGATTTACCTCTGGTGGTCAGTGTGCAGAATCCCTACAGCTTATTAAACAGAACGTATGAAATAGGTTGTGCTGAGATTAGCCATCGTGAACAAGTTGGCTTGCTGGCATATTCCCCATTAGGGTTTGGTGTACTGACTGGTAAATATCTTAATGAACAACCCGAAAATTCTCGTCTAACACGCTGGCCTAACTACAGCCGATATAGTAATCCTCAGGCAGTTGAAGCGACACGCCGCTATGTAGAACTTGCCAGACGTTTCCAACTCGATCCTGCCCAAATGGCACTGGCCTTTGTTAATTCACGACCTTTTTTAACGACTAATATTATCGGGGCAACCAGTATGGAGCAGCTTAAAAATAATATAGCTAGTGAAGAACTGACATTAACCGAAGAGTTACTGGCAGAAATCGAGCTTATTCACCAAAGCATTCCTAATCCAGCACCTTAAAAACATAAACTTTTTCATTATTATTAAATATATACAAGATAAGGACGACAACATATAGAGTGAACTGAGTATAGAGGTCATGAATATTTTCAAGGTTGAAACAACAAGGAGGGGCAATATGTGTTTTTTAGATAGTAAGCTTTCTACAATTGATTTGCCTTTTCCTGATCCGGTCCCATTTTCACTATTTATCCATTCATTATTATTTACACAGCTTGTCGTTCTTTAAGTGACCGCTGTGTTTATGCTTAGTAAGAGCAGTTTAACTAGCAGATGGTGGATGATCTTATTGATGGCGATCCTGCTGCTTGTCGCTTTTCTTTTTCAATACAAATCACTTATTGATAAGGCAAATCAACAACAGCTTGAGCAGCTTGCAGGTTGTATCAGCTAACTTAGCAGTGGCAGATAAACCGGTTTCTAAGGTTAAGCAAGGTTCATTGTCATGGCTACAAGCCTATCCATATATCAAGCAATCCATCGTGTTTGATAAAGATGGAACGATCCTTTTGCATTATCAAAAGCAGAACACATCAATCTCAAATAAGATTATCGAACAATGGCAACACGATGGAGTAGTAGCCAAAAAGCAGATTTATTCAGATTCTGATGTTATTCATTTTCTGTATCCAGTACTGGATAGCAAAAATGCTGTAGCAAGTGTCTATCTCTCCGTCGATAAGTACTTACTTAATACACCATTTAAGCCTTTATTCTATTGGTCTTGTATGGTTATTTTTATCCTGTGTGTTTTTTGCTGGCATTAATATGGCTTTCTACAACAAGTTATGTTTTGCCTTTAAGTCGCTTATTCCGCCAGGTGTCTGGAGAGTCTGATAGCTCAGTGCCCAGTAGTGGAAATGCGTTTGAAATATTAAGGCAAAACTTCACCAAACTTAATGCCGATAAACAGGCTTTGACAGAACAAAAACAGCAATTAGAGATAGATCTTAGCGAACGAGATAAGGTGCTAAGTGATGCCATTAACCGGCTTGCACGGCCGGATGATGCTAAATCCGGGATGATTAGTGTTATTAGCCGGGAACTGAAAACGCCTTTGTCTCGAGTGATTAGTTATATTGAGTTGCTTAAGGTGCATATAACAGAGGCTAAAAGCAATGAAGCGATTAGTCTAATAAATGATTCAATGCATCATTTATTAGACGTGGTAAACCAGTTACAAGATTATGCGAAACTCAGTGAAAACCAACTTACTCTTGAGGTCGAGCAAGTTGATTTATATCGCTTTCTTAAGTCTGTGGTTGAAGTTAATTACGCCAAAGCAAGACAAAAGAAAAATATATTATCTTTAAATATGACGTGTTCTGGCATGGAAGTAATGCTCGATCCACATAAGCTCAGAAATGTTCTAAATAATCTCATTGATAATGCAATAAAGTTTACTGAGCAAGGTGATATTGAACTCTCTGTCAGCGAATTCTCCAAGGATAAACAGCACTTTTTAACATTGACAGTGAGTGATTCTGCTACGGTTATCAATGACGATGAAAAAGAACGTATTTTTGAGCCATTTCAGCAATCCTCGTTAAATGATCAACAGCAATATCCAGGACTAGGTTTAGGTCTAACTATTTATGCCTATTTAGTTCAGTTGATGCATGGCGAGCATGGAGTGAAAACTTCTACTCAGGGAAACAGTTTTTGGTTCACGATTCCAGTTGATATTGTCTCGGTGACAAGTACCTTACCTGAGGAGGTAGTTCAGAGCAATTCATCCATTGATGAAAAAAAAGTGAATCATGTACTTGTGGCAGAGGACAATGAAGTCAATCAGTCTGTCGCTTTGGGTTTGTTAGAAAAGCTTGGCTGTACAGTGACACTGGTGGCTAATGGCGAAGAGGCGATAACATCATGTAGTGAACAGAATTATGACATGATATTCATGGATTACCACATGCCTTTGATGAATGGTGTTATGGCGACAGATCATCTACGTAAGGTTTTACAGATTACCACCCCAATCATTGCATTAACGGCAGATGCAAATGAACAAGTTAAGTTAGATTTTTATGCTGCTGGTGCTGATGATATTTTAATAAAACCTATCGAACTGAATAAACTAATTGATTTAGTTAATAAATTTTTAGGAAAAGCGATTGAGCCTGGTTCAGGATCATACAACAACAAAGAAGTTAGTGAGTTGAATCCTACCCTTAATATGGAGATTGTTGACGGTATAGGCGAGAATGGCGATGAGATCGTACAACAAATATTTCAGGTCTATATGCAACATACGCCTGATTTGATACAAGCAATTAAACAGGCGTTTATAGAGGAAAGCGCAGAACAATTATTTAAATCTGCACACGCGCTTAAATCAAGTTCATTGAATATCGGTGCCACAGCTATCGCTGAGCTGGCAAGAGAGATAGAACAGTTGGGTCGAGAAAATAATCTTGACCAAATTGATACATATATAGATAAACTAGATACTTATTATGATGAACTGACGTCACTATTAAATGGACAATGGCGGAGGATTTGATGGCAAATACCATCAAAAAGCAAGTGGTGTTAATTGTTGATGACAATCCAGTCACAAGGATGTTAATGACACAAGCTTTAACATCGACTGAATTACAGATTGTTGAGGCTGCCTCTGGTGAAGAAGCTATAGTTCAATTCACTCTTTACAAGCCTGATATCACATTACTTGATGTTTCCATGCCTGGTATGAATGGTTTTGAATGTTGCGCCAGACTGCGCGCCTTACCTAAAGGCGTAGAATGTGCCATTGTTATGGTTACGGCACTTGATGATGTTGAAGATATTGAGCAGGCATTTGAATCCGGTGCGACAGATTTCATTACCAAACCTCTAAAGTGGCCACTTTTCAAGCACAGAGTTCGTTATATTCTAAAAGCTAACAGAACCTTACAAGAATTAAGCCTTAATAAAAACAAATTAGCTAAGGCGCAATCCATTGCTAATCTGGTGTATTGGGAGTGGGATTTTGAGTCAGAGTTTCTTGAGTGCTCCTCAGATATGTTTGATATGTTGGGCTTCCCCAAAGAAATGAACCTGACCGTCCGATCTGCTCTGAAAAAAATACACCCTGAAGATCGGACAAAATTAATCATAGCGCTTAAGCAAGCCATCTATGAAAAACAGTCATACGATATCGAATACCGAATAATCCGATCTGATGGCAGTGTTTTGTTTGTGAATGAACGAACAGATATTAGCTTTGAATATGGTCAGTGGCGGATTGTCGGGACTTTGCACGATATCACCTCAAGAAAACAGTCTGAACAAGAAATTACCTATTATGCTTATTACGATACGCTGACCGACTTACCCAATAGACGTTTATTCATTGAACAATTAGAAACAGCTATTGCCAGTGCAAAACGTCATCAGGTGCAATTTGCTTTGATGTTTCTGGATTTGGACAGATTTAAATATATTAATGATACCTATGGACATCACATTGGCGATGAAGTGTTGTGCCAGTCTGCACAGCGGATACGGGAATGTGTGAGAGATTCGGATCTGGTGGCTAAAGCCAATTATGATACTGATAACCGGGTTGCCCGTTTAGCCGGTGATGAATTTACCGTATTACTTGATGATATAAGTCGAGTTGAGCAGGTTGCTGAAATTGCAAACCGTCTCATTGGTGCTTTCTCGTCTCCTTTTTTTATTAGTGAAAAACACTTACATATTTCGATTAGTGTCGGGATTACGCTTTACCCTAATGATGGCCATAATGTAGAGACACTGTTACAGCATGCTGATGTAGCTATGTATCACGCAAAAGAGAAGGGCAGGAATAATTATCAGTTCTTTTCTGAAAGCATGGATAACTACCTAAAATTACGTTTAGAAATGGAGAATGATTTACGGGCAGCACTGTCCGACGATCAGTTCGAGGTTTATTATCAACCTCAATATGATGCTGAAAGTATGGCGATTGTTGGTCTTGAAGCATTACTGCGTTGGCGTCACCCTACAAAAGGCTTATTAACGCCTGGCTACTTTATTGAAATTGCTGAATCAACAGGTCTGATATTGTCGATTGGGAACTGGGTATTGATGCAGGCTTGCTGTCAGGTGAGACAGTGGCAGCAAGAATCAGGCTGTGCATATCGGATAGCTGTGAATCTATCTGCTTCACAATTCACGCAATCTTACCTGCTTGAAACCGTAAGAAAAACCCTGAAAGAGAGTGGTTTACTACCAGAGACACTTGAACTGGAAATCACGGAAACGGCTATGTTAAAGGATACCGCAGAGACGATTCCATTACTTTTCTCATTAAAAAAATTGGGTGTACGTCTGGCGATTGATGATTTTGGTACGGGATATTCTTCATTGAGTTATTTGAAGAATTTTCCTATTGATACCCTAAAAATTGATCGTACATTTGTGGAAGAAATTGTTACCAATAGTAAAGATTGTGCGATAGCACAAACAATTGTGCAGTTAGCCGATAACTTACAGCTTTGTACTATTGCGGAAGGTGTTGAGACAAGCGAGCAGGCTGACGTATTAAGAAAGTTAGGCTGTGCAGAGTTTCAGGGGTTTTATTTCAGTCATCCACTGCCTGTCTCTCAACTGAGTTTATTACTCAAGCATTAGCTTTTGTCTTTTTCGTCGAGAAAAGGTGTGTGGGTATCGATCAAGCCATCGTGCCTGTCTAACAAACCAATATCTAAAACTGGTGAGGCATCTATGTGCTGGGCATCCATCATTTGAGCCACACGCTTGAGGGCAGAAATAATCATTGTTTGCTCCCATTCCTGTAGATCGCCAAACTGGCGGGTAAATTGCTCTTGTAAAGGAATCGGCGCTTTTTTCAGGATTTCCAATGCACTGTCTGTTAGATGCACATGAACTTTACGTTTATCCGACTCAGAGCGCATACGATAGACAAGTTCACGTTTTTCCAGACGATCAACAATGGTTGTCACCGTTGCCTGACTCAGGCTCATTTCATTTGCAAGCTCACCAATCGTAATTTGCCCTTTATCTCTGAGGCTTTGTAACAGCAAAATTTGTGGAGCGGTTAGGCTAGTTGTCTTTGCAAGATATTTAGAGTGCAAATCAGTTGCACGGATAACGCGTCTTAATGCAATCAATACTTCTTCAATTTGGTTCAACAGGTGATCCTTCTGTTCATCAGTTAGATCAAGATTATAAACTGCATCTAAATTTAAACCGATAGTTTTACTCATAATTTTCCATTTGATTAAAACAACGTTCAAAATCGACCAATATAATTAGCTGTTGTTTATGTTTTACAGTGGCATAGATAGGGCTCAAAGTATTTTTTTGTTCTACAGGTACCATTTGTTGTAAATCCAGCAAGGTAATTTTCACAACTTCATCAACAGTAATACCAACTAAGCCATTCTGTGATTCGATAATAATGATGTGACGATGCTTATCTGCCTCATCAATTCCTAATAATTTCCTGCTACAAACAATAGTGACTATTTCGCCTCTTATATTGAGTACGCCTTCCACATAAGAAGGTGAACCAGGTACAGGCACCGGTATCAGATAGTCGTGAACTTCCTTTATCTTACTTACTGCATGTGCATAGGTTTCATCTTCAATCAGAAAACAAAGCCATTGTTTGTTGTCATGTAACTGTAATGTCATCTATTGAATATACGTTATTAATCTCGGGCTGGACAATATATTTATTTAGTGTACTATATATATTAAATCATTAACAGCCTGAATTATTTGCGCAAGTTGCTGTTTATTATGAAATGTAATGTGTTTTCTAGATTTTTCAGGCTTTTTTCAAGTAAAAAAACAATAGAGATATAAACAATAGAGCTATTTATATAATGACTAACAATAAACCGGAAAAAGCTTCAATTACATTAAAAGAGCCTACAGCTGAAGACGGTGCCTCCGTCTTTGATTTAATTTCAGCCTGTCCTCCCCTTGATACCAATTCCATGTACTGTAATTTGCTGCAAAGCAGTCATTTTTCTCAGACTTCAGTGGCTGCAGAGATGGATGGAACCCTCGTTGGATTTATTTCTGGGTACGTTCTACCTAAACAGCCTGACACCTTATTTATCTGGCAAGTCGCGGTTGGTGAAAAAGCAAGAGGACAAGGGCTTGCAAGCCGTATGCTCCGCCACATCTTAGAACGTGATATCTGCAAACCCGTGAAATATATCGAAACCACGATCACTCCCGATAATCGTGCGTCATGGGCCTTATTCGAGAGCCTGGCGAATAAACTAAATACACAGTTGAATCATTCTGTGATGTTTGATCGCCAACAACATTTTGCTGGCCAACATGAAACGGAAATGTTGGTTAAAGTCGGTCCTTTTGAGCTGTAAGTCATTAATTCCTGCACATCTGGACACGAATAAAAATACTATTAGGAGAAAAAAAACCTATGAAAATCTTTGATGAAATTGAATCAGAAGTTCGTTCTTACGCTCGTTCTTTTCCTCGCATGTTTAATCGTGCCAAAGACGAGTTTATCTATGATGAAGAAGGGAATGCGTACCTTGACTTTCTGGCAGGGGCTGGTTCATTGAATTATGGTCACAACAATGACCTGCTCAAAGAGAAACTTCTCGAATACATCAATAACGATGGGATTACCCAAGGCCTGGATTTACATACTCGTGCTAAAGGTGAATTCTTAGAAAGTTTTAATAACAACATTCTTAAGCCTCGTGATCTTGATTACATCGTGATGTTTACCGGCCCAACAGGTACCAATGCCGTTGAAGCTGCGTTAAAAACAGCACGTAAATATACTGGCAGAGAAAATATTGTTTCATTTACTAATGGTTGGCATGGTCAGACATTAGGTTCACTGGCTATTACTGGTAATGGTCATCATCGTGGTGGTGCCGGCGTTAGCCTGAGTGGTGCAACACGTATGCCTTATGATGGTTATATGGGTGATGACGTTGATACCACTAATTATCTTGATAAAGTACTTTCAGACTCAAGCAGTGGTGTAGACAAGCCTGCAGCTGTAATTGTTGAAACAGTTCAGGGTGAAGGCGGTATTAACGCTTGTTCAACAACCTGGTTAAAGAGCCTGTCTGAAGTATGTAAAAAACACGATGTACTATTGATCATCGATGATATCCAGGCAGGTTGTGGTCGTACAGGCACCTTCTTCAGCTTCGAAGAAGCGGGTATCTACCCTGACATCGTCACAGTATCAAAATCATTAAGTGGTTACGGTCTGCCATTCGCTATCGTGTTGATGAAACCCGAGTTGGATCAATGGAAACCGGGTGAACATAACGGTACATTCCGTGGTAACAATCCTGCATTTATCACTGCCAAGGCAGCGCTGGATAACTATTGGAAAGACGACAAATTTGCTAAAGAAGTACAGGCAAAAGGTGAGTACATTGCCAATCGTGTAGACAAAATTGTTGAGCTATATGGTGAAGGCAACTTTAACTCACATGGTCGTGGCATGTTCCGTGGTATTAACTGTGTGAGTGGTGAAATTGCTGGAAAAATCACCCATAACGCTTTCCAGAAAGGATTGATCATCGAGACAAGTGGTACCGATGACCACGTGGTCAAATTCTTATGTCCACTGACTATCACTCAAGAAAACCTGGAAAAAGGTATCGACATTCTTGAGCAATCAATTAAAGAAGTCTGTGCTAAAGCTGACAATATTCCAGAAGAAAAAGATTACTTCGAAGGTGATTATTCAGTCAGTGAAGAAGTCGAGAAAATGTCTCGTCAGTCTTAATTGCTTATAAGAAAACGGGTGGTTTGCCGCCCGTTTCTATTCCAGATAATAATCAAATAAGAGGAAATGAAATGCTTGTTAGACAACTTCAGGAAGCAGAAAAAACCGACCGTAAAATTGTTGATCCTAATGGTAATTGGGATAGCACCCGCCTGTTATTAAAAGATGACAATATGGGATTCTCTTTCCATATTACGACTATCTTTGAAGGCGCTGATTTTAGAATGCATTATCAGAATCATCTGGAATCTGTGTATTGCATCAGTGGTGAAGGTGAAGTTGAAACATTGGATGATGGGAAAAAATATGCCATCACGCCAGGTACCTTATATAACCTGGATAAACACGATAAACACATGCTGCGTGCATTTAAAGAAATGAAACTGGCATGTGTGTTTAACCCTCCACTACATGGCACCGAAGTTCATAACAAAGATGGTGCTTATGAATTAGAAGCAGAGACTATTAAAGACTAACTTGCTCAGGCATCGATCAGGGCATGATCGGTGCCTACCTCAAGCTATATCAGTCAACGAATATCTTGTTCACTAGTCGTTTTAACGGTGAACAAGATACTAATCCAAAAAGGATGAAATAGAGAGAATACAATGAGTTTTCATACGGTAGAAAAAATCGGCGGCACTTCTATGAGCGACTATGTTGCAGTGCGCGATAACATTATTCTGAAACCGGTTCATCACGACTCGCTCTACAATCGAATATTTGTTGTTTCAGCTTATGGCGGTATCACCGACCTGTTGCTGGAACATAAAAAGACCGGACAACCAGGTGTGTTCGGCTTATTTGCAAACGGACTGCATGATGATAGCTGGAAACAAGCTTTAGCAGACTTAAAGCAGAAGATCTTTGCTATCAATGAAACCTTCTACAAAAAACCAGACAACCTTGAGCGAGCCAATCAATTTATTGGTGAACGCTTGGATGATGCTGAGCGTTGCTTAGCTGATTTACAAAGACTCTGCCAGCATGGCCACTTTGAGCTGGATATGCATCTTGAAACTGTACGTGAAATGCTGGCCAGTATTGGCGAAGCTCACAGTGCCTGGAATATGACCCAGTTACTTCAACGTGATGGCATTGATGCTATTTTTGTTGACTTAACCGGCTGGCAAACAGACAGACACTTACCTCTGGATGAGCGTATCAAAGTCGCTTTCAAGGATATTGACCTTAAAAAACAATTACCTATCGTCACCGGCTATGCACATAGTGACGATGGTCTAATGTCAACGTTTGACCGTGGTTACAGCGAAATGAGCTTTAGTCGTATTGCGGTGCTGACTGAAGCAAACGAAGCGATCATTCATAAAGAATTCCATCTTAGCAGTGCTGACCCGCGTTTAGTGGGTGAAGACAATGCTGTGCCAATTGGTCGTACAAACTATGATGTTGCCGACCAATTAGCCAATCTGGGAATGGAAGCCATTCATCCTAAAGCGGCTAAGGGCCTGCGTAGAAACGAGATTGCTCTGCGTGTACGTAATACATTTGAGCCTGAACATGCCGGTACATTAATCACGGGCGACTATGTCAGTGCGACACCATGTGTTGAGATTATTGCCGGCTGTAAAGGCGTCTATGCGTTCGAACTTTTTGATCAGGATATGGCAGGCAATATTGACGTTTATGATCGTGAAATCCTGACGATGATAGACAGGTTCAAAGCGCATATTATCTCTAAAGATATTAATGCCAATACGATTACACATTATCTATCGGCTAATCTCAAAACAATAAAACGTATTCGTAACGCGTTACAAGAGCGTTTTGTTGATGCTGAAATTAATCAACAAAAGGTAGCAATTGTCTCTGCCATTGGCAGTGATATGAAGATCCCGGGTATTCTGGCAAAAACAGTTGGTGCGCTTGCCAAAGAAAACATCAGTGTTTTAGCCATGCATCAGTCCATGCGTCAGGTTGATATGCAGTTTATTGTCAATGAAGATGATTATGATGATGCAATCAAGAGCCTGCACAGTGTGCTGGTAGAAATTCACGATCATGGTAGAGCTATATGTCTCGCTTCTTAACGATAAGTTTATTTATTGCACTATTGTTACCTGCTCAGCTATTTGCAGCTGAGCAGGCTGCTCCTACTGATGAACAGATGCGTGAGTCAGTTAATAACCTCAAAGAACCTCTTTATACCCCTTTTATAGAACGCTATGTTTTAGATGAGCTGAAACAGCTGCGGACTGATATGGCTGCTCAGCGAGCGGAAATGATTCAGATGACAGTTGATAAAGAACTGTCAGCTGCGGATAGGGCTGTCGGCTATGCCACCGATACGGTTACCTATTTTTTCTATCTTATTGCTGCAGCTTCGTCTGTTCTGGTACTGGTGGGTTGGTCGTCTATTCGTGAAATTAAAGAGCGTGTGCATACATTGGCAGATCAAGAAATTAACAGCTTGATTAATGAGTATGAAAAACGTCTTCATGCTATTGAGCAGCAGCTGAGTAAAGAAACACAACAGATTGAGGAAAATCGCGAGAAGATTGAGAACACACAGGAAGTGCAGTCGCTATGGTTAAGAGCAGGGCAGGAAACCAGCCCAAGTAACAAGATCGCGGTATATGACCAGATCATGGCGATAAGACCCTATGATGTTGAAGCATTAACCTATAAAGCGGATGCGGTACTGGAGCTGGATGAACCACAGTGGGCATCTAATCTCTGTCATCAGGCCCTGGAGTCTGATCCGGAAAATGGTCATGCCTTTTATCAGTTGGCATGTGCCAACACTGCCATGAATCAGTTTGATGAGGCTATCCGTTATCTGAAGCAAGCTATTCAGTGCAGCGATACCTATCGTGAACAGTGTAATGATGATCCGGCGCTTGAGCCGTTGAAGTCACATCCTGAATTGGAAGCCATACTAAAAAATACAGTCGAAAGTTAAGCCTCCTAGCGCGGTGGTTTTTTGCAAAAGGAGGATGTCATGATTTGGAGTTTTCTAGGATTTCTTGCCATTTTTGTGGCTATTGGTGTGAGTTCGGTTTTTTTCAGTCGCGGCACCAAAAAAGATTATTACCTAGCCAGTAGTGACATTCCTCCCAGCCTTGTTGGCTTATCTGCCGTAGCCACAAATAACAGTGGTTATATGTTTATTGGCGTGATTGGTTATACCTACGCTACGGGGCTCGCTTCCATCTGGATCATGATTGGCTGGATTGTAGGGGATCTGATTGCCTCTAGTTTTGTTCACTCACGTTTGCGTCGTGCGACCAGTGAGAGTGCTGAACCAAGTTATGCAGGTGTATTAAGCAATTGGTACGGACAAAATGATATTGTCTTGCAACGTTTAATCGCCTTGATTTCATTAGTATTATTACTGGCTTACGCCGGTGCTCAACTGATTGCTGGTAGTAAAGCACTGCATGTTTTATTTGGCTGGCCGGCATACACTGGCGCAATTATCGGTGCCGTTATGGTGACCTTGTATTGTTTTGCTGGTGGTATTCGTGCATCGATCTGGACTGATGCTGCCCAATCGGTAGTCATGATTGTGGCTATGAGCCTGATGTTAGTCATTGCGGTTTCTTCTCTGGGAGGTGCTTCAGCCGCTATCCATGAAATGGATAAAGTCGATGGCTTTCTCAATTTATTTCCACAAGATTTAGTATTTCCCGGTTTAACTGGCGGTGTCTTATTTGCTCTCAGTTGGATGTTTGCTGGTTTTTCAGTCATCGGTCAGCCACATGTGATGATTCGTTTTATGGCCTTAAGTCATGGCAATAAAATGATACGAGCACGTTTGTGGTATTACCTGTGGTTTACTGCGTTTTACTGCCTGGCTACTGGCGTTGGTATGTTATCCCGCGTTTATCTGGGCGATGTAAATTCTTTTGATGCGGAGTTGGCGCTACCTAAAATGGCGATGGAGTTATTACCTCCAGCTCTGGTCGGTTTAGTGCTGGCTGGAGTATTTGCTGCAACAATGTCTACCGCTGATTCATTGGTGTTGAATTGTTCTGCAGCAGTGACACATGATTTACTGCCACACAATATCGAAAACACCTTGATCCTAAAACTAAGTACGATAGGGATCGTCACGGTCGCTTTACTGTGGGCTTTAACCAGTTCAGATAGTGTATTTAGCCTGGTTATATTTGCCTGGTCTGGTCTGGCCAGTGCGTTTGCTCCTTTGCTTATTACCTTATGTATGGGGTTCAGACCTAGCCAACGACTTAGCATTATTGCGATGTTTACCGGTTTGGCTGTGGCATTAACATGGCGTTATTTTGGTCTGCATAATGCCGTCTACGAAGGCTTACCGGGCATCATGAGTGGTCTGCTGATATTAGCTGTTGGACTTCTGTGGAAAAAAAAGACAATGGGTACGACACACAGAGCAGTTGCTGATTCTTCAGCTTAGTTATATTGATTTGATATGGGGGCGAGCAGGTCTTGTTTCAGATCAGTATCAAAAGGGTCAGTGCCAAACCATATCTGATAGTAAGATTCTGCCAGTAATGATGATGAGCTGTGGGCAAGTTGGCGGCCATTTTTAAATAAATACAGACCATTCTGCGTTTGTCTTATATCGTAACTGTCGCCGTCTTTAACATCTTCATAAGCCGCATTAAACCGTTTTAACTCCACCTCAATAGCTTTGTAGTCAGCTACCGATAAATTACGTTTTAGCAAGGTTTCTGCCGCTTCAACAAAATCAGCACCCTTGATAGCACGATGGTAAAGAAATGAGAGTTGTTTCTCGCCACGAATTTCTGGCAGTTTATTGCAATCAAAAAGGTAGAGAGCAGCATCGGCGACATCAATAAATGCCATCACATCAATAGCTGTTTCATGACATTTTTGTAATGACGGTGATGTGTTTGGCAGTGAATCAGGGAAACTATTATCTGCCCATGTGAGGCTGGAGAAAAATATTGCCATAACCATGGGTGATAGTCTGAACATCATCTATTTGCTTTCCCGATTTGAAAAAATGAAACACAATAGCATTACAATCTCCATACTGTGAATTTAAGGTGAAACCGCACCATAGCTTGTTTCACATCAAATTCACAGATTGCTCAATAGGCTATTCAGTATCTTTAAAGGACTGATATGAAATCACTCAGATACTGGTTTGATAGTAATAACGACACGGTATATGCCTCGGCCGATAATACGATTGATTGGTTTAGAATCATCCCGTTTATCGTGTTGCATTTAGCCTGTCTTGCTGTTTTCTGGGTGGGTGTATCACCTGTTGCTGTATTCACTGCTGCCTTTTTGTATTTCATCAGAATGTTTGCCATCACTGCGTTTTATCATCGTTATTTTGCACATAAGTCTTTTAAAACAAGCAGGCCGGTGCAGTTTGTGTTTGCTGCGATAGGTGCATCTTCAACACAACGTGGCCCGATCTGGTGGGCTGCTCATCATCGTCAGCATCATCGCCATGCTGATACAACATCAGATCCTCACTCACCACAGGATGGCTTTTTATGGAGCCATATGGGCTGGTTTTTGACTAAACGTTTTTTTCAGGCCGATTACAGTCTGGTGAAGGATTGGACTCGCTACCCCGAACTACGCTGGCTGGACAGGTTTGATATAGCGATGCCAGTCGTTCTTGCTCTAGCCTTGTTTGGCTTTGGTGAGTGGCTGCACTGGCTTAAACCTGAGTGGCAAACCAATGGCTGGCAGATGTTGGTGTGGGGCTATTTCATTTCTACTGTTGTTTTACTTCATGCAACGTTACTGATTAACTCACTGGCACATAAATGGGGTAAACGTCGTTACAACACGAAGGATGATAGTCGAAATAACTTTTACCTCGCTTTATTAACACTGGGAGAAGGATGGCATAACAATCATCATTATCATGCATCATCAGCCCGGCAGGGATTTTACTGGTGGGAAATTGATATCAGCTTTTACTTATTAGTTTTTATGAAAAAACTGGGGCTGATATGGGATATGCGAACTATCTCAGCTGACAAACGTGATCACCGAGCAGGGATATAGGTGATTAAATGAAGATTGCTATTGTAGGTGGTGGAATCTCAGGTGTAACAGCCGCATGGTATTTATCAAAACAGCATGACGTTACCTTGTATGAAGCTAATGATTACATTGGCGGACACACCGATACCCATCAAATTGATATCGCTGGTAAGACATGGTCAGTAGACACCGGCTTTATTGTCTTTAATGAATATAACTATCCTCATTTCAGTCAGTTGTTACGTGAATTTGAAGTGGATGCCTTTGACACTGAAATGAGTTTTGCTGTGCATAACGCTGATACAGGCTTGTATTACAATGCCACGAGTCTCAATAGATTATTCTGTCAGCGAAAAAACATCATCAATCCCAGCTTTTATCGAATGATTACCGATATTGTGAGGTTTTATAAACAATCTCCCAATATCCTTAAAGAGCCCAATAATACCCAAACAGTAGGCGAGTATCTGAAAAAGCATCATTACAGTGATGTTTTTATTGATGATCATCTGATACCGATGGCCTGTGCCTTATGGTCCGGACCATCTGTCAGTCTGCTGGAAATGCCGGTTCGCTACCTAATTGCCTTTATGGCCAACCATAAGATGTTATCGCTGACTACCCGGCCACAGTGGCGTGTGGTGAAAGGCGGTTCCAACCAATATATAAAACAATTTATGCAACGCTTTACCGGGCAGATCCATCAGGGGACCGCTGTCGAAAAAATTCAACGTCTTGATGATGGCGTGGTATTGACCGTGGCTGATAAAAAGCATGTGTTTGATGCCGTTGTTATAGCCTGTCATTCCGATCAGGCTTTATCTATGTTGGCTGATTCCAGTTATGACGAGGCCACCGTTCTGGGTAATATCGATTATCAGAAAAACCATATGCAACTGCATACAGATGAGTCGGTGCTGCCACCTACTGAAGCTGCCTGGGCAAGCTGGAATGTATATGTGAGTCTGGCTTTACAAGAAAAATGCACGGTGTCTTATCATATGAATACATTGCAAAAATTAGAGGCACCGGTGGAGTTTGTCGTTTCTCTTAACTCTGCTGAGCGTGTTGATCCTCAGAAAGTATTACTTGAGCGCCATTATTCCCACCCGGTGTATAACGAAAAAACCTTGGCAGCACAGCAACGCTGGGCTGATATTTCAGGTCAGCGGCAGACTTATTTTTGTGGGGCATACTGGGGCTGGGGATTTCATGAAGACGGTGTAAAAAGCGCCTTAAACGTTGTGCAGCAAATTAATGGAAAGGCTGAATAGATGTTTTCCACTGCACTGATGAAGGGCGAGATTAACCATACACGCCTACAACCAAAGCAACACCAGTTTCAGTATCCGATTGCGATGTTAATGCTGGATGTGGATGAGATTGAATCCGTCTTTGAGGGAAATCGCTGGTGGTCAGTTGAGCGCTTTAACCTGATTAGTTTTAAGCGTAAAGATTATCTTGGTAGACATAACGGTGATTTAAAAACCACGGTTGAATCGTTGATTTTTAAACGCACAGGTGAACAGTTTTCGGGCAAGGTCTATTTGTTAACACATCCTCGTTATCTCGGTTTTGTTTTTAATCCGGTGAGCTTTTATTTTTGTGTTAATCATCAGGGCCAGCTTGAATATGTGCTCGCTGATATCAATAACACGCCATGGGATGAGCGTTATTGTTATGTCTTAAAAGCCGAGAAAAATACGTCTTCGCAGTCGGTGATTTCTGTGTTTGATAAAGAATTTCATATCTCGCCATTTATGCCAATGGATATTCAATATGAATGGCGTTTCTTCTGGCGTGAAGATGAACTAAGTATCGATATGCATCTGTTTCGTGATCATGAAAAACAGTTCACGGCAGATATGATGCTGAAGGCTCAGTCGCTTAACCAAAAAAGCATGTCACAGTTACCTTTGGATTTTCCTATGCAGACACTCAAAATAGTCTGGCGTATTTACTGGCATGCACTAAAACTCTGGCTACGCAGAGTACCTTTCTATAGTCACCCACAAGAATCGTCCGAGAACAGTCAATATCAGAATAAATCATCTTTGAAGGATAAATCATGACACCGCCAATTCATGCTATACGACAAAGTGAATTAAAAATCAGCAAGTTTCATCGCCTTTGTTTGCATCTTCTTTGTAAGCAGTTAAAACACCTTGAAGATGGATTTTTAGTGATTGAAATGGCGGAGCTGCGGCTGGAATTTGGCGATTCGACTGCTGAATTAAAAAGTCATATTTTTGTTAAACATCCCCATTTTTTTGAAGCGGCGGTATTAGGTGGTTCAGTCGGTGTCGCTGAATCGTATATGGATGCCGAGTGGCAGGTGGATGATCTAACACGACTAATACGTTTATTTGTGAGAAACCGTCATCTGGTGGATGGCATGGAGGAGGGAATAGCCAGACTGGCGGGTTTATTAATGCAAGGCGTGCATTGGCTGAGAAAAAATACCCGTGCTGGCAGCCGAAAGAATATTGCAGCTCACTACGATCTGGGAAATGACTTATTTGAGTTATTCCTGGATCGTGAGCATATGATGTATTCGTCTGCACTTTATTATGATTCAACTGAAAGTTTAGAGCAGGCGCAAAGTAATAAGCTGGCCCGTTTATGCGACAAGCTGGACTTACAACCGGACGATCATTTACTGGAAATTGGCACAGGTTGGGGCGGTTGTGCAGTCTATGCAGCGCTTCATTATGGTTGCCGGGTAACGACAACGACCATTTCACAACAACAGTATGATTATGCCGTTCGTCGTGTCCGTGAATATAACTTGCAAGACAAGATCACGGTTTTACTGGAAGACTATCGAGATTTAGAAGGCCAGTACGACAAACTTATTTCTATCGAAATGGTTGAGGCGGTAGGTCATCATTTTATTGATGAGTTTTTTCAGCGTTGCAGTGACTTGTTAAAAGCCGATGGTGTTGCCGTAATTCAGGCGATTACTCTGGAAGATCATCGTTATCAGCAAGCTGTTAAGTCAGTCGATTTTATTAAACGTTTTATCTTCCCTGGCAGTTTTATTCCCTGCGTGAGTGTCTTGGTGAACTCAGCAGCCAAAGCGGAGATGAAATTAAGCAATCTGGAAGATATCGGCACAAGCTATGCTCAAACGCTGCAAGTCTGGCGTGAACGTTTCTTCGACAAGCTGGAACAAGTCAAAGCCATGGGTTATGACGACCGTTTCATAAGAATGTGGGAGTTCTATCTTTGTTACTGCGAAGGTGGTTTTATTGAACGCAGTATTAGTGATGTTCATTTAGTCTTCAGTAAACCAGAAAACCGACAGCCATCGTGGATTCCGGGACGTGGCTAATATCTTTAACTTTATCGCTTTTCAGCTGGTCTGGTTTATCAGTATTTTTTCGGCAGCAGCAGAGAGCAGCCGTTATGCCTTACTAGCAACAGCATTGTTTATGACTATCCAGTTATGGCTCAGTCCATGGAAAAAAACGGATATCAAGCTCATATTGTTGGGGCTATTAGCCGGGATGCTCCTGGACAGTATATGGCTAAATACGCATCTGATGAATTATGCCGATAAAAGCTTTATTCATCTCGCTCCTTGGTGGATAGGCTGCCTTTGGATCAACTTTATGTTGACCCTGAATCACTCACTAAGCTGGCTGCAATATAAACCCGTCTTACTGGCTTTATTATGTATTGTCGCAGCTCCTTTATCTTATTATGCCGGCAGTGAAGCTGGTGCTGTCACACTCCACACACCATTCCTCGCATTAGCTGTGGTATCGATAAGCTGGGCTGTCTGGATTCCTGTTTTAATGCATTTTGCCAATCATTGGCGAGAAAAAGAGGAGGCAAGACATGCTTGAGCTGAGTCTTTTAATAGCCAGTATCACCATGCTGATAGGCTGGATATACGAAGGGAAAACCAATAATGCTGGTGTAGTGGATGTGCTCTGGTCAGCGTTGATGCTGAGTTTACCCATTTTGTACGCATGGCAGATGAACGGTGACATAGTATTAAGAGTTGCCAGTGCAGCATTAATGAGCCTTTGGTATTTACGCTTATTTGTTCACCTTTCAGCACGGGTTTTTTCAGAACCTGAAGATGGGCGTTATCGCTATCTCCGTGAATATTGGGGGGATAAAACCCACCGCAATCATTTTTTCTTTTTTCAGTTTCAGGCTTTATTGGCGTGGGGATTTACCTTACCAATTTGGTGGCTGGCTCAGGTTGAGTCGTTTCAGCCTATATGGCTTGTTATTGCGTTTTTATTAACCATGACGGCCTGGATAGGTGTGTATATTGCTGATAAACAACTGGCCGAGTTCAGACAAAATCCAGCCAATAAAGGCAAGGTTTGTCAGCAAGGTTTGTGGTTTTATTCGCGTCATCCCAACTATTTTTTTGAATGGTGTCACTGGTTCAGTTACCCGGTTATTGCCATCGGCATTGCTGGTGGAGAGTGGTTATGGCTGATGCCTGTGGTGATGTTTGCCTTTTTGTATTTTATTACAGGCATTCCCTATACCGAACAACAGGCTATCAGAAGTCGCGGTGATGCTTACCGACAGTATCAAAAAACAACCAGTGCATTTATCCCTTGGAGAAAGAAAAATGGGCATGATTGATTTGGCCGAAAAGAAGTGGTTTCCGGATAGTCTGATTCGTATAGGGATAAGACAGTTATTGAAACAACGCTTAAAAGAAGAATTTGCTGCCGAACCAGATAAGCTAAGTCAGCGTAAACAAGACTGTATTGAGCAATTAAAACAAAGCCCAATAGCGATAGAAACACAGGCGGCGAATGAACAACATTACGAAGTGCCTGCCGAATTTTATAAAGAAGTATTAGGTAAACGCTTTAAGTACAGTGGTTGCTATTGGACAAACAGTTGCCTGACGCTCGATGATGCCGAAGAAGCCATGCTGGATATCTACCTGGAAAGAGCCAATCTAAAGAATGGTCAGGATATTCTCGAACTCGGCTGTGGCTGGGGATCGTTAACGATATATATGGCTGAAAAGCTGCCATTTGCCAAAATTACCGCCGTGTCTAATTCTCACTCTCAGAGAAAATATATTGAAGAACAATTGCTTGAAAGAGGTTTGAGTAATGTTCAGGTGATTACCTGTGACGTTAATGAGCTGGAACTGGAACAGCAATATGATCGGGTAGTATCGGTTGAGATGTTTGAACATATGCGTAATTACCAGCGCTTATTCGATAAGATTGGTGACTGGCTAAAAGCAGAAGGTAAGTTATTTGTTCATATTTTCTGTCATCGAGAAGTGGTTTACCCCTTTGAAACAGAAGGGGATGATAACTGGATGGGACGCTATTTTTTTACCGGTGGACTGATGCCTTCTGCTGATACCTTGTTGTATTTCCAGTCCGAACTAGCCATACAGCAGCAATGGTTGATTAATGGCAGTCACTATCAGAAAACAGCCGAGGCCTGGCTGGAAAATACCGATAAGAATGAGGCCAATGTGTTACGTTTATTTCGTCAAGTCTATGGCGATGAGGCTGATACCTGGTTACAGCGCTGGCGTTTGTTTTTTATGGCGTGTGCCGAGTTGTTTGGCTTTGATAATGGTAATCAGTGGTTAGTGGGACATTATCTTTTTGTGAAAAAATGAGCGACTGATGGCGAAAAACAAAACCACTCTTCATGCCAAGTTAATCAAAGTTTTCCTGATACAGGTTGTCTTAATTAGTCTGGTCACCGTTGGTGGCATCTATGCAGCTAAAACCATGGTTGAAGGGATGTTGGTACGCAAAGCCTTAGAGGGAGAAGCTCAGCATTTTTGGGAAATGCGTGAGAAAAATCCAGATTTTTCTCCGCCCGATACCATGAATTTAAAGGCCTATTTGATCACTAATGGCGATTATTCCACTTTACCCAAAGATTTGGTTAACCTGTCACCAGGTTATCAACGGGCACAAGTGAATCAACAAACACCGATTGTCTATATAGAAGATAAAGGTAACAGTCGACTTTATCTGCTTTTTGATGAAGTGAAAGTATCTCGTCTCGCTTTGTTGTTTGGTATGTTGCCGCTGGCTGGTGTTCTTGTCGTGTTATATATTCTGGCGTGGATAGCCTATCGCCAATCGCATAAAGCGGTATCCCCAATTGTGAAATTGGCTAAGTCGGTCAGAGAGGCCGAAATCAGATATGGCAGTCTTCCTGATTTTGATTTGCAGGAATTACGCGATATTCCTGATGATGAAGTATCAAGTTTAGTAGGGGCACTTGATCAATTTACTCAGCGTCTTGAGCTGTTTATCGATAGAGAACGCCATTTTACTCGTGATGCCAGTCATGAACTAAGAACTCCGATTGCCGTTATCAGAAGTGCGATGGAATTGCTTGAGCGTCGTTATGATGTTGCTAATGATAAAACGATGCGACGGGTCTATCGCACTTTACATGATATGGAATCGTTGATTGAAACCTTATTAATACTGGCCAGAGAAGAAAAGGCCGTACTGCCGGCTCAGGATGTCGATATAAATGCGATGGCATTGAAACAGCTTGATACGCTTGAGTCTCTATTCAAAGATAAAGAGATTAGTGTGCGTATTGATGAACAAGCGAAATTAGTCGTGAAAGCACCTGAATCAGTTGTTTCGATTCTGATGAGTAATTTATTGCGTAACGCCTTTAATTACACACCCAGAGGCAATGTGGTCATAACCATCTGGCAACAGGGCTTTTCGGTTACCGATAGTGGCGTCGGTATGAGTGAACAGCAAGTCAAAAATGTGTTTGAGCCTTTTTACCGAGGAGAGGGCAATAACAACGAGAAAGGCTATGGTTTGGGTATGACCATAGTAAAACGTTTATGTAATCGATATGACTGGCATCTTCGCGTTACCAGTGAATTAGGCAAAGGCACGGAAGTAAGTGTGCATTTCCCTAAATCACAGATAAAAACTCAGTATTTATAAGTCTTTTTCTTCACACAATTTATAACCGACCCCTGGAATGGTGTGTAATAAATGTTGCTGATAAGGTTTATCAATCAGTTTTCTGAGGTTATAGAGATGGCTGCGTAAGGTATCACTATCCGGCGTGTCCTCGCCCCAGATCTCTGTTTCTAGTTTTTCACGGGTAACCAGCTTAGGTGATTCACGCATAAGAATTTTCAGAATTTGTAGCATGATAGGGGAGAGCCGGACCGTTTCTCCTGCACGAGTAACGCGCATCGTTTTCGGGTCAAACACCATATCAGCAATCTGTAATGATTTTGTATCCATCTCACCACGATGGCGACGAATATGCGAGATTAACCTTGCCTCTAATTCTTTCATCTCAAACGGTTTGATCAGGTAGTCATCAGCACCGTACTCAAAGCCGCTCAATTTATCATCCAGTGTATCTCTGGCTGTCAGCATCACAATGGGCATATCTAACTGTAACTCACCGCGTATACGTTCACAGACTTCAAATCCATCAATACCCGGCATCATCACATCCAGGATCACAGCATCATAATGATTCTGGCTGCATAGCTTTAATGCAGTCAGACCATCAGCAGCGAAATCCACAGTCATGCCACCTTCTTCTAAAAAGTCCCCTACATTCGCCGCAAGATCCTGATGATCTTCTACGATGAGCACCGTTGCTGGGTTTATTTTCATCTATTCATCCTTAATTTTCATTGTGTGCAACATAAGAATAACGTATTGATGTATGGGCTTTGTGAAAAATGCATCATTTTATTTAGGAATAATCTAAAAATACAATTGACTCATGAAATAACAATCATTATCATTAACATCAAGGTCATCATAAATAGGCACTGCAATGATTGTATGTATCTGTAACAATGTAAATTCAGACACTATTACCGAAGCGATGGAGTCTGGTGCAAATAGCCTGCATCATATTCGTGAGCAGACAGGTGCATCTGCATGTTGTGGTAAATGCCAATTTAAAGTCAATCGTTTATTGAATGATTTTCAGCAGGAAGATGTAATGCCTTCTGCTTGCTCAGGCGAAGCTTGATATTCCCGCAACCAATAGCTGAGTCGGTTTAATCCTTAGCGATTCTTATTATTACCATCAGTCAAATCTGTCACTGTCAGCTCTTTCTAGCAGAGCTTAGTTCTTCATCCTTATTTAATCTAAGTTGATAAACACTAAGGTGTTTTTGATTTTTATCCTGCAAAATATCTCTTGAAAGTTTTCGTTCTATACCTCGGCCATATTTCAATCTAGATGATAATAATTCCGATTTTATTTTTAAAACAGTCGTTTAACTTTGACATTTGAATAAGACAAACGATAATCATGGCAACTTTATACAAAAATAAGGAATTGTTATGAAAGGCGATAAAAAAGTTATCGAATATTTAAATAAAGTATTAGGAAATGAGCTGGTAGCTATCAACCAATATTTTCTTCATGCCAAAATGTATAAAGATTGGGGTTTACATAATCTATACGAACATGAATATCATGAATCAATTGATGAAATGAAACATGCTGATAAATTAACCGAGCGTGTTTTATTTTTGGAAGGTTTACCTAACCTGCAGGATCTTGGTGCACTGCGTATCGGTGAAAACACAAAAGAAATGCTAGAAAGTGATTTAGCTCTCGAACTAGAAGCCATTCCTGATTTACAAGAAGGCATTAAGTATTGTGAATCTGTTGGTGACTACGTTACCCGTGATTTATTTCAGGATATTTTAAATTCTGAAGAAGAGCATGTTGACTGGTTAGAAACACAGCTTGGCCTGATTGAGAAAATGGGTCTGCAAAACTATCATCAAGCACAGATCGTTAAAGAAGCAGAATAATAATAAAGCTCTACAGAAATACAAACCCGAGCACGACATAAGTCTGCTCGGGTTTTTTTATGATGTCATACGTTAATATACGAATTGTAATTTCTGCTTTAACTAGGTAATTTACTTATAAGTCAAATTCTTCAATTTACTCAGGCTCACTCTCTGGAGGTAGGGAAAGGCATGACTAGATTCAAGCAACATGATAAAAGTGATGATGCCTTGATTTATTCAACGCAAAGTCAGGCATCCCTTTCTCCACCCGCAATTCTGCGAGATTTAGCTAAACAATGTGATGTGCGCTTTAACGGCAAGCAACCCTGGGATATCCAGGTACATCATCGTGATGTGTATTCCCAGATATTAACCAAAGGTTCATTAGGCTTTGGTGAAAGCTATATGGACGGACTATGGGACAGTGAACAGCTGGATGAGCTTTTCTATCGAATCATGCGAGCCAATATTGAAGAGCATCTGGTAGGTGTAGGTAAGTTCGCACTAATTTTTCAAAGTCTTCGACATCGCTTTTTTAATCTGCAAACGGTAAAGCGTGCTTATCAGGTCGGTGAGCAACACTACGATATCGGTAATGATGTGTTTGAGGCCATGTTGGACCCGACGATGAGTTATTCATGTGGTTTCTGGCAAAAGGCCGATACACTGGAGCAAGCTCAGCTGGATAAGCTGGATATGATCTGTAAAAAATTGCAGCTTAAACCTGGTGAAAAATTACTTGAAATCGGCTGTGGCTGGGGTGGCTTAGCCAGACATGCTGCAAAAAATTATGGTGTTGAAGTCTTAGGTATCACCATCTCCCAAGAACAACAAAAATTAGCTCAACAACGCTGTAAAGGCTTACCTGTCGAAATTCGTCTGACCGATTATCGCGACTTACAAGGGCAGTTTGACAAGATTGTCTCGGTAGGGATGTTTGAACATGTCGGTGAAAAAAATTATCCCATTTATTTCGACACCGTAAATCGTTTAATGAAAGATGATGGTTTATTTCTACTACATACGATTGGTATTTACAAAACCATCCATCGTGTTGATCCCTGGATTGATAAATATATTTTTAGAAATGGACAACTGCCATCAGCTGAACAGATAGCAGCAGTGTTAAACAAACGTATGGTCATAGAAGATTGGCATAATTTTGGACAAGATTATGCGCTGACATTACTGGCCTGGTGGGATAAGTTTGAAGAGGCCTGGCCAGAACTCTCACAAAAATACAGCCAACGCTTTTATCGGATGTGGAAATATTATCTGATGAGCTGCGCCGGATTCTTCAAGTCACGGCAAGGGCAGCTATGGCAAATTGTTTTGACTAAGCGTGATCGTTTAGAAACGTATCGATCTATTCGTTAGTTATTCATGAAGAAGCACATTCAGTTGATCCACGACTTCTGCCCAGTCTGAATCTTCTGATAAACATTCCTGAATGAAACCTCTTTGTGAGGCTGTCCAGAACTCAGCTTGCTCAATAGGCTGGTCAGCCTCTAGCTTATGTTGTTTTATAAACTCATCCATGGCTGCAGTGTCATTATCTAAACCCAGCTGGAGAAATAAATTTTCCAGTGAATGCAAACTCGTATCCATAGTAATGCCTCTTGCTTTCAAAAATCTCAGTCTTTCATATTAGTACAATAGAGAGGTTGTATCTTTCAAATTTATAACTAATTTTACTTATTCTCCTAATCTAAGCGTAAAATCAAAAAAGTGATTAAATTAGTGTAAACTATTGCACACAACTTAATATGGTGTGACTGTTATGGAAAAAAGATTGTTTACCACTACTCAACTTGCGAGCTTACTTGGTGTTACAGCTAGAACAATACAGCTCTGGTCTAATAATGGGCTGATTAACGTTGTAAAAACACTCGGTGGGCATCGACGAATCTCTGAGGATGAAGTGATTCGACTAGCTGAGAAATTAGGGAAACCGATTCCGGAAGAACTAAAAAGACAAAAAAACTCGACGATCAACCTGAATGCTCAACTGACAGTTTTGCTTGTGGATAAAGATCGCGATTTATCTAAATTATACAAGTCCCAGTTACTGCAGTGGCAGGAAGGATTACCGACAAATATTCACATAACTGATAGTGGCTTAGATGCGCTGATTATGTCCGGCCTTTATAAACCAAACCTGATTATGATTGATTGGGATATCGATAATATTGATGTGATAGACATGGCCCGTGCTATCAGAAAGAACACTGAGACCCAGCACGCCAACATCATCATCATGACCAAGCAGGATAAAGCTGCTTTAACGAAAACGCTGACACTACCTGACAATGTGATATTAGAAGAAAAGCCAGTATCTTTTGCCTTGATAAAACGATTACTTGAAAAACACTCGGGATAAATATCAGTTCAGGAGCAGGGCAGAAGACCTATTCAAGCCTTTGTTACCAAAACAGCTAGACGTCTTTATCCTCGACCAAGTCAAAGAGCGAACGAAGATGTCTGGCCGATTCATAAAATAGTCATAATTGAATGCTATATTTTCTGAATCGCGGGCATCAGTAACGCCTCTCTCACTCTCTCCTCGGCTTCAATTGTTGCTTTTTAGGTGCCCGCTTTTTTTCTATGGCAAGCCCCACTTAACAAAAAACATTACCCCCTAATGTCATCCAAAGTGGGCGTTTGCCGCCTATGTTTATTTTGCTAATGCATTATCTGTGAGGGGCAAACAGAAGAAATGTTTGTAAACGAGGTTTTGTGCGAACCATTAGCAATCAAGGGTATATATCTCTACCCATCTTTGGTAGGAAAACCTGGTCATAAAGGTGGTAATTTCAAATACGAGAGAGTTTTACGTGATATTCGAAATAGACTACTTGATGATGAGAACTCGTTTTGCACTACATTTTTCGATTTTTATGGCTTACCTGAAGATTTTCCAGGTAAACAAGAAGCCCTTAGCCAGAATCAGCCGGTTGATAAAAGTCGCATTCTGATAGAGCATTTTCTTAAGAAGTTGAAAGAAGATATCGGTGATGATGCTTTGACTAGGTTTATACCTTATATTCAGCTATATGAATTTGAGGCATTGTTGTTCAGCTGTCCGGCATCTATTGCAAGCGAAATCGGTAGTCAGTTAGAACAGAAGTTAATTCAAATAAGAAATGCTTTCCAAACTCCTGAGCATATAAACAATAGTCCTGTAACAGCCCCAAGCAAAAGAATTATGGAGATATGTAAGAGCTACGACAAAGTGTTACACGGCTCTCTCATTGCCATGGATGTCGGTGTGGAAAGGATGAGAGAAGAATGTATCTTATTCAATGAATGGATGTCTAGATTACAAGCGCTATCTGTTTAGTTTCATTTTTATTCTTATCCAGATGTCTGGCAGTTTTCAAAAAAGTAGAGTCTCAATCAAGCTTGTTTATGGAATTAGTCCAATGATTATGTCGTGTTCGGAAGTAATATTTTTCGAGACTTTATTTTGAAGTGATTTTTCTGCTAAGCAGTAAAAATGGTTCTGCCCAATGATTTCACTGAGAGTACTGTGTGAAAACTGTCTATTTGATTTAGTTAGAAATTTTCTGTGGGATGGTGTGGGTTATTATGGCTACCGCCATTTTACCGCCACTCTGGATTTGTTAAGATTCTAGTCTATTGATTTGTATAAAAAAGTTGGTACCGAGGGTGGGAATCGAACCCACACTGAGTTTCCCCAACCGGATTTTGAATCCGGCGCGTCTACCAGTTCCGCCACCCCGGCAACCTAAGCGC
Source organism: Methylophaga sulfidovorans (assembly GCF_900114205.1). GTDB lineage: Bacteria > Pseudomonadota > Gammaproteobacteria > Nitrosococcales > Methylophagaceae > Methylophaga > Methylophaga sulfidovorans. The sequence goes on from NZ_FOSH01000003.1 coordinate 57,233, forward strand.
GAAATTATAACGTCTACCCATGTGGATGGGAAGACCGATTTTCATTTGTAACCGACGCCAAAATCTAACTGGTTGATCGTAATAGCTAAAGATGAATTTATTGCAGCCGAATAGTGGTGATAAGTATTAATTAAATGCTGTTTTGACAGACATTTTGCTATGATCGCGCCATGAAAACGAGTGACTTCCAATTTGATTTGCCTGAAGAGCTAATCGCCCAATACCCTTCTGAAAACCGAACTTCCAGTCGATTATTGTTTTTGGATGGGAATAGTGGACAGCGTCAGGATTTACAATTTACCGATCTTTTATCACTGCTGAATCCCAAGGATTTATTGGTGTTTAATAACACCAAAGTGATTCCTGCACGCTTATTTGGTGTGAAGGATAGCGGTGGCAAAGTTGAAGTGTTAATTGAGCGTGTACTCGATGAAACTCGGGTGTTAGCACATATAAGAAGTAGTAAATCGCCTGCTGCAGGTCGTCATTTGCAACTGGAAGGGGTACTTGATGCTGAAGTGTTGGGGCGTCACGATGCCTTATTTGAGCTGAAGTTTCACGGTATTGATTCAATCATTGATGCTTTAGATGAGTATGGACGGTTGCCGTTACCACCCTATATAGAACGAGAAGTGGATAAAGAAGATTTAGATCGCTATCAGACGGTTTATGCCCGAAATGTCGGTGCGGTAGCCGCGCCCACTGCAGGTCTGCATTTTGATGAGGCCTTATTAAATAGAATTCGCGAAGCAGGTATTGAAACAGCAGAGTTAACATTGCATGTGGGGGCAGGGACATTCCAGCCTGTCAGAGTGGATGATGTTCGCTCACATCAGATGCATAAAGAAGTTATTGATGTTAGCGAGCAAGTGGCTAAACAAGTCAAAGCAACACGAGCACGAGGTGGTCGTGTTATTGCTGTCGGTACCACCAGTGTAAGGGCACTTGAGTCTGCATCTGCTAATGGCGAGATTGCTGCTTATCAGGGGGAAACGGATATTTTTATTTATCCTGGTTACCAATTCAAAAGTGTTGATGCCATGGTGACAAATTTTCATCTGTCTGAGTCAACATTATTAATGCTGGTCTCTGCTTTTGCTGGCAAGCAGCACATCATGGATGCATACCAATATGCGATCCAGCAGCGCTATCGGTTTTTCAGTTACGGCGATGCTATGTTTATAACAAGGAATAATAATGAAGTCGTTGGATAATGTTCGTTTTGTACTGGTAGGGACGACTCACCCCGGTAATATTGGTGCGGCTGCCAGAGCGATGAAAACGATGGGAATAACCAACTTACATCTTGTCTCGCCAAAAATTTACCCAAGTGCTGAGGCAACGACACGTGCGTCTGGTGCTGATGATGTCTTACATCGAGCAGTGGTACATGATAGCCTCGACGCAGCGCTGACTGGTTGTCATTATGCTTTTGCGATGAGTGCACGATTACGTCATCTCCATGTGCCTGTTATGAATCCACGTGAAGTGGTCACGCAACTTGAAAAATTCGACGATGACACGCATATAGCTATTGTGTTTGGTCGTGAGCATTCAGGTCTGTCGAATGAAGAGCTGGATCGATGTCAGTATTTAGTCAATATTCCTGCGAATCCTGATTATAGTTCGTTAAATCTGGCTGCTGCTGTTCAAGTAGTAGCTTATGAACTGAGGATGAGCTTTCAACCTAATATTGATTTTGGTCGTATTGGTGAAGAGCGTGAAGCCATCACTTCTGATGATTTAGCTCACTTATATGATCATTTTGAGCGTTCATTAACGACAATTGGTTTTCTGGATCCTGAAAATCCCCGGAACCTGTTACGTCGTATTCGTCGGTTATTTAACCGGGCCGATATGGATCGAAATGAACTACAAATTATGCATGGTATTTTGCGTGCAGCAGAAACCAAAGCGAGGAAAGAATGACAGATAAAATAAGCCGCTGGGAACGCATCAAAGAAGATATTTCTTGCGTATTTGACCGTGACCCAGCAGCACGCAATGTATTTGAAATTGTCACGACATATCCCGGTGTTCACGCGCTACAGTTTCATCGTTTAAGTCATTGGCTTTGGCGTTCAAACTGGAAGTGGTTAGCGAAGTTCATTTCCTCTATTGCTCGCATGTTTACCGGGATTGAAATTCATCCTGGTGCCAAGATCGGTCGTCGCTTTTTTATTGACCACGGCATGGGCGTTGTTATTGGTGAAACCGCTGAGATTGGTGATGATGTGACGCTTTATCATGGGGTCACTCTTGGTGGTACATCATGGAAAGAAGGTAAACGCCATCCTACGCTTGGAAATAATATTGTGGTGGGTGCGGGAGCTAAGGTTCTCGGTCCAATTACACTTCAGGATGGTGCCCGTATTGGTTCGAATGCCGTTGTTGTTAAAGACGTCGCATCCGGTGAAACTGTTGTTGGCGTCCCAGGCAGAGTCGTTAAAACTAATCTGAGTGAAGATGAAAAACAGCGTCAGAAACTGGCTCAGTCAGTTGGCTTTGATGCCTATGGTACATCGAGTAAAACCATGGATCCGGTAGCCACAGCTATTCATGGTTTAATTCAGCATGTTCATGCGATGGATAAGCGCGTTGATGCCATGTGCAAAACGATTCACAGACTTGGTGGCGAGTTGCCAGACGTGGAAATGCCAGATCTGGAAGGCTGTGATATCTATAAAGATAATGATGAGAATAAAAGTTGACTAAAATAGTCAGGCATGTAAACTTTACACGATAAAGTTTATTCTGGATTGTAAGAATGCGTTTAACCACAAAAGGTCGCTACGCGGTGACCGCGATGCTTGATCTCAGCCTCAATTATGGCGTTGGCGCGATAACTCTGGCAGATATTTCAGAAAGACAAGGTATCTCTTTATCTTATCTGGAACAGCTATTCGCCAGACTGAGAAAACAAGGCCTTGTCAGCAGTTCTCGTGGTCCTGGTGGTGGATACCGATTAAGTCGGGAAGCAGACACGATTACCGTGTTAGATGTTATTTCTGCTGTCGATGAGAAAGTAGATAGTACTCAATGCGAAGGCCGTCAAAATTGTCATGGTCATGAGCAATGCTTAAGTCATGAGTTATGGCAGAGCCTGAGTGATCAGATACGCGTATATCTTGATGGTATTACACTTGCTCAAGTCGTATCTAATTTTGAGAAGAGTCGCAGCGGCGAGAAAGTTATCGCTTTTGATATGATCTAACCCATTTCGATTTCGTGTCTGACATTCGCTGTTGAATACGATGCTTTTCCAATCCAATTATTCAATATGAATTGATGAATGCTTATGTTCTCATTCAGATTGAAACATCCTTAATTAACTATAGTCTTAATCACTGAGTGATATAGGTGAAAATATGATTACATTGACTGAATCTGCCATTAATCGTGTCAGAGATATGATGACCAAACGCGCTTCAGGTGTCGGTTTAAGAATCGGTGTCGTCAAAAGTGGTTGTTCAGGCTACAGTTATGCGCTTGACTATGCTGATGACGTGGCTGCTGACGATGTCGTTGTTGAACATGGTGACGTTAAAGTAGTGATTAATGAAGAGGCCATGCCGATACTGGATGGTATGGAACTTGATTTTGTCCGTGAAGGATTAAACCAGAGCTTTAAATTCCGAAATCCTAATGTGATTTCTGAGTGTGGCTGTGGCGAGAGTTTCAGTGTCACCAAATAAGCGATAATATTCTTTCTTACTAGTGCCCGCTAAATGCGGGCATTATTGTTTTTAGCAGATTGAATTTAAATAAAGCTTACTGTGAATCAGCTTTAATTTTACCTAGTGAATAACATGACAGAACTAACAAATCTTGAATTTGATGCCGCTCATATCTGGCACCCCTATACCAGCGTGGCACATCCACCTCTACTGCACGAAGTAGTGTCAGCAAAGGGTGTTAGGTTAACGTTGGCAGATGGCCGTGAAGTAGTCGATGGTATGTCATCCTGGTGGTCAACTATTCATGGTTATAATCACCCAAAGCTTAATGAAGCCGCACATCAGCAAATCGATACGATGTCTCATGTCATGTTTGGCGGGCTGACACATGAGCCGGCAGTGAATCTTGCCAGAAAGCTGGTGGAAATTACTGACGAAAGTTTGCAGTATGTGTTTTTGGCAGACTCAGGTTCAGTATCTGTTGAAGTAGCTATCAAAATGGCTATTCAATACTGGTTTGCTCAGGGAAAAGCGGAAAAGCATCGTTTGTTAACCTTCAGAAATGGCTATCACGGTGATACGTTTGGTGCGATGTCAGTCTGTGATCCGGTGAATGGCATGCATAAGATGTTTGAAAAAGTGCTGCCGCAGCATCTTTTTGCTGCTGCGCCTGAGTGTCGGGATGATGCTGACTGGCAAGACAGCTATATCGAAGATTTCAAAGGTTTGGTACAAGAGCATCATCAGGAACTAGCGGCTGTGATTGTTGAGCCCTTGGTTCAAGGTGCTGGTGGCATGCGTGTTTATTGTGCTGAATATCTTCGCCAGATTCGCGCATTATGTGATGAATTTAATATCCTGTTGATTTTTGATGAGATTGCGACTGGCTTTGGGCGAACAGGCTCCTTGTTTGCCTACGAACAGGCTGGCATCGTTCCGGATATTATTTGTATGGGTAAAGCCCTAACCGGTGGTTATATGACGCTAGCGGCGGTTATGTGTAATCAGAAGGTTGCTGATGGTATTGCGGCCGATGGTTCTGGTGTGTTGATGCATGGCCCGACATTTATGGCCAATCCGCTTGCCTGTCGTGTGGCGGCTGCTAGTATTGATTTATTACTGGAGAGTGATTGGAAAACGAAGGTGTTAGCTATCGAAGAGATTCTTAACACCGAGCTAACAAAATATCGTGCTCATGACTTAGTGAAGGATGTCAGAGTCAAAGGGGCGATTGGCGTGGTTGAACTCAATAAACCACTTGATGATGCGATGGATTGGTTGCCAGGATTTATTATCGATCAGGGGGTTTGGATCAGACCGTTCAGAACCATGATTTATATTATGCCGCCATATATTATCGATGAGTCTGATCTTCGCTTACTGTGTGATGCGATCGGTAATATTTTGAATGAGTTGAATTCTACTGAGCGCTAGATGACCATACCGCTAAACAATTCTGTTTCTTTTAATAAGAATAATCCTGAGTTTAATCAAGCAAGACCCTGATGTGACTCTTACTGGGATTTACTACTATGTAATCACGTTGTTTTCACTAGAAATAACGCACCCTAAAAAGAGGAATTGATTATGTGGACTAAACCAGAATACTCAGATATGCGTTTCGGCTTTGAAGTTACAATGTATATTTGCAATCGTTAAGATTGATAAATAATATTAAAAAAGCCCTTGGAGTCTGACTTCAAGGGCTTTTTTTATTTTTCCGATTGGTTAATCGGTTTTATCAATCATACTAATAGAATTAAGTCGTTGTACCTATTTATGTGCCTCGACTACAATGCGAACTGTCACTTACGACACTAATGCAAAATTTAAGGAGCAAATAATGTCTACACTGATTAATACAGAAATCAAACCATTTAAAGCGAATGCTTACCACAATGGCGAATTCATCGAAGTTTCAAGTGAAGACCTGAAAGGTAAATGGTCTGTTTTCGTTTTTTACCCAGCTGATTTCACTTTCGTCTGCCCTACAGAATTAGGTGATGTTGCAGACCATTATTCTCAACTGCAAGAAATGGGCGTTGAAGTTTACTCAGTATCAACTGACACACACTTCACTCATAAAGCATGGCACGATGCTTCAGACACCATCAAAAAAATCAAATTCCCAATGATTGGTGATCCAACTGGTGTTATCAGCCGTAACTTTGAAGTCATGATTGAAGAAGAAGGTCTTGCACTTCGCGGTACATTCATCGTTAACCCAGAAGGTGTTATTAAAGCCGCTGAAATTAACGACCTGGGTATTGGCCGTAATGCCAAAGACTTAGTCCGTCGTGTACAAGCAGCACAATATGTTGCAACTCATGATGGTGAAGTATGTCCTGCTTCTTGGCAGCCAGGTGAAGAGACTCTGTCTCCATCTTTAGACTTGGTTGGCAAAATCTAATCAGGCTTAAACGACCTGTCCGGGCAAGTGCCTGGGCAGTGTCACTAAACTACTTATAGATTAAGGTAAATTATTATGTTGGATGCAAATATCGCCGGACAACTGAAAGGTTATCTGCAAAACATCAAACGCCCAATTGAATTAGTTGCGGCATTAGATGACAGTGCTAAAGCGACTGAAATGCGCGATTTATTGCAAGAAATCGCTGATATGTCAGCAGACATCACCTTTATTGATGATGCTGATAGCGATTCACGTAAACCGTCGTTTCAGATTAAACAGCCCGATGGACAAGAAAAAATTCGTTTTGCCGGTATTCCTATGGGCCACGAATTTACATCGCTGGTGTTGGCTCTGCTTCATGTCGGTGGGCATCCAACGAAACTCGATCAAGATACGATCGACCAGATTAAAGCGCTGGAAGGGGAATATCGTTTCGAAACCTATATTTCACTTTCATGCCAGAACTGTCCAGAAGTTGTACAAGCATTAAATGTGATGGCAGTTCACAACCCGAATATTTCGCACACCATGATTGATGGTGCGTTATATCAGGAAGAAGTCGACCAGCGGAAAATCATGGCTGTGCCAACGGTTTATCTGAATGGTGAAAATTTCGGCTCAGGTCGTATGAGTCTGCCTGAAATTATTGCCAAACTGGATACTGGTGCGGTTAAGCGTGAAGCTGAAAAAATCAGTGCCAAACAAGACTTTGACGTGTTAATTGTTGGTGGTGGTCCAGCTGGCGCTTCAGCTTCGATTTATGCCTCACGTAAAGGTATTCGTACAGGTATCGTCGCTGAACGCTTCGGTGGTCAGGTCATGGATACCATGGCGATTGAGAACTTCATATCTGTTAAAGAAACTGAAGGGTCTAAACTTGTGGCCGCATTAGAGGAGCACGTGAAAGAATATGACGTAGATGTCATGAATCTTCAGCGTGCGAAAGGTCTGAAAAAGAATGGCAAGATGATCGAGGTCGAACTGGAAAGTGGAGCGACACTATCAAGTAAAACGGTCATTCTAGCCACAGGTGCACGCTGGCGTGAACTGGGTGTTCCAGGTGAAAAAGAATACCGTGGACATGGTGTGGCTTACTGTCCTCACTGTGATGGTCCTTTATTTAAAGGTAAACCTGTTGCGGTAATTGGTGGCGGTAACTCTGGTGTTGAAGCTGCGATTGATTTAGCAGGTATTGTCGGTCATGTGACATTGATCGAATTCAACGGCGAGTTACGTGCCGATGCGGTATTACAGAAAAAACTTTTCTCTCTGGATAATGTTGAAGTCATCACCGGTGCACAGACAACAGAAATTACAGGCGATGACGGTAAAGTTAATGGGCTGGTTTACATTGACAGAGGCACTGAGCAAAAACATACGGTTGAATTAAATGCGGTGTTTGTTCAGATTGGTTTGTTGCCGAATACAGATTGGTTAAAAGAGACCATTGAATTAAGTAAATTTGGTGAGATCGAAATTGATAACCATGGCCAAACCTCATTACCAGGTGTATTTGCAGCAGGTGATGTGACAACTATTCCATATAAACAGATCATTATGGCAATGGGCGATGGTGCACGTGCAGCTTTAGGTGCATTTGATTACCTGATCCGTAATGATTTTGATGATAAAAGTGAGGCAGCTTAGGAGCTAATCCTAACTGTTTTATGAATCAAAGCCTGCTGATGTAAGTCAGCAGGCTTTTTTTTGCAAAGTACTTAACGTTTTTGCAAAAACGATTTTTGTTTGGTGTTATTTTGTTGCACCATGTTAGCTTTTTGAAAAGAACAGGGAGGTGTAATGAAAAAAGCATTTTTTATCGTAGTCCTTATTGCCATCGCTGGCCTCGGTATTTGGAAATATAAACAAGAGCAATCTTCGCCGTCAGCCATCTTGCAGTATGTTCCTGAGGACACCGCTTTTTACATGGGCGGAACCATGAATAAATCGCTATCAGAGTTTTTGGCTGACTCTCCGATTTTAGGTTTTTCTCCATCAGAAAAACGTGCCTTAAATGAAATTCAGTCAGAACTATTAACGGCTGATACACCGGCTGCAAAATTTCTAAACGCGTTATTGACTGACTACAATGAAAAGACCGATGGCACTTATGGGGCGTTTGCTGATTATTTTGGCTTAGCTTCCGAAGGTGACTATGCGACTTACTTACACGGTTTAATCCCTGTCATTAATATGCCGATAGCGGATAAACAAAAAGTCGTTACTTTATTTAAAACGATATCTGAAAAAGCGGGTGTGAGTTTTCAGGAAAAGACCATAGGTAAGCAATCTGTTTTAAGTTGGGTGATTGATAAAAAAAATCTGCAATTGGTTTTAGCCACTACAGATTCTTCTGCTGTTTTAACCATAATCACACCTAAAGACACGGAAACGGACATTGATGAACGTCTTGCCCAGAAACCAGTTCCTGTGTCTTTTGCACATACACTGGCAGATATTCGTCAGCAGCAAGATTACACCGATGATTTGGTGTTTATGTTTGATATTGAAAAGTTAATGAAAGGCTTATTTACGGCTGATGATTCAAGAGCTTCGAAAGATTTCAAACGCTACTTTTCAGACACCCCGTTAGCCCAAAAATCATTAAACGATCCGAATGCTCAACTGTGTCAGGCTGATACCTTGAAACTGATTAGTCATGTCCCACGTGTGCTGATGGGCTACAACGATATGCAAGTGAAGGGCAATCAGCTTATTGCCAAAGTCAGTGCCTTATTAGAAATAAACAATGATATGGTCATGAGCGTTCTCGATAGTCTGCAAGGACATATCCCAAATCATGTACTTAATCCAAACGATAAGATTTCCAGTATGGGACTTGCTCTGGATATGGATAACCTGACGCCAGGTGTCACTAAGTTATGGACGGCATTCACCAACGCTGAATTCAGTTGCCCAGATCTGCAAGAAGCTCAACTTAAGTCTAAACAAATGAGTCCAATGGTGTTGGGTGCGTTTACTGGTATGGCTCAGGGCATAAAAGGTACTGGCTTATCACTATTTGATTTAAAGCTTGATGCCGATAGTGAGCTTCCATTGAAACTCGATTTCTTATTCAGTATTGAAACCACAAATCCAACAGGGATTTTATCGTTGTTACAAATGGTGCCGGAACTGGCCAATATCGGTATTCCAGAAGATGGTAGTGAAGTTGCTTTAGAGCTGCCTCTGCCAGTCGAGTTTCCGGTTTATGCAGCTATTAAAGGCTCTCATGTGGTCGTTTATAGTGGAGAGAAAGGCAAGCAGGCTCTTAATGCAATCACATCAGAAGACTTAACACCAAATGCACTAGGCTTCAGCTCCAGTATGAACTATACGAAATTGGTTGAGCTTATTGAAAGTACTGACTTTAGTGAGCTGCCAGGCACTAGTATGGAAGGCTGTATGGAAATGTATTCTGCACTGGATACGCTTCGTGGCATGGATATGCAGTTAAGTTATCAAACGACAGTGAGGGAGCGTGGCTTGGGTCTTGAAGGCGATATTACCTTCAACAAACCACAATTAAAAATAAGCGATATCGATATTAAGGGACAGTGGAAAACAGCTTATCTGGACGAGACTTGTCATTGGGTTTCTGATGGTGCTGAACAATGGAATGAAGATGGCACAGGGAGCTATAAAGAAAGCAGTGATACAGCAAGTTGCGATCTGTATAAATCTCATTACCAATGGGAAAAAAATGGCAGAACATTAACGCTGACGGATATCTCAGCACCACAGTATCGTGATTCCTGTCAGGATGAGTGGCTGCAGGAAGAGAATAAAGAAACGTTAGTGTGTGAAATGATCAATATCAAAGAGGACAGCTTCCAATGTCTGTACTTCATTGATGGTAGCGAACCTTTCATCTATCAATACACACGTTAATAGATAAAGGTGCAGATTACGCTCTGATTATGTTGCCTCGTCAACCAGCTCTAGCAGGTTGACGAGGTTCATTTTTATAGCGAGACGAGTAAGTTCAATATCGCTGTTTACGCCTAATTTCTTTTTAATGATGTAGTGTGAATTGGCCACCGTTTTTGGGCTGATGTTTAATAAATCAGCTATTTCCTGACTGGACTTAGCTTCCAGCAGAAGTCGTAATATTTCAAACTCTCTGACAGTCAGTTCATCAATGGCTGATTGATCATGTCCTAATTTCTCCATAGCCAGAGCCTGAGCAATATCAGCACTTAAGGTGTGTTTGTTATTGCTTATCTGCACGATGGCACGAATCAAAACTTCCGGATCACTGCTCTTGGTAATATAACCAAGCGCACCAGCACGAGTGGCTTGCAGGGCAAAACTGGGATTTTGATGCATGCTGAATACCAGCACTTTGGCCTGATTATCGAACTGTCGAATTCGCTCGATAGCTTTCAGACCACTTTGACCAGGCAGGGAAATATCCATCACTACCACATCCGGGCGGTGCTCTTTGTAGAGTGTATAAGCCTCAGCACCATCACACGCTTCAGCTATGACTTCAAAATTAGCCTGTTTCTGCAATAAAGCACGATAGCCTTCTCTGACGATGGCGTGATCATCAACTAACATGATTCGAATAGAGTCGCTCATAGTGTGGCTTCCGTTTTTTGGTTCATGGGCAAGATAATGGTAACAACAAGGCCGCCGTTAGTTTGAGTATCCAGGCTCAGATCACCACCCAGTGCGGCCACACGTTCATGGATACCAAGCAGGCCCAATCCATTACTGGTAGAAAAGGCACTCAAGTCGGCCATACCATCATCTTTAATGACCAAGGATACAAGTGTGTCATCTTGAATATCTAAGTTAACATCAGCATTTTCAGCGCTGGCATGTTTGGCAATATTCGTCAGGCATTCCTGCACTATTCGATATATATGTACAGCCAGAGTCTCTGGTAATTCATTAATGTTGCCAGTCAAAGACATGTTGTAGCGGGTTTTACCTGAATTGCGTTGATTCCAGCTCTTTATCAGCTGTTTCAAACTGGTTTCTAAACCAAGTTCATCCAGTTCGGCTGGCCGTAAACGTGTCAATAAATCACGCAGGGCGCTCATCATATGTGCAGTGATGTGGCGGATAGAGTGTATTTCCTCAACTAACTCCGGGCAGGATGATTTTGCTGTTTGTGACACCGAGGTAGTGACGGCATTAATACCTGCGAGGCATTGACCAAACTCATCATGCAGCTCACGCGAAATATAACGATGTTCTTCTTCCTGCGTGTTCATAATCTTAATAGAAAGCTGTTTGTTTTCTGCCAGAATATTTTGCTGAGTACTGACCAGCGCATTAATGGCGTGACTGGTTCGTTTCCACTCGGCGATGTCAAAGTCCGGTAGGCGTACTGCTAAATCACCAGCCCGCATTTTTTCCAAGCCACCTACGATATCCTTTGCTGGTTTTAGCATGCGGTTGATAGTGATAAATACCAAGCAACATAAAGCCAGAATGGTGACGATAAGCACACCTAACGCTGCTTGTAAGTTATGCCAGGCTCGTGCTGTTTCAATATCGACATTTAAGGTGACAAGTATTGTGCCGTACTTGATCGCATTGAAACTCACCGAACGTGTTACTTCGACGCCAGGGTTAAAAAAACGTGTATAAAAATGCCCAAACCATAGGGGGTAATTTTTGTTTGATGTTTGTGTGGCATTACACAAGCTACGCTGACGACTTTCAGTGCGGGATAAAAATTGTGTACATGAGCCGGGCACACTTTCAATTTTTTGCCATAAGCCAATATCAGGAAAAGATTGACTAAAATCATAACGTAGAAACATCTGTAACAGTTGCTGCCTGATCTGATGTTCGATTCTGTTTGCTGTTGCTTCGGCTTCGCTTAAGGCTTGTTGGTTAGTCTGATATAAAACATACCAAGTACTACCAATAATACAGATGACCGCGATAATCAAAATTCGCACAAAGAGTTGAAGTTGTAGATTCATCCGTTTTTCACTGACATAAACATAGGGTTAGTCTAGGAGTAATCAGGGCATCTGCAAAGCGCTGTTACTGGCATCGGGAAATTTGCCCGATGACACTAGGCATATTTCAGCTGAGCAAAGATTAGGATACAGTTCTAATAGTATTCATTCAGTGAGTGTTGTTTACACCTCAAGATATTCATTACTTTATAAAGAATGAAACGGTCTGAATAAAAAATTAAATAGATTAAATTTATGATCCATAATGACTTTTTGTAAACGGACTTGCTAAAGTGACAAAACAAAAAAACCATAAGGGGAGAGAAGATGGCTGAATCTCAGCTTTTACAAACAGCGAGACAACAAGCGCTGGAATTAGAAGGTGTTGTTAACAAAGTCGTAGTTGGTCAAAAAGAAGCCGTTCGGCTGATTTTGATTGCCTTACATGCACGTGGGCACGTGTTACTGGAAGGCGGTGTAGGGGTGGGTAAAACTACCTTACTTCGTACGTTTTCAAAAGCACTGGGCGGCTCTTTTGGACGTATCGAAGGTAGTGTGGACTTAATGCCTAACGACCTGCTTTACAGTGCATGGGTGAATGCTGAAGGTAAACCCGTCATTGATCCAGGTCCGCTGATTAATAATGGTGAAGGAACAGCGGTATTCTTCTTTAATGAAATTAACCGTGCACGTCCTCAGGTGCAATCATTATTACTGCGTGCGATGGCAGAGCGTAGCGTTGAGGCCTTCGGTAAAGAATACCGTTTCCCGCATATGGTCGTTTTTGCTGATCGTAATGCCGTAGAAAAAGAAGAAACCTTTGAACTCAGTGCGGCGGCGCGTGACCGTTTCTTATTTGAAATTAATATCAGCCGACCAACTGACGATGCGATTCGTCGCCAGCTTATTTTTGATCCAGCATTCCATGATGTTGATCAGCTATTAAGTACCATCGGTAAACCCTTACTGGATTATCAGCAATTAAATGCTCTGGATCACGAGATACAACGCGCTATTTTTGTATCGCCTGAAATCGAAAACTATGTGGTTCGTTTGTGGGATGCCAGCTGGACACCACATAAATTAGGTATAGAAATGCCTGATATTTATGTGGAAGATCTCGTTGTAGCCGGCGCTAGTGTACGTGGTATGTCAGCCATGGTTAGAGCTGCAAAAGTGGCGGCATGGCTGGAAGGCAGAGATCATGTCTTACCTGATGATATCCATACTGTCTTATTACCATCGTTGACGCATCGCGTCTTCCTTTCACCTGTATATGAAGGCCGACGTGAACAAATAATGCCGCAATTTGTTCGAGCACTTCGCGATCATATCGCGACACCTTAAGTCGTATGGCTACCAGAAACCTGCCTCAGCAGGAGTTTGTTTATCGCTTTCCAGAGAAGGTGTTTAGCCATGTGCCTGGTGCTCACAGCGGCACAGCATTAGGTAGTGGTGATCGTTTTGCCGGTTTTGCTGATTTATTTGATTATCCTGACCCTCGGCGTTTGGACATCCGTGCCAGTTTGCGTCAGCAGGCGTCGGATATCACCCAGCAAAGTCAGCAGCGCTGGTTGGTAAAACGTTATATGCAGCGTGCTTCTGTCACTCTGTGGTTAATGTCAGATATCAGTCAATCCATGACTGTATCCAGTGTCAATCACGAACGTCTGGCTAAGTTGGCCCATATGATTGCCCATAGTGCCATTGGCATGGGCGATCGGTTTGCCATGACAGCCTTTGATAGTGAATGGCGTCAGGATATGACGATTATGCCGACCAGACAACGCAGTATGCCGGCTTTTGCGGCTGAACGATTGATGGATGCAGCTAAGCCAAAAGCGGCGGGAGCAGCTGGGCTAACACAGGCTACAGACTTGATTAATAGTAAACGGGCGATGGTATTTCTGGCGTCTGATTTCTGTTTTGATCTTAGTTTGTTAGAACAAAGTTTGCGTAAGTTATCTCAATACACGGTGATTCCCATTGTATGGCGACATGATGATGTTGATCATTTTCCGTCCCATGCCGGTTGGGCTGAAACCCGTGATGCGGAAACAGGACAACGGCACAGCGTCTGGATGCGGCCCAGTATTAAAAAGCGTTGGCAACAGCAGATGGAAGATCACTTTTCTCAACTTTCAGCATGTTTTATGCGTTACCGCATCAGACCGCTTTATGTTGAGGGTGATATCACACCACAGCAGTTGACCGAATATTTTTACGCCATGAAAAACTCATAGGAATACAGACAATGAGATTATTTGCTCTGTTTTTATTCACTCTGGTGACAGCTAATGTGTATGCGGAAGATGTCACTATTCGTTTTGATCGTAGCTGGGGATTACTGGTCGGTGACCAAATCCATGCAACGGTCAATTTACCTGTTGATAGTAGTCAACTAGAGGATCATTCTCTGCCTCAGGTTGATAAACGTTATGGACCCTGGCTTCAGTTGTTAGAGCGTAAGTCAAAAGGTTCAGTTATGTCATTGACCTTTCAGATAATTAATGTGCCTGCTCATACCCGGGATGTAAAAACACCTGAACTGGAATTACGTACACAGGATGGTCAGTTTTTAACAATTCCTGCTACGACAATCGAGTTAGGTTCATTTTTGCCCAATGCTGAAGGTAGTAAACATCAGCCTCGTGGCGATGCGGTGTTACCTGCACAACATCATCAACAACTCCTGACAAAGTTGTGGGTTGCTCTTGCTGCACTGGTGTTATCAGTGCTGATCTGGCTGGCCTGGCATTTTGGTTTTCGTCCCCGTCATCGCCTGCCTTTTGCTACAGCGGTGTTTGAACTTAATAAGATGCGTTTCCTTGGCCGTAAAAATGCCGATGAAGCCAGTCGTCAGTTACACCATGCCTTTAATCGTAGTGCGGGTCGTGTGCTGGTCAAAAATGACCTGCCATTATTATGGGCAGAATGTCCGTGGCTGGAGCCCTTAGCCGCTGACATTGAGAGTTTTTATCAGCAATCGGCAAGTCACTTTTTTAGCCGGGAGCCGATGGAACAAAAAAGTTTTGCAGAATCGCTTGAGTTGGCTAGAAAATGTCGTGCTAAGGAGAAAATGGCATGATGCTAGCTGGCTTTGAATGGGGCCATGCCTGGCTCTTGTTTTTGTTGCCGCTGGCTTTATTACCCTGGTTTACTCATAACCTTGATAAAACAGTGGCATGGGTGAACCTTGTGCCGGTTGACCCTTTATCAAGAGTGATCAACCTCACACTAAAAGCGTTGGCTTCATTGGCAATTGCAAGCCTGATTATTGCTCTGTCAGCTCCTAGTCTGCCGGAACAAAAAAGGGAGCGTGTTGGCGAAGGGGCTGAAATTGTCTTATTGCTGGATCGCAGTCGAAGTATGGATGATCCTTTTGCCGTCAAAACACAGGCAGCGTCAGTGAGTGTGGGTGGAGATAACTCCAAACGTAATGTTGCTCGTGATTATTTAACGGAGTTTGTCAAAAATCGCCCGGATGATCGTTTTGGTTTTGTGTTTTTCAGTACCAAAGCTATCAATCTTTTGCCTTTGACTTATGACAAAGAGGCTGTTCTGGCGACCATTAACGCTAATGCATTGGGTAAGGGCTTATCCGACACCAATATGGCTGAAGCGCTGTTAAGCAGTGCCAAAATGTTTGAAGGTCAGCCTTATCGTGGGTCCCGGATTGTCTTACTGGTCTCTGATGGTGGTCAGATATTAACGGATGAGGCAAAAGAGAAGATTGCCAAGATTTACCGTGAAATGAATCTGACTATCTACTGGATATATCTTAAATCCAGACAGGAGATGACACTTGAAGCAAGTGATAATGACAACTTGTTATGGGTTGATATTCCGGAGCGAAAATTACATACATTCTTTAAATCTATAGGTGTGCCATATCGTGCGTTTGAAGCCGGTTCTTTACAGAGCTTTGCTGACGCCTTAGCCGAAATCGACAGACGCCACTATCAAACTCTGATTGTGGAAGAAACACTACCGCATGAGCCTAAAGAAGATGTTTTTCTTTGGCTGGCGCTGTTAGCGATGTTGTTACTGGCAAGTTCACATTTATATACATGGTGGGGAGTGAAAAAAGCCCATGAATAAAAAATTACAAACACTACGTGTTGTGCTGATTTTATTGATTATTTTCAGTGCTGCTTCGGCGATCTATTTCGGCATGAAACTGTGGCAGGAAATACAAATTGAACGCTACATTGCTTCACCATCCAGTAGTGAAGACGTACCTGATGATCCTCGTGCACATTTTGCCAAAGCGACTGATTTTGAAAAGCAGGAGAAACATGAGCTGGCCCTGGATCAGTTAACCATTGCTTTAGGTAATGCACCAAAAGAAGTGATGACACTGGCTTATTACAATCGCGGTAATATCAATTTACGTTCAGCGCTGGATATGACTCAGGCGGATGCCCGTCAATTACCTTTAATTGAATTAGCGAAACAGGACTTTCGTAGTGCTCTGGCTCTTGATCCTGATATGTGGGATGCCCGCTACAATCTGGAAGTGGCTTTACGCACAGTCCCTGAAGATCCGGATGTAAATCCTGACTTTGAAAAAAATATCATTAGCAGCCAGCGTTCTATTGAAAGTAAAGCGTTTAAGGTAGACCTTCCATGAGATTGAGTTACCAAAAACGTATATTGCTGACAGCGATTATCATGGTGACAGCATTAGTTTTAGTGATGGCTGCATTATGGTTTCCGCTGGTAAAACGCGATGTCAAAATCATGGATGCTATTTTTGTTATCGATATCACTGACAGTATGAATGTTAAGGATGTTGAGCTTGATGGCAAAAAAGTCAGTCGTCTGGAATGGTCTAAAGAGTTTGCTCGCAGAACACTGTTAGAAATGCCTTGTGGTGCTCATGCTGGTCTGGCCATCTTTAGTGAAGCAAGAAGTTTGATTTTGATGAATCCGGTGGAAGTGTGTTCTTCCTATCATGATCTGACGCAGATGCTCGAGCAATTTAATCCCTATATGGCTTGGGCGCGTTCCAGTGAAGTGTCAAAAGCGGTCTACACGGCTATTCGTCAGGCTAAAAAGATTGATCCAAAACCAACGATTGTTATGTTTACGGATGGTCATGAGTCGCCGCCCATTAACCCGACATTGTTTCCTAAATTTGCGGGTACACCAGGTGAGATTCACGGCATTCTGGTCGGGGTTGGGGGCGATGAATTACTGCCAATACCTAAAACCAATGATAAAGGTGTGATTGAAGGTGTCTGGGGTGTGAATGAAGTCATGCACGAAGATGTTTATGCTTCGATGAGAGCGGATAAAGATGTGAACCCGAATAAACCCAGAACAGAGCATTTGTCTTCACAGAAAAAATCACACTTAGCTACATTGGCGAACCGTGTGGGATTTGCTTTTGTGTCTTCGCCTAAAGATCCGCTTGATTTGGTTGATACTATTCGTGATGAGTCCAATACCCGTGAACAAACTATTGATTACGATTTGTATGCCTGGTTTTCTGGCGCGGCCTTATTGCTGATTTTATTGGTGTTTTTACCTTATAGGTGGTTTGTACGAATAGACGACTAATCAATATACGGAGTAGCTTGTCTGACATGGACTGTCATTATTTGAGGGTGTTTCAGCGCTCCTTCAGACCTGAGTGTGTGGGAGCGCATAATGTTTGAGCTCAGTTGGGCTCATCCTATCTTTTTCTACTGCCTGCCATTGGCTTTATTGCCCTGGATTTTTCAAAACACAACAAAAAAAATAGCCTGGCAAGGTTTTATCCCTAAAGATAGCTTGTCAGGAGTGCTTTTTGTACTCAGCAAGCTAGCCGCCTCAGTTGCGATGATTTGTCTCATTTTAACGCTGGCAGACCCTTATGTTCCCGAACAAATAGTTGAACGCACCCGTCAGGGCGCCGAGTTTGTCATCTTGTTAGATCGTAGTCGTAGCATGGATGATCAATTTGCCCGCCCACCACGTAACACTCTGCAACGTTATACCGGTGTTAAACACAGCAAACGTGAAGTATCACGGGATTATCTTACTGAGTTTGTGAAACGTCGCCCGGATGATCGTTTTGGTTATGTGTTTTTCAGCACGAAAGCAACGGAAATTTTAAAGCTGACCTATAACAAAGACGCTGTGCTGGCGACTATCAATGCTGGTGGTCTTGGAAGAGGAATATCACAAACCGATATTTTCAAAGCACTTAGTCTGGCGGTAAATATGTATAAAGATGAACCTTATCGTGGTTCACGAAATATTTTGTTGATCTCTGATGGTGGGCAGATTTTATCTACGGAGCAAAAACAGTATCTGCAGGACGTCTTTAAAAAGATGCGCTTGAATTTATATTGGATTTACCTGCGTTCGATGAGAGGAATGACACTGGACCCAAGTGATAATGACAACCTGTTGTGGATTGATATGCCTGAACGGAAATTGCATAAAGCTTTCAAAACACTGGGTGTGCCATATCAGGCTTTTGAGGCGGGATCATTAGACGAATTTGCACAAGCTATTGATGAAATTCATAAACAACAATCACAACCATTGATTGTAGAAGAACGTGTGCCTAAACAGCACCATCATGATCTATTTTTATGGCTTGCGTTACTGAGTTTGTTTCCTCTTATGCTGAGTCGTGTTATCACAGTATGGGGCGTTAAAAGGGCGGCTCATAAGCACTAGCGAATATCGCATTTCTACGCTGGCTTTGTTATCTTGTAAGGCTTCTTCAGCAGTCCTATTGAAGGCTGATAACTCACCCTATAACCAGCAGGAATCACTATGCTAGAAAGTCTGTCGCCCGATCAACCTATTGGTTTATTTGCGATTGTTGCTGTGGTTTCTGCTGCACTGGCTTATTTAGTATTTGCTTTACGTCATAGCCGCAAAACAGCCGAATTACAAAACCAAATACACGCATTACAACTCAGTCAGAGTGGTCAGGAGCAACAATTACAAGCAGCATTGGCTACTGAGTCACGATTAACTTCAACACTGGATGAACATAAACAGCAGATTCAGCAACTGAATCAAACGCTGGAGCAAACGAAACAACAGTTGCATCAGGCCGAAAAACAATTTGAAACAGCGCAGGCCAATAATCAGTCGCTGCAACAACAGTTCAATGATAAAAAAGCCGAGCTGCAACAGCGGGTGGAAGCCTTTCAGGCATTACAAAAAGACTATCAGTCTTTATCAAACCAACATACTGAACTCAAAACCACCTTAAACCGTCGCGAAGAACACTTCAAAGAACAAATGGCGCAGTTGGCAGATACCAAACAATCGATGACCAAAGAGTTTGAGAATCTGGCGAATAAGATTTTTGAAGAAAAGGGCAAGACCTTTACCGATACCAGCAAATCCAGCATTGATGTGTTACTGAAACCGTTTCGTGAGCAGATTGAAGGTTTCCAGAAGCGGATTAACGACGTGCATGATGCGTCGATTAAGGGTAATACCAATCTCAATGCCGAAATTAAAAAGGTATTGGATATCGGTCTGAAAATGAGTGAAGACGCGCATAACCTGACATCGGCTCTCAAAGGTGATTCACAGCAGCGTGGTGCCTGGGGTGAGGCTCAACTCAGACGGACTTTGGAAATGAGCGGTTTAATTGAAGATGCCCATTTTGAAGTACAGACCGCGTTTAAAGATGCTGACGGTAGACAGAAACAGACGGATTATCTGATTAAACTTCCTGACAATAAACATATCATTATTGATAGCAAGGTCTCACTTAACGCTTATGACCGTGCCGTATCTGCAGAAACGCCGGAAGCTTATAGCCTGGCGATGGCCGACCATATCAGAGCAGTGCGTAAACATATTGATGATTTGGCTTCAAAGGATTACACCAATGTTGTCGGTATGCGTAGTCCCAGCTTTGTGTTGATGTTTATGCCAATTGAGCCGGCCTATATTGAAGCATTGAAAAATAATAAAGATCTGTTTGAGTATGGCTATAAAAAAGGCATCGTACTGGTATCTCACACGACCTTAATTCCTATTTTAAGGACGGTATCAAATCTGTGGATGATGGAGCGTAGTAATGCCGAAGCACGCGAAATCAGTGAAAAAGCAGGGGATATTTATAACCAGGTCGCGATTGTGGCTGAACGTTTGCAAAAATTGGGCAATACACTCGGCACCGTCAGTAATCAATATAATCAGGTCATCAAAGGTATAGCGGGCAAACAAGGTCTGTATGGCAAAGTGGATCGCTTTGGCCAGTTATCGACAAAGGTCAGTAAAACACTGCCGCAACTGGAAACTATTGAGCGTGATTATGAGACTGAACCTCTCACTATGATTGTTGAAGCAATAGAGGAAGAGGATGACTCCCATTTATTGCCACATACAGAAGAGCCCGTTAACAACGAATGAATAACACTGACCTTATAAAAGACAATGAAGTCTGGCTGGATATTTCACTAACACAGCAACATTGCTGGTTGCGTCAGGCGGATAAGGTGTTGTTTGAGGCATCTGTCTCCACAGCTCTAAATGGTCCTGGCGAACAAAATGGCAGTGGTTGCACTCCGCGTGGCTGGCATCAAATTCGTGCAAAAATTGGCGACAATCAGCCTATCAACAGTGTTTTTGTTGGACGACGTCCCACTGCTGAAATTTTTAACTCAGCATTAAAAGAGCAATTCCCCAATCGTGACTGGATCCTGACACGTATTCTCTGGCTTAGCGGATTGGAAGTCGGTAAAAACCGACTGGGAAATGTTGATACAATGCGCCGGTATATTTACATCCATGGCTGTCCTGATGATCTGCCGATGGGGGAAGCACTCTCTCATGGCTGTGTGCGTATGCGTAATCAGGACGTAGTGGCTTTGTTTGATCAAGTACACACTGGTCTCAAAGTCTGGATCCACGAATAAGGTTAAATCACTATGGCATTAGGCCCATTGATGGTCGATTTGCTCGGTACTGAGCTGAGCGAAGCAGAAAAAGAGATTCTCAAACATCCGCTGGTGGGTGGGGTGATTTTATTTACCCGTAATTTTGAGTCGGTAGAGCAGATTACCCGTTTATGTGACGCTATCCATCAACTGAGACAGCCACATCTGCTTATCTCTGTGGATCATGAAGGCGGCCGTGTACAGCGTTTCAGAAAAGGTTTTAGTCGATTACCACCGGTGGCAGCTATTGGTAAGGAATATCATCAACACCCTAAACTGACACTGGAAAGAGCAGAACAAACCGGCTGGTTAATGGCGGCGGAATTACGTGCGGTCGGTGTCGATTTTAGTTTTGCTCCAGTACTGGATTTGGACTATGGCGTTAGTCAGGTGATTGGTGATCGTGCTTTTCATCGTGATCCGTTGGCGGTGACCGATATTGCCCGTGCCTATATTCAAGGTATGAAACGTGCCTGGATGTCGGCGGTAGGAAAACATTTCCCCGGCCATGGTGCAGTAGAAGTCGACTCACATCTGGGCTTGCCTGTTGATAGCCGTCATCTGGAAGATATGCTTCAGGCTGATATGTTGCCATTTACACGTTTATGCCAGACAGAGCTGGCGGGCATTATGCCTGCACATATTGTCTATGAGAACAATGACAAATTACCGGCCTGCTTTTCGCCGTTCTGGTTACAGGAAATGTTACGCGGTAAGCTAGAGTTTCAAGGCGCTATTCTGAGTGATGATCTGAGCATGGAAGGGGCAGCTATTATGGGCGGCCCTTTAGAAAGAGCCGAAGCAGCATTGTCTGCAGGCTGCGACATGGTGTTGGTATGTAACAATCCAGGTAGTGTTGAACAGGTGATTGATGGTTTGAAAGTCAGCACCGATCCGTTGAGAAATGCACGCTTGATGCGTTTGCATGGCCGACATTCGATGCCACGCCATGAGTTACAACAAAGTGCTGAATGGAAACAGGCAGTTCAAACTGTAATGGATTACGCACCCGATCCTGAGATGGAGTTAAATCTCTGATGATAACTAGGTTGCTGTTTTTCTTTTTGATGATATCGAGCTTATCAGTACACGCTGGTGGCGGAATTAATCCTGCTGCTATTGTCGGAATGCCGAGCAATACCAGCCAAGAAAAAGCAGACGATGAACCGGTTGAGAGACTCAATCTGACACAGCCCAGAATCACCATAAAACAATTTATCAAAGCGATGGATAGGGTGGCTGATGGTGACAACAGCGCCATAGAACACGCTGTTTCAACATTTGATTTATCCGATGTCAGTCCACTTATACGAACAGAGCGTGGCCGCGAAACTGCACGTTTGTTGTATAACATTATGCAAATCACTAAAACACCAAAACTTAGTGAGATTCCCCAAAAGCCTAAAACCAAGCAATACACTTATTTGCGAACCGATAAAGGCGATATCGTGCTGCAGCCCGATGAGCAGGGAGATTGGTTATTCAGCCCAGAATCAATTGAAGCCATTCCTGATATTTTCAATGACCTTAGCCATAATAAAGAGCTGCTTAAAAAATCCTCTGCAAAAGTGTCATTACCTATCAGTGTCAGATTACGCTCAGACATACCAGACTTTTTGAAATCGGGGTTTTTATTAGAATATTGGCAATGGATAGGTTTATTCCTGATTATTGTTATTGGTTCAATTGCAGATAAAACACTCGCCTTTTTATTAAAACTGCGTATAAAACGCCGCAAACATCATGATGCTCTATATACCGAGCTGGATGATGATGTACTTCGACCGATAGGCTTAATGGCCATGGCATTGATGTGGTGGTCTGGTTTGAATTTACTTGGACTACCCGATACGGCCTTACTGATTCTACTGGTGGCGGTGAAGATATTGGTGTCTATCTCAGGCATCTGGAGCGCCTTCCGTCTGGTCGATATTTTTAACGCCTATTGGACCGTGCGGGTTAGTAAAACCCAGACCAAATACGATGACTTATTAGTGCCAATGATCACTAAAAGTATGAAGGTCTTTGTCGTTGTGATGGGGATTGTCTTTGCTGCCGATAATCTTAATATCGATGTTACCAGTCTATTAGCAGGTCTTGGTCTTGGTGGTTTAGCCTTTGCATTAGCGGCTAAAGATTTATTAGGTAATTTCTTTGGATCGTTAACGGTACTGATGGATCGTCCTTTTCATATCGGTGATTGGGTTGTCATTGGTGATGTCGAAGGTATGGTGGAAGAGGTCGGTTTTCGTAGTACACGGATCCGCACGTTTTATAATTCATTAGTCACCATGCCAAATTCCATATTAACGACAACCAAGATTGATAATATGGGCGCGCGTCGTTATCGTCGTATGCTGACAAAATTAGCTGTGACCTACGATACGCCACCAGAGAAAATTGAAGGTTTTTGTGAAGGTATTCGGCGTATTATTCAGTTGCATCCCTATATGCGTAAAGACAACTACCAGGTCTACTTCAACGATTATGGTGCAGATTCATTAGATATCCTGTTGTATGTATTTTGGGCTACCCCAGACTGGAATACAGAGTTACGAGAACGTCATCGCTTTTTATTGGATGTGCTTAGATTGGCGCGTCAAATGGAAGTCGAGTTTGCCTTCCCAACCCAGACACTTTATTTAAAACGCGGCGAGAATGGTGTACCAAAAGCCTCACCTTATTCACCTGCAATGAGTCAGGAAGAGGCGTTTGCCAAAGGCCATGCAGAGGCTGAGTCCATTGTAGGCCAGACACTCGGCGATAGAATTCCGGGCCCGGTTGAGTTCCCTCGCTAGATTAATCATAGAAAATAGGTTTAATACATTAATGCCAAAATCGTTTGTCCACCTTCATTTACATACTGACTACTCATTAGTTGATGGTTTAGTCAGGGTGAAACCCTTGGTCAAAAAAGTGGCTGATGAAGGTATGCCTGCTATTGCCATCACCGATCATCACAATTTATTCGCGGCAGTGAAGTTATTTAATGCGGCGATGCAGGCTGGTGTGAAACCGATATTAGGTGCCGATCTGCGTTTGCGTGATCCGAATGATGCGAAGCAAAGTACACGTTTTGTGTTGCTGTGTATGAATCTGGAAGGGTTTCATAATCTGTCACGGCTATTATCAAAAGCCTATATGGAAGGTCAGCACCTCGGTGTACCGATGCTGGAAGCAGACTGGTTACAGGGGCAAACCGATGGATTGATTTGTTTATCTGGCGGGCGTGAAGGTATTTTGGGTAAAGCCTTACTCAATCATCAGAAAGATGAAATTGAACAGCAATTGGCCTTCTGGCAGCCATTGTTTCCTGATCGTTTGTACATGGAGCTTATCCGTACCGGACGCGAGGATGAAGAGCGCTTTATCCGCGCTGCTACAGCGTTAGCTGCTGAAAAAGACTTACCAGTAGTCGCGACTAACGATGTACGCTTTTTAACGCCGGAGCAGTTTGAAGCGCATGAAGCCAAAGTGTGTATCCACGAAGGTCGACAACTGGATGATCCGCGCCGACCACGTAATTACTCTGAGCATCAATATCTGCGTAGCGCTGAAGAAATGACCTCCTTATTTAAGGACATTCCAGAAGCGATAGAAAATACCGTTGAAATTGCTAAGCGTTGCAATCTTCAACTCACATTGGGTGAACATTACCTGCCCGATTTCCCGGTACCGGAAGGTATGACTATTGAGCAGTTTTTCAGTGAAGAGTCTTTTAAAGGTCTCGCTGAACGCTTAGACGTGCTGTTCCCGGAGGAAGCTGACAGAGAAGCGAATAAAGCCCGTTATGAAGAACGTTTGCAGATTGAGCTTGATGTTATCAACCAGATGGGATTTCCAGGCTACTTCCTGATCGTTGCTGACTTTATTCAGTGGGCGAAGAATAATGATGTGCCAGTTGGGCCCGGACGGGGGTCTGGTGCTGGTTCATTGGTGGCTTATGCTTTAAAAATCACCGACCTTGATCCCTTGCAATATGACTTGCTGTTTGAACGTTTTCTTAATCCTGAACGTGTTTCCTTGCCTGACTTTGACGTCGACTTTTGTATGGATGGTCGTGACCGGGTTATTGAGTATGTATCACAACATTATGGTCGGGATCACGTATCACAGATTATTACCTTCGGGACCATGGCTGCCAAAGCGGTACTGCGTGACGTCGGGCGTGTATTAGGTCATCCCTACGGCTTTGTTGATCAACTGGCAAAATTAGTCCCGTTTGAATTAAAAATGACGCTTAGTAAAGCAATGGAGCAGGAACCATTGCTGAAAGACCGTTATGACAATGAAGAAGAAGTTAAAACCCTGATTGATTTGGCCTTACAGCTGGAAGGGTTAACCAGAAACGTTGGTAAACATGCTGGTGGTGTGGTTATCGCGCCAAAAGTATTGACCGAGTACACGCCCATCTACAGCGAGCACAATGGTGCCGGTCTGGTTTCGCAGTTTGATAAAGATGATGTGGAAAGCGTCGGTCTGGTGAAGTTTGACTTCCTGGGTCTGAAAACGCTGACAGTCATTGACTGGGCGATGAAAAACGTTCGCACGCTGCTGCCGCAAGAAGAAGCCGATAAAATCGATATTGCCAACTTACCGTTGGACGATAAACCGACTTACGCCTTATTGAAACGTTGCGAGACAACCGCAGTATTCCAGCTTGAATCGCGTGGTATGAAAGAGCTGGTCAAACGCCTGCAGCCAGATACCTTTGAGGACATCGTTGCCTTGGTGGCTCTATTCCGACCCGGTCCATTGCAATCAGGCATGGTGGATGACTTTGTTAACCGTAAACATGGTCGGGCAAAAGTCGATTATCCGCACCCTGATCTTGAACCTGTATTGAAGCCGACCTACGGGGTTATTGTTTACCAGGAACAGGTAATGCAGATCGCCCAGATTCTGGCGAACTATAGTCTTGGCGGCGCCGATATGTTGCGTCGTGCGATGGGTAAGAAAAAACCAGAAGAAATGGCGAAGCAACGTTTGTTGTTCCTGGAAGGGGCAGAAAAACGAGGCATTGAAGAAAAAGAAGCCGGTCCTATTTTCGACTTGATGGAAAAATTCGCTGAGTATGGTTTTAATAAATCTCACTCTGCAGCTTATGCCTTGGTCGCTTATCAAACCGCATGGTTAAAAGCGCATTATCCAGCCGCATTTATGGCGGCCGTATTATCTGCGGATATGGATAACACCGATAAAGTCGTTGGGCTGATTGATGAATGCCGTGATATGAAACTGAAGGTGTTACCGCCGGATGTGAATCACAGCAAAATCAAGTTCACCGTCGAAGATGAAAGAACGATTCGTTATGGCTTAGGCGCGATTAAAGGTGTCGGTGAATCAGCCCTGGCCGGTATCGTGTCAGAGCGTGAACAGGGTGAAGCTTTCAGTTCGCTGTATGATTTCTGCCGCCGGGTAGATATGCGTAAGATTAACCGCCGGGTGATGGAGTCGCTGGTGAAAGCCGGCGCAATGGATTCACTGGGTGGTCATCGTGCCAGTATAGAAGCCAGCCTGACTAAAGCCATGCAGATTGCCGATCAGCATCGTCGCAATAAAGATAGTGGTCAGAATGATTTGTTTGGACTCAGTCCAGAAATCGATAGTGGTCAGGATGAACCACTGGAACAAGCTGCGGAATGGGCAGAAGAGCATTTATTACAGGCTGAAAAAGATACCTTAGGTTTGTATCTAAGCGGACATCCGATTGATCGCTATCAGCAAGAACTGGCTGAATTTATTCCCAAACGCATTAATGAACTGGATGCGCCAGAATCCAAAGGTTATCAGCGTAATGAAAAGCCTGTGTTAACCGCTGGCCTGGTGGTGGCGATTCGCACCATGAAGTCGAAAAATGGTGGACGTATGGCTTTCATCACACTGGATGATCAGAGTGGTCGTCTGGAAGTGCGGGTGTTTGCTGATGTGTATGATCAATATCAGAGCTTTATTCAGCCAGACAAACTGGTGGTCATACAAGGCAAAATCGGACAAGATAACTTCACTGGTGGTCTGGCGGCGACAGCAGAAAAAGTGTTTGATATTACCGGGGCGCGTGAAGCCTATGGTCAGTCTCTGCAGATCAATATTGATAATAAAGACAAAGTCAGCCAGTGGATTGAGCAAATGAAAAATACGCTCACACCGTTCAAAGGCGGGGCGCTATCACTGGAATTGTTATATCAGAACGAACAGGCAAGCACAGTGATCATGTTAGGTGATGACTGGCAGGTTACTCCTAGCGATACTTTAATGAGTCAATTAGCTATGCTGCCGGAAAGCCAAAAAGTCATGGTTAGATACCGTGCTGCGATAACAAACTGAGCACGACGTAAAGCGTGAAACACATAATAGTATGGAAACTCGCATTGTTGTAGGATAAACGCACTATCTGAGCATTGTTGCAAGAGGACTCGCAAAGTGGATATGACACCTTATTTCAGACTGATGGCAGACAAGGATGCCTCAGATATGTTTTTCTGTACCGGGACTGAACCCCATATCAAAATTCAGGGCATTATCAGGCCGGTTGGCACGCAGAAATTAGCGCCGGGTGATGTGAAAGAAATGGCTTATTCGATGATGACGGATGAGCAGGCAAAAGAATTTGAAAACACGCTTGAGATGAACTTTGCTGTCCCTCTGAAAGGAGTGGGTCGCTTCCGGGTCAATATTTTCCGTCAGCGTGGCGAGTGTTCGATTGTGATTCGTTACATCAGAACGACGATACCTACCTTTGACCAAATTGGTTTGCCTGATGTGCTCGGTGATGTGGTGATGGAAAAACGCGGGCTGATTCTGGTGGTTGGGGCGACAGGTTCAGGTAAGTCAACCACGCTGGCATCGATGATTGGTCACCGCAACCGTAATTCCAGTTCACATATTCTCACTATTGAAGATCCGCTGGAGTTTGTGCATAAACACGAACGTTCTATAGTGCAGCAGCGTGAAGTCGGTATTGATACTTTATCTTACGAAAACGCCTTAAAAAATGCTTTGCGTGAAGCTCCGGACGTGATTCTTATTGGTGAAATCCGTGATATGGAAACCATGAAACACGCGATCAATTACGCTGAAACTGGTCACTTATGTCTGGCGACACTACACGCCAATAATGCTAATCAGGCGCTCGACAGAATCATTAACTTTTTCCCTGAAATTTTGCACCGGCAGCTATTGATGGATTTATCGCTGAATTTGCGAGCCATTATTTCTCAACGTTTATTGCCTACCAAGGAAGCCGGGCGTGTGCCAGCGGTTGAGGTCATGCTGAATTCTCCCTATATCTCAGATTTGATCAATAAAGGAGAAATTGGCAGTATCAAAGATGCCATGCGTGACAGCAATGAAAAAGGTACCATTACATTTGATCAGGCGCTGCTTGGTTTGTATCGCAGTGGTAAGATCACAGAAGAAGACGCATTGATGAATGCCGATTCACGTAATGATCTGAGTCTGGCTATTCGTCTTGGTGATGACAGTGCCGGATCAGATGCTCCAGATGAATTAATTCTCAGCTAAGTCTATTGTTGGCTTAATGTGTATAATTCACCCATTTTGAATATCTAAGGTAATCCTGATGCAGTTAAACTTCCTTGACTACGAACAACCCATCGCTGAGTTGGAAGCGAAAATTGATGAGTTGCGCTACATGAGTAATGACAGTGATTTAAATATCACTGAAGAGATTCAAAAGTTAAAGGAAAAAAGTGAAAGTCTGACAAAATCGATTTTCTCATCATTAACGCCTTGGCAAATTACTCAAATGGCGCGTCATCCTCAGCGTCCATATACCCTTGATTATATTAAGTTATTACTGACTGATTTCGAAGAACTGCACGGTGATCGTACCTATGCCGATGATACTGCTTTGGTCGCAGGTATTGGTCGCCTGAATGGTCGACCTGTTGTCGCGATTGGTCATCAAAAAGGCCGTGACACCAAAGAAAAAGTGGCCAGAAACTTCGGCATGCCACGTCCAGAAGGTTACCGTAAAGCTTTACGTGTAATGAAAATGGCAGAACGTTTTGGCATACCTGTGATTACTTTTATCGATACGCCTGGCGCCTATCCTGGTATTGGCGCTGAAGAGCGTGGACAAAGTGAAGCGATTGCCCGTAATCTGTTTGAAATGGCGCAATTGAAAACACCAATTATCAGCACCGTTATCGGTGAAGGTGGTTCTGGCGGTGCATTAGCGGTAGGCGTTGCTGATCATCTGATGATGCTTGAATACGGTATTTATTCGGTTATTTCACCTGAGGGCTGTGCTTCTATTTTATGGAAAAGTCCAGAAAAAGCCTCGGATGCAGCTGCCACATTAGGTGTTACATCATCACGACTGAAAGAACTGAAATTAATTGATGAAGTTGTCGCTGAACCATTAGGTGGCGCGCACCGAAATGTCCCTGAGATGGCAAAACGTGTCAAACAAGCCATTGAAAACAAACTGAAAGAATTAGAAAAAATCCCTACAGATAAATTAATCAAACAGCGTCAGGAAAAATTACTTAACTACGGCGCTTTTGAGGGATAAAAAACGGGGTGTCATTAAATCCCCAAAAAATCATCACAGATATCACAACACTGGCGGCAGGACGACCTGTTTGTCTTGCCTATAGTGGTGGTGTCGATTCTCATGTTTTATTGCATCTATTAGCGACTGCAAAGCCCCCACAGCTTACTCAGCTGCGTGCCGTACATATCAATCATGGTTTAAATAAAGCAGCGGATCAGTGGGCTCAACATTGTGCGGATGTTACCAGCAAGCTTGATATGCCATTTAGCCATATTGATGTCGATGTCCAGAACATCGATGAATTAGGTATGGAAGCGGCTGCCAGAAAAGCTCGCTATCAGGCCTTGAGTAATGAATTGTTGCCAGATGAAGTGTTGCTTACAGCGCAACATCAGCATGATCAGGCAGAAACGCTTTTACTGCAGCTATTCCGTGGTGCCGGCCCATTAGGACTTTCTGCTATGTGGCCTGAAAGTCAGTCACATGGTATGACCATTATCCGACCACTGTTAGATGTGTCTAAGCAGGATATTCTTGATTACGCTGAACTTCATCAACTTCATTGGGTTGATGATCCCAGTAATGAAAACACCGATATCAACCGCAATTATTTGCGTCAGGAAATCTGGCCTCTTTTGCAGCAGCGCTGGCCAGCATTGGAAAAAACCATTAGTCGAAGTGCCTCACATTGTCAGGAGA
This sequence comes from Methylophaga sulfidovorans, assembly GCF_900114205.1. Lineage (GTDB taxonomy): Bacteria > Pseudomonadota > Gammaproteobacteria > Nitrosococcales > Methylophagaceae > Methylophaga > Methylophaga sulfidovorans. Next base: position 87,373 of record NZ_FOSH01000003.1, read on the forward strand.
CTAGCCTGTTATTAGCCCAATTAGCAGAACAGGACAGAGAGCAATGTCAGTTGCAACAAAATGGACATCTATCGATTACTGCGGTGAAAAAACTGCCTGTAGAACGACAACGAAATCTGTTGCGGTTTATGATTGAAACTGCAGGTTATGAGTTACCTTCTACCGCGATCCTGCAGCGCATTATTGAAGACGTAATTTGTGCCGCCGAAGATAAAACTCCGATAGTCAGCTGGTCTGATGTTGAAGTCAGGCGTTATCGTGATGATTTATATGTTCAGCCTTCTACAGATTCAGAATCTCCTCCAATAGAGATTAATTTCACTGGCCCTGCAGAACTTGTTTTGTCCGAGGATTGCACGCTCAAATGGCAGCTCACTTCCGGCGATGGCATGAAAATATCGGTACTCAATGGTGATTTAACGATGCGTTATCGTCAGGGGGGGGAAAAAATTCGCCTGAGAGGACATTCGCAACATAAATCATTAAAACAGCTTTTTCAGGAGTGGTCTGTTCCTCCCTGGAAGCGGACAACTATTCCGCTGTTTTTTGTTGGAACCGAGTTAGTCGCTGTTGTTGGCTATGGTTATGCCGAACATTATGCAGCGGAGACTGGCGAAAAAGGCTGGCTGCCTTATCTGACAGCTGATCTTCGACCAGATTTAGATTGAGCGGGAAGGGCAATTCTGATAATTTATACGCTATTTTGAGCGCAGCCATTCTGGCCGCGTCGTTTTTTATTGAACTCTCCATATTATGACTAAATTTATTTTCGTCACTGGTGGTGTTGTGTCTTCCCTGGGTAAGGGGATTGCCGCGGCGTCACTGGCTGCTATTCTTGAAGCTCGTGGACTGAAAGTCACGTTGGTAAAACTTGACCCATACATCAACGTTGATCCCGGCACGATGAGCCCGCTTCAACACGGTGAGGTTTTTGTCACAGAAGACGGTGCAGAAACTGATCTTGACCTCGGTCACTATGAGCGTTTCATTGATGCGGATATGACCCGCAGCAATAACTACACGACCGGACAGATTTATGAGAACGTGATTCGTAAAGAACGTCGTGGTGAGTATTTAGGTAATACCGTTCAGGTTATCCCGCACATTACCGATGAAATTAAGCGCTGTATTTTTGAAGGTGCTGGCGATGCTGATGTGGCGTTGATAGAGATTGGTGGCACAGTCGGTGACATTGAATCCTTACCTTTCCTTGAAACCATTCGTCAGATGGGTTCTGAATTAGGTCGTGAACGCGCACTGTTCTTGCATTTAACTTTGGTGCCATATATTGCATCGGCAGGCGAAATCAAAACCAAACCCACACAACATTCTGTTAAAGAACTCAGAACCATTGGTATTCAACCGGACGTGCTGGTATGCCGGATGGATCGACCACTGCCGGAATCTGAGCGTAAGAAAATTGCTCTATTCACCAATGTTGCAGTGAATAATGTTGTGTCATGTGTCGATGTCGACAGCATCTATAAAATCCCAATGGAATTACACCGTCAGGGCTTGGACGATATCGTCGTCAAGCAGTTAGGTTTAGATGCTAAACCTGCTGATTTAAGCCAATGGCAACAGGTTTATAACAACCTGACGAAACCGGAAGGTGAAGTGAATATCGCCATGGTCGGTAAATATATGGAACTGACCGAAGCCTATAAATCGCTGTCTGAATCATTAATTCATGCTGGCATTCATACCAGAACCAAAGTCAATGTGCATTATGTCGACTCGGAACTGGTTGAGCAGCAAGGACCAGACTGCATCAAAGATATGGATGCGATTCTGGTGCCGGGTGGCTTTGGTGAGCGTGGCGTTGAAGGTATGATTCAAACCGCGCAGTTCGCTCGTGAAAATAATATTCCTTATCTGGGTATCTGTTTAGGTATGCAGGTCGCTGTGATTGAGTATGCACGCCATAAAGCGGGCATGCCCGAAGCCTACAGTACAGAGTTTGACCTACATACGGTTGATCCTGTTATCGGTCTGATTACCGAATGGCAAAAAGAAGACGGTAGCGTTGAGCAGCGTGATCATGATTCTGATCTTGGTGGCACCATGCGCCTTGGTGGTTATCCCTGTGTATTGAAACCAGGCAGTCTGGCTCAGAAAATTTATGGTGAGCAAGAAATAGTTGAACGTCATCGTCACCGTTACGAGTTCAACAGCAACTATAAAGAAAAACTCGAACAAGCGGGTCTGGTGTTCTCTGGTATGTCGAAAGACGAAACATTAGCCGAAATGATTGAGATCCCTGAACATCAATGGTTTGTTGCTTGCCAGTTCCATCCAGAATTCACATCGACACCGCGCCATGGTCACCCTCTATTTGAAGGGTTTATCAATGCAGCCAAAGTGAATAAAAAAAATAGAGGGTAATCCCATGCAATTATGTGGTCATGAAGTAGGTGGCAGACAGCCATTATTTTTAATTGCCGGTACCTGCGTCATCGAAAGTGAACAAATGACAATGGATGTGGCAGGTCAGTTAAAAGAAATTACCGATAAGCTGGGTATCCCATTCATTTATAAATCGTCTTTTGATAAAGCGAATCGTACCTCGACAAAAAGCTATCGTGGGCCAGGCTTAGAAGCAGGTTTAGCGATTCTGGAAAAAGTTAAAAAAGAATTTAACCTACCTGTTTTGACGGATGTGCATGAAGACACACCATTAGCAGAAGTCGCCAGTGTGGTGGATGTATTACAAACACCTGCGTTCTTATGCCGTCAGACTAACTTTATCGTGAATGTGGCCAGTCAGGGCCTGCCGGTTAATATCAAAAAAGGTCAGTTTCTGGCGCCTTGGGATATGCAACACGTTGCAGATAAAGCCAAATCCACTGGTAACCAACAAATCATGTTGTGTGAGCGTGGTACTTCATTTGGTTATAACACCCTGATATCTGATATGCGTGGTTTGCCAACCATGCGCAATATGGATTGCCCGGTGGTTTATGATGCAACACACTCGGTTCAACAACCCGGTGGACAAGGCGGTGCTTCAGGTGGTCAACGTGAGTTTGTGCCGGTGTTAGCACGTGCTGCGGTAGCAACCGGTATTGCTGGTGTGTTTATGGAAACACATCCTGAACCAGAAAAAGCCTTAAGTGATGGACCTAATTCCTGGCCATTACATAAAATGACAGCATTGTTAGAAATGCTGCAAGCAATAGATGCAACAGTAAAACAACAAGACTTTATCGAAGATGAGCTATTAGCTGGTCGATAAGTCGATATCAAAAAAAAACATTACGGGAGCAGAGCATTGAGCAAAATCATTGATGTAAAAGCAAGAGAAATCATCGATTCACGTGGTAACCCTACGGTTGAAGCTGACGTTATTCTGGAAAGTGGTGCATTTGGTCGTGCAGCAGTACCATCAGGTGCCTCAACAGGTGAGCGTGAAGCTGTTGAGTTACGTGACGGTGATAAAAGTCGTTACTTAGGTAAAGGCGTTTTGAAAGCCGTTGAAGCTGTTAATGGCGAATTAAGAGAAGCCGTACTTGGTATGGATGCCCATGACCAACGCGCTTTAGATAATAAGCTGATTGCAACTGATGGCACCGAAAACAAAAGCCGCTTAGGTGCGAATGCTTTATTGGCTATCTCTATGGCGTCAGCCCGTGCTGCTGCTGCCGATGCGAAGAAAACGCTATACAAATACCTGTCGACCGAAGAAAAAGCTGTGATGCCAGTACCGATGATGAATATCATCAACGGTGGTTCACATGCTGATAATAGCGTCGATTTACAAGAATTCATGATTATGCCTGTCGGCGCATCCAGCCTGACAGAAGCAGTGCGTTATGGTGCTGAAGTCTTCCATGAATTGAAAAAAGTCCTGAGCAAACGTGGTTTGAGCACTGCCGTCGGTGATGAAGGTGGTTTTGCACCTGATCTGCCTTCAAACGAATCAGCGATTGAAGTGATTCTAGAAGCGATCAAAAACGCCGGTTATGAAGCAGGTAAAGATATTATGCTGGCTCTAGATGCAGCTAGTTCTGAGTTTTATAAAGATGGCATGTATGTGCTGGCTTCAGAAAATCGTTCATTAACGTCAGCAGAATTTGCTGATTTATTGGCAGATTGGTCGGCTAAATATCCGATCATCAGTATCGAAGACGGTATGGATGAAAATGACTGGGAAGGCTGGAAATTGTTGACCGATAAAATTGGCGACAAAGTACAGTTGGTCGGTGATGACTTATTTGTGACTAACCCGAAAATTCTGCAGCAAGGTATTGATAAAGGTGTAGCCAACTCGATTCTTATCAAAGTAAATCAAATTGGTACCTTATCTGAAACACTGGATGCGATTAACCTGGCAAAAGCCAATGGTTATACTGCTGTTGTTTCTCATCGTAGTGGTGAAACTGAAGATACTACTATTGCAGATTTAGCCGTAGCGACCAACGCTGGCCAAATCAAAACAGGTTCATTATCTCGTTCTGACCGCGTTGCGAAATACAATCAATTGATTCGCATCGAAGCTGAATTAGGTGATGCAGCCAGCTATCCAGGTATGAAGGCGTTTAACGTCCAGCAAGCTTAGGTTATATGTCTAAACCCGTCATGATTTTGTTAGCTGCTATCTTGGTATTACTTCAATACCGGTTGTGGCTCAGTCATGACGGGCTTCCTTCCTTATTACGCCTTCATCAGGCTGTTGAAAAACAACGCATTGATAACGCTGAGTTAAAAGAGCGGAATCAAGTACTTGCTGCTGAGGTACAAGATTTAAAAAGCGGTCTTGATGCCCTCGAAGAAAGAGCGCGCAGCGAGTTAGGTATGGTGAAACCAGGCGAAACCTTTTTCCAGATTATTGATAAAACTGATGAGCAGTAAACAAGCTGTTTGGGCCGTTGTGCCCGCTGCAGGTATTGGCAGCCGTATGCAGGCTGATATTCCAAAGCAGTATTTAGAGATTGATAACAAACCCGTATTACAATTAACGCTTGAGCGATTGGCCTCACATCCGGCAATTGATGGCATTGTGATTGCTTTGGCTGAAGATGATAAGTGGTGGTCTGATTTATCACTAGCCTTACCGTGTCAATTATTGACAGCGACAGGTGGCAAAGATCGCTCGGATTCGGTGGCAAATGCGTTGAAGGTTTTACAGCAACAGCGAGCTGACGATCCTTGGGTATTAGTTCACGATGCAGCCAGACCTTGTCTGCGTCACGAAGATATTGATCGCATGTTAGTAACATTATCCGAAGATACGGTTGGTGGCATTCTCGGCATTCCGGTATCAGATACAGTTAAACGGGTAGATGCGGATAATGTGATTAAAGAAACAGTATGTCGTCAGGGGCTTTGGCGTGCAGCTACGCCGCAGATGTTTCGTTTAGCGATGCTTTCCCAAGCTTTATCGTCAGCAGCAGACCAATCACTAGCCGTTACTGATGAAGCCAGCGCGATTGAGCTTGCTGGTTACCAACCGCGTATGGTGGAAGGGCATAGCGACAATATCAAAATTACCTTACCTCAAGATTTAGCACTTGCAGCACTTTATTTGCGTCAACAGACAGGAGAGCGTTAATGCGTATCGGACATGGTTATGATGTTCATCGGTTTATTGCGGATGCACCGTTAATTATCGGTGGAATGACCATTCCACACACACATGGACTTGAAGCACATTCAGATGGTGATGTGTTGATTCATGCGATCTGTGATGCATTGCTGGGTGCTGCGGGGTTATGGGATATCGGACATCATTTCCCTGATAATGATGATGCATTCAAAGGTATTGATAGCCGTATTCTGCTGCGACGTGTCATTAGTGATCTTTCAGATCGTGGATGGTCTGTGAGTAATATCGATGCCACAATTATTGCTCAGGTGCCAAAAATGGCACCTTTTATTCCGCAAATGCGTGAATTACTGGCAGAGGATATGCAAACCGATGTCACCGCCATTAATATCAAAGCTACAACGACGGAAAAATTGGGATTCGCTGGTCGTAAAGAAGGTATCGCGACACATGCGGTCGCCCTGATTAAGCAGGTAGGCTAACGACTTTGTCAGAATTTAATTTTGCCACATTAGCCAGAGTAAATAGCGCAGCATTGAATCATCGCTGCCTTATTCGTCAGACGCCTGAAGATTTCCAAGTAGAAGAACAACTGCCATTTGAGCCTGCGGGTTTCGGGCCTCATGTGATGTTGCAGATTACTAAAACAGATACCAATACAGATTGGTTAGCCAAGCAACTGGCACAATTTGCTGGTGTTGCAGAGGTCGGTATAGGTTATGCGGGGTTAAAAGATCGACATGCTGTCACTACACAATGGTTTAGTGTCAATACCGAAGGGGTGACTGAACCAGATTGGTCAGCATTTGAATCTGAGCTGATAAAAATTAGCCGCATTACACGACATAATAAAAAATTAAAGCGTGGTGTATTATCGGGAAATCGGTTTACCTTAAACTTAAACGTTGTAGAAGGTGATAAAGAAAGTTGGGAGTCGGCACTTAATCAGGTACAAAAAGAGGGTGTGCCCAATTATTTTGGTGAGCAGCGATTTGGTCATCAGATGGGTAATTTACATGCTGTGGAACAATGGTTCGGGCAGGGAAGAAAACCAAAAAGTCGGACTAAAAAGAGTTTGTATCTTTCTGCTGCACGTTCGTGGTTGTTTAATCTCGTGGTGAGCGAGCGGGTGCAAGCACATAACTGGAATCAATTTATCAGCGGTGATGTGATGCAGTTAAATGGCAGTCACAGTTGTTTTCAATCAGAAAAAGATGATACTAAACTGCTTGAACGCCTGAAAAGTTTTGATATTCACCCAACGGGGCCACTTGTCGGACAGGGAGAGCTTCAGAGTGAGGAAAACTGTAAGCAGTTAGAAGCCGTGGTACTGGACTCATGGCAACCTTGGATTCAAGGATTGTCAAGGCAGGGCCTGAAACAAGAACGGCGAGCAATCCGTCTTGTGCCGACAGAATTTAACTGGCATTGGAATGAAGCCGGTCTGCAACTGACATTTTTTTTACCGGCAGGCTGTTTTGCTACTTCTGTATTGAGAGAACTGGCAGTTATTGAGGATGCCAGTGAGAGAATTATTCAAGCAGATACATAGTCTGATGGATAAGGTATTTAATTGGAGGTCTTTATGTTGAAACAATTATGCACAACGCTGGCCTTCTTTAGTTTTTTTATAACACCGACGGTCTTTGCTTCAAACTGGCAAGCTAAGAGTATGGATAAGCATATAGCAGTGATAGAGTTATTCACTGCCGAGGGCTGTGGTTTGTGTCCACCTGCGGAAAAATGGGTGAAACAACTTCCTGAGCACGGGATAACCAGTGACGAGGCTGTTATCTTAAATTTCCATGTTGATTATCTTGATGATAAAAAAGGTTGGGTTGACCGATTTGCCAGTCCTGTTTTTACTAATAGACAAAAACAACTGGCCAGATTAAATCTGTTTCAAACGGTGTATACCCCAGAGTTTTTCATCAGTGGCGAAATCTTACACGATTGGCGTTCACATGGACTTGAAGCGATTGACTTTGTGCGTGAGTTTAAGCCGCAAGCAGATATCACATTACAAGCAAACAAAAATCAAAACACGATATCCGTGAATACCAAGGTAAGCGTTCAGGGAGAAGACAATGAACAGAATAGCCAAGTCTATCTGGCTCTAACGGAAAATAATGTCACCAATAAAGTTCGGGGTGGCGATAATGCTGGTGCAACATTTCATCACCAATATCTGGTCAGAGCGTGGCTAGGACCTTTCAAATTGACGAAAGATGGCAAGGCCGATTTTGATACGCAAATTTCTCTCAAAAAAGAATGGAAATTAGCGGATATGTCCTTAGTCGCCATTGTACAAAATATGGAAAATGGCTATGTCTTACAAGGGCTGGCCTTACCTTTAAAAGATTAATAGATGGATTATTTACCAATATTTTTAGATTTAAAACAGCAACATTGTCTTGTTATTGGCGGGGGGAGTGTAGCTACACGTAAGAGTAAGCTACTGTTAAAAGCTCAGGCAACGGTGACAGTTGTATCACCCGAAATAACCGATGCTTTAAAAGAACTTGTCCAGCAAGGTCAGATTAGCTGGGTGCAATCATTGTTTTCGCCAACACAAATCAATGATCAGCGTTTGGTTATTGCAGCAACAGATGATGAGAAGATTAATCAGGCTGTACACGAAGTTGCTCAACAGAAAAATATCTTAACTAATCTGACCGATAATCCTGATGGCAGTGACTTTATTTTTGCTTCTGTATTGGATCGCTCTCCTATTATTGTGGCGGTATCCAGCGGTGGCGAATCGCCAGTTCTGGCAAGAAATTTACGTGCACGGTTAGAAACATTGATTCCACCCGCATATAGCAAGTTGGGCGAGTTGATGGGTAAGTACCGAGGAGCGGTCAAACAAAAATTTGGTGAACTGCGCCAAAGAAGGCAGTTTTGGGATACCGTGTTATCCGGCCCTGTAGCCGATCATGTCATGGCAGGGCGAGAAGGCATTGCCGAACAAATTTTGCAACAGCAGCTGGCTGATGAAAGTGAAACGGTTGAAACCGGCGAAGTCTTTCTGGTTGGGGCAGGACCAGGCGATCCGGAATTACTTACTTTTAAAGCATTAAGACTAATGCAGCAGGCTGATATTGTTTTTTATGATCGTCTGGTGAGTAAAGAAATTCTGGCCCTGGCTCGTAAAGAAGCCGAATTAGTCTATGTCGGTAAACAACGCGCCTGGCATGCTGTCAGACAAGAGGAAATCAATAATTTATTACTAGAACATGCTAAGCAAGGTAAGCGTGTCCTAAGATTAAAAGGAGGTGATCCTTTTATCTTTGGCCGTGGCGGCGAAGAAATTGATACCTTGGCAGAAAATAATATTCCTTTTCAGGTGGTACCCGGTATTACAGCAGCATCTGGCTGTGCTTCCTATGCTGGCATACCATTAACTCATCGGGACTATGCTCAGAGCTGCATTTTTGTGACAGGTCAATTAAAAGAAGGGGAATTAAATTTAAATTGGTCTGTCCTAGTAAAACCTAAACAGACAGTGGTGGTGTATATGGGCTTGGCTGGTTTGTCACAGCTTAGCCAAAAACTTCAAGAGCATGGTATGCCAGCTGATATGCCCGCTGCATTAGTTCAGCAGGGGACAACTGAAAACCAAAAAGTCTGGTTAAGTACAATTGATGAGTTACCTGAGCTAGCTGAACGTGAAAAGCCGATAGCACCCACACTGCTCATCATTGGTGAAGTGACAAAACTCCACGATAAACTGGCTTGGTTTAAATCTGGTTGATATCAGCCATTGAATTTGGTTTATTGCAGCCGTTTATCGCCTATCTATAAAATTAAAGATTTGTAAGTGTTTGTAAAAAAAGCACTAAAAAAGTTGGCACTATATCTGCAATCTTATCTGAGTTTTACAACCATAAAAATAACTCAGGAGAGTATAGGTAATGCAATTTCCGCAAAAGAGAAGGCTGATTTGCGTCATGCTTGCTTCCGCACTGTTTTCCAGTGCGAGTTTTGCTGCTGACGATGATGTTAAATTAAGCGACATTGAAGTCGTGGGAACAACCCCTCTACATGGAGTAGGCTTACCAAAAGATCAAGTTGCTGCAAATGTGCAAACAGCAACAGATAAAGATATTGAACGTGTTCAGGCACTGGATATTTCTGATTTCATGAATCAAACACTGGGTAGTGTTAGCCTCAATCAGGCACAAAACAACCCATTCCAGCCCGACCTGCAATTCCGTGGTTTTACGGCTTCACCTTTAGTTGGTAATTCACAAGGTTTATCTGTCTATGTAGACGGTATCCGTGTTAACGAACCTTTTGGTGACGCAGTTAACTTTGAATTAATTCCTGAGTCAGCAATTGCCAGCATGAACCTGATTCCAGGCTCAAACCCATTATTTGGTTTGAATACACTGGGTGGCGCTTTATCAATCAAAACCAAAACAGGTTTTACTAACCCTGGACATAGCTTAGAAGCATACACTGGCTCATTTGGCCGTGACTCTGGCACTATTGAGAGTGGTGGTAGTGATGGTAACCTCGCTTACTTTGTTACAGGTTCGATTACCAAAGAAGATGGCTGGCGCGACTTTTCACCTTCACGTGTAGAGCAGTTTTTCACAAACCTGAGCTATGCTGATGAAGACACCACATTAGATTTCGGTATCACAGCTGTTGATAGTGACTTAAATGGTAATGGTGCATCACCTATTGAATTAGTTGCTGCAGACCGCGAAGCGGTATTCACCCATCCAGATAATACGCAAAATAAACTGCGTATGTTTACGTTAAATGGTACACATTGGATCAATGATACAACCATGTTGGCGGCAAACACTTATTACCGTAAGAGTGATCGTAAGTCATTTAATGGTGATGGTGGTGAGTTTGAGGTAGATGGTGGTGGTAATTTTGTTAATGATGATGGTGATCCTATTCGCACAAGTGCTGGTGGCATTAACATAGCAGACTTCACTAACCCGAACTACGATGTAGATGTAGAAGATGATGAGGTCGAAGGACTCGGCTTGAATAATCGCAGTAAAACTGAACAAGATAGCTGGGGATTTGGTGTTCAAACAACATCATTCAAACAGCTTTTTGGTCGAGATAATCAACTGACTGTAGGTGCATCGTTTGATCGCTCAATAGTTGATTATAGTGCCAGTTCTGAAATCGCTTATTTGACCGATACTAGAGGTACTGATGGTACTGGTATTAATCTACTTGATGCACAAGTAGATGGAAACATTGATACCAACACTTACAGCATCTTTTTCACCAATACACATTCACTTACTGAGCGTTTAGCAATGACAGTAGGTGCTCGTTATAACTGGATTGAAGTTGATATCTCAGGTACAAGTAAAGGTGGTACTCAAGATCTTAATGAGTCAGGCAATTCAAATGCATTTAAACGTTTGAATCCATCTCTAGGTTTAACTTATAAACTGACAGAGAATATGACAACTTATGTCAGCTATAACGAATCAAATCGTGCACCAACCGCTACAGAGTTGACATGTGCTGAACCTGAAGCTCCATGTGCCTATCCGAATGCGTTCTTAGCTGATCCACCATTAGATGATGTGGTCGCCAGAACTATTGAAACAGGTCTGCGTGGTAAACAAGAGTTATTCGACTGGTATGCTAATGTCTATTACACCCAGCTAAAAGATGACTTATTGTTCTTCCCAGAAGACGAAAGTTTGTCTGAGGATGAAAGTGGTCGTTTAGGCTTAGGTAACTTCAGAAATATTGATAAAACAGCGCGTGCAGGTGTTGAGCTTGGCATGGCTGGACAATATGAGAAGTTAAGCTGGTCAGCGAACTATGGTTATGTTCGTGCGACATTTGAAGATAATTTCAGTTATTCACGTGATGGCGATTTATATAACGTGTCTAAAGGTGATCGTCTGCCAAGCATTCCAGCTCATAATTTGAATGTGGGTCTGGATTATGCGTTCACACAACAATTTTCTGCAGGTTTAACAGCGTCTTATCACTCTAGCCAATACTATCGTGGCGATGAAGCGAATGACGATAAGAAAATTGCTGGTTACCGTGTTGTGAATTTGCACAGCCGTTATAAAGTCAATGAGCATCTGCAGTTCTTCGCAAAGGTTAATAATCTATTCGACAGCCATTACAACACCTTCGGTTTATATGGTGAACCAGACGAAGCTGGTCTTGAAGACTATAAAGATCCTCACTTTGTCGGAACTAGCGCACCACGTGCAGGTTGGATTGGCTTTAAGTTAACAATGTAGCATTACTGTAAAAGGGGCTGAAATCAGCCCCTTTTCATTTGTAAGGAATATAAATGAAAGTTCTATTTCTTTGTTTCACACTATTATTTCCTTGTTTGCTATGGGCTGAGGAAATACCTCAGTATTTTGAGCGTTGTCTGGATACAGTCAAAGAGCTTAAACCAGGCCATGTGATTAAGGTGGAGAGGAAAGTTGAAAACGAACGAGACGTTTATGAATTTGATATCCGTGGTATTGATGGAGCTGACTGGGATGTTGAGTGTTCTGTAAACACTGGCAAAGTGCTGGAAGTTGAGCAAGAAGTTGACCATCCCAATCATCCGAAATTTAAAGCACATGCCAAAATTAGTGAGTTAGAAGCAAGACAGATTGCCTTAGCACTTTATCCTGGCGAAGTAGTGGAAGTGGAATATGAAATTGAAGAAGATGGCAAAGCCACCTATGAGTTTGATATTGCCACACGAGACAATAAAGAAATGAAAGTAGAAATCGACGCGAGTTCTGGAGCGGTTATTGAACAAAACCTGGAACTTTGGCAAGTAGGTCTAGAGTAATTTAATTTGGTTTACTCTCAACCGCAGTGACCATTGCTGTTTAATGGCACTGCGGTTTTTTTATTTATGAAAATCGTAATGAAAGATCGATAGCTTTAATATCTTTTGTTAGTGCGCCCACTGAGATTCTGTCTACGCCTGTTTCTGCAATAGAGCGAATATTATCAAGGGTAATACCACCAGATGCTTCAAGTTTTGATTGGCCCTGATTGACAGTGACGGCCTGCTTTAAGTCTGCCAGAGCAAAATTATCCAATAAAATAATATCGGCACCAGCAGCTAGTGCTTGATCCAGTTCAGATAAATTCTCAACTTCGACCTCAATTGGCACTCCAGCAGATAATGCTTTCGCCTGATTAACAGCATTGCTGATAGAGCCCGCCGCCATGATATGGTTTTCTTTGATAAGAATACCATCGTATAGACCGACTCTATGATTAAAGCAGCCACCGCACTTCACTGCGTACTTCTGTGCAATACGCCAGCCTGGAATCGTTTTACGTGTATCTAATACTTGTACAGGTAAACCAGCAACAGCATCAGCATAGACAGAAGAAAGTGTTGCTGTAGCAGATAATGTTTGTAGAAAATTCATCGCCGTGCGTTCGCCTGTTAATAGCGTCCTGGCAGGTCCATGTAACTCACAGATTACAGTGTTGGCTTTTATTCTGTCACCATCCTGAGCATTCCAGCTAATGGCAATAGAGTCGTCCAGTTGTTTAAATACGCTTTCAAACCATTGCATACCACAAAGCGTGGCATCCTCACGAGTGATTAATGTGGCCTTTGTGAGTGAATCAACAGGAATTAAGTTGGCTGTTAAATCTTCCTGGCCGATGTCTTCAAGCAAAGCAAGTTTAACTTGTGAATTAATAAACGCAGTGGGGAGTGGATTTTCTATGGTCATATCGCTAAGGTAATGGCTAAACAAAATAGGGTAACGTGTGCGGCATGATTAATCCATCACCGCATTACATAATGAGATGTCTTAGTGAAAATAAATAAACAATCAGGTCTGATTGAAAACGCCGTAATCACGCTATCACCCAATTATGATGAACGACCTGACAAAGATGACCTTAGTGGTATTGTGATACACAATATCAGTTTGCCTCCCGGTGAGTTTGGCGACAAATTTATTGATGATCTATTTTTAAATCAGCTGGATTGTTCAGCGCATCCATACTTTGAGCAGCTAGATGGCTTGAGAGTCTCATCACACCTGTTAATTAGACGTAATGGTGAAGTTATTCAGTTTGTGCCTTTTCATCAGCGGGCATGGCATGCGGGTGTATCACAATGGCAGGGACGTGAGCGATGCAATGATTTTACCGTTGGTATTGAGTTAGAAGGTTGTGATGATAAACCGTTTGAGGAAGTGCAATACCAGGCGCTTACTAAGGTCATAAATATATTATGTGAGACCTACCCTGAGCTCACCCATGACAAGATAACTGGACATGAACATATTGCGCCTGGCCGTAAAACAGATCCCGGTCCTTATTTTGACTGGCAAAAATTAAGGTCTATGTTAAAAACATAGATACAAAAAAGCCGCCTGAAGAGGCGGCTTTTTTATGAAATGAACAGTGCTGTTATTTAGTAATAGCAATCAGCTCAATTTCAAAAATTAAAGTTTCATTAGGACCGATCAAGTTGCCTGCGCCACGTGGGCCATACGCTAAGTTAGCAGGGACAACGATGCGCCATTTTGAACCTTCTTTCATCATTTTTAATGCTTCCTGCCAGCCTTGAATAACGCCATTAACTGGGAAGGTTGCTGGTTCGCCACGATCATATGAGCTATCGAAAACGGTACCATCAATTAAAGTACCTTTATAGTTAGCAATAACTTTGTCATTTTCTGTTGGAGTGGCGCCGTCACCTTCTTTCAGAATTTCATATTGCAGACCACTGTCAGTCGTTACAACACCTTTTTTCTTAGCATTTTTTTCCATGAAAGCTTTAGCTTCAGCTTGTTTTTCGTTCATGACTTTTGCTAATTCTTGAGCTTTTTGTGCTTGGTAAGCTTGTACAACTTTTTCAGCTGTTTCTTGATTAAGTTGTGGTTTCTTACCTGCCAGCATGTCAGCAACACCCGCTTTGAATGCATCGATGTCAAGATCCACACCTTCCTGCATCATATTCTGACCAACTTGAATACCAAAGATGTAACTAATTTTTTCTTTATCTGTGTCTAATGTTGTGGCGTTGTCAGCAGCCATTACGTTTGCTCCAAATAATAGTAAAGGTAAAATAGCGAGTGTTTTTAATTTCATATAATGCTCTCAATGTATAGATAAGGTGTGTGCCAGTTTTAGTACAATGCTCTGCCTTAAAAGTTCATCAGCATATGCTAAAAGTTTTACACCATACGCTAAATTGTCAATATTTTCACGACTACGAATGAGCTAATAACTGAGAAAAACACTTGGTTATTATTCTAATTGATACTATAATAGTACCAATTAGGAGGTGCACTGAATGTTGCGAATGGGAAAATTGACAGATTATGGCATTGTGATGATGAGTCACTTTGCATCCAATCTCCAAGTCCAACATAGTGCACATGCTATCGCTGAAGCAGTAAAAGTACCACTGCCAACGGTTAGGAAAGTTTTAAAATTATTGTCTCATTCAGGCTTATTGAAGTCAGAAAGGGGAGCGATGGGAGGCTACAGTCTCAGTCGTCAACCTGACGATATTACCGTTGCCGAAATCATTACAGCGATAGAAGGGCCGATTGCTCTGACTGAATGTGTCAGCACAGATAGTCACTGTGATCAGGAAACGCACTGTGCCGTGCAAACCAACTGGTCCAAAATTAATGACGCTGTTTTTCACGCGTTAGACGAAGTAAAACTATCGGATATGTTGTCACCTCAGTCTTCTCTGGGGTTCAGCCCGATCAGATTCTATTCATCTTATAACAGGATGCATGAAACAACTTTACAGGATGGTGAGTTCCATGACTGAACAAAGTCAACAACTTGAAGCGATTACGCAGAAAGAATACAAAGCAGGGTTTGTCACTGATATCGAAGTGGATAGTCTGCCTCCAGGTTTGAATGAAGACGTGGTCAGACAAATCTCGCTCATCAAAAATGAACCGGAATGGATGCTGGAATGGCGATTAAAAGCGTTCCGTCATTGGCTGACAATGGAAACGCCAGAGTGGGCTCATGTCCATTATCCGGCTATCGACTATCAGGAAATCAGTTATTACTCTGCACCAAAGAAAAAGACAGATGGTCCTAAAAGTCTGGATGAAGTCGATCCTGAGCTGTTAAAAACCTATGAAAAACTCGGCGTACCATTAGATGAGAGAGCGCGTCTGGCTGGTGTTGCCGTTGATGCCGTTTTCGATAGCGTCTCCGTATCTAATACGTTTAAGGATAAATTGGCTGAAGAAGGTATTTTATTTATGCCTATTTCTGAAGCGATTCAAGAACATCCTGAGTTAGTAAAAAAATATATTGGCAGCGTCGTCCCGCATAAAGATAATTTTTATGCAGCATTGAACTCAGCTGTATTTACAGATGGCTCGTTTGTTTATATTCCTAAAGGCGTGCGTTGCCCAATGGAATTATCAACATACTTCCGCATCAATGCCGCTAATACCGGACAGTTTGAGCGTACATTAATCATTGCTGATGATGATGCTTATGTCAGTTATCTGGAAGGCTGTACCGCACCAATGCGTGATGAAAATCAGCTACATGCTGCTGTTGTTGAATTGGTGGCTATGGACCGTGCTGAAATCAAATATTCAACGGTTCAAAACTGGTATCCTGGTGATGAAAATGGCAAAGGCGGTATCTATAACTTTGTGACGAAACGTGCTGCTTGCCGTGGTGAATCATCAAAAGTCTCCTGGACACAGGTAGAAACCGGCTCTGCGATTACCTGGAAATATCCAAGTGTTGTTCTGCAAGGTGATAATTCGGTAGGTGAATTCTATTCCGTTGCAGTCACCAATAATATGCAACAAGCCGATACGGGTACCAAGATGATTCATCTGGGTAAAAACACCAGTTCAACCATTATTTCCAAAGGTATCTCGGCTGGTCGCTCACAAAATGCTTATCGTGGTTTAGTCCGAATTGGACCGAATGCAGAAAATGCCCGTAACTATACCGAGTGTGACTCTTTATTAATGAGCGATACCTGCGGTGCACATACTTTCCCTTACATTGAAGTAAAAAATCCGACAGCCAAAGTTGAACATGAGGCATCCACATCGAAAATCAGTGAAGACCAACTGTTTTACTGTAAACAGCGTGGTTTAGATGCCGAAGATGCTGTGTCGATGATTGTGAACGGATTTTGTAAGCAAGTTATCCGTGAGCTACCGATGGAATTCGCAGTAGAAGCACAAAACTTACTTGGTTTGTCATTAGAAGGTTCCGTGGGTTAAACCATAAGAGAACTGCCAAACAATATTCAGAAATATTAGAGAGTGAAGATGTTAACGATTAAAAACTTACACGCCAGCGTTGATGGCAAAGAAATTCTTCGCGGTATTGACCTGACAGTGAACCCTGGTGAAATCCACGCCATTATGGGCCCGAATGGTGCCGGTAAAAGTACACTGTCTAATGTCCTCGCAGGACGTGAAGGCTACGAAATTACTCAAGGTGAAGTCATCTACAAAGGTGAAAATCTATTAGAACTTGAACCTGAAGAGCGTGCGCAACGTGGCGTTTTCCTGGCATTCCAATACCCAGTCGAAATTCCTGGTGTCAGCAATGTCTACTTACTGAAAGCTGCTTTGAACGCCGTGCGTAAATATCAGGGTCTGGAAGAAGTTGATGCGATGGATTTCTTAACCTTAGTTCGTGAAAAAATGAAACTGGTTAAGATGAACGAAGAGTTTCTGCATCGTAATGTGAACGAAGGTTTTTCGGGCGGAGAGAAAAAGCGTAACGAAATTCTTCAAATGGCAGTACTAGAGCCTGCACTAGCTATTCTTGATGAAACCGATTCAGGACTGGATATTGATGCATTACGTACTGTTTCAGAAGGTGTGAATGCACTGCGTGCTGAAGACCGTTCTATCGTGATGATTACCCACTACCAGCGTTTATTGGATCATATCGTTCCTGATTTTGTTCACGTGTTATCTGAAGGCCGTATTGTCAAATCAGGTGATAAAGAATTAGCAAAAGAACTGGAAAAATCAGGTTATAGCTGGATTCATGATGCACCTGAAGGTGAAACTGCATGAAACAGTTAACAGATATCACAACACCATTTGACGATATCGCCGCGAGTAAGACTTTGCCCGGTCAAGACATTGATTGGTTGCAGCAGCTACGCGAACAAGCCCGTGCGCAGTTTCAGCGTCAAGGATTACCCTCTAAAAAAGTGGAAGACTGGAAATACACGTCTTTATGGGCTTTATCTCAAGAGGTGTTCACACACGAAGCTGGTGCGAGTCAGTTGGATGAAATGCGTTGCTCACAAACCGCATTACTCGAAACAGCCTATAGATTAGTGATTGTTGATGGCCAATTCAGTGCTGAATTATCGCATATTGATGGTTTGGAGACAGGACTGACTGTACAGCCGCTTTCACAGGCATTTTCTAAAACAAAATCAGTTTTAGGGCAGCAAGTTACACTTGAAAAAGCTGGCTTGAACGCCTTGAATACGATGCTGATGACTGAAGGGGCTTATATTCAGGTCACGGCAAATACCAAGGTATCTAAACCTGTAGAGTTGTTGGTTATCAATACTGGTGAAACGGATAAACTAGCCACGCATTTACGTCACGTCATCGATATCGCTGAAAATGCTGAGTTAACCCTGGTTGAGCATTATGTGAGTCTGGCTGATGATAGCGTTGGACTGACTGATGTGATATCAGAAGTGAATCTGGCTGAAAATGCACGTTTGAATCATTTCAAGTTACAGCATGAGTCATTGTCTCATTATCATGTTGCTACTTTGGCGGGTAAACAGGCGAGCAGTAGTATCTGGCATACCAATAATATTTCTCTGGGAGCGAAGCTGGCGAGAAATGATATACATAGCCAGTTATTAGGTGAGCAGGCTCATGTAACAATGGATGGTTTATATCTGGTCGCTGGCAAGCAACATGTGGATAACCACACGCGCATCGATCATGCTGTGCCTAACACCACTAGCGAAGAAATCTATAAAGGCGTGCTTGATGGCGATAGCCATGCCGTATTTAACGGTAAAGTGATTGTGCATAAAGACGCACAGAAAACTGATGCGAATCAGAGTAACCGTAACTTACTATTATCCCGGACTTGTGAAATCGATACCAAGCCTGAAATGGAAATCTATGCTGATGATGTCAAATGTGGTCATGGCAGTACTGTTGGTCAGTTAGACGAACAGCAATTATTTTTCCTGCGCGCTCGTGGTATGAATGAAACCAGCGCTCGAAGCTTGCTGACCTATGCGTTTGCTGTGGAAGTGCTGCAGCGGATTTCGGATATGCCGATTCGCCAGGCCTTATCAAATGTGATCGAAACGCGATTACCGCGAGGCGTGTAAGTTATGACGCAATCTACCCATAATTTGGTCGACACTATGCTGAATGATTTTGATATTGCTGCTATTCGCCGTGATTTTCCAATCCTGAATCAGCAAATTAATGGGCATCCCTTGGTTTATTTAGACAATGCAGCGAGCAGTCAAAAACCTGTTCAGGTTATTGACGCTGTTGATCAGTATTATCGACTGGATAATGCCAATGTCCATCGCGGTGTGCACAGACTGAGTCAACGCGCCACAGATGCTTATGAAGCAGCAAGAAGCAAAGTAAGAGGCTTTTTGAATGCGGAGTCAGATAAAGAAATTATCTTTGTTCGTGGTGCAACAGAGGCCATTAACTTAGTGGCTCAAAGTTTTGTCAGACCACAGCTGCAAGCAGGTGATGAAATTCTTATCAGCTACCTTGAGCATCATGCCAATATCGTACCGTGGC
The DNA here is from genome assembly GCF_900114205.1 of Methylophaga sulfidovorans. Classification (GTDB taxonomy): domain Bacteria; phylum Pseudomonadota; class Gammaproteobacteria; order Nitrosococcales; family Methylophagaceae; genus Methylophaga; species Methylophaga sulfidovorans. Next base: position 106,681 of record NZ_FOSH01000003.1, read on the forward strand.
AAATGGTATGTGAGCAGACCGGCGCTAAGTTAAAAGTCATTCCAATGACAGAGTCCGGCGAGCTGAATTTATCTGGGTTTGATGAGCTGCTCACTGATAAAACGAAAATTATGGCTGTTGGCCAGGTGTCTAATGCTTTAGGCACGGTTAATTCGGTCAAACAAATGACTGAAAAAGCCAAAGTCAAAGGCATTCCTGTATTGATCGATGGCGCTCAGGCAGTGCCACATATGCAAGTTGATGTGCAGGATTTAGATTGCGACTTTTATGTGTTTTCAGGTCATAAAATGTTTGCACCAACCGGGATCGGAACGCTATACGGTAAACAAGCCTTATTAGAAGCAATGCCGCCATGGCAAGGTGGTGGCGATATGATTCTTTCTGTGAGTTTTGACCACACTGAATACAACACATTACCGTATAAATTTGAAGCGGGTACACCACATATTGCCGGCGCTGTCGGTTTAGGTGCAGCTATTGATTATATGGAGTCAGTAGGCATTGAAAAAATTGCGGGCTATGAACATGCTCTGCTGGAATTAGCCACTGATAAATTATCGGCGATGGATGGTATCCGAATTGTTGGTACCGCCAAACACAAAGCGAGTGTTTTATCGTTTCTGATTGAAGATGTTCACCCTCATGATGTCGGTACTATTTTTGATCAGGAAGGTGTTGCCATACGTGCTGGTCATCACTGCGCCCAACCAGTTATGCAATATTATGGTATTGCTGCTACGGCACGGGCTTCATTTGCTTTCTACAATACGGAACAAGAAATTGATGCTCTGGTTAAAGCCATTCACACCACACAGGAGTTGTTTGCCTGATGAGTGATTTACGAGATCTTTATCAACAAGTGATCATGGATCATAAGAAAAAGCCGCGTAATTTCAGAGAAATTACCGATGCGAATCATATGGCGCATGGTAATAACCCGTTATGTGGTGATGCTTTAGTTGTCTATGTGAAATTAAATGGTGATGTTATTGAAGACATCAGTTTTCAGGGCAGTGGCTGCGCGATTTCAGTGGCCTCTGCGTCTTTAATGACGGAAACCCTGAAAGGTAAAACATTGGCTGATGCCGAGGCACTTTATGAAGACGTTCATAAGGCCTTAACAGGTGATAAAGACGCTGCTGAGCTGACTGGTAAGTTACAGGTATTGGCAGGCGTCAAAGAATTTCCAGCGCGAGTCAAATGCGCCACATTGTCATGGCATACCGTTCATGCCGCTGTTGACAGTGACCATGATATTTCAGTTTCTACAGAATAAAAGGGCAGGTTTATGAACGATCAATATCAAATCAGCCCGGAACAGTTAAAAGAAGATGTGATAGATGTATTAAAAACCATCTATGACCCGGAAATACCCATCAATATTTACGAACTGGGCCTTATTTACGATATTAAAATCAGTACTTCAGGTAATGTAGATATCGATATGACACTGACTGCACCAGGTTGTCCTGTAGCCCAGTCGTTTCCGGGGGATGTCGAATCTCGGGTCATGTCTGTTCCCGGTGTAAAAAAAGCCCATGTGGAATTGGTTTGGGATCCACAATGGACTAAGGATATGATGACGGAAGCTGCGCAGTTACAGCTGGGCATGTTTTAACACAAATACCGTTTGTATCCTGACAAAAAAGGCCTGTGATGATAAATAAGTCATCACAGGCCTTTTTTATTAGTCAGGTATTTATCTGGATTGCCTATTGGTAGACGCTGATTTTACTCGTTTGATGGTTGCTGCGGCGTATCAATAACAAATCGATATTGTTTTCCACAGTGTAGAATAACTTCTTTTTGTTGGCGTTTGAGTATTCGCATTTCTACTTTAATTTCACCAAATCCATCATGAATTAGTACATCATCAAATAACTCGAGTAATTTGGTTTTGACGTTATCAGTCTTACTGTCTTTCATTTCACTCATTCAGGCTAGTCAGGTTGTTATGATTGGTCGTCAATGGTAGGTGTATGTACATGTAAGTGTTATAGGAAGAATTCCTTTTTTTATGGATAACAGAAAGTAGTATTAAAAACCGTCAGTGTTAAGGTCCTATTTTCAATTATTTATATGTAAATCATATTATGAGAAAAACTAAGAATACTGGCGTCACAGTGATTGCCTTACCAGTGGAGCCGTGAAGGATGAGTTTAAGAGGGTTAATTAATTTACGGATTGTTATTTCGGTACTGGTTATCATTCTATTAGGTGCCAGTTTGGCTGTCTGGCAGGCCCGTGAGTCAGTCCGGGATGAAGTAACGTCATCATATAATTTGGCGTTGCAAATGGTGGAATTTGGGCTTAATCAGTTCACGCGGGATGAACATACCGAAAGTGAATGGCTGGAACAGATCAGCCGCTTACGTGAAACGCGTCATTTACAGATTGCTATCTTTGATCAGGCTGGGAATGAAACCATGCTGACTGGTGAAAAGAGCCACACTGCTGACGAGCCACCACCGCAATGGTTTATTGATGCGGTAATGATGGATAGCATCAGTTCTGCTTATGAGATAAAACTGCCTAATGATGCGATTAAACGTATTGTGATTAGCGCTGACCCTATGGATGAAATCCATGAAGCCTGGCGTGAGTCACTGGTGTATTTCTGGTCGATCGTGTTAATGCTTGGCATTATTTTCTTAGCTATCAACGTCGTCTTTCACTCGATGCTAAGTGCAGTGAAAACCATTTTATCGGGTTTGAAAACGGTGGAAAGTGGCAATTATGAACAACGGTTACCGCGATTTCGTATTAGTGAGTTTGATGCCATCGCCGCAGAGATTAATAATCTGACCAGTGCCTTAAATGCTGCCCGGCAAAACAATCAGGCGCTGGCAAGACATACCATGCACATTCAGGAAAATGAACGTCGACATATGTCACGTGAATTACATGATGAAATGGGGCAGTCACTTACCGCAGTGAAGGCGATGGCTGTTGTGGCTAAACAATCTGATAGCAAAGTCCAGAGTATTGCTGATTCGATTATTGATATTTGTAATCATTTATCCGGTGTCGTTCGTTCGATGATGAGAACGTTACATCCGCTCAGTTTAACTGACTTAGGACTAGTGGCGACTCTGACTGATTTGGTCGGCGAGTGGAAACGCAGACAGCCTTCTCTGGATATTCATTTAAATTACGATAACAGTATCGATGACTTGGATGAGGAAGTCGCTATTCATGTCTATCGTATTGTGCAGGAATGTTTAACCAATGTCGTACGCCATGCCCAAGCTAATCTGGCCAATATCAGTGTCAGGCAGAGTCTTGTTCAGCAAAAAAAATGGGTGGTGATTCAGGTATCAGATGATGGCATCGGCGGTTCATCATCAGGTGAAGGTTTTGGCGTTCTGGCAATGCGGGAGAGGGTAGAAAGCATGGGAGGACTGTTTATGTTTGAGTCTTCACCAGATGATGGCGTAACGGTGACAGCACGCATGCCATTCATAGAGAAGTAGTATGATAAAAGATAATAAAATCAATGTGTTGCTTGTTGATGATCATGCGGTTGTACGCGCAGGATTTAGAATATTGCTGTCATCACAAGCCTTTATCGGGCAGATTAGCGACCTGGACAGAGGGGAGCTTGTCACTCAGGAATATGAACGATTTAAACCCGACGTTGTGGTGATGGATTTATCTATGCCAGGTATTGGTGGGCTTGAAACTATCCGTCGACTTCAAAAGCTGGATCCTAACGCGGTTATTTTGGTCTATAGCATTCATGATGAGGCTATTTATGTTGAACGCGCACTAGAAGCTGGCGCTATGGGGTATGTTAGTAAAAACAGTGCAGCGGAAGTGTTAGCTGAAGCAGTTAAAAGCGTGGCAGAAGGCAAGCGCTATGTTGAAGAAAGTCTGCTTCCTGAAGTCGATGATGTGCGCCATGACAATATCGAGCATTATCGAAAAGTGCTGGACTTACTTTCGCCACGGGAGTTTGATGTGTTTTGCCGGTTAGCAAAAGGTATGACAGCCCACGAAGTCGCTGCAGATATGCATTTGGGCTATAAAACCATTGCTAATTACAATACACAAATCAAAAGTAAACTGAGGGTAAATACGGCAGCCGACCTGGCCAATATTGCGGTGGTATTAGGCATTATCAAACCTTGATATCTGGGATATGGTCTTAGTTACACCTCACTGATATACGATTCTTGGGTTAACTTAAAATGGCGACTTGAATCCATCGTCGTTTTGCTGTTTAACTGATGTTAATGTGAACTAGAAATGAGGTAAATCGATGCGTGGTACAAAGGCGAAAGATCCAATTTATATTCCTCATGCAGGTCCGGCCTTACTCGCCACACCTCTACTGAACAAAGGCACTGCGTTTAGTGAGCAGGAACGCCATGATTTTAATCTTAACGGCCTTATTCCACATCGGTTTGAAACGATCGAAGAACAGGCAGAAAGAGCCTATCTGCAGTATAAAACCTTCAAAACGCCCATCAATCAGCATATCTATCTGCGTTATCTGCAGGATAACAATGAAACCTTGTTTTACTACTTATTAAAAACACATCTGGTTGAGATGATGCCTGTGATCTATACCCCGACGGTGGGTGAGGCGTGTGAGCGTTTCTCTGAAATCTATAGGCGGGCGCGAGGTGTATTTATTTCCTACCCAGATAAAGATCGCATTGATGAAATTTTGCACAATGTCACTAAAGATAAGATCAAAGTTATTGTGGTCACTGATGGTAGTCGAATTCTCGGACTAGGTGATCAAGGCGTCGGCGGTATGGGCATTCCTATTGGTAAGCTATCGCTGTACACCGCCTGTGCTGGTATCAGCCCAGCTTATACCTTACCCGTGATGTTGGATATTGGTACCAACAATAAAACTTTACTTGAGAACCCGCTTTATATCGGTTGGAAACACAAACGTATAAACGATACTGAATATGATGAATTTATCGATCTATTTATCAAGGCAGTGAAGAAACGTTGGCCTGAGGTGTTATTACAATTTGAAGATTTCGAACAGAGCAAAGCATTGCCAATACTGGAGCGTTATCAGCAGCAATTGTGTTGTTTTAACGATGATATTCAGGGTACCGCTGCAGTAACGGTCGGCTCCTTATTAGCGGCGTGTAAAGCAAAACATGAAACCTTGTCACAGCAGACTATCGTCTTTGCCGGAGCAGGTTCTGCCGGATGTGGCATCGCAGAGCAGATAATTCGACAAATGATGACAGAAGGGCTCAATGAAACTCAGGCTCGAGAACGTGTGTTTATGATCGATAAAGCTGGACTATTAATGGATGACATGACTGGTTTATTCGATTTTCAACGTCGACTAAGCCAAAAGGCTGCTCTGCGAACAAAGTGGGATATTGATAAAACCACGTTGAACTTAGAGGATGTTATTCACCATGCTTCACCGACAGTGCTTATTGGGGTATCTGGGCAGGCGGGTTTGTTTAATGAAACCGTTATAAAAACGATGTTAGGCCATTGTGAAAGGCCTATTATTTTTCCTTTGAGTAACCCTTCAAAGCAAATTGAGGCCTTGCCAGAGTTGCTGATTAGCTGGACTGACGGCAAAGCGATTATTGCTACGGGAAGCCCCTTTAATCCGGTTATATATCAAGGCAAAACGTATCCCATTGCGCAATGTAATAATAGCTATATTTTTCCTGGAATTGGTCTGGCGGTTATTGCCGGACAAATCAAACACATCACACCTGAAATGATGATGGTAGCAAGTGAGGTATTGGCATCAAATTCACCACTGCTTCATGGAGAAGACGATCACTTACTGCCTGCATTAGATGATATTGCCGAGTTAAGCAAAAACATGGCATTTCAAATTGTGAAAATGGCGCAAAATCAGCAATTGGCTTCTGAGATATCTGATAGTGAATTACAACAAAAGATAGAAGAGCTCTTCTGGCATCCATATTATCGCGAATATAGACGTGTCAGTGTTTAGGAAAAAATTCCTTCTTACCATTTGATATCATTTTATGAAATAGGAGTTTGTCCTATTTTTAATGAGGATGTTATACTTTACTCACAAGTTTGATCATTGCTCTTGTGGGTAGAGACTGATCTTTTTGATCTATCTAATCTAGTAAGGAGCTCTACCCTATGACTTCAGTATTTTTGAAGACAATCCCCGCCGTTCTGGCTTTAAGCATTAGTTCAACAGCATTTGCTGAAAACGATAACTATGATTTGGATGATATCCGTAGCTGGGATATTGTAAAAATTGAAACTTGCCTGGATGCTGCGTTGGATACTATTCCTGGTCATGCGCGTAGAGTTGAAATGAAAATGGAAGGCGATGATCCTGTTTATGAATTTGATATTGAAGCAAAAGCCGATGGCAAAACCTACAATGTCGAATGTAATGCTGAAGAAGGTTTCATTGGTGAGATTGAGCGTGAAGTCGATGCTAATGATCCGGTTTTCAAAAAATTAGCAAAAATTTCGCAAGCTGAAGCGAAAGAATTTGCCTTAGCTATTCACCCAGGTAAAGTAGTGGCTTCAGAGTATGAAATCGGTTTCGATGGTGATGCCACCTATGAATTTGATATTCAAAGTATTCATGGTTATGAAGTGAAAGTTGACGTTGATGCGACAACAGGTCAAATTGAAGAAGCCAATATCGAACTATACGAAATTGGTATGGAAAAAGAATAAAGAATAAGCTTTTATTCTGATATTAAAAAAGCCGCTATTTCTAGCGGCTTTTTTTTATCAGTTGGTTTAGCTCAAGGCTTTAAGTTGTTGTTCGAGTAGCTGATAGGACTGCTGAAGCTCAGCGAGTTTTTCTTTTTCCTTGGCAACAACATCTGCTGGTGCTTTGGCTACATAATTTTCATTAGAGAGCTTACCTGATGACTGTTTGATAATCTTATCCAGTTTTGCCATTTCTTTATTTAAACGGCTGATTTCAGCGTCTTTATCAATCAAGCCTTCCAGCGGAATTAAGATTTCCATTTTGCCAACTAAGGCTGTTGCAGCAGCAGGTGCCTGACCTTCCAGGATATCGATCGATTCCAGATTTGCCAGACGGCTCAGGAACTGTTGATTGCTGGTTAAAATGGCTTTGTCAGAGTCAGAAGCATCTTTCAGTAATACCGGCAGTGCTTTTTTCGGTGCAATATTCATTTGTGAGCGAATAGAGCGAATACCAGTAACAAACTGCATGACCCATTCCATTTCAGTCACAGCATTCTTATCAACTTTACTGTCATCAGCAAGCGGGTAGGGTTGACGCATAATCGTCTCGCCTTTCACGCCAGCTAACGGTGCAATAGTTTGCCAGATTTCTTCTGTTATAAATGGCATAAACGGATGTGCCATTCTTAGCGTTGCTTCAAGCACGCGTACCAGTGTACGACGTGTACCGCGTTTTGCTGCTTCTGAAGCTGTGTCGCTGTTTAATACTGGTTTTGAAAGCTCTAAATACCAGTCGCAGTAATTGTTCCAGATAAATTCATAAATACCCTGAGCGGCGTGATCAAATCGATAAGCTTCAATCGCTGCACCGACTTCTTTTTCAGCAATTTGCAACTGAGAGATAATCCAGCGATCTGCCAAGCTGAGTTCAACCTGATCATTCTCAACACCTGTATCTTGTCCTTCGGTGTTCATCAAAACATAACGCGCTGCATTCCATAATTTATTACAGAAATTACGGTAGCCCGCGATACGATTCATATCGAAATTGACATCACGTCCGGTTGAGGCCAGAGATGCAAAGGTAAAACGTAGCGCATCGGTACCATGAGGCTCAATGCCATCCGGAAATTCTTTGCGAGTGGCTTTTTCAATTTTTTCGGCCAGTTGTGGCTGCATCATGCCCGAGGTACGTTTTTGTACCAAAGTTTCTAAATCAATACCGTCGATGATATCGATAGGATCGAGCACATTACCTTTCGATTTCGACATTTTATGGCCATGCGAGTCACGTACTAAGCCATGGATATATACTTCTTTGAATGGCACATCATCCATAAAATGAATGCCCATCATCATCATTCTGGCTACCCAGAAAAATATGATGTCAAACCCAGTCACTAAGACATTGCCTGGATACCAGGTTTTTACTGCGGCATCCTCTTTAGGCCAACCCAGGGTTGAGAAGGGCCACAGTGCTGAGGAGAACCAGGTATCAAGTACGTCTTCATCCTGTGTTAATTGAATGTCTGCGTCCAGATTATTTTCTGCGCGGACGGTATCTTCATCATGACCGACATAAACATTGCCTTGCTGATCGTACCAGGCAGGGATTCGGTGACCCCACCATAATTGGCGCGAAATACACCAGTCCTGAATATCACGCATCCAACTGAAATACATATTTTCATAGGATTTCGGTACGAACTTCACTTTGCCAGTTTCAACAGCCTCAACCGCTGGTTTAGCCAGTGTTTTTGCATCGACATACCATTGATCGGTCAGCATTGGTTCAATGACGACACCACCACGATCACCATAAGGTACGGTCAGATCATGATCTTTGATTTCTTCCAGCAGACCTGCTGCATCAAAGTCAGCAACAATTGCTTTACGAGCAGCAAAGCGTTCCAGTCCACGATAGGCTTCCGGAATACTGGCTTCAACGTCTGTATTAGCACTGCCATCTGTATTAAATACCTGTGGCACATCACGTACATCGGCATTGAGCGTGAATATATTGATCATGGGCAGGCCACAACGTTTGCCGACTTCATAGTCATTAAAGTCATGGGCTGGTGTCACTTTTACTGCCCCTGTACCTTTTTCCATATCGGCATGTTCATCGCCAACAATTGGAATACGTCGATTAACTAAAGGCAAAATAATTTCTTTACCAATCAGATCTTTATAACGTGGATCTTCCGGGTTAACAGCAACACCCGTATCACCTAACATGGTTTCAGGACGGGTTGTCGCGACAACAATATAATCTTTGCCTTCACTGGTTGTCAGACCATCTGCAAGCGGATAGCGCAGATGCCACATATGACCTTTTTGTTCACGGTTTTCCACTTCCAGATCAGATATAGCAGTGTGGAGTTTTGGATCCCAGTTAACCAGACGTTTGCCGCGGTAGATCAGACCTTCTTTATACAGTTTGACGAAGACATATTTAACCGCTTCAGACAGATCTTCATCCATGGTAAAGCGATTACGTGACCAATCCAGTGATGAACCCAGGCGACGTAACTGACGGGTGATATTACCGCCGGATTCTTCTTTCCATTCCCAGATACGTTTGGTGAAGTCCACACGTCCAAGATCGTGTCGGGTTTTTCCTTCGGCATTAAGCTGGCGTTCTACCACCATTTGTGTAGCGATACCCGCATGATCAGTACCCGGTTGCCATAAGGTATTATCACCTTTCATACGGTGATAACGAGTCAAGGTATCCATGATGGTGTTATTAAAGCCATGGCCCATATGCAGGCTACCGGTGACATTGGGAGGTGGCAGCATTATCGCGTAAGGCGACCCTTCGCCTGTCGGTTTAAACTCACCAGTCTGTTCCCATTTCTGGTACCAGCGTTGCTCAATTGCGTCAGGGTTGTATGTTTTTTCCATGTGATGTCTTGTATGTCTGGTCGGTGTTCGGGATATACGAATTTCGTATGTATACGCTATAAATAAACGACGCATTATACCTGCTGCGACAACATCTGTTCAGGGGCAATACAGATTTCGTATTTTTATTGGTTTGCTAGCTTGATTTAAACGTGAAAAGTGTCTATTTCGTAGCCACGTTGTTTATAAAATTGGAAACGTTGACGACCTGCTTGTTTGCTTGATTCATTATCGGCAATGACTTCAGCTACGCGTTCAAATTGACTAAAGAACATAGGTTGTTCTTCTGTGATATTAATCAGTACATCCATTAGTCTGGGAGGTTTTTTATCTTCATAACCGATAAGTACAGGACTCTGGTTATCTGAACTATCAGTGATTTCATGCGGTACAAAGCTTTCTGGTCGTATAGCCCATAATGCTGTATCGACTGACTGACTATGCTGTTCTGAAGCAGTGTGGATATAGATTTGATGTCCCTGATGGTAGGCTTTCTCAGCAAGACGGCAGGCAAATGCCTGCCGCTTATCTAGCTTGCTTGATTTTAAAATATAGAAGCTGATTCGAGTCATGGTTATTGATTGGCGTCGATACGATTCAGCAAATATTGAACTAACATAGGGACTGGGCGGCCGGTTGCCCCTTTATTTTTTCCACTATTCCAGGCTGTTCCGGCAATATCCAGATGCGCCCAGGTATATTTTTCTGTAAAGCGGGATAAGAAACAGGCGGCGGTGACACTTCCCGCTTCTTTGCCGCCGATATTGGCGATATCAGCAAAATTGCTGTCCAGCAATGGTTGATAGTCATCCCATAAAGGCAACTGCCAGGCGCGGTCAAAACTATCATTACCCGCTTTTAATAAATCATCAGCCAGTTGTTGGTTATTTGCCATTAATCCGGTGGTCGTGCTGCCCAAAGCGACAATGATGGCGCCTGTTAAGGTAGCAATATCAATGACGATTTCAGGATCGAAGCGTTCGCTGTAGGTTAGGGCATCACACAAAATTAAGCGGCCTTCAGCATCGGTGTTAAGAATTTCGATGGTTTTACCGGCCATGCTGGTGACAATATCACCTGGTTTATTTGCATCACCATCAGGCATGTTTTCTGAACTTGGTACGACACCGACTACATTGATTGGCAGGTTTAACTCTGCAACAGCCTGCAATGTTCCAAGCACACTGGCGGAACCGCACATATCATATTTCATCTCATCCATGCCTTGAGATGGTTTTAGTGAAATACCACCGGCATCAAAAGTAAGTCCTTTACCTACAAATACGACTGGCTTGCTGTCACCAGCGCCTTTGTATTCCATTGTGATCAGCTTGGCTGGCTGACGGCTACCACGAGATACGGAAAGCAGAGAGCCCATACCCAGGGCTTCCATATCGGCTTCTTCAAGCACGGTTGTGGTGATTGCAGTATATTTTTCACCTAAAGCAACAGCTTGATCAGCCAGATACGTCGGTGTGCAAATATTACCAGGCAGATTACCCAGTTCACGAGCCAGATTCATACCAGCACCGATAGCTGCACCTTGTTCTGCTGCTTTTTGTAAGTCAGCATCAGTATTCTTATCAGCAAAAAGTGCGCATTCCAAAAGTGGTTTCTTGACAGCTTTAGCTTCTGATTTCGTTTGTGAGTATTTGTATAACGCGGTTTCGGCATTACATGCTGTTTGGCGAATTTTCCAGGCCGGAGTGCGTTCGTTTACTCCAATATCAGTAAAACAGCATAAGGCTTTTTCAGCACCACTTTCATTCAGCGCAACAATCGCCGCTGCTGTGGCAGTATTAAAATCGTTTTCAGAGGTTTTTGTTTTTTTGCCAAAACCTACGAGTAATACACGAGGGCTGTTTATACCCGCGAGATTGTGGAGAAATAAGGTTTGTCCCGGATTAGCGCTAAAGTCACCATTATCAGTGATGCGTTTGATCTGACCTTGTGAAGCCTCATCGAGTTGCTGGGCGGTTGGGCTGAGTTCGCCTTCGTTATATATGCCGACGGCAATACAATCGGTTTGCTGAGATGCGAGTGCATCACTAGTGACAAAATACTGCATGGATTTCTCCTGTAAGGTCAATTTGGTTTAGACTTCGTTATTTTAGTGTGTCAGATAATACCGATCTATTCTAACCAAGACTCTTAATACATGCGCAACGTTCCACAACAGATTTTTTCCTGGCTCTGGGTCATTGACCGTTACATGCTCAAGGAATTTGTGATTAACCTGACCGCGATTACAGGGGTACTCTGGTTAATTTATATTTCGACACGATTTGCGCGCTATCTGGCTGAAGCGGCAGTGGGCAATATGCCGGCGGATGTTATTTTTAGTCTGCTTGGTTTCAGTTCACTCGGTGCATTATCCATCTTATTACCTATCGCTGCCTTCCTTGGCGTGATGTTGTCACTTGGCAGAATGAGTTCAGATAATGAGCTTACTGTGATGGCAGCCTGCGGGATATCACGCAAACGCATCATCAGAAATGTGCTGATATTTGCTGGTGTGGTAGCAACGGTTGTGGCCTATTTATCACTCACCGTTGTCCCCAGTGTATTAGCTGATCGTTATCAGCTGGAGCAAAAAGCAAAAATGTCTGCGAATACGACAGGGCTTGTTGCAGGCAGTTTTAAGGAAAGCCGTAATGGTGACTGGACATTCTATTCTGAAAAACTCAGTAGTGATAAGCAATTGATGGAAAATGTGTTTATTGAAATTCATCGTAAAAATAAGCCGTTAATTTTCCGTTCAGATACAGGTCATTTTGAAGTGGATGTCGATACCGGTGATAAATTTCTGGTATTGAATGACGGCTATCGCTACGAAGGTAAAGCAGGAGAACAGGATTTTACCATCGCCGAATTTAAGACACATAGTTTGCTGGTAGAAAAAGGCGATGACGGACAAGTCCGCGAAAGACATAAAGCGCTTCCTACCAGCGTCTTATTACAGCGGGGCGGTCTTGAAGATATCGCTGAGATTCAGTGGCGAATTTCATCAGCCATTATGACGATAGTGCTTTGTTTATCTGCTATTCCATTATCGAATGCCGGTCCCAGACAAGGCCGTTACGCCGGATTTGTGCCTGCTGTTTTGCTGTATATCATCTACAGCAATTTGCTTGGCGTGAATCAAGCGTGGATTGAGAAAGGCAGTATCAGCATAGGTGTAGGCATGGTATGGGTACATCTATTGATGGTGATGACGATGTTATTTCTGATGAATAGACAAAAAATACAGCGATTATTATCGCAACAAAAACGAAGACGCCCGCAATAATGAAAATTCTTTCCAGATATATCGCTTCCCATATTCTGTCCAGCACTTTTATCGTGTTGTTGGTGCTTCTTGGACTCTATACCTTTATGGATTTTGTCGCTGAGCTTGATGATCTCGGTAAAGGTCAATATCAACTGCTCGATATTGTGACTTATCTTGCGCTTACCATGCCTAAACGCATCTACGAACTGCTGCCAGTGGTCGCTTTGTTAGGCAGTGTGATTGGCTTAGGTAACCTAGCTAGTCAAAGTGAGCTTGTGGCCATGCGAGCGGCAGGTATTTCTATAAAAGATATTAATAAGTCGGTGATGATCGTGGCAGCTATTTTAGTATTGCTGGCGATTGTAGTGGGTGAGGTGATTAGACCGATTACGGAAGAGCATGCAAGAGAAATGCAGTCTGTGGCGCAAACCGGAACGGTAGGTACACGCTCTGAATATGGATTCTGGACACGCGATGGTAATCACTTTAACCATATTGAACGTATCAATAGCGATGGCACGTTTACCAATATAGCAATTTATGAGTTTGATGCCGGGAATCGCTTACGCGCCCTTACTAAAGCAAAAAGTGCTAAATATGAAGGTGATGGCTGGATATTAAATGATGTTGTGCAAAGCACCATCGATGAGCATGGCGTTAAAGTCAATTCAACAACACATGCCCGCTGGAAATCACAATTAAATCCGGGCATGTTAAACATTGTTATTGTGCCGCCAGAATTTCTGGCTGTATGGAATTTGCTGGACTATATTTCCTTCCTGAAAAGTAATCATCAATCTGTCGCTCAGTATGAGCTAGCGTTCTGGAGTAAAGTGATGATGCCTTTAAGTACCGCTGTGATGGTGCTGCTGGCTGTGCCATTTATCTTTGGGCCATTGCGTTCAACGCCTATTGGCGGCAGGATTCTGGCGGGAGTGATGATCGGCTTAGGCTTTTACTTGTTTAACCAAAGCTTTCAGCATATTGGATTAGTGTTTGGGATATTGCCATGGTTGGCTGCTTCATTACCTACATTGCTGTTTGCAGGCTTAGCGTGGTGGATGAACAAGCGAGTGAAATAGCTTGTTATGAACTAATGAAATTATGCCAGAAGAATCTGTTATGAAATAACAGATAAAGATGGCGTCCCCTAGGGGGTTCGAACCCCTGTTACCGCCGTGAAAGGGCGGTGTCCTAGGCCTCTAGACGAAGGGGACCCAGTAACTTTATATTTTTTCTACTACTTAAAAATAAAAACGGGTTTTAACAACCCGTTTTCATGTTGGCGTCCCCTAGGGGGTTCGAACCCCTGTTACCGCCGTGAAAGGGCGGTGTCCTAGGCCTCTAGACGAAGGGGACCTAAAACTTTTTCTTTCGGTTTATGGTGGAGCTAGGCGGGATCGAACCGCCGACCTCTTGCATGCCATGCAAGCGCTCTCCCAGCTGAGCTATAGCCCCGAAAGGAAGCGCATATCATAGGGACTGAGTTTGATACTGTCAACATTTCATGACGAATTAATTTCAATCACTGCAGCCTATGAACGGAATCTAAGTCAGAATGAATTTATAGTAACAGATAAAGTATCAGACTAAGTACTTGAGCTAATTTAGAATAACTGATTTTTGGTTTAATAGTGACGCTCTTCAATTTGCTGATTCATCATTAATATGCGATAAATTGTGAGTTATTTATCATTAGGTCAGGACGTCGATCATGGCTAGAGCTGCAGCTTGAGGATGAACATGCGCAAAAAGAAGCTATTATCAACTTTGTTACTATCCTTATCAGCTGGCGTCGCATCTGCGCAACAAGAGCGAGGATTAACTTGTCACTTTGGCTACGAAGATCAGTTTTTACCTATCTCCACTGAAACAAAATCCGAGAATGAATCTCCGGTCGATGTAAAAGCAAATAAAGTCCAGCTATTACAAAATGGCACATCCATCTTTTCCGGAAATGTTGATATTTTTCGTGATAATCAATTACTCAGTGCAGACAGGGCTACCTACAATCGCCATAGTGGAGATGTTAGGGCGAATGGCAATGTCAGCGTTCGCGATAGTGAAATGGTCATTGAGTCTGAGCAGGCTGAGTGGTCAGTGGCAAATGACCAAGGTCAGATGTTAAATGCGCAGTATCACACCCGTCAGATGCATGCGCGTGGTGAGGCCGCATATATTCTTAGAAAAGGTCAGAATACGACCGATCTTGATGATGCGACCTACACAACCTGTCCTGAAGGCAGTGATGCCTGGCAATTAAAAGCCGATAAAGTACATTTAGATCATGAAACAGCTGTTGGTGAGGCAAAAAATGTGGTGATCAGAATGGGCGGCTGGCCTGTTTTTTATACGCCATATATTAACTTTCCTTTGAATGACAAACGTAAATCAGGTTTCTTGGTACCGTCTGTTGGTAATAGTGATAAAACCGGGTTTGATGTGCTTACACCCTACTATTGGAATATAGCGCCGAATCTGGATGCCACATTAACACCACGTTATATGTCGGATCGGGGCTTGATGCTAGGCGGACAATTCAGATATTTGTTTGAATCGGGCGAAGGTGAGGTTGAAGCGACTTATCTGAACTCCGATGACCTGAAAAGTAATGGCGAAGATACCAACCCCCATTATCAGGAAGCGAGAAAGCTATTCTCATGGCAGCATAAAAGCTATTTTGATAATCGCTGGCGTGCCCTGGTTGATTTCAACTATGTATCCGATGATCAGTACTTTGAAGACTTTGGCTCAGGTCTGAGTCTGTCCAGCCGGACTTATTTGAATAGAAATGTTGAAACCGGTTATACCGGTGATGTTTGGAATTTCACTGCGCGAGCACAGGGTTACCAAACCTTGGGTGATGTTGAAGAGCAATATAAACGTTTACCGCAATTATTACTTAATGGTTATCTCCCTGATCAGGCACTGGGTCTGAACTATGAACTAGACAGCGAATATGTTGAGTTTGATCATGGTGAAAAAGTGGATGGTCAGCGTATCAATATCGAACCGGCAATCAGTATGCCGATGGGTACGTCCGCATTTTTTGTTACGCCACGCTTAGCCATTAATCATACCCAGTACAATCTTAAAAATGACAAAACAAATACCTATGATGACAGTGCGACAAGAACTTTACCGATAGCAAGTTTAGATAGCGGGTTATTCTTTGACAGACAAATGACTGCGTGGGGCAATAATTATATTCAAACACTTGAACCGCGTGCGTTTTATCTCTATGTTCCGGAACGCGATCAATCTGATATTCCAGACTTTGATACGAGCCTGACAACATTCAATTCTCTTAGATTATTTTCTTACAATCGCTTTATCGGGCGGGATCGAATCGGTGATGCTAACCAGCTAACCCTTGCAATGACAACACGGATTATTGATGAAGAGTCTGGCAAAGAAAATCTTAAACTGACCGTTGGCCAGATTCGATACTTTACCGATCAACGTGTGACGTTGGATGGGACGATTGCAGAGCGCGATTCCACCTCTGATATGGTAGCTGAAGCTGTTGCATATATTGGCGACGAATGGTCTTTGAATAGTGAATTCCAGTGGGATCCCAGTGGTTTGAAATCTAATATGTCTTCAGTGGGATTACGTTATAAAAATGATAATGGTGGCATCTTTAATATTTCACATCGTTATCGTCGTGATGATCCAACACCGAATAACGGTATACAGGAATCCTTAGAACAGGTAGATGTGTCTACCCAAATTCCACTCTCGGAACGCTGGAAATTCTTCGGTCGCTGGTATCATGCAATTGATCAGGATATAACACTGGAAAAAATTGCTGGCTTGCAATATGACAGTTGTTGCTGGGCAACACGTTTAGTTATGCGTGATTACGTTAATGATGTCTCCGATCAAGAACGTAACAAAGCGATTTATCTGCAAATTGAACTAAAAGGACTGGGTAGCTTCGGACAGAAATCTGATAGTTTATTAGAACGCAGTATTCGTGGTTTCGAGGCAGAGTGAACTTGTGGGACTGTGAAACAGTCCATTGCGGGTAACCCTGCTTTAACGTAAACGAATTTGAAACATAATGTTGGAGTAATAGAATTTAATGATTAAGTATCTGATTGTCGGTTTGTTACTGGCAACCAATGTATGGGCTCAGTCTTTGGATAAGATTGTGGCAGTTGTAAACGATGAAGTCATTCTTGAGAGTGATTTACAGGATATGGAGCAAACAATTCGTCAACAAATCCGTCAGCGTGATGCTGCTATGCCTCCAAGCGATGTATTGCGTAAACAAGTACTGGAAAGATTGATTATGCAACGTCTGCAGATTCAGGAAGCAGATAAAGTAGGAATCCGTGTAGGTGACGATGCACTTAATGCTGCTCTAAAACAGATTGCTGATAAAAATCAGATGACATTGAGACAGTTCAGAGACGTTTTAGAGAAAGATGGCTACGACTTTAGCCAATTCCGTGAAACGATTCGTGATGAAATGATTATCGCTCGCCTACGCAAGAGTCAGGTTGAAGACCGCGTTGTTGTTTCAGATCGAGAAGTCGACAATTTTCTGGCTACCCAAAAAATTCAAGATGGCGGGCAAGTAGAATATGACTTACAACATATTCTTATCAGTCTGCCTGAAGCTGCTTCACCCGAACAAGTGCAAGCTGCACAAGAAAAATTGGAAAAAGTTCAGGCTTTATTGAAAGAAGGGGGCGACTTTGCTCAGATTGCAGCTGGGTATTCTGATGGTCAAAATGCATTAGAAGGTGGTGAATTAGGCTGGCGCAAACAAGGTGAACTACCATCACTGTTTGCGGACGTTGTGCCAACACTTGCTGTCGGTGAAGTCAGCCAATCATTACGTAGTGGTAGTGGTTTTCACTTAGTTAGAGTGAAAGAGAAAAAAAGTGAAGACGTTCACCTGGTCAAGCAAACATTAGCCAGTCATATCTTAATAAAAACCAATGAGCTAACTACCGATGAACAAGCTAAGCAACGATTGGAAAAGTTAAGAGAACGTATTGTTAACGGTGAAGACTTTGCCGAGTTAGCGCGTGCTAATTCAGATGATACCGGCTCGGCTATTGATGGTGGGAGTTTAGGTTGGGTAAGTCCTGGTGTCATGGTGCCTGAGTTTGAAGAAAAGATGAATTCTTTGGCTGTGGGTGAAATGAGCGATGTCTTTAAAAGTCGTTTTGGTTGGCATTTGATTAAAGTCTTTGACCGTCGTGAAGAAAATATGGCGGAAGAATATCAGCGTAGTAAAGCACGTGAGCAAATTCGCCAGCGTAAAATTGATGAAGAAATGGAAACATGGTTACGTTCGATGCGTGATGAAGCTTATGTTGAGTACCGTAATCCTTGAGTGAGCCAAAGCGAATTGCAATAACCCCAGGTGAACCAGCTGGTATCGGGCCTGATTTGGTGCTGACTTTAGCGCAGCAAAAACATCAGGCTCAAATCATCGCCCTTGCTGATCCTGTATTACTCGCTGAGCGTGCCGAGCTGCTAAGCCTTCCGATTAAACTGATTGAAGTTGATATGCTAGCGCCACGTCAAAGTGCTGAGGCAGGTGAACTATATGTTATGCCTCATCATTTAAAAGCGCCGGTTGTTGCTGGGCAATTGGATAAGCAAAACAGCCTTTATGTACTGGAAACGCTGCAAACAGCATTAGAAGGCTGTTTATCCCATGAATTTGATGCGGTGGTCACGGCCCCTGTTCATAAAGGTATTATCAATGATGCTGGTGCCGCTTTTACAGGGCATACGGAATTTTTTGCTGATGGTGCTGGTGTGGAAAAAGTGGTCATGATGCTGGCTACGGAATCGTTAAAAGTGGCACTGGCTACAACGCACTTACCCCTCCGTGAAGTCGCTGACGCAATTAATCGTGATGAACTGAGTCAAGTAATTGAAATTATCCATCAGTCGATGCAACAACACTTTGGTTTGGTCAATCCAAGAATAGCTGTCTGTGGTTTAAATCCTCATGCGGGTGAGGATGGCCATCTTGGACGTGAAGAAATCGATATTATCCAGCCTGTGATTAATAATTATATTAATAAGGGTTATGCTATCTCAGGAGCATGGCCTGCAGATACGATATTTAATCAGGATAAACTACGGAACTATGATGTTGTTCTAGCGATGTTTCATGATCAAGGGCTGCCTGTTTTGAAACATCATGGCTTTGGTAAAGCTGTTAATGTCACATTAGGTTTGCCCTTTATTAGAACCTCAGTTGACCACGGAACTGCACTTGATTTAGCTGCAAGCGGCCAGGCTAATCCAAGTAGTTTATATGCTGCCTTATCGATGGCCATTACAATGGCTAACACACATTGAGTAAATCATGACCCAATCTTCTTTTCCTCGTGCAAGAAAGCGTTTCGGACAAAACTTTCTGCATGATCAAGCCGTTATTAATTCAATTGTTGAAGCCATCAGCCCAGAAGCAGGCCAGCATCTGGTTGAAATAGGTCCAGGACGAGGCGCTTTAACAAAGCCTTTATTAGAACGCTGTACTCAGCTTGATGTGATAGAGCTTGACCGGGATTTGGTACCACTATTGAGAACCCAGTTTTCTGACTATGAACAGCTGGAGATTCATGAAGCAGATGCATTACGTTATGACTATGATCAACTAGTCAGTAATAACGAGCCTTTGAGAATAATAGGTAATCTGCCATATAACATTACGACACCATTATTGTTCCATTTACTTGACTATTCTCAGCACATTACCGATATGTGTTTTATGTTACAAAAAGAGGTTGTGGAGCGCATCTGTGCGCAGCCTGGAACAAAGCAGTACGGTCGATTGAGTATCATGATTCAGTATCAGTGCGAGGCTGATATGTTATTTATTGTCCCTCCTGAAGCATTTGAACCAGCGCCTAAAGTTGAATCTGCCATCATTTATTTACAGCCACGTAAAGAGCGTCTCGGTGGTGATGTCGATATGGCCACATTGAGTCATATTGTGACTCAGGCCTTCAGTCAACGCCGAAAAACTATTGCTAACACATTGAAAAAATTGATTTCTATAGATATGTTTCAAGCTGCTGATATTGATCCTACACAACGTCCTGAAACGATTACGGTCGAATCTTTTGTTAGATTGACACGCTGTTATCTTGCTACATTGGCTGAATCTCAATAATCATGCCAGATTGTTTAAATTAGTTTGTAACGGATAGCATATTCGCTCAAGCTAGATAAAATCTTGCTAACAACACAAATGAACTGTCTTGACACGCCGATTTTGCTGTAGTTAGATACTCAGAACCAATGGGACTCAGAAGCATAACTTAACGTCGCTATTGGGACTTGGACGACATAAATAAATAATGATATGAGGAATTAAGCTGTGAATAAATCTGAACTCATCGATGCAGTTGCTGCAGCTGCGGACATTTCAAAAGCAAAAGCTGCACAAGCTGTTGATGGCATGACATCTGCCGTAACTAAAGCTCTAAGCAGTGGCGATCAAGTCACATTAGTTGGCTTCGGTACATTCTCTGTTCGTGAACGTGCAGCACGTACTGGCCGTAACCCACGTACTGGTGAAGAAATCAAAATTGCCGCTGCAAAAATTCCTGCATTTAAAGCTGGCAAAGCATTAAAAGATGCTGTAAACTAGTTTTTTTTCTTGGGGTGCTTAGCTCAGCTGGGAGAGCATCGCCCTTACAAGGCGAGGGTCGGGGGTTCGAACCCCTCAGCACCCACCAAGAATATACGGAGCGGTAGTTCAGTTGGTTAGAATACCGGCCTGTCACGCCGGGGGTCGCGGGTTCGAGTCCCGTCCGCTCCGCCAAAAAAGAGGAAAGGCGCATCTTATGCGCCTTTTTTTTTGCCTATTGTATTAGAATAGCCGTTTTTAACAACATTTCGGGAAGGTTCTCTTCATATGTTGAATTTCATACGTAATCACGCCCAGGGATGGATTGCCTGGTTCATCGTTGGTTTAATTAGTATTCCATTTGCTCTGTGGGGCATAAATTCGTATCTATCTGGTGCTTCAGCAGTTGTTGTGGCAGAAGTAAATGGCTCACCAATCACTCAAACAGAATTACAAACGTCGCTGCAGCAATACCGTGACCGTATGCGTAGTATGATGGGTGATCAATTCGACCCTGCGATGTTTGATAGTGCCAGTGTAAAAAAAGACGTATTAGATGGGCTTATTGATCAGCGTTTATTACGCGATGCGAATCAAACCTTAAAGCAACGTATCAGCGATGCTGCAGTATCTCAGTTCATTCGTTCTACACCAGCCTTCCAGCGTGACGGTAAGTTTGATTCAGATTATTACGCTATGGTTTTGGCGCGGGTAGGATATACACCTACTCAATATGAAGCTCAATTAAGAGCGGATTTATTATCTCAAGAACTCACCACTAATATTCAGAATTCATCAATTGCCAGTGTCAAGCTACTTAATGAAGCATTAAGATTAGAGAGACAACAACGTGAGCTGGCTTATGGTGTTGTCCCTGTTAAGCACTTTGTTGATAAAGTGAGCGTCGATGATGCTGAAGTGAAGCAATCTTACGATGATAATGTAGCGGCTTACACAGCCCCAGAACAAATTAAACTGAACTATATTGAGTTATCAGTGGATCAGTTGGCAAAAGGGGTTCAGGTCAATGAAGAGGAATTGAAAAAGTTCTATGCTGATAATCAAAATCAGTTTGTTGGACCAGAACAGCGTCGTGCAAGCCATATTTTAATCGAAGGTGATGATGACGCCGCTTTAGAAAAAATTAAAGCTATCCAAACTCGTTTAAAAAATGGTGAAGATTTTGCTGCATTGGCAAAAGAAACTTCAGAGGATACTGGGTCAGCAGAAAAAGGTGGTGATCTTGGTTTCTTTGGCAAAGATGTCATGGATCCAGCATTCGAACAAGCTGCGTTTGCTTTGAAAAATGTTGGCGATGTCAGTGAGCCTGTTAAGACAGAGTTTGGCTATCACTTGATTAAACTAACAGGTATTCAAAAGCCTGAAGGTAAAACATTTGATCAAGTACGTGCTGAAGTCGAGAAAATGTATCGTCGTCAGCAAGCCGAATCTATTTTTTATGACAAAGCGGAACAGCTAGCTAATTTGAGTTTTGAGAATCCAGATAGTTTAGATGTTGCAGCTGAATCACTTGGCTTAGATATCAAAACAACCGAGAGCTTTACCCGTAGCGGTACTGAAGCTGGAATCACCAGCAACAAGAAAGTTATTGACGCTGCATTCAGTGAAGATGTGCTGAAAAATGATCTGAACAGTGCAGTAATCGAGTTATCTGATAATGATCTTGTTGTAATTCACAAAAATAAATATATAGCAGAAACGGTTTTACCTTTTGAGGCTGTTTCACCAGCGATCAAACAACAGTTAGTGTTTGATAAAGCCAAAAAACTGGCACAGGATGAAGGTGAGACTGTATTAGAGAAAGTGAAATCTGGCGATAACCCTGAGTCATTATTAACTAACTGGCAAGCTGCTCAGTTTTATGGTCGTGATGCAGAGAAAGTCAGTGTTCAAATTCTTCAGCGTGCATTCACAATGCCAAAACCACTATCTTCGCCTGAGTATCAAGGATTCTCAGCAGATAATGGAAACTACGTTGTTATTAAACTAACAGCAGTTAAAAACGGCAACATTGATGATGTGACAGAAGAACAGAAGCAAGCCTTGCAAAAACAATTAACTGGCATCTATGCGGCAGCCGAGGTTGAAGCTTTTATTGCACAATTACGTAATGATGCAGATATTGATATTCATCAGGATGCATTGAAATAAAATATTGTTTATTGCTGTTTGTTAAAGGCGCCTTAGGGCGCCTTTTTTTATGTGAAGCGATCAACGATGGCACTACCTACGCTATCACTCCATACGTTGATAGAAGTTCTGAATCGGTCAAGGAACCAATCAACAGAGAGTAATAAGGCGATACCATCCAACGGTAAGCCCACAGCACTCAGAACAATCACCATGGTGACAAGTCCGGCTTCGGGTATACCAGCAGCACCAATAGCCGCTAATGTCGCAGTGACAAACACAATAGCTTGTTGAGTCAGGCTTAAATCAATGCCGTATGCCTGGGCAATGAACATGACAGCCGCTGCTTCATAGAGCGCAGTGCCATCCATATTAATAGTTGCTCCAAGCGGTAAAACAAATTTACTGACTTTGTGGCTAACGCCATTCTCTCTGACACATTCCATTGTTAACGGAAGTGTCGCCGAGGAGCTGGCCGTACCAAATGCCGTGACTAGCGCGCGAGCCATACCAACTAGATAGGGGATTCCTCGTCTTGTCATCAAAAAAAGAACCAGTAATAACAGGACTCCATGAATAGAAAGTCCGGTTAACACAGTCACCACGTGCCAACCAACGGCTTTCATTTCGCTGAGAAATTGTTCGCCGCCACCTGCATTACCTAGTCTGGCAGCGATTAATGCAAAAATACCTATTGGGGCTAGATGCATTACCCAGACAACTAATTTCATCATTGCTTCGTTAATGCCATCAAACAGCTGGAATACCGGCCTTCCTTTTTCACCTAAGGTGCTTAAGGCCATGGAGAATAAAATAGCAAAGACAATCAAAGGAAGAAGTTGGGTTTGGGCTGCGGATGAAATGAGATTGGGAGAGACGAGAGACAAGATAATATCGCTGGCACCGGTATCCTGTTTTTCCAGAATATAGTCAGGCACTCCTGCTTGGCTCCATTGCATACCAGCGCCGGGTTGGATCCAATTGACGACTATTAGTCCTATTAATACCGCAACCGCTGTAGACAGTGTGTAATAGAGCAGGGTAAAACCGCCCATCTTACCCAGCTTTTTCAAATCACCTAATGAACCTATACCACTGATGATGGAAGCAATCACCAGAGGAATAATGGTCATTTTTAGCGCATTGAGAAAAAGTGTTCCAAGCCAGCTAAAACTGACGGCCAGAGCTGGGTTATACCAGCCTAGTAAAACGCCACTCGCTGCCCCCAGTACGATGAAGGCCAACAAAATCATGGCATGTTTATGAGACATATGGCCTCCATATTTTGATCAAAAAAAAGGGCATTTATAAATGCCCTTTTAGAATACCAGCAAAAATAAGCGGTTTACTTATCACCAATGCCGACAATGTTATAACCAGCATCAACATAGGTAATTTCACCTGTAACACCAGAGGCTAAATCAGAACACAGGAATGCAGCCACATTACCTACTTCTTCAATGGTGACATTTCTTCTTAATGGTGAGTTACGTTCACCATAAGCCAGCATTTTGCCAAAATCACCGATACCAGCGGCAGCAAGTGTTTTGATTGGACCGGCGGATACAGCGTTAACACGGATACCTTCTTCACCTAGTGAGTAGGCCATATAGCGGACAGTCGCTTCCAAAGCCGCTTTCGCTACACCCATGACATTGTAGTTATCAATCGCTTTTTCCGCGCCGAGGTAACTCAACGTTAATAAAGAACCATTGCGACCGGCCATCATATTTTTGCCCGCTTTGGCTAAAGCAGCAAAACTGTATGCACTGATGTCGTTGGCCATTGCAAAGCCTTCACGGGTCACACTATCAACAAAACCACCCTGCAATTGTTCACGAGGAGCAAATGCAACAGAGTGAACGATAGTATCAAGTCCATCCCAATGTTGACCTAATGATTCAAATACACCGTTGATTTCATCATCACTGCTTACATCACAAGGAAAGACCAGCGCTGGGTTGGCGCCACATTCTTCAGCGATTTTTTCAACGCGTGATTTTAATTTCTCATTTTGATACGTGAAAGCCAATTCAGCACCTTCGCGTGCCATAGCATGAGCAATACCAGATGCAATTGAGCGGGGGCTGGCGACACCCACAATTAATGCGCGTTTGCCTTGCAGAAAACCCATGTGTCTCTCCTAACTACATATAAAGCCGGATAACTTACCTGATTTTAGGGATGACGGAAAGAGCAAGCATGCAGTAATCTTCTACTGGTATCATGCAAACAATACCTAATGCAGTGAAATGAGGTTATATGAGATTGAAATATTGGTTGCTTAGCAGTGTGCTGTTGTTATTAACAGCATGTGATATGAGAGCGATAAACTCACCTTATCCAGAAGCGTCCAGCGATGAATCTATTCTCTATACCGCTTTTTCACTTCGTCCTAAACATTTGGATCCTGCAAGGTCCTATAGTGCGAATGAAGCGATCATTACCGGCCAGGTATACGAGCCACCTTATCAGTATCATTATCTAAAACGTCCTTATCAGCTTGAGCCATTATCTGCATCAGCGATGCCCGAAGTGATTTATTTGGATAAACATAATAATCCGGTTAAATCCAACGCCAGCAATATTGCTTTTTCTGTCTATACCATTCCTATCAAACACGATATTTTTTACCAGCCTCATCCTGCCTTTGCTAAGGATGAAAATGGCAATTGGCTCTACCATCATTTAACAGAAGAACAAATCGCAAATATAGAAGATTTAGCGGACTTTGAAAAAACAGGCACACGACAGCTAGTAGCGGCTGATTTTGTATATCAGATCAAGCGTCTGGCGCATCCTGAAATTCATTCACCTATTCTTGGCGTGATGGCGGAACATATTGTTGGGCTTAAAGAGTACGCTGAGCAATTAAGAGGCATTAGAAAAGAGCAGGGGACAGTCGATCTTCGTCAACATGAAATTAGTGGCGTAAAGACTATTGATGATTATCACTATCAAATAAAGGTATATGGAAAATATCCCCAACTGGATTATTGGCTCGCAATGCCTTTTTTTGCACCTATCCCTTGGGAGGCAGAAGAATTTTATTCTCAGCCCGGACTGATTAATAAAAATATCACTTTGGACTGGTACCCGGTTGGCACCGGTCCTTTTTATATGACGGAGAATGATCCAAACCGCCGTATGGTTTTGACTAAAAACCCTAACTTTCATGGCGAACGTTATCCCTCTGAAGGAGAAGAAGCTGATAAACAAAATGGTTTATTAGCCGATGCAGGTAAGCCGCTGCCTATGATTGATAAGATTGTTTTTACTCTCGAGAAAGAAAATACGTCTTACTGGGGTAAATTCATGCAGGGCTATTATGATGTTAGTGGCATTAGTTCAGATAGCTTCGAGCAAGCAGTAAATATTTCAGCATCTGGCGAATTTGGCTTAAGTGATGCGATGAAAGATAAGGGAATAAAACTGGAAACAGCTATTGCCGCGACTATTTTTTATACGGGGTTTAACATGTTAGATCCGGTGGTCGGTGGTGATAGCGAGCGAGCCAGAAAACTCCGACAAGCTATTTCTATTGCTATCGATCAGGAAGAATATATTTCCATATTTGCTAATGGCCGCGGTATTCCTGCTCAAGGACCTATTCCTCCTGGCATCTTTGGTTACAGTGACGGTAAGTTAGGAATTAATCCCTACATGTATAAATGGGAGAATGGGCAGGCTGAGCGTAAATCCATAGAAACAGCAAAACAACTTCTGGCTGAGGCGGGATATCCCAACGGCAGGAATAAAAAAACGGGTGAACCACTTGTGCTCTATATGGATATCACGGCAAGTGGTCCTGATAGTAAAGCGGATCTGGATTGGATGCGTAAGCAATTTAGAAAACTGAAAATCCAACTTGTGCTTCGTAGCAGTGACTATAACCGGTTCCAGGATAAAATCCGCCGTGGACAAGTACAAATGTTCCAATGGGGCTGGAATGCTGATTATCCTGATCCGGAAAATTTCCTGTTTTTGCTCTATGGTCCTAATGGTCGTGCAGAGTTTGGTGGTGAAAATACAGCAAACTATAAAAACAAAGATTTTGATAAACTTTTTGAAAAGATGCGCACCATGTCAAATACACCGGAGCGATTGGCGATAATCAAACAGATGGTTAATATCGCCAGGAAAGATACTCCCTGGATATGGGGCTTTCACCCTAAACAATTTTCGCTATATCACAAATGGAATCATAATGTTAAGCCTAATCTAATGGCTAATAACACACTGAAATACCGACGTATTGACACCGGCCTGCGTGAAAAACTTCAGTCTCAATGGAATCAGCCGATACTCTGGCCATTAGGCATTGTAATATTTGTGATTATGATGATGGTCCTGCCAGCGGTTTTGATTTACCGCTCGAAGAAGTATAAAAAGCATCATTTTCCATCGACATAGAGGAGATTTTTACTATGCGATTAGGTAGAATGCACTGCCAGTGCTTCGGCATTTCATTGATGAGTTTCTAGTGTTTAGGGAGTAATTGAGTGGATTTAGCTACACTGCTAGGTTTTATTACGGCTTGGGGCCTGATTATAGCAACCATTGCGCTTGGTGCAGCAGCTGGTGTTTTCATCAATATGCCTTCATTAGCCATTGTACTCGGCGGTTCGTTTGCCGTTGTGCTGATGCGATTTACATTAGGACAGTTTATTGGCTCTATCAAAACAGCCATGAAAGCGTTTTTATATAAATCGGAATCACCACAAGAAATTATTCAATCAGTTATTGAGCTGGCAACCATTGCAAGAAAAGAAGGTTTACTTGCTCTGGAAAAACAAGAAATAACCAATCCTGTTTTAGCGAAAGGTATCCGAATGCTGGTCGATGGTCATGAGCCAGCGGTAGTCAAAAAAGCACTGGTTACCGAAATGAATGAAACTGTTAACCGACACTCCATCGGCCAGCAAATTTTTAAAACGATGGGGGACGCAGGTCCGGCGATGGGTATGATTGGTACCTTAGTTGGTCTTGTACAGATGTTATCCAATATGTCGGATCCTAAGTCGATTGGCCCTGCAATGGCAGTCGCATTGCTGACAACACTTTATGGTGCGATGTTAGCAAATATGTTTGCTCTGCCAGTGTCCGATAAACTTGCTTTGCGTAGTAGTGAAGAACTGATGAATAAAAGTATTATCATCGAGAGTGTGATGGGCATTCAGGAAGGTCAAAATCCAAAAGTGCTGGGTGAGTTATTACAAAATTTCTTACCTGCATCTAAACGCGACTCAGATGAACCAGCAGAGTAACTAATGTTGGTCAGATTATAATGAGTGAAGACAGCCCTAGACCTAAAAAGCAAGATGAAGGCCTACCGGCCTATATGGGCACATTTGCTGACTTAATGTCATTGCTGATGTGCTTCTTTGTCTTGTTACTATCCTTTGCAGAAATGGATGCGTTGAAATATAAGATGGTCGTTAAATCCCTTGATAATGCCTTTGGGGTTCAGCGCGAAGTTATTGCCGATGCCGTCCCTGTGGGTACCAGTATTATTGCTCAGGAATACAGTCCGGGTGATCCTAAGCCGACACCACTGAAAGTTGTCAGACAAGAAACAGTTGATGATACCCGTGAAAAAATTAAGGTGACGATGGATGCCGAGGAAGTGGCTCAGCAACAGGCTAAGGAAGTTGCTGAAGAAACCCAAAAATTCCGTGAAGCACTCGATAAAGAAATTAAAGAAGGTTTGATTGAGGTTGAAAGTCAATTTAGCCGTATCGTCATTCGTATAAGAGAAAATGGTTCATTTCCGTCCGGCGATGCCAGGCTGAATCCCAGTTTTAAACCTATTCTCAAAAAAATTCATGATGTCTTGGTTGGCACAGCGGGACAAATAGCTGTGGCAGGGCATACCGACGATGTACCAATAAATACACCAAGATATCGATCAAATTGGGAACTATCTACCTCTAGAGCAACGTCTGTAGTACATGAGTTGTTGGCACCCGGTGATATGAAACCAGAACGCTTTGTTCTGGAAGGGTATGCGGATACACATCCACTAGTGCCAAACAATTCACCCGAAAATCGGGCGATTAATAGACGTGTAGAGATCATTGTTCTGAAATCCCCGGTTGAGGAAGGTTTAACCCGTTCAATTGATGAGCTCATGAAAGAGCACGAATCAGTTGATGGTTCCGTTACTACTGTTTACGAATAATGAGGGAATAAGAATGAAAAAAATGAATGTATGGTTATCGACTCTGGGTTTTTTATTGGTGAGTTCAGCAGCTTCTGCGACGCAATGGCAGATCAACAATAACGAATCACAAATCAATTTTATTTCGACAAAGAAAACCAATATTGCTGAAGTACATCAATTCGACAAAATAGCGGGAAGTCTGGCTGACAATGGTGAATTCTCCGTAGCGATTGATTTGGCATCTGTTGATACCGGTGTCGAAATTCGTGATAGTCGTATGAAAGAATTTTTGTTCAATATTGCTGACTTTCCGAAAGCAGTGATTTCTGCCAAGTTACCTCCTAACGAAATTGCTCAACTTGAAGTTGGACAGACAAAACCCTTGTCTGTGGATGGCATGCTTGAACTGCATGGTCAAAAACAAGAAATGACCTTTGAAGTTTTGGTTACTAAAGTCACAGCGAATGAGTTATTGGTGGTATCTGCTCACCCGGTGATTTTAAATGCCGATAATTATAAACTGGCTAAAGGTATAGAAAAATTACGTGAATTGGCTAACTTGCCTAGCATTAGTCATGCTGTACCTGTGAGCTTTTATCTAACGTTGAACGCGACGAACTAAGAGGTATTCCTCGCAATGCAAAAATTTTCAGTTGAAACTGGCATCGTTATCCCATTGGATCGTCCCAATGTGGATACCGATGCGATTATTCCCAAGCAGTTTTTGAAATCAATTAAGCGAACAGGCTTCGGGCCGAACTTATTTGATGAATGGCGTTATCTTGACCATGGTGAGCCAGGTCAAGATAATAGCCATCGACCTTTGAATCCTGATTTTGAGCTTAACCAAGCTCGCTACAAAAACGGTACGATCTTACTTGCCCGTGAAAACTTTGGTTGTGGTTCAAGCCGTGAACACGCCGTTTGGGCGCTGGACGACTTCGGTATTCGCGTTATTATCGCACCTAGCTTTGCCGATATCTTTTTCAGTAACTCTAGCAAAAATGGTATTTTGGCAATTACTTTAGAAGAGTCTTTGATAGATAAACTCTTTGAACAAGTTCAAGCGATGCCCGGATACCAACTGACAGTTGATTTGCCTGAGCAGAAAATCACTCTTCCTGATGGCGAATCAATAGCATTTGATGTCGATGCTTTCAAAAAACATTGTTTAATCGAAGGACTTGATGATATCGGTCTGACATTACAACACACAGCTGATATCAAGTCTTATGAAGAAAAGCGTAAACAAGAAGCGCCTTGGTTATTCTCATAAGACAACCATCTAAATTTAGTAAATTATTTTAAAGATATAAAAAATGACAAAAAAAATTGTAGTTTTGCCTGGTGATGGCATTGGTCCTGAAATCGTTGCTGAAGCAGTCAAAATTCTGGAAAAATTTCGTGAAGAAGGTTTAGATATCAACCTTGAGTACGGCTTAATTGGCGGTGCGGCCTATGATGAAACAGGCACGCCACTGCCTGCAGAAACCTTAGAAATATCAAAACAGGCTGACGCTATTTTGCTTGGTGCTGTTGGTGGTTATAAATGGGAGTCATTGGACATTAGCGTGAGACCGGAAAAAGGGCTCTTAGGTATACGTTCTGAATTGAATTTATTTGCTAATTTACGTCCGGCTATTTTATATCCTCAGTTAGCTGATGCTTCTACCCTGAAAGCTGAAGTTGTTGCTGGCCTGGATTTAATGATTGTGCGTGAGCTGACTGGGGGGATCTATTTTGGCCAGCCTCGTGGTATCAGAACATTGGATAATGGTGAAAAACAAGGGTTTAATACACTTGTTTATCGTGAGAGTGAAATCAATCGAATCGGTAAGGTCGCTTTTGATATCGCTGCTAAGCGCCAAGGCAGAGTTTGCTCTGTAGATAAAGCAAATGTGCTGGAAAGCACAGAATTGTGGCGTGAAACTATGACAACATTATCAAAATCATATCCGGACATTGAATTGAGTCATATGTATGTTGATAACGCAGCCATGCAGTTGGTGAGAGCACCAAAACAATTTGATGTCATGGTCACCACTAATATGTTTGGTGATATTTTATCGGATTGTGCCTCTATGCTGACCGGATCGATTGGTATGTTGCCTTCGGCTTCACTCGATGAAAACAGTAAAGGTATGTATGAGCCTATTCATGGTTCAGCACCTGATATTGCTGGGCAGAATATTGCTAATCCACTGGCGACAATTTTGTCAGCTGCTATGATGTTACGTTACACACTCGATGAAGCCTCTATGGCGGATCGAATTGAAAAAGCTGTGAGCAAGGTGTTAGACGATGGTCTTCGTACTGCTGATATCTACTCTACTGGTATGACCAAGGTTTCAACCTCAGAAATGGGTGATGCGGTACTCGCAGCGTTATAAATTAAAACAAAAGGTGTATTGTGAATAAAAAAGTAGATGTTGCAGTTGTAGGTGCTACAGGGGCCGTAGGTGAGGCCATGTTGGAAATTTTGCACCAACGTCAGTTTCCAGTAGGTAAAGTGTATGCGCTGGCAAGTGAAAGAAGTGCAGGTTCTACAGTAAGCTTTGGTAATAAGTCCATCATTGTTGAAGATCTCGCTGAGTTCGACTTCTCCAAAGTACAAGTGGGCTTATTCTCACCAGGAGCCAGTGTCTCTGCAGAGTATGCGCCTAAAGCAGCGGCAGCAGGTTGTGTGGTTATTGATAATACGTCACAGTTCCGCTATGACGATGATATTCCACTGGTCGTGCCTGAAGTTAATCCTGAAGCCGTAGCTGATTACAAGAATCGTGGCATTATTGCTAATCCTAATTGCTCAACGATCCAAATGATGGTTGCTCTGAAACCTATCTATGATGCAGTTGGTATTACACGTATCAATGTTTGTACATACCAAGCAGTGTCTGGTTCTGGTAAGCCTGCAATGGATGAACTTGCTAAGCAGACAGCCGATTTATTAAACGGACGTCCAGTAAAAGCAGAAGTCTATCCAAAACAAATCGCGTTTAATGTGTTGCCACAAATTGATGTATTTATGGACAACGGCTACACCAAAGAAGAAATGAAAATGGTGTGGGAAACTCGTAAAATTATGGGTGATGAGTCAATCCAAGTGAATCCAACAGCGGTTCGTGTACCGGTGTTTTTTGGTCACTCAGAAGCGATTCATATTGAAACTCGTGACAAGATCACTGCAGAACAATGCAAAGCCTTATATGAAAAGGCAGATGGCATCGTATTGCTTGATGAGCGTAAAGATGGTGGGTATCCAACTGCTGTAACTGAGTCTTCAGGCCAGGATCCTGTGTTTGTCGGACGCATTCGTGAAGACATTTCCCATGAAAAAGGATTAGATTTATGGGTAGTAGCAGATAACGTGCGTAAAGGTGCAGCACTTAATAGTGTTCAGATTGCTGAAGTATTGGTTGAAAAGTACCTTTAAATTAAGCTAGATAAGGAAGTTAAGGGGATGAAAATGAAGAAACAGCTTTTTGCCAGTATCGCTGTCGCATCAACGATAGGTTTTTTCACTCCCTTAACCAGTTATGCTTTTGGTTTGGGCGAAATTAAAGTGATGTCTGCTTTGAATGAGCCCTTCAAAGCAAGCATAGATATCAACGCATTACCTGCAGAAGAAAAAGAAAGTTTTGAAATCAGAATAGCGTCAAATGAGGAGTTTGAGAAAGCAGGACTGGATCGAAGCTATATCTTGACACAACTGAAGTTTGACGTTGTTGAACAGCAAGGAAAATCACGGGTTTTAATTAGTTCTCAACAAGCAATTAAAGAACCTTTTCTGGATTTCTTATTAACGGCCTCTGCTGGTGGTGGCAGACTTATCAGGGAATATACTGTTCTACTTGATCCTCCTGAAGTATTGATGACCTCATCAACAGCGAAAACCCGCTCAGCACCGAGCGTAAGTAGCTCGGTATCAATAGAGCCAGAAAGTAGTCAATCTAATACATTATGGTCCAGTGGTCAGAAGTACGGACCTGTTGCCAAGGCTGATACTTTATGGAACATTGCTCTGACAACACGTCCCGATGCCTCTGTTTCAGTTCAGCAAATGATGATGGCGCTGGTTGAGGCTAATCCTGAAGCTTTTGTCGATAATAATATTAATGGACTAAAAGCAGGCTATACCCTCACTATTCCAGATCAAGCTGCAATATTGTCAAAATCTCAGGCTGAAGCGTATCGATTATTTAAAAATCAAAATGCACAATGGCGTCAGCGTGATAAAACGGTAGTTAAGTCAACGCCTGCAGTTGTACAGCAGCCTCAGACAGCATCGACTGAAACTGATGCGGTTCAAACTGATGCTGAAAATTCAACAACTGAGAATACACAAGCTAGCTCTACAACAGAGAGTAACGCAGATGAAGAAGCACATCTGAAACTGGTAGCACCAGAGCAAAGTAAAACCACACAAGAAGATGCTTCACCTAATCTGGCTGGCAATGAAAAAATCAATGCCCTGACAGAGCAATTGACTCTCGCTCAAGAAACAATAGAAGCGCAAGCTCAGGAAAATATCGACTTCAAAGCAAGAATGGATGCCATGGAAGAGCAGTTAGAAACCATGCGTCGATTAATCTCGTTGAAGGATGCTGATCTCGCCAGATTACAAGACTTACTAGAGGAAAAAGATCAGGCTAATACCTCAGCTGAAGCAATGGATGATGTCTCTGATACCGAGTCAACACCAGAGACAGAAGCAGATGCCAGCAGTGTTGATGAGTCTGATTCTTCTTCACTTGAAGCTGAAGTGTCAGCACCAGCAGAAATAGAAGAAACGGTTGTTGAAGAGTTACCTCCAGCAGATGATTTTGTGCCTGATAATCTTGTCGATACTATTAAGGCTTTCCTTGCTGAATATAAATTACAGCTAGGAGGAGCATTACTAGTTGTACTGCTTTTGTTGTTATTACTTGCCAGAAGAAAAAATAATGAAGATACCTCATATACTGAGGTGGCAGATTTTGAAGCTCTTAGCCCAACAGAAGACGATAAGCAGTATTCACCAGAAATGCACGTTGATAAGGTGCCTGAAAATCACGATGAAGATGAGCATGTAGATGATGAGCCAGTCAGCGAGCAACAAGACCCACAGAAAAGTGTGATGGAACTGGTTGAGCAAGCAGATATGTTTGTTGGCTATGCCGATTATGCCCAAGCAAAAGTGGCTTTGGAGCAAGCTAAAGCAAGAGAGCCTGATAATACACTTGTGGCATATAAGTTATTGTTTGTACTTTATAAACAAAAACAAGTAGATGATTTTGTTGCACTTGCTGAAGCCACTAATTTTGATGAAGACAGTATTGAGTGGGATGAAATAAAGCAATGGGGAGCACAACTGGCTCCTGATCATGCCTTATTTGCTGCTGATGAATCAGTTGAGACTGATATTGCAACAGATGATCATGAGGAATCGATTCCTGTAATTGATGATGAAGCTGACGATAAAGAGTTAGATTTCAGTGCTCAGGATGAGACGGATAATGTTCCAGTTTCTATTGATCTTTCAGAAGACAATCATGATGCTCCACTGGAGTTCGACACAGTAGATATTTCATCGCCAACTGATGATGAAGAGAATGTCATCCATACAGATATCTCATCAGAGGAAATATTGTCAGAGAAAAATGATACGACAGAAGATAATCATATTGATGATGATCTGTTGTCGTTTGATACCGGAACTACTTTTGGAACAGTTGAAGAAGATAAAGAGGATGAAAGTGAGATTGAACATGACTCTCTACTTCCGTTTGAGCCTGGCGCATCTTCCTCATTAGATCCGAAACGGGTTGATATAGCACCATTTGATATGGATGCTGACGATGAACCTGATATTGAATTTGATATCGGTGATATCGATGAGATTGATGAGGCTGAAACGAAGCTGGACCTGGCTTCAGCTTATATCGAAATGGATGATACTGAAGGGGCAAGAAGTATTCTTAATGAAGTTCTAGCCGAAGGTAACGAAGAGCAGAAAGCTCGAGCCCAAACTATCCTCGACTCATTATCAGAATAATTAGAGAGAGGAAGTAGTGAGAATAGCACTCGGCATAGAATATGCCGGCACACATTTTTGTGGATGGCAAATACAGTCACATTCCAGAACAGTTCAGGGTGAGTTACAGAAAGCGGTTTCCATTGTGGCGAACCATTCTGTTGAAGTCTATGCTGCCGGACGAACTGATACCGGTGTACATGGTTTAAATCAAGTTGTGCATTTTGATACTGATTCAATTAGGGAAAAACGAGGCTGGCTTTTAGGCATCAATGCTAATCTGCCAAAAGATGTGAATGTCACTTGGGTTCAGTTTGTCGATGACGATTTCCATGCACGGTTTTCTGCTATTAAGCGTAGTTATCGTTATTTAATTTTAAATCGTCTCAGCCGCTCCTCAGTTCATCAGCACCGGATGTGGTGGCACTATCCTCCATTAGATATTGAAAAAATGCAGGCGGCAGCAGATCAATTAGTTGGACGACATGATTTTTCAGCATTCAGGGCCAGCGAATGCCAGGCAAAAAGTCCAATAAAAACACTGGATAAAATTCAGGTTAGTCAGCAACAGGACTGCATTGCAATTGATGTTGAAGCACTGTCTTTTTTACATCATATGGTAAGAAATCTGGTAGGTGTAATGGCAGCCATTGGTGATGGCAGCG
The DNA here is from genome assembly GCF_900114205.1 of Methylophaga sulfidovorans. Classification (GTDB taxonomy): domain Bacteria; phylum Pseudomonadota; class Gammaproteobacteria; order Nitrosococcales; family Methylophagaceae; genus Methylophaga; species Methylophaga sulfidovorans. The sequence continues at coordinate 142,114 of NZ_FOSH01000003.1, forward strand.
AGCCTGTTGAGTGGGCTGGCCAGGTTTTACGTAGTGTAGATAGAAGTCAGGGAGGCATTACAGCTCCCGCAGAAGGTTTATATCTGGTCGATGTGAAATATCCAGAACAATATTCAATACCGACAGTGTCAGCTTTTCCGGTGCTCTGGTAAAGTAACAGCTCTATTTGAGAGTATCTAGCGAAACAGATGAGAACCCGAGTAAAAATATGCGGCATAACACGTCAGCAAGATGCTGATTTTGCTGCAGAATCAGGTGCGGATGCTATTGGTTTAGTGTTTTATCCTCCGAGTCCGCGTGTAATATCTTTTGCGCAGGCAAAGACGATTACCGCTAATTTATCTCCTTTTGTTTCAAAAGTTGCGCTGTTCGTTGACCCAGATAAAGATCTGGTTTCACGCTGCCTTGACGATGTATCGGTTGATATAATTCAGTTTCATGGTAATGAGACCCCTGAGTTTTGTCAGCAATTCAATTTACCGTACCTCAAAGCAGTGAGAATGAGAGAAGATACAGATTTGTCTGAAATTGCAGCACGTTATTCGTCAGCTTCAGCTTTACTGTTAGATACATACCAGCCCGGAATACCTGGCGGTACCGGCAAAACCTTCGACTGGTCTTTGATCCGTCGTATAAATAAACCCATTATTTTAGCGGGTGGTCTTGATATGACGAATGTCAGAGAGGCCATCCATCAAGTGCAGCCTTATGCGGTTGATGTCAGTGGTGGCGTTGAGAGTGATAAGGGGATAAAAAGTCATGACAAGATCAGCACTTTTATGAGAGAGGTGGCAAATGCTTAAAGAGCATATTCACGATTATTACAAATCATTTCCTGATGAGCGCGGACATTTCGGGCCTTATGGTGGCCGTTTCGTTGGCGAAACGCTTATGGGAGCGATTTACGAGTTACAAGATGCTTATGAACAGTATCGTAACCATCCTGATTTTTTGGCAGAAATGGACAAAGACCTAAGCACTTTTGTTGGCCGTCCATCACCTCTCTATCTGGCTGAGAATTGGACAAAGAAACTAGGCGGCGCACAGATTTATTTAAAACGTGAAGATCTTAATCACACCGGCGCGCACAAAGTTAATAACACTATTGGTCAGGCTTTATTAGCCAAACGAATGGGCAAAACCCGAATTATTGCTGAAACAGGTGCTGGTCAGCATGGTGTTGCTACCGCTACAGTGGCTGCGCGGATGGGGCTGGAATGTATTGTCTACATGGGTGCTGAAGATGTTGAGCGCCAAGCCCAGAACGTCTATCGGATGAAGTTATTAGGCGCGCAAGTTGTGCCTGTTGAATCAGGTTCACGTACGCTAAAAGATGCTTTGAATGAAGCTTTACGTGACTGGGTAACCAATGTTGATGATACCTTCTATATCATCGGTACTGTGGCTGGACCACATCCGTATCCGGCGATGGTGAGAGATTTCCAATCTATCATTGGTCGCGAAGCAAAACAGCAAATGTTTGATATTAACGGTAAGCTACCGGATGCGCTGGTGGCGTGTATTGGTGGTGGTTCCAATGCTATCGGTTTGTTTCATCCATTTATTGAAGATGAATCTGTGGCTATGTATGGTGTGGAAGGTGCCGGACATGGCATTGAAACAGGACAGCATTCAGCCCCATTGAGTGCGGGCAGACCAGGTGTATTACATGGTAACCGTACCTATCTTATGCAAGATGATTATGGTGAAATCATTGAAACTCATTCTATTTCGGCAGGGTTGGATTATCCTGGTGTAGGTCCTGAACATGCATGGTTGAAAGATATTGGCCGGGCAAATTATGTATCAGTGACGGATGAAGAAGCTTTAACAGCCTTTCATGATTTAACCCGTACAGAAGGAATTATTCCAGCACTTGAGTCGAGTCATGCACTGGCCTATGTGAAAAAATTAGCGCCAACGATGTCCCCAGAACAAACATTGATTGTTAATTTATCGGGCCGTGGTGATAAAGACATGCATACAGTCGCAGCAATGGCTGGATTAAAATTCTAAGGAAGTAACAATGAGTCGTATAAGTCAGTGTTTTAAAAAACTGAAAGCAGATGGGCAGACAGCTCTTATTCCCTATGTTACAGCAGGGGATCCTGAGCCTTGGGTAACTGTGCCGTTACTGCATGCACTCGTCGATGCTGGTGCTGATATCATTGAATTGGGTATCCCTTTTTCGGATCCCATGAGTGATGGTCCGGTGATCCAAAAAGCCTGTGAAAGGGCATTAAAGAATGATGTGAGCGTGAAGTCTGTTTTAGAGATGGTGAAGAAGTTTCGTGAAAAAAATTCTGAAACACCCATCGTATTAATGGGCTACGCTAACCCAATTGAAGCCATTGGCTATCCTACCTTTGCTAAACTAGCTAAAGAAGCAGGCGTTGATGGTGTATTAACCGTAGATGTTCCACCTGAAGAGTCAGATGACTTCCGTCAGATCATGGATGAGCATGAAATCGATACGATTTATCTTGTTGCGCCAACAACATCCAATGAACGTATGTCAATGATTGCCAGCTATGCTCGCGGATTCATTTATTATGTTTCCATAAAAGGGGTAACAGGCTCTGCTTCACTTGACATCACCGAAGTAAATGAAAAACTGGCATTATTACGGGAAAGAACAGATTTACCGTTAGGTGTTGGCTTTGGTATTCGTGATGGTAAATCGGCTGCAGCAGTGGCTGAAATTGCTGATGCCGTTGTTGTGGGAAGTACTCTCGTCAAATGTATCGAAGAACATGCACAACGACTTGAAGAGTTACCTGTAGCGGTAGCTGGCTTATTAGCCGAAATGCGACACGCTATTAATGCGCGTGATTTAGCAAAAGCATAAACATAACGAAGGTGACAAGATGAGCTGGTTTGAAAGATTACTTCCCTCAAAAATTCGCACGACAGTACGCAGTCGTTCAGTACCAGAAGGTGTCTGGTGTAAATGTCCTAGTTGTGACAATGTACTTTATCGCGCTGAGCTTGAACGCAATTTGATGGTTTGTCCTAAGTGCGATCATCATCAACGCATGAATGCCAGAACACGCTTGGAAAGCTTCCTGGATGAGGGAGAGCGTAAAGAAATTGCTGTCGAAGTAAAACCTGTTGATACACTTAAGTTCAAAGATAGTAAGCGCTATAAAGACCGTCTTACGCAAGCGCAACGTATAACAGGTGAAAATGACGCTTTATTGGCAATGCAGGGTAGAGTAAATGGTCTGCCATTAGTTGCTGTCAGTTTTGATTTTAACTTTATGGCCGGTTCAATGGGATCTGTCGTGGGTGAAAAATTCGTTCGCGCTGCCAAAGTTGCTCTAAAAAATAATATTCCATTGGTCTGTTTTTCTGCCAGTGGTGGCGCACGTATGCAGGAAGGCTTACTGTCCTTAATGCAGATGGCAAAAACCAGTGCCATCCTGACTCAGCTAAGTAATGCAGGCATTCCTTTTGTATCGGTGATGACTGATCCAACCATGGGTGGTGTTTCTGCAAGTTTAGCGATGCTTGGTGATATCAACGTTGCTGAACCCAATGCCTTGATTGGTTTTGCTGGTCCGCGTGTTATTGAACAAACAGTTCGTGAAACATTACCGGAAGGTTTTCAACGCGCTGAGTTCCTGCTTGAACATGGTGCCATTGATATGATTATCGACCGTCGTCAAATGCGAGATAGATTATCTAATATTCTCAGCATGCTTCAGCATCGTGCCATAGCCTAGCACTGTATGCGGTTTAGCACATTGCCACAATGGTTAGAGTGGCAAGAAAAGTTACACTTTACTGAAATCGATCCTGGTCTGGCACGTATTGGTCAGGTATGGGAAAAAATGCAAGGGCAGACACAACTACCATTCAAGGTTGTGACAATTGCCGGCACAAATGGTAAAGGGTCATCGGTGGCCATGACCAGCAGTATTCTTATGGCTGCTGGTTATCGGACAGGCACGTATACATCACCACATTTACTCGCTTATAACGAACGCATTGCCATTAACGGTATGCCATGTTCAGACGAACAGATATGTGCTGCTTTTGCCCGAATAGATGAGGCACGCGGTGATATTTCACTAACTTATTTTGAGTTTGCCACCTTAGCCGCAGCTGATATTTTCCGTCAGCAAGAGATTGATATCGCTGTATTGGAAGTTGGCATGGGCGGGCGTTTAGATGCAGTTAATCTATTTGATGCTGATGTTGCACTTATTACACCGATTGGCTTAGACCATACTGCCTGGCTAGGTGATACACGAGAAAAAATCGCCTATGAAAAAGCAGGCATTATCCGATCTCAGACGCCGGTTGTTTGTTCTGAGTCTGAACCGCCATATACGCTGATTGATTATGCAAATTCGCTGCAGGCACCTATATATAAGGCGGGTATGGCCTATCGCTATTCGCCACTTACCGAAGATACATGGTCATGGCAGTCAAATGACACCGAAGCAATGCTGCTTCCGCATCCAGCCTTAGTTGGTGATTATCAGCTACAGAATGCTGCAGCTGTGGTCCAGGTTTGTCACCTGTTACGTGAACAAGGTATGTTGATTGATGCTTTTGCCATTAAAGATGGACTGAAGAATGTTGTTTTGGCAGGACGTTTTCAAGAAATCAAACACGAAAACATCACCGTAATTCTTGACGTTACTCACAATCAGCAAGGTGCAGAAAACCTTCATCGCTTATTATCAGAGCGAAATAACACGGGTAAAACCTATGCTGTTTTAGCGATGTTAAAAGATAAAGATTGTCGGGCGGTGACAAAAATTCTGGAAAAAGACATTGTTCATTGGTTTTTTGCTGGCCTGGATGGTAACCGCGGTATGGATGCTGACTCTTTGGCTGCTAAAACGATGCAAGCTTCCGAACAGGAAAACTACAGTTGTTACACCACAGTGACTGAGGCCTATCAACAGGCCTTACTACAGGCGCATGCAGGTGACAGAGTTCTGGTTTTCGGTTCATTTCATACCGTCGAAGCGGTGATGAGGCTATTACCTGAGTTTCAAAACACACTCACAATGACTGCTGAATAATTCAGTCTTGATAAAACTCAGCAATGATATGCTGATTCTCTTCAATAAGTTTGGAGCGTTTTATTTTTAGCGTTGGCGTAAGCATGCCATTTTCCACCGTCCAAGGCGACAAACTCAGATTCACCCGACGAATTTTAGCGTAAGCTGGGAATTCATGTAATAAACGTCTAAATTGTTGGATAACGTGTTGTTGTAAGGGTTTATTCTGGAGACTATTTTTATCCATCGCATCCAGTTTTAGCTTTTGGGCTAGTAAAAGCCATTGCTCAGCATTTAACACAATCAACGCAGACAGAAAGGGTTTGCCTTCACCTACAACCAAGGCTTGCTCAAATAGTTCATCGCTGGTGATTGCCATTTCCATATCAGCAGGCGAGACCTTTTCACCATTACTCAGAACCAGAATATCTTTAATACGTCCGGTGATAAATATATGACCAGTGTCAGCTATTTCAGCTTGATCTCCGGTATGTAGCCAACCCTCAGCGTCGATAGTTTTTGCCGTAGCTTTATGATTGTTCCAGTAACCCAGCATATTGCCTGGACTGTTCACTAACAGTTCTGAATTCTCAGCGATTTTTACTTTAACTGTAGGGATGGGCTGGCCAACACTATATGGTTTATTGTCACTGAGAGTGTTGACGCTGATAACCGGGCTTGTTTCAGTTAAACCATAGCCTTGTAACAGATTGACGCCCATACCAATAAAGAACTCAGCAACGTGATGTGGAATAGCTGCTCCACCACTGACGGCGACTCTTAGTTGACCACCAAATAAAGCCTGTATGTTTTTTGCCACTAACTTGTCTAATACTGGCATCAGCAGAAAACTGGGTGACCACTGACGGCGCTGCTGTTTATGGAGGAAATAACACCAGCCGATTTTATGTGTGAGCAGGAATAAAAACCGTTTATACCAAGGCTGAGATGACACATTGCTACGCACACGTTGATAAATGCGTTCGAATATTCTGGGTACAGCAATTAATGCTGAGGGTTTTAGTTGTTGAAGATCATTCGCTAATTGTGGAATGCCTCTGGAAAAAGCGACTTTCGACCCAGTCATCATTGGCAAATAATAGCCTGCAGTTCGTTCTAAGGTATGAGACAAGGGAAGAAAGGAAAGAAATAAATCATTAGATTTAATTTTAAAGTGTTCGAGCGAGGCACTGGCCACCGACAAAATATTGTAGTGACTGAGCATAACACCCTTGGGTTTTCCGGTCGTACCTGAGGTATAAATGATGGTCGCTAACTGATCTGTCTCCGTTTGCCAGTCAAGCAGCGGATAGGAGATATCTTTTTTTAACCACTCATCTAAATACATAGCGGGTGCATCAAGCGTTAATTTATCTGTACTTTTAATAATGACGCGTTTGAGCTGATGTTCGTCTGAAAGAGAAGGCTTAAGACGATTCCATTGATGGTGATTTTGTAATAGCAAAAATTTGACATCAGCATCCTGCAATATAAAAGCAAGACTGTCAGGCCGATCGTCGGGATAGAGGGGTACGGTAATCAGTCCCAAGCTTAATGCTGCCTGATCAAAAAATACCCATTCGGGACAGTTTTTCAGGTTTAAGGCAACCCGATCTCCAGGCAATAAACCTTCAGATTTTAGTGCTTGTTGCCAGTACGCTATTTGCTGAGCAGCATTTGACCAGCTTATTGTTTGCCACTGTTGAGTCTTCTCACAGTAATTAAGATAGGCTGTCGAATCTGGCGTTTTATTGAGTCGCTCTCTGAATAAGCCATATAACGTCTGAGCGGCACTGGCCGAGATGTAATCTGTTATATCTTCGGACATTTACATTAACCAACGAAGCTGAACTCCTAATAAGTCAACGCTGACATCGTAATCACCATTAAGATGATTAGTGCCATCAGATTCTTTTATTGAAGGATTACTGGCAAATAAATGAGCATAACCCGCATCAATAATCAGATTATCGGAATAGTGGTAGGTGGCACCAACTGCTAACCATTTTCTGTTGTTATCCGGTATTCGGGCCGTTCTTCGTTGTGCACTTGGAACGGGAGTTTCATCATAAGCAATCCCTGAACGGAGTTGCCATTTATCGCTATAACGATAATTTACGCCCAAGCCGTAACGCATACTATTATCCCAATCTTCAGGTTTCGTGCTAGTAAAAGCACCGCCATCGGATTCAATAGCCAGCTCCTGAAAACGGCTCCATCGGGTCATGGTAGCGTCAGCCATCACAGACCATTTTGGATTGATTTGGTGATGAATAGCCAGCGAGATGGTTTCCGGTAAATCAACATCGCCCTGGATGTTTTGATCAGCTAAAACAGTACCATTCGCTGTGGTCAGAGTACCGTCACCTTTTAAGGTATGTGAAATTTTTGAGCGATAAGCCAGTGCCAGTCGAGTGTCTGGTGTCGCTTGATACATCAGCCCCAGATTATATCCATAACCCCAGTCATCCGCTTCCAGTTTTACTTTGCCATCTGAGGTGCCTAAATTCGCCATCTGGCTCAAAGTCAGATCGATATATTCAGCACTGACGCCAAACCCAATCGATAATTTATCTGTCGCCTTGTAGGCAAGACTGGGATTGAAGTTAATGGTTTTAAGATCAGATTTAACAGCAAAATAACGACCTACCCAACTTTCGTTATATTCAGTGACTAGACCAAAAGGGGCGGTAATACCCAAGCCAAAAGCCAATTTTTCATTGAGTGGTTTGGCATAATAAAAATTAGGAACGACGGCATTTTTTGCTGCATCACCATAGTCGCCACCGTTAGAAGGTGAAGATGTTCCATCGTTGTTGAATTCGCTATTCGGTGCAACATAGTTAATCGCTAAATCCAGTTCAGACTGTTTTAAATAAACCAAACCGGCAGGATTGAAGAAAATCGTACTCGCGTCCTCAGCGGAGGCAGCACTTCCTGCAAAGGCTCTACCTAGTCCTGTCACACTTTGCTCAACAATAGCAAAGCCTGCACCAAAGCTGGCACTGCTCATTGTGCCAAGAAGTAGAAAAGTAGGAGCTTTTAGGATATTTAATTTCATAGTCAATCGCTTGCAGCGGTTTTTTGAACAAGAGAACAAAGTATCCTAAGCGCTAATGGCGTGCAAGCTTTTCTCCAAGGATTAAACTCGTTTAAATACCAAGTCCCAAACCCCATGACCCAGCCTATGTCCACGTTGTTCAAATTTTGTCAGCGGGCGATAACTTGGCCTTTCAATATAGGTATTGTCATGACTGGTATTTTGAAAGCGTGTATTTGAGGATACATCGGCTAACATTTGTTCAGCATAATCCTGCCAGTCTGTCGCAAGGTGCAAATGTCCGCCGTGCACAAGTTTATCTGCTAAAACGTTTACAAATTCAGGTTGGATAATGCGTCGTTTGTTATGACGTTTTTTATGCCACGGATCAGGAAAGTAGATCTGAACACGTGCCAATGCCTGATTTTTAATGCGATGCTTAATAAGCTGTACGGCATCTGTACATGCCACTCTGACGTTGCTTAACTGTTCGTCGTCAATAGCTTTTAGAAGTTGGCCAACACCTGGACGATGTACTTCAACGCCAATATAGTCGTGGTCCGGGTGGTTTTTTGCCATTTCAATCAGAGAGGCACCATTACCGAAACCGATTTCTATGACTTTTGGTGCTTCGCGACCGAACAGTGCGTTGAGATCCGACAAATCTGTATCATCATCAATACCAAAGACAGGCCAGTGATTATCAAGGGCGCGTTGTTGACCTGGTGTCAGTCGGCCTTCACGGCGAACAAAACTGCGGATTTGTCGCAAGGTTTTTGTTTCAGTTGTCATAGTCGTATCGGTAAAAATTTAAAGGCGGATATGATACCTGAAGCGCTACTGGATAACACGGCAAGCAAAATTTTTTATACTCATACAATATTATTGAAAGGATAATGTGATCGATATTACAACCAGTATTTACGCGTAATTACGTAGTATGGGAATTTAAAAACAATAAAAAATACCTCTTTTCCCTAAAGCGTTTACGGTGTAAGTTTTTGATAACAGCGTGCTAAAAAAGACTATTAGAGTTATAATCTCCGGTCTTTACGTAGAATCTTAAGGGTACTCCTAGCCCCGCAATTATCTTTGCATATAATCAGGCAAAGCATTTAAGAGAGAAGGAAAGTATGGTTCATCCAGTTTTAGAAGCCGTCACCAATGACGTAATCGAGAGAAGCAAAAAAACACGTGAAATCTACCTCGCCCGTATTGATGAGGCGATGCAAAAAGGTCCTCATCGTGCTGTATTGGGCTGCGGTAATTTAGCTCATGGATTTGCTGCCTGTTCCATGTCAGAAAAATCAGACTTAGCAGGTGATAAAAAAGCCAATATCGCGATTATTTCTTCATACAACGATATGTTATCGGCGCATGAGCCGTTTAAAGATTTCCCTGCAATCATCAAACAAGCCGCAACAGAAGCGGGTGGTGTTGCTCAGTTTGCTGGTGGTGTTCCTGCCATGTGTGATGGTATTACACAAGGCCAGCCAGGTATGGAACTATCACTTTTCAGCCGTGATGTTATTGCTATGGCAACTGCCATTGGCCTTAGCCATAATATGTTTGATGCCGCTATGTATCTCGGCGTCTGTGACAAAATTGTGCCGGGTTTATTAATTGGTGCATTGAGCTTTGGTCACTTACCAGCTGTTTTCGTACCAGCAGGTCCTATGCCAAGCGGTTTGCCTAATAAAGAAAAAGTCCGTATTCGTCAGCTTTATGCTGAAGGCAAAGTCGGTCGTGATGAGTTATTAAAAGCAGAATCTGAGTCTTATCATAGCCCGGGCACATGTACTTTCTACGGTACAGCGAACAGCAACCAAATGATGGTTGAAATGATGGGCTTACACCTACCTGGTAGCTCATTTATCAATCCAAACACACCATTGCGTGATGCATTAACAAAACGTGCAACTGAACAAGCACTGAAATTTACTGCATTAGGTGATGATTATCGCCCAGTTGGTCATCTGATCGATGAGAAAGCGATTTTGAACGCTCTGGTCGGTTTATTAGCGACAGGTGGTTCAACTAACCACACTATCCATCTGATCGCGATTGCACGTGCAGCAGGTATTATCATTAACTGGGATGACTTTGACCGTCTGTCAAAAATTATTCCATTAGTGACACGTATTTACCCTAACGGTACAGCTGATGTGAATCACTTCCAGGCAGCTGGTGGTATGGGTGTATTAATTGGTGAACTGTCTAAAAATGGCTTAATGCATACTGACATCATTACCATCGGTGATGAAAAAGGTATGGAACAGTACACTAAAGAGCCGACACTAAAAGAAGGCACACTGACTTGGGAAGAAGGACCAGAAGCTTCTCTGGATACTGATGTTATCGGTAGTATTTCAGCACCTTTTGCAACAAGCGGCGGTTTACACTTAATCAAAGGTAATCTTGGCCGTGGTATGTCTAAGATTTCAGCCGTTGATCCGAAACATCAGGTTGTTGAAGCGCCTGCAATGGTGTTTGATCATCAGGATGATGTTGTTGAAGCCTTTAAACGTGGCGAAATGAACAAAGACGTGATTGTTGTTCTGCGTTTCCAGGGACCAAAATCAAATGGTATGCCTGAGTTGCACAAACTGACACCACCATTAGGCGTATTACAAGATAAAGGCTTCAAAGTAGCACTTGTTACTGATGGTCGTATGTCTGGTGCCTCTGGTAAAGTGCCTTCAGCTATTCACCTATGTCCTGAATGTGCGGATGGTAGTATCCTGACCAAAATTCGCGATGGCGATATGATCCGTCTTGATACTCAACGCGGTGAATTAAACGTGTTGGTTGATGAAGAAGAACTGAACTCACGTATGGCCTGTGTATTGGCAAATACTGAACATCATTATGGCATGGGCCGTGAACTGTTTGACAGTTTCCGCCAGGGCGTTTCAACTGCTGAAACCGGTGCTATCAACATGTTTAATGTCGAATAATTATTTGGAATAAATTAATCAATGTCTAAAACAATTCAAGAGATCATGAAAGTATCACCGATTGTACCGGTGATGGTTATCAATAATGTTGAACATGCTGTGCCTTTAGCTAAAGCTTTGGTTAAAGGTGGTTTAAAAGTTCTGGAAATTACTCTGAGAACAGATGCAGCACTTGAATCTATTCGTCGTATTAAAGCTGAAGTACCTGATGCCATCGTTGGTGCTGGTACTATCATTAATATTGAAACATTAAATGCGGCGATTGACGCTGGCGCTGAGTTTATCGTCAGCCCAGGCACCACAGAAAAATTGATTGATGCTGCATTAAAAACTGGCGTGCCATTACTACCTGGTGTTGCCGACCCAAGCCAGGCAATGGCACTGCTGGAAAAAGGCATCACAGCCATGAAATTCTTCCCTGCTGAAGCAGCGGGTGGTGTGCCAATGCTGAAATCAATCGGTGCGCCGATTCCACAAATTACCTTCTGCCCAACTGGCGGTGTTAACCAGAAAAATGTGAAAGACTATTACAGTCTGTCTAATGTCGGTTGTGTCGGTGGTTCATGGATGTGTGCGGCAAATTTAGTCGATGCTGAAAACTGGGATGAAATTACCCGTCTTTCTGCAGAAGCGATTGAATTAGCAACTGCTTAAACGCAATTCAAGCTAAGAATAAAAAGCCGGGATTATCATCCCGGCTTTTTTATGCCTGTCTCAACTGCAAAATGCCTTTTGATAACCAATCAGCCATTAAATCTATGGCCCCATTTTTTATTAGCTGAGGGTCAAGTTGTGGCATTGCTTCAACGATGGAATCGATAACAGACTCAACGTTCTCACCTGTCGTGATTCGTTCAAATAGATGTGCACTTAAACCATTAAGCTCAATAAATTTCACTTCATCTGTTTGATTGCGATATACCAACAGAAAATGGGGTGCTTCAGAAGCGGATGTTGGCTGAAAGTCATCACTGATTTGATGCACGGGAAAATCAAAACTCAATAACCAGGCGAGGGGAGAGCCCTGATAAGACATTGCCAGCAAATTGGCTTGTTCATCAATTTCACTGCACTGCCATTCTTCCTCAGCAATACTCAATGCCAATTCAACCCATTCATAATGAGCAAGTTCATGTAAAAAAGGCATGGCGCCATCAACATCATATTGCTGGTTTAAATAATCAATAAACTCTTTTGAAACATCAACAAAGCGTGGTGACTGGCAAAAATGATCTTTCATGAACGATCTGACCAGTGCCTGCCAGTGATTTTCCGGCATCAGCTGCCGTATAACAGGAAAAGCACTGGATAAGGTGTTGTTGATGTTATTAAAAAATAAGTCGCGGTAAATTGCCATCCGACGGCTTTCCAGTTGATCTGGAATAGCCTGATGTTCAGGATCACGAATATAAGCAGCAAACTGATACTGTGTTTGTTGAAAATGATTAGCCATGCTGAGCCTGTATAGTTTGAGGCTGTTGTTGGTATTGTCTGATGATGGCCATTTCATCAAATAAATGTGACAACGACGGAATATTAAAATCCCGCTCCAGCAGGGTGGGAATGACGCCATGAGTGTTATATGTGTGACTCAGTAGTTGCCAGACAGGATCCACAATATCGGCACCATGAGTATCAACAATCAAATCATCTGCTTCATTGTAATGACCAGCTATATGCAAATACGCAATGCGATCAGTTGGCATAGCATTGATAAAGGTTTGGGCATCATAACCATGATTAATACTGTTCACATAGACATTATTCACATCCAATAACAGATCACAGTCAGCTTCTTCTAATATCTGACGGGTAAAATCAATTTCACTGATTTCCTGACCGGGAGCGGCGTAGTAAGACACATTTTCTATGATGAGTTTTCGTTCGAGAATGTCCTGGACCTGTTTAATGCGTTCAGAAACATAATGAACCGATTCCTCAGTGAACGGAATCGGCATTAAATCATAGAGGTGACCATCATCACTACAAAAGCTCAAATGTTCGCTATAGCTGACGATTTGATGCTTATCAAAAAACTGCTTTAACTGTTTTAGAAAATCGATATCTAGTGGTGCAGGGCTACCGATAGACAGTGATAAACCATGACATAACATGGGAAAGCGTTCGCAAGCGGCTCGGAAATGCTTGGCATACTTGCCTCCCAGCCCCATCCAGTTCTCTGGAGCCACTTCCATAAAGTCGATATCAGGATTGGCCGAGTTTAACAGCTCATCAATAAATTGTCGGCGTAGTCCAAGGCCTGTTCCTGAGACCGGACATGATGGAAGCGCCATTTTATTCTCCTGCAGAATGTTGTCTTAAGAGAAGACGGTTTCATGCTGCGATTGTTACAGCTGTTAGTCTAAATTAATCTCAAACATGGTTCTGTCCAAGCCGACATTACCAGTTTTGCTGTCAATCACATAAAGAATTGCCTTGTAATGGCCACTCTCTTTCAATTGGGTTTTTGCAGAGAAAATTCCAATAGGTCCGGTAAAGCTAAGAGGAATTTCATCAATCTTTTTCTCGTCCTGCATCAAAATGGCTTTTGCTTCGTAGTTTTTAGGATCCCATAAACCATTTTTCTTAATTGGGCAGCCACACATTAATGAGGCATCCAGATAAAACTCAACGACACCACCTTGTAACACTTGTGTCCAGCCATCAGCAATAAAGCCCGGCATCTTTATGGTAATACCATCACCAAGCAGATCTTTACCGGGAATCAACCAGGTAGTGATGCTTGCTTCTTGTAGAGATTGTCGATAGGCGTATGGGCCAAGCAGAGTGATTTTTACTAAACGTGGTGCGTCAATATCGACTGTAGATAGATAACCAGCCGTGTTTTTATCCGTTAATACCTCACCGCGATGAATGGGGTTTTTGATCAAACGATCAGTATCACCTGTGCCACCATTTATCCAACCTTCATCAAGTAACTCATCGGTTTCGGCATCTTTAACTGTCACCCGAACACCACCGACACTGGTGCCAATATACTTGGCATCATTAGCCATCGCTCTGATCATAAGCTGCGTTGGTTCTGCATAAGAAACCATAGGCATGAGGGTAGATGTGAGGAGTAGCAGTGCGTATTTACGAAGATTCATTGGTATATTCCTTTAATTTAAATCTGCTGCCAGGCTTCATAGCCACCGGCTACTGAGTAAACCTCTTTATAACCCATTGACTCTAATGTCTTAGCTGCTAATGCAGAGCGGCCACCTGTTTTACAATAGATAATGACCGGAGTTTCGAGATTAGCAAGTGACGGGTGAGAATCAAGTGAAAACTCTAACATTCCCCTGGGAATATGAATGGCACCGGAGATATGGCCGGCATCAAATTCAGCGGGTTCTCTGACATCTATCAGTGTGGCATTATCAAGCATCGATGCGGCCTGTTCACAACTGATTTCTTTAATTTCACTCTTAGCCTGTTTGACTAAATCCATTGCTGTTAAGCTCATAGTAACCTCGTTATGTGTTTTATGATCATAGGCAGTACACGATAACAAAATTTGTGTATTAGTAAATGCTAATTTTGAAAAGTGTTTGAAAGATGCATTTAGATGAACATTTGAAACTCTGATCGATAAGCATGCCAAATGGAAGTATGCAAAGATGTAATAGCTCTTTCTCAATGAGTGTCTTAGCGTCATAATGTGAAACAGATAAACCGCTGACTTGATAGATAAAGTCCTGCATAACTTATGAAACAACCTGGTTAACCTATGTTTGCTTACATTGTCAGAAGGATTCTTTATGCATTTCCCATTTTAATCGGGGTCAATGCACTTACCTTTGCTTTATTTTTTATGGTCAATACGCCAGATGATATGGCGCGTATGCATTTAGGAGAGAAGCACATCACCCAGGAAGCCGTTAATGTCTGGAAAGAAGAAAGAGGCTATGACAAAGCATTACTCTGGAATAATAAAGAGCAGGGATTAGATAAACTCACACACACTATTTTCTTTGAAAAATCATTAAGTTTGTTTGCTTTTGAATTTGGGCAGGCAGACGATGGCCGCGATATCGGCGAAGATATTCATACACGTATGTGGCCCAGTTTGGCCTTAGCTGTCCCTATTTTTATTATCGGCATGCTAGCGAATGTCACTTTCGCTATGTTGATGGTGTTTTTCAGAGCCAGTTATCTTGATTTAAGTGGTGTCATTCTCTGCGTTATTCTGATGTCGGTTTCAGGCCTGTTTTACATTATTGGTGGTCAGTTTCTGGTCGGTAAAATCATGCAGTTGGTGCCGATTTCTGGCTATGCTCAGGGATTGGATGCTTTTAAATTTATCATCCTGCCGGTGTTTATCGGCATTGTCTCGGGTATTGGCTCTGGTTCGCGCTGGTATCGCACTTTATTTCTAGAAGAAGTCTCAAAAGACTATGTGCGTACAGCACGGGCAAAAGGTTTATCAGAAGTCCGGGTGTTATTTGTTCACGTGTTAAAAAATGCGATGATTCCTATTCTGACTGGGGCTGTAGTTGTCTTACCCACCTTATTTATGGGAAGCCTGATCCTCGAATCCTTCTTCGGTATTCCGGGCTTAGGTAGCTACACCATTGATGCTATCCAGGCTCAAGACTTTGCGATTGTCAGGGCAATGGTGTTTCTGGGCTCGGTTTTATACATCGTTGGTCTTGTGATGACCGATATTTCATACACTTTAGTCGATCCACGAGTCAGATTAGATGGTTGATAAGATTGATGTCCGACAACAGGCTTTAAGCTGCTTGTTGATGAATGACCCATGGCAAAAAGCACACGAAACCCAAGCACTTTACGAGCAGATCATTAAAGAAGGCTTTCTTCTCAACCGACAGCCGTTGCATGTACCCACCGTGCCGGGCCGACCTGAAAAACCCGATCTAGTACCGCCGAAAGAGCTACCTAGACGGCGTAATAATCAGCAAACAGGTCATGCCACACTGATACATGCTATCTGCCATATTGAGTTTAATGCCATTAACCTGGCTCTGGACGCTACAGCCCGTTTTGCTGAGATGCCCGAGGCTTTTTACCAGGACTGGATGCAGGTTGCCTACGAAGAGGCGCATCATTTCTTATTATTGGATGAGCATTTACAAACCATGGGCTTTCACTACGGTGACTTTCCCGCTCACGATGGTATGTGGGAAATGGCGCAAAAGACACATCATGATCCATTAACCAGAATGGCACTGGTGCCTCGGGTATTAGAGGCGAGAGGGCTTGATGTTACACCGTCGATGATGAATAAGTTAAAAAACTCAGGTGATATCAAAGCCTTTGATATTCTGACTTTGATTCTGCAAGAAGAAATAGGCCATGTGACGATTGGCACCCGTTGGTTTAACTATCTCTGTGAGCAACGCGGTGTTGATCCTTTCGAGACATTTAAAACCTTACTGAATACCTATTTTAACGGGGAAATTCGCGGGCCATTCCACACTGAAGCCAGGTTAGATGCTGGGTTTACTGAGCAGGAAATGGAATTACTCGAATCTCAAGCGGTTTATAAAAAACGGGGCTGATTATTCAGCCCCAGCTTTTTTCTTTTTCTCCATCTCAGCTTTTTGCCGACGTGATTCTTTAGGATCAGCAATCAGCTGACGGTAGATTTCAATACGATCTTTATTATTCAGCTCAGCATTAAGTTTGCACATTTTGCCAAAAATGCCGACTTTATCTGTGCTTAAGTCAATCTGTGGGAAACGCTCCAAAATACCAGACCGTTTAATGGCGTCTTCAACCTGACAATCTTTTGGTACTTCAATAGGGATAATAATTTGCTCATTAGGTAAGGCATAAGCTACCTCAATGTGCATTAAATCAGCGTTTTCCATAGATTTCCTGTGCGCGTTTACAAAATGCTTCCACTAATGAACCTGATATTTGTGTAAAGACAGGGCCCAGTGCCAAGTCTAATAAGCGGGTTGAAAACTCGAAGTCCATATCTAGTTGAACTCGGCAACCTTGATTCTCACCTATGGGTTTGAACTGCCAGTGACCTTCAAGATGGCGAAAGGGGCCATCAATTAACTCGATACGAATGGCATTGCCATGGTCGAGGACATTGCGAGTAGAAAATTCATGATGAATGCCGCCTTTGGCTATATCCAGTGAGGCGCAGATAACATCTTCATTTTTACTGATTATTCTGCTGTCGCGGCACCAAGGTAAAAACCGTGGATAGGCTTCAACATCATTAACCAAATCAAACATTTGATCAGGTGTATACATGACCAGAGAGCTTCGTGTGATGGTAGTCATTGAAATCCGGTTACGTCATTAATTAATTCAGAAGACCGATAAGATTGGCAAAGACAATCATAATTGCAATCGGTGTAATAAAACGTACAAGTACTCGCCAAGTCGAATACAACAATCCGTCGCCTAATCCCAGCTCATCCATCGAGCTATTCCGCTTCATTACCCAGCCTGCAAACAAGGCTATCAGTAATCCGCCCAAAGGCAACATAATATTCGCTGTGAGGTAGTCAAGCAACTCAAACATCGTCAATCCGAACAATCGCCAATCCCGACCAACGTTAAATGAGAAAATCGTCAACAGACCCAGAAACCAGATGATGACACCTGAACACACACTTGCTTTTAACCGGGTCATGTTTTTATTTTCAACCAGCCAGGCCACTATAGGCTCTACCAGTGAAATACCCGAACTCCAGGCTGCAAATAATAATAAGATGAAAAAGATACCGCCAAAGAACTGCCCACCGGGCATATGACCAAAGGCAATCGGTAGTGTGTCGAAAATCAAACCCGGTCCAGCCGATGGCTCAAGCCCGTTAGCAAACACCAGTGGAAAGATTGCCAGACCTGCCAGCAAGGCAACCATGGTATCCATAATAGAAATAGTCAGAGAGACTTTGAAGATAGAAGCATCTTTAGGTAAATAAGAGCCATAAACCATAATGGCGCCCATACCTAAACTTAAGGTGAAAAAGGCGTGACCCATCGCAATAAGTACACCAGTATGCGTTAATTTAGAAAAATCGATGGCAAATAAAAACTGCACACTCTGATCAAAAAATTGTCCGGTATTGTAACCATAACCGACCAACATCAATATGATGATAAACAGAGCAGGCATGATAATTCGCACAGACTTTTCTAAACCATGTTGGACACCCCGAACCACAATGCCGACGGTCATCAGCATAAATATCGTATGCCAGGCTAGTAAACGTTCTGGATCATTCACTAAGGCTTTGTGAATACTGATTGCACCATCGGCAGTCACGCCTTCAAATACGCCAGCGAAGGCGCGGGGGATATACGCCATAGCTTGACCGGCAATCACACTATAATAAGAAAGAATCAGAAACCCGGTGAGTACGCCCATGCCACCAAGCCATTGCCAGTTTGTACTTCGGCCTTCCTCTTCAGCAATCGACTTTAAACTATTAATGGGATTTTGCCGGCCGCGTCGACCAATCAGAATTTCAGCCATCATCAGTGGAACCCCGATAATAGCAATACACAGCAGATAGACTAGAACAAAGGCACCGCCACCGTTCTCACCTGTGATGTAGGGGAATTTCCAGATGTTTCCCAGGCCAACAGCCGATCCTGTTGCTGCAAGAATAAATGCCCAGCGAGAAGTCCACTCGCCGTGAATCGACTTGGTTGGTCTAGCCATTCGGTCGCCTCAAAAAAGTAAATTCATTCGATTGTACCCAAAACGTTTGGCTTTCAACAAACCGCACTCATTTTGGTTTCGTGAATGATAAATAATGAAGCCGCTGTTTAAACACTCTATAATATGCGGATGGCAGCGAAAAAGAACAAAAAGAAAGTAGGCGAAAACACCATCGCAGTGAACCGTAAGGCACGGCATGACTTTTTCATCGAAGATAGATTTGAAGCAGGACTGGTTCTCGAAGGATGGGAAGTTAAAAGCCTGCGTGATGGAAAAGTGCAGCTCAACGAAAGCTATGTCCACGTTCGCAATGGTGAAGCCTGGTTAGCCAATGCGCTGATCACTGCATTAAAAACCGCATCAACCCATATCAAACCAGAGCCACAACGTGACCGTAAGTTACTACTGCATCGTGCTGAGTTACACAAACTTATCGGTGCGGTAGAACGCAAAGGTTACACACTTATTCCATTAAATATGTACTGGAAAAAAGGCATGGCCAAGATTGAAATTGCGCTGGCCAAAGGTAAACAACTTCACGATAAACGCGCAACTGAAAAAGATCGCGACTGGAATCGTGATAAAGCCAGAATTCTGAAAGCAAGATAAGTTTTCACTGGTTGAAAAACACCTAATCCGATACAATATACGAGTTCAACACTTTGGGGGCGACCTGGCTTCGACGGGGATTACAAAACCTAAGGTGCATGCCGAGTACTTCAGTTCTCTCGTAAAAAAGACTGGAAATAAATTAGTTGCTAACGATAACAACTACGCACTAGCTGCTTAATAACCAGTGAATGCCGTCCGACCAGATCCGTGCTTGTGCGTCTGGTATCGGGCGTCGACTCTCACAAGATCGTCTCAAGGTATGCTTGGTACTAAGAGATTAAAACCTTACAAGATCGCTACTTGTTTTCCCTGTTCATCGGGTAGCAGGTAGTTAAATCAATAGATGAAATAAGCATGTAGATCCGAAGGCGGAGGATCTGCGGACGCGGGTTCGATTAGTAAAATGGTCGCCATAGGGAGTGATCCCTATTGGAAAAAGAGAGCTCATACGGTGAACGCTACGGGACAAGGGTCCTATGCCAACGCCGTCCGGTGAATGGGAAACCAGTAAGCCGGCTAGAGACTCATAGGTTCCTAACGAGACTTGTCTTCATGGAATACTAGGGTGGGTTGAAGGTAAAACCGATACTCACAAACGCTCTCCATCTGATAGATAGCTATCAGATGAAGGAATAGTCCAGGCCTGAATGAAAATTCAGGAATCACTGTCCCGCCGCCTCCACCAAATACAAAACAACCACCTTCGGGTGGTTTTTTTGTGCCTATCGATCTGTGACGTAAGTTAGGTAGAGCAATAGCGAAACCTAACATTTGATATCTTGTATGATGTTGTTCGTTGAGTTTTATGCTTCAACTCAACTTAAAATCTATTTATTAAATGCCAGATAGCCCAACAGACGAGGTAATGGAATGTCTCTCTACAAGGTTACAGCTGAACTCTCAGCTATTGATGCTGCATATATTGCAGGACTTATAGATGGTGAAGGCACAGTCACCCTTTGTCGCAAACATAAAAATGAAAACAGACAACTGTCAGTGACGATTAGCAACACAGAGCGAGAGTTATTAGATTATGTACTGACTAAATTAGTGGTTGGGAAAATCACTAAAAAGAAAACAGCCCAAAGCCACCATACACCAAGTCTTACGTATGCTATCTATAACCGCCAGGCTCTGAGTTTACTGAAACAAATAACCCCATACCTTCGAACATATAAGAGACATCGCGCAGAGTATATTCTGCAACATTACCTAAATGTCACTCCACGTAATGGCAAATACAGCAAAGAATTGCTCAATGCTCGCAAGCAATTTGAGGAAAAAGTGTTGAATATCCTTCCAGCGAAAAAAACAACTAAATAAGTCATTTAAGCGATTATTGGTTGGAGCATGAAGTTAATATTCTTAGGGCAATCTGTAGGGACTACAAGCTGGACAAAAATTAAGTTTGCTGACCCCTTGATTCATTTATCTATCAGCTGACTCGAAAGCCTACTTTTTTCGCTTACTGAAGAGAAATGAAAGGCTCTCCGGCTGCTCGACGAATTGAAACACAATCATCACATAGTCTGAGAGTGTCAGGGCCAGCGATAGGGCGATTTTCTTCGTCTAAATAATAATCAATTGCTGGAGCATCACCGCAAACCGAACAGACATTAGTATTACCATATATTTCGATAATAGCTCGGGTCATCATCGCTTTGGGTGGGTCCCATTGTTCCATAGAACTGAACCACTCATCAGTGTGTGGCACGAGGTGAACAGGTTGAGGACGAGTAAGAAGTCCCTTTGATTCAAGCCACCTTGATGCAACACTTACACGTTGTTGATGGAGTCCAGCCAAATGTTCGTACAACTCAGCCATCTTTCTGAAATATTGGAGCTCATATTGTCTTGACAAAACTACATAGCCAGCGCGACTGACTATATATCGATTTGTGCCACCTGGCTGATCCTGCAACACATCCAAGCAGTATTTTTCAATTTCCTTCATGGGTAATTCATTCATTAGTCTGAGATAATACTGCCATTGATTCTTATCCAGCTCGATTTTCCAGATTGAGAGATAACCAGAATCAATTAGTACTTGGCAGAAGTAGTTGTCTTGCTCAGGATGACTCAATAGATGATTGTTGAGATCTTCGAATGTCTGAATGTCTGAATTTTTTTTACGGGCGCTATCTAGTAATTTATTGATTGCGTCTCGCATGAGCTGAGGGACGTCATCACGCTCACTCCAAAATTCGATCTCTTCCTCTGCAACTTTGACGCAAGCATTAGGTACTGGAGATAGCAGAGAGCTGTTCATGAGCTCTGAGGGAGAGCAATAGTTCGGGTTTGTGACTAATTGAATATTAGCGTGCGAAAAGGCTTGTGCTACAAGTCTTGAGCAAAACTGTTTCTTGCTCCATTGCTTAGTGCCGCCTATTAATGTCTGTATCGCCTCTTTAGTTGTGTACTCGGCGCCAATTTGTCTGCGTAAGTAACTTATGACTTTGTTGAGATTGGCTTCAGATATACCAGATCGGAGACGTAGGGCGTAGATTGAACATTCTTCTTCGAAAAATAGCCGCTGTGTATTTCGTGCTTGAACACCTTCGTTTGTTGCGTCTATAACAGATCGATTCTGAACATACACCATAGCATGTGAGATATCGCTTCTTGTCGCTATGCGAATCGCTTTACTGACAGTTGCTGTAGTAGTTGTAAGCAGAATATCACCTGGCTTAAGCACATCATCATTTAGTCGCTTGAGGTATGTTTGTTCATTGCTATTCCTTGTACTCATACAAACGCCTTTTCCCGAGTTCAATCATTTTAAAGAGCACACAAAGCTTATTCTTGCTGTTTTTAATTCAGCTATGTAAGCATTTAGTACTCCCATTTAGCTTAAGCAGACATCGATAACTTATTCAGTCGAGACTTCTTGGCGTCTCCACGCGTCCAGTACCGCTGCTACATTTATATCCACATGCTCTTTATTCCACTCTGTGTAAAACGAAGTGTCCTCGCTATGTGGTGTTGGGTCGGGAGGATCGATTTTAATTCTTGTTGGCATCATTACCGACTCACCCAACAAGATACATTCACCCCGTCTAAGAGTTGCAAACATACTAGTTACTCCTCGAACAGAGTCAGGAAGCAGATTTTTTACGTAGCCCTGATCATCGGGATTGGATATTCGAAGACAGAGAAATGAGTTACATTGTGAGAGAATCGTGGCGGATACCTCACGAGGTCTTTGACTAATAACTGTCAAACTAATGCCGTATTTTCTCCCCTCTTTTGCAATTCGTTCTGCGGATTCACGAGCTGGTCGTGAGTTTGCATCATGCTCATTTAGATAAATATGAGCCTCGTCAGCAAAAACTGCTATTGGGTAAGAAGAGTGGTTAACACGTCTATACCAATATGAGAAATCAAACAAACAACGCAGAATCAAGGAAATAACAGAATTCCTGACATCAAAGGGAACTGGACTTAGGTCAATGATCACAAGCTTCTTACGGTTCTTTGATTGCTCACCAAGTAACCGTCTGAAAAGATCTTCCATTGAAGCACTCGTTGCATAAGTTTTAGGATGGAATATGAGGTCATACCTGCGGTCATTTAGACGAGAATCAACCCGCATAAGAAGACGGGTAAATTGGCCAAAGAGCGGACCTTGTTTTTCTTTGTTGTTGTGGCCCAGGACCATCTGCGTGTCCAAACGTCTGAACTCTTGCAAAATTTCATCAAAATCAAAATAAACAGGTGTATCAATAGTGATTTTTTCTAGCCCGAGTTTCTGATTTTCTGCGTTACTCTCCTTCGATGATTGGAGTAACTCTTTGAATTTTGCAATTTGATTTGGTGCTGCGGATTCACTTCGATCAACCATTAGACCAAGCAGCTCTTCGCTGTTCATCAACCAGTAAGGGAGTTCAATATCATTTCCTGAAATGACGTCCGCTTCGTCACCAAATGCAGCCGAGTATTCACCATGAAGATCTAGTAGCACGGTAGTGGATTGAGGGAATGCAGCTACCTTTTGTAGAAATGATGCAACTGCCCATGATTTACCACCACCAGTTTGACCAAGAATTGCGGCGTGTCTTGATAGAAACGCATCAAGATTAATGTTTGCGGCTTGACTTGGAATTAGAGAAAGATGTCCAAGAGAGAACGTTCCCTCGGCATATTGTTTGTAAATTTTGTTTATCGTAGATGGTGAAACAGCAAAAGCAGGGGAGTTCACTGTGGGCAGAACATCGGTCCCTCGCTCAAAGGTACCAGCAGGACTGAGAGTTCCTACAGGTACAGCAGAAGCCACACGTTTGTGTTCTTCGATTATTGCATGGCCTTCAGCGCTGGCAGTTCTTATTTCACTCTGAAGTGGATTGGACTCCTTCATGTCTATGGATGTGATCATTGTTAGCAGTCTACCTGATGGTAAGCCAACCGATATGAAAGTACCTGGCTGTCCAATCAGAAGGGGAGTAGGACCTTGTTCCATTGGAAGGTTTATTATCATCGTTGGCGGGACACCCTCCCCAGAACCTTCCCCATCTGAGTAATCAACTAGCGACACATATATTCGCTCACCTGAGACACCTACTATTTTACCTATTCGATAATCACTCATAGTTCAATTCCTTTTATGTGTTTATGGTGTCATTAGCTCAACTAGAGAACTGAATTTCCACAGATCAGTACCTGAACTCGTTGTGTTTCCATCTATGAGGCACTTGTCAGGAAAACCAGCGTGGAATGCTGGAAACTTCATCAAGTCTGAGAGGCATTGAGGCTCCTGACCACAAAGTGCAACCAGCCTGATTTGTCCTGCTTGAAGCTTTGGGAAAAGTAGTAGGTCATTAATGTGTTTATCACCAAAGCTAAATCCACAGCTCACAAGGTATTTACAGTTCAAACCAAGTGTGCGGGAAGCGCGAGTAAATAATTGATCAAAAGGGTCTGCTAGCGTTTCTATTACTTTTCTGCGACGAGGAAGGATCATAGCCCTTTTGGAAGATGCATTACTTAAGTCTAAACCGCTTTCAAACACTTTATCTCCATCTGAAAGCCAGGAAATGGAGCCATGAAGCTTTAGAATATTTAAATGAAGCTCTGGTCTTTCAGAGAATCGTGATTTATCAACTGAACCTCTCTTGAGTTCAAATACTGATGGGTCAAACAGCCTACGCAATGGACCATCAAAACCTGTTTCAACACGAAGGCCTACATACCCGGCTGCCAGCTCGAATAAAACATCGTAGTTTGTTGTAATGAGGGTTACTGTGGTGGGAGTTCCTTGAGCTCTTTTTTTGAGGGCCTCTAAAAATCGGATGTGATACTCGAGATCAGGCTCAGAGACAGAGAGAATATTTTCAACTATTAGGTCTCTAATTTCATCTTCAAGAACTTGATATTTAGAGTCATGTGTTGCGACAAGGTATTCTGTTACTAAATCTGAAAGATCTTCAATATTGGGTGTTCCCTCAACCGGATCATAACTTAACCCTTTATCGCTCAAGATTTGCTCAACTAAAGCCTTGTTGACAGTGCTAAGGTTGTCAACTACAGCTTTTGTTAAGTCTGGCATTAAGGGATACCCAGCTTCTTTAGAAGTACCAGCGCCAAATAAAAAACCTATCTTATTCAGGCCGGTCTCAATGCCGGGTAGAAGTTGAGACAGAGAGAAGCTCATTAGAGTCTAAATTTCCATTTATGTATTTCAGTCCATAGGTTCGAGTTCTTTTTAAGCCTAAGAGACTACCTGAATAATCTTCATCCCGTCCATATATGTCAGGAACAAATACTTGAATTATGAACGTGACTCCAATCCGAGCTAGCTCAAACATGCTGACAATTTGGGGCAACTGTTTATATTCATAATTAATATAATGATTAAAAACAATAACATATTATTCTTGTTGAATTGACACCGCCAAATATAAATCACCACCCCTCGGGTGGTTTTTTGTGCCTGACGATCTGTGACGTAGGTTTGGTTGAAACATAAAACCCAACAAAAGAAACACCACTCAAAGTCTCAAATATTGGGTTTCGCTACAGCTCTACCCAAACCAACTAAGTTTCATTTTTTGCTGAGGGATTTACTTGAAGTATTTATAGTCTATTCATCTCAATCGCGTTACGAGGTGATAACGATGAAAAAAGTATCGATAGTGTGTTTTATGCTATTTAGCGCAATGGCTCATGCAGATGAACTGACGATAGAACAAACCTGTGAGGGTTGGTCGAATAAAGCTGCGAAGTTTATGGAAGTTCGGCAAAACAATGTACCCATCTATGATGCGTTGAAAATGACGGTGGGGAATTATTCTCGTGGCTTGATGTTGCGTGCTTATAATCAAGCGGTTGCTGATGAAGAAAGTAAGAAGCAAGCTGTTATCGATAACTTTGCTGAAATGATTGAAGATGAGTGTTTAAAGGGCCAGAGTGAATAGATTGTCGCTGTATAGACTTGTCGCATCATCCTGATTAAGCTCAACCCGTCGATGTATTTATTGATACCAGTCTTTACCTTCAGAATTAAGATTTAACAGCGTCTACTCAATTTTTAATAATAGGGTTATTTGTTTTTGTGAAATGAATAATGATTTATTTTCATTCACTTAGCCGTGTTTTGTTACAAACAACAGGGCGTTATTTTTTTATGAATCCAGGATTTGCTGACTTTTGGATTGGACGAATCAGAATTTGAGTTATTTTCCATTTTTATCGTTTCAACTGGCAAGACTAAACATCTTGAATAAGGTTGTGTAGACTGCGTCTATCAAGAATTTTACTCCTGATAATTTTGGTTATTGAGGGGAATGAAAAAAGATAATGCTTAATGCAGATTAGAGAAAAACTTAGTTTAATCGTCATCGTCAGTATTTTACTGACATCAATACCCGCTGCTATTTGGGTCAGTGCATATTCCAAAGAAAAACTTCTTAATCATGAAATAAATAACTTACTGGCCATCACACAGAATCAGGTCAATATTACTACTCAGAAACTGAGTTATGCCGAGCCTAAATTAAAAGGTTTGGCTCGCTTATTACAAGAAGAACTGAATAAGCCGGTCACGGATGAGGACATTAAAGACTTCTCTCAGACGATGACGCTCGATAATGATGGCATTTGGCGTAATAAAAAAGACCAATATGATGGGCACGTCAACGCCGGTATTTTCTTACCTGACTCTGCTGAATTAACTGAAAAACAGAAAGTGATGCATTTACGCATCAAGCAAGTGATGCAAGTGTTTGGCTCGTCGGCCAGTCGCTTGTATGAAAATGTGTGGTATCTGTCACCTGATTTACGAAGTGAGGTCATTTTTGATCCTCATTATCCTGAGTTTGTGTTTGATCAGCTTGCTGATAATGATTACACAGAAAAGCCATGGGTCAGTTTCACTTCACCCGCTCACAATCCTGAAAAACAATTTACGTTCACACCACCTTTGTTTGACCCTGTTAATCAGGTTTGGATGGTGAGTGCCCTATATCCACTCTATGTGAATGGTCAGTGGTTGGGGTCACTTGGCGAAGATATGCCGTTGAATAATGTCCTGGGGTTTACTTTCAGTAAGCAACAGTTATATCCCAATACTGAACATTTTATGCTGGATAAGCAGGGTAACTTTATTCTCGCCGGTCATTGGCAGAAACAGCTTGAGTCGGGTGGTGAGAAGCAGGTCACAGATTTTCTTGATAAAGAAAAAGCACTTAATGCGTTGTTATCAGGCGCGGTTATAGAGAATAAACCGCAACTGGCTGCAAAAGATATCGTCGTCAACAAAAAGCATTATATTGCGATCTCCATGTCGGTGGAGCCTGTTGGATGGCGCTATTTTAAGCTCATTCCTGTGGCAGATTTGGTTGAGCCTGTTAATCGATTGTTAGTGATTCTGATGATTGTCTTGTTTGGGGTGACTATCATTTCTGGTTGGCTGATTACTATAGCGGTTAATAAAAATGTCATTTCACGTATCACGCGTCTGACTAAAGAAATGACCCGTTTTGAATCTGGTCGAAAAGTATTAATGGAAGCACAGCTGCAAGGGAATGATGAAATTACATCGGCAGCTAGAGCCTTTGACTCTATGGCTGAGCGTATTGATTCGTATATGACACGCCTTGCTGAGAGTAAAAAAACACTTGCAGAGAGTGAAAGCCGCTGGAAGTTAGCTCTGGAATCTAGTGGTGATGGTGTCTGGGATTTGAATATTGAAACCGGTCATGTGAATTTCTCGGAACGCTGGAAGAAAAGTTTGGGTTATGGCGATGATGAATTTCCAGAATCGTTAGATGAATCGATAGATTATATTCACCCAGAGGATAGAGAGCGCTCGGTTACGCGCCTGGAAGGTTATATCACTGGTGAATATACGACTTATTACGATGAATTACGTCTCTTATGTGGCGATGGTTCGTGGAAATGGGTGATGATTCGCGGCATGATCATCAAGCGTGATAAGAACTTAAAACCGATACGAATTATCGGTACTACGACCGATATTTCTTATTTCAAAAAAATACAGGATGAGTTACGCACCAGTACCTCAAAACTGAGGGAATTACTGGAATACAGCCCGATCGCCGTTCGGATTATGACAAAAGCCAGTAAGAAAATTGTATTTGCTAATAAGCGCTATACCGAACTGGTGAATCAGAGTGTTGATACACTGGGCGAGGTGAATCCTTCCGACTTTTATGCGAACTCCGATGTACATGAAAGCTATCTCGAGCAAGTTGCAAAAGGTCAGACAATTTACAATCAACTGACAGAGCTGGATATTGATGGGCAAGGTAAGAAATGGACGTTGGCTTCCTATCTACCCATCCAATATGCTGGTGAAGAATGCAATATCGGCTGGTTCTACGACATTACCGATCGCTTGAAAAATGAAGAAGCGCTGCGTCTGCATGCCAGTGTTTTTGATGATGCCTGGGAAGGGATTCTTATCACTGATAAAGAAAACCGAATTATTAGTGTCAATCGTGCTTTTACGGAAATTACCGGATACACCGAAGAAGAACTCATTGGTGAAGACCCTAAAATTTTAGCTTCAGGCCGACAACAGGCTGACTTTTATCAGAACATGTGGGAGTGCATTAATACCGAAGGACGCTGGCGTGGTGAAATATGGAACCGTAAGAAAAACGGAGAATTTTTTGCAGAAATCCTCACTATTAGTGCAATCAAAAACCCTCAAGGAGAGATCACCAGCTACCTTGGCTTATTTGTTGATATTACTGAAATCAAAAAGACCGAACGTCAGCTAGTGAATATGGCTCACTATGATGCTTTGACCCAGTTGGCTAATCGCACATTACTTTCCGATCGCCTTGAGCAGGCTATTTCTATTGCTAGGCGTACTGAGAAAATTCTGGCCGTTTGCTTCCTTGATTTAGATGGATTTAAACCTATTAATGATGAGTTTGGTCATGAGACGGGTGATAAGCTTCTGGTCGCTGTCGCTGAAAGACTGAGTCAAGTCACGCGTTCAGGTGATACCGCAGCCAGGATGGGGGGCGATGAGTTTATTATCTTGATCAGCAACATTAATAGTCTGGATGAGCTTGAACCGATTTTGACCCGACTCAGCCAGAAAATAGCTGAACCTATTAAGATTAATTATCGTAAACATCATGTTACAGCCAGCATCGGTGTGGCGATTTATCCTATTGATAATGTGGATGGCGATACATTGATTCGTCATGCTGATTTGGCTATGTATGAAGCTAAACAGGCAGGTAGAGACGGCTATCATATTTTCGATGCTAAGCTTGATCAGCAAATGCATGAATATCACAGCCAGTTAGAGCGATTACATCTGGCTTTAATTGGAGAGGAGTTCCGTCTTTATTATCAACCCAAAGTGGACCTTCGTCATGGCCGAGTAGTCGGACTGGAAGCACTTATCCGCTGGCAACATCCGGAAAGAGGTCTCTTAGGTGCAATGGAATTTTTGCCGATTATTGAAGGGCATGAATTCAACGTTGAGTTAGGCGATTGGGTTTTAAAAACAGCGTTACATGAGCTGCAAAAGTGGCAAGAACAGGCGCTTGATATTCAGGTCAGTATCAACGTTTCCGCGAAACAAATTCAGCACCCTGATTTTCTAACGAAGCTGGAAACCTTACTGAAACAACATAAAACGATAGCACCAGAGTCGATTGAACTTGAGATATTGGAAACGTCGGCATTAGAAACGGTGCAAACTTCTCAGGTCGTGGCTGCTGCCAGCGATTATCTTGGCGTGCCATTTGCGTTGGATGACTTTGGTACGGGCTATTCTTCTCTGACCTACCTTAGAAAATTGCCAGTTAAAACACTAAAAATTGACCAGAGTTTTGTTCGCGACATGCTGGAAAATGAAGAAGATATGGCCATTGTCAAAGGCATCATTGAACTGGCACAGGTTTTTAAACGAGATATCATCGCTGAAGGGGTGGAGACTACTGAGCACTTCCAGTATTTGCTAGACATGGGCTGCGATATTGCACAAGGTTATGCTATCGCTAAGCCGATGCCTGCTGATGAAGTGTATGACTGGATAAAACAGTATGAAAGTGAACAACAAGGTAAGTAATTAATGGCCAATATTCTTCTTGATAAAGCACATAAAAAACTCATCCAATCAGCGACAGAACTAGCTAAATGGTTATTAAGTCTGGATGCTTTATCGGCTGATGACAAAAAAGCGTTGCTAGCAATACAGGATGTATTGAGTAAATTGCCAAAAATTAATGATGGTACCTTAGCGATGTTTGGTTTTAGTGTTGAACGGGGTGATGAACAACAAGGACTGGTTCGCGGCTGGGATGTGAGCGTCGAATATTTTGCTCATGATCCTGAGCAACAAGGTGGTCTGGAGATATTCAGTTCTTATTTACCGATACCTGAATCTACAGACAAAGATGTATTAGCGATAAAAAAACAGCATGAAGTCTATTTTCACTGGCCGATTGGTGATATTTGCAATTTGGTAAAACAGTCGCAGGCAGAGCAGTGGGTAGAAGAAATCAGTCAGCCAGAAGTGTTGATGTCAGAAGGCGACAGGCTGAGGGTGGAAATTGTATATAAAGATTTTTACAGTGAGATTGAATTGCCTTGTTAAATGACAGGCAAAAAAAGTCTGAGAAAACTCAGACTTTTACATTCAGATTATTGCCTTGCGTGGCGGTAGGGGCAGGGACAGCAGATTCAATTAGTTTTAACGCATTGGCACCATCTAGTTTCGCTTTGTTATTGCTCATCTGGGCACTTTTAACCATCAGATAATCATCAATACTAATTTTTGGACTGCCTTGTGTTGCTGAAATACTCATCTCTTTCCTCCTACTTTTTGGTCATCTTACATGACCTTAGTTATCTTCTACGATAAATAGTTCACATAATCCTTATATCGGCATAGTACAGAAGAACTATAGAAATCATTTGCTTAATCATAGTTAGACGCTAATCTCGCTGAACAGAAATACCATCTAAGCTTACTCAAAATTCTCTATCATTTACTGAGTTTATGTCATCAAAGGCAGCAATATCTCTGAAGAAACACCAGAACCAGTGTATGAGCTGAATAACACTTTTATAGTTTCGAAAGAATAACTTAACGGGCATATTTCCCGTTATAAACCGGTGTATAGTCTGAGAACAATAATAAAAAAATATAATTCAGAAGAGGAGAGAGCAATATGGCAAGCGTACTAAAAACGACGCATCATGGTGGCTGTCCACATGATTGTCCGGATACCTGTTCCATGGTGTATGAGGTTGAGAATGGGCAATTAACCTCTGTCAGAGGCAATAAAGAACATCCAATGACGCGAGGCGGTTTATGCGTCAAACTCAAAGACTATGAAAAGCGTCATTACCATCCAGATCGTCTGCTTTATCCCATGCGTCGAAGTGGGCCTAAAGGCAGTGGTCAGTTTGAGCGTATTAGCTGGGATGAGGCGTTGGATGAAATCACCAACCGCTGGAAAGCGATTATTGATGAATATGGCCCACATGCCATTCTGCCTTATAGCTATCTGGGCAACCAGGGGTTAGTTCATGGCTTAAATGGTGGCGATGCCTTTTTTAATAAAATGGGGGCAACTGTTTGTGAGCGAACTTTTTGTGGTGAAGGTTCCTGCACAGCCTGGTTATTAACTGTAGGTCCGACAGCTGGTGTGGATCCTGAGAGTTTTGTACATTCCAAGTACATTATTATTTGGGGATGTAACTCGGTCAGCACCAATGTTCACCACTGGCATATTGTCAGAGATGCCCAGAAAAACGGCGCCAAAGTGGTGGTGATTGATCCGTATAAATCTAAAACCGCTAAAGAAGCCGATTGGCATATTGCACCTAAACCCGGTACTGATGGTGCTTTAGCGATGGCGATGATGAACGTCATTATTGAAGAAGGCTTGCAAGACCAAGACTATATCAATAATTACACCGTTGGTTTTGATGCTTTAGCAGAAAGGGCAAAAACCAGAACACCAGAGTGGGCAGCAGCTATCACAGGCGTTGCGGTAGAGGATATCCGTCAGTTAGCTCGTGAATTTGCCACAACCCAACCCGCAGCCATTCGTTTGGGGGTCGCACTTGAACGTAATTATGGTGGTGGTCAGGCTATTCGTGCAGTGAGTTGCCTGCCAGCCTTAACCGGAGCCTGGCGACATGTGGGTGGCGGTGCTTTACAGTTCCCGGTCTGGGAGCATCCGTATAAATTTGATGTGATTTCGCGTCCAGATCTAATTCCACAAGGCACACCAGTAGTGAATGCAATACAACTTGGTCGAGCATTGACTGGTGAGTTGGGTCTTGATACACCGATCAAATCTATGATGTGCTGGAATGCTAATCCAGTCACACAGGCAGCTGAAACCGATAAGATTATTCAAGGGCTTGAGCGTGACGATTTATTTGTCGTGTCAGCAGAACACTTCTTATCAGACACAGCACTTTATGCCGACATTGTGTTACCCGCGTCTATGGGCGCTGAGATGGAAGATATGGTGCTATCGTGGGGGCATTTATATCTCACTTATAACGAAAAGTGCGTGGACTCTCCCGGCGAAGCTATCCCAAACAATGAAATTTTCAGACGACTGGCTGCCAGAATGGGGTATCTGGAAGCTAACTTTAGCTGGACAGATAGTGAGTGTCTTGAAAACTATGTTGATTGGGATTCGCCTGCTTGTGATGGTATCGATCTGGCCTATTTACGTGAACATGGTTTTGCCAAATTAAAAGTGGGCACCAAAGATGATCGTGCCCGCCACCGCCATGGGAATTTCCCGACACCGAGTGGTAAATGTGAGTTAGAAATTAAAGGAGCCACGAACTTTGTGGCCGGGCCTTTCAGGCAAATGTATGACGGCTTCCAAGCGGGTGAACCATTAGATAGCCTGCCTGATTATGTGCCATCACGAGAAACCCATGAGAGCAATCCTGCACTGGCTGAAAAGTATCCTTTAAATATTATTTCACCTAAAAGCCATGGCTTTCTGAACTCTTGTTACGCCAATATGGAGAGCAAGATAAAAGGCCAGGGCGAACAGTTTGTGATGATAAGTCCTGTTGATGCAGATATGAGAAATATCCAGAGTGGTGATGTGGTGTCTGTATTTAACGATAGGGGTAAGTTTGAGGCCTTGGCACAAATTACCGATGATGTCAGTCCTGGTATTGTGGTTGCTACACTGGGCTATTGGCGACAGTTAAATAAAGGTACAGTTAACTGTGTGAGTTCGGCAGAGTTTGTTGATATGGGGCATGCGCCGACTTATACAGATAACCTGGTTCAAGTGGCTTTAAACGCTTAACTCTCACATGGAAAAAAGCCCGCAGTAGCGGGCTTTTTTATACTCAATTTAATAAAAAATTAAGCAGCTAAAGCTTGTTTCTTACGTAAGCCCAGGAAACCTAATAATACAGGGGCAAATAAGAATAAAGCTGCAGGTACTGGTACAGCAGATACTGAAACTGTGTAGTTTAACGCCTGGCCAGTAGCACTTTCGAAATTCAATAGACTTAATTGATTGGCATAGAGTGTAGCGATGAAGCTGAAGCTGGCGACTTTAGATATAAAGAAAGTTTTAAAGGCATCTGGTGCACTTTTGAACTTAACCCAACCACTCGCTAGTGCGCTGTCAGGGTTAAAAGTCCATGTCACTTTAACTGGTGTGGTTTTATCTGAATTAAGGTCAAACTGTGACTTCCATGCTTCACCATTAGCTGGTGTTGCCAGGCCTGAACCAAGAACAACGCTTCCTGAAGCAACATCAACTTTTTGAGTGGCATTGCTAGATTGGAATGTTTTTAAAGATAATGTCGCTGCGTTAGCACCGACAGAGAAGAAAAACGCTAGAACAAATAGCATCGCTTTTTTCATGATATAACCCTTATATAAAGTAAATGAAGCAATGCAACCCAGCCATCTTCAATGGTGAAGATCTGTGGCTTTCCGTCCTCGCCTCACGACGAGTTTGGCTTTTGTAAAGAATATGAATGCTGTCTATTGATTAAGATAAACATGACAGGGGTCATGTTTATCTGTGAGGGAATATAGCAGTGATGTATGACAGTAAAATGTCATTGAAGAGATGGATTAAAAAAGCCCGCTTTAGCGGGCTTTTTTATGTTGAATATTAAGCGGTTTCTCTTTTGCCGAAAGGCCCGATTCCTATCAAGATCAATATCGATAGAACCAGAATAGCCAATTGTGCTGCCAGACCTTCCCATGTGGAATAGACGCCAATCCACGACAAAGTAAAATCAACTGGGAATGAGGATATGCTAATCAAATCAGCTTCTTGTAATGCCGCTACCGCTTTACCAATCAATACAAAGGATAAGGCCAGCATCAGATAGGTGCTGAATGTGAAGAATTTTCTGATCGGTAAACGTAAAGAGTATTTAATAATGACCCAGAACACTACAGCTAACACGACAGCTGCCGTCACAAATCCACTGACGATAGACATTGACTGAGATACTGCGGACTGAGTCATAAGAGCTTGGTAAAAAAGTACTGTCTCAAACACTTCACGATAGACCGCAATGAACGAAAGTCCTGCTAAGCCCCATAAAGTACCCGTACTTAAGTGGCGGTGAATATGCTGATTAATATAGGCCTGCCAAGCTACTGCATTGGTTTTACTGTGCATCCAGAAACCAACATAGAATAAGATGACAGCGGCCATTAACGCACCGACACCTTCCATAATTTCACGGCTGGCGCCACTGATACTAATGAGGTTTTGTGCTGCCCACCAGGTAGCTACACCAGCAATTAACGCAATAATCCAGCCTGCGTGAACATATTTCACTGCGTCACGACGTTCAGTTTTTACCAGTACTGTCACCAGTGCCAGAACAACCAGCATCGCCTCTAAGCCTTCACGCAGCAAAATGACTAAACTGGCGGTGAAAAGGGTAGAGTCAGATAATGTATCTGCAGATAACATATCTTGCGCCTGGCTTAACTGACTATTGGTTTTTTCCAGTAAGGCAGTGAGTTCATCTTGTTTATCAGACTGGCTTGTTAGCTGTCTGAACGCCATCATCGATTTTTCAATATCTTTTCTTAATTTTGGATCGTAAGCATCCAACGCATTTTCGGCGAGTTCAAAACCATCAAGGTACGCACTGACGGCTTGTCCTTGAGCTATTTTATATTCACCAGCCATATAACTTTTATGTGATGCATTAAGCTGTTGCTTGGCCATCGCTAAAGGATCGTTAGAAGCGAATAGTGGCTCAGGGTTTGAGCGAAGTTCTGCAACGGTTTTGTTATCCAGTGTTGGATATTTACTCAATAAGGTATTAGGACTGTTACTGACAAAGTCTTGTATGGTCATACCGGCTGGAACAGTGGCTGTACCTTTATTATCCTGAAACGCTAAGCTGCCAGCATAAAAAGCCAACGACCAACGTTGTTTTTCGTTCAAGTGGGATAGGGCGACCATTGCTGTGCCTTCAATACCGTTGGTAATGGCATCGTACAAACCGATTAATGAACGGTTCATGGCACGTTCTTTGTCAGTAAAATCGGTAGGAGTTGGA
This sequence comes from Methylophaga sulfidovorans, assembly GCF_900114205.1. Classification (GTDB taxonomy): domain Bacteria; phylum Pseudomonadota; class Gammaproteobacteria; order Nitrosococcales; family Methylophagaceae; genus Methylophaga; species Methylophaga sulfidovorans. The sequence continues at coordinate 177,418 of NZ_FOSH01000003.1, forward strand.
TCAAGCGTAGCAGCAAGTTCGCCATCGCCATGACCTTTTACACCGTGACAGGCGCTGCAATTTTGTTGATAGAGTGCTTGAACTTGCTGTGATGGTAATAATTCACTGGGTAATGAAACGGCAGGTGACAGTTTGATTAGAATATTACGCAGTTCAACTGTAATCGGATGAATAACATCCGGGTTTTGTTTGTCTGCAACAGCTTTTTGTAATTTAAGAGCAGCTTCAACAGCTGCCTGACCATTTTCCAGTTGACGGGTTTTTTCTACAGCAAGCGCAGAAAATTCTGTCATTTCACTGTATTCGGCTTCATTAATGACTTCCCCATTCGCAACAGCTGAAGGATAGTCTGCACCCACATATTCAGCAATTTGCATGAGCTGTCGTGTATCACTCTGTGCGTCATTTGCATGAGCTGTATAAATGAATGAAAAAAACATTATCAGGCTGATAATGAGACCTGAGGTTTTACGAAGGTCGAGTGTAAACACGTTTTTAACCGCTCCAGCTTTGGTAGGTAAGTCGATGTACATCTAATAGTCAAGTTCTAAATGAGAATCATACTCATTATAAACGTTACTGAGTATTACGAGTCAATGATTTCTTAGATAAGAGTGAGATGGAGAAGTTCTTAGAGCTGAATGCAGAGAAATATAATAGACGAACAGTGTTGCTATAACTCGTTATAAGTGGCTTTAACTTGTATAAGTGCCGGGCAGAAAGTGATAATGTGATCGTTTATGACAAATTGATGACATGATAATGAAGAATGTGATTAAGCTGGATTCGCTCGATAATGCGCCTTTGCAAACAGTACCTTTTCCTTATTTTAAAGTAGAAGAGTCAATTTATCCTGACGATGTGCAAAGCATCATTAACAGTTTTCCCGATATTCCGGATGGTGGAAGTTATAACGTAGATGACGTTGATCTAAACGAACCATTTAAGTCGCTGATAGAATCAATTGATACCCCGGAGTTCCGTCGCATTATTTGTCAGAAGTTTGATGTGCAGGTGATGGACTTGCCGATGATGATTACGCTCAGAGGTTATTCCAGACAAAAGGATGGTCGGATTCATACTGATTCCAAAACGAAAGTGGCCACCATTCTGATTTATCTGAATGAAAAATGGGAAGCAGATACCGGTAAACTTCGGGTCTTGAGAAATGGGCATGATATGAATGACTATGTCGATGAAATCAGCCCAGGGCCGGGCGCGTTGCTCGCTTTCAAAGTGACTGATAATTGCTGGCATGGTTATCCGGCCTTTGAAGGTAAACGCCAGTCAATACAAATCAATTTCCTGACCAGTGCAGCAGCAGGAAATAAGCATCGATTCTTCCACCGTTTGAGTGCAAAATTGAAACGCTTAGTTTCACAAAGAAAGTAAATTTATTTCTGAACAGTTTTTATATATACATACACACCGGAAAAATTAACCTAAGCTAATCTTTATCAAGATAGTGTGATGCTATAGTATCAGGGAGTAGGACGATATCTGAACGCATACACGTAATTAAAGGGAGAAGCTGGTTTTATGGGGGACACGGTTGAGCAGATGTATATCGCACTAATCAGTGTGCATGGGCTCATACGAGCTGATAATCTGGAGCTTGGCAGAGATGCTGATACAGGAGGTCAGACCCTCTATGTGCTGGAACTGGCCCAGGCTCTCTCCGAACTACCCAATGTCTCACAGGTTGATCTCGTTACCCGCCGCATTAATGATAGCCATGTTGATGCTGATTATGCCGAGCCCATCGAAGTAATCAATGAGAAGTTCAGGATTGTCCGGATTGATGCTGGTCCTGAAGAATATATTTATAAAGAGCAGCTATGGGAATATCTGGATGGGTTTGCAGATAATCTTGCTGACTTTTTTAGAAAACAAGATCGTATTCCCGATTTAATACATAGCCATTATGCCGATGCCGGTCTTGTCGGTTCTCATGTTGCCAATCTTTTAGGCATCCCACTGGTGCATACCGGTCATTCACTTGGCCGTGTGAAGCGTAGACGGTTGCTGGCAAGTGGCCTCTCCACTGAACAAATCGAATCACTTTATAATATGACACGTCGTATTGAGGCAGAAGAAATTACCTTAGCTACTGCTGAGCGTGTCATTACCAGCACTCATCAGGAAATTGAAGAGCAATACGAAATTTATGATCATTACCAACCTGATCAGATGCGGGTTATCCCTCCTGGTACCAATATCAAACAATTTAAGCCACCAGAAGGTAATGAGTTAGAAACTGACTTATTTCGTAAGTTAACGCACCAACTTGTTGAACCAAATAAACCGATCATTCTGGCCTTATCCCGTCCAGACAAACGCAAAAATATTGCGGTGCTGATTGAAGCATACGGTGAGTCGGAAAGCTTGCAACAACTGGCTAATCTGGTGATTATTGCTGGTAACCGTGATGATATTGATGACTTGGAAGCCGGTGCTCAGGAAGTCTTCCATGAGCTTTTGGTGGCAATAGATCGTTACGATCTGTATGGCAAAGTGGCTATGCCTAAGCATCACAAACGTGAACAAGTGCCTTTGATGTATCGTATTGCTGCGGCATCAGGTGGTGTTTTTGTAAATCCGGCACTGACAGAACCTTTTGGTTTAACCTTGATTGAAGCCGCCGCTTCTGGTGTACCCATAATTGCAACAGAAGATGGTGGACCACGAGACATCATCGGTAACTGTCATAATGGTATTTTGATTGATCCACTAGAGTCGTCGACGATTACAGACGCCTTACTGAAACTACTTACTGATAATAAGTTATGGGATGACTATTCCAGCAAAGGGTTGGAAGGGGTGGCGAAGTGTTATTCATGGCGGGCTCATGCCAAGCGGTATATTGAGTTGGTAACACCGCTTGCTCAACGTGCTGAATTATTACAACGTCAACCGCTTGAAAGAACCAGCCATTTTTATGCAGAACAAGCTATTTTCACCGATCTCGATTTGAACCTTATTGGTGATGATGTGTCGTTACATAAACTCATTAATCTGATTCGTGAGAACCGTAAAACTACGAAATTTGCTATTGCTACTGGTCGCAGACTGGATGTGGCATTAAGAATGATGAAAAAACATCAGATTCCTGAACCTGATATTTTGATTACCAGTTCCGGTACTGAAATTTATTATGCTCCGAAGCTAACTCCCGATACATCGTGGGCTCAGCATATAGATTATCACTGGATGCCGCATAAGGTTCGTCAATTACTGGATGATTATCCCGGTTTGCAGAAACAGCCAAAATCAGAGCAGAGTCGGTTTAAATTAAGTTATTACATTGATCCAGAGCAAGTAGATATAGAAGATATAAAACGGCTGTTACATCAGGAAGAACAATCTGTGCATGTACAGTTAGCATTCGGACAATATTTAGACATTTTACCTATTAGAGCATCAAAGGGGATGGCTCTACGCTATGTTGCCGATCATTGGCAAATACCACTTGAGCATATTTTTGTCGCCGGCGGTTCTGGTGCTGATGAAGATATGATGCGCGGCAATACACTCGCCGCTGTAGTGGCTAACAGACATAATGAGGAGTTATCACAATTGATTGATACTGATCGGATTTATTTTGCTGATAAACCATTTGCCGCAGGCATTTTGGAATCGCTTGAACATTACCAGTTCTTTCATCAGGCAAAAACAAAGAAAACATCATGATGACGCAAGCTAAAGTTTTACTGTGTACTGATATGGATAGAACCATTATTCCCAATGGTTTTCAGCCGGAACCTGCCGATGCCCGTAAATCTTTTTCAAGCTTTTGTGAGCGTGAGGATGTGAAATTAGCCTATGTGACAGGACGCCATGTGTCTTTAGTCAAACGTGCTATTAAAAACTACGCCTTACCGATCCCGGATTTTGCGATTACCGATGTTGGCACCAAGATTTATCAGATAGGAAAAGGTAGCTGGCAACAGATGGCAGATTGGGAAGCAGAAATCGATAAAGACTGGAATGGCAAAACCCACGCACAACTAAAACAGATTTTACGTCCCATCAAAGAACTGCGTTTGCAGGAAAGCACTAAACAAAATACGCATAAATTAAGTTATTACTTACCGCTATATATGGATAAAGACACCATCATTACCCGTATTGAAGCTTTCCTGAAAGATGCCAATGTGGCTGCCAGTATTCTCTGGAGTGTCGATGAGCCCAAAAATATTGGTTTATTGGATGTATTACCGGAACACGCAACGAAACTACATGCCATTGAATTCTTACAAGAAAAGCTAGGTTATGAGCTGGATGAAGTTATCTTTGCCGGTGATAGTGGCAATGACTTACCTGTGTTAACCAGCCATATACCCTCAATTCTTGTCGATAATGCCAGTGCAGAGATTAAGCAAGCTGCTGTGGAATTATCAAAACACAATGGCAATACTGAGGCATTGTTTCTGGCAAGCAGTGACCATAGTGAGAACAATGGTAATTATTCGGCGGGTGTGTTGCAGGGAGTGGCGCATTTTGCACCGCATTTTTTTATGCCAACCAATAAAGAATCATCATCATGAAATCATCAACCAAGCTAACTATTTTTGGTGAAGCCTTATTTGATTGTTTCCCGACGGGGGAAAACGTATTAGGTGGTGCACCGTTTAATGTTGCATGGCATCTTCAGGCATTAGGCGATGCTCCGCTGTTTATCAGTCGTGTTGGTAAGGATGAGCTGGGTGACATCATATTGTCAGAAATGACCAATTGGGGGATGACAACCAAAGCCATTCAGCAGGATAGTAAACATCAGACGGGGCGGGTTGATATTCGTATCGAAAATGATGAACCCATCTATACTTTTGCTGAAGATAATGCCTGGGATTTTATTGATTTAGCTGAAGTACCCACAGAGGACATATCGGGTTTCTTTTATCATGGTTCTTTAGTTGCACGTCGTGAGATCGCCAAGAAAACGCTGGAAAAACTGACTGAAAATCCATCATTGGATATTTTTGTTGATGTGAATCTACGTTCACCCTGGTGGGAAAAAGAAACTGTCTATCACTGGCTTGAGCAAGCACGCTGGGTAAAATTGAATGAAAGTGAGTTATACGAACTTGGATTCCATTCTGCTGATCTGCATCAGGATATGACCCGAATGCATACACATTTTCACCTTGATCAGCTGATCGTGACAAGAGGTGAAAAAGGCGCGATTGTTCGCGATACTGATGGTGCTTTTCATCAGGTTGCACCTCCTCAGCACGAACAAGTCGTCGATACTGTCGGCGCAGGCGATGCTTTTACTGCCATGTATATTCACGGTTTACTGGCAGGATGGAAAATCGAAGATACACTGGAAAAAGCCCAAGCCTTCGCCAGTCGTGTTGTCAAACATCGTGGCGCTGTCAGTAAAGATCCTGACTTTTATAAATAACGCTTATTTAGAATAATACAAACAAGGTTAAGCATGTACGAACAGCAAGCCCACACACTGTTGAACGATATCCTCAATGAAATTGAAGCTGGCATTTCAAAACAGGACTTACGCTATTTTTATACGCGTTTAGGGGCAAACTTTTATGCCATACATTCCTTATTTGAACGTTTGTATGGTCATCGTGATGACTTCAAAGAACAGTCTCAAAAACTAGTTGAAGCCATGGCGTGGCAGTATATCCATCGTCCGGAAGATCTGCGTCAGAAGGATATTGAACGTGAAGCAGACCATAACTGGTTTTTGAGTCAGAAATGGGTTGGCATGGCGCTTTATAGCCACGGCTTCGCCGGTAATTTGCAGGGAATGAAAGAACATCTGAATTACTTCCAGGAACTTGGCGTCAATCTGGTGCATATCATGCCCATTATGCAATGTCCGAAAGGCAGCAGTGATGGCGGTTATGCCGTAAGCGATTTTCGTAAGATCGATGAACGTGCCGGAAGCCTCAAGGATTTAAACGAACTTGCACGCAGCATGCATGAGCGTGACATTTTGCTGACCATGGATGTGGTCCTTAATCACACCTCAGATGAACATGAGTGGGCGCTAAAAGCACGGCAAGGTGAAACTAAATATCAGGATTATTACTACACATTTGAAAATCGGAATGTGCCAGATATGTTCGAACAGAGCATGCCTGAAGTATTTCCAGAGACATCACCCGGTAACTTTACCTGGGATGAGGAAATGCAACGCTGGGTCATGACCGTGTTTAATCATTATCAGTGGGATCTGAATTATTCTAATCCTTCCGTGTTTATTGAAATGCTCGATGTGATTTTGTTCTGGGCAAATCAAGGCGCTGATATTCTGCGTTTGGATGCTGTTGCCTTTCTGTGGAAAAAAATTGGTAGTACCTGCCAGAATGAACGTGAAGCCCACTTAATTTTGCAGCTGCTCAAAGACTGCTGCCAGGTGGTTGCTCCTGGTGTGTTATATATTGCTGAAGCGATTGTGGCACCTGTTGAAGTCACCAAATATTTTGGTGAAGATGCAGTTATTGCTAAAGAGTGTGAAATTGCCTACAACGCAACTTATATGGCATTGATGTGGGATGCTGTAGCCACAAAAAACACCAAGTTACTCAACCAGGGTATTAAGAGCCTGCCAGTGAAGCTGGAAAGAGCAACTTGGCTGAATTATATCCGTTGTCATGATGATATTGGTTTGGGCTTTGATGACCGTGATATCGAACTTGTTGGTTACCAACCTGCACAACATCGTAAGTTTTTGATTGATTATTATATGGGCCGTTTTGACCATTCTCATGCCAGAGGGTTACCGTTTGGTGAAAATGAGAAAACAGGGGATGCACGAATTTCAGGTTCCTTAGCCTCCCTGGTTGGACTGGAATATGCTTTGGAGCAGGGTGATTCACAAGCCATTGAAGACTCAATCAATATTATCTTGTTATTGCATAGTTTGATTATGTCTTTTGGTGGTATACCTCTTCTCTATTATGGAGACGAAGTGGGTACAACAAATGATGTTTCCTATCTTGATGATCCATACAAAAAAGGAGATTCGCGCTGGGTACATCGTCCGGTTATTAACTGGGATAAAGCGGAGCTGCGAAACCAGCCTGGCCACCCGCAATATGAAATATTTACTGCATTAAAACGGATGATTGCTGTTCGCAAAGAAATCGATGTGTTTGCTGATTTTAATAATCGCGAATTAATTGATGTCGGCAATGAGCATCTTTTTGTCTTCGAACGCTATTGTATTCAGCAACAGCATCAACGTGTTCTGGTAGTGGCGAATTTCAATGGTAAACCTCAGCATCTGAATTTAGATGAACTGGGCAGTTGGGGCAATCCACAGAATGGTCAGCTTTATGACTTATTTAGTGGCCAGCGTCCGGATTTGTTTAAAAATGCGTTAGTCATACCGGCTTTTAGCTTTTATTGGCTACAAGAGAGCTAGGTTTATACATTCATTAATCTTGCAAGCTTCACAAAATATCGACAATAAACAGTCTAGTTTCGATGCTAGGGTATTGTTGCTTAGGAACATAAATGTATAAAACCGGCTTATACTGGATTCAACATGATCTGCGTATTCATGATAATGCGGCACTGCTTGAAGCCAGTCTAAATTGTGAGCAGCTCATTTGTTTATATTGTTTTGATCCTGCCTGGTTCAGACAAAGCCGTTTGAATGCCAGACCGATGGGTGTTTTGCGTCGCCAGTTTCTCAATAAAACTTTACATGATTTAGGGAAAGAGCTAAAAAATCGTGGGCAACGTCTGATTGTGATGACTGCCGATCCGGTCTCGGCGATTTCTGTTCTGATAAAAAATCATCATATTGATGCGGTGTATCGTAGCCATCATGTGGGTGTGTTTGAGACCCGTCAATGGCATCATCTCAAAGTCGATTTTCCTCGTACGCTTTTTCATTCTGTCTCGACACATACCTTATTTCGCCCTGAGCAATTACCCTTTGCAATAAGTGATTTGCCTGCAACATTTACCGATTTTAAAGATTGCTGTGAAGCTATTGCTGTTGATAAACCGTTGGCTATGCCGCAATGGTTAGCGCCTCCTGTAGAAGCGCTGACGGGTTTAACCCATCAAACTGAAACAGAAGTTGCTGAGCTACATTACTGCTACGGCGGAGAAAAGATGGCGCTCGATCATCTTGAGCAGTACTTTTCATCTGATTTGCCTGCACAGTACAAAACGGTAAGAAATGAACTGGATGGTTGGGAAAACTCAACTAAAATGTCGGCATGGTTGGCCTGTGGCGCTTTATCGCCACGTAAGCTGATGGCACGATTGAAACGCTATGAGTCTGAGCATACAGCGAATGAATCCACTTATTGGATTTATTATGAGTTGTTGTGGCGTGAATATTTCCAGTGGTATGCACAGCGATATCAACACAAGTTATTCAAGGCAGAAGGGATAAACAGACAAAAAATTTCCTGTTGTTTTTATCCCGAGCGTTATCAGAAATGGTGCAATGGTAATACGCCATATCCTCTCGTTAATGCCTGTATGAAACAGCTTAATGAAACTGGCTATCTGTCAAATCGTGGTCGTCAGATAGTAGCCAGCTGTTTTGTTAATGAACTGCAACTAGATTGGCGGTTTGGTGCGGCCTATTTTGAACAACAATTAATCGACTACGACGTCGCCTCTAACTGGGGAAATTGGCAATACATTGCTGGGGTAGGGGCTGATCCACGAGGTGGTCGTCATTTTGATCTGGATAAACAAACAGAGATCTATGATGCTGATCGACGCTTTATCCGACGTTGGAAAGGCGAAGCCAGCCAGTATCCACTGGATTCCCTTGATGCCGCTGACTGGCCAATTATGCCGCCGGATAAAAATAGCTAAAAGATCTGTATTGCTGAGTATTGAGTTCATCTAAAAAGCATTGCATACTCAGATCATTGCTCTCATACAGTGGAGGCCATTGTTATGATTAAAGCAATTCTGTTTGATATCAGTGGTGTTTTGTATATTGATCGTCAGCCTATCGCCGGAGCGGTGGAACTGATTAAGACCTTAAGGCAGAGCTCAATACCAATGCGTTTTGTCACCAATACGTCACGCTCTACGAGTCAGTCAGTATTTGCTGAACTGACACGCATGGGCTTTGATATAAAACCAGAGGAAGTTTTCACGGCTCCTGTGGCTATAAAAAGCCTGTGCCAGGCTAAGGGCTATCGCCCCTTTTGTCTTATCCACCCTGATTTAATGCCTGAGTTTAGCGATTTAGATCAAAGCCGACCGAATGCGGTAATTGTTACCGATGCGGCTGAATTATTTAATTATCAACAACTGAATCAGGCTTTCTCATTATTGATGGATGGCGCTGTTTTGCTTGGTATTGGACGTAACCGATATTTCAAAAGTGCAGGGCAATTACAGCTGGATGCTGGACCATTTATTCAGGCGCTGGAGTATGCAGCAGATGTCAAAGCGCAAATCATTGGCAAACCCGATGCCAGTTTTTTCCAAGCGGCGGTGTCATCGCTTAATGTCAGGCCGGATGAAGTTCTGATGATTGGTGACGATGTAGCATCAGATGTTGTCGGGGCGATTAATGCGGGATTACAAGCCTGTTTAGTCAGAACGGGTAAGTTTTTACCTCAGGATGAAAAAGAGGCAAAATCCGCTAATGCCCTGATTGCCGACTCGGTAGTTGAGGCGGTCAATCAGGCATTTGATCTAGAGTATTAGATAAGCTTTGCCCAGAGATCGTATTCATCGGCTTCTTCAAATTCGACATCAACGATATCACCTACTTTCAGGTGAGTCGCACCATCAATAAAGACCTGGCCATCGATTTCTGGTGCATCCGCTTCACTACGGCCAACAGCACCTTCTTCAACCACTTCATCAATAATAATGCGGCCTTTACGTCCAACTTTTAATTGTAGCCTGGCAGCACTGATTTCAGCTTGATGCGCCATAAAGCGGTCAAGACGTTCCTGTTTAATCTCTTCAGGAATCTGATCCGGCAAATCGTTAGCTGTGGCACCATCAACAGGGGAGTAAGCAAAAGCGCCAACCCGATCAAGTTGAGCTTCAGTGAGAAAGTCGAGTAATTCCTGGAATTCTTCTTCGGTTTCCCCTGGAAACCCGACAATAAAAGTACTGCGTAAAGTGATATCCGGGCAAACTGCTCGCCAGGCATGAATACGTTCCAGATTATTTTGCGAGGAAGCTGGTCGCTTCATCAGCTTGAGAATGCGTGGGCTGGCATGCTGAAAAGGGATATCCAGATAAGGCAAAATTTTCCCTTCAGCCATTAGTGGCACTACGTCATCAACATGAGGGTAAGGATAAACATAATGCATTCTGACCCAAATCCCCAGTTCACTGAGAGCTTCAGTCAGATCATAAAAACGCGTTGCACGTTCACGACCGTTCCATTCACAGGACTCATATTTCACATCAACGCCATAGGCACTGGTGTCCTGAGAGATCACTAGAAGCTCTTTTACGCCAGCATCAGCAAGCCGTTTTGCTTCACTCATAACATGATGAATAGGCCGACTTACCAAGTCACCACGCATGGAAGGAATAATGCAGAAAGTGCAGCGGTGATTACAGCCTTCCGATATTTTCAGGTAAGCATAGTGTCTGGGGGTCAGCTTTATACCTTCCGGGGGTACAAGACTGACAAAAGGATCATGCTGAGGGGGGAGATGTTTATGTACCGCATTGACTACCTCTTCGAGGGCATGAGCACCGGTAATTTCTAATACTTGTGGGTGTTGTTCGCGAATGGTATTGTCACGGCTTCCAAGGCAACCCGTTACAATTACTTTGCCATTTTTAGCGATGGCTTCACCGATGCTTCCCAGCGATTCTTCAACAGCAGAATCAATAAAGCCGCAGGTATTCACAACGACTAAATCAGCATCATCATAAGTTGGAGTAATGCTATACCCTTCTGAGCGGAGCTTAGTAATAATACGTTCACTATCGACCAAGGCTTTTGGACAACCAAGACTAACAAAACCAACCTGAGGTGCTTTCATTTGAACTACCAATAACCCGAAAGGGGTATTTTAAATAATTTTTATTGATATATCTTGTTCATATTAATCTTATAAATAGGGTGAAATATATTTGCATTTAATTCAACAGGTTATAGTTCTGTATTCATTTTTTTCTGACGTATTAAAGTTATCTGGATTTTATGCCGTTAACTTAGGTTAGAAACAATAAAGTGGTCAGCAATTTAAAATAATAAAGTGGATTGTATGAACCGGTTAAGGGAACAAAGATGAAAAAAAATTTACCCATTACAGACAAAGAAGTCAGTTTTAATGAGCCGCTAATATCTACCACGGATCTTAAAGGGGCCATTACTAGCTTTAATGATATCTTCCGAGAAATTAGCGGCTTTGATACCGATGAGTTGATGCACGTTAATCATAATGTTATTCGCCATCCGGATATGCCACCTGCTGCTTTCGCTGACTTATGGTCAACAGTGAAATCCGGTAAACACTGGATGGGTATTGTAAAAAACAGGACAAAAACCGGTGATTTTTATTGGGTTGATGCCTACGTTACCCCTATATTTGAAGGTGATAAGGTTGTTGGTTATGAGTCTGTTCGTAGTAAGCCAAGGAAAGAAGATGTAGAAAGGGCCGACAAACTCTATAAACAAATCAATCAAGGAAAATCCCCTAAATTAGGTAATTTTTTCACCAGACTTTCTTTAAAAAATAAAACAGCATTAGGTGCTGTGTGTGTCGCTCTTGTTACAATATTACTCGGTCAGATTCCTGCCATTCAGCAATTACCGTTTTTTCTTTCTCCTGTTGTTTCTCTTATCGGCGGTATCGCGACCTACATGCTATTAAAAAGCTGGATTTTTGTATCGCTAGATAAAGCTCTGAAAGAAGCAAAAGACGAAGTGGACGACCCATTGATGGGCATGGTTTACACTGGTGCTGATGATGAAATTGGCCAAATTACTCTGATCAATAAATTACTACATGCCAAGCTTAATACGATATTGGTAAGAATGAATGACTCAGCGGGTAACATTGATAACTCAGCAAGTCAGACCTATTTATCTCAGCAATCCATTATGGAATCTATTAATTCTCAGGCATCACAAACAGAGCAGGTGGCAACTGCGATGACAGAAATGTCATCTACCATTCATGAACTCGCCAGAAATGCCAGCTTGGCATCACAATCTTCCAATCATGTTGATGAGTTAACACAGCAAAGTTCGCATAAGTCAGAAATGGCTGTGAAGGGATTGACTAGTCTGGATAACGCTTTTGATAACATCACTGAATATATTAAAACTCTGGAATCTGATTCCAGTGCTATCAACCCGATTGTGGATGTCATTAGCACGATTGCTGAGCAAACGAATTTACTTGCCTTGAATGCGGCTATTGAAGCTGCCCGGGCGGGAGATCATGGGCGCGGCTTTGCCGTTGTGGCTGATGAGGTACGTTCTTTAGCAACACGCACACAAGAATCTACACAAGAGATTTCTAATCTCATCTCAAAACTGGATGGTTCTGTAGCAAAAGTGGTTCAAGGGATGGACAAAACAAAAGAGACTGCTGCATCAAGCCGTTCGGATATTCAAGGCTCAATTGATTCGGTTAGCCTAATTAAAGAAAGTGTTGAGAAGTTAAACGAGCTGAATACTATGATCGCAACCGCTGTAGAAGAGCAAAGTTCAGTGAGTGAGGATATTAATAAAAATGTGGTCAGAATAAGCTCAGATGCAGAAACCGTAGTGAGCAATGCCAATGAGGTCAATAAAAACGCAGAAACACTGGCACAAGAATCACAAAACTTATTGAACATGATTAAACGTTTTTCTGGTGGTTAACTCATTCATGTATGCACCATAAAGGACATTGCATTATTATTTTTGCATCAATATGGTGCATTGTTTTCTGAGGTTAATCTGCAGCTTGATCTGGTAAGTAAATGATCAGCAGTGAATTATTAGAAAATATAGCCATCTGGCACGGTATCTGCGTTGTACTAATTAAGTGCTGAGGTGGTTTACCAACTACTGTCGACGAAATAAGGTTTCTAGGGTTCCGATCAACGATGATGTCTGGACCGAGAGTAACCGACCTTCACAGTGAAGGTTACACGGAGGGATAAAAGCCCGGGAGATTGTTTTTTGTAAAACATCTCTTGCACCGTGTTTCTAACTTAACTGTGAGGTAACTTCATGAAGTTCTCCAATCTTCGTATTATCAGCTTCTTGCTGCTTTCATTTTCTTTCCTAGTCGTTCCCTTTTCAGCGAATGCTGAACAAAAAGATAAATTCAGTATTGCCTGGACCATTTATGCAGGCTGGATGCCGTGGGACTATGCGGCAAATGCCGGTATCGTGAAGAAATGGGCCGATAAATACGGTATTGAAATTGACGTAGTGCAAATCAATGACTACGTTGAATCTATCAACCAATATACTGCTGGCCAGTTTGATGGTTGCACCATGACCAATATGGATGCGTTGACTATCCCTGCTGCAGGTGGTGTCGACTCTACGGCGTTAATTCTTGGTGACTTTTCTAATGGGAATGATGGCATTGTCCTGAAAGGGAAAGATAAAACCTTAAAAGACATTAAGGGCCAAAACGTCAATCTGGTTGAACTTTCTGTCTCACATTACCTTCTTGCTCGCGCACTCGACACTATTGGCTTGAGTGAGCGTGACGTTAAAGTCGTTAATACTTCTGATGCCGATCTGGTGGCGGTATTTAATGCCGATGACGTGACTTCAACAGTTACCTGGAATCCGTTGTTATCTGAAATTGTCTCAATGCCAAATACCAGCGAAGTCTTTGACTCCTCACAAATTCCTGGCGAAATCATTGATATGTTAGTGGTTAATACTGAGACGCTGGATGATAACCCGGCTTTTGGTAAAGCCTTAACCGGTGCCTGGTATGAAATCATGGCGCGTATGGCGGCTAAAGATACTGATGCCTTAACGTTTATGGCTAAAGCTTCAGGTACAGACCTGGCTGGCTACGAATCCCAATTAGCCGCGACCAATATGTTCTATCAAGCAAAAGATGCTGTCGCCTTTGCTGAAGGCCAACAATTGCCTGAAACCATGAAATACGTCAGTGAGTTTTCATTCGATCATGGACTGTTAGGTGAAGGGGCTATGGATGCTGGCTTTATCGGTATTGCTTATCCTGATGGTGCCATCGTCGGTAATAAAGAAAACGTCAAACTGCGTTTCGATTCTTCTTTCATGTCTATGGCGGCTGACGGTTCTTTGTAACCGTCAGCAGTCCGGGAATCATTATGAAACGACTAATCAATCAACAGCCCAGCAAAGCCGGTAAATGGTTATTAGGTGCCTTACCTTTTATTCTGATTTTACTGGTTTATGTGGTGGCATCGAATGAGCGTTTAGCAGTAAATCCCAACGACAAACTGATGCCTTCATTTGAAGCCTTTGGTCATGCGATTCATATGATGGCCTTTGAACCTAGTAAACGTACCGGTGATTATCTGTTATGGGCTGATACGCTGGCCAGTTTGCAACGATTAGGCATCGGCGTTGGTATCAGTGCACTTATCAGTCTTATCGTCGGTATTTTGATTGGCATCATTCCCTTAATGCGAGCAGGATTTGCACCAGTGGTAACTGTCATTTCTCTGGTGCCACCATTAGCGATTTTACCTATCCTGTTTATTATTTTCGGTTTAGGTGAAGTCGCTAAAATCACTCTGATAGTGCTCGGTATCACGCCCTTTTTGATTCGTGATGTGCAATTACGTGTGATGGCCTTACCCGAAGAGCTGATCATCAAAGCACAAACTTTAGGTGCATCTACCTGGCAATTGATAGTACGGGTGATACTGCCGCAGATTTTACCTAAATTGATTGATGCAGTGCGTTTAAGCCTGGGATCTGCCTGGTTGTTTTTAATTGCAGCAGAGGCTATTTCAGCGACTGAAGGGCTAGGTTATCGTATCTTCCTGGTCAGACGTTATCTGGCGATGGATGTGATTCTGCCTTATGTGGTCTGGATAACTTTATTAGCGTTTCTGACTGACTATCTATTACGTAGATTGTCTTTATATGCCTTCCCTTGGCAGCAAAACGAGGGAGGTGCTAAATGAACAATATTGAACTGAAAAAGCTATGGAAAGAGTACGGCGATAATGTGGTACTCGAAAATATCAACCTGACTGTAAAAGCAGGGGAGTTTATAACGCTGGTTGGCGCATCAGGCTGTGGTAAAACCACATTTCTGAAAATGCTGCTGGGCACTGAGAAACCTTCTCGCGGCCAATTATTGCTGGATGGTGATCCCATCCGCGATGAGCCCGATGCTGATCGGGGCATCGTCTTCCAGCGTTACTCTGTCTTTCCCCATCTGAATGTTATCGAAAATGTGATGCTGGGTGTAGAGCTTGGCGAATCCAGACTATTAGGTCGCTGTTTTGGTAGTAAACGTCGGAAGGTCCGTGCTCAGGCTCAGGAAATGTTAGAGCTGGTAGGTCTCGGGCATGTAGCTAAGCAATATCCAACGTCACTATCTGGTGGTATGCAGCAACGTCTGGCAATTGCCCAAGCCTTAATCAAACAACCTAAAGTGTTATTGCTGGATGAACCGTTTGGGGCGCTTGACCCAGGTATTCGTTCAGATATGCATGCCTTGATTTTAGATATCTGGCAAAAAACCGGAATCACCATTTTCATGATTACCCATGATCTTACCGAGGGATTCTATCTGGGAACACGTTTATTGGTGTTTGATAAACACCGCATTGACCCTGATAACCCGAACCGATATGGCGCATCCATTACCTTTGATATTCCGGTTGCTGATACTCGGAAATCAACATTGGATGACATCTCCAATACGATGAAACAAAAGCAGGAAACATTATGAGCCAGAAACAAAACGATCTGATTTATGGAGACACCTTGCCCGGTGGTACGCATTGGTCAATGTTAGTTAGAAAAGGCACGACACTGCGTCTGATTGATAAAGAGGGCGGTGCCAATGTAGGCATGTTGTTTTATAACCCTTTGAATAAACTGGAACGTTATAACGCCCCGGACACCTTGAAATGTCAACATACCTTTAAGCTGACCAAAGGCCATTGTTTGTATTCAGACATGGGTCATGTGTTCTGTTCCATTATCGATGACACCGTTGGGTGGCACGATACTGTGGGCGGAAACCTATCCACCGAGAGCATGAAAAAACGCTGGGCAGATAGAAGTTATCAGGAAGCTCGCAATAACTGGACATTAAGCGGTGATAATTCATTTTTAGTTGAGTTAGCCAAATACGGCATGAACCGTCGTGATATGGCCGCTAATCTGAATTTGTTCAGTCAGGTAAAAACCGATGCCGAAGGCAATATGCAATTTGTTGAAAATAACAGCAAAGCGGGTGATTACATCGATTTACGTTTTGAGATGGATACGCTGGTTATCTTCCATACCTGTCCGCATCCAATGAATACGGCTGCTGTTTACCCTAAACATCCCGTGACATACCAATTGAGAGAATCTGCACCTGTGGCTGACGATGATGAGTGTGTAAATCACTGCGCTGAGAATCAGCGTGGTTTTGAAAATAACCGTATTTATCACCAATGCGGTCATCATCATTAATTAGGGAAGGATATTGTTGTGATTAAAGAAAGTAATTTAAACCCTGGGCAAGCCAGCTATCGTGAAGAAGTGTTAGCAGGCGATTATTGGATGCATGAGCTCAAAGCAGGTGAAACGCTGCGGATTGTTGATTCACATGGTAATCAGGCTGCCGACACTTTGTTTTACAGTGCGGCTGATCCCAGTGAAAGATACAGTGCAATCGATACATTACGCGAGCAAGGTAATGTTTATCTCACTGCAGGAACAACACTGTTGTCGAATCTTGGCAACCCCATGTTAGAGATTACTGCAGATACCTGTGGCCGACATGACACGCTGGGTGGTGCCTGTGCCACAGAATCTAACACCGTGCGTTATTCGCTGGAGAAAAAGACCATGCATGCTTGTCGTGATAGCTGGATGCTGGCGGTCGCTGAAAATGAACATTTTGGTGTCAGCAAACGTGACATCACTCATAACATTAACTTTTTTATGAATGTACCCGTGACAGAAGACGGTCACCTGACCTTTGCTGATGGTATTTCTGAAGCCGGTAAATATGTGGAAATGACGGCAAAAATGGATGTGATTGTGTTGATATCTAACTGTCCACAGTTGAATAACCCTTGTAACGCTTATAACCCAACACCTGTAGAAGTGGTTATCTGGAGCTAATACGGATTGTGTTTCGGGACGACCCGAAACAACGCTTTATTTGCTGGGACGACCCAGATTAGGAATACCCATCATGTTTAAGAAAGTTCTAATTGCTAACCGTGGTGCTATTGCGACGCGGATTACTCGCACCTTGCATGAAATGAATGTCCAGGCAGTAGCGATATATGCCGAAGCTGATCGAGATTCATTACATGTCAGTGCTGCAGATGAAAGCTACTCACTGGGCGAAGGCCGTGCCAGTGACACTTATCTTAATCAACAACGCATTATCGATATTGCTAAACAGGCAGGCGCTGAAGCAATTCATCCCGGTTATGGTTTCCTCAGTGAAAATCCAGGGTTTGCTCGTTTATGTGAACAAAACAATATAGTTTTTCTCGGCCCCACAACAGAGCAGATGGAGTCGTTTGGTCTAAAACATAGTGCCCGGGCTTTAGCAGAAGATAACGATGTACCTTTATTGCCAGGCACGGGCTTATTAATGTCTTTAGAAGATGCCGTTACCCAAGCCAATGACGTTGGTTATCCAGTGATGCTCAAATCTACTGCTGGCGGCGGCGGTATCGGTATGAACCGTTGTGATGATGAAGCTTCATTACGTCAGGCGTTTAACTCTGTTAAAAATCTGAGTGCTAATAACTTTTCCAATGATGGGGTATTTCTGGAGAAATTTATTACTCGCGCCCGTCATATTGAAGTGCAGGTGATTGGCGATGGGGAAGGGCATGTACTGGCCCTAGGTGATAGGGACTGCTCCAGCCAACGCCGTAATCAGAAAGTCATTGAGGAAGCGCCAGCACCTAATATTCCTGATGATGTTCGTGCCGAAATGCAGGAAGTGGCTGTCAGACTCATGTCTGCCATTCACTATCGTAGTGCCGGTACGGTGGAATTTGTTTATGACGCTGATAATCAACAGTTCTACTTTCTGGAAGTAAATACCCGTCTGCAGGTTGAGCATGGGGTTACAGAAGAAGTGTACGGCGTCGATCTGGTCCGCTGGATGATCGAAGTCGGTGCTAAAGAATCTCAATTACCTGCAAAAGCACCTGAACCTAAAGGCCATGCGATTCAGGTCAGACTTTATGCTGAAGATCCGCATAAACAGTTTCAGCCATCTTCAGGCTTACTGACAGAAGTTATCTGGCCAAAGAGTGAGGCCATTCGCGTTGATTACTGGGTTAAAGCCGGTATCGAAGTCTCGCCTTTTTATGATCCGATGTTAGCCAAAATCATCAGTCATGCCGATAGTCGTGAATTAGCCCATAGTAAGTTATTAACGGCATTAGAAGAGTTACAAGTTTATGGTATAGAGACCAATGCCGATTATGTTAGCCAAATTTTAAAAGACGAGGCTTTCTTAAACGCTGCTGTTACCACTCGTTATCTGGATGGTTTTATCTATCAGCCTTCAACTATTAATATCTTGTCGCCAGGCACCATGACAACGATTCAGGATTATCCTGCACGTGTTGGTTACTGGGATATCGGTGTACCGCCATCTGGGCCATTTGACAGTCTCTCATTCCGTTTAGGTAATCGTTTATTAGGTAATGACGAGTCCTGTGCGGGGATGGAAATTACCTTATCGGGCCCTGAACTGAGCTTTAATGTGGCGACCAGCATTGTGGTGACTGGTGCTGAACTGAGCATTGAAGTCAATGGTGAAGCAAAATCAGCATGGCAAGTTATTTCAGTACAAGCTGGTGATAAGCTGAAATTAGGTCAGGTTAAAGGTGCGGGTGCCAGAGCCTATCTATTAGTCGCTGGTGGCATTCAGTGTCCTGAATATTTAGGTTCACGCTCAACCTTCACTTTAGGTCAGTTTGGTGGACACGTCGGTCGTACATTAAAAACAGGTGATGTATTACACATTCTGCCTGAGCAACAAGTCGCTGATAATACGTTGATGGCAGATTCTTTACAGCCTGAAATTGAGCATCACTGGGATATTCATGTGGTCTACGGACCGCATGGTGCACCTGACTTTTTCACTGATAATGATATCGAGATGTTCTTTTCGACAGACTGGAAAATTCATTACAACTCCAGTCGTACCGGCGTGCGTTTGATTGGGCCAAGACCAGAATGGGCAAGAACCGATGGTGGCGAAGCTGGTCTGCATCCTTCTAATATTCACGATAATGCCTACGCTGTTGGGTCTATCGACTTTACTGGGGATATGCCGATTATTCTTGGGCCAGATGGACCCTCTTTGGGGGGCTTTGTTTGTCCGGCAACCGTAATTACCGCTGATTTATGGAAAGTGGGCCAGTTAAAAGCAGGAGATACCGTTCGCTTTATACCTGTATCGATTGAAACAGCCAATGCCTTAGAGCGTGCACAAAATCAGGCGATTGATGGTTTAAGTCAACAATCAGTATCCGTAGAGCCTGTCGTTATTGATACGCCTGTTCATGCCATTAGCAAAGATGCTTCATCGGGTATGGACATTACTTATCGACTGGCAGGGGATCACTATCTCTTAGTCGAATTTGGTGAGCAAACCTTAGATATCAATCTGCGGTTTAAAGTACATGCCTTAATGTTGTGGTTACAGGAACAGGCGGTGACGGGCATTTTAGAGCTGACGCCAGGTATCCGTTCGCTGCAGGTGCACTATGACAGTATGGTGTTATCTCTTGATGACTTAATGAGTGTATTAAAACAGGCAGAGAAAGATATCCAGCATGTGGATGATTTAGATTTACCCACCCGGATTGTGCATATCCCGATTTCCTGGGATGACGAAGCTTGTCGTTTAGCCAGCGAAAAATATATGCAATCGGTGAGAGAAAATGCCCCATGGTGTCCTGATAATATTGAGTTTATTCGCTGTATCAATGGTCTTGATTCCGTAGATGACGTGAAGAAGATTGTGTTTGATGCCAGCTATCTGGTGATGGGACTGGGCGATGTGTATCTCGGTGCCCCAGTAGCGACACCAATGGATCCAAGACACCGTCTGGTAACGACAAAATACAATCCGGCCAGAACCTGGACCGCAGAAAACTCTGTTGGTATTGGCGGCTCGTATTTATGTGTGTATGGCATGGAAGGGCCGGGTGGTTATCAGTTTATCGGACGTACTCTGCAAATGTGGAATCGTTACGAAACAACCAAAGAGTTCACCAAGCCCTGGTTATTACGTTTCTTTGACCAAATTCAGTTTTATGAAGTCAGCCATGATGAGTTAATGCAAATACGCCGTGATTTTATTCATGGTAACTATGAACTCAAGATTGAAGAAACACGTTTCAATTTAAAAGACTACAACGCCTTTATTGAACAGCATCAAGCTGAAATTGATACGTTCACCAGCATGCGTCAGAAAGCCTTTAATGAAGAATTAGAACGTTGGAAACGCGATGGTCTATTGCATTTTGATAGTGGTGATCAACAGGTCGAAGTGGATGAAGCTTTATTGCCACTGGCAGACAATGCAATTTCTGTAGATAGCCCATTGAATTGCAGTATCTGGAAAATCGAAGTGGAAGAAGGACAGGACGTGAAAGAAGGTGACACCTTGATGATTTTAGAAGCCATGAAAATGGAAATTCTGGTGACAGCACCGCAGGCAGGTAAAGTGACTTCACTTTCCAGAAAAGCAGGATCACAAGTCGGTATGGGTGACCGTTTATTAGTGTTGGAGGTTGAATAAATGACACAACAAAATATGACCATTGCTGCCTTGCAACAAGCCTATCAAGCTGGTGAGCTGTCACCAAAACAAGTTATTAAGAATGCCTTAGAGCGTTGTCAGCAGTATCTTGAACACAATATCTGGATCGAGTTATTCAGTCTGGAACAACTTCAGCCTTATCTGGATGCTTTGGAAAACAGCAGTATTGAAGACAAACCGCTGTTTGGGATTCCTTTTGCTATTAAAGATAATATCGAGTTGGCGGGATTCCCTGTCACGGCAGGCTGTGAGGCCTATACTTACACGCCCGATAAATCAGCCTTTGTTGTGCAACAACTGATTGATGCTGGTGCAATTCCTCTAGGTAAAACCAATCTGGATCAGTTTGCTACCGGGCTGGTGGGCGTGCGTTCACCTGAAAAATGGGGGCCATGCCATAACAGTTTTGATAAAGACTATATTTCTGGTGGCTCAAGTTCGGGCTCAGCGGTGGCTGTGGCATTAGGTTTAGTCAGCTTTTCATTAGGTACAGATACCGCAGGGTCAGGACGTGTGCCTGCCGCCTTTAATAATCTGATTGGTTTAAAACCAACCCGAGGTTTATTGAGTACCGATGGTGTCGTGCCAGCGTGTCGTAGTCTGGATTGTGTATCTATTTTTAGCTTAACCACTGATGATGCCAATACGGTATTTAATGTAGCCGCCGAATTTGACGCTAATGATGCCTTTGCCAGACCCAATCTGGATACCAATAAAGGTAACTACGGTCAGTTAGCCGACAGTACGTTTAGTTTTGCTGTGCCAAAATCCGATCAGCTGAATTTTTTTGGTGATGCAGAATATGCTGAGCAATTTGAACAAGCGGTAAAACATCTGGAAAGCTTGGGTGGTGAGAAACAGTTTATCGATTTCGAACCATTCTTTACTGCTGCCAGACTGCTTTATGAAGGCCCTTGGGTGGCAGAGCGTCGTGTGGCAACAGAAGGCGTCGACAGACAAGCTATGCTGCAAGTCATTCAGGATATTCTGGCGACACAGGAAGATGCCCGAGCAGATGACTTATTTAAAGCGGAATATAAGTTACAGGTTTGCCGACAGCAGGTAAGAGATGCGCTGGAAAGCTATGATTTTATTCTGACGCCAACAGCTGGCACCACCTATACCATTGAACAGGTACAGGCAGATCCGATAAAACTTAATAGTAATCTGGGGCATTACACCAACTTTATGAACCTGCTTGATTGCAGTGCGATAGCGGTACCGACAGGATTTATTTCATCGGGTTTACCGTTTGGTGTGACCTTATTTTCACGTGCTTTTAGTGATGCCCGTTTATTAAGTTATGCCAATTTGATGCAGCAGTCTTTACGATTGCCATTAGGTGCGATGGATATTTCCTGTCCAGATTCAACAGCGGCTATCTCAGGCTGTGATGATCGCATCACTGTCGCCGTATGTGGGGCTCATTTGCAAGGGCAACCGCTTAATTATCAATTAACGGAGCGAGGCGGTGTCTTTTTAGAGAAAACGGTAACGGCTAATGCCTATAAGCTTTATGCCTTAGCGGGTGGTCCACCAAAAAGACCTGGACTGGTTCGTGATGAAAACGGGTCAGAGATTGAAATTGAACTCTGGTCTTTACCTACAGCCACCCTGGGATCGTTTCTGGCAGGCATTGCAGCGCCTTTAGGTTTAGGCAAGTTGGAAGTGAAAGATGGGCGCTGGGTCACAGGATTTATCTGTGAGCCTTATGGCCTTGAGCAGGCGACCGACATTACATCATTTGGATCCTGGCGTAAGTATTTGTTAAATAAATAAGCGATACAAAAAAGCCGTCATTGATGACGGCTTTTCTTTTTGGAAACTAGCAGTTTCCTTTTTTTGCCTGACCGGGCGGGCAGAAGTGTCCTTTATGGTCATCATAATGATGTTCTTTATGATGTTCGCTGTGACCTTCAGATTCATCAGTGTTGACGGCTACACCTGTGGCTGCACCGATAGCACCACCTATCATTGCACCATCTCGTCCACCTACTTCGTTGCCAACGGCAGCGCCTACAGCACCACCAATGCCGCCACCTACTGCTGCATCTAATGTAGAGCTATCAGCATGAGCAGCAAATGCTGTCATGAACAATGGAATGATCAGGAATTTTATTTTCATATTGTTATTTATCCTCTTTACAAATAACTAGTGCGCAACATAACTGAATGTAAGCAGGTTGGCAATTATTCGCTGGGCTGATCAATTAACAGCAACAGGGTTATCTGGTGCTTTTACACCGGCTTTACCTTGTAATAAAGTCGATGTGGCCGATTCAATATACGCATCTATACGATGATCCAATTTCTCTGTGTCAGCAGCGTCATGAATCATGTTTGCAGATGCTTTTGGTAATAACTGATAGTTATATAACGTTGCAGAGTTGTCTGTTGATTTAACCAGCACTTTATTATCATCAATGATAGCTGTAGTTGGATCAGAGCCTGATGGTTTGACAACAGCAAATCCGGCGTCATTGATATTTAATAAATCACGACCCCAGCAGCTATAAGTGGTATCTCCACCCATTAAACCAGCGACAGTTGGTGCAATATCAACTTGAGCGCCAACCGTTGAATTACTGTGACCATATTTTTTGACAACATCCGGGCCAATAACTAATAACGGCACATGGAATCTAAGCATATCAATATCGGTGACCTGATTAGGGGTACTAAAGCCATGATCACCCACTAAAACAAATAGTGTGTTATCGAAATAATCTGACTTGGCTACTTTTTTGAAAAACTGGCCTAAAGCCCAATCGGCATAACGCATCGCGGTTAAATGTTCATTCAACTCACCATGACCTGTCACTTTTGCTACTGGAAGTGGGGTAGGTAAAGCATAAGGTGTGTGATTAGATAAGGTTTGTAAAAAGGCAAAAAATGGTTTGTCTTTAGGCATTTTTTGTAACTCTTCGGCAGCCCGGTCGAACATATCCTGATCGGATACGCCCCAGGTAGGATCGGAGAAAACAGGATTCACAAAATCGTGTCTGCCAATAAAACGTTGCATACCCTGAGCACCAAAAAAGCCTTTTTGATTATCCCAGGCGAAATCGCCGTTATAGACGTATATGCTTTGATAACCTCTGTCGGCTGTCATTTGTATCAAACCCGAAAAATGGTTACTGCCCTCAGGCTGTTGCATCAAATACTCATAGTGAGGGAGGTTAGGAAAGCAGGCTAATGAAGCAAACATACCTTGGTGAGTATGCGTGCCGTTTGAGAAAAAGCGATTGAATAACAGGCCTTGTTTAGCGAGTTTGTCGAATTCAGGTGTGATGCCTTCATCATGACCTAAAGCACCGACATATTCACCACTGAAACTTTCCATAAGAATGAACACAACATTTAATGGTTTTTGGGTTAAGCCCACATGTGCATGATAACTACGTAATACGGGTGAGTACTCGGGGTCTATAAGTTGATCAGACGGCGTTAAAATCATTTTCTCGACAGTGCTGTTAGCATCAGCTAATGGCATTTTCTTGAGCCACTTATTATCGCCTTTTTTGGTACCAATGACGGCTTTAGCTAATGTATAAACGCCGTTTAAGCCCAAATGATTAGCAAAAAGATAATTACTCTGGAAGGCATCACCCCAACGCAGTGGTGGCCCTTGACGTAATGTGCCTCGTGCAGCCACGACGGATATTAACAATACTACGAGAAATGCCGTCATTCTCAGGCTGTATCGAGTTTTATCAGTGGACTTAGCTTGGTTAATCCGGCTGTTTACAGTAAAGATAAAAAATAATGCCGTGATCATTAGACCGATAATGATGAGGTAAGTGACGACAGGAAACCCATACCAAATCATGCTCAATACTGTTGCCGGATCTTCCTTCATATATTCAAAAACCAGGCTGTTCAGCCGTGTATGAAACTCATGATAGAAGTCGAGCTCAACAATAGCGAGAAAGATCATCACGCTGGAAACAAAGGTAAGCCAGACTGTATAGGCTTTACGGTTGCTTAAACCATTTTTAAACAGTAAGCCAATAACTAATGGTAGAAGCATATAAACCGTGACAATCAAGTCAAAGCGAAGCCCGGTGATGAAGGCATGAATAAGATCATGGCTGGGAATGCTGGCACTCAGATCATTGTTTCGCCATAACAGAACGCCTCTTAATAGCGTCTGTAACAGCATTAAAATAAATGCAGAACTAAAAATAAAATAAAGATCAGAAGAGAGACTGTTGTTATTATTTTTTTGCATGGAATATCCATCAGTTATCAGCGGATTCACCATCAATAGTGAATAAAGTGAAATTATTGGTGAATGCATCATACATAGTTTTCGTTAAGAAAAACTTAAGGTAGATAAGTAATGATATTTTTTGATGTATTTCAGATTGGAGAGTAAAGCTTCGATAAAAAAGATTTATTATCAAGAATGTTAGCCGATATACTTCCTGAAGCAGCTATGACATTTTCATGGTTGGCAGGATGATGATTGGACTTGATTAGGATACGGAGTTGGAATTCAGTTTATTAAAAATCTTCCTATTGGAAAAAAGATTTTCAGTGTGGTTGTTATTCTTGGGCTAAGCCAAGTGCTTATCTCCGCTTTTGCTATCTTCAAAATGAATAATATTTCGGATGAGTTTTCCGTTATTCATCAAATGTCATTACCGTTGGAAAAAAAACGTGTCTGAAGCGAGCCAGCTTCAATTAAAAAAAGCGTCCGAATTACAACAGTTGATGATTGATGCCAAATCAGGGGCGAGAAGGAATGTCATCAAAGCGCATTTTGCCACAATAGAAAATATTACCTTGCAAACAAATCAAGCGATGCAAGATATTGTGACACTTCTCAATACCTCCAAAGATAAAAGTCTGGATGCTGATTTACAGCGGATGTGGGTAGTCTGGAAGAAAATACAGCGAAGGTAGTTGAGCAACAGGCCAATTATCAGAAATACGTTGATAGCGCGATTTAGATTATTAAACGTGGCGGCAGTATGTCGGGTGGTGGTTATCTGTCAAAGGATGAACAGACGCAGTTACAAGAAATTGAAGAAAGCTATTTGAAAGCTTACAAGCGATGCAAGCAAGTATTGATAACATCACAAACCGTTCAGTAAAAAATGTGCAGAATGTACAGAGATCCAGTTTATTCAGCCTTATTGCTATGGCAGTCGCTTTATTGATTATTGGTATTTTCATTTCAAAAATTATTATCAGCAATATCGTCACACCTATTAAAGGCGTGATGACGGTTCTTACCTCGATGGCTGAGGATAATGATTTAACAAAACGCATGAACTTTGACAGCGAAGATGAAGTTGATGCGATGGGAAAAACCTTTAATCTGTTTGTCGAAAAGTTGCAGAGCTTAGTCATTAGTCTTACCCAGGCATCAGAGCAATTATCGACAGCAGAAGAAACCTCTGTGGTGAGTATTTCCACCAATCAGAATATTGCCAAGCAAAAAAATGAAACGATGCACGTGGCATCGGCTATCACGCAAATGACTGCAATCGTACAGGAAGTTGCCATTAGTGCTGAAAAAGCCTCTGAAGCGGCGGTGAAAGGGGATAAGGATTCAGAATCTGGTCGAAAAGTTGTTGAGGAAATTGTTTCATCAATTAATAATTTAGCAGCAGAAATTACTACCTCAACCTCAGTCATTAAAACCCTGAAATCAGATAGCGAAAACATCGGTACCGTACTTGATGTAATTAAGAACATTGCAGAACAAACGAACTGACTTGCTCTAAATGTAGCTATTGAAGCTGCTCGTGCTGGCGATCAGGGACGTGGTTTTGCTGTTGTGGCTGATGAAGTACGTTCTTTAGCACAAAAAACACAAGACTCAACCAAAGAGATTGAAGACCTCATTCTTACTTTGCAGCAAGGTTCAGATAACGCTGTTAACTCAATGGCACTGAATCAGACGAGCATTGAAGGCCTGGTATCAAAAGCAGTGGATGCCACTAATTCATTAAAAGAAATCACGAACTCCGTTAGCTCGATCACCGAAATGAATACATTAATTGCGACGGCAGCCGAGCAACAAAGTCATGTTGTGAATGAAATCAATAGCAATGTACATAATATTCAACAAGTGTCAGAAAACACGGCTGAAGGCTCAGAGCAAGTATCACAAGCGAGCCAGGAAATTGCCCAATTAAGTGAAAAGCTCACCAGTATGGTTAGACAGTTCAAAGTAGCTTAGAACGTATTGTTTGGCAGCGACTGCTTATCCATTCGTAAAGTCACTGTCGCGGCTTATCATAAAAAGCAAGAAGAGCTTTTTATGATAATGCTGTAAGAGGGCTATTGTTATATAAAACAGATGCTTGATAAATAGTTATAGAATAATGTCTTTATTCATTGCTGAGCGATGAGCATCTATTCTAAGATCAGTTTTTCAACTGGAATATTAGAATGTCATTTGTTTTTATTTCATTATTTATTGTCATATTAGTGGCTGTTCTACTTCTTGCCTTGATGAAAGGTGACAAGAAAGAAACAGAAAAGACAACGGATTATCCCTACAGTAAACAACCCGCATTACTCACTCCAGCAGAACTATCATTTATACATAGCCTGAAGCTTGCCGTAGATGGACAGTATGATATTTCTTATAAAGTACGACTTGCCGATATAGTTAGTGTAAAACAAACAAAGTCTAAATCTGATTGGCAAAAAGCCTTTAACAAAATTCAGTCTAAGCATGTCGACTTTGTTTTGACTGACACTAAAACAGCAGACATTCTATGTGCGATAGAGCTCGACGATGCCTCCCATAACAAACCTGCCAGACAGCTACGTGATGAGTTTCTCGATAATGTATTGCGAGTCACCAGAGTGCCTTTATTACGTTTCACAGTAGAGCAAAGTTATCAGTCGCAATTGATTGCAGAGAAAATAAAGAATGCGATTCACCCTGAATTTGCTATTCACCACTCAGCTGATGTCGTGATGGATGATATAAAAATCCTTATTAACCCAGACAAATAATATTTACTATCGAAGCGATATATTTCTCATTGCATCTTTTAAATTTGTGCGGCTGTGTTTAAGTATATGAATAATAATTGTTAAATAAATACTTGAATTTTATCAACCTCATCCATATATAGATAATGTTGTGCTCGCATTGCCTACGATGCAGTTTCGGAGGTAGCGCACACGGAGAAACATTGGTGCTATACAGCTGGCAATGGTTATGACCGCTGCAAGTTGACCATCGTGGCTTGGCTGGTATTAGTTATAAAAGTCATAGCGTGTTTGGTTGAAGTCTCGTTCTCTGTTGCACGTGTTAGGGGCTACAAAACGCACGTGTATCTTGGAGGTCTGCTATAAAACCATCCCAGAAACGATATTCAGCACTCTTTGAAATTTCAGATCCGGAATTCATGTCTACTGTATGGAAAGACATGTATTCTAGTACACCCAGAAAAAAAAGAGATGCCAGTGGCATTGATGGTCTGAGTATTAATGATTTTGATGATGATAAAGATAATTATATTTCTCTTTTATCTGAGAAAATCAGGTCAGGTACATACACTCCAATGCTGCTAAGGGCGGCTCCAATACCTAAACCAAATAATAAATATAGAATTATTTGTATTCCAACTGTTAAAGATCGTTTTGTTCAACGATGTATCCTTCGGTTTCTAAATAATCACGATCAAACTCTTGCTAATAAAATAAGTTATGGTTTCATTAATGGCTACAGTAAGGCAGTAGAGTGCGCTGTAACAAAAGCAAAGAGTTTGAGACAGTCCCAAAGCTGGGCTTATAAGGCCGATATCAGTGCTTTTTTTGACAATATTCAAAGGGCTGAAATCGAAAATCTAATTAGAAAAAAGGTTAAGTATAGATCTTTACATAATCTAATTATTAAGTTCGTACATACAGAGATACAAGCGGATGGAAATTTAGCAAGAATCATTCACCAACAAGGTATATCTCGCGGTCTTGGTTTACGCCAGGGAATGCCACTTTCACCATATTTAGCTAATTTATATCTAAAGAATTTTGACGATGCAGTTATTAAAAAAAATATCAAAATGATTAGGTATGCTGATGATTTGATAGCATTTGCTAATAATAAAGATTCTTGCCATCAGATTCATGATTTTTGTAAGCAAGAACTTAGAAAAGTATTTTTAGATATACACGATATTGACTTAAAATCTAAGACTATCATTGCTGCCCCTGAGCAAGATATTGAATTCTTAGGACTATCCATTTGCCCGAGTAATTCTGGCTACGAAATCCCGATTTCACAACAACAGTTAGGAAAGATTAAAACAAAACTTTATGAGCTTACTGACATGAATTACTGTCTAAAGAATGGTATTAACTTAACAAATATTATGTCCAAGCTTGAAAGCAAAAAAATTGGTTATATGGATGCGTATGATTCTGCCCAGAATAAATCTCAACTTCATGATTTGCTGGACAATAGCTATCGGCAAATAATCGGTCAAATCTTTTTTAAGCTGGGTATAAATATAGATAAGTTGCCAAGTCAGGCGAAGAAATTCTTAGGCTTGCATCTTATATGAAGATTGTTTGAAAGGCATTAATGAAAGCAGGGCTTGGTGACTTCCTCTGATGTATACAAAACGGAACGTCGATTCATATTTTACAAGAGTTAGAAGGTTGATCAGATATTAAGCTGGTAGAGTGGTATGAACATCTTTCATCTGGACAGTTAACATTCTATGCAGATGATAGTTTGTGTCAGTTAGTTGAAAAAGGCCGAAGATAAATCTTTGACTACATAAGACAGATGGTGCGCCCGGCACGATTCGAACGTGCGACCGCCTGGTTCGTAGCCAGGTACTCTATCCAGCTGAGCTACGGGCGCTATTTATCTGTAATGTTTTTATTGAAATAAAAAAGCAGTCCCGACTTCTCGGTGACTGCTTGATTATGTACTTAATTGGCGCGCCCGGCACGATTCGAACGTGCGACCGCCTGGTTCGTAGCCAGGTACTCTATCCAGCTGAGCTACGGGCGCTAAAGCCGCTTATTATACAAGCATCCAAGGATGCCATCAATAAATTTATGGCGGAGAGCGAGGGATTCGAACCCTCGATAGGGGTAAACCTATACGCCCTTAGCAGGGGCGCGCCTTCAGCCTCTCGGCCAGCTCTCCATCAAAGCCGCCTAGTATATCAGATGATAACGATTTGGCTAGTGATAATTGTAAATTTAACTCACATTTGGCTGATCTTTTTCAGCCTGGATGCGATCATAAATTTCTTCACGGTGAACAGTGACGTCTTTAGGCGCGTCAACACCAATTCTTACCTGATTGCCTTTAACACCAAGTACGTTTACAACAACATCGTCACCGATGATAAGTGATTCGCCAACACGGCGTGTGAGTATTAACATTTTTTTCCCCTTTACTCTCAAAAATTGGCCGAGGTTACTAGGAGAATAATCATGACTCCTTTCAATTGAGTAGGCCTCGTGCCTTTTGTCCTATTCAGCTTGGGGGTCTTTTTGCCCCTTTATTCATGGACTATATAAAAATGGTATTTATCCCTCGTCCAACGAATATTTTATCAGGAACATGAAGTGATCGCGATAAAATGATGACAAAAAAATGAAATGGCTCAAGCATTTAGATTTTAAGAGGGTGCTTGCTCCAGGTTAAATGCTTTGTGTAACGTTCTGACACCGAGCTCCAGGTATTTTTCATCAATCACCACGGATATTTTAATTTCAGAGGTAGAAATCATACTGATGTTGATGTTTTCTTTTGCCAGAGAGCCAAACATCGTGCTTGCAATCCCTGCGTGAGAACGCATACCGACACCGACTACCGAGATTTTTGCAATTTTCTCATCGCCATTGACTTCTCTTGCACCTAGCTCTTCTGCTGTTTTCTTCAGAATCGCTAAAGCTGCTTGGTAGTCGTTACGATGTACAGTAAATGTAAAGTCGGTTGTTGAGTCATGGCCGGTGTTTTGGATGATCATGTCAACTTCAATATTCTCTGCCGCAATAGGTCCGAGAATTTGTGAGGCAATGCCTGGGTGATCAGGTACGCCGAGAATAGTCAGTTTGGCTTCATCACGATTAAACGCAATACCTGAAATTAAAGCTTGTTCCATTGATGGGTCCTCAGCCGCTATTAATGTGCCACCACCTTCTGTAAACGAGGAGAGGACACGTAATGGGACGTTATATTTACTCGCAAACTCGACAGAGCGAATTTGCAATACTTTTGCACCTAAGCTGGCCATTTCCAGCATTTCTTCGAAGGTAATAGATTCTAATCGACGGGCTTCTGGTACAACACGGGGATCGGTTGTATAAACACCATCGACATCAGTATAGATTTGGCATTCATCAGCTTTTAGCGCTGCAGCAAGAGCAACAGCTGTAGTATCACTACCGCCACGACCAAGTGTGGTGATGTTGCCATTCTCATCACAGCCCTGAAAGCCTGCTACGACCACAACTTTTCCTTGATTGAGATCTTGGCGAATTTTATTATCGTCAATCTCCATAATTCTGGCTTTGTTATGTGCATTGTCCGTTAATATACGGACCTGGCTTCCAGTATAGGAAACAGCCGGCATACCCATTTGAGCAAGCGTCATGCTGAGCAGAGCAATGGTGACTTGTTCACCTGTTGAGAGCAAAACATCTAACTCGCGACCACGAGGATTATCAGTTAATTGTTTGGCCAAATCGATTAAGCGATTTGTTTCGCCGCTCATTGCTGAGACAACAACGACTAAATCATGGCCTTGATTACGATAATCAATGATCTTTTTCGCTACTTCGCGAATACGATCAGCAGAGCCGACGGATGTTCCACCATATTTTTGAACGATTAAAGACATGCTTAGTTTTCCAGCTTCGAAGTGACCCAGTCTGGAACAGATGCTAGTGCTGCTGCCAAATTCTGGGGTTCATTACCGCCGCCTTGAGCCATATCAGGACGGCCGCCACCTTTACCTCCAACCTGACTAGCTATATGGCCAACCAGATCTCCGGCGCGGATTTTATCGGTAATATCCTTGGTAACGCCAGCAATTATTGTAATTTTTTCATCATTGACAGCCGTTAGCGCGATTACCGCTGTGCCCAGCTTGTTTTTTAATTGATCCACAGCATCTCTGAGCGATTTTCCATCGGCGCCTTCCAGAGTGGAAGCAAGTACTTTGATGCCGTTGATTTCTGTTGCAGAATCAGCCAGATCATTACCTGCACTGCTTGCTAATTTAGCTTTCAACGCTTCTAATTCTTTTTCTAACTCGCGTTGACGTTGAACCAGCTGAGATGCTTTGTCCTGCACATTTGCGGGTTTCGCTTTCAGTAAGTCCGATACGTCCGCCAGAGTCGTTTCCATCTGTTCGATATAATCAATCGCTTTTTCACCGGTAACGGCTTCAATACGACGAACACCTGATGCAATACCGGCTTCTGAGGTAATTTTTAACACACCGATATCGCCAGTGTGTTTAACGTGCGTGCCACCGCATAACTCGATAGAGAAGTCGCTCATGCTTAATACACGAACTTCGTCATCGTATTTCTCGCCGAATAAAGCCATTGCGCCGCTTTTCTTCGCTTCTTCAATCGCCATTAAACGGGTTTCGACAGGGTGGTTAAGACGAATCTGCTGGTTAACTAAACGTTCGATTTCACGTAGTTGAGCTGGTGTGACAGGTTCAAAATGTGAAAAGTCAAAACGTAAACGCTGTGGATTGACCAGTGAACCTTTTTGCATGACATGCTCACCGAGCACTTTACGCAGTGCGGCATGTAATAAATGAGTAGCAGAATGGTTTAATGCAGTTGCCAGACGATTATTTTCATCGATCTGTGCTGTTACACGTTGTCCAACTTGGAAGCGGCCATGTTCGCAACGACCGATATGTGTAAATGCCTGTGACTGTTTGCGTGTATCAGTGACGGTAAAGCTGGCATTGTCAGCGTTGATGTCACCATGGTCACCCACCTGACCACCAGATTCGGCATAGAAAGGGGTTTTGTCTAAAACAATCAATCCTTCTTGACCTTCAGAAATACTATCGACGTGTTCACCATTGACGATAATAGCCAGAATAGTGCTGTCGTGTTGAGTTAAGTCATAACCACAAAACTCAGTACTGCTATCGATAGTAATTTGGTCTGATAAACCACCGGAGAATTGGCTGGCACTACGAGCACGATTACGTTGTGCCTCCATAGCGCGTTCAAATCCAGCGATATCGATAGTCAGACCACGTTCACGGGCAATATCCGCAGTCAAATCAATAGGGAAGCCGTAGGTATCATAAAGCAAGAAAACGGTTTCACCGGGGATTTCTTTATCCCCCATATCCTCAATTGCTTGATCCAGAATTTTTAAGCCGTTATCCAGCGTATCGGCAAACCGTGTTTCTTCTTGTTGCAGCGCTTTTTCAACAAGCTCTTGAGATTGAGCAAGTTCAGGGAAAGCTTCACCCATTTCATCAACGAGAGGTTGGACTAGTTTGTAGAAGAAATTGTCCTTCAGTCCGAGTTTATGGCCATGACGAATTGCCCGGCGGATGATACGACGTAAGACATAACCACGACCTTCATTAGAAGGGTATACGCCATCAGTAATCATGAATGAACATGAGCGAATATGATCGGCGATAACGCGTAGTGAGAAGTTAGTATGATCTTCGGTACCAGACAGTTTCTGAATCGCTTGGATCAGGTGTTGGAACAGATCAATCTCGTAGTTGTTATGAACATGTTGTAATACTGCTGCCAGACGTTCGAGACCCATGCCTGTATCAACAGAAGGTTTAGGCAATGGTGTTAAGGTACCATCGGCTGAACGGTTGAATTGCATGAAGACCAGATTCCAGATTTCGATATAACGATCACCATCTTCTTCTGGTGTACCTGGTGGTCCACCGGCGACATCTTCACCATGATCATAGAAAATTTCAGAGCAGGGACCACAAGGACCAGTGTCACCCATAGACCAGAAGTTATCTTTCGCACCGATGCGTGAGAAACGTTCTGCTGATACGCCAATTTCTTTTAACCAGATATCAGCCGCTTCATCATCTTCTTCAAAAACGGTGATCCATAATTTTTCAGCAGGTAGGCCAAGTGTTTCTGTCAGGAATTCCCACGCATACTGAATAGCTTCACGTTTAAAGTAATCTCCAAAACTAAAGTTACCCAGCATTTCAAAGAACGTGTGGTGACGAGCGGTATAACCGACATTTTCTAAGTCATTGTGTTTACCGCCGGCACGGACGCAACGTTGTGTCGTCACTGCCCGAGTG
Source organism: Methylophaga sulfidovorans (assembly GCF_900114205.1). Taxonomy (GTDB): domain Bacteria; phylum Pseudomonadota; class Gammaproteobacteria; order Nitrosococcales; family Methylophagaceae; genus Methylophaga; species Methylophaga sulfidovorans. The sequence continues at coordinate 211,616 of NZ_FOSH01000003.1, forward strand.
TACTTGCGGGTTTCTTGACCTAAGAATGTCTCCTTAAATTGCACCATACCTGCATTGGTGAAGAGAAGGGTGGGGTCATTAGCAGGAACAAGGGGACTGCTTGCTACGACTTCATGACCTTTACTTGCGAAAAAGTCGAGAAACAACTTGCGGATATCTGCGCTACTTTTCATCGTCGGTTAAATTAAAACTTTCCGTTATTTGTTCATGAGTAAAACCGCGATATTGTAAAAAGCGTTGTTGTTTTGCTTTGCTTTTATAATCATCGGGCATTTCCTCGCCAAAACGCTTACTGCGAACGTCTGCAGCAAGCGTAAACCAATCTATTTCTGCCTGATTCATACATTCGCTGATGATGTCGGCAGCAACACCACGTTCTTTTAATTCCATACTGATTCGGACAGCGCCATAACCCCGATTTGCTCGGGATTGGATAAAACTCTCTGCATACCGAAAATCACTTTGCAGGCCAGCCTCTTTTAATTGCTGAATAACGTTTTCAACTTCTTCTACGTCAAAACCTGCTTTGCTGAGCTTTTGCGCCAATTCATGAGCACTATGTTCGCGGTTGGCTAAATAGCTTACGGCTCGTGCACTGGCTGATTGCTTCACGCCTCGACATCATCCTCAACAGCACTGTCATCTTTTTTGGCTGCTTTTTTAGGTAACATGACTTCACGTATTTTACTTTCAATCTCAGCTGACATTTCAGGGTTTTCTTTCAGATAACCACGAACATTGTCTTTACCCTGACCGATACGTGTTCCATTGTAGCTATACCAAGCACCTGATTTTTCAACAATATTTTGTTGAACACCCAGATCAATCAGTTCGCCTTCGCGTGAAATGCCTTCACCATACATAATATCGAATTCGACTTGTTTAAATGGAGGAGCCACTTTATTTTTGACGACTTTGACGCGAGTTTCGTTACCCAGGATTTCATCACCTTTTTTAATGGCGCCAATCCGTCTGATATCCAAACGCACAGATGCATAAAATTTAAGTGCATTACCACCCGTTGTTGTTTCAGGGTTGCCAAACATCACGCCAATTTTCATACGAATTTGGTTAATGAAAATGACCAGGGTATTTGAGCGTTTGATATTGGCTGTCAATTTACGTAAAGCTTGTGACATCAAACGAGCCTGAAGGCCCATATGACTATCACCCATATCACCTTCGATTTCTGCTTTTGGTGTTAATGCGGCAACTGAGTCAACAACGACAATATCAACAGCACCAGAACGAACCAGCATATCGGTGATTTCTAATGCTTGTTCGCCAGTATCAGGTTGAGATACTAGTAAATCATCAATATTGACGCCCAGCTTTTCAGCATAAACAGGATCCAGAGCGTGTTCAGCATCGACAAAAGCCGCGGTGCCACCTATTTTTTGCATTTCAGCGATAGCATGCAGCGTTAATGTCGTTTTACCTGAAGATTCAGGACCGTAAATTTCAATAACCCGACCTCTAGGAAGGCCGCCAATACCTAATGCAATGTCTAATCCGATAGAACCAGAAGATACGGCCGACACATCACGAGCTGCCGCATTATCACCAAGGCGCATCACTGAGCCTTTACCAAATTGCTTCTCAATTTGACCAAGCGCGGCGCCTAGCGCTTTTTTCTTATCGTCATCCATTGCAATACCTCTGAAGCTGTTTTTAATAAATCCTTCGATTATCCCATAGAAAGCAGTCAGTCTCTAGCGTTTTTAATGATTCCGGATAAGGCCTTCAATACGGCTTGCCGTCTGATGCTTTCTCTATCACCTTCGAATTGAAAAAGCTGGCTGATAACTTTGTTTGGCTGACGTGCCCAGCCTATCCAAACCGTGCCGACAGGCTTACTTTCCGTACCACCGCCCGGGCCAGCAATACCGGTTAATGCGACACTGATATCAGCTCTCGAATGTTTAAGCGCACCCAGAGCCATTTCTTCTGCGACCGTTTGACTCACAGCGCCATATTGCTGCAATGAGGCTGATTGAACGCCAAGTTGATCTTGCTTCGCCTGATTGCTGTAGGTGACAAAACCACGCTCAAACCAGCTTGAACTGCCTGCGATATCGGTACAACATTTCGCTACCCAACCACCAGTGCATGACTCTGCCGTTGCCAGCATTAAATGGTTTTTATTTAAGGTTTCAGCGACTTGAATGATTTTTGTTTGCAGTGATGCATCAGAAATATTTTGCATGATATAAACTATTAAAATGACTCAAAGACAAAATCATACTCCAATGATGCAGCAGTATCTGCGCATCAAAGCAGAACATCCGGACTTTTTGTTGTTTTATCGTATGGGCGACTTTTATGAGTTGTTTTTTGACGATGCTCATAAAGCGGCTGAATTGCTCGATATCACCTTAACTGCCCGTGGTAGCAGTAATGGAGCGCCGATTCCGATGGCTGGTGTGCCATATCATGCGGCGGATAACTATTTGTCACGCCTTATTAAATTAGGGGAATCCGTTGCTATATGTGAGCAAATTGGCGACCCGGCGACAAGTAAGGGGCCGGTTGAACGTCAGGTGGTTCGGGTTCTTACTCCGGGAACGCTGACTGAAGAAGCTTTATTAGATAGTCGTAATGAGAATTTACTGTTAGCTATCTGTGAAGAGAAAGGACGTTACGGTCTGGCTTATGCAGAAATTAGTAGTGGCCGATTCATTATCAGTGAATTAGATAGTGCTGATTTGCTAAAAGCCGAGCTCGCTAGATTGCAACCCGCAGAAATTTTATTGAGCGAGACTTTAAGTTCGGATTTTGAGGCTTTTCAGAAACAGCTTCGACAATTGCCAGACTGGCATTTCGAATTAAAGGCAGCAAAAACACGATTATGTGAGCAGTTTAATACAACAGATCTAAAAGGGTTTGGTTGTGATGGACTGGATATTGCGCTTCGTGCTGCAGGGTGTTTAGTGAACTATGCTCAGGAAACACATCGAACAGCGTTACCGCATTTACGTCAACTCACTGTCGAGTATTCAAAAGATAGTATTCGACTGGATCCACAGTCACGCAAAAACCTTGAGCTTGAGCGCAACCTATCCGGTGGATTAGAGAATAGCCTGATTTCTGTATTGGATAAAACAGCGACACCTATGGGGGCACGTTTGTTAAGACGTTGGTTGATGCGTCCCATTCGTGATCACAAGGTATTAGCTGATAGACAGCAGGTGATTCAGGAGTTTTTAGATCATCACAGCTTCAATGACTGTCATTCATTAATGAAGTCGCTGGGCGATATTGAACGTATTTTGTCACGTATGGCTCTGCGAACAGCCAGACCACGCGATTTTATGCATATACGACGTCTTTTAGAAACACTGCCTGAGTTACATCAACTATTAAAATCAAAACAAAGTGCTCATCTGCGGCAATTGGACCGACAGCTGGGCACATTTAGTGAGCTACTCGAATTATTACAGAATGCAATGATTGATGAACCTCCTGTTTTAATAAGAGATGGTGGGGTGATAAAAGCTGGCTACAACGATGAGTTAGATCGTTTACGTGATCTGCATAAAAACGCCAGTGGCTTTTTAGATGAGCTTGAGCGAAAAGAACGTGAAAGAACAGGCGTCAATACACTTAAAGTGGGCTATAACAAGGTTCATGGCTATTTTATTGAGTTAAGCCGAGCACATGATATTTCATTGCCTGATGAATATGTTCGCCGTCAGACATTAAAAAACGCAGAACGATATATCACTCCAGACCTGAAGCGATTTGAAGAACAGGTGCTGAGTGCGAATGAAAAAGCTCTAGCCTTAGAAAAAGCTCTCTATGATGAACTCTTCGATAAGGTAGAACCGGAGCTGTCAGCTTTGTCACAATGCTCGATGTCTCTGGCCGAGTTGGATGTATTAGCTAATCTAGCTGAGCGGGCAGAAACATTGGATTATGTTGCGCCACAATTTGTAAAGGAAAGCGGTCTATATATTGAGGCGGGTCGACACCCTGTAGTTGAAGTTTGCCAAGCGCATCCTTTTTGCGCCAACGATCTGAAATTAACGACTGAGCAATCCACATTAATTATTACTGGTCCTAATATGGGCGGGAAGTCGACCTATATGCGACAGACTGCATTGATTGTCTTAATGGCGCATATGGGCAGTTATGTTCCTGCCACTAAGGCGATTATCGGACCAGTGGATCAAGTCTTTACCCGTATTGGCGCATCAGATGATCTGGCTTCCGGGCGTTCAACATTTATGGTTGAGATGAATGAAGCTGCAAATATTCTGAATAATGCCACACATCATAGTTTGGTGTTGATGGATGAAATCGGTCGTGGCACAAGCACCTTTGATGGTTTGGCATTAGCCTGGTCATGTGCTGAAAAACTGATTCGTGATATTGGTGCTTACACGCTATTTGCGACCCATTATTTTGAGATGACTCAGCTACCGGAGTTATTTGAGCGAGCCAGAAATGTCCATCTTGATGCAATTGAACATGGCGATAAAATCGTTTTCCTTCATCAATTGAAGGAGGGCGCTGCCAGTCAGAGTTATGGATTGCAAGTAGCTCAGCTTGCGGGGGTGCCAGCTGATGTGATTAATGCCGCTAAAGCCAAATTAAAACAGCTTGAGCAAACACATTATTCGCCTGAAACTAGTGCAGAACAGCCACAACAGGATTTATTTACTGCTCAGCCTGAATCATCAGCCTTGGAAAAACGACTACAGCAAATAAGCCCGGATGAACTAAGCCCAAAACAAGCACTGGATCTCTTGTATGAGCTTAGCCAATTAGCTAGAAGCTAGTGAAGGTGCTGTTTTTTCTGATTAACAAAGTCACCCAGTTTTTCTGCGCGGGGTGGCATCTGCACATGAAATCCTTGGGTTTCCAGGTTTTTGATAACGGTGATTACATTTTCACGAGCAAGTGGTTTTTCGGGCGATAACTCAAGTTCCATGACGAACTGTGGTTCTTTTCCCATTGAGTCATAGAGTTCTTGAGGCACTTCCGAAAAATCATCTTTTTTAGTGATGTAGAGATATAACTCTTCTTTTTTAAGGCTTTTATAAATATACGTTTTCATTTCTATGAGATGGGTGGGTGGTAAATAATTTGCACAACAGTGCCGCTTGGGTCATAACAGTAAAAACTTCTGGCACCATCTCTGTGTGTACGTGGTGGATTTCGAATTTCAACATTGTTTGCATTGAGAAATTCAAACCAGGTATCGACTTCATCCATAGTTGGAATGATAAAACCAATATGATCCAACTTTTGTTGATGAGCTGGCGCTGGCGACTCAGAGGCCTGATGTAAAGCCAGATTATCGTTACCTGAACTCAGATACACATTTTGTTCATCAGGCCGCCATTCAACTTCCATACCGAGTAATTCGGTATAGAAATGTTCGCATGCAGCCAAATCATCAACAAATAGGGCGACATGGCGCATGCCGCCGGTCTTACCAGGTCGTACAGGTTTGTTTTCAGGCATGAGTTACTCTTTGTTGGTTATTACTCAACTTCAATGATTTCGTAATCATGTGTCACAGTGGCTGTCTTCGCCAGCATAATGGTTGCCGAGCAATATTTTTCTATCGACATATTGATGGCACGTTCAACAAAGTTCGCTTTTACGTTTTTTCCGGTGATTTTGTAGTGAACATGGATATTGGTGTAGACCCTTGGCGCTTCTTCGCATCTTTCACCCTTTACTTCGAGCACACAATCCCGAATATCTTGTTGAGACTTTTTCAAGATTTCGATGACATCGTAGGCTGTACATCCGCCCATCCCCAGAAGTAATAATTCCATCGGACGCATGCCTGTACCATGTCCGCCTGCTTCCTCAGGTCCTTCCATTACAACGGTATGACCTGTTCCTGACTCGCCGATGAATAAAACATCTTCGACCCATTTCACTCGTGCTTTCATTAAAATGTTTCCTAAAGTTGATAAGTCACTTTAAATTTGACATATTTATCAAATCACTGAGGGATTATACCCGTTTATGCTGTATTATTGCCCACAGACTCATTTTTGGACGAATAGATGGACTATCACAGACACAAGGCCATTGAACAAGGATTAGCAGAGTTTTTCCGTTGCTGCCATACAAAAACCTATCCGGCGAAAAATATCATTGTTCGTCCCGGTGATCCGCCTCATACACTCTATTATATTCGTGAAGGTTCAGTGAGTGTATGTATGGAAAATGAGGAAGGTGAGGAGCTTATCGTTGCTTACCTGAACCAGGGTGATTTTATTGGTGAGATAGGCATGTTCTCTGATGTCGGTGAGCGTATGGTGACTGTGCGTGCCAGAACCGATGTTCGTACTGAAGAAATTTCTTATCAGCAGGTGTTGAATCTTTCCAAGACACAGTTAAAAGACTGCTATCCAACACTGCTGTTTACCATCGCTGAGCAACTCGCAAAACGATTATTATCCACTACCCGTAAAGCCACTGATATGGCATTTCTTGATGTGGCAGGTAGGGTAGAGTCAGCTCTGCATGAGTTAGCCGCTCAACCCGATGCAATGCGTCATCCTGATGGTATGCAAATCAAAGTGACACGCCAGGAAATCAGCCGCATGGTGGGCTGTTCACGTGAAATGGTTGGTCGTGTCCTCAAAGAGTTACAGGACAATGGCCTGTTATGGGCAAAAGGTAAGACGATGATCGTCTATGATGAAGAACATCGTCATAAAAAACCTTTAGTAAAAAAGCTTGGCTAATTCCTCACCTGGATCATCAGCTCGCATAAAGGTTTCCCCAACCAGAAAACCGTTCACATTATTGTCACGCATCAATTTGACATCATCACGGGTGAGAATACCGCTTTCAGTGATGACGATATGACCCTGTGGAATACGTTGAAGTAACGACAGAGTTGTATCGAGCGAGGTTTCAAAAGTTCTTAGATCTCGGTTGTTGATACCGATTAAAGGTAGATTCAATATCAGAGCACGTTCTAATTCTTCAAGATCGTGTACTTCTACCAGTACATCCATACCTAGTTGAATCGCGAGCTGGCTTAAACTTTCTAGTTGATTATCATCCAAAGCCGCGACAATTAATAAAATACAGTCTGCACTAATCGCTCTTGCTTCAAATACCTGATAGGGATCGATAATAAAGTCTTTACGAATCACCGGCAGGGAGCAGGCATTACGTGCTTCTTGTAAATATACCTCATGCCCCTGAAAAAAATCACGGTCGGTTAAGACAGATAAGCAGGCTGCTCCACCTTTCTCGTAACTGACGGCAATGTCTTTAGGTATAAAGTTTTCTCTGATCAAACCTTTGCTCGGCGAGGCTTTTTTCACTTCTGCAATCACGGCCGGTTCGTTATTAAGAATTTTTTTGCTGATAGATTCAACAAAACCACGAACAGGATTAGCTTGTTCAGCCAACTGCTGCATAATAGCTAGTGGAATTTTAGCTGAGCGTTCAGCGACTTCCTGCTGTTTACGTTGCAGAATATTGAGCAAAATATCGGGTGTATTTTCAGACATAGTATTAAGTTCGACTTGTAACAATAAGGGCATTTAATTTTTGCGTGGCGGCACCTGAGTCGATAAGTTCTGCAGCCTTAACAATACCTTCTTCAAGTGAAGTGGTGATATCAGCTGCATAAATTGCTGCACCGGCATTTAACACAACAATATCACGTGCTGGACCTGGTTTGCCTTCGAAGACTTCCTTAATCAGCGATAGACTATCCTGAGCATTACTGACCGTTAAGCTTTCAATAGAGTTCTGCTGGATACCAAAATCTTCAGGTTTAATGGTGTAGGTATTGACTTTGCCATCTTTGAGTTCAGCGACATGGGTTTCTGCCCCGATACTGATTTCATCGAGACCATCTTCAGCATGTACAACTAAAACATGTTGGCTGCCGAGTTTTTGTAACACTTCAGCCATCGGTTTTACCCATTTTTTATCAAACACGCCTAAGACCTGATGAGCGGCTTGAGCAGGGTTGGTAAGCGGGCCTAGTAGATTAAAGATAGTTCTGACACCCATTTCACGACGCGGCCCAATGGCATGTTTCATGGCGCCATGATGTTTTTGAGCAAACATAAAACCAACGCCCACTGTTTCTATACAGTGTTTTACTTGTACCGGACTGAGCTCTAAGTTAACACCAGCGGCTTCAAGCACATCCGCACTACCCGAGCTACTACTGATGGAGCGGTTACCATGTTTGGCCACCTGACAACCGGCTGCTGCAGCAACAAAGGCACTGGCTGTTGAAACGTTAAACGTACTGGCGCCATCACCACCCGTGCCACAGGTATCAACAACATGTCTGCCATTGATATGAACGGGTGTTGCAAGACCTCGCATAACCTCGGCGGCAGCCGCAATCTCCGTGACAGTTTCACCTTTCATTTGCAGGCCAATTAAAAAGCCACCAATTTGTGCTGGTGTCGCATTACCCGTCATGATCTGGTTCATCACATCAGACATTTCATCATGGCTAAAATCCTGGCGCTGGATAAGCTGTTTAATAGCTGCCTGTATATCCATGAAAAAGCCTTATCTCTGCAGGAAGTTATTTAGTAATTCATGACCTTGCTCGGTCAGAATAGACTCTGGATGGAATTGCACGCCTTCTATTGGCAGGGTTTTGTGTTCAATACCCATAATCTCATCCAGCTCACCGTCTTCATTTTGTGTCCAGGCGGTGATATTAAAACAATCCGGCAGATTATATTTACTGACAACCAGTGAGTGATAACGTGTCGCTTCCAATGGGTTATTAAGATCTCTGAACACACTAGTATTATTGTGATACACCTTGGATGTCTTGCCATGCATTATCTGGCTGGCATGAATCACTTCACCACCGAATACCTGTCCAATCGCCTGATGGCCTAGGCAGACACCCAACATAGGCTTTTTCCCGGCAAAGTGTTTGATAACTTCCATGGATATACCGGCTTCATTCGGGGTGCAAGGGCCTGGTGATAACACAATTTTGTCAGGATTCATTGCTTCAATTTCAGCAATAGTAATTTTATCGTTACGATGAACTGCGACTTCTTCACCCAACTCAGCAAAATACTGCACTAGGTTATAGGTAAAGGAATCATAATTATCAATCATTAACAGCATGTATCTATTCCTAGTTTAGCTTTCTGCATGAGGATTGGCTTCCAATCCTGCTTCCGCCATGGCAACAGCACGAAAGATCGCACGGGCTTTATTCATCGTTTCTTTCCATTCCATTTCGGGTACTGAGTCATACACAATACCTGCACCAGCCTGGATATGTAGCAGCTCATTTTTTATAACGGCTGTGCGTATGGCAATGGCGGTATCCATATTGCCAGACCAGGATAAATAGCCGACAGCACCGGCATAAACGCCGCGCTTAACCGGTTCTAATTCATCAATAATTTCCATTGCACGCACTTTAGGCGCACCGCTGACTGTGCCCGCAGGAAAGGTGGCTCTCAGCGCATCTATAGCTGACATATTATCTAATACCTGCCCCGTAACATTAGACACAATATGCATGACGTGAGAATAGCGCTCAATGACCATTTTATCAGTGAGTTCTACTGTGCCTGTTTTACTGACTCGGCCAACATCATTACGACCCAGATCAATCAACATCAGATGTTCAGCAAGCTCTTTAGGATCGGATAACAAATCTTGTTCTAAGGCAATGTCTTCTTCTTCATTTTTGCCACGAGGGCGTGTGCCGGCAATTGGGCGGACAGTGACTTCCTGATCTTCCATACGCACTAAAATCTCAGGAGATGAGCCGACTACAAAAAACTCACCAAGATTCAGGTAATACATATAAGGAGATGGATTTAATGTTCGTAAAGCACGATATAAATCAATCGGAGGAGCACTATAAGGAATGGTTAGGCGCTGCGATAAAACCACTTGCATGATATCGCCGTCATTAATGTACTGTTTGGCCTTTTGAACAGCATCGGTAAAACCTTTTTCAGTAAAGCCGGACTGAAAGTCTTCTTCGTTGACCTGTTTGTGGGCTTTATTCTGTTGGAAGTTCATCGCTGTTTGACGCAATGTTTGCGTTAATTCGTCCAGGCGTTGTTGTGCCTGACGGTAGGCATTTTCTGTATTCGGATCCGCGTGAACAATTAAATACAATCGGCCACTGAGATTATCGAAAACCACTAACTCGTCTGAAACCATCAATAAAATATCAGGGCATTCGAGCGGGTCTGAGTCCGGAGCTTTATCCAATCGTGATTCAACGTAACGTACTGTGTCATAGCCAAAATAACCGACCAGGCCACCATTAAATTTTGGTAGTGAATCAATTTCGGCGACACGATAGCGTGCCTGGAATTGTTCTATCCATGCCAGAGGATCGTCATCTTGTGCTGTTTCAATAACTTGCCCATCCAGTTCCACCACAATGTCTTTATCGTGAACACGGACAATGGTGCGACAAGGCAGACCAATCATCGAGTAACGACCCCATTTTTCACCACCCTGAACAGATTCAAACAGGTAGGAATAGGGCGCATCAGCTAATTTGAGATAAGCACTCAATGGTGTATCTAAGTCTGCTAAAACTTCCCGTGATAGGGGGATGCGGTTGTAGCCTTCTGTGGCAAGTTGATCAAATTCTGACTGTTTCATTGCTTCTTTCTAAAATAAGCTTTCCAGCTCTGCAAAAGTATCTATTACGGTATTGGGTGCAGCTGCAGAAATTGGCTGACCATGATTATAACCGTAGCTCACGCATATAATGGCAAGTCCTGCAGCTTTAGCTGCTTTTACATCATTGATGGAATCGCCGATCATTAATGCCTTTTCGGGGGTAATCCGAAAGTAATCAACACCATACAGCAATGGTGCTGGATGGGGTTTTTTATGTGGTGTTGTATCACCACATACCACAAGGTCAAAATAATCTTTCAGACCAAGCTTTTCAAGCAATGGCAAAGTAAATGTTTCGTCCTTGTTAGTAACACATGCTAGTTTAATCTGCTTATCTTTAAGCCAGTTCAGACCTTCAAATACATCTGGATAAACCTGACTTTCTTCACAGGGAAACTGCTGATAATAGTCTAAAAACAAGGGCAATGCTTTTTGCAGTAATGCTGTCTCTGCTTTTTGTTGCATATCGCCTGTTAATGCTCGTTCAACAAGCCGGGGAATGCCATTACCTACCCAACTTCTGACGTCAGTTTCGCTTGCTTCTGCCAATCCTAAACTGCTGAGCATGTGATTGGTTGCACAAGTCAGATCTGGCACGCTGTCAACCAGCGTGCCATCAAGGTCAATAAAGACAACCTCAGGTAAATCTAACTTCATTTAGCGATTAGACGTTAGCTTTAGCTAATTCCTCACGAAGTGCAGCAATTACTGTTTCATAACGGTTAGGATCACTATCTTTTGCTGCGCCAAATACTGCTGAACCAGCAACAAAGGTACGAGCACCTGCTTCAGCGATTTCACGGATATTGTTAACGTTAACACCACCATCGATTTCTAAGTCGATATCGTAACCACTTTCATCAATCATTTTGCGTGCTTGGCGTAATTTATCCAGCGTATGTGGAATGAATTTCTGACCACCAAAACCAGGGTTAACCGACATCAACAGGATACGGTCTACTTTATCTAAAACGTGTTCAGCCAGAGAAAGTGGTGTAGCTGGGTTAAATACTAAACCGGTTTTACAACCTTCGGCTTTGACTAATTGCAGACTACGATCAATATGCTCAGAGGCTTCTGGGTGGAAGGTGATGAAGGTTGCGCCAGCTTGGGCAAAATCAGGAATAATGCGATCGACGGGTTTGACCATTAAATGTACGTCGATTTCATGGGTGACGCCATGTTTGCGCAATGCATCGCATACTAATGGCCCGATTGTCAGATTCGGTACATAGTGGTTATCCATTACGTCAAAGTGCACAATATCCGCACCTGAAGCTAGAACGTTATCTACTTCTTCACCCAGACGAGCAAAGTCAGCAGACAGGATTGAAGGGGCAATTTTGAATTCAGCCATGATTGTCTCTCTTAAATCGAATAATAAAAACGTGATGTAAACCTGATACTTTACCGTATCGGCTTTCTTTTTTCAGCTTTTGAAATCAATAGGCTGAGATTATACTGGACCGAGAAATGACGAGATGGAGTTGGACTTGCGAAAACTGTTGAAACTTATCGCTTTGCTGGTGATGGCAAGTTATCTGGCATTTGCCTATGCGGCCGATGAAACAGAAGAGCCTGCCAAAGGTAATGAAAAGGAAACCGTTACCGAAGAAAATTCACCGATTATGTTGCGGGAGCAGGGTGATGTTGAAGGGTATGTGTCACTAACGGTGAGTGAGCAACCGATAGATGCGACATATATGCCGGAAAGTCTTGGTAAAGCGGCTGGTAAGGTTTTGATTCTCCCCGGGCGCGGCCAGGATATTGATAGTGATGGTGTTATTCATACGCTCAGAATAGGACTGACTAAAGCTGGCTGGTCAACAATGACGGTGGCTATGCATTATGAACTGACCCCCAATATCTATCTTGCGCCTTCAGATGCTGATAAAAAGCCTGAGACTGATTCGCCAGAAACAACACCGGAACAGGCTGATAATGATACGACACAGCAACAGTCTCCAGAAGAAACGGCAGCCGCGCCTTCTGATACTGAGAGTCCAGCAGCGGAAGGCGATGATAAAAAAACGGAGGCAAAGCAAGCACCGTATGTGGTAACTAATGAAGCACGTATTGCTGCTGCGATAAGTTATCTAGCAGAGAAGCAACAGGCTGGACCCACAATACTGATAGGCTTTGGTGAAGCGGCTGAGTTGGTCAATGACAGCTTTTCAATGGCCAATGGTGAGGTGGGCATTATTTGGATTAATGCCAATATGAAACAAGTGGAACCCCAGAAAGTGAAGGCAGTTCTTGACCTGATTTCAGACTTTCCTTCTCGGCAAAATACTAATGCTATTCAACGCCGGGCTGACATGATAAAAGCCAATGCTATGAATTATGAACAACGAAGAATTGTGACTACGAGCCCGAATTTTTACGGCGTTGAAACTAATGTTCTTGGTATTGTCCGCGGCTGGTTACACAAACACTTTATCGCCAAGGACGATGCCTGATGCAAATTTATGGTGATGGAAGACTCATTCATCAAGCTGTTTCTGATGATGGTTTAATCGAAGTGGTTGATAGTGGTAATACACGGTCATTACATTTTGGTACTTTTCCCAGACAAAGTTCGATGCGACTTAACCAACCGCATTATTTAGAACTTAGCTACACTCAGGCGATGATGGGCTGCTTATTATTGAACCCTAATCCACAAAGAGTATTGGTGATTGGACTGGGCGGAGGATCGCTGGTTAAGTTTCTTTTGCATCATTTTCCGGATTGTTATGTTGATGTGGTTGAATATCGTCAGGATGTGGTGGAAGTGGCGCAGTCTTTTTTTCAGGTCCCGGTGAATAATCCCAACTTAAATATCAATCTTGGCGATGGTTATCTCTATGCTAATCACTGTTTTTACCAAACTGATTTTACTTATGATCTGATCTTAGTTGATGCCTATGATCAAAATGGTATGGCGGCCAGCGTTGGCGTTCAGGCTTTTTTTGATGCCTGTTCAGGCATTCTGACTGACAATGGTGTTTTAAGTATTAATCTGTGGGGAAGTGAGCGTGCCTTGTTTAACTCGACAATGGAAAGAATTAATGAAAGCTTTCAACAGCGTGCTATGATTCTGCCGGTTGAGAATAAGGGCAATGTCATTGCCTTAGCCACCAAGTTCAATGTGGAAAATGTCTATCTCAAAAATTTGCGCCAGCAGGTCAATAGTTTAGAAATGGTGTATCAAATTAACTTACCACGCTCATTACAAAATCTCATCAGACAAAACCGAAACTTTATTCATCGTTTATTCGCGATTTAAGATTGGCTTGTGTGAGAGTGTTTATCAGTCAGTTATTAGCTTATAGAGGTTTCATGAATAAGTGGTTTTTGCCAATATTGTTGAGTTTGTTTTTGTATCAACAAGTGAGCTGGGCTGATGAGGTATACACAATTGTTATTAAACGATCTGAAAACAAATTACTGCTTGAAAAAAACGATAAAGTCATTCGTTCATATCATGCCGCAATAGGCAGTGGTGGCAGAAAAGCAAAACAGATGGAAGGTGACCGGCGTACTCCTTTAGGCATTTATCATATCGTTGATATTAAAGACAGTGACCGCTTCCATTTATTTTTACAGCTCGACTATCCCAGTGTCAGAGATGCGATCAATGGTTTGAAAGCCGGACACATCAAAAAATCGCAGTATCGAAGAATTCTGGATGCGCATATTTTTGGCGGTATTCCACCACAAAACACAGCACTGGGTGGTGTGATTGGCATCCATGGAATAGGTGTTGAAACTAAAGACAAACTTGAGATTCATCAGATGGCGAACTGGACTCAAGGCTGCATTGCACTCAGAAATAAAGAAATTGATGAGTTATTGAAATTTGTCAGAGTGGGCACAGAAGTCAAAATCATGGAATAAAACCTGATTAAAATTGTCGGATATGCAGCTGAATTTGCTAGAATATCCACGTTTATCGCTTTTATTCTTCTGGGGTCCCCATGCAATCCGCACCTGATCTGTTTTCCTACCGTAAATTCTGGGCACACCGTTTTGGTGTCGCGCCTGAATTACCTATGACCCGAGAGGAAATGGATGCGCTGGGCTGGGACTCTTGTGACATTATCATTGTGACTGGTGATGCCTATGTAGACCACCCAAGTTTTGGCATGGCGTTGATTGGACGTTTATTAGAATCTCACGGTTTTCGGGTTGGCATTATTTCTCAGCCTGACTGGACCAACACAGACGATTTCACCAAACTGGGTAAACCAAATCTGTTCTTTGGCGTCACTGGCGGCAATATGGATTCGATGGTCAACCGCTACACATCAGATCGTAAAATCCGTAGCAATGATGCCTATACGGCAGGTGGTTCAGGCGGAAAACGACCAGACAGAAGTGTGGTGGTTTACAGTCAGCGCTGTCAGGAAGCCTACAAAGGCGTGCCGGTCATTATTGGCGGTATTGAAGCCAGCTTGCGCCGCATTGCCCATTATGACTATTGGTCTGAAAAAGTCCGTCGCAGTGTCATTATGGATTCTAAAGCCGATCTGTTGGTTTATGGCAATGGTGAAAGACAGGTGGTGGAAATTGCACATCGTCTTGCTGCTGGTGAACCTGTCAGTGATTTGACCGATATTCGTGGAACGGCCTACACCAAAAAGTATGAACAGCGTGCAGGCTGGTGGGAAAAAGATTCGACTTTGGTGGATACGCCGGGAAAACTCAATCCACCGATTGATCCTTATCAGATGCAGACTGAAGAAAGTTGTGCAGACGAAAAGGCAAAAACAGAACAAAATAAAGCGGCTGAAAATACCAACGTCATTAAAATTCATCGGGTTTCCCCAAGGAATGCTGACCGTACCGTAATACGACTGCCTGCCTACAATGCCGTAAAGGATGATCCGGTCACCTATGCGCATACTTCACGCATTCTGCATTTAGAAACCAATCCCGGTAATGCGCTGGCTTTAGTTCAGCAACATGGTAACCAGGATGTCTGGTTGAATCCTCCACCCATACCGCTAACTACAGCAGAAATGGATGCTGTGTTTGACTTACCCTACAGCCGCTTACCGCATACAGCTTATGGCAAGATGACTATTCCTGCCTACGATATGATCCGTTTTTCGGTGAATATCATGCGTGGTTGTTTTGGTGGCTGCACGTTCTGTTCTATCACTGAACATGAAGGTCGTATTATTCAGAGTCGTTCTGAAGATTCCATCATTAAAGAGGTGGAAGCAATACGTGATACCACGCCAGGTTTTACGGGCGTGATTTCTGATTTAGGTGGCCCAACGGCCAATATGTATCGTCTGGCTTGTAACGATCCTAAAATTGAAGCCAGTTGTCGTCGTCTATCGTGTGTATTCCCGGGAGTGTGTAAAAACTTAAATACTGATCACACACCTTTGATTAACCTTTATAAACGCGCCCGTTCTTTACCAGGCATTAAAAAGATTCTGATTGCTTCAGGTTTGCGTTATGACCTGGCCGTATTATCGCCTGAATACGTAAAAGAGTTAGTGACTCACCATGTCGGTGGTTATTTGAAAATTGCACCGGAACATACTGAAGAAGGTCCGTTGCAACAAATGATGAAACCAGGCATTGGGACTTACGATAAATTCAAACAAATGTTTGATAAGTACTCAAAAGAAGCGGGTAAAGAGCAGTATTTGATACCTTACTTTATCGCCGCACATCCTGGTACGACGGATAAGGATATGATGAATCTGGCTCTTTGGTTGAAGCGTAATGGTTTCAGAGCAGATCAGGTGCAGGCTTATTTACCTTCGCCGATGTCAGCCGCGGCAGCAATGTATCACTCTGGTAAAAATACCTTGCATAAAGTACGACGCAACGGTGGTGATATT
Organism: Methylophaga sulfidovorans; assembly: GCF_900114205.1. Classification (GTDB taxonomy): domain Bacteria; phylum Pseudomonadota; class Gammaproteobacteria; order Nitrosococcales; family Methylophagaceae; genus Methylophaga; species Methylophaga sulfidovorans. The sequence continues at coordinate 228,091 of NZ_FOSH01000003.1, forward strand.
GAAGTGCCAAAAGGACTAAAAGTACGTCGCTTGCACAAAGCGTTTCTGCGTTACCACGATCCAGAAAACTGGCCAATGTTACGTGAAGCATTAAAAAACATGGGTCGAGCGGATTTAATCGGTAATGGCAAAAAGCATTTGATTCCTAATTGGCAGCCTGCAGGTACGGGTGAAAATGGTGAAGGTCGTCGCGTTACCCGTAAGGCAAAAAATGTACAAAGCTTCCGTACTCAACATACAAGACCTGGCAAAACCAAAGTTAAAGCCAAAAGACGTCAGCGTTAATAAAAAATATTATTATTTGAGAAACATTTTTAATTGACCATGGTCAATGTGCCTATAATCATTACTTTTCTGGGATAGGGACATCAATGAAATCGAAACATACCTCTCGTTCTGGCTATGATGCTTTTTCGATTTTTCTCCATTGGGTGATTGCTGTTTTTATTATTGCTTTGTTTGTCTCAGGTCTGTGGATGGTCGGGCTTGGTTATTACGATAATTGGTATTATGAGGCTCCCTGGTGGCATAAAGGTATTGGTGTCGCTACGGCAATATTGATTGTTTTACGCTGGTGTTGGAGCCTGTTCCGTCAAGCGCCTGACACTATTTCTTCTATTCCCCCTTGGCAACATCTGGCAGCAAAAATCGCTCATCAAGCCATGAATATCGTTGCATTACTCATCGTTATTAGTGGCTATATTATGGTCACAGCAAAAGGTGATGGTTTGTCAGTTTTTGATTGGTTCACTATTCCTGCCTTAGTTACACAGAAATCAGATTGGGTAGATCCAGCTGGTGCATTTCATTTATGGGCCGCTTACTTTTTGATTGGCATAGCAGCCGTTCATGCATTGGCAGCAATGAAACACCACTTTATTGATAAAGATTTAACACTCAAGCAAATGCTTGGCACGAAATAAAACTAGGAGAAAAGAAATGAGACAAACGCTTTTAACAACATCTTTATTAGGTTTTTCAGCAATGATGCCAGCTTATGCGGCAGATTATGTGATTGATACGGATAAAGCCCATGCTTTTATTGATTTTCGAATTCAGCATTTGGGCTATAGCTGGATGAGTGGTCGTTTTAACGATTTTGCCGGCACGTTTTCTTATGATGCAGAAAAACCAGAAGCATCAAAAGTGGATGTAAATATTGATGTAGCCAGTGTGGATACTAATTTTGCTGAACGTGATAAACATTTACGTGAACGTTTTCTGGAAACAGATAAATTCCCTGAAGCCAGTTTTAAATCTACTTCGTTTAAAAAGCAGGACGATGGCAGTTTAGTTGTTACAGGCGACTTTACCCTACATGGTGTGACCCATGAACTGAGCTTTCCGGTTGAGAAAGTAGGGGAAGGCTCAGATCCATGGGGTGGTTATCGTGCCGGTTTTGTTGGTGAAACTGAATTCACTATTTCTGATTACGGTATCAACGTGGATATGTTAGGTCCTTCATCACAGGTCGTGTATTTAACCTTGTCTATCGAAGGCATCAAACAATAATTCAGATTTGTTTGGCGAGGTCATAGAGCCTGTCAAATTCTTCGGATAAGCTGTTTGCTGGTAATGAACGGCCTGCACGTTGATACCAGTAAGCAGCATTTCCCGTATCGCCCTCAACCTTATGAAGGTAGCCATGAATCATGCATGCAAAACTATCTTCATAACTTTGGATGAGTTTGTGAGCCCCATTCCAGTCACCCTGTGCGGCCAATTCCAGTGCTTGTAAATGTTGTATAGCCATTGCCAATCTCCAGAAAAGTTTGACGACAGCTATGCTATAACAGATTGAATTAGATGGAAAATCTAATTGCTACCCAAAGCTGTTAACAGGCCGGCAACAAAGGCAAATGGTGAGGTGATGATCACAAAAATCAATTTGCCTATTTCACGTAACACATAAATCGCATCAATCAATATAGACATGATTTCCTCCGTTGAATCTGACTGATTGCATTATAATGCGCGTTTGTGACATTCAAATGACCGACATATAAGTACCCTATGAATATTCTTGCTCTCGATACCTGCACAGAAATGTGTTCAGTAGCCATGCTAAAAAATGGTGAATTGTTTGAACAATCAGTGCCGACGCAACGAGGGCATTCAGAAAAAATTCTGGGTATGTTGGATGAGATTCTTGCTCAAGCAAACTGCCGTCTTTCTGATATGGATTGTATTGCGTTTGGACGTGGTCCCGGTTCGTTTACCGGGGTAAGAGTCGGCGTCAGTGTCGCTCAGGGAATTGCTTTTGCGGCTAATCTGCCGGTGGTGCCTGTATCCACTTTAGCTGCCGTTGCCCAACGTGCTATTGATGAGCACGGTGCTGAAAATATTGCTGTCGCCATGGATGCACGTATGCAGGAAGTGTATAGCGCCTTATATCAATCAGTGGAAGGTTTGGCTGAGTTATCAGGAGAAGAACGGGTGTGTTTGCCTGAGCATATCCAGTTAAATACCGAGCAGCCTTTTTTTGCGGCTGGTACTGGCTGGAAAGAATATGAAACCTCAATGACGACAATGTTTTCCAGACAAGTTAATGCCATGGATAACGAGCTTTTACCCACCGCTGCGGCCATTGCGAAACTGGCTTTAAAACAAGCTGAAAAGGGTAATACCTTGTCTGCTGAACAAGCTGTGCCTGTTTATCTTCGCGATAATGTTGCTAAGAAAAAAGGTGAGCAGTAATGGTGAGGAAACAGGACACTATCTACGCTGCACCATTAGAACAAATGGTGGATTTCAGCTTTGATGAAAGAGTCGTTGATGTTTTCCCGGATATGATTCAGCGTTCAGTGCCAGGCTACGCCACATTGATATCCAATATCGGTATTCTCGCTGCTAAGTATGCTTTGGATAATAGCCGTTGTTATGATTTGGGCTGCTCGCTTGGTGCTGTGACCTTATCAATGCGTCAGCGCATAAAAAAGCAGAATTGCCAGATTATTGCCGTGGATAACTCGCCTGCGATGATTGAAAAAGCCCAACATATATTACTGGCTGATAAGCCTTCTGATATTAGTGTTCAACTCGTCTGCGAGGATATCGCTGATACGCTGATTGAAAATGCCTCTGTGGTTGTGATGAACTTCACCTTACAATTTATTCCGTTGGCGCAGCGTCAGGCATTAATTAATCAAATCTATAATGGGTTAAAGCCGGGCGGCATATTAATTCTGTCAGAGAAACTGGCATTTTCTGACACGAATATTAACCAATTTCATATAGATGCCCACCATGATTTTAAGCGGGCTAATGGCTATAGCGATATGGAGATTAGTCAGAAAAGAACAGCGCTTGAGAATGTGTTGATACCTGAGTCATTAGAACAGCACCAACAGCGTTTACGCACAGCCGGATTTGCTTTCACCGAAAAGTGGTATCAATGTTTTAACTTTGTATCGATGGTTGCCATAAAGTGATTTACCAAGCTTTATATACATATCTTGAGTCTGCTGGATTAAATAGCTGGCGACAGGCATTAGAACAACAGATTAATCAGAAATTAGCTGAAGAAACGCATGGCAAAATGCCTGTATGGCAAGAGGCTCTTTCTGCTTTACCTGACATTACTCCGAGTCAAGTCGAGTTACAAAGTGAGGTCAGAATAGGTCAACAACAAGACTTGAATGGTCATGATATTGATGCATTGAAAACCTGTCTGCAGACCTTTCACCCCTGGCGGAAAGGCCCTTATCGCTTTTTTGATATTGAGATTAATACCGAGTGGCGATCTGACTGGAAATGGGATCGGGTGTTACCGCATATCAGTCCATTAACTGGCCGACGTGTGTTAGATGTGGGTGGTGGCAATGGCTACCATGGCTGGAGAATGCTGGGTGAGGGTGCCGAATTTGTTATGGGCATCGATCCAACCCTGGTTTTCACCATGCAATATCATGTTATGCAACGTTATATTGCTAGTGATAAACATTTCGTTGTACCCATCGGTATTGAGCATATGCCGGAAAAACTAGCCTGGTTTGATACGGTCTTTTCTATGGGGGTGTTATATCACCGGCGCTCACCGTTAACGCATTTAATGGAATTACGTGACTGTTTAAAACCAGGTGGTGAATTAGTGTTAGAAACACTGATTATTGATGGACCTGAGGGGATGAGTCTTATTCCTGAAGAGCGTTATGCCAAGATGCGAAATGTTTGGTTCATTCCAAGTAGTGAAACCATGCTGGTTTGGTTAAAAAAGTGTGGGTTTAAAGATGTGCGTTGCGTCGATGAAAATGTCACTTCACTAGATGAACAAAGAAGCACAGAATGGATGACGTTTGAGTCTCTAAAAGACTTCCTTGATCCGGATGATGTGACAAAAACAATTGAAGGCTACCAGGCACCAAAACGCGGCGTATTTATCGCTAAAGCGCCGTAGCCCCTGACGTGATAGAAATCCACTGGCCATTACTATTTTTGCAGGCATCTAAAGATTTAGTCTGTGTTTCATCATCCTTAGTGATAATAAGGTCATAGGCCAGACAAGGATAGTGTCCATAAGAATAATGGTGGTCAATGATGATTTCATAAGCGGTGCCAGTCACTTCATTTTTCCAAAAGTGGCTTTTTCCGCTAGTTTCTGTCGACAGGATTTTCTGAGTTTGTTGCAGATCATGAGTTGTCATGGCAGTGTCCGTATCGATACCAGCCTCAACGCCTGCCAACAAATCTAATGAAGCTTCGGTACTTGTTACCGTACTCATCAGGCTGATGCCGATTATGCCTAATAAATAGAGCCGTTTTCTAGAAACCATAGACTTCCGTAACTGGGATGAAAAAAGGTTATTTAAACCGATGTGCTCACTCAGCATTGAGCAACACATTTTTAAGTAACCGGATTAATTTCTTAAATAGTCGAGTATATCCTTATCAAATTGCTTATAACAACTGCGATGTTATTATCAGTGACGACAAACACCACTTAATAAACGGATTGCCATATCCACATCGTAAGTCATCATATGATTAGCTCGTAGAAAGCGTTGCTGTACCTGGTAGGCCTCGCGCTCCAGTAGCATTCGTTGTGTGCAGCTGGGTTTTTCAACAACGGCATCATATTGATATTGCAGGAAATGCACCATTTCATGAACGATATAACCTCGAGCAATAATACTATTTTCCGTTAATGTTTCATCATAAAAAATGGTATTTTTTTTATCGTCATAATATGCGAGAGCATTACATTCTTTACCCTCACATAAAATATCTATTAGCTGCTGATGTTTAATGGCTTCGAGTAACGGTTGTTGTTCTGGCATTTCGTATTGACTAAAATTAACAGCCATTAACAGCAGTGTTCCAATCAATTCTTGCATAACATCATCCTTGTCTGCATAGTAAATATTCGACTGGATATTTCAAAAACAGTTTCAGTTATTCATGAGTCAGCTTCTCAAGCATAATGTTTATTATGAAATGCTTCCAGGTCTGGCGGTGATTGCCGGTAATAAGCCTGTAATTGCTCAAATAAATGGGCGTTATGCTGCTTTAAAGCCTCTGGTGTAGTAAAAAAATATTCACTCAGCACAGCAAAAAATTCAGCTGGATTAGTCGCGGCATAAGGATCGAGATAAGTGTGTTTATGTGCAGCTAAATCACGTAACAGACCTTGCCAGGCGGCTGTTAATGTTTCAGTCCATTCCTGTAACGACATATCTGGGTGTAATGGCGGCATGCCGTTAGCTCGGCCAGACAACATATCTAATTTATGAGCAAATTCATGAATAACAACATTATGGCCCCGGTACGGTTGTTGACTGTCATGTTTAATATCCTGCCAGGAGAAGATAACAGGTCCCCGTGACCATGATTCGCCACTTAAGCCTCTTGTTTGACTATGGACAACACCGTTTTCATCCGTCACATCACGCTTAATCTGAAATGCACCCGGGTAGAGAATCACCTCTATCCAGCCATCATAAGAATTGAGTCCTAAATGCAATATAGCAACACAGGCTTGGGCAGCCACGGTCACAGCCATTTCTGGTGTCACCTTTAAGCCAGCGGCTCCTGTAAACGTTTTTTTGTGAATAAACAGTGTAGCCAATAGACGTATGCGGGCACGTTCAGATACGGGTCTTGCCTGAATAAGAGGTAAGTTCTTGGTTACCTCAAGCCATATATCAAAGGGAATTGGATAGTGTTTAAGTATTCTGAGTGTGCGCCATTTACGGATAATATTCATGCAGTGAGTTTCGTTTTAGTTGAGGGCTGATTAAATATAAAGCGTTGTATACCAATTTTGATGGCATTATCAATAACAAACCAGATTAACGCATATAACCACATAAATCCGGCATATTCCCAACTCACTGCTGTAATAAATATGCCGTTAACAGCCATTAATGTACCGATAATTTCTGTGCCTAATGTGGCGGCTAATAAAAATGGCGATGGCCAGGGTTTTTGCCAGAACCAGCCATTATTACGTGTGACAAAAATAGTACTGTGGCCAGCAATCAGAAGTTTCAGAAAGATGAGGGTTTGTATCGTATCGGTATCTAAATTCTGCTCACGTAAGAACAAATACAATAAAAATGACGCGCATACCCCAGCAAGCCCCAACGCTGACGACAAAATAAATAACTCATGCATATTCCACCTGACTGGGGTCGGGGACTGGTAGGTATTGTCATAAGCGATAGTCAGAATGGGCAAGTCATTGAGCAGGGCCAGTAGAATAATCATCAGGGCTGTAATGGGGTAAAACTCGAATATCAGGATGCTTAATGTCATAAACAAAATGATGCGAATCGTTTCGGCAATACGGAAAGTGGCGTAACTTTTCATGCGTTCAAATGTAAAGCGTGCCTGCTCTATAGCCTGATTTATTACAGATAAGCCTGGTGCGGTGAGAATGATATCTGCCGCCGCTCTTGCTGCATCGGTGGCATTGGATACGGCAAAGCCACAATCGGCCTTACGAAGTGCGGGGGCGTCATTTACACCATCTCCAGTCATGCCCACAATGTGATCTGACTTTTGTAAGGCATCAACAATCATATATTTGTCTTCTGGTAAGACTTCGGCAAATATCTCGATGGATTCCAGCATGTCGAGCAGTGCCGATTCATGGGTGTGAATAAACTCCGTCTCTAATAAACTGGTATCGTAGATAGTATCCAGATCGGTCATCACTTCATCGGCAAATTGTTTTGCCTGCTTATACGACACCTCTGGATTAAGACGTTTGTAGATAGCCTGAGCCAAACCAGAAGCGAGCTCTTTAATTTCCTGACCTGATTTACCGGTGATTTGTTTGGACTGAACGGCGCGTTTGTTTAAGCCAAGCATATGACCGATTTCACGGGCAATGGCGATATTATCTCCCGTGATCATCTTCACTTCGACGCCACGTTGACGCATTTCATCAATCACTTGTTTTGAGTCGTCTCGAGGTGGATCAATAAGCGGAATCAGGCCGAGGAATTGATGAGGTTGGCCCTCACGTTGCTGGGCTACTGCCAGTGTTCGGTAACCTTTACTGGCAAGGAGATTAATTTGTTGGTTTAGTGTGTTGATCTCACTGTCTGATAGGTTGGCCACCATCGCCATAATCACTTGCGGCGCGCCTTTAAATACCTCCATCTTTTCGTCAGCTTTTTGTACTTGAGCTGCTGTGTATTTTTTACTAGGGTCAAAAGCTGTGAAGTGAGTTTGTTGCCATGCTGACCAGTCGCTTTCAGGGTAGTTATCTTTAATATGACGAAATAGTGGGATTTCAATTGGATCAGTATTTTCTGAGCGCGAGGCTAAAACGGCAGCACGAATGAGTTCTGCTTCACCATTGCCATCAAATGGCAGAATTTCCATCACATGCATTTCATTTTTTGTGAGTGTGCCAGTTTTATCTGAACAAAAGATATCAACACCGGCCAGTTCTTCAATGGCCGTTAATTTGGTGACAATGGCTTTGTGTTTGGCAAGTTTATAAGCGCCTACCGCCATGGTGACTGATAACACAGCCGGTAAGGCCACAGGAATAGCTGCAACTAGTAAAACTAAGGCAAACCGAGCCAGTTCAAGCATATCTTCATGACGGGATAAGCCTGTAATAACGATTAATACCACCATCGCCAGTGACAGCAGAATTAGAAAATGGCCAATTTGTAGCACCATCCTCTGGAAATGACTGTGCTCATTGGCTGACGCCGATGCGACCAGACTGACGACGCTGTTAAAGCGTGTTTGATGACCAGTATTGACCACAATGGCATCCATTTCACCCTGGCGAATAATAGTATTGGCATAGGCGACATCAGTACTGCGTTTACTAACAGCTAAGGATTCACCGGTTAACGAGGATTCGTCTATGGATAAATAATCACCAGTGAGTAATTGCACATCAGCAGGAACCAGATCACCCATTCGTAAACGGATGATGTCACCGGGAACGAGCTCTTGGGAGCGGACAGACTGCGTTCTACCATCGCGTAATACACGAACTTGCGTATCCAGTTGGCTTTTTAAGGCATTGAGTGCATTGAGTGCGCGGTGCTCCTGGAAAAAATCCAGACCAGCATTGATCAGTAATAAAATACTGATAATGATGAAGTCTTCCCATTTGCCCACCGCCGCCGATAATATGGCAGCAATTTCAATCATCCAGGGGATAGGTCCCCAGAAGCGTTTTAAAATACGGCGAAGTGCAGACTCTTCTTGATTGATGATTTGATTCAGACCGTAATCAAGTTGTCGTTGATGCACTTCTGCATCCGACAAGCCATGGCTAGCGTCGACATTCAGTGAGTTAAATGTCTCAGCAATCGGTTGATGGGCAAAATCGTCAGTGGCTTTCTGAAATAATGATGTCAAATCTTACCCCTTTTTTATGCTGAATCTATTGTTGTAAAACGTCCTGTAAAGCCTTTGCGAGAATATTGGCCAGACTCACACTATTTGTCTGATGAGGAATGCTGTCGCAACTATATATATGTTTGACGCCCGCATTGGTTAATTGTTCAATGGCATCATCAATAAATAAAGCATGACTGACCAGAACGCTGACAGACGCTGGTTGATATGGCGTAAGCTGTTTGGCTGCTTCCAATAATGTTTTACCTGTGCTGGCAACATCATCAACAATAATAATATTCCGTCTGGCGTAGTCATTCTCCGGCAAAGTGACTACAACATTATGATCACCTAAACGTTGTTTGTGTGCCACGGCATAATCAAAGCCAAAATGTGTGGCAATTTCTTTTACCCATTGCTCGGATTCACCATCCGGACCTAACAATAGTGGATTGGTGAAATGCGCTTCTATAAAGTCTGCCATGGGTTGTGTGGCGGTGAGATTGATAGCATATTCCAGTGGAATGGCTTCACTTAGTTTGGAGATTCGGTGCAGGTGACTATCGACTGTAATAACTGCATCAAACAAATCAGCCAGGAAATGACCGACAATGGTCTGACTGACGACTTCCCCCGGATGAAAGGCTTTATCTTGTCGCATATAACAAAGATAAGGTGCCACCAGAATTATTCGTTTTACGCCATGCTGACGTAGTGACCGTGCCGTCAACATTAATTCTACTAATTTATTATTAGGTTCATCAAGACTTCGGCAAACAATGACCGTTTCAGCTAAGTTGACTGGCAAGGTCAACTGACTTTCGCCATCTGGAAAACGATGAAGTTGAATAGTGTCATGAGGGATCCCACAGACCATAGCAAGTGCTTTAGCTTGTGGCTGATAGTCTGAGAAGCTTAATAGTAAAGTCGATTTCATTTTATTGTTTACCAATATGGTAGCTGTTATCGGTCATGGCGGCATTTTTGGCAAAGGTGAAATCAGCATTAAACTCAGCATAAATGGTAAACAAAGCTTCGCCTTTTTTGACCCTGTCACCAACTTTCTTATGTAAATAAATACCAGCACCTTTATCCATTGGTGCCCCAGCCAACCGTGCTATGGAAGCGATTTTAAGATTATCTATCGCATCTATAGTGCCGGTTTCTTGTGCACAGATATCATAATGCAGTTTACCAAGCTGCATCGGTGTGTTGTTACGTCCCTGGGCATCAATAATGGCATTCATTTTGGTAAGCGCTCGGCCTGATTCAAGAATATCTCTGGCAATCGCATATCCCTGGCCGCCTCGAACATCTGGATCAAATTCGATGATCCTGCCAGCCAACTGTAACGCTTTCTCTTTCAGATCAATAGGCGCATCAGATTCATTTGTCAGAATCTTCATTACATCCTGCGTTTCTAACACCGGGCCAATGCCTCTACCAATTGGCTGGCTGCCATCAGTGATGACCACTTCTAAATGCAATCCCATATTGTCACCAACATATTCAAACAGTTTGCGTAACTTGAGTGCCTCCATATGAGTATGCACTTTTGCTGATGGGCCGATAGGAATATCAATAATTAAATGCGTGGCACCAGCAGCTATTTTTTTAGACAAAATTGAGGCGATCATCTGTCCGGTCGAATCCAGAGATAATGGGCGCTCCACTGAAATTAAGACATCATCAGCCGGCGCCAGCTTTGCTGTTCCGCCCCAAGCCAGGAAAGCGCGTTGTTGACTGACGATTTCATGCAGACGACGTAGAGAAAGATCGACATTAGCCAACACTTCCATCGTGTCGGCTGTACCGGCAGGAGAGGTGATAGCACGACTGGATGTTTTAGGCATTAGCATGCCATGAGCGGCAATGATGGGCACAAGCAACATAGTGGTTCGGTTACCAGGTATACCACCAATGCAATGTTTATCGCAGACCAGAGCTTCACCCCAATCAATACGTTCACCGGTATCGACCATGGCATGGGTTAGATGCAATATTTCGTCACGCTCCATACCTGTTTCAGCACATCCTACGATAAACGCGGCTGTTTCAATTTTCGAATAACGGTTATTAACGATGTCCTGAATAATGTGCAGATATTGTTCATAATCTAGTTTTTCACCTGCTATTTTCTTATGCACTGATTTAAGTGATTCAGGTGGTGTAGCATGATTGATAAAGACTTCTGAACCTTCTGGAATTCCGAGCTGCTCATAGACTTGCTCACTTAAACCCAGCTCATCAACATCTGTAATAGTCGCGTCATCAACGACATTTAGTACAGCAATAACGGGCTGAGTACTGGTGGCTGTGTGAATCTCTATCTTACTCAACGCCTGAAAGCCTTCACTACGATAAAGACCGCAACTACGGTGCAGATAAGCCACATTTTCTTTATAGGTATCGATGGCGACACACTTTAATTTCAGGGAGGGGATGGAAGTAGGTAATTCTGACGTATCAATCATGTTTGTCTCTATGAGAGTAACTCATTAAAGCTTAATTGCTGCTTACAGAATTGGTCAATCGGATTTGTCAGCATATCTGATCTACATCACTATTATTTAGTGTAAACAGGACTCTTTGACGCGAGATAAGCTTTAAGCACCGAAAAGTAAAATAAACAGACTATCGCTAGGTATCTAAAATAAGGCTAGGAGGGGCTTTTAACCGGAACTATCCATTTCAAAGAGGGTGGATTTTTGTGTGCTTGAGGCAGAAACAAAAAAGCCCCTTCGATAAGGGGCTTTTAATGTATGGCGGAGAGTCAGGGATGCTTTGACATTTATTATTAAGTTGTTGTTATGTCTTAAATCTCTAGTTGTATAGCCGTCTTAATGGTAATCTGGTGTGTGTAGAGCCCTGATAAGCCATTACTAATAGCAAGTTCAATTTCCTTTAGGCTTAAGCTTTTGAAGCTATTGTCATCACTCATACTTTTCACCTTAGATTATATTAAAGACTTAAATTTTAACAGAATCGAGTTTCAGCTTGATTTTAAAAGTCCCTCTCCTGGAGACCATCTACCCTTGATAGCTTGATTAATAAGACATACCATGGCCTTCGTATATCAAAGGATTGGAAGAATATGTCTGAGGAATTGAGTTTACATGCAAAGTTAAGTACATGGTTGGATAAAAATGGCTATCCGCTAGAGATGCTTGTAGCGTCCATTGCTAGAAAACATACACAGCTCTCTATTCGTCAGGGCTGGTATTACATTGATTCTGAAAGTGGTGACTCAAGAGAAATTGACATCGTATGTACGGCTGCTGATGGCTACGGTTCTGCTGAGATTAATTTTGTTATTGAATGTAAAGCTACAAAAGGGCCATGGGTCATATTCAGTTCTGAGGACGCCCTTGCTTCTTATCACAAGCTAGCTTCTTTTGCCCTTTTTTCTGAGAAAGCTTATGACGCAGTGATAGAGCAAGTTTTTCCAAGAGCTATGGATATCCCCGAAGAGTATCTTGATTCTAAGTCGATACCATGGCTACACAAAACAGGGATGATAGGTTATTCAATGGCGCAAGCACTTGGGGGGAATAAAGATGTACCGTACAACGCCTCAATTTCTTGCGTTAAGGCGGCGACATGGCTTATCAATAATAGTCTCTGGAGTGACAACACTCAAAATAGACCATTTGCAATTTCTTTCCCAATTATTGTTACATCTTCACCGCTTTTTGAATGTACACTTGACGAAAATGGTAAAACTATCCTGAGTGAGATTAGTCATGGATATGTGTTTTTCAAGCAGCATGTAAAAGACTCATCTCCAACTTGTATATCAATAGTAACCGAGAGCCATATTGAAACATTTATGAAAGAGTGTCAGTCTGTTGCTAACCATCTGCTTGAGGCTATGGACGATGCGCTTGTTAGTCACTTCAGGGAACAATATATTTGAGTATTAATCCTTAAGAAACTTTATTGCCCTTTTATTCTTTGTACAGTAGAGACCGATATCACCAACTGGGCTGCTGTCTTTCTAATAGACAATCCACCAGCCAACAACTCAAGTACTTTCTCACGGTCTACCTGTTGTGGTCTGCCTTTGTACACACCTTTTTCCTTAGCCTTCTGAATACCTTCTCTCTGACGCTCTAACATCATCGAGCGTTCAAACTGGTACACAGAGCCTAGTACACCTAACATAAGCTCCTGCATAGCGTTCTGTTCGCCTGTGAAGGTCAGTCCTTCCTTGTGAAAGCGGACAGTCACGCCTTGAGTGTTCATCTGTTTAATCAGTTCAATCAGGTCAGCGACATTACGTGCCATTCGTGATATGTCATGCACATGAACTTCATCACCTTCTCGCACATACTCAAGTAGAGCCTTAAGCTGTGGTCGGTTGGTATCTTTACCTGAACACTTATCTGTGAAGACTTTATCCAGCGTTATGCCGTCTAGTTGACGCTCTGTGTTCTGGTCTACCGTTGATACCCTCACATATCCGATGTGCTTCATAAGTTGCCACTCCTGTATTCATTTAAGTCTTAGAAGTTGGCAAGATATCGTATTCATAAATAAAATACAATATAAAAGAATACAGTTATCGTATTCACGCTTCATGTGTTCATAGGGTGTAATCAAAAGACCGCCCGAAGCAGTCATTGAATAGGCTAGCTTACCCGCCTAAAAAAGGGCTTAAGCTGCTCTGAGGAAACAGTAAAAGGTTTTAAGTTACCCTTGTTGGGTACAGGGTTCCATGAAAAACGATACTCTCTTTGATGTTTATATCGCTCAGGCTTCAAGAGAACTACACTTGTTGGTGGCTCTGGTGGCGACTCTAATCCTTCATACCATCTATCTTTGTAGAGTGCATAACCAGCGAGCCCATGCCCAATATTGTATTTTTCTTTTAATAACCTACTCATCAGCATGTAGAAATGAGGTAAATGTCTTATTTCAACACAATAATCCCCAAAATCTTTGCACATAGAACGATTAAATTTATCTGTAGTACACAGAATAAATGAGTCTGTTAGTCGTGATTCAGATTTGCACCACATAAAACTCCCCATACTATCTGGACTCATTTCGACTCCTAAGCGGCTTGCTACAGTTTTCATGTGTGGATCAGAGCCTAGTCCTGAAACAGTACCGCTGCTGTATAAAGAATAGCCCTCATAACGATCTCCTCGTTCTTCGTTTTCATACCTTCTGCATGTTTCAAGAGTTGAGAGGTAAACATTACCTTGTAACATTGACTCTGCATGAGATTCTTCATGTAGTGGTTTAATGATCCCGGACACCATTTAAGGAGGTAATATGTCCTCCAAAGAGGTGTTCAATGACAAAACAAAGAAGAAGTTTTACTCCTGAGTTCAAGTTGGAGGCAGCCAGTTTAGTTGTCGACCAGAACTACAGTGTTCCAGAGGCTTGTCAAGCTCTTGATGTGGGCGAGTCAGCCCTACGTCGCTGGGTTAAACAGTTACAGGAAGAGCGAGGTGGACATACGCCTGCATCCAAAGCGCTAACACCGGAACAGCAGCGTATTCAGGAACTGGAAGCCCGGGTGAAACGCCTGGAGCAGGAAAAATTTATATTAAAAAAGGCTACCGCTCTCTTGATGTCGGACGAAC
>NZ_FOSH01000001.1 GCF_900114205.1 Methylophaga sulfidovorans
AGTGACGGTTTGAAAGTAATCTATCTGCTCGCTTTATGCGATGTTTTTCTTTTGCTGGAGAAGCAATGCCTCTTCCCAATGCTGTGACGGTAGCTGAGGCACCGTTCAATAGACTGTCAATGGCATCGGTTAATGCACACCTTCGGCGTGAATGCATATCAGGCGTGACAAGTGACATTGTTTTCTTCAATATAGGATGAACATTCATGGTGTTTTCGGCTGGTTGTATTTGTTTGGCGATAGATCTGATCACCAAATGCCATGAATGTTCCCTAACGTATCAACTAGACCATTGATTATTAGTAATTATTTGTGGGGATAGCTCAGACTCCAACCCCATTGATTACACTATTCTTTGTAGGTCTGTGATACCGTCAGACCATACACCTATAGATTTAACGCCCAGCCGGATTGAGATTAATTTATGGACAATATAATTTCACTAATTGATATATTAGCGTGGCCTATTTTCATGCTGATATTTGTTTTGATTTTCAAGAGCGATGTATCAAACCTAGTTGAGAAAATATCGTCCATATCTCACAAAGAAACCAAAGTAGATTTCACTAAAGCGGTTAGTGATGCTAGCAAGAACCTTGATATATCTGGCTCTGGGGAGTCGCTGGATGCAGAGTGGGATCTTGAAGCTTCTTTCCCTCGAGGATCAATCATTGAGTCTTGGTTGAGAGTTGAAGATGCAATACGAGAATATAATACACGCCATGGCATAGAGTCTGATCCCAAAAAACCATTTCGGAATTCCAACCTAGTAATCAATTCGCTTTTTTACGAACAGCTAGGTAAAGGAACACTTCAAATGTTGAACAATTTAAGGGTTCTCAGAAATGAAGCTGTTCATTTAAGTGACAAAAGTATCACTCAGGAAGCTGCAAAAGAATACAAATCAATGGCTGAGAAAGTGATATCCACTATCGAAATGGCATAGCAAAAGAAGCCACATTGCAAGAATCAAGGGTTTCGCCAACTTGATAATTACATAGTTGAGAGCATTCATTGGCCTAACTAGATATTAAAATAATCTGTCCCTACTAAATTTATATAAACCAAATACTTTCTTAAGGCACTGACATGGATGAGTTAAAACAAAAAATAGCACTATTTATTGATGCTGATAATGCGCCCGCAAGTAAGTTTGAAGATGTCCTGAGCGAGGTTGCCAACTATGGTGTAGTTACTATCCGTAAGGCTTACGGTAATTGGAAGTCTCCTACGTTAAAAGCCTGGGAAGATCTGTTACATGAATATGCCATTCAACCCATACAGCAATATGATTTAACCAAGGGAAAAAATGCATCGGATATTGCGCTGGTGATTGATGCCATGGATGTGATGTATACCAAGCAAATTGATGTGATGTGCTTTGTATCATCAGATTGTGATTTTACGCCGATGGTGACCAGAGCATTAGCTGAAGGAAAGGTGGTATTGGGGTTTGGTGAGAGAAAAACGCCAGTAGCATTCGTAAACGCCTGCTCTAAGTTTCTTTTCCTGGATGAAGAAAAAGAAAAAACCAAAACAACCGTTAAACCGAAGAATATTAAATCGGATAGCAGGTTAATTAATTTACTAAGACAGGCCATCGAGGCAACAGAAGACGAAGAAGGTTGGGCGGCGCTTGGACCGGTAGGCTCAAATATTTCTAACAAAACCTCATTTGATACCCGAAATTATGGCTTTAAGAATCTTAGCAGCTTGTTTAAAGCCATTGACTTATTCGAACTTAAACGTGGCCCCAATAATTCCTTTTTAGTAAGAAACTTACGAAATAAATAATTCAGAATTAGAGCATTATAAAACTGAGCGAATAAATCAAGGGGTCAGCCAACTTGATTAGGTGTCCAATCCAAAAAAATTTAGACTTATGAAGCGAGCATTCATTCTTTCTATTGGTTTTCTTTTAGCAAGCTGCTCAACTTTGAATAACTTATACGATCAAAACAAGTATTTTGAGCAAATACGTGATTCAGAGATTGGTATGGATATCAGAACACTTTTTATGTCTTCACCAGACTATAAAAGTTACCAATGGGGCTCCCCCAAATACCTAACACAAGAACTAGGGCATGGTTACAGAGAATATCAATTTGCATATGGAGCTTGTAAATGGGGACTAAAGGTCGATACTAACGATGGAATTATCGTTGGTTGGCGTTACATTGGCGACTCGTCCTACTGTAAATATAAAAAATACTATGAAGGAGCATGGTGAAAATTGAAGGTCCAGCCTCATAACAATCCAACGAAAGAATCATGGGTAATCAACTTGATATATGCTTATTTTTCTACCTTCAGGAAGTTAAATAGCTTATGAAGTCAAAGCAGCTAGTCTCAAGAGCATTATTAATTGTTACCACTTTTGTAGCTGCATATTTTTATCCGAGCTTATGGTTTGAGTTTCTAGTAAAGATTAATGAATGGCTTACTATAACAACCGAATTTTCCTCTGATTCGACTCGGGGCATTGGTAGTATTTTAAGTGGAATATGGGCTTCATTGCTTCTGCTATTACCCACATTTTTAATAAGCCCCAGAATACGTTTTGCCATTCCTACACTCGTTGGGTTAGCTGGCTTCTCAAGTTATTACATATATATGCCAATAGCTAGTGGGCAAATTGATGTCCTAACATCGTTTTACTTTGTCTTTCAAAGTCCACAAAACACACTGGTTATGCTTGGGTTACTATTGGGCCCATTTTTGTCCTACTATCTGAGCTATGTATTATTTAATCAGTTCAGGCAATGGTCACAAAATGCTTAATGCCCATACAAAAAATAGAGACGAATTCTCTTCTGGAAATCAAGGGGTCAGTCAACTTGATTATAAAAAATTGGACTTACGGTAGAAGAAAATGGAACAGATTGACTGGAGTGATTTCCAAAAAATTGATATTCGTGTCGGCACTATCATTGAAGTTGATGATTTCCCAGAAGCTCGTCGGCCAGCGTATAAATTGAAAGTCGATTTTGGCCCTGAGTTGGGCGTGAAAAAATCCAGCGCTCAAATTACCGACTTATATTCAAAAGACGATCTTCTCGGTAAGCAAGTGCTGGCCGTTGTTAATTTTCCACCCAAGCAAATTGATCCGTTTATGTCTGAATGTCTGGTGACCGGCTTACATCGCCCTGATGGCTCGGTTGTTTTATCCTCTGTCGATATGGCACTTCCCAACGGGGTAAGACTTGCTTAATTTTGGAATGCATTTTCAATCAATAACAAACTGAATCCCACCCACCAGCAGCACGCTAAATAGCAAGACCAGGTAAGGCCACCGACCGGCTTTACGAGGCGTTCCTGCAGTGTTGCCTGCTTGAATATCTTCCTGCATGGATTGGGGTAACTGGCCTTTATCAATCAGGTAATGCCGCCAGCAAAATAACGGAATACTCAGACTTGCCAGAATCAAGCCACTCATCAAAGTACCACTACCCCAGATATTGGCGCCCAACGCCATAAAGGTAATATTAAAAAACGCCATGACAATACCCGCAATAAATAAGACTTTCGGCGTTCGGTAGCAGCGTTTCCAGTCAGGTCTGTCGATACGGTGAATCCAACCGGCATTGAGCGTCAGGAAGTTAAAAATGATGTAACTGACGCAAGAGGCAGCAAGCAGGAATACATAGTCAGACAGACTCAATAACATCAGGTTGACGATTAGATTGGTCCACATCGCACTGGTTGGTGCGCCATGCTGATTTACCTGAGATAAATATTTAGGCAATAAGCCATCAATAGAGCCTTGGTATAAAGTGCGTGATGAACCTGACATGGTGGTCATAATCGATAACATCAGTGCCAGCACCAACATCACCACGAACATATCGACCATAATGCCGCTATTACCCAAAATGCCATAAAGCGCATTGGCAATGCCCATTCCACTATAAATATCGGCAGCTAACATGCCGTCATATTGTGCAGGCTGTATCACTTCACCTGCGGCATTAAAGTGCTGTGGTTCAATCATCTGCCCCAACCCCATATGCCCCTGAAAGGTAAAGGGAATCAGTACAAAGGCGAATAGACACAGCAAGCCTGAGTAGAGAATGGCGCGATAAGTATCACGGCTGGGATCTTTAAACTCACGGGTATAACAGACGGCTGTTTCAAAGCCATACGTTGACCAGGCAGCAATAAACAGTGCTCCAGCCACTAATGACCAGCCTTTAATATCCCAAACACCGGGTATTACATAACCATCGCTATCATAGGCGAGTGGTGCTAATGGATAAAAATTACTCAAGACCATATCACCGGTAATCAACGGCACAATGGCAATCAGCATTAAGGGAGCCAGCCCGGACAGACCAATAATCATCATCGCTTTGGCTGAACGTAAAATGCCACCGTTTTGAATAGCACAAACCAGCACCATTAATACGGCACCGATAATAAAGACGGCATTGATTCGCAGACAAAGTCCGGCTTTAAGAAAGCTGAGATCGAGTAAAGTGATTTGCCAGGTATTAATGACTGCATCAGGTGGATAGGTCACATTCAGAATATAACCTGCAGCCAGGGCAGAACCGATAGCCAGCACCGGCCCCCACGCGACCCAGTTACACCAGATACACAGTGCAGCTACCCATTTACTGTAATTGGCCCAGGCAACCGAGCTGTGCACCGAGATGCCACCGGTTTTATGCGGGAATAACCCGGCAATTTCGGCATAGGTAAAGGCTTGAATAAGGCCTATAAAAATAGACACAATCCAGATCAGCCAGGCAGGTTTACCTACGGTAGCGGCGATAGCCCCCATCGAAAATAACACCAGTGCTGGCACACCACTGGCAAGCCAGAAAGCACCAGTCCAGTCGATACTGCGATGTAATGAAAAACGATTGTAGAGAGAAAGTGTTATCGGCCGCTGAGCTTTATTTTCCACCGTCTCTGACCTCACTTAATATTTGATGACACTATTGCCAATCAAAACAAGCAGTAACATACCACGCATCGTATTATCAGTGATAGTTAACGCTAATCTGTATCTAACGACACTTCGGTGGGTTCAAAAAAAAACAATCTTCCACCTGTTTTAGTGAGAGAGTTTTAGCCCGATGATACCCGATAGAATTAATAAGATACTGAACAGACGTGCAATGGTGGCTGGCTCAGATAAAAATACGATACCGAAAATCACCGTGCCAATCGCACCTATGCCTACCCAGACACCATAGGCAGTGCCTAGTGGTAATGTTTTCATGGCCACACCCAACAACCACAAACTCAAGGCAACGGTAACCAGTGCAAGCAGACTGGGGCCTAACTTGGTCAGACCTTCTGAGTATTTCAATCCCGCCGCCCAGACAACTTCCAGTAATCCCGCTACTACTAATGCTAACCAAGCCATATTAGCCCTTTTTATTAATCATTAATTGAGACCTAACCAGCCAACAACATTTTTTATACAACGTCTGATGCAGCAAGTTTTTCTGCTAAGTCATCTGGTAACACATAGTCTGTGACACTCAAGCCAAAGCCACTCATTGATGGCAACTTTCTCGGCCAGGTCATCAGCCGCATTTCAGTGACGCCTAAATCTCTTAAAATCTGAGCACCAATGCCATAGTGTTTAAGCACATACTCTTCAGCATAATTTCGATCAGACTGAATCAGTCTTTCCCATTCATCTTCATCACCATGAAGTAGGACCAGTACGCCCGATCCTTGTTGCTGAATATGCTGCATCGCTTCCGCCACGCTCCAGGTATGTCCGTGTCGGTCATAATCCAGCAAGTCCATACTATTAAACGGTGCATGCACTCTGACTAATGTTTCTTCACCAGCGACAGGAGTACCGTAGACCAATGCCAGATGTTTCATACCGGTGGTTTTATCTAAATAATCGTGGCGACGGAATGAACCCAGCATGGTTTGCATATCACGTTCATTTAAGCGAACCACATTTTGTTCATGCTGGTGACGATAAGCGATAAGATCGGCAATGGTGCCCACTTTTAAGTCATGCTGTTTGGCAAATTCGAGTAGATCGGGCAGTCGAGCCATCGTGCCATCTTCATTCATGATTTCACAGATAACAGCCGCAGGCTCTTGTCCTGCTAATGCCGCTAAATCACAGCCGGCTTCTGTGTGTCCTGTACGAGTCAACACCCCACCCGCCCGAGCCATTACCGGGAAAATATGTCCAGGGCTGACAATATCTTCAGGTGTGGCATTCACTGCTACGGCTGCTTGGATAGTCACAGCACGATCTTGTGTGGAAATGCCCGTTGTGACGCCTTCAGCTGCTTCAATCGACAATGTAAAATTGGTTTCGAAACCCGCTTTGTTTTGCTTCACCATCAAGGGTAAGTTTAATTGTTCGCAGCGTTGCTCAGTGAGTGTCAGGCAAATCAGGCCGCGTGCATGCATCGCCATGAAGTTCACCGCTTCAGCAGTGACATGACTGGCTGCCATAATCAGGTCACCCTCATTTTCACGGTTTTCATCATCCATTAATACAACCATTTTGCCCTGTCGAATATCCTCGATAATCGCCTCTGTACTGGCGAGTTTCGCTGGCTGAGAATAAGACTTCAATGTTGATTGTGGCATGAGGATATCGCTCCTTATAACTGATCAATAACGGCGTAGGCAGAATGATTGTGGATAGATTCAAAGTTCTCACATTCCACACGGAAACCTGACACGGTTTCCTGCTGTGATAATGCGACAGCGATATCTCTGACTAAATCCTCGACAAATTTGGGATTATCATAAGCAAATTCCGTCACATACTTTTCATCGGGTCGTTTCAATAAACCATAAAGCTGACTGGACGCTTGCTGTTCAATAAGCTGAATTAAGGCATCCAATGTCATGTTTTCATTGATGCGGGCCTCGACGGTCACCAAAGAGCGTTGATTGTGGGCCCCATAATCTGAAATTTTCTTAGAACATGGGCAAAGACTGGTCACGGGGATTTCTGCTTTCACGGTCAGTTCCAGTTGTTCAGTGTAATCTGCCGTCAGCGTGATGTCGTAACCCATCACACTTTTCACCCCGGAAACCGGCGCTGCCTTACTAATGAAATAGGGGAAACGTAAGCTGACGTGACCTTGTTTTGCACCTAATAATTCCAGCATATCGGCCATAAATGTAGGCATTCTGCTCAGGCTGAATATCGCATCAGGACGTTCCAGAAGCTCAATGAAACGTGACATATGCGTGCCTTTCACATCAGCCGCCAAATGCACATACATATTAAATTCAGCCACAACACGTATGGGTGTTTCGGTAGTTGATTGAAATAAAACTGGGTAACGCAGTGATTTTATACCCACTTTATCAATGATGAGTTGGCGTTTATCCGGCGTATTCTGAACATCTTCAAGTCGATGTGTTAAAGGCAGATTCATTATGTATCCTTAGTTTTTTTGATTCACACATCGGTTGAATCAACTGAAAAAAACGGTGTGAATGGCTGAGTCTTTTCAGCCATTCACCCAAAGGCCTCTCAAATTACAAAGAGTCCGAGGATAACCATGAAGAAACGGTTTCATCTAAACCAACTTCAAGCACAGTATTACTCAGTTCAAGGGGGTAATAAAATTCCAAAGAAGGATTACTACCTTGGGGTTATACCCTTACCTATTGAGAGAAATTGGCTTGCTCCCAACGAATTCTGGCCCACATATAGGCATCCATCACTGACAATGCATAAATAAAAATCCCACCAGCAAACTGGCCTATCACCGATATCCCCGGTGCGGCCATTTGATAGGTCACGACACCTAACACCAGCATAAAAAACAACATGGTTAAGCCCCGCATGGGGTTGTGATTCACTACCTGACCCACACCCGGCAACATCATGGCAATTAACAGAACAAGATAGGGATGCACAGGTCCCTGCAATAGGGCGCTAGGCTGCTTCATTTTGTACCTCAGGCATATGGCCTGCCAATGCATCTAACTTGTGTAACAACCCCATTATCAAGCTTGACTCAATAGGTTTATTATCAAAATTAATCGCTCGCAGTAATAAATAATGACCTCGGTCTGATTGTTTGGCTAAGTACGTGAGTCGAATCGCACCTGGAGTAATCAACAGCTCTTTGCAGCGGACATCAGCAAACAGGTCTTTCACATCTTTATCGATGCTCGTTAATAATGGTGGCTGGGTTTTTGTCATATAACGAGCATGTTGCGGCCAGCCTGCCAAAGGCATAACGGGTTTTACCCACTGCCATGACGGACTGAAACTCTCAGTATTCTGTGGTCTGGCTAAAATATCGAGGGTCGTCCCACTGCAGTCTTTATGCGTTCGGAATAAAGTGATATGCATCCACATCACCGGTAATTTTCTTGCTGTCAGGTTATCGACCTCCACAGACAGTTTTACCCTTGTGTCATTCCAGTCGGCATATATCGATGTGTAGCCCTGTTCATCTGTTACCGATGACGTCAACTCAATTAAGGTATGGCAATCATCAAACAGTTGCTGTCTTGAAATCAGCACCTGACGATGATGATGTCGATACATAGCAAACAAACAGCTACTGCTAAACAGCGCCAGGATAAGTACATAGATTGCATCTGCATTCATTTAATATTCCTCTTTTCCCATAGAAAAAGAGCCCCGCAGCCATGACATTACTGCGGGACTAAGGCTTACCTGACGATGGTGACTGGGCAATGTGCTTGTTGCACAATATGTTGCGCTATCGATCCTAATAACACTTTTGCAATGCCACTTCGTCCAACTGAACCGGTCACCACATGGTCATGCTCATGTTTCACAGCATAATCAATAATGGCTTTGGCAATATCATGGCCGGATGCGGTTGTACAAAACACCTCCTCGACTCCCTGTGATGTAGCCTTAACCATGGCTTCACGTAATTCCTGCTGGATTTGAGCATCGGCAGCATCCAGAATGCTCGAATCCCAAAAGTAACTATGTGAAATATCTTCATTGGTTGGTCTAAGGACATGGATAAATGTCAGCCTGGCATTAACTGATTTCGCCAGATCTACAGCGAAATCCACGGCCTTCATCGCACTATGTGATCCATCTGTTGCACATAAAATATGTTTCATGCTCCTTCCTCCTAATAACCTTTGGGCCGTGGCCATGGCATGGTGAACTGATCACCCCGCTTCACGAACTGATAACGTCGTTTCACAAACCAGATCGAGGCCACGATATAAAACGCCATAATCGACAGTAACGACGCACCGTAACCAAGAAAGGTCGCGAAATAGACCAGCGAACATAACCCCAGCAAGGTATAAGCCGGAATAGGATGGAAAGGATGGATATAGCCACGCTTAATCACATCCAATGGCCACATTTTTCTGAACTTGACCATATTGATAGACATGAAGGTGTAACCCAATAGACCGGACAGAATCGAGAAGGTAATGACCTGATCCAATAAACCTGTGAATGCAAATGACACAGCAATGGGAATCAGGAAAATAATCGATCTGAAGGGCGTACGGTAGCGTGGATGAATCGCTCCAAACCAGGTCGGCATATATCGATCCCGTCCCATGGAAAACCAGGCACGCGCCGCATCATTAATACAGCCATTAGCCGAAGCAATGGCCGCAAACATGGTGCCGATAAACAACACGACCTGTAATACTGGATTGCCAATAATTGAAGCCGCGTCATATAACGGCGTGGTCGCCTGACCTAAATATTGCCATGGCATCAGCCCCGTCGAGATATACCAGGTCAGTGTCGCTGCCACTAATAAGGTTAAAATGCCACCAATCGTGCCCAGTGGAATCGCTCGACCCGCACTTCTCACCTCTTCCGCTGCCTGACAAGTGCCCTCGATACCCAGGTAATACCACATACCAAACTGCAAGGCGGCAACCACCCCAATCCAGCCATACGGTAATTCTGTCAACAAATCACTGTGTTTCAGAATATGTCCTGGGTTAAGCGGATCAGCCCCAATGAATAAGGCCAAAATCGCTAAGAAGGCAAACAAGGTAATAACAAAATTCACCGTCAGCGTCATAAACACGCCCCGGTAATTCAGCCAGGCCAGAAACGATATGGTGAGTACCACAAACGGTTGCGGACTCAGATCATGAAAGCCGGTAGCCGATGCCACAGCGGCCATCAAGTCACCAACAATCAAAGCATCAGCCGCTTCCAGCATGGTATACGCCATCACTAGATACAAGCCCACATTAAAGGCCATTAACGGGCCGATAATATGTTTTGCCTGTGTGTATTGACCACCGGCTGCAGCTACTGTCGATGTGACTTCCGAATCGATCATCGCCACACAGCTATAGAGTAAACCAATCACCCAACAGGCAATCAAAGCACCATAGGCACCGCCTTTGGCAACAGAAAAGTTCCAGCCCATAAATTCACCGACCAGAACAATACCCACACCCAACGCCCAGATATGAAACGGGTTCAACACTTTAAGCATTGAAATCCGTTGTGATTGAGAAGAAGCTTCCTGACTCATGACTGCCCCTCCTCTTTCTCGAGTTCGGCCATCAGCTCATCTGCCCCCTCACGAGAACTCATCAGTAAAGATTCATCAAACTGACGAGACACACTGAACGCATCGACCAGAATCCACAGCAATAACATGGCTGAGATAATCCAGGCGGCGTAACTTAATATTTCCCAATAGTTCATCGCTGCTCCTCCTGTTCTGATCGCGAAGTCTTATCACCAAATTTTTCAGCAATCACTTCACGATATTGAGACTCGGAGACACGCAGCATAAAGATGAAATAGCCAATAATGACTAAAGCCGTAATGCCAAGCATCACCGGATCAATGGTGTAATCAAACTTATCGTTAATGATTTCAGCCGCGGCTGTTTCATCAAACCCCAGCTTCTGCCATTGTTCCTGCTCAACAGGTGAGACGTTTAGAGATTCCCAGGAGATAACCTGAGATGAGGTGGTGTCGCTTGCTGATTTAGAATCAGATTCAAGAAACAAGGGAATATACAAACTGACATAAACAAGTACCAGAATAAAGAGACTATCAAACAACTGCCCCTTTTTAGACTGGACCTTTGGTATATAAGTAGACATAAGATTTCCTCATTACAATCACTCGGCAATTAACGCTTTGCTGCTCTGTTTTCATCGAGATGTTTGATGTCCAATCCGTAGATATAGTCTTTATCTTCTGCGTAGTGTTTAGTCATTGCACCAACAGAAGCCGTATTGAAAAGGACGAGCAAGACACTGGAAATAATCATCACCAGTCGTATAACCGGATCTTCCAGAATGCTTAAGACACTAATGAGGACGAAACCGACAGCCAGCCAGATAAGTAGCACATCTGCCCAAGCCATGATGCAGTCTCGTAGATACATGTTCTGAATACGTTTTTTTATTTTATTATTCATGGTTATATTTCTCTCTTCTAATAATTAAAAAATGATTTACACACTGTCCTCCTGATTATCGAAAAAAAAGAAAAAAACCGATGTTACGCAGATAAGGTGACTTAGTTTGACGGGGTAAAGATCGCAATAAGCCACATTGTCTTTGTAACACCGGTTTTTAACTATCACTGGCACAACAACATGGGTTTAGAATGTGTGTGTACCTGGAATCCAGCTTGTACCGGCTAATGGCACACGCGCCATTGCTGCTGATTCCACTGTTAATGCCACTAAGTCTTCTGGTTCCAGATGACGTAGATCGTTCTTACCGCAAGCACGGGCTAATGTTTGTGCTTCCAGCGTCAGCACACGCAGGTAGTTCGCCAGACGACGACCACCTTCAACCGGATCAAAGCGTTTCATCAGCTCTGGATCCTGAGTAGAAATACCGGCTGGGTCACGACCTTCATGCCAGTCATCGTAGGCACCGGCTGTAGAACCCAGTTTTTGGTACTCTTCTTCCCATTTAGGATCATTATCACCCAGAGCCACTAGTGCAGCCGTGCCGATAGCTACCGCATCAGCACCCAGCGCCATACATTTCGCGACGTCGGCACCGTTACGGATACCACCAGATACAATCAGCTGAACCTTACGGTGCATGCCCATTTCCTGTAGCGCTTGAACCGCTTGAGGAATCGCTGCCATCGTTGGAATACCAACGTGTTCGATAAACACATCTTGCGTTGCCGCTGTACCACCTTGCATACCGTCAACGACGATGACATCAGCACCGGCTTTCACCGCAAGTTTCACATCATAGTAAGTACGGGTTGCACCGACTTTGATGTAAATAGGCACTTGCCAATCAGTGATTTCACGCAGCTCTTTGATCTTGATTTCCAGATCGTCAGGCCCCGTCCAGTCAGGATGACGACACGCTGAACGTTGGTCTACGCCCATTGGCAATGTACGCATTTTGGCAACACGTTCAGTAATTTTCTGACCCAGTAACATACCGCCACCACCTGGTTTTGCACCTTGCCCCAATACCACTTCGATCGCATCCGCTTTTCGTAAGTCGTCTGGGTTCATGCCATAACGTGATGGCAGGTATTGGTAAACCAGTTTACTTGACTGACCACGCTCTTCCGGAGTCATACCACCGTCACCAGTGGTGGTAGATGTACCCACTGCTGATGCACCACGTCCTAACGCTTCTTTAGCATAGGCAGACAACGCGCCAAAACTCATACCGGCAATCGTGACAGGCGTATCAATAGTGATCGGTTTTTTGGCAAAACGGGTACCTAAGGTCACCGAGGTATTACATTTTTCACGATAGCCTTCTAATGGGTAACGCGACATACTCGCCCCTAGGAACAGCAGATCGTCGAAATGGGGCAGTTTGCGTTTGGCTCCGGCACCGCGGATATCATAAATACCCGTATCAGCAGCACGGCGGATTTCAGCCATCGTCGATTTATCAAACGTCGCTGACTCGCGCGGTACGGTCATGTATTTTTTCTTTTCAGTCATTTCTATTTCCTCGCAATATCAGCAATTAATAAGCACTCGCGTTATCAACTTTGAAGTTGTACAACTGACGAGCTGAACCATAACGTTTGAAGGCTTTTGGATCTTCATCCACACCGGCTTTTTCTAATAAAGCCGACAGTTCATCCAAGTGTTCCTGACGCATTTCTTTTTCGATGCAGTCAGCGCCCAGTGATTTCACTGCGCCTTTTACATAGATATGCACTTCGTAGAGTGAGTCACCCAGCGCATCACCGGCATCACCACACACCACGAGTGAACCAGCTTGGCCCATAAAGCAGCTCATATGACCGACATTGCCTTTCACCACAATATCAATACCTTTCATCGAGATACCGCAACGTGAACCGGCATCGCCTTCAATCACTAACAAACCACCATGGGCTGTCGCACCGGCTGCTGATGAAGCGTTACCTTTGACACGGACACTACCAGACATCATGTTTTCAGCAATGCCTTGACCAGCATGACCGTGAACGGTGATGTCGGCTTCTTTGTTCATACCCGCACAGTAGTAACCGACCGGACCGTAGATATCGATTTTGAGCTTCTGATCAAGACCGACAGCCAGGTTATGCTCCCCTTTTGGATTTAATACTTCCCATTCAGCAATGGTCAGTTCATTGTTTTGATCATGCAAAGCTTGATTCAATTCACGAACTGTTTGTTGTGCCAAATCCACCGTTTGCTTGCCGCCGGATGTGGTCACTGATTCTGCTACAGATTTAGTACTCATTTATATTCTCCTCATACACCATTGCTTAGTGCGTGGTACGTTCCCAAACATAGACTTTTGAAGGCTCTGGTTCCCAAACTTTGGCATTTTCAATGCCAGGTAATGTTGTTAAAGCCTGATACTCAGAGGCCATGGCCACGTAATCATCTGTTTCTGCAATCACCGCAGGTTTACAGGCGATGGGGTCACGCACGACAGCAAAGCCATCTTTAGTACCGATAGTGAAAGTAAAGAAACCATCCAGATCGTCTAGTGCATGCTCTAGTGCCTCATTCAGGCTATCGCCCTGTTGTAAGCGGTATGTCAGATAACCGGCGGCGACTTCAGAATCGTTTTCAGTTTCAAAATCAATACCTTCACGTTTCAGTTCCTGACGCAGACGATTGTGGTTAGACAGAGAACCGTTATGTACCAGACACAGATCCATGCCTGTTGAGAAAGGATGGCTACCCGCCATTGTCACAGCAGACTCAGTCGCCATACGTGTGTGACCGATGATGTGGCTACCTTTCATGTTTTCCAGATGGAACAGATTAACGATACGCTCCGGTAAACCCACTTCTTTCAGGATTTCGATAGATTTACCTGAACTCATGATCAACACGTCCTGATGATTTTCCATCAGATAGTTTTCAACGGTTTCAGCATCGATATCGACTTTGAATACCGCCACTTTACTGTTTTGGAACCAGTCGACTTTTGTGTTCAGTTTGGCTTCAATGTCTTTTGCCAATGCAGCCCAATCGTAGTTCTCATCTTCGTTGCGAAGCGTTAACTTCACGCCTTGATCGACTTCATCACCATAGACAGCAAAACCAGCACTGTCGGGGCCACGTTCTGTCATCGCAATTAACATCGGTGCAAACAGTTCACCCAGACGGTCTTGGTATTTATCGTTTTTCAAATACAGGCCAACGATTCCACACATAACTATTCTCCTAACATCATTCCCTAGGGAGGGACTCTTTTAATAAAATTCAACGTAACGATTGATTTCCCAATCCGATACATGACGCATGTATTCCACCCATTCCATGTGTTTGAGTTCTAAGAACTCTTTAACAAACTCATCGCCTAATGCCCCTTTAATCACGTCATCTTTTTCTAACGCAAGCAAAGCTTCATGAAGATTTTGTGGCAAGATACCAATGCCTTTTTCTTCCAGCTCATCAGGGCTTAAGTCATATAAATTGATGTCATAACCTGGACCAGCTTCCAGTTGACGCTCAACACCATCCATACCCGCAGCAATCGCTGCTGCCGCAGTCAGATAGGGATTACAGGTACCATCCGGCAGGCGTAATTCAATCCGACCATAAGGGATACGCACCATAGTCGAACGATTATTATTACCGTATGAGATATAGGCAGGAGCCCAAGTAGAGCCAGATAATGAGCGTCCGACTACTAGACGTTTATATGAATTAACAGTCGGTGCGGCAATGGCTGATAACGCAGGAGCGTGAGCCAAAATGCCTGCCATAAAGTGGTACGCCAGTTTGGATAAACCATGACCGGTTTCATCACTGTCATCATGGAATAAACTTTTCTCACCATCACCAATCGACATATGCATGTGCATGCCATTACCAGGGCGATTGCTAAAAGGCTTTGACATAAATGAACACACCATGCCCATTTCATTAGCAATTTCACTGGCCGCCATTTTAAACATGACATAATCATCCGCACTTTTCAGCGCATCAGCATAGGTGTAGTTAATTTCAAACTGACCATTCGCATCTTCATGATCAATTTGGTAAATATCCAGACCGACATCAATCAATGACTCAGTCAGTTTTTCCAGGAAAGCGCTTTGACGTGTGATGCCTTTATAGTCATAACAGGGTTTTTGCAACGTATCCGTTGGGTCAAAAGGATGCAGATGACCGAACTCGTCTTTTTTCAATAAAGAAAATTCAGGTTCTAAACCGGTGTATAAAATCCAGCCTTTTTCAGTCAGTCGAGAAATTTGTTTTTTCAGTACAACACGACTGTCGTGGCTGTATGGTTTACCATTGACATGACCATCACAAATCAGACGGGCATAACCAGGTTGCCATGGCAATAAACTCAATGTGCTTAAGTCGCCCATTGCCATGTAATCTGGTCCATTAGGTTTAATACCCATCCCCCAAATAGCCCCACCAGCAAAACCTGCACCGGTTTTTACAATATCTTCCAGGTGATCGGCGGGTACAGATTTGACCTTTGCCACACCGTGGATATCAACAAACTGTGCTAAAACATATTTCACATTGTTTTCAGCTAAAAACTTCTGCGCGTGAGCTAACTGTTCTGCTGGCGAAGCCTTAGGGTCGAATTCATACTTCATAACATTTCCTCTGTTTGAATGATCAACACTTGGTCGTATTAATTGATCTCGTAATAAAAACTGAACCCAATAGCACCGCCACCATGTTCTTCGGTGATGCCCAATAGTGTTTTCCACAAATAGGGTCCAAACGTACCATCACACCAAATGCGATAAACAGATTGGCCATTCAGCATCTGTCTCAGCAACGTTACCGATACACCGGCGATGACAGTCATGACAAGACGATTCTCTTCAAGTGCATCTCCTGACAGGTCGATAGCACAGACTTCAGAAAATAACGTTGTTGCCAGCTTGCCACTGACAATAAACGACGCATCATTGCGTATAACCTTATGCACACCTGATTGATTTACAGGCAAGGCATTTAACTGAGCGACCATCTGTGAATTCAGTGGCTCTTCAATCAGATACTCACTGCTACCCAGGCGTAAAACCAGCTCGCGTTTACCTTGTAATGTCCAACTGTTTTTTTCTTCAGGCAGTGTCAGGCTGGCAGCAGCTAACCACTCTGCTGCGTTTGGTCCTTTCACACCAAACCGATTTAATGCACTTACATCACAAATACTCAATAACTCATAACGTGATGCCTCAATCGCCTTGTCCGCCATCGTAATTGCAGTTTCCATACCATTGACGATCCCATTAATTGGCTTCAAAGGGGCTTGAGCAAAAGCGATCGGGCTTTTAAAAATGCCGTTTTGCATGCTTATTCTCCGTCATTATCAAGTAGGTGAAAGAAAGGGGCTTTGACGACGGTCGCTTTCACCATTGCACCGCTATCGGTACGAATAGAAAACGTTGATCCCGTACTGCCCTGTTCTGGTGCAACAAACGCAAAACCAATGACTCTGTTGAGGTATTTACTGTAAGCAATACTGGTCACACGACCTTTGATATTGCCGTCTTCAATCACCAGATTGCATTCATTCGGCATGTCACCCGTAAAGTCTTTTTCCAGAACAAAGTTCACTAGCTTTTTGTTCAGTGTTTTCTTCGCGATGATCTTGAGGCTGCGTTGACCGATAAAGAATGGCTTATCCATCTTCAATAAAGCTTCAGAATGTGCTTCATATGGATTGGTCAGACCATCAGTATCGTGACTAATCAAGTGATGTCCCATTTCCAGACGCAGCAGACGTTGGACATCAGTACCAAATGGGCGAATGCCATGAGATTCCCCTGCCGCCATGATTTGTTTCCAAACATGCAGTCCCGCTTTGTATGGCACGTGAATTTCAAAAGCCAGGTCACTTACAAAACTGACTCGCATCACTTTGGCATCTACCCCAGCAATCTCGGCTTGGATCATATTTCCATCCGGTAACGACGCTTCACTGATATCCGCTTTTGTTAGCGTACTTAAAATCTCACGTGATTTTGGTCCGGCCAGGGTCATTGCTGCCATCGCACCAGTCAAATTCACTAGCGTGACTTGTAAGCCCCATAGCTGCACATTACGCTGCATTTCACGGTAAACCGTCGCAGCATTAGATGAGTTAGTTGATACATAAAACTTTTCATCATCAACGCGAACAGCCAGTCCGTCATCCACCATCACACCCGCTTCATCCAACAGCAGAGCAATACGGCTTTCGCCAATTTTTTGTTTGCTGAACTTACCGGTATAAAAGCGTTCCAGAAATTCAGTCGCATCGGCACCAAAGACTTCAATTTTGCCTAAGGTACTGCCATCAATCATGCCTGCTTGCTGTCTGACCGCTAAGGCTTCTTCCTGTACGGCTTCCATTGCTGACATCGTGCGTCCGCGATATTGGTAATAAGCAGGACGCATCCACATACCAGCATCCATCATCACGCCACCATTATCGACATGCCATTCATGCATGGCTGTGTAACGATGAGGATGGAAACCACGTCCGCCCAGATGACCAATCGGTGTTGGGTGGAAAAATGGTCGTGCAGTGGTAGTACCAATTTTTTCAACCGGCAACTGACGTACTCGTGCCAGAATGCGGATCGCATTCATATTAGAATGTTTACCCTGACTTGGGCCCATACCCACTGTGGTGAAACGTTTCATCAGCTCAATATTGTCAAAACCTTCTTTGGCAGCATTGATGAAATCTTTGACCTGGATATCTTCGTCAAAATCGACAAAGTTTTTGCCTTTCGGATGTTCGACAATCGGATACGGATGGCTAGGTGGTGCCATTTCCACTTTAGGCACAGTAACCACATCAACAGTTTTACCAAGAAACGCAGCTGCTTCTGCTGCTGCACGCTGACCATCCAGTTGACGCGCTTTAGAGTCAAACACACCATTGACCTTACCTGCGGCAAAGACACCTTCAGGCAACTCATCAGGTACAAATTGTTCTACGCTATAGTCATAACGCATTTTTGTGCCTGCTTGATACAGCAAGGCAGCGGCTGGCGCCCAGCCAGCACTCATCGCCACACCATCACAAGACAAACGTACGGTATGGCCACTATCCGCGCCAGCACTAATGTCATCATAAGGGCAGACAGACACGGCTTTGACACCCAACTTATCAGACGTCGGGATCACTTCATAAATACAGCTGGAGATATGAACAGCAATACCTTTATCTCTCACTTTCTGAGAAAGATCTCGTGGCGCGCCGTTTCTACGCATATCAATAACCGCAACGACATCTACGCCAACAGACGCTAAGTCCAGTGCTGTGCGATAACCATAGTCATTGGCAGTAACCACCACACCTTTATTAAATGGTTTAACGGCATAACGGTGAATCAAACGTTGTGCTGCCGATCCCAGCATCACGCCGGGTAAATCGTTGTAACGGAAGACAGGTGGTTGCTCAAACGCTCCAGAAGCCACGATTACCGATTTCGCCCAGACTTTAGTGATGCCGTCTTTACCAACTAATGGCACCAATTTATCGCCATAAAAACCGCCGGCATAAGCATCGGTAATTAAACGAATATTCGGGTTTGACTCCACTTTACCTAACAGGCTTGTCAGCGTATCGGCTGTCGTTTGCTCACCGGCATAGTCATAAGTCAGGCTGCCACCTGCCTGCTTGTTTTCGTCAACAACGATAACATCCAGACCTTGCTCAGCTGCTTTGACCGCTGCTGATAAACCAGACAGACCAGCACCGATGATTAACACATCACAGTGTGCAAATTTTTTCGGTTTAATAATGCGTGGGTAGTTAAAGTTAACTTCACCCAAACCAGCAGCCTTACGGATTTTGTCTTCCCAGAATGGAAACAGGCTTTTTGGTTTATAAAACGTTTTGTAATAAAAACCGACTGGCAGGAAAGGTGATAAATAATCGATATATTTGTTTTTATCTTTTAATACACCACCAATAGTGTTGACGGCTTTGATATCCATACCGTCAGCAACAGGCCAGACATCAGCACGGATATTAGTATCGACACCGTCGGTCATCATGGCGTTAACATCATGATTGGCAAAGCTCAATACACCACGCGCACGGTGATATTTAAAGCTACGACCCAGCACATTAATACCAGCCGCCCACAGCGCACTGGAAATGGTATCGCCTTCGTAACCTTGCACAGTCTGACCTTCATATTGAAAAGTCAGTGGCTTGTCACGGTTGATCCACTCACCTCGTTTCTTAGCAATACGGCTGGTCATTTAGCTTCCTCCTGACCCAGAAGATAAGTACGGTTGACCTTATCAGTCATCGTGTTACGTTCAGCGATAAACCAGGTACCGCTGGGGGTGTGATACCACCATTCTTTTTTCAAACCAGGTGCACCATTACGATAGTGCACATAGGCTGCCCACTCAGAATCTGAACATGTGTCAGGGTTGGGCATATTTCGATATTCTCCGCCGTAAGTGAATTCACTTATCGGCCTGATACCATTAATAGGACATTCAAGAAGTTTCATAGCCTTACTCTTAACTTAGTGACCAACTGAAGCTGCGCCTTTTTCACCGGTCAGCTCATAGTCTTCAAAACGTGATAAACGGAATGATTTAATAAGATCAGGAGCCATATCTTTGGCTATTGTCTCGGCCATGGTTTTGCCACTGATAGGTGTGGCTTTAAATCCCCATGTTCCCCATCCGGCATCCAGATAAAACCCTTCTAATGGTGTTTTACCCATAATCGGTGCAAAGTCAGGTGTAATGTCAGCCATACCACCCCATTGACGCACCACTTTGACATTCGATAAAAATGGGAACATATCAGTGATATGTGTGGTGAGTCCTTCCACGAAATCCAGTGATGAACGTGTTGAATGGAACTCATAAGGATCTAATGACGATCCCATGACCAGTTCACCGCGAGACGACTGGCTTACATACACATGCAAGCTGCCTGAAACCAGAATCGTATCGAGCCAAGGTTTCATTGGTTCGGATACACAGGCTTGTAAAGGATGAATCACAATCGGCGTTTGTAAGTCCACCATTTCAGTGATACGTGGTGTAAAACCTGCCACAGCTGAAAGAACACGGTTTGTGCTGATATAGCCTTTAGACGTATTCACACCAACAACTTTTCCCCCCTTGGTGTCAATGCCGGTGACTTCAGTCATTTGGAAAATTTCAACACCCATGCGGTCAGCTTCTTTAGCATAACCCCATGCCACGGCATCATGGCGAGCCACTGAACCTGGTGCATGGTATAAGGCACCCAGGATAGGCGCTTGGCCACTGCAGGAGATATCCAATTGCGGACAAGCTTTGGATATCTCCTCAGGACCGACGACATAACTCTCAACCCCAACATGTTTATTCACTTCAGCACGCCAGCGCATAGTACGCATCGCTGATTCGGTGTGAGCCAGAGTAAAGTGGCCACGTGTTGAATAAAACAGGTTCAGGTCTAATTCTTCAGAGAGGTCTTCATATATTTTGACGCTGGCGTCATAAAAGTTAACCCCTTCTGGTGTCAGGTAATTAGAACGTACGATGGTGGTATTACGACCAGTGTTGCCGCCACCGATATAGCCTTTTTCTAATACGGCTACATTGGTAATGCCATAGTCTTTAGCTAAGTAATACGCTGCAGCCAAACCATGTCCGCCGCCACCGATAATCACGGCATCGTACGATTTCTTAGGTTCAGTACAGTCCCTAAAAAAACGTGGTGCCGGGTGTTCACTACTCAGACCATATTTTAATAGCCCTAATGGCATTCTTAACCTCCACTCATAATGCTCAACTACTACTAAAGTAGTATGCGAATCTACCACTAACTAGGTAAACAATATTTCACGTCATGAAACATGGTTCTATTTACTCATGCTGAAAAAAACATGTCAATAGTCTTGTAAACTTTTTTTCACAATAGGAAACATTTAGTCCGGATAAATAAAAAAACCTCAGGTATAATCAGGAAAAAGCTTTGAAGAAGATGGAGTATTCTTGCCGTGAGCAAACAGCAAACGATCGTGACAACTGATACTGCGACACATCAATCGTTAGATAAACACCTGGGAAACACGCTACGTCATATTCGTACTGAAAATGGATTAACCATTGCTGATGTCGCTATGCGAGCCAATGTCAGTCGCGGTATGTTGAGTAAGATTGAGAATGGACTGACCTCACCCAGCCTGGAAAAACTGGAACACCTTGCCAATGCTCTTGGTGTAAAGCTCTCACGGTTATTTCACGATTACGACACGCCAATGGGCGGTGCTCAATATGTGAAAAATGGCGAAGGAATGGAAGTGGTTCGCCGTGGTACCAAGAGTGGTCATACCTATCAATTATTAGCCTATGACACCGGCCCGAAAAAACTGTTTGAACCGTTTTTGATTACCTTAAATGAAGAAAGTGAAGTGTTTGATCCGTTTGAACACGCCGGCACTGAATTCATTTATATGCTGGAAGGGAAACTGGAATATACCGTCGGTGACGAACGTTTTATTCTTGAACCTGGCGATTCTCTGACATTCCACGCAGAACAACCTCACCGACCGGAAACCAAACTCAAAATGCCGATTCAATATCTGGCCATCATCTACTACGATAGTCTTGATGACTTTGAAGACGATAGTTACTAAAACTAGTCTGTTTTTTAAGTACTTAGGGTCAGTGTAAAAGTAGATTACTTTCTAATATGGGGTCGCGGTGTGGCAAGGCTATTCTCAATAAATTCTAACTTGACCCCAAATATCTCAATCATACCAATCAAGTCTGACTCTGCCCCCTTTGGTCTTTGATAAAAGTTTTTCCCCTAACGATTAAATTAAGCGAGCGGCGCGTTAGCGCAGTCCGCTTGAGTGCCTTGTTAAAGCGTGATGCTTGAAGTGGTTGTTGTACTTTTAACCTGTAACATTACACTTTTTTATAAACACCAATACTAAAGTTACTAGGCCTGGTTGTTTTGTTTTTTACTGTTTTTAAATACTGAATTTGGTTTTAAACAAGTCTTTATTTTAAATGTTTTACCCTTAAAAACTCAGACGCTTTAACATTTAGTATAAGGCGCAAACGCCCTAATATATTGTATTGAAGTAATAAACATACCCTTTTGCCCTTATATTGAGCTAGCCTGTCAATAGGTTAGGTTATGCGATATTACCCAGAAAATCTGTTTTCAACACGGTTAATGGTTATGAATATTACTACAAAAAACTAGCTCGCTAGAATAAATACGTAACTCTTTTAAAGCATAAGACTTATGCGTTTTCGACTTAGAAAAGTTATTGTGATTGGGTAAAGCTTTTTAAGTTCGAAGTCAGAGTAAAGTTATACTTGATTAACTCTAAGTATCAACACGTTGAAAACTTAATTTAACTCTGACCCCAATTATTCGAAAAATACGCAAGCTTAATTCGAGCCGATAATCTCAACCCGCTCAGCTTGGCAATGAAGCTGCTGCCCGGCTCTGGCTGGATCGTATGTGATGCCAATCAAGCGCACTTGATCTTTACGTTTAAGCTGTTTAAAAAATGCGGTTTGATCAAGCCGCCGCTGCTTTTGCTGCTCTATCGTATCCGTTGAATCATGGGCAAACGCCATGACCATCGCTGTACCTCGGCAAATCTGTTGCCAGTCGGTACGGGCATCAGCCCGCACTCGCATCTCTCCTCTGAGTATTCCCGTCCATAGGCCTTCAACATCCGGCATAGTTGTGCGAGCAGGTTCCGCTTTTGCTGGGGCATTTTGTGTTCGATTAACGGGCGGTGGCGTTTTCGTCAAACCTTGCTGCGCCCTCGCATAATCCCTATGGCATCTTTCCACCCCAATATCACTCAACAATTCAGGATATTGAGTTAACGTATCACCATAGCGTGCGCAACTCGACAAACACAGATGGGCGAGCTTCTGGCCTTCGACTGTTTGAGCCATTGACCGACATGTCTCTCCTTTTTCACGTATATCATCAATAACAGCATTCGACGCCATCACCGTGGTATGAGTGAAACATAAAAAGGCAACAAACGTGAAAGCAGTTTTCATCTTATTTCCTCATTTAATTATCAAGAGCCTAGGCGGAACAAACTGACTATTCGTGTTTACTCTAGCCTACCCACTCGGACTACTGCAATGCATCATTGCGGTTGGGGGGGGGAAACCAATGGCAAAACGGAAAACCAATGGGGTCAGACTCGATTGGTTTTGCTTGACTGACGGTAAGCCGTTGAGCGCCTATCTCCTCCTCTAGCAGCAGGACTCGCTCGACGATTCAGTTGTTGCTCAATCTTGTCTTTAAAGTAACGATTACCTAACACCCATGACTTATTGGTTGCTTCACGTATCTCTGCCATTGTTTCATCACTCAGGTGATTATCAAACAACGCTCGGTATGCTTGTTGACGGTACTCAGTTGTATCACCTAATTTTAAATATTCTTCATGAGGCGTTAATAACGCATTGTCTTTTCCTAAGGCATTATAACCATAACTTGACCAAGGGTAATCTGCGGGATGTTCTGCCATATCACGAGCTCGTACAGGGTTGAGTTCAATATACCGGTAACACGTCAGAAGGTATTGTTCTGTATCAACTAATGTCGCTTTATAGCGTCCTTCCCATAACGTACCCGTACGATGATAACTGTGGTTAAAATACTGAACGTAATAGCGTCCGACCATCTGTATCAGCTTACTCAAACCTATTTCAGTATGCGGGGTTATCAATAAATGCACATGGTTTGTCATCAGCACATAAGCATGTAATGAACATTCATGTTTAATGCACGCTTGCTTTAGCTTTTCAAGATAGAAGTGATAATCCTCATCAGCCAGAAAAATAGGCTCTCGATTATTGCCTCGAATAATCACATGTTGAGGATGGTCGGGAATAACAAAACGAGGTAAGCGAGCCATTGTTCAATCCTTGAATAATGAGAGAGCTTGAGTCTAAATAACTTTATCCCCTACATCAATCACACCAATCGAGTCTGACCCCATTGGTCTGGAGCGAAGCGAGTAAAATTTCCGTGTGCAGTGACTTGTTAAGTGCCGACTACGTCGGGATTCGGCACTGCATTATGCAAGAAAAATGGCGTATGGTCTGCTGCGTTAATTCCACCATCATGCTCAGTACCTAAGTCCTTCGGTGTGACGTCCATTGTGGGCCATATTTTATTGTGTCCAATAAACCTATCTAAGTTAAGCTTATTTAACTCTAAAAATAGATAATCCTCAGTTTCACCGCGGCTAACTCCTGATGCCCAATATGAAAATGAGCTAGCAACAATATCTGAAACCTGAAGCTGAAAAAATTGATCGGAACTAGAAAATTTTAATGACCTCCCCTTTAAGGGAAGCTGATATTTTCTCCTATCGTAACCCAGTTCAATATCTGTTTGCGTCCAGTCCATAAATTGAGCAAATAACATCCTCTGATTTTCTATACTATGGGAATCATCATGAATAATATGAAACCCTTCAGGGTATGCATGTCCCCATAGAATACAGTGTGAAAATAGAGCTGGAATTGATGGGTCTAAGGAGGATTTATCTATACCCTCTAAGGCGTCATGGACACATTTTTTTGTGTCCAATATTAGGTCAATATTTCTATTATACTCGTCATTAATAGATGAAACTTTAACGTTTTCTGCTGACAAATAGAAATTGTCGATACTTTCTTGATCCTGAGTTCGAATCATCACAACGAAAGCCTTATACATAGACTTAACTAAATCAGAATCATGAAATGTAGGTAAGCAATAATAAAGCATATTTGATAGAGCAATATTTCTGCCGTTTAAATAGAGGTCTTCTCCATTCAAGTGCATCATATGTTCGATGAGAATATCTACAATTTTTGAAGTTATCATGAACTCTTTCAAAAAAATGTTGACCTTTACATTCTCAGGTTCAATTAAATTACTACGCATCAGGCGAATTATACCGTCTTGACCTGACTTTCTTCGCCTAAGGTTTTTGAAGTGAGCTTCATGTGGTGATTTAGAATCAATAAGCTTTAATAAATTTTGAGCTTCTATGTTTGAAAGCATGCAACTCGCTAGAGTAAACACAGGTTGATTTTCATCCAAAAGATTGGAGCCAGTATTTCCTGACTCATCCAGATATATTGTGGGTATCTTTTCTTTCTCTCGCAATTCCTTCGACTTCATCTGATTATCCTTTCTTTTCGTAATGCCTTTTTAAAGTCTATCTTAGATTTACTATTTGTACTCACTGGTAACCTAGGCATTTAACAGTCTGTTTTATGAGGCCGCTGGCCTCATAATAAATATTAAACAGGCGGCCTTATAATTCATTTTAAAAAAATATAAAAAATTGATTTTTAATCAATTTCTATTTATTTCTTTTGAATTATGAGGCCAATTTTTTGAACTGACAGTGAAAAATAGTGCCTGACATTACTTATTTTGGAAAGGCGGTTTTATGAAGTCATATAATGATTTTATTCAGGTAGT
Source organism: Methylophaga sulfidovorans (assembly GCF_900114205.1). Classification (GTDB taxonomy): domain Bacteria; phylum Pseudomonadota; class Gammaproteobacteria; order Nitrosococcales; family Methylophagaceae; genus Methylophaga; species Methylophaga sulfidovorans. Next base: position 25,822 of record NZ_FOSH01000001.1, read on the forward strand.
CGCAGGAAACTGGCCGCTGACTGATGGTTGTTAAGATGAGGCACCACTCCCAAGCAGGGAGCATCAATACGGCTCGTTAAGGTCTCTATCATTTCAGTTGATTCTGATTGTTCAGCCACATGATTCGCCACCCAGCCAGCCAGTTTGAGACCTTGTTGTTCAATGGCTGCCACGGTCAATAAGGCATGATTAATACAACCTAGTTTAATTGCCACTACCAAAATTACCGGCAATTGAAGTTCAACAGCAAGATCGGCCATGGTGCTTTCTGCGTTTAGTGGTACATACCAGCCTCCCGCCCCCTCCACAATGACTGCGTCTGCCTGTTCAGCGATCAATTCATAGCTGTGTTTAATCTTGGCAAGAGAGAGTGTTACTCCTTCTCGCTCCGCCGCAATATGGGGGGCAATAGCTGGTTCAAAAGCATAAGGATTGATCAGTGAATAAGCTAAATCCGTCTGGCTTTGTTTGATTAATGCGAGTGCATCTTCATTTTTCCACTGCTCATCTAACCATTCACAACCGCTGGCAATCGGTTTCATGCCAACTGTTTTATAGCCTTGTTGTTGCAGTAGAGATACCAAGCCCACACTGATAAAGGTCTTCCCTACTTCAGTATCTGTGCCTGTTATAAAAAAATGTGTGCTGGTCATAATCGTTTGATCTCACTGATCGGAATATAAACACTGTCGTCATCAGTTCGGCATTGGCCTGATTGAGCTAATTTCCATGCATGACCAAAGATGACTTCATAACTGGCAGGTAAACCGTCAGCTTGGCGAAATGTTTCATACGAGGAAATCACTTTTTGCATCAGTTGCTTGCCGGTCAGGCCACGACGGCGACCTTCATTCACATTACGTGCACCAAGGATTTTTAGATCCCGCATCACACTCATCGCATCGTTATAACTGAGTTTATATGGCTCCATATCCAGCACACAGTCCGCTAAGCCGCTGGCTGTCATGGCATCACCCACATCATGCATATCGTAAAATAAATTCACATGAGGATAGCTATCTACTTCAGCCCAAGCCTGACGTAGTTCCGTCAAGGTATCCGGCCCCAGACTGGTAAACATCAATAGTCCCTGTGGTTTAAGCACCCGGAAAATTTCACTGAAACAACGTTTAGGATCACACCACTGTAATGCCAGATTGGCATAGATAAGATCAACGCTGTTATCTGCCAGAGGAATGGCTTCGGCATCGCCTGTCAATACCTGTAAACGTGGCTGGTTTGGTAACCAGCGTTTAATGCCTTGATCATGCCGATAACGCTTTTCGGCCTGCTTTAACATTTGCGGCGCAATATCGACAGCCACTAATTGAGCATGAGGATAGCGCTTTTGTAATAACGATAAGTTACGTCCGGTCCCCGCTCCCAAATCCAGTATGGTCTGCGGTTCAATAGTGATATATGACAAGCGCTCTAATAACTCATCGGCTGTTTGTCTTTGCAAGACAGCCACATCATCATAATGCTCGGCGGCGGCAGAAAATGACTGAGCCACTCTTTTTTTATCGGGACGATATTCACTCATGGATAAATTGTTCTATCACTAATTGGCATTGCTGAGGCTGCGAAATAAACGGCGCGTGGCCTAATCCTGTCATGACATCAATGCGCAGTTTTGGCTGCAACTTCTGTACATATTCCACTAATGAAACTGGAATAAGATGATCATTCTCTGCCAGAATCAGCTGAACAGGACACTCAACCGTTTTTAACGCATCACGAAAATCCCAGTTAGCAAGACATTCAAGCCCAGCCTGTAAAGCCTGGGGGTGAGGTTCATGCTGTTGAGCCAGTTGTTCACTTAATTGTTTAATCACTTGCCGGGGCTGATTCGCGCCTTTTGCTTGCAGCATAATAAAACGTTGCAAGGTCTGTTGTTGATCTTCCGCTAAGCTGGCTGAAAATGTTTCAAAAACTTCTGGAGGCATCGCACAAGGCCAATCATCTGTTTGTACAAAACAAGGGTTGGCAGCCAGCATAATCAGTTTTTTGACTTTATCAGGATAGTGTTTAGCCATGGCTAATGACACCTGCCCACCTAATGACCAGCCAAGCCAAATGGCCTTTTCTGGTAAAGCCTCTGCTAGCTTGGCTAATAAGATGCTTAATTCAAAATCACCTTCGTGCCAGTCACTTTGACCATGTCCGGGTAAATCAACCAGATGACAGCGAAAGTGCTCGGAGAGTAACTCAAGTAAAGGTGACCAAACACTGCTATGCATACTCCAGCCGTGAACCAATACTAAGTCTGATCCCTGACCTATGCTATTAATGTGCATACGCCTGCTCCAGTGCGCTAAGCAGTCTATCCACATCCTGTTCTGTATGGGCAGCAGAAAAAGTAATTCTCAATCTAGCCGTATTTTTAGGCACGGTGGGTGGACGGATAACACCGACCAGAATGCCTTGTTCTTCTAATTTCGCCCCGATTTCCAGCGCCTTTTTATCTTCACCGATAATGACGGGTTGTATTGGCGTTTCTGAAGACATCAGCTCCAAGCCGAGTTGTTCAGCGCCTTGTCTGAATTGCTGAATTAATTGCTGAAGTTGGTCACGTCGCCATTGTTCTTTTTCAACCAAATCCAGACTGACCAGCGTCGCAGCAGCAATGGCCGGTGGTTGTGCCGTGGTATACACATAGCTACGCGCTTGTTGAATTAAGGTTTCAATGACCAGCTCGTCGGCAGCGACAAAAGCACCGCCAGTGCCAATGGCTTTGCCTAAGGTTCCCACCACAATCGGCGCCTTATCAGCGGTAAGTTGATAATGTGAAACTGTACCTCTGCCACCCTCACCTATCACACCAAAGCCATGGGCATCATCAATCAGAACGGCTGCATGGTGCTGTTCAGATAAGGCCATAATCTCAGGTAAAGGAGCGATATCACCATCCATACTGAATACACCATCACTCACTATCAACCGATGTTTTGCTGTGGCGGCATTATGTAAGCGTTTATGTAATAGCCCCATATCAGCGTGTGGGTAACGTAACTGGTCAGCATCAGTCAGACGACCACCGTCCAGTAAAGAAGCATGATTCCATTTGTCCTGAATCACCGCATCACCGCGATTGAGCAGTCCATCAATCACGCCAAGATTAGCCATATAGCCAGTGGAAAAAAGCAGTACGCGTTGTTGACCTGTAAAATCCGCCAGCTTTTCTTCCAGAGCCTGATGGTAATAACTATGACCGGTTAATAAATGTGCGGCGCCACTACCGACACCTTCTTTATCTACTGCATCTTTGAACGCTTGTTTAATATCAGGATGGGCAGCTAATCCGAGATAATCATTGCTACAGAATGACAGAATGGATTTGTTGCCAAGATGAATATGCACGCCCTGCTCACCGACACGAAGCCGGTTTTGTCGGTAACGCCCCGCCGCTTTGCGTTCAGCTAAAGCGGCGGTCAGTTCACTATGCCAAGGGAGTTTGGCCACTCGGAAATTGAGACGTTATGCTGCTGAAGAACAGCTACGTTCTTCTGTTTTTTCTTCACCAACCCAAGGTGTGATACCTAAACGTTTGAACAATTGCTGATCATGGTTGGTATCAGGGTTGTCAGTGGTTAACAGTTTTTCACCATAGAAAATTGAGTTAGCACCAGCGAGGAAACACATGGCTTGTAACTCATCGGTCATATGCTCACGACCAGCTGATAAACGCACAAATGATTTTGGCATCATGATACGGGCAACAGCAATAGTACGAACAAACTCGATAGGATCCAGATTATCCACACCATCTAATGGTGTACCTTCGACTTGAACTAATAGATTGATAGGCACGCTTTGTGGTTGTGTTGGCAGGTTAGCCAGGCTGATCAACAAACCGGCACGGTCATGACGACCTTCGCCCATGCCAACAATACCGCCACTACATACATTAATACCGGCATCACGAACATGACTTAAGGTATTCAAACGATCTTCATAGGTACGGGTAGTAATAATTTCACCGTAAAATTCAGGTGAGGTATCCAGGTTGTGGTTGTAATAATCAAGGCCAGCATCTTTTAAGCGCTTAGCTTGATGCTCTTCAAGCATGCCTAATGTGACACAGGTTTCCAGACCTAAGCTCTTCACACCTTCGACCATTTCTGCAACACGTTCCAGATCACGGTCTTTCAGGCTACGCCAGGCAGCGCCCATACAGAAACGATTCGCACCGGCTTCTTTAGCTTCATTGGCGGATTTCATCACTTCATCAAGTGGCATCAATGGTTCAGCTTTTACAGCTGATTCGTGATGTGCACTTTGTGGGCAATAACCACAGTCTTCGGCACAACCACCGGTTTTAATACTTAATAAGGTACTAATCTGCACCGCATTGGCATCAAAGTTGGCACGATGAACAGTTTGTGCTTTAAACATCAGGTCGTTAAAGGGCATGGCAAATAAGGCTTCAACCTCTTGCTGGCTCCAGTCGTTGCGGATTGTTGCTTGGGTTTCTGCTACATTCTCAGGCATGATGACTCTTTACTGATTTAAAGGATTAAATTAGGTCATGTCATGGCAAATCTGCTCTCACTGACACAACAATTCCGACAATTATACAGGAAAGTATTTCCAATTCCGTGTTTACTCTGCGGGCTGGCAACAGACGATCAGGCGCTATGTGAAAGCTGCATCGCTGAATTACCTGTTATCCAACAGTGTTGTATACGATGTGCTATACCATTAGCCAATGCGCAAATTTGCGGGCAATGTCTGAAAAAGCCGCCCATTCAGGACATAAGTCTGAGCCTGTATCGCTATGAACAAGCCATTCCCAGAATGATGTCAGCACTGAAATATCACCGGCAAATTCAGCTTGCTGAAATGTGTGCCCAAGAGTTTATTTCGTATCATACCTTGGCTACGCTACCGGACGTTTTGCTTCCAATACCACTGCATCCAAGCCGGCTGCGACAACGTGGTTATAACCAATCTCTGTTATTTGCAGACTCACTCGCTAAATTATTGAAAATTCCTTGTCGACCAGAATTACTGAAACGTATTAAAAAAACGGCGACACAGACGCAGCTTAATGCAAAACAACGTCATAAAAATATGCGACAGGCTTTTGAGTATAGTTCCTCTTTTGTGCCTCAGCATGTGGCAATTATTGATGACGTGATGACATCGGGGGCAACAACACATGAAGCCGCACGTGTATTAAAACGGGTGGGAGTAGAAACAATAGAAGTATGGACAATTGCACGTGCAATAAGCCATTATTAGTGTTAACTAAATCACACTTAGGCTCATAAGGCGTTTGGATGCAAGATATCGCCACCTTACAAGCACGTTTGGACGAACTACTTCGCATCGCTAAAAGCAATGAGCGAAAACAGACCAATTTTCAGGAATACGAGCTGGCACTCCTTGCCAGTAATAACCTTCATGAACTCTTAAGCATTGTGCTGGAAGAGCATAAAGAACGTTTTCAACTGACCGATGTTACCCTGCTATTACATGATCCGGAATATGAATTCCAACGTTTAATCGAAGCCCAACCGGTTAATTCGACATGGCAGGATAAGCTTATCTTTACTGAATCAGCGCATCTGTTAAATCAGTATTTCAGCCCCTTACGTAAAACACGTCTGATCCGTTATTCACCTCATCAACATGCTTTTTTATTTCCTGATCAAGCCGAGCTTGGCTCTATCGCTTTACTGCCATTGATCAGGCATAACATATTAATCGGCAGCCTGAATTTAGGTAGCCGCAATCCAACACGATTCGAAAGCAATATTGGCACGCAGTTTCTGGAACACCTGGCAGCAGTGATGTCAGCTTGTCTGGAAAATGCTCGCTTACATGAACATATTAAGTTGGTCGGTTTGCGTGATCCTCTAACAGGTATCAACAATCGTCGTTTCTTTGACCAACGCATCAGTGAAGAAGTCAGCCGTGCCAAGCGTATTAATATCCCCCTAAGCTGTTTGTTTATTGATTTGGATTTTTTTAAACGCATTAATGATCACTACGGGCATCAAGCGGGTGATGCAGTGCTTAAACAAGTATCACAACTTTTGAATGATCGTTTACGTAATAGTGATGTGCTCGCCCGTTATGGCGGCGAAGAATTTGTCATATTGTTAGCTGATACCAGTGCTGAAGATGCGGCTTTGATAGCTGAGCAGATTCGTCATCGCGTCGAAAAAACAGACTTTATTATTCCATCTGGTAAAACCATCCACGCGACTCTCTCCATTGGCTTGGCAACACTTGGTCAACATGGTCATATTCATGACACAAAATCCCTGATTGCAGCAGCAGATCAAGCAGTATATGCAGCCAAGTTATCGGGTCGCAATCAAATCAAACAGGCACGTTAAATGTTACTCACAACGTTTGTCATTAATACCTTTATTTTTGTCACCACCATACTCATCCATTACGAAACCTTGTATCAGTTAGCTAAACATCTTCCTGCTTTACATATCATTCATCGTTATCGGGTGTTACTGGCGGTGATGGTGGTTATGCTGGCGCATATCGTAGAAATTTGGCTATTTGCTATCGGTTATTACCTGATGATCCATTCAGGAGATTTTGGCACGCTGATGGGAAATATTGATTCCAGCTTACTGGATTGCAGCTACTTTTCTTTTACTACCTATACCACGCTGGGATTTGGTGATATCGAACCGACCGGATATATACGCTTTTTAACCGGGCTGGAATCACTGACGGGATTAGTGATGATTACCTGGTCGGCTTCTTTTGTGTTTTTGGAAATGCAGAAGTACTTGCCAAAACGCTAGTTGTTATTGCTTTATTATCGCTGAGGGATGCCTGATATTCATATAAAACTGTTTACCCTGTCGGTGAATCCAGCCACGCACTTCAACAGTTTGATTAAGGTAACTTTTTAAATCAGCAAAATAAACGCTATCTTTGTTTTTAATCGCTAATCTGAAATGGTTATCAGCCTCCAGAAAAAGCGTCTTTTTACCTTGTTTTATTGATTTAAGTTTTAACTTGATTCGCTGCCAGCCTCGGTAGTTCTTACCTGCTTTTAATTCAGATAGTCGTTTTACCCGATAGTCAGGCAAAGACCAGATACCTTTTTTCGTTTGTTCCGCTTGGTTTTGTGCAGCAATAAGCTGATCGCTATAACGCAAGTTGGGCGGAATCAAAGTGAGTGAAGCAAGCCCTTCTTCAATCAGCATCGCATTTAAATAACGGCCATCAGGCAAAAAACAATGGGCTAAAAAACGATCATATTTATCTTGCTGTTGCTGATCATATTCAATCAAAAGTGTGTGCTTATTTAATGTTTTTTGTAACCACTTTTTTGCCCGTTCACCACCGGCTTCACCATCTCGATAACGGCTCTGAACCTCCGGGGTATTAATCCCAACTAAACGAACAACCTGACCGGACTGTAACTCGATTGTGTCACCGTCAATAACTCGCTTCAGGGTGACACGGTAACGGTATGGTGTTGACTTGCTCGATATTAAGGTCGCATTTTCAGACGGCTGATTAGAAAAAACACTTTGACCCTGAGCATTTTGAGATTGGTATATCGGTGTGGCTTGGCAAAGAACAGGTATGACTAAGGCGATAAACACCAATATCATTCGCATCGTTTTCCTCCATGAATAACGATAATAGGTATTAAACGTCGTCGAACATATTACTTATCAATTCTTTCTGTTTGCTGATTTCGTTTCTCAGATCGGCAATCAATGATTTCAACATTTGAGCAACGGAATTAAAGCGTGTGGCATGACTCTCTGCATGCGCCGCCTCCACAGAGCAATAAATGGTTAAATAATCCCCTTTCGCTACCGCAACGGGTAATTCTTCTAATGCTGACTGGAGTTGAAATAACAGTTGTTTCTTTTCAGCATCAGTCGGGCTATCCGCTAATTCCCGTAATAAATCTCTGGAGCGATCAATTTCATGTTTGATTTCCAGCCCTAGCTCCTGAATGCCTTGGGTCAGCACACGAAATGCATCACCTTCAGAACCGGCCCGGGCAGCTGCGCTCACCGCATTGGATGCCAGCAAACGCATTTTCTTTAACATAGGATTAAGATCATCCATTGCCCTTGCCAGAGCATCTGTTTGCTGCTGTAAACTTGAAGAAGACATTTCTGATATTGCGTTCATTTACCTACCGACAGAATACTGTAATGAATGACCAGACTGACAAAGATAATCAACCCAACCCAGTTATTATTTAAAAATGCTTGTAAACAGCGTTGTGGTTGTCGATCTTTTGCCAAAATTTGTTGATAGACAAACAAGCCACTAGCCAGAAACAGCCCCAGGTAAAAAATAAACCCCATCTCTAATTGCAGACCGACTAACACCATCACCACTATATAGCCGACTTGCATAATGCCCTGGATAACCAGGTCATCATCACCAAATAATACGGCTGTCGATTTCACTCCGGCCAGCAGATCGTCTTCCCGGTCTGCCATCGCATAAAAGGTGTCGTACATGGTTGTCCAGATAATATTAGCCAGAAACAATAACCAGGCCATTACCGGAACTGTATTAGTTTGTGCGGCAAACGCCATCGGAATCGCCCAACCAAATGCCATACCTAAATAAATCTGTGGGAAATAGGTATAACGTTTCATAAAAGGGTATGTCGCGGCCAGAAACACACCACCCAGCGACAACCAGATGGTCAAGCTATTCAGCAAGGACACCAGAATAAAGGCCACCAAGGCCATGCCTATAAACACATAAACCGCTTGTCTGGCTGTTAACTCTCCAGTTGCCAGAGGACGGTTTTGTGTTCGCCAGACACTGCCATCTATCTCCCTATCGGCAAAATCATTAATCGCACAACCAGCTGAACGCATTAAAATCACACCCAAAATGAAAACCACTAACACGGTGATATCAGGCAGACCCTCAGCAGCAATCCATAAAGCTGATAATGTTGGCCATAACAAAAGTAAAATACCAATGGGTCTATCCAGTCGCATCAACTGGATATAAGGCATAATACGTTGTTGAACCTTACTCACACATAACTCCATTTTTCTGATGGCAAAAATATCTCACACACGAGTACTGGGTGCCCATTCAAGTAAAAACATGAGCGTCTCGCCCATAACATATCAGGACCAATATCCAATACTTCAGTTGCTAATTGATATAACCAATGCTGCGGTGTTAAACACGCCACCTGAATATCGCTTCGACTTAATGTTGGCTCATCAAATAACATCTGACCTAATGGTTTCGTACCTAGGTTATCGAACCGCGACGGCAAGACTTGATAGGTGGATTGAGGAATAATGGTTCGGGCATAAATTTCCGGCTTGTCACCATCACACAATAAAACCTCCCGCTCCAACTGAATACGTCGTAAAGGCTGCTGAAGAAACAGGCTTTCTTCAGGCAAAGCGGTATGCCAGTCATAGTGCAATAATTCGACATTCACAGCTTGCTCGCTGACATATTGCAGCCGCTTGGTAAGCGATCCCGTATCCGTCAGCCACTCACGCAAGTCATGCGGTAACGATTGCTTGCGAGCTGGAAGCCAGTTTGTCCAATGCTTCATTCAAAATCCAACAAATTAAACATGCCCAAAATCAAGTTTGTGAGCAAACCAACGCATCACCAATGCCTCTGCTTTTTCCGGTGCTAACTCAAGCATTTTATTGGCAGCCTGCTCCATAACCAATAACAATTCCTGATCTTCAAGTAAATTAGCGACTCGAAATTGTGGCAAGCCTGTCTGACGAGTTCCTAACACTTCACCGGGTCCACGAATTTCCAGATCTCGCTGAGCAATCACAAAACCATCATTACTTTCACGCAGGCATTTTAATCTGGCCTGGCCATTTTCAGACAGTGGCGCATGGTACATCAAAACACAATGACTCTCGACCTGGCCCCGCCCTACACGGCCACGCAACTGATGTAGCTGTGCCAATCCAAGTCGCTCAGCATTCTCAATCACCATCAAACTGGCATTAGGTACATCCACCCCCACTTCAATGACCGTGGTCGCCACCAGCATATCCAGTTCACCTGACTTGAATGCTGACATCACCTGTTCTTTTTCTGCTGACTTCATCCGACCATGCACAAGGCCTATCTTCAAATCCGGTAAGCACTCCTGCAAGGTGGTCGCTGTATCTTCCGCCGCCTGACACTGCAAATGTTCAGACTCTTCAATTAAAGTGCATACCCAATAAACCTGACGCTGCTGCTGACAAGCGGCGTGAACACGTTCAATCACATCCTGACGTCGGCTATCCGGTACGACGACCGTAGTAACAGGTGTTCTTCCTGGTGGTAATTCATCAATCACAGACACACTTAAATCAGCATAGGCGGTCATTGCCAACGTGCGGGGAATTGGTGTCGCTGTCATCACTAGCTGATGCGGCATAGTATCCACATCCCGGCCTTTATCACGCAGGGCTAGCCGTTGATGAACCCCAAAGCGGTGTTGTTCATCAATAATCACTAAACCAAGTTGGTTAAACACAACTTCATCCTGAAACAAAGCGTGGGTGCCAACGGCAATATTAATCTCACCTGACTTTAGTTGTTCTAATACCTGACGGCGTTGTGAGGCAGTTTGCTTTCCCGCACACCAGCCAACTTTCATTCCCAGCGGTGTCAGCCATTGGGTAAACGTTCTGAAATGTTGTTCTGCCAGTAATTCTGTTGGTGCCATCATCACTGCTTGTGCACCAGCGCTCACTGCATCTATAGCCGCCAACGCCGCCACAACCGTTTTCCCGGAACCCACATCGCCTTGCACCAAACGCTGCATGGGAAATGGCTTTAGCATATCCGCTTCAATCTCAGTCAATACTCGCTGTTGCGCAGCAGTTAACGGAAATGGCAACTGGCTCAATAACGCTTTTCGTTGAGATGGGTCGGGGTTTAACACTGGCGCACGATGATGCTGTGTTTGCTGGCGCAGTTTTTTCATGGTCAGTTGTTGTGCCAGCAACTCTTCATAGGCCAGTCGTTTTTGTGCTGGATGTTGTCTGTCAATCAGCTGTTGCACAGGCGCATCCGGCGGCGGTTGATGAACAAACTTCAACGCTTCCGTCAGAGAAAAATCAGCCACATTATGACAACGGGCTTCAGGGATGACTAACTCCGGCATCAAGCCATTTTCAAGGCTGGCAAGTGCTTGTGTGATTAGCTTCCTCAAGGAAAGTTGATGAAGGCCTTCTGTGGTGGGATAAACCGGCGTCAGTTCAGAATCCACAGGCACAATTTTGTCGGCATCAATTAGCTGATATTCGGGATGCACCATCTCGAAACTGGAAGGCCCGTTACGTACTTCACCAAAACAGCGAATTTTCCGGCCTTTTTCCAGCTGTAATTGTTGGGCTTTGGAAAAATGAAAGAAACGCAGGACTAACGATCCTGTTCCATCTGAGATATGACATAACAAGGAACGACGGCGGCCAAATTTCACTTGTGAGAGCTGAATGGTACCTTCGACCAGGACTTCCTGTTGCAGTCTTAACGCACCAAGCGGCATTAAGCGAGTACGGTCCTGATATCTGAGAGGGAGATGAAACAGCAGGTCCTGGACCTGCTGTACACCAATTTTGACAAGACGTTCGGCAACTTTCCCGCCAACGCCTTTTAATGAAGTCACGGGTTGTGATAATCCATTATCCGCCACCACAACCTTAACCTCCTAAAGGTTAATAATTACGCATTAAGATGCAAGATTGCATCCATTTCCACAGGCACATCTTTTGGTAAAGAAGCCACACCAATCGCTGCGCGTGCTGGGTAAGGTTGTTCAAAATATTCCGCCATGATTTCATTCACGGCACCGAAATAACTTAAATCGGTCAGATAAATATTCAACTTCACCACATCCTGCAAACTGCCGCCAGAGGCTTTCGCTACTGCAGATAAATTATCAAACACACGTTTTACTTGTGTATTGAAGTCACCTTCGATAACCGTCATCGTTTCAGGCACCAACGGAATCTGTCCTGAAAGATAGACAACATCACCCACTTTCACTGCTTGTGAATATGTGCCGATAGCTTCAGGTGCATCCGCTGTATGAATAATTTCGCGAGACATTCATTTCTCCATCAAAGTCTGGTTTTAATTAATACGAGTAATTCTTTCTACCATATCGAGGCGGCGTAAACGACGGATGAGACGCGCTAGATGCTGACGATTGGCCACTTCGATGGTCAAGCGTAAATCGGAATAACCACCGTCGCGTTCATCCACAACAACATTGTCGATATTGGAATCCGATTCCGAAACAACAGCAGCGATAGTCGCAAGCACACCTCGTTGGTTTTTCACATGAATCATGATGTCGACAGGGAAATCACGTGAAACATCAGGTGACCAGGCGACATCCAGCCATTTTTCATTCTGCACACGCAGATGCGAAGTATTTTTACAGCCACGTTGGTGAATAATGATGCCCCGGCCACTACTGACATATCCGTGAATCGGGTCTCCCGGAATCGGATGACAGCAACGAGCAAAACTCACCACCATTCCCTCAGTACCGGCAATCATCAGTGCCTGGGCTTCTGTATCCGGAGTCGATTCATGCACCAGTTTCTGGGCAATTAATAATGCAGAATGGTTACCTAATCCGATATCTTCCAATAAGTCATCAAACTGTTTCAGTTCAAACTCATTAATCAGCTCATTAAAGCGTTCAACCGGAATCTCATCCAGATTGGTAGAAAAGGCCGTCAGATGTTTATTTAACAAACGACGTCCAAGCAATACCGCTTCTTCAGTCTGCAGATGACGTAAATAATTACGAATATTGGTACGCGCTTTCGCCGTTACCACAAAGTTCAACCAGGCAGGGTTAGGATGCGAAGCAGGTGAAGTAATGATTTCCACTGACTCACCTGTTTCCAGCTGGCTGCTCAACGGCACCAGATGACGACCAACACGAGCAGCAACACAGTTATTACCAACATCACTATGCACAGCATAAGCAAAGTCGACCGCTGTTGCGCCTCTTGGTAACGTTAAAATCTCACCTTTTGGCGTAGAGACATAAATTTCGTCTGGGAATAAATCTATACGCAGATTCTCCAGAAACTCCATAGAGTCCCCTGAGCCTTTCTGCATTTCCAGAATCCCTTGCAGCCACTGGCGAGCTTTACGATGCGCCAGGTTATTACCGACTGATTCACCAGTTTTGTATAACCAGTGAGCAGCAACTCCGGCTTCCGCCATATGGTCCATATCACGGGAACGAATCTGCACTTCAATAGGCACACCGTATGGGCCAAACAACACGGTATGTAATGACTGGTAGCCGTTGGCTTTGGGAATCGCAATATAATCTTTGAACTTGCCTTGTACTGGTTTGTACAGATTATGCACAACCCCCAGCATCCGGTAACAAGCGTCAACATCATCGACGATGATGCGGAAAGCATAAACATCCATCACTTCAGAGAAGGACAGTTGTTTGCTGACCATTTTTTTGTACAGGCTATACAGGTTTTTTTCACGACCCTGAATATCAGCGCTTAAGCCTTCCTGTTCCATCCGATTCAGGATAGACGCGGTGATCTGCGTAACAATTTCTTTACGGTTGCCGCGAGATTTTCTTACTGCGTCCTGCAGAACACGGTAACGAATCGGATATAAAACATGGAATCCCAGATCTTCCAGCTCACAACGCATCAGGTTCATACCCAGACGTTGAGCAATGGGTGCGTAGATATCCAACGTTTCATTGGCTATACGACGGCGTTTTTCAGGGCGTAAATGGCCCAGCGTACGCATATTATGGAGGCGGTCTGCCAGTTTGACGATGATGACACGAATATCACGTGACATCGCCAGTAGCATTTTTCTTAAGTTTTCAGCCTGAGCATGCTTTTGCGTTTCAAAAGCCGCTTTTGCTAGTTTGGTGACACCTTCAACTAACTCGCCCACTTCTTCGCCAAACTCTGCGGCCAAGTCGGCTTTTGTCAGTGCAGTGTCTTCAATCACATCATGAAGTAACCCGGCCATAATGCATTCGTAATCCATATGCATCATGGCCAGAACATGGGCGACGGCTAGCGGGTGGGTGATGTAGCGCTCGCCACTGCGGCGAGTCTGGCCTTCATGTGCGTGGTCCGCAAAGTGATAGGCCCTTCGAATCGCATCAACCTGTCCGGATTCGAGATAGTTTGCCGTCGCATAGCACAAGTCATCTATTGTCAATTTGGGTTCTGACTCCTGGATAAAGTCCAGTTCAGATGCAACGGATGGCTTGGCACTCACTGTCGTTTATTCTTCCGATTGTAGTTCTTCGTCACTGACGATGCTTTCTGAAGCATGTTCACGAGCATTGGTTTTTTCGAGAATTTCACGACCAACCAATCCCGCAGCAATCTCACGTAACGCTAAAACGGTAGGTTTATCGTTATCAAGGCTGACCATAGCGTCATCACCCATGGCGATTTCACGTGCACGTTTTGAAGCAACCAGGACTAATTGGAAACGGTTATCAACATTTTCTAAACAATCTTCAACAGTAGTACGAGCCATGGTTTTTCCCAGTTAAAATTTAAAGAATCAATTTTACGAAATATCTTAGCGTTGAGCCAGTAATTCAGCGATTAAGTCGGCTTGAATATTTTTTTGAATCGCTAAGGAATGACGCTGTGCAACGATGATAGATGACAAACTGGTCAACGCCTGCTCAAAATCATCATTGACGATTATGTAGTCAAATTCAACATAGTGCGAAATTTCATTCTCTGCATCACGCATACGTCTGGAGATAACGTCTTCATTATCCTGACCACGATGACGTAAGCGTTGTTCCAGCGTCGCTTTTGATGGAGGCAAAATGAATATGCCTATTGCCTGCTGGAAATTATTTCTGACCTGTTGTGCTCCCTGCCAGTCAATTTCCAGAATGACATCAAAACCATCAGCTAATAACGATTTCACGGCAGCTGATGATGTGCCGTAACTATTATCAAATACCGTAGCAGATTCCAGAAATTCGCCAGCATCGCGCATAGCAGAAAACGTTTGCTGATCTACAAAATGGTAATCCTTACCATTAATTTCACCCTCACGAGGAGGACGGGTTGTATGTGAAACAGATAGTTTAATTTCCGCATGCTGTGCAATAAGCGCATTCACTAAACTGGTTTTGCCTGCACCAGAAGGTGCAGCCACAATAAAAAGATTACCCATCATAAAATTCTGAACGCTGTTAGGAATAATTGGGCAATTATGACAAAAAGCCCTCTGTTTCACCACGCAGGATCTCACACTCGAAGTAAGTCTTCTCAAATCGACATAAAATAAAGCGACTAAACTCAGATTTATTTTGTAGAAATCCCTGACAAGTTGATGACATTATTATGCTAATTGTGCACAATAAAGTTATGCACTAGTACCAAAGTACAATACGCAAATACCTAGGGCATAGATAATATAGCTATTAATTAGTTTTGATGGATCAAGACATCGATTGTATGGATTACGTTGATTTAGCATCACTATTAATCTTGTACTGGATATAAAAAATGAAAACATTTAAGAGATTTGCAGGCATAGCTTTATCATTCTTCATTGCTGGCGCAGCATCTGCAGCACATTTAAGCGACGAAGTTATTTACGCAACCAAGAATAAAAAAGAAAGCACTATCCAACATTTTGCCGACGCCTATCAGTATGTCAGCACAGATGGCAGTTTCACTGCGGGTACAGGTCCTGATTATGCTTATCAGCTTAACCCAAATGCGACAACGAACGCTGTCAAACAGGATCAGCTCAATACCGCTTTTGATGCCGCTGCCGCTTCAGGTAAATATTCTGAACTGGTTGGTTACGATGTATCGGATTTTTACAGCACGGGTACATACCCCGCAGCAACAGAAAATACAGACTTTTTCACCTCAGACGTTTTCTCAACTGGCCATGTGAATACCACTTCACTGGGCCTGACGTTTGAGGGCATTATGATTAAGTCTGGAAACACAACTTTGGTGGCATTATTCAATGATGCGATTTCAGAATTGTATTTCAAAACCTTCATCCAACAAGGCATCTCGCATATTGCTCTGTTCAACACAGCCTCTATCTCTGCAGTGCCAGTACCTGCTGCATTATGGCTGTTTGCTCCAGCATTACTTGGAATGGTCGGCTTCCGTAGAAGACAATCAGTGATTAAGTAATTTGTTATCAAAGCTCAACAAAAAACGCGGCCAAGAGCCGCGTTTTTTTTATGTCTGAATAAAGTGATTTTTCATCACTCAATATTTTGGATCTGCTCATTGAGTAGAAGCCTAGACCCTAACAAATTCAATAAGTTATCGAAAATAAGCCGTTCAAAAATGCCTATTTACCCACCAAACTGCCCACCACTTGCCTATGGCTTTTACTAAATCTTAGTGGTTAGCAATGGAAAAACAGTGCCGTTTTTATGCTGCTGTTAGTATTTAAAAATAGCAGTTTTGAAAGGCTTTATCGAGTAATTTTTTCAACACCTTATTTGAAAATGGATACAATAATATCCACTCTTTGTTTTATTTGGCTATAATGGATATAACTATGTCCATTTGGTCTTTGCGGATGAATTTTACCTTACTTGATGATACCGATGTAAGCCAAGCCTATGCGGCTTATTTACGTGAGCTACGAAAGCAGGCAAAGCTGTCACGTGCAGCGCTTGCTGAGCGAAGCTGCGTACCTGCGGCCACCATTAAGAAATTTGAGCTAACTGGGCAAATTTCATTTCGCCAATTGTTGTTGCTTTGGCAGACCCTCGACTCATTGGATAGGCTATATCAGCTCACGCAACCTAGCAAAGAACGCGCTGCTATACCCACGAGTATTGATGAGGTGCTAAAAGATGAGTTTTAAACCCATTCAGAAGCTTAATGTTACTCGAACGCTAAGCTCAGGTGAGCAGGTTGCTGTAGGGGTCTTGGCGCAGAATCGGCAAGGCGTTTTTTTTCAGTATGCTGATGACTATTTGCAGCAGTTTGGCAATTTATCACCGTTTACCTTGCAAGCGAATGCGCAAGTTCAAGTCGCGCCTAAAGCGCCGCACCAAGGTGTACATGGTGTATTTGGAGATTGTTTACCCGATGGCTGGGGCATGCTGTTACAAGATCGTATTTTCCGGCAAAAGGGCATCCTACCTAATCAATTAACGGCAATGGATAGACTGGCCTTTGTCGGAGATAAAGGCATGGGAGCATTGTCTTTTTCTCCGGTATCTGAGTTTTCAGCCACCACGCACGCGGATATTGATTTAGCGACGTTAGGCTTAGAAGCACAAACGCTGTTCGATGCTTCAATGTCAGATTATATGGACGACAACCACGATGAGTTAGATGGACATACTCAACAGGTGCTGGTCGCATTAGTCGCCGGAGGTAGTTCGGGTGGGGCAAGACCAAAGGCACAGATTTATATGCCTGCTGGGGAAGCTCGGCAATGCCGAACCTTTGCAAAGCCTGATGATGAAGCGTGGCTGATTAAATTTACTTCTAAAAATCTCGCGCTTGGCCATGAAGAAGGTTTGTGTGAGGCGGTTTATTTGCAAATGGCCGAGCTTGCCAAGTGTCAAACACCAGTCTGGCAACTCATTGAAGCACCATCTTCAAGCGGTGCACCTGTTTGGTTGGCGCTTAAGCGGTTTGATTATGTCACTGAACAGGCCGACTTAGGCAGCAAGCGCAGTGCAGGTCGATTACATATGCACAGCGCTTGCGGGCTGCTGGATGCAGACTTTAGAACGCCAAGTTTAGATTATATTGACTTGATAAAAGCCAGTCGTCAGTTATGTAAATCACCAGCCGCTGGGCAACTGCAATTTCGCCGTGCCGTTTTTAACCTGCTGTCGTCTAACCAAGACGATCACAGTAAAAACTGGGCGTTTTTGCAAGCGGATGACGGTCAATGGAACCCTGCACCTTTTTACGATGTTACCTACAGCCCACATCCATTCAACGAACACGCCACTGCGTTCGGAGGTTATGGCAAAGCGCCACCGCTTAAGGTGATGCAAAAACTTGCTACCAGTGCTGGCTTTGCGAATTGGCATGATGCAAAGCAAGTCATTGAAGAAGTCGCAGAAGCCATCAGCCAATTTACGTATCTTGCGAAGCAACAAGGGATCAGTAAAACAACAGTGTCTGCGATTGCTAAGACATTGGCTCAGCGCAAACAGGAAAATGCAGCGCTTTTTCAATGACAGTAGAACAAACTTTTCAATTCACAATAAATACAAGGTCTACAGATTGTTACCCATAAGGTAATTTTGTGTAGACCTCTAACCGCTGCATTTATCCATTCAGCAAAATACACTGACGAGTACTCAACTTGCATTTCACACTTTTACGCGCAGAAAAGTGCGGATTTTTACATTTTTATGCGCATAAAAGTGTGATTTGATGGTCTTTGGCATTCAGGGATTCACATCATCGCCTTGGCCAACGCGCAAACTAAACCTAAAAGTAGGATATAAATCCAATTATATTGAGTAAAGTGGGAATATAGTCCCACATTTCATTTATTGGAGTTGCTTGGCCTAAAAAGTTGGACTATATTCCCAGTAATGATTAAATAATGGGAATATAGTCCCTTTGGTTGGTGATATGGCTAAGCGTGACTTACACAATGTACTGTTTCCAAAGCAGCGCAAAATCCTGGTGCAGTTTGGTGAAGACTTGCTGTTGGCGATGAAAAGACGTGGTTTTACAAAAAAGCTACTGTGTGAACGTACTGGTTTTGATCATAAAACCGTGAACAAAGTCTTCGCAGGTGATCCGGGCGTTGCCATAGGCACTTACTTAAAGGTGATGGCCGTTCTTGGCATGGAAAGCAACTTTGCAGAAATGGCCGCTCATGATGAAGTGGGTATCAAGCTGCAAAACATAAAATTGCTGGAAGGTTCAAGATGAGCCGTGAAATCGTCGAAGTCTATGCCGACTGGCAGCCAATTGAGGCGCCTTTGCTAATAGGACAGCTGACTTACAGCGATTCAAGCCGAGGTGGCGTGTTTAGTTTTGCCTACGATAAAGCATTTTTAACCTCAGCTTTTCGCTTGCAAATTGATCCAATCCTAACGCTTCACTCCGGTGAACTCTATAACGATGAAGCCGATAAAAACTTTCGTGCATTTCTTGATTCATCGCCTGATAGATGGGGGCGTATTTTAATGCAGCGGCGTGCGGCGATTGAGGCGCGCAAAGGCATTCGAGCAACAAGTCGATTAAACGAATTGGATTACCTGCTGGGCGTACATGACTCTTATCGGATGGGGGGGATTCGATTTAAGCGAGTAGGCTTGGATGCTTTTTTGGACGACAACTCTGAGTTTGCTGCGCCACCAATGGCTTCTTTGCGAGAGCTAGAGTATGCAGCCATGCAAATTGAAAAAGACGATAACATCGACAGTGACGAGTATTACCGCTGGTTGAAAATGCTGATTTCTCCAGGCTCATCATTAGGCGGTGCAAGGCCAAAGGCTTGTGTGACAGATGAACAAGGCCACTTGTGGATTGCCAAGTTTCCCAATTTAAATGATACCCATGACGTGGGGGCGTGGGAGATGGTTTGTTATGAATTGGCCTTGGCGGCAGGCGTTGACATGTTTCCAAGTGAGATTAGGCAGTTTTCCTCTGGGCATCATACCTTTTTAACCAAACGGTTTGACCGCGACGGTGAAAAGCGGCTGCATTTTTCGTCGGCCATGACACAGCTTCAATACTATGATGGTGAACAATCTCAAGGTGCCAGCTACTTAGAGATTGCTGAATTTATATCCAATTCTGGTGCACAAACCGAAGCTGATTTAGCACAGTTATGGCGACGTATCGTGTTTAATATTGCGGTGTCCAACACGGATGATCACCTGCGTAACCATGGGTTTTTATTAACAACGAATGGCTGGAAGTTATCACCCGCTTATGATTTAAACCCGATAGTGGGTAAGCATGGTCTGCATCTGAATATTACCGATGCAGACAACGCTTTAGACTACCAGCTAGCCTTTGATGTGAAAGACTTCTTCCGACTTTCGCAAACTCAAGCCACGCAAATTTACGATGAAGTATTAATGGCGGTTAAGCAATGGCAAACCGTTGCTAAGCGCCTAGGGATCAGCCGAGCTGAGCAGGCCATGAAAGAATCGGCGTTTAACGTTTAATGAGTCAGTGAAACACTATGTTTATTTTTGGTTGGATAGTGAAGTTATAGTTTCACTTTTATGCTTTGCCTCACTCTTCATGTGTTGTAACTCAAGTGGTCAATATAGCTTTGCCATTTTTTACGCTCAAAATGCGTTGATACTATTACTATCTTTTGTCATTAACGTCATCAATCGCGGGTGTACAAATAATTTTTCCTTACCGGAATTTATTTCTTGCAGCACACCAATATCCGCCAACTGCTTTAAATACGTTGAAGCAGTTTGGCGTTTTGCAATGTCACGTTCTACTAGATTACTGATACGGCAGTAGGGTTGTTCAAAAATAAGCTGAACAAGCTCATAGCTATATATTTTAGGTAGCTGTGCTTTTATGTAATCGGTTGTACTTTCCATAAGTGCCCTAATCGCTGTGATTTTATCACTAGTCCATATGGCAGTTTGCTCGACACCTTTTAGCATAAATAACAGCCAATCTTCCCAATTCTGATCTTTGGTCACTTGGTTCAATAGGCGATAATAGTCTTGTTTGTTATGAACGATGAAACGGCTTAAGTACAAAATAGGTAGCGTTAAAAGACCGCATTCAATAAGGTACAAAACATTTAAAATACGTCCTGTTCGACCATTACCATCATAAAATGGGTGTATAGCTTCAAATTGATAATGGCTAACAGCCATCTTTATCAATGGATCTATATCATCGTCATCATGAAGAAATCGCTCCCAGTTAGTTAACAAGTCGCGGATAACGTTCTCTCCCGCAGGCGGGGTATAGATAATTTCTCCAGTCGTCTGGTTGCCTATAAAAGTCCCCAGTACTTTACGAATATCCATTTCAGCGTGCTTTAACGTACTACATACTTCAATGGCAGTCGCTGTGCAAAGCGGCTTTCTTTCAAGTTGTATATAACCTTGATATAACGCTGTTCTGTAGCGTAAAGCTTCCTTTGTTGCATGATCAGCGCCTTTATCTTCTAGCGCATACTGAAAAAGCTTATCGGTAGTGGTGACAATATTTTCAATTTCTGAACTGTCTTTTGCTTCCAACAAAGGCAATAAGTTAATTAACATGCTTTGGTTAGGTATGAGTTCCCCTGCCTTTTTTAATTCTGCTACAGCGGCGCGTGCAGAAATACAGGCTTTCAGAACGGCCTTCGTTTCTATGGAATTTAGATTTGGCGGTAATGTGGGTAATTGGTTGTAAGGCTGCTCTGCTTGCCAGATCATGTTTAAATTTCCCGTTTATATCGACATAAATGAACTATTGGGTCAGTTTATGTCGATTAGATCGACATATCAATTTTATATGTCGATTTTCTACTGTTTTTTCGACATAAGTTTTTTATATGTCGATACACTCGACACATCAACAATCAATGAATACGACTCACCGAAACCGAGCTTTGAGTAGGAAATTTCAAAGTAATACGCCATCCCTTGGGCTTTTGGGGCAGTCTGGGCAAAGCCTTAATTCACGCTACTTAGCAACACGCCAACCCTGCCCACTCGGTATTTATCACTTGGGGCATTATGTAAATTCTGGGGAAGCTCGCTACCTGCACACTCAGAAAGCTGCACGATCTGGGCATTTATCTACCTACTGCGTCCGATTAGTACTGGCAAACTCCTAACTGAACTTAACAGAACAGTGAGGAAGCAAACAATGAACCCAACCACACAATCACCCACAAACACAGCTCGTCAGCAACGGATTTTGCGCTTGCCAGAGGTCAAGGCAAAAACCGGCTTTGGCCGTAGCACCATTTATGCCTTGATGGCCAATGGTGAATTTCCCCGTTCCATTCGTATTGGGGCGCGTGCCGTGGGCTGGTTAGAAAGCGATATCGATCAGTGGATTGAAACCCGCCGTATCGGTGCTGCTTATGGCCGTGGATAAACCATCAGCATCAACCCCGTTACCTGCAAGTGAGATGAATAACAACACGCCAACATTACCGGCTGGTTTTGCCTATAACGCGCAAAACTGGCTGGTGATGCAACCGGCAGGGCAAGATAGCCCTGTTAAAATCTGCTCTTGGCTGCAGGTGGCCGCCCGTACCCGCGATCCGCAAGGGGACAACTACGGTTATTTATTGCACTGGTTAGACGATGACAATCGCCATCGCTATTGGGCCATGCCCGCAGAGCTATTGGCCGGAGACGGCAGCGAGTACCGCCGAATCCTGCTCAGCCGAGGCATGCGGCTAAGCAACAGTGTCAAAGCGCGGCAGTTACTCTCGCTGTTTATTCAACAAATGGGCGAACTGGCCACGCAAAAGGCTATCAGCGTGAACTGCATTGGCTGGCATCACCACGCTTATGTGCATCCGCGCCTCACCTTTTACCCAAGCGAACACAGCAACAACCCGCGCATGGTGCTGCAAACCATGCACCCGATAGAAGGCTTTATTCAACAAGGCAGTAGCGACAGTTGGCGGCAGCAGGTTGGCCATTATTGTCTGGATAACCCGCTATTAATTGTTGGCGTTTGTGCTGCACTGGCTGCCCCTTTGTTGCACTTGTGCGGGGTGGATGGTTTTGGTTTACACCTCTACGGTGCCAGCAGTACTGGTAAAACCGCGGCGCTGTATCCGGCATTATCGGTGTGGGGCGAGCCTAATCAGCTGCGCCACAGTTGGCGTGCCACGGCCAACGGTTTAGAAGGCACAGCATTAGCGCATAACGATGCCTTGCTAGCGCTCGATGAAATGGGCGAAGTTGATCCAAAAGAAGCGGGCGATGTCGCTTATATGCTTGCCAATGGTCAAGGTAAAACCCGAGCGGGCAAATACGGTGAAATGCGCTTACCCGCCCGCTGGCGTTTGGTGTTTTTATCCACTGGCGAAGTGACGCTCGAAAGCCACCTCGCCAGTATCGGCAAGCGCGTAAAAGCAGGACAGCAAGTGCGCGTAATTGATCTCAGTGCAGACGCCGGAGCGCAAATGGGCGTGTTTAACCATAGTCATGACATGAACGCCGCCGATTTAGCCGATCACCTAAAACAACAAAGTCGCCAACATTACGGCAGTTTGGCCTTGGACTGGTTACGGTATTTAACGCAGAACAGCGGGCAGGTGCGACCCGTTTTCCAAAACGTACGCCAACGTTTTTTAGCCAGCTTACCAGCCGAGGCTGACGGCCAAGTGCGCCGGGTCGCCGAAAAGTTTGCCTTACTGGCCAGCGCAGGGTTATTAGCGATTCAAGCCAAAGTACTCGATTGGCCAGCCCAAAGTGTTGAAGCCGCCTGTTTAAGCCAGCTAAACCAATGGATACTCGCCCGTGGTAGTGTGACTGCCAATGAAGACCAACAAGCCATTCGCCAAGTACGCAGCTTTATTGAGCAACATGGCGAAAGCCGCTTTACGCCCAAACAAACCGGTTACAGCTGCCAAGTACGCCAACGTGCGGGTTGGATAGACCGCTCCGGTGCATCCCTGCACTCGCGGCATACCGTTCATCCTGAACATAACACTACAGGCCCACAAATCCTCTACCTGTTTTACCCAACCGGCTGGCGTGAAGCCACTGAAGGCCTCAGCCCAGATCGCGCCGCCAAAGCATTGATGGCCGCAGGCTACCTAATCCCCGATGGCAACCGACCACAGCGCAAAGTCAGCCTGCCCGACAACACCCGCCCACGCATGTACTGCGTGAAAGGCAGCATTTTGGATGACTAAAAAGGCGATGAATCTTGTGTGGGTTTGTCGCCTTGTAGTGAACCGCCAGTCGACCTAAGGGCTGGGTTCAGTTTGTAGTCCATTGCAGACAATACCGCTAGCGTACTGGTTGTGTACCTAAAATTGATGAGGATTAAAGCCAAGGAGCTCCGGCAAGTGCCGAATAAGATTGATTCATGTACTTATTTGTACTATTTTGACACTCGAATTAAATAATTGACGCACTTTTTCAAAGTGGCCGAGTGAAAATGACTGATACCGTTCTGACTATTAAAGAAGTAGCTGAGTATTTGAAGGTAAATGAGAGAACTGTTTACCGGCTAGCTGCGGCACATAAAATTCCTGCTTTTAAAGTTGGAAATGCTTGGCGCTTTAAAAAATCCGATCTTGAAGAATGGATAAGTACGCAAGCAGCTCAAGGAAAAGGGGTGTTGGATGGTAATAACTGATTATCAAGCAAAATACTTTGCGCAGGAATTAACCATTCGCCACGCTGAAAATGGCGTTGATAAATTGTCTCAATCCCTTTTTGATGCCAGTGTTGATCTTAATCCGCACCAAATTCATGCGGCACTTTTTGCGCTCAACAACCCGTTAAGTAAAGGTGTTGTGCTAGCTGATGAAGTGGGCTTAGGTAAAACCATTGAAGCAGGCTTAGTGCTGTCACAATATTGGGCAGAGCGTAAACGCCGCATATTGATCATCTGCCCGGCGTCATTACGACGCCAGTGGGCACAGGAATTGGGCGAAAAGTTTAACTTACCAACGCAAGTGCTTGATGCAAAAACGTGGCGTAACAGTGTTAACAACGGTCAAACTAACCCACTAGCTAATCACTGCGTTTCTATTATGTCTTATCACTATGCTGCCCGAATGGAAACGCAGCTAATGCTAGAACCGTGGGATATTGTCGTCATCGACGAAGCGCACAAACTACGCAATGCGCATCGTAGCAGCAATAAAATGGGCCAAACGCTACGCCGTGCATTAGACGGCAGTAAAAAGCTATTACTTACTGCCACACCTTTACAAAATTCACTCATGGAATTGTATGGGCTTTCAACCATTATCGACGATCAAATCTTCGGCGATGAGCGAAGCTTCAAACAACACTTTGTCAATAATGAAAGTGCACTAGGGCATCTAAAGAAACGACTTACCGGGTTTATTCAGCGTACCTTGCGCAAAGATGTACTCGAATACGTCCGCTATACCCAACGTCAAACACTCACCGTACCGTTTACACCCTCTAGTGCTGAAATGGCGCTTTACGAAGGTATTAGTGCCTTATTGGAAAAAGACGAGAGCTATGCACTACCAAAGAGCCAGCGTCATTTAACCGGCCTTATACTGAGGAAGCTCTTAGCATCTAGTTCGCACGCAGTGCTCAACACACTCGAAACCATAAAACGCCGATTGGTTGACTTGAAAGTACAGGCCAAATCGGACCTCGATATTATCAGTGAGCTTGTTGAGAGTGATGATTTAGGAGAAGAGTACAGCGAGTATGTTGAAGAAGCACAAAGCAATACCCTTGAGAGTGATATTGACTTTGAGTTACTCAATGCTGAAATAGCCGAGCTTGCGCATTATATCGAGCAGGCTAAATCCATTACCACCGACAGTAAAACCCAAGCCTTGCTAACAGCGCTTAATCAAGGTTTTGCCAAAATGGAGGAGATGGGTGCGCCACGCAAAGTCATTATTTTTACTGAGTCTAAGCGCACGCAAGAATACCTAGCTCGTTTCCTCGAGGCGAATGGCTTTGCTGATAAATTAGTCACTTTCAGTGGCAGCAATAACCATCCAGAAGCAACCAAAGTTTATCAGCAGTGGTTAGCTGACAATCAAGGTAGCGATAAAGTCAGTGGCTCGCCGCAAATTGACCGCCGTACCGCCCTAATTGATTACTTCCGCCATCATGCCGAAGTTATGATCGCAACC
The DNA here is from genome assembly GCF_900114205.1 of Methylophaga sulfidovorans. Taxonomy (GTDB): domain Bacteria; phylum Pseudomonadota; class Gammaproteobacteria; order Nitrosococcales; family Methylophagaceae; genus Methylophaga; species Methylophaga sulfidovorans. The sequence continues at coordinate 51,586 of NZ_FOSH01000001.1, forward strand.
GAAGCGGCTGCAGAAGGAGTTAACTTACAGTTCTGTTCGTTACTGATTAACTATGACTTGCCATGGAACCCACAACGGGTAGAGCAACGTATTGGCCGCTGTCACCGCTATGGGCAGCAATTTGATGTTGTGGTGATCAACTTCCTTAACGAAGCCAACAAAGCCGATCAGCGCGTTTTAGAGTTACTGACTGAAAAATTCCATCTGTTCGATGGCGTGTTTGGTGCATCGGACGATGTGCTAGGCAGTATTGAATCTGGTATTGATTTTGAAAATCGCATCCAAAATATATACGAAACTTGTCGAAAACCTGCAGAAATAGAAGCAGCTTTTGATCAACTGCAAAAAGAGCTAGAAGCCGACATTAACCAAAAAATGCGTGAGACCCAGCAACTGCTGCTGGAAAATTTCGATGAAGATATTCATGACTTGCTGAAAATTCAGCTTGATGCCGCGCAGCAACGCCTCGATAAAGTAGGCCGTTGGTTCTGGCAACTCAGTACCCATGAGCTTGCAGCTATCGCAGACATTGACCCAAGCAACCATAGTTTTACGCTTAATCAGAGCATCAATCAGGCGCCTGTTGGTATCTACCAGCTTGTACGCCGAGGACAGCAAAGTGGCAGTATTGAAAACGGTAAACTAGCCAATGCCCATGTGTATCGTATCACCCACCCATTAGGAGAATGGGTGATCAGCAACGCGCTTCAACGTGAATTACCTATTGCCAGCGTAATTTTTGATTACAGCAACCACCAAACAAAAATCAGTATGCTAGAACCCTTAGTGGGTTCGTCAGGTGTACTAAGCCTACAAAAATTTAGTGTCGAATCATTGGAGCGTAGCGAAGACCATTTACTGTTTGCCGCGCAAGATGAACATGGTTATCCGCTACCAAGTGAAGTCGTGCAAAAGCTGATGCAACTCAGTGCCTGTGTGCAAAGTGAAGTTGGTGAGCATGAACTTGCCGCCTTATATCCTGGCTATAAAAATGCGCTACAGCAAGCGTTACAGCAATCGAGGCTTGGCATCGAAAAGCAAGTTAACGATCGCAATCTCTGCTTCTTCGAACAAGAGGTGAACAAGTTAGATTCTTGGGCAGACGATTTAAAAGAAGGGCTTGAACAATCCATAAAAGAGCTTGATAAGCAAATCAAGCAAGTACGTCGCGAAGCCAAAATAGCCCCAACGCTGGAAGAGAAACTTGCCCTGCAAAAACAGCAGCGCCAGTTAGAAAGTCAGCGCAATAAAAGCCGCCGCGAACTGTTTGATAAACAAGATGAAGTGGACGAAAAGCGCGAACAGCTGATTGAAAGCTTAGAAGGAAAACTGAATAAAAAAACCAAAACGGAAGAATTATTTATCATCCAATGGAGTGTTCAATAGTGGCTAACCAATTGTTATCAATGGATATTATCTGGTTCTTTGGCTCAATTCTTATGGCAGCCTGTACTCTAGCAGCTCAAAAACTGCTTGATATAAAACCGCAGCGCACTATAATTACCCCCAACAATACCCCTCCCGCTTCCCGTCAGCTCAGCGCACCGCGAGGGGTTACTCGTTTCTGGGGGGGCGAAAAATGAGCCCAAGCAAGAGAAGCCGCCCAGCTCGCAAGGCTCCCTACAATAAGCCGCCAACCACTTTTAGCGAACAAGTTAAGAAGCTAGTAAGCCGTGGTTTATCCATACCCGATCAAAGCAAAGCCGAGTTCTACCTGTCGCAACTGAACTATTATCGCTTTGCGGCCTATTGCCTGCCATTTGAGCAAGATCACGCCAGTCATCGTTTTCAGGCCAATACCGCCTTTGATGATGTATTAAACCTGTACATTTTCGACCGTGAACTACGCCTACTGGTGCTTGATGCAATAGAACGCATCGAAGTGTCATTACGTACTCAACTGGCCTACAATTTAAGCCATAATCACAACACTGCCCATCCACAGCTAAATCCCGAACTGTTTTATAACCCCATCATTTATGGCGCCAGCATTAATAAATTAGAGGGGGATATTTCGCGCAGTCGTGAAGATTTTATCAAGCACCTGAAAAATAAATATGAAGAGCTTCAGCCACCTATTTGGGCCGTAGTGGAACTGATGACCATGGGGCAGTTGTCAAAATGGTTTTCCAACATAAAAAGCCGAGCAGACCGCCAAGCAATCTGCCGTGTGTATGGCTTAGATGAAAAAATCATGACGTCATTTTGCGAGCATTTATCACTGGTTCGTAACCACGCCGCCCACCATGCACGCCTATGGAATCGTGATTTTACCAAAACCCCCATGTTGCCAAAACGCGGTGAAACAGCATTGCTAGAAAGTCTATCAGTGCTGCCTGACAGCGACCGTAAACTCAGAAAACTCTACAACAGCTTTGTGATGCTGGCTTACCTGATGAATAAAATCTGTGGTGAAAACCACTGGAAGCAACGACTCATCCAATTGATTAACCATCACCAAATAGACATTGACCGCATGGGCTTTCCAGCCGACTGGCAAGCGCGGCCAATTTGGCAAACGAATTAAAGAGTTACTAGGAAAGATTATCAATGAGCAAAACCAAATTAGAACTGACCTGGATAGGTAAAAACGAGCGCAAAAAATTAGAACCGCGCATTTTGTTAGAAGACCCAAGTAAGTCTTACCACGCCAGCCAAAAAGTCACCGAAAACGATATTTTTGATAACAAGCTAATTTTTGGCGACAACCTATTGGCGTTGAAGGCGTTAGAGCAGGAGTATGCTGGCAAAGTGAAGTGTGTGTTTATTGATCCGCCTTATAACACGGGTAGTGCTTTTGAACACTATGACGATGGTGTTGAGCATTCACTTTGGCTGACGTTGATGCGTGATCGCTTGGAGATAATTCGTAATTTGCTCAGTGATGATGGCTCGTTATGGATAACAATTGATGACAATGAAGCCCACTATTTAAAAGTAATGTGTGATGAAGTTTTTGGTCGTGGAAACTTCGTTTCAAATGCTCTCTGGCAAAAAGTTTACAGTGAGAGAATGGATGCAAGAGGGTTTAGCAATGCTCATGATCACATATTGGTTTACCAGAAAACGGATTCTTTCAAAATAAATCAAATACCAAAAGAGCAGAATACTAAGCAATTCAATTTTTATGATGATGTCGCTGGTAAATATTATCGTAGACGTTCACTTAGAAAGGAAGGATCTGAGTCTCTTCGTAAAGATCGCCCATCAATGTGGTATCCAATTGAGGCTCCAGATGGTACTACTATTTATCCTGTGAAACCTGATGGTACAGAAGGCAGATGGCGGTGGAAAAAGGATAACTTGGACAAGAGACAAGATGAGCTCGACATAGTTAACAAAGACGGTAGATGGGAAATCTATGTAAAGCAATATCTTGAGGCAGCAGCAACGCGCCCACCTTCAACGTGGTTCCCAAATACAGAAGTTGGTCATAACCACGAAGCAAAATTAGAAGTAAAAGCCTTTAATCCAGATGACGTATTTACCACGCCTAAACCTGAAAGGTTACTTGAACGAATACTTTTTCTAGCTACAAATCAAGGCGATCTAGTGTTAGATTCTTTTGCTGGCTCAGGCACAACTGGTGCCGTTGCCCATAAAATGGGTCGCCGTTGGATTATGGTTGAGTTAGGTGATCATTGCCATACCCATATTATCCCGCGCTTACAAAAAGTGATTGATGGTGACGATCAAGGTGGTATTTCTAAGTCTGTAAACTGGCAAGGCGGCGGTGGCTTCCGCTACTACAAACTTGCGCCGTCTTTAATTGTTAAAGATAAGTTTGGCTTGGAAGTGATCAACAAAGAGTACAACCCAGAAATGCTCGCCGAAGCGGTTTGTAAGCTGGAAGGGTTTACCTATTCGCCATCGGAAGTGGATTGGTGGGATCATGGTTACTCTACTGAAACTGATCATATTTATGTCACTACACAAAGCCTGTCGGTAGACAAATTAGAAGCACTATCAGAAGACGTGGGCAGTGACCGAACTTTATTGGTGATGTGTGGCGCATTTCGCTGCGAGCCAGCTCGTTTTGCCAATTTAACCTTGAAAAAACTACCAAAAGCCATTTTAGATAAGTGCCAATTTGGGCAAGACGATTATTCCTTAAATGTGGCCAACTTAACGGATGATGCTTCTGACGACAGCATTGCGGTGCAAGATTAACGGTTAATAAGGATAATTATAATGACCATGGATTTATCAAGCTTAAAACCCGACCAATTACGTGCCATTAACAATGTTATCGGCCGTTTAAGTTTACGCCAGCCGCAGCAAGATTCGCTGCGTGCGTTGGCGGTGGCGATTAGTGCTTCTGAACACAAATTGCTGAACCCAAAACGCGATGTGCCAGAATTATTAGAAACGTTAAAAGCGCAGTTTCCAAAACTCAGTGATTTTGAACGCGACTTTCCATCACTGTGTTTTGCCTTGGCAACAGGGGTAGGTAAAACTCGTTTGATGGGGGCGATTATTACCTATTTGTATCAGGTGCATGGCATTCGCAATTATTTTGTTTTAGCACCTAACCTGACTATTTATGAAAAGCTGATCAGCGACTTTTCGCCCGCTTCGTCTAAGTATGTATTTAAAGGCATTACTGATTTTGTACTGGCACCGCCAGAAGTGATCACCGGTGATAACTATGAAAGCCGTGGCGCGCAATTTATGGGGGATATGTTTGGCTCAGTGCGTATTAACGTGTTTAACATTGCCAAAATTAATACCGAGGTGCGCGGCGGTAAGGCACCACGTATTAAACGCTTAGCCGAAACCTTAGGTGAGAGTTACTTTGAGTACTTATCGAACTTACCTGACTTAGTGTTGCTGATGGACGAATCGCACCGCTACCGTGCAAGCGCGGGTATTAAGGCGTTAAATGATTTAAACCCAACGTTCGCGGTTGAGCTAACGGCCACACCCTTTACCGAGTCAAGCCGTGGCCCGGTGCACTTTAAAAATGTGGTAATCGACTACCCACTAGCCTGTGCCATGGATGATGGTTTTGTTAAAGAGCCTGCGGTTGTTACTCAGCGCAACTTTGATGCTAGCCAGTACGATAAAGACGAATTAGAAACCATTAAGTTAATGGACGGTATTCGTTTGCACGAACAAACTAAGGTGGATTTAACCACTTATGCTCACGAAAATGATGCCAAGTTAGTTAAGCCCTTCATGTTGGTGATTGCGCGTGATACCACCCATGCCGCTGAGCTATTAAGTAAGCTTGAAAGCGTATTTGAAGGGCGCTATCGCGGTAAAGTCATTCAGGTGGATAGCAGTAAAAAAGAAGAAGAAACCATTCAAGCACTGCTTAATGTTGAACATGTGGATGAACCCACTGAAATTGTTATTCACGTTAATATGCTAAAAGAAGGTTGGGACGTGACTAACCTGTACACTATCGTACCGCTACGTGCCGCTAATGCACGAACCTTAATTGAGCAATCAATTGGCCGTGGTTTGCGTTTACCTTATGGCAAACGCACTGGTGTTGAAGCCGTCGATACCCTAAGTATTGTTGCGCACGACAAATTCCAGGAGATAGTTGATGAGGCCAATGACCCGAACAATCCACTGCGTCTGAAAACGCGAGTATTAGATCGCCCAGAAGACGATGTAAGTAAACAAAGTGTGCAGGTGAAATCTAACCTAGAGCAGCAACTGACTGGTTCAGGCGTAACCGCTACCGGTGCAGGCGGTAACCGTGAGGTACAAGAACCTAAAGCCACTTATACCACACCTAACCAACAAACCGTTGCCCGCGCTGCATTAGATGTGATTAAGCAATATCAAACACGCCCTACCGATGCGCCAACCAGCAAAGCATTGGTAACGTCTGAAGTTAAAGCACAGATCACCGAACAGGTAAAAGCTCAGTTAACCCAAGAGCAACGGGAGCTATTTACTGAAGAATCGGTGGATATTACGGCGATTGTTGAGCAAGTCACCCAGCTAACGGTGGATAACACCATAGATATTCCGCGTATTATTGTTTCACCATCAGGTGAAGTGCGCACCGGCTATCACCCGTTTGACTTGGATATTGCAGCCATTAAAGGTTTAAAACCAATTGATAGAACGCTTATTCAACAAAGCCTGCAAGACAATCACCAAACCATTCGCGGCGAAGGCGATTCGGGCAACTACGAGCCGGTGAAGCAGAACTACATTTTGAAGAAATTGTTCGATTACGACGATATTCCTTACGACGAGCAAGCTGAACTGTTGTTTGATTTAGCTACTCAAGCAGTCAATACACTGGCGGCTGAAAACGACGACGATGTGGTTGAGAACATTCTGCAAAACCAAAGTGATGCTATTGCGAAGTTAATTCATGCGCAACTAAATAACCACTTCTTTGAAGAAGCAACTGAGTACGTGGTCGATGTACGCAGTGGCTTTAGCACCTTACGTGACTGCGCTTACACCATAGCGCAAGACCAGCCGGTGCAAAGCTACCGTGATACCGTCCGCGATGTTAGTCGCATCAAGCAAATGCTCTTTGGTGGTTTTAGCCGTTGTTTATACCCAGTGCAAAAGTTTGACTCAGACACTGAGCGCCGTTTTGCGGTGATTTTGGAACATAAACACGAAAAGTGCGAAAAGTGGTTTAAGCCGGCCAAAGGCCAATTCAAGATGTACTACAAACGCGGTAGCGAGCACCCTGAATACGTGCCGGATTTCGTTGCTGAAACCGCCGACTATGTCTTGATGATTGAAACCAAAAGTACCCAACATCAAAACAAAGACGGCAGTTGGAATGAGGAAGTCACCGAAAAAGCACGCAGCGGAGTGAAATGGTGTAGTCATGCCAGTGAGTACCTTGCACAACACGGTGGTAAACCTTGGAAATACTTACTCATTCCACATGATGCTGTGAAAGAGACTAATTCATTAGCCTACTTCACCCAGCAGTTTGCTAAAGCTGAGTAAGGTTAACAATTATTCGTGGCGCTAAGGCTTAGCGCTTTGCTTAGACAATAGCATTCGCCAAGTATTTTGCTGTTGGTACCCTCATTATTGAGGGTACCAACACTCGCTTTAATCCAAACATCATTCTCCGGCCCACAAAGGTGGTGCAGCAGCGCTAGGTTGATCTGGTGGCTGATCACGTTGGCGTTTCGTTTTTGGCGCTCTTTTTTCAAGCCTCTCAATAATAACCCCGTACATGATTTTCCTATTTGCTCCGGCGAACTGGGCAGGCAAAAAGCACGGTTTTGTTGTTTGGGGTGCAAGGTAGCGCGCTTTCCTGTTTTAGACAAAGGTGAAATGCACCAAAAGATACAGGCGTTGGCGGGCGTGTTTGCTTGCAATGTATTGGTTTGACTAGTGCCATTCCTATCTGTCGGTAATAAATGTGCTGGCAACAAAACCAACCCGCCTTGCGCGTGTCCATCAATCTCAGGTAAAGGTAGCCAATACAGGTTTGGCCAATGCTCGGGGCTATGCCATTTTTCTACGATCACTTGTGCGCCAATGCTGTTCAGCCATTGGTGAATCGGGCAGCCTAGGTGCGCTTGTTTAACGCGCGGTAACTGATGTGTCAGCCAGCGAGTTAAACGTTCGGCTGCATTATCGCACTGGCTTAGTGCTGGGTAGAGGGTAAACGCGCCATGTCCCACCAGTAAAGCGACCAACTGCTGTATCCATTCTCTATCCCAATCGTTACCACTTGCCCATAACACGTCACACACCACCTTGTTGGTTCTTCATGCCGTCTATTTTCAGTGGTCGGGTACAGACTCGGTGGTGAAATAGATGAAAGAAATGGCCATCAAACTAACCAGTCAAATCGGCTTTTCGTTTTGGCCTGTGCGAGGCTAACTGTTTGATATACATAGTCCAATACAGCTCTGTTTGGCGTCATTCAACTAGTGCAAAAAAATCGAGACGCCAAACGATCGTTTGCATTCTGGGTTTAAAAAACCAAACGGTTTGTACTTTGATGCCGATGTTGGTTTAGGGGGCAAAAAGTGCCAAACCTTTCTTTAAGCCAGTACCGGCAAGGCCTAGCAGCGTTGGATTTCAATCGAGAAGACAAACAGTAAATGGGCTAATTTCCCTGTTTGGCGTTTCGATCCAAAAGCCAAACGGATAGTGGTTTTGGCGTAAGGGGGTAAACTTTCGGTGTGAACAGTCTTGGCATTTAATGCGGGGTTTGTTGCATACTCCGTTTACCCATTCATTATCACAGGCTACGGAGTAGCCACTTCGGCCCTGTTGGTTTTGCCAACGATTGGCAAAGATATCTTCTCTTCCACGAAATCGTTGTCTGAATAGGGCGACTTTTTGTTCTGGGGTGAATGTCTGTACTGAACGCTCGTTTTGAGCGCTACGCAAAGCCCCTCTTAATGTGAGAAGCTGCTGCTTTTCGTTTTCAAGCTCAGCTAGCCTGTGATCAATAGCAGAAATGTTTGGGTAGCGAGCGTCATTCATAACAAACCAATTTTGATTCGCAGCGCTATGAAGCGCGAACTTGCGGTGGCTTGATCAGCGACTCTGCTGGAATACCTAGTCCTTCATGAAGTTTCCAAATCATTTTTAGCGTGAGTGATCGCTTATGGTTTAGGATTTCATAAACACGATTGCTTTTACCTATCATGGGTTCAAGATCTTTAACCGTTAAGCCTTTGCGCTCCATCTCAAACTTTATTGCCTCAACAGGGTCTGGCAAATCCATTGGAAAATGCTTTGCTTCGTAGGCCTCGACTAACGTAACCAAAATGTCCAGCTTTTCGCCTTCAACGGTATCTGGCTCCGCCATCATTAGGTTTTCGATGTCGTTTAATGCCGCGCGGTAGTCGGCATCTGTTTTAATAGGTCTGATGTCCATTATATTTACCTCTTGTTACTACCTTTTGGCTTTAAATCGTTTGCACATCAATTTTTTATTCGGCTCGTCTATGAGCCTCACCCTTCGGGCTCGCGTTGCTCATGAAAATTCGTTCCCGACGAATTTTTCGTATTGTGCATGGCTGCCTATAAACCGTATGTAAACCACCTTATAGGCATAATTGATCCAAACGACTAACCGGTATTTATTACCGGCAATGTTAAACACGACACGCCCATCTTTGAGGATGCTGGCATTTCTAAAGTCTTGTTTCACATCCGCCGGTGCTCCCCAATCAGCGTTTAATGCATGCCTATACCACGCTAACGTTGGCTCTTTCGCGTCAATGTATTCTGGGCTGTCTTCCCAAAATGTTTTTAAGGTTGATAGTGCGATAATTCTCATAAATCGATGTTAGTCCCATATTGGGACTCTTGCAAGTTTGACTGTTTTGATTGGAAGTTAGGAGTTGTTACCGCAGCCCCTATTGGTCACAGTAAATGAATGCGGGTGTTATTTTTTATCTATAATTGCATATCAAAACATACTAAAAGATATGCAATAACTAATCATTCTTGTGGTATTTAGATTAGGATGATATGTTTTTATGTATAATTATTCTTAAGTGATGCATTAAGGCGTATCTAAATGAGCTATGTGACAGAGCAGATACTAGAAAGTCTTCGAGAAGCTCGGGTGCGTAAGGGACTTAGCCAAAGAGAGCTGAGTGCGCGTTCGGGTGTACCTCAAAGCCATATTTCGAAAATCGAGTCTGGCGGCGTTGATTTAAGAATGTCCAGTTTGATTGCACTTGCCCGTGTGCTCGATTTAGAGCTGTTTGTCGCACCAAAAAAGTCTGTCCCCGCCATTAAGTCGATCATTCGAAGCAGCCAAGGGATTAGCGATGAAGGTGAGGTAATGTCGCCCGCATATCAGTTAGGGGAAGACGACGACGATGACTAATCATGTTTCTACGCTCAACGTGTTGCTCTATGGCGAGCCCATCGCAACGATCACTAACGTGGGCAATGACAGAACGCTTTTTGCTTTTATGGATTCGTACATTAATGACGAATCACGGCCTGTGTTAGGGCTGGGTTTTAAAGATGCACTGGGTGGCTTGTTGACTAACTTTAAACCGACCCAAACCAAGTTAACTCCGTTTTTCTCCAATCTTTTGCCAGAAGAAACCATGCGAAATTACCTGGCAGAGCGTGCCGGAGTAAACCCAGCGCGGGAATTTTTTCTATTGTGGGTATTAGGGCAGGATTTAGCAGGTGCGATCACGGTTGAGCCGGCTGATGGTGAAGCGCTACCACCTAATGTGCTTCAAGACATAGAAGATGAAACGAAAATTGAATTGCCAATGCGTTTTTCATTGGCGGGTGTGCAGTTGAAGTTTTCAGCCGTACAACAGGCAAACGGTGGGTTGACTATTCCAGCAACCGGTAAGGGTGGCTCTTGGATTGTGAAATTGCCATCGTCTCGATTTGACGCTGTGCCAGAAAATGAATATTCGATGATGGAGCTGGCGCGCAAGTTAGGTATGGATGTGCCAGAGACCCAGCTGCTCCCGATTAACCAGATAGCTAATATCCCAGATGGAATTGGTAAATTTGGCCGCTCTTTTAAAAACGCTCAGGCGTTTGTGATTAAGCGCTTTGACCGTGCAGATAATCAAACCGTACACATTGAAGATTTTGCGCAAGTGTTTGGCGTCTATCCTCAAGATAAGTACAAGAAAGCCAGTATGCGCAATATTGCTCAGGTTATCGGCATCGAAGGTCAAGACGAGGACATCGCAGAATTTACGCGCAGGTTGGTGTTCAATACCCTAATTGGCAATGCCGATATGCATTTGAAGAATTGGTCTGTGATTTACAAAGACAAGCGCACGGCATCCATTGCGCCCGCTTATGACTTTGTTTCGACCATTCCTTATATCCCCGATGATAGTGCGTCGCTGAAGGTGAGTCGTAGCAAGAAATTCAGTGATTTCACGCTGGATGAGTTATCACACTTAGCCGCTAAAGCCATGCTGCCAGAAAAGTTGGTGTTAGATACTGCCAAGCAAACCGTGGCCGGCTTTCATGAGCTATGGCAGAAAGAAAAAGCGCATTTACCGCTTACCAAGTCGATGATTGAAGCAATTGAAAAACATTTGCGAAGCATACCGCTACGCTAAAATGAGAACCGACGCGTACAAAAATGCAGAGGCGTCGGCTATAGTGGCTTGAAAGCTGTGTTTGAAAGGTATGTTTGGTGACTTGTGTTGTTAATCCAAGCCCCAATTGCCCCATTCCTTGGGGCGGTTCAAATCCCTCTTATACATCTTCTAAAGCTTGCGGTATCAAGTGTTGCCCCATTGTCCCAACTGCCCACAGTAAGTGAGCAAATGGGTGGTTTGCTAATTTCGCCTGATTGGCTTTTTTGGCATACGGCTGCGTTTGCCATCGAAGAACGCCAATACACCGAACCAATAGAGTGATTCTTCATAACCTAGACTGTACGTTGGTTGTGCAGGCGGGATGAGTCCCAGTTTACGACCTAGGCGGACAATCACGTAGAACATTAGCTTTAGCGTCAGCCAAGGTGCGAGTACCACGAATGTCGTCAGACAATACCGGGTAAGCGCGTAGGCTACGCCATGAGGTTGTTCGAGTAAGGCAATACCAATACACCAACCAAGGCCTGCCAACATGCCTATTGGAAAGGTAATGGGGGCGAGTCGCATCATAAGTTGCATGTTAACGCCCTCCTGTGCTGTGTTGTTGGTGTTGTGAAGAGGGCTCAAAGTTCACCAGTGGTTCAACCACATCAGCCACAGTTTGATGGGCAATACGGCGCTCTTCAAAGTAATCGTGGCGGTCATAGATGCCCTCAACGCCTTTTAGCTTATGGTTAAGGCAGCGTTCGGCCACGTTGCCTGCGATACCTAAAGAGGCAGCAAGACTGCGAAAGGTGCGGCGTAAATCGTGTATGGTGAAGTGTTCAAGCTTGCCCATTTTATTGGGAGGCTGTTTTTTACGCCCAGGCTCGCGACCAAATAGTTTAGAAATGGCGCGGTTCAGTGTATCTGGCCCCATATGTGGACGATGACTTGCTCGTCTGGCTGGGAAAACATAAGGCGAGCCACAGGCGCGGATTTGCAGCTCCTTAAACCAAGCAATAGCTTGGCGGGGTAAGGGAATGCTGATTGGCACGCCCGTTTTACTGCGTTCTTTGGGCAGGTCCCATACGCCCGTGGTTAAATCCATTTCACGCCACATGGCTTCACATAGTTCGCTTTTGCGCACGCCCAATACTAGAAACAGGCAGCAAGCGAGGTAGTTATCGCGGCCAAAGCTGTTGATATGGGTATGAAACACACTGAAGGCGTAGTGAATTTCCTCTTTGCTGAGCATCCTGTCTTTACTGGTCTCCACACCACCGGCATCGTCCACGGTAAATGCTGCGGCTGGGTTGTTCAGGGTTAAGTCGAGCTTTATCGCATGTCGAAATAGCTGCTTCATGTACATCAAGGTGTCGTTGGCAATGGTAGGGCGGTTACTTTCTCGAATGCGCTCTAATACTTCGCGAACATCGCGTGCGGTCACCTCAGAAATACACTTAATGCCAATGACTGGGCTTATCTCTTTGGTGTAAACCCGATACGGAATCTTGGGGTGCTTTAGTCGTCGACTCAGATCGGTTCGATACCAGTCATGGAACAGTTGATCCACGGTTTCAATGTCAGGTAACTCGATTTTCTGTTTTTCTAGAAGAGGATCTATGCCGTCACGTACTTCTTTTCGAAAATAAGCGGCGGCAATTCTAGCGTCTGCCAACGACATTAAAGGAAATTGCCCCAAGGTTGCTTCTCGTCTTCCTTTGGCTGTGGTGTAGCGGATCATCCAGTAAGGCGAGCCTTGTTTGCGGACGCAAAAGTATAGACCTTCACCATCTGAATATTTTTTTGGTTCGGCTTTGCCGTATGCAATAACCTGTTTTGCTGTGAGTTTTCCCATGCTTACTCCATAGTTGCTGAAATAATGGAGGGGGCAATAATGGCTGCCCACCACCGATTTGCTTATTGAATCAGCAGCTAACCTGTTGTGGTGGTGAGTTAAATGCGAAAATTGGGTAACTTACTGCCCACCAATTTGCTCACCGCAAAATGCTTATTGAGCCAAAATGAGGGGACTGCCCACCATTCTGCCCACCACTAAACAGGTAGTTGGTAACGGACATCTGCAAACCGATTTGGACGGGAAAAATAAAAAAGCCCTGTATTTTCAATGCTCTTCACAAGGTAATACAGGGCTTTTAGGACATTCTTGGACGGGTGAAAAAACTATTCGATATTTTGGATCTGCTCACGCATTTGTTCGATTAACACTTTTAGATCAACTGAATAACGTGTGGTATCGGTATCAATTGATTTAGAACCCAGGGTGTTGGCTTCACGATTCAATTCCTGCATCAGAAAATCCAGGCGGCGGCCGATTGGTTCATCGCGCTGTAGAGTATGTTTCACTTCATTCACATGATTCTGTAAACGGTCGATTTCTTCAGCGACATCGGCTTTTTGTGCTAACAGCACCATTTCCTGTTCAAGCCGTTCCGGCTCCAGATTGACTTCAAGCTCAGCAATCCGGTCTGATAGTTTTTGTCGATGGCTGGCAAGAATTTCTGGCAGACGGACTTTAGTTTGTTCAGCAATATCGTTTATTTGCTCACAACGTTGAATAATCATTTGCTCCAGCGCCGCACCTTCACGCTCACGTGTGGCGACTAAATCTGCCAGGGCGTGTTTTAAAGAGTTCATCACAGTTGCTTGTAGCGCATCTTGATCCAGGCTTTCGGTTTGAATAACACCAGGCCATTGCATTACACGTAAAATATCAATCGGCGCGGCATTGTCTGTAAACGAAGCGAGCTGCTGATAGTTTTCCATAACGGTTTTCGCCAGACCTTCATTCATTTGTAAAGAAGTCTGCGTTTGCTCAGGCGCACGATAGCGTAATGCGACTTCAACCTTACCGCGACTCAATGTGTCGCTGATCAGTTTGCGCATCGCCATTTCAAATGGGCGAAAACTTTCTTCTAAACGGAAAGAAACTTCCAGATAACGATGATTTACTGAGCGAATTTCCCAGCTCAAGCTGCCAAGCTCAGTTTGCTCCTCATGGCGGGCAAAGGCGGTCATACTTCGTGTCACAATCATGTCCTATTTCTGAATTAATCTGACATCTTACAGAAAACCATTGTTAAAAAGCATCTGCGGTAGCAATTTATGGCAGGTATAATAGATTAAATTTGACTGAGGAAAAGCGAATATGCGTCCAAGTGGTCGTCAAGCCAATGAATTAAGACTGGTTAATATTACCCGTAACTACACTAAACATGCTGAAGGCTCTGTGCTGGTAGAGTTTGGAGACACCAAAGTACTTTGCACTGCCACCGTTGAAGAACGTATTCCACAATTCTTACGTGGCACTGGTGAAGGTTGGGTCACTGCTGAGTATGGCATGCTTCCTCGTTCTACCGGTAGTCGTATGCAGCGTGAAGCAGCCAGAGGTAAACAAGGCGGCCGCACTATGGAAATCCAGCGCCTTATAGGACGCTCATTGCGTGCAGCGATTGATCTGAAATCATTAGGCGAACGTAGCATTACCATTGACTGTGATGTGATTCAGGCTGATGGCGGCACCCGCACCGCCTCTATTACCGGTGCCTATGTTGCTTTGCATGATGCCATCAGTCATTTGATCAAGATTAAGAAATTGAAATCCAGCCCTCTGCATGGTCAGGTAGCATCAATCTCCGTCGGGATTTATAACGGCACTCCTGTATTGGATCTGGACTATGATGAAGATTCCTCTGCTGAGACAGATATGAATGTAGTGATGAATGACGCTGGTGCCTATATCGAACTACAAGGCACAGCTGAAGGTCATGCATTCCGAGCCGAAGAACTACAGTCCATGTTGGATTTAGCGAGTCACGGCATTACTCAGTTGATGGAAAAACAACGGGAAGTACTGGCAGTATCATGAAAAAAATCGTCTTAGCAACCGGCAATCAAGGCAAGCTGCGTGAGTTTGCACAATTACTATCACCTCTCAAAATCAACATCGTCTCGCAAGCTGAACTCGATGTGGTTGAGGCTGAGGAAACCGGTTTAAGCTTTGTCGAAAATGCCATCATTAAAGCGCGTAATGCTTGTAAGCAGACTGGCTTAGCTGCCATTGCTGATGACTCAGGTATTGAAGTAGATGCCCTGCGCGGTGCGCCGGGCATTTATTCTTCTCGTTATGCTGGTGAATCTGCCAGTGATGAAGACAATATCGCAGCACTGTTGAACGCACTGAAAGACGTCCCTGCTTCTGAGCGCGGTGCACGTTTTCAATGCGTTATTGTTTTTATGCGTCATGCTGAGGATCCGACACCCTTAATTTTTCAGGGAAGCTGGCAAGGTCAAATTATGACAGAGACGGCAGGTGAAGCTGGCTTTGGATATGATCCCATCTTTTTTGTACCTGAAACAGACTGCAGTGCTGCAGAACTCAGCTCAGAACAAAAACACGCGATCAGCCACCGAGGTCAGGCCATGCGTCGGTTTGTAGAAGAATTTCCATACAGTCGCCATCAGTTCTAATACTTCTGTGTATCAAATATTTACTGTCTGATGCTGTGTCGATATCCATATTTAGTAATCGCTGTCGTTTTCGCTTTATCAGCCTGCACCTCAAACTATTCTGAACAGACCATCAAGCCCATTCGCAGTACTGAGCGCTTGAATGATATCTGGGACAATCATTATCGGTTTTTTATTGGTCAACCCACACCAACGCATTTTTCTGTCTGTCACAGCATGAGCTGTTACAAAATCAGTGAAGTGAGTCTGGATAAACAAGACTGGCAGGAAGTACTTGCGTTATTTTCAAAGACCAGTAGTGCAGAAGAAGAAAGACACACTATTCAACAAGCCATCGGCAAACTGGAAATTCTGGTCGGTAAACAAATTGGTAGCCAACATGATTTAGCACGTAATCAAATTGCATATAACCGTTATGGTCAAATGGACTGTATTGATGAAGCCACCAATACCAGTGTCTATCTGCGTATGCTTGAAAATGCGGATGTTTTAAAATGGCATACCACTGCTTCCCGCACTTCACGAGGTATTTTTCAGGGTCAGGCACCACATAACACCGCGACGATAATTGATACACAAACACAGACCCGCTATGCCGTAGACTCATGGTTTTATGCGAATGGAACAGCTCCGATGATTATCCAGTTGGATAAATGGATGTCAGGCTGGGAACCGGAATCAAACTAATGTTTAACTTTACGTCATTACCGCCGCTCAGTCTCTATATCCATGTCCCATGGTGTGTGCGTAAATGCCCTTACTGTGACTTTAATTCGCATGATAATCATCAAGCATTGCAAGAAGATGCTTATATTGATGCATTGATACGTGACCTGGAACAGGAATTACCCCTTATATGGGGACGCACGATTAATACCGTATTTATTGGTGGTGGTACGCCTAGCTTATTTTCTGCAGAAGCCTATGAGCGGCTTTTCTCTTCAATCAGAGCATTACTGCCTTTACATCATGATGCTGAAATCACCCTCGAAGCTAATCCAGGTACAGTGGAAGCAGATCGTTTTCGTGAATATCGTGATGTTGGTATTAACCGTCTAAGCATTGGTATTCAAAGCTTTGATCAGGATGCGCTGCAGTCTCTGGGCCGTATCCATGATAGTCCGCAAGCCATCAAGGCTGTTGAATATGCCCACGAAGCAGGTTTCGATAGTTTTAATCTGGATTTGATGTTTGGCTTGCCCGGACAGGATGAAAACAAGGCCCGGCATGATGTTGAAACAGCTATCGCTCTGGCGCCACCACATATTTCTTATTATCAATTAACGATAGAACCCAATACGCTGTTTTATGCTCAACCGCCGAGTCTTCCGGATGATGATCCTATCTACGACTGGCAGCTAGCTAATCAGGCAAGACTCGCTAAAGCGGGTTATATGCAATATGAAACTTCTGCCTATGCGCAAAAAGGTCATCAATGCCGCCACAATGTGAATTACTGGCGGTTTGGCGATTACATCGGTATCGGTGCAGGTGCACATGGCAAAATCAGCAGTGCTTCTCCACAACAAATTCAACGGCGCGTAAAACAAAAACAGCCACAAAAATATATGGAGACAGCGGGTACAGAGGCTGGATTGGTCGAGCAAACTTATGTCAGCACCGATGATGTTGGATTTGAATTTATGCTTAATGCAATGCGTTTGTTGGATGGTGTGCCTACCCCACTTTTCCAACAACATACTGGTGTACCGATTTCGACAATAAAACAAGCTATGCAAAAAGCCGAACAGTTGGAATTATTAGAGCATACGATCGCGAAAATCCGCCCCACAGAAAAAGGCCAGCGCTACCTGAATAGTCTCATTGAGCTATTTATAGAGGCATAGTATCCTTCAGCATACATACATAAGGAAACGTCTATGTCGACCCGTTCTCTGCTTATCATTGGCACAGCATTATTCTCTTTTATGAACCTGTGCCAGGCTGAAGTAATCTCCATTACCGATCCCAGCTATGAAGTGGCAAATGATCCTTCAGGCATAGTCCGGCCCACAAGAGGAATGACAATGGCTCAGGTTAAACAACAATTTGGAGAACCGGAGACAACTCATCCGGCAGTGGGTCAACCACCTATTACACGTTGGGAATATGCAAAGTTTGAAGTGGTGTTTGAATACGACAAAGTGATTCATTCAGTTGTCGTTAGATAAGAACTAAGACAACGCAACAACAGAAAATTTAATCGTCCTGACTCGGCTCAGGTTCAATATTCAGGAAACGTTTTAATGCCCATTTCGGCAGCGTTCCCATCCTTGCATGATGTAGGGAATCAGACTCAATAACAATCAATACCAACACACTCACCAGCGTTGGCAGAATCCCAAGCCCGCCGATCATGGCATAGACCGCTTCTTTCATCATGCCAAGATACATATGACCGAGAACACCTAAGGTCGACACGCTAACCAGCAGAACGAGAATCATCATAAAGAAACGACTCCAGCGGCGTGCGACTTGCCAATGCGCCCAGACAAACTCACTTTCTTCGCGTTTCACCTTACTGGATCGCCAGTAGGTATATCCCAGTGCCAAAAATGAAATTAATGGCACCAGGAATAAATACTTCATATACGTCGGACCAAACGTAGAAATCGCGGTAAACATCAAAATATGGTTACCAATCAGGTTGCTCAGAAAAATATCATGAGGCAACTTGGCGCGAGCGATTTCCTTTTCGGTAGGATCCGCGTAATAAGTCATATCATTACGCCATATTATTCAAAATAGCTTCACGAACAGCGTCAAGTGTCGCGGCTACAGTGACGACTGGTGATGTACTTTGTTTAATAGCAATATCTGGATCTTTCAAACCATGGCCAGTTAATGTACATACCACTTTGCTGTTTTCAGGAATTTTCCCAGATTTAATATCACGTAACACACCAGCTAAAGAGGTTGCAGAAGCGGGCTCACAAAATACCCCTTCTTGCTGTGCCAATAATTTTTGAGCTGCAAGAATTTCTTCATCACTACACTCATCAAACCAGCCTTGAGATTCCTCTTTGACTTTCCATGCTTTGTCCCAGCTTTGTGGGTGACCGATACGAATAGCTGTTGCCACTGTTTCAGGATCATCCACCATGTGTCCACGCATAAACGGTGCACTGCCAGCGGCTTGATATCCAAGCATCTTAGGACGTGTAGCCACAATGCCATCTTCGTAATATTCAGAGTAGCCCATCCAATGCGCAGAAATATTACCTGCGTTACCGACTGGTAAAGCATGGTAATCCGGTGCACACGAAAGCTCTTCAACGATTTCAAAAGCGGCTGTTTTCTGACCTTGTAAACGGTATGGATTAATTGAGTTAACAATAGTCACAGGCGCATGTTCAGCGACTTCTTTTACTAACTGCATACCTTCATCAAAGTTACCTTTGATTTGGATTACCGTCGCGCCATGCATCATCGCTTGAGCCAGTTTACCTTGAGCAATTTTGCCGTCAGGAATAAGTACAAATGCAGCGATACCGGCACGTGCAGCATAGGCCGCAGCTGCTGCTGAGGTATTACCGGTAGAAGCACAAATGATCGCTTTACTACCCTCTTCAACCGCTTTAGTTACAGCCATTGTCATACCGCGGTCTTTAAATGAGCCTGTAGGGTTTAGCCCTTCAAACTTCACATAAATATCGATATTTTTACCTAATGACTTAGGAATATGACTTAACTTAATCAGTGGTGTATTACCTTCACCTAGGCTGATTAGACGAGTATCGTCATTGACTGGTAAACGGTCGCGATAGCGCTCAATTAATCCAGTGTAACGTGGTCGAAATGACATAATAATTTCCTCTAAATGAATTCTTTATACAGGCTTAACCACCAAGAGATTCCATGCGAATACGCATAATAGAATCCGGTACGGTATCCAATGCTTCAATTTGCGCAATGGCCTGGTCCATATTTTTCTCTACCACAGCTTGGGTCAGCATGATAATCGGCACAATGCCTTCATGCTCTTCAGGCTGCTTTTGCAAGATGGCTTCAATATTGATGCCTTCATTGCTTAAAATTCGTGTGATATCGGCTAACACACCCGGTTTATCCAAAGTATGAATGCGTAAATAATAAGAGGTCACCACTTCTGACATAGGCAGAATAGGAGTATCTTTCAACGCATCCGGTTGGAAAGCCAAATGAGGTACACGATTTTCAGGATCGGTGGTCAAAGCACGAACGATATCCACGATATCTGCGACCACTGCTGAAGCTGTCGCTTCTGAGCCAGCACCTGCACCGTAATACAATGTTGGACCAACAGCATCACCTTTCACCACTACCGCGTTCATCACACCATTTACATTGGCTAATAAACGACGTTGAGGAATCAATGTTGGATGTACTCTTAACTCAACACCGGCCGTTGTTTTTTTCGCAATACCAAGATGTTTGATGCGATAGCCCAATTCATTTGCATTAAGCACATCTTCTTGCGCTATACGGCTGATACCTTCGGTGTAGCATTTATCAAACTGCAACGGAATACCAAACGCAATTGAAGCCATAATGGTGAGTTTATGCGCCGCATCAATACCTTCAATATCAAAGGTAGGATCGGCTTCTGCATAACCCAGCGCCTGTGCTTCTGCTAAGACATCAGCAAAATCACGCCCTTTTTCCCGCATTTCAGTCAGGATAAAGTTACCCGTGCCATTGATGATGCCCGCTAACCATTCAATACGGTTACCAGCAAGACCTTCACGCATTGCTTTGATAATCGGAATACCACCAGCAACTGCGGCTTCGAAGGAGATGGTGACGCCTTTCTCCTGAGCAAGCTCAAATAACTCATTACCATGCATGGCAATAAGCGCTTTGTTGGCTGTCACGACATGTTTGCCGTTTTCGATGGCTTTCATCACCAATTCTTTCGCAACCCCTGTACCGCCAATCAATTCAACAACGATCTGAATGTCAGGATCATTAATGATGTCAAAAGCATCATCCGTTAAATTGATAGCAGAAGTGTCACAGCCTTTAGGTTTATCAAGGTCACGATCAGCAGCGCGATATATTTCAATATCACGACCTGCACGACGACTGATTTCTCTCGAGTTCCGGGTCAATACGTTGACAGTACCACTACCAACTGTTCCTAAACCCAGAATTCCGATTTTTACTGATTGCACTCTGCCCCCTACGGTTTTCTCATCATGTCACGGATCCCACGGATCGCCTGACGTGTACGATGTTCATTTTCAATCAATCCAAAGCGCACATAATCATCACCGTATTCACCAAAACCAATACCTGGTGATACAGCGACTTTCGCGTCTTTCAATAATTTTTTACTAAATTCTAATGAGCCAAGCTCACGATATTTCTCAGGGATCTTCGCCCAGACAAACATGGTGGCTTTTGGTTTTTCTACTTGCCAGCCAATCGCATTCAGTCCATCACATAAAACATCACGGCGACTTCTGTATGTTTCCACAATCTCATCAACACAGTCCTGTGGCCCTTCCAGAGCGGTGATAGCCGCGACCTGAATCGGCGTAAACATACCGTAGTCAAGATAAGACTTCATTCGTGCCAGAGCTGCGACTAATGTCGGATTACCTGACATAAAACCAACTCGCCAGCCTGGCATATTGTAGCTTTTTGACAGTGTATAAAACTCAACAGCCACTTCTTTTGCACCTGGTACTTGTAAGATCGATGGTGCTTTGTAGCCATCAAATACAATTTCACCATAAGCCAAATCATGAATTACCCAGATTTTATGCTCGCGAGCAAAATCCACTACCCTTTGGAAAAAGTCCAGATCAACACATTGTGTGGTCGGATTACCGGGGAAATTCAGAACCAACATTTTGGGTTTAGGCCATGAATCTTTAACCGATTTTTCCAACTCAGCAAAAAAGTCGACATCCGGCGTCAATGGCACATGGCGGATATCCGCGCCTGCGATAACAAACCCATAAGGATGAATCGGATATGCCGGGTTTGGCACTAAGACTGCATCGCCAGGACCTACGGTCGCTAACGCTAAATGCGCTAAACCTTCTTTAGAACCGATGGTAACAATACATTCTGTTTCCGGATCAAGCTCGACATCAAATTTACGTTTGTACCAGCCTGCGCAAGCTTTACGTAACCTTGGAATACCACGAGAAACCGAATAACGGTGGGTATCTGGCCGCTGCGCCGCCTCGACCAGTTTTTCTACAATATGTGCGGGTGCAGGGCGATCGGGGTTACCCATGCCAAAATCAATGATATCCTCACCACGCGCACGTGCTTTTGCTTTCAAATCATTTACAATGTTGAAAACGTAGGGCGGAAGGCGTTTAATTCTTGGAAATTCGTCGTTCAACTGAATACCTGCGATAAGCTAAAAACTGTCGGCAAACTAAGCAAAATAACTGAAATTAATAAACACTTCAAATTCATTTATCAGAAGCGATTACTATGAGCCAGCAAGACCTATTTTATAACAAAATCCTGAAAGATCTTGAGGACGGTAAACTTCTTCTCCCAACATTGCCAGAAGTGGCTTTGAAGGTAAGAGAGGTTGTCGATGATCCTGATGCTACTGCAATACAATTGGCAGATATTATTGTAACCGATCCTGCCCTGTCAGCGCGCTTATTAAAAGTCGCAAATAGTCCACTTTATCGTGGTCGAGTCCCGATTGAGAGTATCCATATGGCGGTACCAAGACTGGGACTAACTATGGTGCGCAATATCGTTACCAGTCTGATGATGGAGCAAATGTTTAATGCGACAAATAAACGCCTGGAAAAACGCTTAAAAGTACTCTGGGAGCATAGCACTAAGGTTTCTGCGCAAAGTCAGGTGCTGGCCAGCAAAATTCCTAAAATGAATACTGATGAAGCAATGCTAGCGGGATTAATCCATTCCATAGGCACCCTTCCTATTCTAATGCAGGCACAAGATGAGCCTGGTTTATTGGAAAACCCGCAACGTTTAGATCAGATTATCGATAACCTCTATCCCCGTATTGGCGCAGCAATTCTCCAGAAATGGGAATTTCCACAAAGTTTGGTTGAAGTTGCCGCAGAACATAAAAACCTGAATCGTAACAGTGGTCCATCCGGTCCTGATTTAGTCGATGTGGTGCAAGTGGCCTATCTGCAAAGCTTGTTTGATACTGAAAAAGCGTTGGATCCACTGACATTAAATAAAGTGATTTCTTTTGAGAAAGTAGGCGCAGACACTGGTTTGACTGTGTATGAAATTGATGAGAATAGTGAAGAATACCTGGAAGCTTTAGCCTTATTTAATATCAAACCATAAAACTAAAAATAATACATGAGGGCAGTGATACTGCCCTTTTTGTTTATTGGAAACAAAGAGACAGAATTGTGTAATATGCATATTCTCCACTTAGAGATTAATTGGTTAAACCGCTATTTATGGCGTCTCGTATTTCTGTCTTTACTTAGTCTGCTTACCGCCTGTCAGACAAGTCCTCCCAAGTATAGTTATAGTCCGCCACAACCCGTTGCGACACTTGATCAGCAACAAACCCTCAGTCTGCTTTATCGTCAATATCAACAATGGGCCGGTACCCCATATCGTTTAGGTGGTAATAGCCATTCAGGTTTAGATTGCTCCGCTTTTGTACAGCAAACGTATAAAACACTATTTGGCATCCCGATGCCCAGAACAACATCGCAACAAATTCTGCAGGGACACCCGATAAAACGAAGTGAACTCAAATCCGGAGACTTGGTTTTTTTCCGTAAGGGCAGTCATGTAGGTATTTATCTGGAAGACGATAAGTTTTTGCATGTTTCCACCAAAATAGGCGTCACCATTTCCAGTATGCATAACAGCTACTGGTCACGTTATTTTTGGCAAGCAGTACGAGTCAAACCGGTTATCACTATTTCACCGTAGACTCATTGCTATCTTGATAAACTCGCGGCAATATGTGCGAGATTCATTATTCAGTCATGAATAAACCTAAAGGAGAACACATCATGTTCAAACGCGCTTATATAGCACTAACATGCCTTACTATCTGTTTACCCGTTCATGCTGAAACACCAAACCTGCAACCTGGGATCTGGGCTCATACCACCACCACAACCATCGAAGGCCCGATGTCCTTGCAGCCACAAACCAGCACTAATCAGGAATGTCTGACACAAGCTCAGATTGATAAAGGTGTGAATATGTTGGAAATACCGCAACAGTGTATTGTTCAACAAGTAAAAGTATTACGCGATACTGCTGACTTTGCTGTTGATTGTGATATTCAGGGTATAAAAAATCACTTTATCGGCCACACCAATTTCCACGGTGATCGTATGGATGGTGAAATGAGCAGTAAAATGGATAGCCCGATGGGCACCATGGTAATGAAGATGAACTTTACCGCAAAGCGTGTTGGTGCCTGTCCAGCGGCTGAATAAAAACTGCTGAAGTTGAACACTAAAAGCAGAAACAAAAAAGGCGAGTAAAAACTCGCCTTTTTTGTTCGTTAGTATGTATATATTACATTTACATTATTCAGGACGCATATGCGGAAATAACAGTACATCACGAATCGATGGCGAATCGGTCAGTAACATGACCAGTCGATCAATACCGATACCTTCACCCGCAGTTGGCGGCATACCGTATTCAAGTGCACGAATATAATCAGCATCATAATGCATCGCTTCGTCATCGCCGGCATCTTTTTCTTCTACCTGCGCTTTAAAGCGTTCAGCCTGATCTTCAGCATCGTTAAGCTCGGAGAAGCCATTGGCAATTTCACGACCACCAACGAAGAATTCAAAACGGTCGGTCACAAATGGATCATTATCACTACGACGGGCTAATGGTGAGACTTCCGTTGGGTAAGCTGTGATGAATGTCGGATCCATCAAGCGGTGTTCTACCGTTTTCTCAAAGATTTCGATTTGGACTTTACCCAGACCATATGTGTCTTTCAATGGAATATCTAATGATTTAGCGATATCGCGGGCAGACTCAATATCATCAAGCTGCTCAGCTTTTAATTCTGGATTAAAGTGCAGAATCGATTCTTTGACTGTCATCCGTGTAAAGGGTTTAGCAAAATCAATGTCCAGACCCTGATAGTGTACTTGCGTTGATCCCAAAACGTCTTGAGTAACGGTACGCAGCATATCCTCTGTCAGATCCATTAATTCATGGTAGTCAGCATAGGCCTGGTAAAACTCAACCATGGTAAATTCAGGATTATGACGGGTAGATAAGCCTTCATTACGGAAATTACGGTTGATTTCAAATACACGCTCAAAACCACCTACTACCAGACGTTTCAGATAAAGTTCTGGTGCAATCCGTAGGTACAAGCCCATATCTAATGCATTGTGATGCGTCGTAAATGGACGTGCTGTGGCACCGCCAGGAATCGCTTGCATCATCGGGGTTTCAACCTCCAGATAATCCTTGCTCATCAGGTAACGGCGAACACCATCAACAATTTTAGTACGAATACGGAACACATCACGACTAGCTTCGTTCATGATTAAATCAACATAACGTTGACGGTAACGTGTTTCCTGATCGGATAATCCGTGGAATTTTTCAGGTAGTGGTCTGAGTGATTTAGTTAATAACTGGATGCTATCAACATGCACCGACAACTCACCTTTCTGAGTACGGAAAAGTGTGCCTTCAGCACCGATAATATCGCCTAAGTCCCAACTTTTAAATTGTGGATAAACACCTTCCGGTAATTCATCACGCGCGACATACAACTGAATATTGCCTGACATATCACGAATAGTGGCAAAACTCGCTTTACCCATGACACGCTTAGTCATCATACGGCCGGCGATCTTCACGCGTAATGGATTAGCTTTTAATTTTTCAGCATCCCATTCTGCATATTCAGCCTGTAATTCGGCGTTCATGACATTGCGGCGGAAGTCATTAGGAAAGGCATTACCCTGCTCTCTTAATTCCGCCAGTTTTTCACGACGTTGGGCAATTAGTCGGTTTTCGTCCAGTTCTGTTTCATTTGTCATTCGGGTTTCCAGCTTATAATCCTGATTTGAGTGAGGCTTCAATAAATTGGTCCAGATCACCATCTAAGACCGCTTGCGTATTGCCGGTTTCGACTCCTGTACGCAAGTCCTTGATGCGGGACTGATCGAGCACATAAGAACGTATCTGACTGCCCCAGCCAATGTCTGACTTCGATTCTTCAGCAGCCTGTTTCACTTCATTTTGTTTCATTAATTCCAGTTCGTACAGCTTCGCCCGTAACTGGTTCATTGCACGATCTCTGTTCTGATGCTGCGAACGCTCGGTCTGACATTGCACTACAGTATTGGTAGGTACGTGAGTAATACGAACAGCCGAGTCAGTGGTATTAACATGCTGACCACCAGCACCACTGGAACGATAGGTATCAGTTCTCAGATCTGCCGGATTGATATCGATTTCAATGGTGTCATCCACTTCCGGATACACAAAGACTGATGCAAATGAGGTATGACGACGAGCACCAGAATCAAATGGTGACTTGCGAACAAGACGGTGTACACCTGTTTCTGTACGCAGCATACCAAAGGCATATTCACCTTCAAAACGAATCGTCGCACTTTTAATACCTGCCACCTCACCTGCAGAGACTTCCATCAATTCGACTTTATAGTCTTGTGATTCACCCCAACGCAGATACATACGCAAAATCATATTTGCCCAGTCCTGAGCTTCGGTACCACCCGAGCCAGATTGAATGTCCAGATAAGCATTATTCTTATCCAGCTTACCGGAGAACATGCGTTGAAATTCTAGCTTTTCCAGACCTTTTTCTAATTCATTCAGATCAGACTGGATCGCATCAAACGTGGCCTGATCATTATCCTCGACGGCTAATTCGAGTAATTCTTTTGCATCATCCAGCATTTCACGGTGGCCGGATAAAGTGGTGACAATTTTTTCCAAACTTGCACGTTCCTGCCCTAATTTCTGAGCAGTTTCCGGATCTTCCCAGACACTGGGCGACTCCAATTCACGCGTTACTTCAATTAATCGTTCAGCTTTCTCATCATAGTCAAAGATACCCCCTAAGATCGTCACTGCGATCCCGTAGGTCTTTGATTCGCTGCATCGTTGCGCCTAGTTCCAAAGGTAACCTCTAGTAAATTTGATTGCACTACCGGCGAATCCGGCAAACCACATATTGTAGCTGATTTGTCATAAAAGTTGCGTGTCCAACATTTATTGTTTTGGCAGAAAACGTTGTGGATCGACAGGTTTGCCATTACGGCGAATTTCAAAATGCAATTGATAGCGCTGGGTGCCGGTCCGCCCTAACGTGGCAATTTTTTGCCCGGACTTCACTACTTCACCCTCTTTCACTAACAAACGTTCGTTATGGGCGTATGCACTCAAGTAAACATCATTATGCTTTATAATCAATAGGTTACCATATCTTGGCAAACCATTACCACTATAAACAACTTTCCCTGAAGCTGCAGCCACTACCGCTTGCCCGGCTTTACCTGAAATATCGATACCTTTACCACCTGAACTACTATTGGAGTATGTCGCGATCACCAGTCCATCAGTCGGCCAGCGCCATTGCAAGTTCTGGCTGCCAGTATAGCTTGAGCTTGTTGATGTAGTTGCTGGCTTGGAAGTGGTCTTTGCTTGTGTCTTAGGCTTCGATGTAGATGTAGTCGGCTTGGTCACTACTTTTTGTTTACTCGAGCTTGAACCGGATGCCGCTCTTGTCGTTGACGTAGAGCCTCTGAATTTTAACTTTTGCCCAACGTATATGGTGTAAGGAGAACGAATGCCATTTATACGCGCCAATTCTTTATAATCCATGCCATAGCGCCAGCTTATAGAATATAAAGTATCGCCTTTTTTAACGGTATAAGAATAAGGCGTTTTTGCTATTTTTCGCTGATTATTTTCATAGCCATAAGAGCCAACTGGCGCCATAGCCCGGCTGCCACCACCACATGATGTTAGGGTAAAAATCAGTAGTAATGGCCAAATCCATTGCATAAATCTATACGAATATAAAATAACCTATCACCAGCGCCAACACCGTAAACCAGCCGATACGATCAATCCATAAATGAAGTTTTGATTCTAACTCATGACCGCCCCAACGCATTAACCCCGCCACCAGAAAGAAACGCATTCCCCGCCCAACCAAAGCACCAAATATAAACGGCAATAAGGCCATACTGGCTACGCCGGCCGCAATAGTAAAAATTTTAAATGGAATCGGGGTGAATCCAGCAAGAAAAATAGCCCAGATTCCCCACTGATGAAACCACTCTGCAGCATGAGTATAGGCATCCATATAACCTAAAGACACCAACCAGGGTTCAACCATATGAAAGGCAAACATGCCAATGAAATAGCCCAGCAGTCCGCCTAAAACCGACGCTACTGTTGTTAAGCCAGCTAGAAACCAGGCACGTTCTGGTTTGGCTAATGTCATCGGTGCCAACATCACATCCGGCGGCACAAGAAAACAGGAAGACTCAGTAAAGCTGACTAAAGCTAACCAATAGGTCGCGTACTTATGTCGGGCCCATATCATCACTTGTGCATACAAACCAGAAAATAAGCGCATTAAATCTGACCACTCAATAAAGGAACAAAACTGACAGGATCTAATTCGGTTTCTTCATACCTGTCACCCTGACGGTCAATCACACGTAGGGATTGCCCCTGACTTGTTCCAACCGGTATCACCAGACGTCCGCCCGGTGCTAACTGCTTTAATAATTCTAATGGGATATGTTCAGGTGCACAGGTCACAATAATGCCGTCATACGGTGCATACCATTCCCACCCCCAGTTACCATCACTGTGTTTGAGTTTTATATTATTGAGTTTAAGTTGATAAAAACGTTCCCGAGCCTGATTTTGTAAAGGTGAAATTCGCTCAACACTATAGACCCGTTCAACCAGTTTCGATAATACCGCTGTCTGATAACCTGAGCCGGTTCCCACTTCCAGAATTTTCTGGCGAGGCCCATCTTCCAGCAAGATTTCAGTCATTTTCGCCACTATATAAGGCTGTGAAATAGTCTGACCATGACCAATTGGCAAAGCCGTATCTTCATATGCGCGGCTGGCTAAGGCTTCATCAACAAATAAATGTCTCGGCATTTCACGAATAACAGAAAGTACTTCATTATTCTTGATTCCACGCTCCTGCAATCGGGCCACCAGTCGATCGCGTGTTCGCTGTGAGGTCATGCCGATGCCTCGATAGTCGGTTTTCATCTCAGATATCTTTCAACCAGTTGGCAACGCCATCAATAGCATCGTAGCGTGTTAAATCAATTTGTAGCGGGGTAACAGAAACAGCACCGCGCCGGATAGCATCAAAGTCAGTTCCAGGACCGGCATCTTCTTCTTCACCAGCAGGACCAATCCAGTACATCAAGCGACCCCGAGGATCGACTTCTTTAATGACGGGTTCGGCCTTGTGTCGATGACCAAGTCTGGTACTTTCTATACCGGTAATTTCATCAATAGGTAAATCCGGCACATTCACATTCAGAATCGTATCAGCCGGTAAGGCAGATAATTTAAGCTGAGCAACAAGTTTCTTTGCTACCCAGGCTGCTGTCTCGTAATGCGTTCCATTATGGGATGTCAGTGAAATAGCAATTGCCGGCAGTCCCAGAAACCGTCCTTCCATTGCTGCAGCGACAGTACCAGAGTAAAGCACATCATCGCCCAGATTCGCCCCGGCATTAATACCTGACACCACCATGTCCGGTTCATCTTCCAGTAATCCTGTAATCGCCAGATGCACACAGTCAGTCGGCGTACCTTCTACTCGGTAAACGCCATCTTCTTGTTGTTCAAGTCTTAGCGGATTTTCCAGTGTCAGTGAATTACTGGCACCACTTCTGTTTCTATCAGGGGCAACAACGGTTATCTCTCCCAGTTCTGCCATCGCTTTTGCCAGAGTGCGAATGCCTTTCGACATATACCCGTCATCATTGCTTATCAGGATTTTCATTAGATTGTTTGGTCTTTAAGCTCTTGTTATTTAAGCGCTCATATCTTAACAAGATTGAGCAGAGATCGTTATAAAATCACGTAAAACAGCCGTATAGCAGAAGAAATACTAACTAAGCCTCAACGCTAGCAGCGTAATATGACATCGTTGTCACGGTAATAAAATTTATTCAGCGACTTCCATTCCACTGACTTTTTGTAAGCCACGAGGGAGTTTATGTCCTCTTTTACCTCGATCTGCTTGATAATGTGCCAGATCGGCTGGTTTTAGAGTTAAATGGCGTCTGCCAGCATGTAAAGTCAGCCCTTGTTCATTAGGTACTATAACGACGGCTTGCATCCATTCTTGACCAGACGTGAATTTCGCCTGAGGAATATTGATCAGACGAACACCTTTCCCCTTATTCATTTCTGGAATGTCATCAATTGGGAACACTAGTAAACGACCATCCCCGGATGCTACGGCAATCTGCGTCTCTTTACTGTCAATAAATAATGGTGGCAGTAAAGCAGCACCTTTTGGCATATTAAAGATAGCTTTACCGGCTTTATTTTTAGCCAATAAATTATCGAGTGTTGTGATAAATCCATAACCCGCTGTATTGGTCAGTAAGACTGACTGCTCAGCTTCAACCGCCATTACAGCTACAAATCTAGCTTCAGCGGGTGATTGTAATCGACCACTTAGTGGCTCTCCCTGACCTCTTGCTGAAGGTAGCGTATGAGCTCCCAGGGAATAACTGCGTCCACTATCATCCAGAAATACTATTTGTTGATTACTTCTGGCTTTTACCGAAGCAAAATAGCGATCACCGGTACGGAAATTTAACGTAGCTGGATCAACATCATGGCCTTTAGCTGCCCTTACCCAGCCACTCTCAGATAACACAATGGTCAATGGCTCGGTGGGTAATAACTCGGTGGCATTTAATGCTTTTGCCGCCTTTCTTTCAATGATATTTGAACGTCTGTCGTCACCGAATTTTTCTGCATCAGCCGTCAATTCTTTTCGAATAAGTGTTTTAAGGCGAGTATCGGATCCTAATAATAATTCAAGTTGTTTACGTTCTTTACTCAGCTCATCCATTTCACCACGGATTTTCATCTCTTCCAGTTTGGCTAAATGGCGTAAACGTAACTCTAATATGGCTTCGGCCTGCCGATCACTAATGCCAAACCGCTCCATCATGACTGCTTTGGGATGATCTTCAGTACGAATGATTGCAATCACTTCATCAATATTGAGGTAGGCCACCAACAAGCCTTCCAACACATGCATGCGATCCAGCACTTTATCCAGCCGATATTGCAATCGACGGCGAACCGTTTCTACACGATAAGTCAGCCATTCCTGCAACATATTCAACAGGTTTTTCACCTGCGGACGACCATCCATGCCAATCATATTCATATTGACACGATGGCTGCGTTCTAAGTCCGTAGTTGCAAATAAATGTGACATCAGGCTGTCGATATCAACACGGTTAGATCGGGGCATGACGACCAGACGAACTGGGTTTTCATGATCTGACTCGTCGCGTAAATCAGCTACCATCGGTAATTTTTTTGCCTGCATCTGAGCTGCAATTTGTTCCAGGACTTTTGCTCCGGAAACCTGATATGGCAACTCATAAATGATAATTTCGCCTTCTTCTTTTTTATAACATGCCCGTTGTTTTATCGAGCCATGCCCGGTGGCATATATTTTATGAATTTCATCTCGGCTGGAGACAATTTCAGCACCCGTTGGAAAGTCTGGCCCCTGAATATCTTCAAGTAAATCTTCCAGTGTACTTTTAGGTGTTTTTAATAAACGTAAACAAGCATTAACCACTTCACGCAAATTATGAGGGGGCACATCGGTTGCCATGCCCACCGCAATCCCTGTCGTACCATTTAATAATAGGTTGGGTACGCGGGCTGGCAATAAGGCAGGCTCATCCATTGTGCCGTCAAAATTAGGCACCCAATCCGCTGTGCCTTGTCCAAGTTCACTTAATAAAACCTGCGAATAAGCGGCGAGACGGGCTTCGGTATAACGCATTGCGGCAAAAGATTTAGGGTCATCAATTGAGCCCCAGTTACCTTGCCCATCAACTAAAGGATAACGATAAGAAAATGGCTGCGCCATTAACACCATGGCTTCATAACAGGCGGAATCACCATGGGGATGATATTTACCTAAAACGTCACCGACCGTTCTGGCTGATTTTTTATGCTTGGATAAAGCACTCAGACCGAGTTCAGACATCGCATAAATAATCCGACGCTGAACAGGTTTTAGACCATCACCAATATGCGGTAATGCGCGGTCCAGAATGACATACATCGAATAATCCAGATACGCTTTTTCAGTGAAATCGCGTAGCGGCATATTCTCCAAATCATCGACGAAAGTAGTCATGGGTTATATCTCTTTATCATTTATAAAGCGGCCAGATCCGCTAAATCACCATGTTTCTCAAGCCAGGACTTACGATCACCAGCCCGTTTTTTGGCCAGCAGCTTATCCAGCGTCATCATCGTATCGTCTTCAGCATTTATGGTCAGTCGAATTAAACGACGGGTATCCGGTGCCATGGTCGTTTCTCGCAACTGCATGGGGTTCATTTCCCCCAAGCCTTTAAAGCGCTGCGTACTGACTTTACCCTTAATTTTTTCTTTTTCAATTCGTGCCAGAATAATATTACGTTCTTCATCATCCAAGGCGTAGAACACTTGTTTACCGACATCGATGCGATACAACGGTGGCATAGCAACACAGATATGGCCTGCTTCAACTAAAGGGCGAAAATGTCGGACAAATAATGCACATAATAAGGTAGCAATATGAGCCCCATCTGAATCCGCATCCGCTAAAATACAAACTTTGCCATAACGTAAGCCTGACAAATCGTCAGAGCCAGGATCCACACCAATAGCGACCGCGATATCATGTACCTCCTGCGATGCCAGCACCTGTCCAGGTTCCACTTCCCATGTATTCAGAATTTTGCCGCGTAAAGGCATGATAGCCTGAAACTCTCTATTTCGGCCTTGCTTGGCACTACCGCCAGCCGAGTCACCTTCTACTAGAAATAATTCCGAACGGGATGGATCATGGGAAGCACAATCAGCTAATTTACCAGGAAGAGCTGGCCCAGACTGTACGCGTTTTCGTACGACTTTCTTAGCTTGCTTCAATCTGGATTGAGCATTATTAATTGCCAGATCAGCAATTTTTTCACCATCTTCCACGTGATGGTTCAGCCACAAACTAAACGCATCTTTGACTACACCAGACACGAAGCCGGCACATTGGCGAGAGGATAAACGTTCTTTAGTCTGTCCTGAAAACTGAGGATCATCTAACTTAACGGATAACACATAACAACAACGTTCCCAGACATCTTCCGGTGCTAGCTTTACGCCTCTCGGTAATAAATTACGAAACTCACAAAACTCCCGCAACGCTTCCAGTACACCACTACGTAAGCCATTAACATGTGTACCACCCTGTGCAGTCGGAATCAGGTTGACGTAACTTTCTGCTAACTCTTCCCCTGGTTCAAGCTGCCACAGAAGCGCCCAGTCCACTTCCTGCGTATCTTCACTCATATGACCAACGAAAGGCGCCGCAGGTACGCAGGGCGCATCTGTCATCGCCGTAGACAGGTATGAATTTAAACCATCTTCATAACACCAGCGATCTTCCACTTTTTCTTTACCAGATAAATCGGTAAAGGTCACCACGAGCCCTGGACATAAAACAGCTTTTGCTCGCAGCACATGTCTTAGTCTGGGTACAGAAAATTTAGGGGAATCAAAAAACGGTTCTTCCGGCCAGAATCTGACTGTGGTGCCGGTATTACGCTTTCCAACAGTGCCTATTTCATTCAAGGCTTCAACCAGAGCACCACTTTCAAACGCAATTTGATATTCCGTCGCATTTCGACGAATTTTGACTTCCAGACGAGATGACAATGCATTCACAACAGAAACACCGACACCATGCAAACCACCGGAAAATCGGTAGTTTTTGTTTGAGAACTTACCACCAGCATGTAACCGCGTTAATATAACTTCAACACCCGGCACACCTTCTTCCGGATGAATATCCACCGGCATACCGCGGCCATCATCACTGACTTCCAGTGAATTGTCTTTATGTAAAGTAACCTGAATTTGTTTTGCGTGACCGGCTACAGCTTCGTCAACACTATTATCAATGACCTCTTGAGCAAGATGATTTGGACGTGCTGTATCGGTGTACATGCCTGGTCGTTTACGGACTGGCTCAAGCCCCGTCAAAACCTCAATGGCAGATGCATTGTATGTATTCGTCATTGTTGAGATATCTACCTAAAATTGTTCCCACCGAAGGTTAGCAGGATAAAAGCCTAACAGACAACACAGAAGCAACATATCTGTGAAAAAAAACCGGTTTAAATCGAAATAGTGTAAATATTCCCTCGCTTTTAAAATGACAAGTTAGTAAAGTTTTGTAAATAACACATCAACAATACTGCCTTTTAGAGCGTCTGGCGTATTATTCGCCCCTTAATTGATGATGCATGCAACCTGATTTAACTAAAATTGACTAAGATCATGTTTTCTTAACTTGTGTTGTGGTGGAATAGTGGCAAAGAAATTATTCACAGATAGAAAATTGATTATTGAGCTTAGCATTATGTTGGTTTGCAAGCTGTTATTACTTTTTCTTATTTGGCATTTATTTTTTAGTAGCGCCCCCGACGACATTACCCATGACGCCGTCGCTGACGTGATAATTAATCACTCTTCAGATGGAGACTCACCTTGATTTCTGAACACTTAGTCGATTTATCCCGTTTGCAGTTTGCTATAACGGCACTGTATCACTTTTTATTTGTCCCGCTGACACTAGGGCTGTCATGGATTCTGGTTATCATGGAATCCGTGTATGTCATGACAGGTAAGGAAATATACCGTGACATGACAAAGTTCTGGGGTAAGTTATTCGGAATCAACTTCGCCCTTGGGGTGACGACTGGCTTGACGATGGAATTCCAGTTCGGCACCAACTGGGCATATTATTCGCATTACGTTGGGGACATTTTCGGCGCTCCACTTGCCATTGAAGGTTTAATGGCATTCATGCTTGAATCAACCTTTGTGGGTATGTTCTTCCTGGGTTGGGACCGACTTAGTAAAAGACAACATCTCACTACTACCTTCCTGGTTGCTCTTGGTTCTAACCTATCGGCATTATGGATTCTGGTGGCTAACGCCTGGATGCAAAATCCGGTCGGTGCGCACTTCAACTATGAAACAATGCGCATGGAACTGACCAGCTTTGCCGATGTATTTTTCAACCCTGTTGCCCAAGTGAAATTTATTCACACTGTCGCGGCGGGTTATGTCACAGGTGCTATGTTCGTGTTAAGCATCAGCGCTTACTACATACTAAGAAAACGTGACATCGGTTTTGCTCGTCGCAGCTTTGCTGTTGCCGCCGGTTTTGGTGTAGCGGCAATATGCTCCGTCATCTTACTTGGTGATGAAAGTGGTTATGAAGTGGGTGACGTACAAAAAACCAAATTAGCGGCGATTGAGGCCGAATGGGAAACAGCAACACCACCAGCAGCCTTTACTTTATTCGGCTTGCCTAACGACGAAACAATGGAAACAGACTACGCCGTTAAAATCCCTTATCTATTAGGCATAATTGCTACACGTTCAGTGACTGAGCCGGTAACTGGTATTAAAGATCTGAGAGCAGAGCATGAAGATCGTGTTCGTAACGGTATGAAAGCTTATGCACTGTTAAAACAATTACGCGACGGTCCTGTGACAGAAGAAGTCAAAGCCGAGTTTGATAAAGTCAAAGATGATTTGGGTTATGGCTTGTTATTGAAAAAATATACCAATAACGTCACTGATGCGACTGATGAACAAATAAAAGCGGCAGCGCATGATACTGTCCCTGCTGTTGCCCCGATGTTCTGGGCGTTCAGGATCATGGTCGCATCCGGCTTTGCTATGCTGATTATCTTTTTCTTGTCTTTCTATTATTGTGCCAAACGACAAGAGTACAAAAAGAAATGGTTACTCCGTCTGGCCATGCTAGGTCTGCCACTGCCATGGATAGCAGCAGAAACAGGCTGGTTTGTTGCTGAGTTTGGTCGTCAACCATGGACCATCAGTGGCATATTGCCGACACATATTTCGACGTCAACCTTATCTGCTAGTGATGTTCAGAACAGTTTAATCGCCTTAGTGGTGTTTTATACCCTGCTATTAATTGTTGAACTTTATCTTATGACTAAGTTTGTCAGGCAGGGACCGAGTAGCTTACACACGGGCCGTTACCATTACGAAGCATCAGCAGAGAGAGGCTAATCATGATTCTTGATTATGAAACACTAAAATTAATCTGGTGGTTGCTGATGGGTATTCTTCTCATCGGATTCGCTCTCACCGATGGTTTTGATATGGGCGTAGGTATTTTATTACCGTTCATCGGCCATACAGATGAAGAGCGCCGTATTATGATCAATACCGTCGGCCCTCACTGGGAAGGCAACCAAGTCTGGTTAGTCACTGCCGGTGGTGCTTTATTCGCAGCATGGCCACTGGTCTACGCAATGGCCTTTTCAGGCTTTTATTTAGCGATGATGTTAACACTATTTGCTCTGTTTCTGAGACCAGTTGGTTTTGATTATCGCAGTAAACTGGACAACTCAAACTGGCGTTCAAGCTGGGATTGGGGGTTATTTGTAGGAAGTGTTGTACCTCCTATTATCTTCGGTGTTGCCTTTGGTAACCTATTATTAGGCGTACCCTTTTTCTTCGATGATATGATGCGTCCAAATTACACCGGTGGCTTTTTACAACTACTCAATCCTTTTGCATTGTTATCAGGCATCGTCAGCTTGTTAATGATCGTCATGCATGGTTCTGTTTGGTTGCAAATTCGCACACTGGATAGTCTGGAGTGGCGAGCAACTCAGGTTGCCAAAGCCAGTTCTGTTGCTTTATTGATTGCGTTTGCTCTTGCTGGTTTATGGGTTGCATTTGGAATAGATGGCTATGTTGTAAGCTCTATGCCAGCCGCAAACTCAAGTTTCACACCGAATATGAAAGAAGTCACCACACAAGCTGGCGGTTGGTTACTGAACTATCAGCAATATCCGTGGATGATTCTGGCTCCGGCGTTGGCATTTCTGGGCATGATAGGTGTTTACCTATTCTCTCATCTGGCGCGACCAGGCCTGGCATTCATCAGCAGCAGCATCACATTAAGCGGTATTATCCTGACAGCTGGTTTTTCTATGTTCCCATTCATCATGCCATCAAGCGATGCTATTAATGATAGCCTGACTATGTGGGATGCAACATCCAGCCTGTTAACATTAGAAATTATGTTCTGGGTAGCCATCGTTATAGTGCCAATTATTATTGGTTACAGCTTCTGGACTTATCGCCGCATGTGGCGAAGACTGGACGTGAACTTTATTCGCGGCAACCAACATTCAACCTACTAGGAATCTGTCATGTGGTATTTTGCTTGGATACTTGGAGTTTTATTAGCCGTCGCATTCGGCATCATTAATGTGATGTGGTTAGAAAACTGTCCTATGGATACATTGGATGACTAATTCGTGGATAGATAAGTCTATAGTCCGTTTAATTAGTCTATTAACGGCTATAGGCTTATCTACTGCTATATTAATTTTCCCCAACCGTCTTTTGATGGAAAATGGTAAATCGGATCACGATTTATTAATGCTGTTATTAGTTGGCGTTTGTATTGGTTTCATTCATGGCGTGGGGTTTTCTCCTAAAAAGCCGCTATGGCATAATTTATTAAGTCCCTATATTTGCTGGCCAATTATGTTCTATGGCTGCTTTCATATGGCTGTAAATTAATGCCTCTTCGTCGGTTTATCCCTTTCTTTTTCGTATTAGGTTTCAGTATGCCAGCCGTTGCCGAAAATGAAGAGCAGGCGGCATTTGAGCGTGATGCCCAGTTAGCGATTAAAGATTTGTCCAGCCATCTCAAAAAAGCGTTAATGTCAGCCCTACAGGATGGTGGCCCTATAGAAGCTATTTCCGTTTGTAAGCTGGTTGCTCCTACTATTGCCGACGAAGTATCAAAAAAATATAGTCTTGATATTCATCGAACCAGTTTACGTGTACGCAATCTTGATAATGAAGCAGACAGTTGGGAAACCGGTGTTTTACAAAAATTTGAAACGCGCTTAAAAACCGGGGAAGCCATTCAGTCACTGAACTTCGTAGAAAAAGTAGATTCAGAGCTGGGATATGACTGGCGTTATATGAAGGCAATTCCAACAGATAAGGTCTGTTTATCCTGCCATGGCAGTAAAATTGCCTTGCCTGTTCAAAAAATGATAGACCAAAACTATCCCAACGATATGGCAACCGGCTACAAAATGGGTGACATCCGGGGGGCGTTTTCAGTTAAGCGCAGTTATTCTAAGATTAACGCAAACTGATTAGTTCTGTACGTCCCTGCAGTCTGACACTCAATTTTTCTTCTTTTGCTAACCAGCCAATGGCATGCTGGCATAACTTAGTCTCCAGTCCCGTGTCTTTACTAATACGCGTCACCGAAGACTCTCCATTGGTATTTAAGTATTGCCAAACCCGTCCTGCAGCTTCACCAATTTCGTCATTTATCATGGCTGTAAACTCCGTTTCATTTATAAATAGTGTGCTTGAAACGTATTATGTTCAAGCTAATCATGGCCAATTAAATCAGTATTAACAGAGCTCTCAAGGATGTTCAGAATCTTTGGCTGAGAGACTATGGATTAGTCTGTTCTGAGACCATCAATGGCATCAGCAATTCTCTCCATCGCCTGCTGCACAATCTCGATACGTGTTCCGATATTAAGTCGCATAAATCCTGAACCATTGTCACCAAACACATAACCTGGATTCATTCCAACACCGGCCTTTTCAATAAAAAAGCATTTAAGTGTCTCGTTATCCATGCCTAAAGCACGGCAATCGAGCCACAATAAATACGTGCCTTCCGACTCAATCAGCTTGATCTGAGGGCAACGTTTTTGAAGAAAATCTTCTACCCATTTTTTATTTTTGTAAATATAAACATTCAGCTGTTCTAACCAGTCTTCGCCATAGCTATAAGCTGCTTCAAACGCGGTGATACTAAAAGGATTGGCCGGACTGATATGCCATTGTTCAAACACGGCTTTAATTGCTTTGCGTTGCTGTGCATCACTAACAATCAATGTCGACAAGCCCATTCCAGCAATATTAAACGTCTTACTTGGCGCTAATGTGGTAATAACATTGTTGGTATGACTTAAGGTTGCCAGACTAATATGCTGATGCTCAGGAAAGATGAGATCGGCATGAATTTCATCAGAAATAATTGTTAGCTGATAGCGTTCAGACAATTCAAGTAACTGTTGTAGTTCTGCACGAGTCCAGACCCGTCCTACAGGGTTATGCGGTGAGCAAAAGAGTAAAGTTTTCGCCCCTTGTTGAGCACACTTTTCCAAATGCTCAAAATCAATATAGTAACGGTTATTATCCAGATATAGTGGGTTAAGAACTAACTCCCGTCCCGTTTTCTCGACCGACGAAAAAAAGGGAAAATACACCGGAGACTGTACAATTACCTTATCACCCGGCTCCGTGATAGCTTCGATAGTGGCATTGATTGAAGGTACAACGCCTGGACACATAATGATATCGCTTTGCTTTATCTGCCAGTGATAACGTTTAGCACTCCATTCAATCAGTGCTTCATACATGGAGTCAGGATGTAGCGTGTATCCATAAACAGGATGCTTAGCACGCTCAACAAGTGCCTTTGTCACCGCTTCAGGCGCAGCGAAGTCCATATCCGCAACCCACATCGGAATAACGTCACTACGACCGAAATAGGCCGTTCTGGCATCAAATTTTAGACTATGACTAAAGCTTCGATCTATTTTCTGATCAAAATCAACTGTCATTATTTACGTTTCCAGACCGTTACTTCAGATAGGGTGTGCTGGAATTTACGGCTGGTTTCACGGATAACAAAAGGAATCTCTTCCGGCTCACGAATCAGCTCAAAATGAGGTTCCAAAATTGCTTTCAGACCATCCAGTGTTGTGAAGCTTTCACCATCTTTCTTAAAGCCACCTAACCAATGCGCTTTTTCAGTATGTTCTTCTAGCCAGGTATAGGGTGAAGCGAGCATAAGCAAACCATCTTGATTAAGTCGCTCATGTACCGTAGCCAAAAACTGTGCCGGTTTATAAAGACGATCAATCAGGTTAGCAGCCAATATCAGATCATAGCCTTTGAATATCGACTTAAGATTACAGGCATCACCCTGTAAGAACTCAACTTTAGCAGCTGTATCTTCCAATCCGAGCTGCTCTAAACGACGTTCTTTATAATGTACCAGCTCGCCTTCATCAGTAATGGTATATCGCACTACGCCCTGCTCGGCCATTTGTGTACCAAGGTTGATGAGACGTGCTGAGAAATCAATACCGGTGACCTGATCAAAATGTCTCGCTAACTCAAAACTTGCCCTACCAACAGAGCAGCCCAAATCCAGCGCTTTATTCATTGTCTGACCAGCCATCATCTCAACAGCAAGCTCAGCTAATTTTTTAGGAAAATTAGCAACATTGAAGTACTCATCACCATAATGAAATTCAGCATACTGTGAAAGCATGATGTCAGTTTCATAATTAGAGCTGTACTCTTCCAGCTCAGCCTCTGACACTACATAGCGGAATCCGGCATGTTGGAAAAAGTGTTTACGGAAGGCATAACGTGATGCTTTACGACTTTCGTTACCTGATGAAATCCAAGAACCGCCTTTAAACAGATTGTGCCGACCATCAAAAGTCGGTGTCGTAAAGTCATCATAAATAGGATGAACTTTGAACTCTTCAAAGGGATAAATCGGTGTTTCAGTCCATTGCCAGACATTACCAATCACATCATATAAGTCACCGTGTTTGAAGAAGTTCACAGGGCACGATGATGCAGCATAGTCCAGATGAATATTGGCTGGTGCCAAATCGGTAGTTAATTCATTCAGTCCGGAGACATCATAGAGTCGATACCATTCATCTTCTGTTGGCAGGCGAACAGATTGACCGGTTTGTTTAGCTTTCCAGTTACAAAAAGCTTTAGCTTCATGATAATTCACATCAACGGGCCAATCCCAAGGCATATCAACCACTTCAGCCATCAAGCGACATTGCCAGCCTTTTTTTGTTTCAATCCAGAATGTGGGGTGTTGTGCTTTTGTAAACTGACGCCACTGCAAACCATCTTCAGACCAGAATTCATCTGTTTCATAACCACCGTCCTCGACGAATTCGAGAAACTCCTGATTACTAACCAAAAATTTAGCTGCCTGAAATGCTTCAACTTCCGCTTCATGCGTGCCGTATTCATTGTCCCAACCATAAATAGGATCTGAGTAGTCTTTGCCTAAGCTCACACTGCCTGCAGGGATATCAACTAAACTATTTTCCGGTGCTTGTTTGCTCTCTTTGAAAGGCTGCCAGGCAGGATGTGGTTTAACCCACTCCAGACGTTGCTGACGAATCAGTACTGAAGAGGTTTCCAGATGAATCTGCTCATGTTCAATCCCCATCATGATCGACCACCACGGGTTTTCCCAATCAATAGGTAATTTGAGCGGCGCCTGACGTATGACTTTATTCACCATCGCCTGTACTTTTTTGCGATAAGCTTTTACTTCCTCAACTGCCGGCCACTCGTAATGATCTTCATTAAGATCATCCCAGCTCATTTCATCTACACCTACGGCAAACATAGACTCAAATTTGGGATCAATACGTTTATCGATAAGTCCGGCCAACAACATTTTATTCACAAAAAATGTAGCTGTATGGCCGTAATAAAAAATCAGAGGATGACGTAGAGGAATGGACTTTTGAAAATACGCCTGATCATCAGTTAAGGTATCAAACAGAGATTCATAACGCTCAAAAGTAAAATTGAAATAATCTGCAATTTCCTGTCGTTTATCTGCAGGATTGCCGCCATCTAATACAGGCGTCCTCAAATAAGAACTCTCCATCGAGGCATATTTTTTCAAAGTATTCTCAGCAGTCATATTGCTACTCCATCTCTGTATTTTTTTATTATGTCGTTATGACTAATGAACTGTGAATTTGTTGCGAAAATAAGTCACACAGATCAGATTTGTTTTGCTATCCACGCCGTTTTTGCTGATAACTCCAGTGAACACGTCCATTTATAAGCCAAATTTATCGTATCAGCACAGGCATAGACACCATGCCCACTGACCACTGTCACCTTATAATCCTGCAGCGTCTGCGCAACTGCAGCGGGTGCCAGCTCAACATACTGTGCATAATTGATATGAATAACAGGTACTTCCGGAAAATAATACTGGCCTTCGAAATCAATAGGGGTGAAGCTTTTTTGCTTCATGGTCATAGCAACAGTGTACGGACCATGGCTATGAAAAAGCGCTCTGGCCTGATCATTTTTTTGATACACAGCGATATGTAAAGGTGCGTCTAAAGAAGCTTTGTCACCACATTGTCCGTCAATATGACACAACACCAAATCATCAGTAGTTAGCGTATCGGCACAACAGCCTGTTGGCGTCACCCAGACATCATCATGCCAACGGAAAGATGCATTACCACTATGAGAGTCATTACAGCCGTATTGACGCAGCCATTTATAGTGTTGAACTAAGGCCTGTTTCAGCTGCTGTAAATCAGGCAACCGGCTCATCACTTCTCTCTAACAAGCTATTAATATGCTGTAGCCACTGTGCGGCTTGTTTTTTCTGTGCATCAAAAGGTGCCGCTTTCAAAAATTGCGCTTTAGCTTGTTCTAAGTTGTCTTGATGATAATACGCTGTACCTAACATGGCGTAGGTTTGGCCTAACTTTTTACCTTTCAGTAGTTTTAAGGCTGAGGATAGCGTATCAATCGCATTTCCCCACTGTTCCATACTGATATAGATTTGGCCCAGTTTTAACTGAGTTTCGCCACTATTATCCATCGATAACATTGTTTTTAATGTATCTACTGCACGTTGATTTTCTCTGGCCGCTAACCAACTGTCTGCTAATTTATTCAGATTTTCAAAGTTACTCGGAATGACCTTTTGCTTCATGCCCTGTTCCAGTAACTGTGCAGCTTTATAGGGTACTCGCAGATAACGATACATATCCGCCAGATTAACCAGCGTTTTAGGTTCAGTCAGATCCAGTCGTTTTGCTAGCATTCGCACAGCAAGCGATGTGAATTCTTTATTTTGCTGCATATACAAAGCTGCTAGCTGATCCCAATACATTTTTTTATCTGGGTAACGAGTAATCAATAATTCCAGCACCGGTATAGCGGATTTGTAGTGCTTCAATGACAAATAAGACGATAGCAATAAACGATACCAATCTTCTTTCGGCGATTTGTCATTCTTAATGGCAATTTTTATTCTGTCAGCCGCTTTAGAAAAATTATCAACACGATAATAGGCACTGGCCAAAAGTACATAAACCGTATTTTCTGGTTTTTTCTCAGCGGCTAACCAGCTCTCCATTAACGGAATGCCTTTTTTATATTGCCCATCAGCAATAAGCAATTGAGCCAGGTTATAACGTAGAGTATGTGTTACATCTTTAGGTAATGCGTTTAAATCCAACGCCTGCTGGAATGTCTCTGTCGCTTTTTTATATTGATCTAATGATGAATATAAAAACCCTAATGTCTGTAAAACAACCGCCTGTTCATAACTGCCCTTCTCAACCTCACTTAATAAGGTATCAAGCTGTTGTTTGGCCTGTTGATAGTTATCTTTTTCCATCAACTCTTGTGCCTGATCCAAGGCTTTGTATGTTTTCTCACTGAGTAAAAACTGTTTTTCATCATCAGCCGCGAATGCTGCTCCCTGCACAATGAGGGATAGCATAAGAATAATGATCGTTAATAATGGCTTTCTCATCGTGACAATTTAAACTCGATTTCTTGAGTGGCCTGACGCTCAACAGCTTGCCCATCCACTAATTTAGGTTTGAACTTCCACTTTAAAATAGCTTTCAAAGCCGCATCATTAAATACCGTAGCAGGTTCGGCTTTAATCACTTTCGGATCACGAACTCTGCCATCTTTGGTAATAATAAATGTCAC
This sequence comes from Methylophaga sulfidovorans, assembly GCF_900114205.1. Classification (GTDB taxonomy): domain Bacteria; phylum Pseudomonadota; class Gammaproteobacteria; order Nitrosococcales; family Methylophagaceae; genus Methylophaga; species Methylophaga sulfidovorans. The sequence goes on from NZ_FOSH01000001.1 coordinate 95,208, forward strand.
CGTAACCACGCCTTCAATACCACGTCGTGAAGCAACTCGGGGATATTTAGGTGGAATACGTACCAGTGGCACGACTTCATTATCTAACATCGGCGCATTACTCGGTGCCGGAGCAGGCGCAGCTTTAGGCGCCGCAGAGAAATCCCCCAAATACGGTCCACCGGTGATATTCATCGGCACATCAATCGCTGGAATATCCATTTCTGGTGTCGGTGCATCAGGCTTATTAGCCTGTGTTGGCGTCGGTTCAGGTGGCGGTGGAGGCTCGTCTGGTGGAGGCGGTTTTTTAGGTAGTTCACGCTTTTTAGTTTCAGGTTGCACTTCATCCTTTTTCAAGCGCACAAAATCCAGAATCTGGACTTGTTCAATATCCCGTTTATCCACACTATTACTATTGGTCATATGTTCCATTAAATAGAACAAACCAAAGTTAACCAGTAGTGCGAGAACAATACCAACAACTAATCTCATCAAATCCGCCGTTAATCGCGTTCAGCAGCAATAGACACATTGGCCACGCCCGCCAGTCGGGCTTGGTCCATAACTTCAATTAACAGGCCGGTTTTCGCTTCTTCATCTGCCAGAATAATCACCGAACCTTCTGGATTTTCAGCGTGCATCCGTTCAACATTTGCCCTGACAGCACGACGATCAATCTGGCGTTTATCCATCCAGATTTCACCATTGGCACGAATAGAAATCAGAATATTGGCACGCTCTTTTTTCACTGCCGTTTTGGCCGAAGGACGATTTACATCAACACCTGTTTCTTTTACAAAAGAACTGGTGACAATGAAAAAGATTAATAAGATAAACACCATATCAATCAGTGGCGTCATGTTTATTTCAGCGATACCACCACTTTGGCGTCGGGAATGTCGGTTTCTCATTTTTATCCTTTACTCTCTACGCAAGGCATCAGCCACTTTATCGACTTCACGTTCTGCACGCTGGCTTAGCTGAGTGCTGAAATACAAACCTGATAATGCGGTTAACAGACCGCCCATCGTGGTAATCAAAGCAACAGAAATACCGCCAGCCATCCCACGGGCATTACCAGTACCAAATACAGTCATTACATCAAATGTCTGAATCATCCCGCTGACAGTGCCCAGCAAGCCGAGCATGGGAAGTGCCATGGTGAGTGTTCTAATCGTCATCAGATAGCGCTGCAGGGAGATTCGACTCTCCGTAATCATGCCTTGGCGTATTTGATGAGCAAACCAGCTATTTCTGTCTTTACGTTGTTGCCATTCATTTATCAAACGTTTGACTTGTTTAGGATGCTCAAACAGCACAAACAAATAACGTTCAATAATCAAGCTCCACATTAAAACCGAAGCAAACAGAATCAGCCACAGCACACTGCCACCGCTTTCCATCAGCAATTCAACCTGAAAGAGTCCGTCAGACAGACTGGTCATGCTGTTTTTCCGCATTACGGGCAACGATAGCTGCACTTTCTTCGTCAAGAATCTGCACTAAGCGGTTCGACTTACTCGATAATCCGCTATGAATCAATAACAAAGGAATAGCAACCGCTAGGCCAAGTTCAGTAGTCACCAGTGCCTGAGATATCCCACCAGACATTAATTTCGGATCCCCGGTACCAAACAAGGTAATCGACTGGAAGGTCTCGATCATGCCTGAAACCGTACCTAATAAACCCAGCATAGGCGCAACGGCAGCCAGAATAGCCAGCGTGATTAAACCACGTTCCAGTTTTGGCATTTCTCTGAGAATGGCCTCATCCAGTTTTAATGACAAGGTTTCAACATCATGTGCTAAGCGGTCATTGTAAACAGACAAAATTCGTCCCAGAGGATTTTTCTGACTGGCTTCTTTTTGTTTTTGCTGCTTGGCAATGCCATGTCCATCTTTAGTCAGAGATAAAAACTGAATAAGCGCAATAATTAAACCAATCGCACCAAGCACCAGGATGATATATCCGATCCAGCCGCCCTGTTCTATACGCTCTTTTAAGGTCGGTGTTTGCACCAGCAACGCCATGATCGCACCCCGTGTCGGGTCAATCACCGTTGGCAACAACTCTCCAGGCTGGGCATCTTCAAACTCAGAGACCACCTTTCTGAATCGGTCAACAGGTTGTCTGGCCAGTTCCACTAAATTGCCTGTTTCTGGCAAATAACGCAGGAATATACCGTCAGTAAACGCAGTAAACACACCAATGCGAGTAACCTGTTTATCCTCAACATCACCAGTGGTAGTGATGATAGGCGTAGTGAATTTCTCCACTTTCCCTGAAGCTGTCATTTCTTCTTGCAGTGTTAACCACAGCTGACGAAGTTCTTCTATTGTGGGTTGCTGTTTACTATCACTTAATTCATTAAGAAAATCGACGCGCTCAGGGTACTGCACGTTGGTCATCGAGCTTTCCAGCACAGCGCGACTATCATTGGCAACTTGTCTGACAGTGCCAAATAACTCACCTAATGAACCCGATTTATCATCCAACAGACTTTGCTGTTCAGCTAAACGCTGCTCTTGTTCATTAAAAATCGTGTTAAGTTTCTGAGTGCGCTTTTCTTGTGCTGCCAATTCTTGTTTGGCTTGAGCTAACAGGCTGGCTTGTTGATCGTGAGCTTTTGCAAACTCGTCTTCACGGACTTGATTTTGCTGTTGCTCAAGTACACGTTCACGTTTGACCTGTTGTAATAACTCATCAAGATTCGCTGGTTTATCAGCGGCAAAAACAGGCAGACTTAACGTCAGTAAACAAAGAAGAGAAATTACTTGTTTCATTGTTTCTCTCCTACAGTTTTAACCGGTAACACCATTAGATCTGGTGGTAATTGTTTTTTCGCCACTTTTAAGCCATCGGTTATAGCTTGAATATAATCATCAGACAGTGTCACCCACTGTTTCTTATCGTTATCCCACATACCGGCTTCTTTTCCATCTAATGTGAGGTAATACAGGCTGACACGACCAATTCTTAAGAAGTCGACAGTTTTTTTCGTTTCACCGTCTTCCAGATCAGCCTGATAGGCTTCAATGGTTCGGCCATATTCAGTTTCGACCTGGTAAGCTTCCATAATACGACGATACTTTTCTGCTAATGACACATCAGCACGCTCCATCATCGTATTTAGCGCCTCTAATCGCGTTTGACGTTCCTGCTTCAGGAAAGGCACATCCAATGTCACAAACTGTTGCAGAACATCGATCATTTTCAACATCAGTGGCACGATGTCATGCTGCGTTGTCTCGATATTATTGAGCTGCTCGGTGATGGAGGCCATTTCTTCTTGTTGAGAATTGACCAGTGACTGGAGTTGGTCATTATAGGATTTGAGACTTTGCGTCTGTCTTAGAACGTCACGGTATTCGGCCAACATATCCGTGGTTTCATCCGACAAATTATCAATTTTTTCTTGAGACTTCTGAGCAGCGATGTCGGTATTGACCTGAGTATCAATCGCCTCGTCTAAGGCGCCTGCATTAGCCAATAAAGGCAACACAAGAAAAATACTCAACTGCCAACCACGCTTGATGGTTTGCTTGAGGTACATAGATTCCAAATCCCATATTTGCCGTCGTGACGGCAGTAAAAGAAAAAGGCATCTTAACAAGAGAATGGAAAGTGAGGAAAGCTTTACATAGAATTTCAGGCAAAAAAAAGCCAGATACAAATTGTATCTGGCGAAACCTTCATAGAAGGAGAGAGAAATATAAGACTATAGAAGCTGAAATTTCTATAAACTTGAGATACATAATACAAACCGCTATGCATTTGCAAATGAGCGACTTATCCTAATAACTCGGGAATTTATTCCTATTCCTCTTCCCTTCAATATCAATTATTTACGATGAAATACCGTGGCTTATCGCAAAACGCATCAGTTCGGCGGTTTTGCTGATATCCAACTTACTTTTTATCTGAGTCAAATTGTTGGCTACCGTTTTATAGCTGATGCCTAATACTTCAGAAATCTCTGTCATGCTCTTACCTTCACCCAGTAACCGTAAAATTTCTAACTCACGGCGCGATAAATCGCTTAATGCACTGGTACCAGCATCTATATTTAACATGGCCAATTGTTGAGCCATATCCGGACTTAAATAAATTTTACCATCAAGCACTTTATTTACAGCTTCAACCAAGTGATCCGCTGCATTATTTTTAGTGATATAACCTCTGGCACCTGATTGCATAGCACGTGATGCAAACACAGGATCCTCATGCATGCTGAACATCAATACTTTGGCATCTTCCCGATTGGCTCGGATACGTCTTAATACTTCCAGTCCACCTACACCAGGCAGAGTAATGTCCAGTAACACCATATCGGGCTGAGATTCCTGGAAAAGACGGTAGCCCTCTTCACCTGTCTCAGCTTCTATGACTGTAGCCGATGGAATTTGTTGAATCAGCTGACGGCAACCTGCTCTGACTATCGGATGATCGTCCACCACCAAAATTGTTAATGCCTGTTTCATTTTTTGTTTCACCCTTTAATGGAATCAACACTCGGACCTGTAAACCACGTCCTTCTTCCGTATCAAACGCTATACGACCACCGAGTGCTGACACCCTTTCTCGCATACCAATTAAACCAAACCCTTTAACCAGGTGAGCATCCAGACCTTTACCATCGTCTGTCACGGCGACTTTAATGGTTTCTGCTTCCCGGCGTACTTCAACTTTTACGTGACTGGCGTGGGCGTGTCTTACGCAGTTGGTGGTACATTCCTGCACCAGTCGATAAATCGTAACCTGTAAAGTATCAGGTAGAGACTCAAATTCCCCGACAAAATCCCACTCCCAGTCAATTTCTGGCTGGCGTTCACGCCAGTTATGCAGCATATCTCTTAAAGCTTCTGTTAAGCCTAGATCATCCAATGTCATAGGACGTAGTCGACTCAACATTTTTCTAACAAGTGATTGAATATGATTAGTGATGGTCTTGACTGAACCCACTTTTTCTTCAATTTCGATCAGATGATTTTCACCTGCAATCCGTTCAATTTCACCTAAATCAACTCGAATGCCAAACAGACACGGTGCTAACTCATCATGTAATTCTCTCGCCAGGTCACGCTGTTGTGATTCCTGCAAACTCAGCATATTACCGGCAAGCGCGTGATTCTCAACCATGGTCTTTTCTAATACGCTGGCCATATGATTAAAGCGAATCTGGATTGGATTTAACTCTTTCACCGCAGAGGTATCAACCCGTGCAGTAAAATCACCCTGCTCAAGGTGACCTAAGGCATCTGACAATTGTGATAGCGGCCTTAAGCCCTGTCGTAGCGCTAAATAGATTAGACTCAAAATCAGTAATAAAAAGAACACACCCAACCAGAATAAAGTTTGGATATCTTGCCAGACTTCCGTGACTTCATCACTAGGGTCGGCTTCAACAACCAGGTAACCATAGGATTTACTGCCCTTGGTAATCAGTCGTCTGAAAGCCACGGCTTCCGGTTCCATCATACGAATAAACCAGTCTGGTGCATCGGGTTTATTAAAAAAGCCGGTTTGATCTTCCTGACCTATCAGTGGTTCGCCATGCATATCTTCGAACCAGGCGCGGATATGACGGGTATGTCGAACACTGTCGACAATCAGTGTTAATCGCTCACTCAAATCATTCGAAAAACGTAAGGTCGGTAGCGCATTTACCAGCAAACCTTTAGCCAATTGCGTACTGGAAGCCATTTCCTGGGCAAGCGCTAATCGGGCGTTTTGCACCATGAAATAACCGGCAGCAGCGAAGTTAATCAGCAAAATGATGCTGACTATTATTAGTAATCGTAGTTTTAAACTCATGATCATCAGTACAATAGCTGAGATAAGTTTAGAATTATCGCACAGTTACAACGGAGACGATTAGGAAACAGCATGCAAAATAATCACGATTTGTTCCAAAAAGCCCAAAAACATATTCCAGGCGGCGTTAATTCGCCCGTTCGCGCATTCAAAGGTGTTGGCGGTGATCCCGTATTTTTCCGTGAAGGAAAAGGCGCATGGCTGACAGATGCGACGGGTAAAAAATATGTGGACTACATTGGTTCCTGGGGGCCGATGATTGTCGGTCACGCACATCAGGAAGTGATTGATGCTGTCAAAGAGGCGGTTAATCATGGTTTAGGTTTTGGCGCACCAACAGAAATCGAAACCACAATGGCCGATTTGGTTTGTGAGCTAGTGCCTTCTATGGAATTAGTCCGCATGGTCAGTTCTGGTACTGAAGCGACCATGAGTGCCATTCGCTTAGCTCGTGGTTATACTGGCCGCGACAAAATCGTCAAATTTGAAGGTTGCTATCACGGCCACGCTGATTCCTTATTAGTGAAAGCAGGTTCTGGCGCGTTAACTTTAGGTGTGCCTTCTTCTGCAGGCGTACCCGCCTCATTAGCAGAACATACGCTGACCTTGCGCTATAACGACCTCGAGTCTGTCAAAGCCTGTTTCAAAGAAGCGGGCGATCAGATTGCCTGCATCATCATTGAGCCGGTTGCTGGCAATATGAACTGTATCCCTCCTGTTCCTGGATTCCTTGAAGGATTACGCGCTATCTGCGATGAGTACGGTGCTGTACTGATTTTTGACGAAGTGATGACAGGTTTCCGTGTGGCTCTTGGTGGTGCACAGGCGCATTACAACATCACGCCTGATCTCACGACTTTCGGTAAAATTATTGGTGGTGGTCTGCCAGTTGGCGCCTTCGGTGGCAAACGCGAAGTTATGGAACATATCGCGCCACTGGGTCCTGTTTATCAGGCCGGTACCTTATCAGGTAATCCTATTGCGATGGCCGCGGGCCTGACAACATTAAAACTGATTCAAGCCTCTGGATTTCATGACGCATTAACAAAAACCACTGAAACATTAGTCTCAGGATTACAGGAACTGGCTAATAACGCCGGTATTCCAATGACGACAAATCAGGTTGGCGGTATGTTTGGCCTATTCTTCACCGAAGAAAAACAGGTGAATTTTTACGAACAAGTAGTAGCCTGTGATCAGGAGCGTTTGAAACACTTCTTCCACTTAATGCTTGATAACGGTGTGTATCTGGCGCCATCAGCATTTGAAGCAGGTTTCGTGTCTGCAGCACACGGTCAGCAAGAAATCGAGCATACCTTATCGGCAGCAAAAGCCGCTTTCGCCGCTTTATAAATCACCATTACCTGTACAAAGCCATACATGCTAAGCAGATGTATGGCTTTGTACGTTAAGATGGTATATATGCCATCTATATAAATCTAAGATATTGAATTAACTATGAATACGCTTTACTGGCACGACTATGAAACTTCTGGCACGGATCCCCGTTATGACAGACCTTTGCAGTTTGCCGGTATTCGTACCGATGAAGATCTTAATATTATCGGCGAGCCGTTGATGATTTATTGCAAACCTGCCAATGACTTTCTGCCTCATCCACAAGCTTCTTTAATCACTGGCATTACGCCACAAAAAGCACAGCAGGAAGGTTTAACAGAAGCTGAATTCATTGCCCGCATTCATGCCGAACTTGCTGAACCTGGTACCTGTGGTGTCGGTTATAACAGCTTACGATTTGATGACGAGTTCACGCGTTTTAGTTTGTTTCGTAATTTTTATGATGCTTATGCCCGTGAATGGCAGAATGGTAATTCCCGTTGGGATATTATCGACATGGTCAGACTCACTCGAGCTTTGAGACCAGAAGGTATTAACTGGCCTGATCGCGAAGACGGCAAGCCCAGCTTTCGCTTAGAGCATTTAACTGCAGCCAATAATATTGAACAAGTAGGTGCTCACGATGCCTTAGTTGATGTTTATGCCACCATAGAAATTGCCAAACTTATCAAAAATGCCCAACCCAAATTATTTGATTACGTTTATCAGAATCGCCGCAAAAACAATATCGCACCGCTGCTCAATATTCATGAAAGAACCCCGGTCATCCATGTATCAAGGATGTATCCAAGTGAATATTGCGGTACTGCTCTGGTAGTGCCTTTAGCAAAAGAGCCGACTAATCCTAATGCCGTTATTGTCTATGACTGTCGTTACGATCCTAGCGATTTAATAGAGCTTGATGCAGAGATATTACAACAACGTTTATTCACCCCTTCGGCTGAGTTGCCTGAAGGCGTAGAGCGTCCTGCACTGAAAACAATACATATCAATAAATGTCCGGTAGTTGTACCAGCAGCGACATTAAATGATGCTGCTGCTCAGCGCTTGCATATTGATCGCGCTCAACACCAACACCATCTTGATATGTTAAATGCGGCTGGCGATTTAACAGCTAAGCTCTCGCAAATATTCACACCTAAACCATTTGATCCGGTATCTGATCCCGATGCAAGCCTCTATAGCGGTGGTTTTTTCAGTGACAATGACAAACGCAAAATGGAGCTAATTCGTTCAGCTGAGCCTGATATGTTAAAGACGCTGTCTATCCCTTTTGAAGACTCACGTCTGGCCGAAATGTTGTTCCGCTACCGTGCTCGTAACTGGCCAGACTCGCTGAGTGAAGATGAGCAGGAGCAATGGCTGCAATATCGCCAGCAACGACTGGCAGATGAGACATCAGGCTCTATTCTCAACTTTTCACGGTTTTATTCAGCGCTTGCCGAAGCTAAGCAACAGGATTTATCTGAACAAAAACAAAAGGTCCTGGCTGAATTAAGCCATTACGCCAGCTGGCTGGCTGCTGAACTTGGTTATCAAACGAAATAATATGGCCCAGCAAGTCGACATTCTGCTTACCACCCTGAATGCCCGTTTTATGCACTCGGCATTTGGGCTTAGGTATCTACTTGCCAACCTGGAAGAGCTTGAAGCCAGGGCGAAAGTCATTGAGTTCACCATTCAGGAACAAACACTGAATATTGCTGAACAGCTATTAAAGTACCAAGCTAAAATTATTGGCTTGAGTGTCTATATCTGGAATATTCGTGAAATCACTGACATTGTCACCGTGATTAAACAAATCTCACCCGAAACGGTTATCGTCCTTGGCGGTCCTGAAGTCGGCCATTACCCCGATATACCTGATATCTGTGAATTAGCCGATTTTGTTATCAGTGGCCCGGGCGAAAAAAGCTTCCGTGAGCTGTGTCGTCAAATATTGACTCAATCACAGCCAAAGACGAAATATATTGACGGTATTGCCACAGATTTAGCCGAACTCACGCTGCCTTATCACCTCTACAACGAGGAAGATATTCGTAACAGACTTATTTATGTCGAAGCTTCCCGTGGCTGTCCGTTTAAATGTGAATTTTGTTTGTCTGCCTTAGACAAAACTGCAACGGCCTTCCCGCTTGAATCCTTTCTGACAGAAATGGATGCATTATGGCAACGCGGTGTGCGTAACTTTAAATTTATTGATCGCACATTTAATCTGAAAGTTTCTACCAGCATACGTATTCTGGAATTTTTCTTAGAGCGGATGACGGATGATTTATATCTTCACTTTGAAGTGGTGCCTGATAATTTGCCCGACAAATTGAAAGAAGCGCTGAAACGTTTCCCACCAAATAGTTTGCAATTTGAAATCGGTATTCAGACTTTTGATAGTGATATTCAAACTCTGATCAGCCGTAAACAAAACAATGACAAAACGCGGGAAAATATTCGCTGGCTAAGAGAACATACTGGTGCTCACTTACATACAGATCTGATCTTTGGTCTGCCCAGCGACACTTTGGATAATTTTGCTGAAAGTTTTAATCAATTGGTCGCACTCAATCCGCATGAAATTCAGTTAGGCATTCTAAAACGCTTACGAGGTGCACCACTCAATCGCCATAACGATAACTTCGCGTTGAACTATAATCCTCAAGCACCGTATAACATTTTATCGACCAGCACTATCGACTTTATGACCATGCAACGGGTGAATCGTTTTGCACGTTTCTGGGACATGATTGGAAACTCCGGCCGCTTCATTAACACCTTGCCACTCATTCTTGCTGACGATGCGTTTGCCCGCTTTATGCTTGTGTCTGAACGACTTTTTGAAATAAGTGGCAGTACCTGGAAAATTGCGCTTAAGCGCTTGTTTGAACTACTCTTTGTTGTGTTGACTGAAGATTTGGCCATTGATGAACAGTCAGTCAAAGATCATCTAAAACTTGATTATGCCCGAGCAGGTGTGAAAGGTATTCCGGACTACGAAAACTTACCCAGTTTGAATAAACCCGCCAAAGCTGGGGTCGCCAATAAGCGTCAGCGATATCATGGCTAATGATTGTAGAGCTTTTCAATACGGCAATATATACGCTCATAAACTCATGAGAGACGAGCTATGACCAGACAATCCAACTCAGCTCAAAAAGGTATTCCCAGCCCCTGTCTGCGAAAATGCTGTCTGGACGAACGTGATGTCTGTTTGGGCTGTTATCGTCGGATTGATGAGATCACTGGCTGGACAGCAATGGATGATACGGCGAGATTGCAAACCTTAGAGCGTTGCCAGCAACGCCGACAATTGCGTTTATCACAAAAAAGAAAAATTAAATAATCAGTTTTGAGATGGTTTTAAACTGAGGGTGACGGGCATCACCAATACACTCGAATAATAATGACTCAATATTGGTAATCACGGCCCCCGCTTCACGGAGTCTGGTTAGGGCATTCAGGTAATTCTTATTATCACGTGAACATACCGCTTCTTCTATCACAAAGACCTCAAACCCTTGTTTAAGCAGATCCAAAGCTGTCTGTAAAACGCAGATATGTGTTTCCATTCCGCTGAGAAATACTTGCTGATATCCCGATTGTTTGAGTGCATCTGCAATAGCATCAACCTGCCAGGCTGAAAAATGTGTTTTCTCAAAAGTAGGAGTGTTAGCAGGCAAAGCCTCCTGAATACCTGCCACAGTGTGACCTAAACCTTTGGGATATTGCTCAGTCACTAACACAGGCAAGGCTAACGCATCAGCCGCAGCGAGCAGAGTCTGCATAGTTTTTTGAATCTGCTGCTGTTGTTCTTGTGGCATGGCTGACAGAAGTCGATCTTGTATATCGACTACCATCAGCACGCCCTTTTCTGCACTGGCGATGGATAAGGCCTGACTCACTTAAGAAGAACCTTTACCCAGCCAGTTATTGATATCTACTAAGTCATTCACACTTAAAATACCAGCGGCTTGTTTTAAACGCAGCGTGTCTAAAATGTAATTATAACGAGAGCGTGCATAATCACGTTTTGCACTGAACAGATTCCGACGCGCATTAAGCACATCAACAGTTGTCCGAGTGCCAACATCGTAACCAGCTTCCGTTGACTCTAATGCTTTTTCGTTAGAAACCACTGCTTGTTTAAGCGCTTTCACACTACTGATGCCAGACATCACACCATTGTATGACTCACGGGTTTGCCGGGTCACCGCACGACGTTGTTGCTCTTCAACCTGCATAGTCTCATCTAAACGATGACCCGCTTCACGGGTTCTGGAGGAGACCGCACCGCCCGAATAGATGGGCAGATTAAATTCAAGGCCAATCGTTTCATTGGTGGCATTGTTACGGCCATTAATACCATCGCTAGCAGAGTTATAGTTCTTTTGTGCAACAATGCCTAAAGAGGGATAGTGACCACTGCGTTGCAATTCAATCGTTTGTTTTGCAGCTTCAACATTAATATTGGCAAGCAATAATGAGGGGTTTTGTGAAATCGCTGTTTCACTCCAGGCATCAATACTTGCAGGTTCTGGTTTGACCAATGGTGATTCACCATATAAGCCGACCAGCTCGTCAATATATTTACCAGCCGTTTCACGCAGTTGCTCTTGAGCGTTGGCCAGATCATTTTGAGCCTGAATCACTCTGGCATTGGCCAAATCATAAGCTGCTTGTGATTCAGTAATATCGGTAATCGTCGCCATGCCAACATCAAAACGCTGTTGCATTTGTTCTAACTGTTTTGCAATGGCTTCTCGTTCTGCCAAAGCAAACGTTAGATCATCCTGTGCGCCTAATACACCAAAATAGCGTTCTGCAACGCGTAGTGTTAGAGATTGTTCAGCAATAGTGTAACTGGCATCAGCCCCTTTCATGGCGATTTCAGCCTGGGTTTTCTGCACAAAATTCTCACGTTTATAAACTGACTGAGTCAGGCTTAAAGTATAGCCATGACTTGTATAGTCTGTGTTACCGGTAAAAAGACGTGATGACGAATCTAACCATGTTTTACTTTCATTCGCCGATAGACCAACCTGTGGCAAAAAGTTAGCAATAGCCTGGTCATCGAGCTCACCAACAGCTTGACGGGATGCGGCTTCTGCTAAAAGCTGTGGATCACTATTAAGAGATAGTTTGTATACATCTAATAAATCTTCAGCCCAAACAGAGCTAGAAAATAATGCCGAAGCAATCAATGCGCCTAACGCAATTTTTTTCATTTTCCTTCCTTAGGAGTCATTCAGATGATGGTATTCAGTATTAATATGTCGACATTGTAGTATCGACATCAACTGCCCAGCCATTCATACCACCATCAAGATTAATCACATCATTAAAACCAACGTGTTCAAGAAACTGCCCGACCTGGGCACTTCGTTTTCCGCTACGACAAATAATCGCAACCGTTTTATTCTGATAAGGTCCTAACTCTTCCAGACGCGCAGGAATCTCGTTCATCGGAATGTGCATTGCCCCTTCAATCATGCCGTGAACCAATTCATGGCTTTCACGAACATCAATCATTACCGGTGGCGCTTCACTTAATAACAAAGTGCTAAATTCAGTGGCGGTCATTTGTTTCATGTTTTTACTCTGGCTTAGAATTCAAATTGTTGGATTGGTTCACCGTTAATCATGTAGGGAATAACGGTCTCAAATAAAAATTTTGGCTGCCATTCTCTTTCATTCATTCGTGTGATTAATTGAACCGACATTGCAGGCGCTGTGCCTGTCACTATCAATAATTTCCCACCAACTTTCAAACTTTGTAAATAGTCATCAGGGATCTGTGCACAGGCTGCCGTAATAACGATTGTGTCAACACGCTCAACTAACGGCCATCCCTGACTGGCATCACCAACCGTTAACGTGACATTTCTGATATCTGCTTTAGCTAAACGTTCAGCGGCTAACTCAGACAGATCAGCATAATATTCAACAGAGATAACATGCTTTGAGAGTTTAGCCAGTAATGCTGTGAAATAGCCTGATCCGGTTCCTATTTCCAACACATTTGTTTCAGGTGCTAAATCAAGCGCCTGTAAAAAACGACCTTCCAATATAGGCGTTAACATACATTGCTCATGAGCAATGGTTAGCATCGTATCGGCATACGCCATGCCCACCGAATCCTCGTCAACAAAGTCCGCCCTGACAACATCTGACATCACAGCTAAAACTGTGTCATTCAGGACTTCACTAGGACGAACTTGTTGAATGACCATATTGGTATGAGCATGATTTAGCGAAGACACATGTTGCCCCTATTATTGAGCTATGGCAGTTAGGAGACTAAGGATAAGTGCTTTCTTATATAGGTGCAACCATAGAGGAAATAGGGGAATATTAATATATGCTAATTCTGTGTTTTATTGTCAGATATGGATAAGCATAGACATCTAACCCATCAAGTCTGGCGCACTTAATACGGTCTATTTTTTTCCTGTAGCCCGATGAAATAATGGCTCATGAACTGACTCACGAGAGAAACGCCAACAAGCAATACTTATTGCCATCACTGAAAAAACGACCAGCACCGTAATATCAGTCATGATAGAAAAATCACTATTCGCGGTCGGCACAACATGTTTCATCAAATCGACACCATAGCTAAATGGATTGATTAACACGACATATTTCAGCATGTCTGGTAATTGATTGACAGGATAAAGCGCCCCACTTAAGAAAAAGACTGGGAAAATGAAAAAATTCATAATCACCGCGAAATTGTCCAAGGTTTTAGACCATGCGGCGATCAAACCGCCTATTGCCGCACAGCATACGGCTGTCGCTAAAGCGGGTAATAATAACCATAAAGCCACTTGCACATCGATTAAGCCCATCACCGTTAAGATGACTAATAACAGAATGGCCTGAACCATCGCGGTAATGGCCGCAGCAATTAATTTGGCGATAACAATTAAATAATGAGGAATTGGGGCAATCAACATCATCCGCATCACCCCAAATTCTTTATCATAAACAAGGGTCAATGCTGACAATAAAGCAGCAAATAATAATGTCATCGCCACAATGCCAGGCACTAGAAAACTGAGGTAACCAGCTTGCTGCTCACCCTGCAACATACTGCCAACACCAGAACCTATCACCAGCAGCCAAATCATTGGTCTGACCATGGCACTGATCAGTCTTGCACGTTGACGGAAGACCTTGGTCAGCTCTCTTGCCACCACAGCCTTAACGGCGAGCATATGTGTCATGTCACTACCCCATAATCAGGTGGACATACCGTCCATAGATACACATCATTAAGATTAGGTTTACGCCATTGCATTGCATTGACAGCATTACCAAGCGTTTTTTGTAACCGATAAAAATCGGTTTCTTTATCTTGAATACGATAAGTCAGATGCTGATCTTCCCATAAAGGCTCGCCAAATTGCGGACGCATCTGCTGACTAACCATTTCGGTATCAGCACAATCAATTTCCAGCATATATGCTGCTAGATTTTTAATCAGTTTTTTAGGCGCGCCACCTTTTTGCAACTGTCCTTTTTGTATGAAATCGACATGGTCACAGGCTTCTGCTTCTTCCAGATAATGTGTGGTCAGAAATACCGTCATGCCTTCATCTTTTCTTAACTGTTCAATGAATCGCCAAATGGCACGACGATTAGGCAAATCCAAACCAATAGTCGGTTCATCCAAAAATAAGACCTGAGGTTTATGTAAAACGCCACGGGCAATATCTACAGCGCGGCGTTGACCACCTGATAAGGCGACTAATTTTTGATGGCGTTTCTTTTCTAAGCCAAACACTGACAACAACTCAGAAATACGTTGTTCTGCTTGCTGTTTATTCAGATTATATAAAGCGGCAGCGAACTGTAAGTTTTCATCCACCGTCATCATCCGATCAAGGGCTGAATCCTGGAAAACCAAGCCAACTGCGGCACGTGTTTGTACTGGATAGCGTTTGACTTCACGACCAGATATCCAGGCTTCGCCTGATGAGGCTGAAGTCATGGTAGTCAGCATATGAATAGTCGTACTTTTACCCGCCCCATTAGGACCAAGCAAACCATAGAACCGTCCTGGTTCGATACTAAGATCAAGCCCATTAACAGCAAGGGCCTGACCATATTGCTTGGTCAGGCCCTTGGTTAAAATCGCATATTGATTTTTATAAGCCACAAATTTCTTTTGAATTTTTCGGATTTCTGAATACAAGAGGTTTGGCAATATCAGCTGGTTTTTCAGCCTCCTGCCGACCATTCTCAATCGCTTCCAGGATTAGATGATGATCGGGAGATTTCGTACAAACAGGATCAGCCATAGCTGGATCCCCTGTCAGCATATAGGCCTGACAACGACAGCCACCAAAATCTTTTTCTTTTTCATCACAACTACGGCAAGGCTCTTTCATCCAGTCAAAACCACGGAAACGATTGAAGTCGTTCGAGCCTTCCCAGATTTCTTTTATGCTGAGATCTTTAACATTAGGTAACTCCATGCCTGGCAACTCACGGGCAGCATGACAAGGCAAGGCGGTTCCATCTGGCGTCACTGTCAGAAAGACGTTTCCCCAGCCATTCATACAGGCTTTGGGTCTATCTTCATAATAGTCAGGAACAACATAATAGATCTTCATATTGCCTTTTTGCTTTTCTTGATATTCGTGTGCAATCGCTTCTGCACGTACCAATTGTTCTTTCATCGGTAATAATTGGTCACGATTATGCATCGCCCAACCGTAGTATTGAGTAGTGGCAAGCTCAACATAATCAGCATCAAGATTAATGGCCAGATCTAAAATCTCATCAATCTTATCAATATTCTGACGATGTGTGACAAAACACAAAACCATTGGATAACCAGCGGCTTTCACCGCTTTTGCCATCTCAATCTTATGTTGGAAGGCATCAGTACCAGCAATAAGATTATTCAAATCTTCTGAACTCGCCTGAAAACTAACCTGGATATGATCCAGGCCTGCCTCTTTAAACTCTTTTGCCTTGTCTGCATTTAGCCCCACACCCGAGGTAATCAAATTGGTGTAAAAACCTAAATTTCTGGCTTCACGAATAAGTTCAATCAAATCAGGACGAGTTAAGGGTTCACCACCCGATAAACCCAGCTGAGTGGCGCCCATTTCCCGAGCCTGACGGAAAACATTGATCCACTCTTCTGTTGTCAGCTCTTTTTTAACGCTGGCAAAATCCATAGGATTTGAACAATATGGACATTGCAACGGACATGCATAGGTCAACTCGGCCAATAACCATAGAGGTTGACGAATGCTATCACGGACATTCATACCTACAGCGCCACCAGTACTTCCGGGCGCTTTATTCTGGTCTGATCCAGTCGTTGTCATGAGCTTCCTCCAAAAACTGATAGACGTCATCGTCTAAGTCAGCGCCATTAAAGGCTTCTTTAAGTTCAGCGATAAGCTCGCCGACAGTTTGCTTTTTTTCACTTACCCGCTTCAGGATTTCACCTGCAGCTGGATTTAACTTCACCATGCCTTCTGGGTAAAGCAGTACGTAACAATCCTGCGCTGGCTCCCATTGGAAACGGTAACCCAGAGCCAGCACAGGAGTCGTGTCTGCATTAAAAATGCGATCGGTCATTTTTCAACTTCCATATAGTAAGGAGGACGTCCTTCAATATACGCCATCCACATCGCATCTAACATGGTCCATAAAATATCAAGCTTGAATTGTAATAAATCAACGGCACGTTGTTGTTTCTCACGTGTATCACAGTAATCAAGTGTAATTTGTAAGCCATGGTCTACGTCACGACGCGCTTCGCTTAAACGTTTACGGAAATAACGATAACCACGTTCATCGATCCATGGATACAAATCTGGCCAGTTGTCCAATCTCGCTTGGTGAATCTTAGGCGCGAATAACTCTGTTAACGAAGAACCGGCGGCTTCCTGCCAGTTAGCCCGGCGCGCGAAATTAACATAGGCGTCGACAGCAAAGCGAACACCTGGCAATACATGTTGATGTGATTCCAGTTCTTCTCTTGTTAAACCAACAGCTTCACCCAGTTGCAACCAGGCTTCAATGCCACCCTCTTCTCCGCCATAACCGTCATGATCAAGTATGCGTTGCACCCAGTGTTTGCGAACTGAAGCATCTTCACAATTTGCCATAATGGCTGCGTCTTTAATTGGAATCGCCGTTTGGTAATAAAAGCGATTAGCCACCCAACCTTGAACTTGTTTTTGATCCAGCTTGCCTGCATGCATCAATTTATGAAAAGGATGGTTGATATGATACAGCGACTCTTTTTCGCGTAATTTTTGTTCAAACTCTTCGCGTGTCCATGGTGCTGTTTTTTCTGACATGTAATGTTCCTCTAGAATCATCTTAGACTGTTAAAGCTCGATATCCATGCCGTCATACGACACTTCAATTCCAGCCGCTTCCAACGTTTTCCGTTGGGGTGATTCCTCGTTGAGTATTGGATTAGTATTATTAATATGTATCAGGAATTTACGTGGTTTATCCATGCCACTCAGGATCTCCATAATGCCGCCTTTACTCGACTGGTCCAGATGCCCCATTTCCTGCGCACGTTTATTGCTAATGCCTTCGTGTGACATCTCATCATCAGTCCAAACGGTACCGTCGACAAGAACCATGTCAGCATTCGCCATATATTCCATAACATGCGGTTCTGCTACACCTAACCCTGGTGCATAGAATAAGTTTTTGCCGGTACGCGTATCTTCGATACGCATGCCGATATTATCACCAGGCACCGTATTATGACGATGCGGTGAATAAGGAGGTGCCTCACTCTTCAAAGGCACAGCAGTGAACACCAATCCCTCTGCTGAGGGGATGGTGAAGCTTGATTCATCCGTCGCAATTTCATGATGATTAATGCCACGGAAATGGCCAAGAATATTAAAGACTGGAAATCCAGTCGTCAGATCTTCATAGACAGCCTTGGTGGTATAAACATCCCACGGCTTATTGTGTTCTCTAAGTGTGAGCATACCAGTGACATGATCTATCTGTGCATCGGTAATGACTATCTCCGAAATAGCAGTATCTCTGACTTGTCTGGCAGGTTGCAAAGCGGGAAAATCATCCATCTGCTTTTTGATATCAGGTGAAGCATTGAACAGAATCCAGTCTGTTCCATTTGCACTGATAGCAATGGATGATTGTGTTCGAGGACTAGCTTTGATTGTGCCCTCTCTTACACCTTTACAGTTGGTGCAATTACAATTCCATTGAGGAAAACCACCGCCGGCTCCAGAACCTAAAACATGTACAAACATAATTATCCTTAGAAACTTGCATTAGACCAGATAAGACTTTAACAAATTTTATCTGGTGTAACGTTGCCCGGAACAGAACGTCCCGGGCACACATCAAAACCGTGATTAACGGTTGCAGATGTACATGGTTACTTCAAAACCAAAACGCATATCTGAGTATTCAGGTTTAGTCCACATAACTATATCCTCTCTAAAATTGTTTTATTTAATGTCATCCAACCTATTTGAATGACGAGTAGATAGTACACAGCAGATTAAGATGTTTCGTCAGGATTCCCCGCCTTGCCATTCAGGATTTTCCTGATTCACGGAAAAGCTGTAAAAGCTCTATCTGCTTAGTTTTAGCTGAAACTGTAGTTTTAAAATTTGATGAAAATGACTAAATGTGCGGGAAGATCTTCTTAGGCTAGTCAGGCAAAAAACACCTAATTTTAAATGCATTTATGCTCACGACGTCATTCACCATGAAAGATACACTATTCACCAAGTTAGAGAATTTCAGCTTCTTTAATCTTTTTGTGGTTTACCACATTATTGCATTACCTATATTTCATTTAACCAGGCCTTGTGCCTGGTTTTTTTTGCTCAAAAAAAAAGACCCAACATCATAAGATGCCGGGCCTTTTATTCAGATTAAGATTACGGAGTAATCTATATCATCTGGGTCTTACAGGCTGAATACGCTCAGAACACCACCCAGGTTAGTCCAGCTAGACAGTGATTTGTATGCACCGACTGCGCCAAGACCATCTGTTTCGTTTTCTAAGCTTGGAATAGCCATACCGATACCAGCCCAACCACCAACACCTGACAGCACAGAGACATACTGTTTACCGTCATGTTTGTAGGTGTTGACGTTACCGATAACGCCTGAAGCTGTTTTGAAACGCCACAGTTCACGGCCTGTTTGCGCATCAACCGCTTTCAGGTAACCTTCCAATGTACCGTAGAACACCACATCAGTTGCTGTTGCTAAGGCACCTGACCAAACTGAGAAACGTTCTGGGTTTGACCATACGATCTTACCTTCACGAGCATCCCAAGCAATGAAGTTACCTAAGTGAGTACCACCTGGTGCTGGGTACATGCTCAGAGTTGCACCAACGTATGGTTGACCCGCTACATATTCCACTTCAAATGGTTCATAGTCCATGCAAACATGGTTGGTTGGAACGTAGTACAGACCAGTGCGTGGTGAAAATGCTGATGGTTGTTGGTCTTTAGAACCTAACGCTGCAGGACAAATACCTGTTGTGTTTACGTCTTCACCGTTACGTGCAGTGGAGTATTTCGCTACACGATCATGTAAACCTGTTTTCAGGTTCACACCGTTTGACCAGTTAACCGCTGGATCAAACTTTTCAGCCACTAACAGTTCGCCAGTAACGCGGTCCATGGTGTAACCAAAACCGTTACGGTCAAAGTGAACAGCTGTTTTGTGCATTTTGCCATTCACTTTTTGCTCAGCGAGAACCATTTCATTCACACCATCGTAATCCCACTCATCATGTGGTGTCATTTGGTAAACCCATTTCGCCATACCGGTGTCTAAGTCACGACCCCACATTGACATTGTCCATTTGTTATCACCAGGACGTTGAACAGGGTTCCATGTTGATGGGTTACCATTACCATAGTAGAACATGTTCAGATCTGGGTCATATGAATACCAGCCCCAAGTGGTACCACCACCAATTTTCCATTGGTCGCCTTGCCATGATTTCAAAGAAGAATCTTTGCCAACTGGTTTCAGCATTGACATAGTTTTTTCTGGGTCAACTAACATTTCTTCATCAGGACCAGTACTGTATGCCGTGTACTGTTCTTTACCATCCAGGCTGTAAGCTTTGATATAACCACGTACACCAAACTCACCACCTGAGATACCTACTAAGACTTTGTCTTTAAATACGTGAGCCGCTGCTGTGCTGGTTGCACCACGTTTTGCATCATCACGTTTGTCAGACCATACAACGCTACCATCAGCTGCATTAAGAGCCACTAATGTTGTATCTGCTTGGTTCAGGAAGATTTTTCCGTCGCCATAGCTTAAACCACGGTTAACGGTGTCACAGCACATAACTGGCACTGTTTCATCGTAGTTTTGTTTTGGTTCATATTTCCATTTGATCGCACCGTCGTTGTTTAAATCCAACGCAAATACGATATTTGGAAACGGTGTATGAACATACATTGTGCCGTCGATAACCAAAGCGTTACCTTCGTGACCACGTAAAACACCAGTTGAGAAAGACCATGCCATGTTTAAATCTTTAACATTGTCTTTGTTGATTTGAGTTAATTGAGAGTAACGTTGGTTTGCATAATTACCTGCTGGCATAACCCAGTTATTTGGATCTTTTTGCATTTCTAATAATTCATCAGCTACGACCAAGCCAGGTGCAGTCAATGACATCATTGCGATTGATAAAGTTTTCAGCTTCATTTTATATACCTCTAGAATTGAAGGTTTGTTTTTATAGGTGGCTAATCTATAAATAACCACTGCTGAATACTTTATTCTTATTTTTCCCCTAACACATTAGGAGTAACTCCCTATATAAATAGGAGTTAATCATAGTTAACTCGGGATTGACTTGGTAATAGAAATAAATTCTTATTATTCGTTTAAGCTAATTACGCGATGCTTGAGCGCTAAGCGAACAAGCTGGGTAGGTGTCGTTATATGCAACTTCTGCTTTAACTGTGTTTGATAATTAGCCATTGTCTTAAGGCTTATCTTCAATTCTTTCGCAATGGATTCTACTTCCGTACCTTCTGCTAGTAAACGAAAAATTTCAAACTCTCTAGGTGTGAGTATGGTGATCGGATCCTGCTCATCAGCAATATTTTTTAAGGCCAGTTTCTCGGCAATATCCACACTCAAATACGTTTTCCCTGCCGCAACATTTCTGATCGCCAGAAGCAATTCTTCAATCGTGCTAGTTTTTCTTATATAAGCTTTTGCTCCAGCTTGGATGGCTTCATTGGCAAAAAATGACTCTGGCAGGTTTGAAAATATTATCACCCGAGCGCTTGGATATTTCATTGTAAGCTCATTGACCATGTTTAGTGTCGAGGCATGAGCCGTATTCATATCAATGATAAATACATCGGGTTGATACTGTTGGTAAAACGCTGGCAGTTGATCATTCTGATTGGTCTCTGCAATCACTAATATGTCGCTCTGTTCTTCTATTAGACGTTTAATCCCTGCGCGTACAACATGATGCTCATCAACCAGAATGACTGTTATCATTAATATTTACATCACTTTTATTAGTTTATTTTAGAAAAGTAGATTGATACTTAAAGGCTAAATACACTTAATACACCACCTAGATTTGTCCAGCTAGAAAGTGATTTATATAAACCTACCGCCCCATCACCATCAGCATCATTTTTTAGACCCATCGCCATACCAATACCAGCCCAACCACCTAGTCCGGATATCACTGAAACATATTGTTTGCCATTATGTTCATATGTATTGACGTTACCAATGATTCCCGATGCCGTCTTAAAACGCCAAAGCTCTCGTCCGGTTTTGGCATCCACAGCTTTTAAGTACCCTTCAAGGGTGCCATAAAAAACAATATCTGATCCGGTAGCTAAAGCACCTGACCAGACTGAAAAACGTTCCGGATTAGACCAGACAATCTTGCCCTCACGAGCATCCCAGGCAATAAAGTTACCTAAGTTAGGATCGTCACCCACTGGGTACATTGAGAGACTGGCACCCACATATGGCTGACCGGCCACATACTCAACTTCAAAGGGTTCATAATCCATGCAAACATGGTTTGTTGGCACATAAAACAAACCTGTGCGTGGAGAATAAGCCGCTGGTTGCTGATCTTTTGAGCCTAAGGCTGCAGGACAGATACCCGTTGTATTCTCATCTTCACCATTAAAATCGGGGGAATATTGCTGAACACGATCATGTCTGCCGGTTGTCAGATCGACACCTTTTGACCAGTTAACAGAAGGATCAAATTTCTTCGCCAGCAATAACTCACCCGTATCTCTATCCATGGTGTAGGCAAAACCATTCCGATCAAAGTGAACTGCGGTTTTACGTAGTTTATTTTTAATTTTCTGATCGCTGAGAATAACTTCATTCACACCGTCATAATCCCATTCATCATGTGGTGTCATTTGATAGACCCACTTTGCCATTCCACTATCCAGATCTCTGGCAAACAATGACATCGTCCACTTATTGTCACCGGGGCGTTGTACAGGATTCCATGTGGAAGGGTTAGCTGTCCCGTAATAAAACAGGTTCAAGTCAGGATCGTATGAGAACCAGCCCCAAGTGACACCGCCACCAATTTTCCATTGATCGCCTTGCCAGGTTTTCAGAGAAGAATCTTTACCTACCGGTTTCAACATGGACGTGGTTTTTACAGGATCCACCAACATCTCATCATCGGGTCCTGTGCTATAGGCTTTATATTTCACATTTCCCTGTAAGTCATAGGCCTGAACATAACCACGAATACCAAATTCACTACCGGAGATACCGACTAAAACAGTATCTTTAAAAACAAAAGCGGCGCCAGTACTGGTGGCACCGGTCGTGGGATCATCACGTTTGTCAGACCAAACGACTTTGCCGGTATTCATATCCAGCGCAACTAGCGTCGTATCTGCCTGATTGAGAAATATTTTTCCATCTGCATAAGCCAGTCCACGGTTAACCGTATCACAGCACATCACCGGAACAGTTTCATCGTAACTTTGCTTGGGTTCATATTTCCATTTAATTGCACCATCGTTATTTAGATCGAGCGCATAAACAATATTAGGAAAAGGGGTATGAATATATAAGGTATCACCAATAACTAAGGAATTACCTTCATGACCGCGTAACACGCCTGTTGAAAAAGACCAGGCCATGTTCAGCTCGTTAATATTCTTTTTATTAATTTGATGGAGTGATGAATAGCGTTGATTATTATAATTTCCTGCTGGCATTACCCAGTTCGCGGGATCATTTTGAAGTTTTTGTAACTCATCAGCTTGGCCGGTGCAGGCATAAACACCGATTGCAGAGGCAATTAAAAATCTTAGAAGTGTCATATTACTCAGTTTATTCATTAAAGATGCATTTTCAGAGCATGCGTGTCATCACACTTTATGCTTAAAAAACGAATGAATCACCGGCAAATCTTCCTGATTTAACCAGTAGAAGTATATTGACAGGTTGCAAGTGAACCTTGGCTGAATAAAAAAAGGCCCGACATCATAAGATGCTGGGCCTTTTATTCAGATTAAGATTACGGAGTAATCTATATCATCTGGGTCTTACAGACTGAATACGCTCAGAACACCACCCAGGTTAGTCCAGCTAGACAGTGATTTGTATGCACCGACTGCGCCAAGACCATCTGTTTCGTTTTCTAAGCTTGGGATAGCCATACCGATACCAGCCCAACCACCGACACCTGACAGCACAGAGATATACTGTTTACCATCATGTTTGTAAGTGTTGACGTTACCGATAACGCCTGATGGAGTTTTGAATCTCCACAGTTCACGACCTGTTTGCGCATCAACCGCTTTCAGGTAACCTTCCAATGTACCGTAGAATACGACATCAGCAGCTGTTGCTAAAGCACCAGACCAAACTGAGAAACGTTCTGGGTTTGACCATACGATCTTACCTTCACGAGCATCCCAAGCGATGAAGTTACCTAAGTGCGTACCACCTGGTGCTGGGTACATGCTTAATGTTGCACCAACGTATGGTTGACCCGCTACGTATTCCACTTCAAATGGTTCATAGTCCATGCAAACATGGTTGGTTGGGACGTAGAACAGGCCAGTGCGTGGTGAGTACGCTGATGGTTGCTCATCTTTAGAACCTAACGCCGCAGGACAAATACCTGTTGTGTTTACGTCTTCACCATTACGTGCAGTGGAGTATTTCGCTACACGATCATGTAAACCTGTTTTCAGGTTCACGCCGTTTGACCAGTTAACGGCTGGATCAAATTTTTCAGCCACTAACAGTTCACCAGAGACGCGGTCCATGGTGTAACCAAAACCGTTACGGTCAAAGTGAACAGCTGTTTTGTGCATTTTGCCTTTCACTTTTTGATCAACCAAGACGACTTCGTTAATACCGTCGTAATCCCACTCATCATGTGGTGTCATTTGGTAGACCCATTTCGCCATACCGGTATCTAAGTCACGACCCCATAGAGACATTGACCATTTGTTATCACCAGGACGTTGAACAGGGTTCCATGTTGATGGGTTACCTGAACCATAGTAGAACATGTTCAGATCTGGATCATATGAATACCAGCCCCAAGTGGTACCACCACCAATTTTCCATTGGTCGCCTTGCCATGTTTTCAAAGAAGAATCTTTGCCAACTGGTTTCAGCATTGACATAGTTTTGTTAGGGTCAACTAACATTTCTTCATCAGGACCCGTGCTGTACGCTTTGTATTTCACGTTACCGTCTAAGTCATAAGCTTGAACGTAACCACGTACACCAAACTCACCACCTGAGATACCCACTAATACTTTATCTTTGAATACAAATGCAGCACCTGTGCTGGTTGCACCACGTTTTGCATCATCACGTTTGTCAGACCAAACAACTTTACCGTTTTCAGCATCAAGAGCAACTAATGTTGTATCTGCCTGGTTCAGGAAGATTTTGCCGTCGCCATAGCTTAAACCACGGTTAACGGTGTCACAGCACATAACTGGCACTGTTTCATCGTAGTTTTGTTTTGGTTCATATTTCCATTTGATTGCACCGTCATTATTCAGATCAAGTGCGAAAACAAGGTTTGGAAATGGTGTATGAACATACATAGTGTCACCGATAACTAAAGAGTTACCTTCATGACCACGTAAAACACCGGTTGAGAAAGACCATGCCATGTTTAAATCTTTAACATTGTCTTTGTTGATTTGAGTTAATTCAGAGTAACGTTGATTGTTATAATTACCTGCTGGCATTACCCAGTTATTCGGATCTTTTTGCATTTGCAATAATTCATCAGCAGCAGCCAGGCTTGGCACGGCTAAAGTCATCATTGCGATTGATAAAGTTTTCAGCTTCATTAGAGTGACCTCTATTAATTGTTATTTAACATGACGGCAACACTGGCCGGTCAGGAAGGACTCTATTCGGCTTTTCCCTTCTTTTCATTAGGGAATAATCACCCATAGTTTGGGATATATTCCCGAGCATAGCGGAAAGGCTTCCCACACAATATTAAAAAGATTCCTGAAAATAATTGAAAATCTATCATTAACTGCTGACTACACCGTACTTTATGGCTAAGCGAACCATTTCTGCCGATGAATTAAAACCCAATTTATGTTTTAACATTGTCTGATAATTAGCAATGGTTTTCGCCTCCAGACTCAACTGGGAAGCAACCTGTGAAATAGTCAGTCCTTCTGCTAACAGCCTGAATATTTCAAATTCCCGGGTACTTAATCTTTGGGTAGGATCATCTGAGCCGGTGACACTTTGCATAGCAATTTTCTGTGCCATTTCTGCACTTAGAAAATTTTTACCATTCATCACATGATGAATAGCTGTTACCAGATCCTGACTATCACCCGATTTAATAACGTAGCCTTTTGCACCAGCACTCATCGCTTGCATCGCCAATGTCACATTTTCATGCATTGAAAATACAATGATACGAGCATTTCTAAACTTACCACAGATCCTTCTTACTGCTTCCAAGCCACCAATGCCAGGCATCGACATATCCGTAATCAACACATCTGGTAGCAGCTCAGTGTATGCCTGATAGGCCTTTTCCCCACTTGGAATTTCTTTCACAACCTGAAAATCATCGTAACCATTCAACATACTGGCCAAACCTGATCGAACAATCTCGTGATCATCTGCCAATAGGATCTTAATTTTCGCCATCAATCTCTCCGATACCACACGGCAACTTCACTTTAATTTTCATACCTTCCCCAGGCTGACTTTCAATATGAATTTGACCTGATACTGTCTCTACTCGTTCGCGCATACCTAGTAATCCATATCCTTTTTTTATCAACATTAAGTCGCATCCCTGACCGTTATCGATTATTTCGATAATAATGTCATTGTCTTTTCTGTAAAGCAGAATTTTAGCTTCGACATTGTTACCAGCATGACGGCTAATGTTGGTTAAACCTTCCTGAATGATACGGTAGCAGCTTAATTGCATATGCTCATCAAGTAACCTCAAATTACAATTTATCGTCAATTCAAGTTGATGCTGCGGGTGGTTATAAATCCAGTCATTTGCAAGCTCATGTAAACAATATGCCAATCCAAATTCAGATAAATTAGGGGGACGTAATTGTTTAAGATTTGATCTCAGAATATCTGACATCCTTTCACTACGCTGCCTTAGGTTGGCGATGGTGTTTTCTTTTATATTAGGGTCATCTGAGTGATAAAACTTATCCAGCTCAATACGCATTGTTGTCAAAAGTTGACCAAGCTCATCGTGTAACTCAGCCGCAATACGTTTTCGTTCGATTTCCTGTAATTCGACAGCTTTTCTCTTTTGTATGTGAAAGACCTTTTTTAGGCTTTCACTTGACTCAATAATCCGAAAAAGAAGACGCTTGATATTGAACACAGATAGATAACGTAGTCGTCCAATTTTCTCTTCCTTCTGCCTTGGAAAGTTAAGCTGACCATCAATACGCTCTAAAATCAGAGAGAACAGAAATACAACCAGGCAGCTTGATAAGATGAAAGTGAATAAAATGGGGATTAATAATTCGGCAATACCGATCCCCACGTATTTCAACTCATGATATATATCACTGCGAATAATGACATCACCTACATACTTCGAGTGAATCATTACCGGCTCAACAATATAAACAGACTTAAGATGAAAAATATCCAAAATGGTTTTCATCACTTTTGTCATCACACCATCAGCATCAGATTGATATTGATGATTACTTTCGATAATAGAACCATCTTTAGACACGAACTCAATGTTCAAACGCTCTAAGTTACGCCATTGTTGTAGTTCAAATATAGGCATCTGATTTTTATCTGTCTCGGCGACATTAAAATCACTAATCTGCTCACGAAGCATAGATGAAACTAAGGTTGCTTCCTGAGTAGTTTCACGATGGTCAATAAAGTAAATTTGTACCAGCGCTAATACTTCTAAGAAAATAAGAAAGCAGATCATTCCAGCAATAAATAACGCGACTTTCTGTGCAACTGAACCCGTTAATATTCTATTCATCAATACCCTTATCGTGAGGCTTAAAAATATCTGTAATCCCTAACGAAATAAGTTTGGTATTTAGGTTTTCACACCCAAGCACACACATTACTACATCACTGTCCTTAATATTCCTAATGCAGTACAAGCCCATTATTATAGCTTCTTTAACTGCAGACATACCTAAAATCCCTATTTAAGTTAGAGATATAAAAAAGGCCCGATACCATAAAGATACCGGGCCTTTTTATTCAGACTAAGATTACGGAGTAATCTATATCATCTGGGTCTTACAGGCTGAATACACTCAGAACACCACCCAGGTTAGTCCAGCTAGACAGTGCTTTATATGCACCAACCGCACCAAGACCATCTGAGCTATTTTCTAAGTCAGGAATCGCCATACCGATACCAGCCCAACCACCTACACCTGACAGTACAGAGATATACTGTTTACCGTCATGCGTATAGGTGTTGACGTTACCGATAACACCAGACGCTGTTTTGAAGCGCCATAGTTCACGACCTGTTTGCGCATCAACCGCTTTCAGGTAACCTTCCAATGTACCGTAGAACACCACATCAGTTGCTGTTGCTACTGGACCAGACCAAACTGAGAAACGTTCTGGGTTTGACCATACGATCTTACCTTCACGAGCATCCCAAGCGATGAAGTTACCCATATGAGTACCACCTGGTGCTGGGAACATGTTCAGGGTTGCACCAACGTATGGTTGACCCGCTACGTATTCCACTTCAAATGGTTCATAGTCCATGCAAACATGGTTGGTTGGGACATAGTAAAGACCAGTACGTGGTGAAAATGCCGCTGGCTGTTGATCTTTAGAACCTAACGCCGCAGGACAAATACCTGTCGTGTTTACGTCTTCACCATTTGCTGCTGTTGAGTATTTCGCAGTACGCTCTGGTAGACCTGTTTTCATATTGATACCAGTCGCCCAGTTAACGGCTGGATCAAATTTTTCAGCCACTAACAGTTCGCCAGTAACGCGGTCCATGGTGTAACCAAAACCGTTACGGTCAAAGTGAACAGCTGTTTTGTGCATTTTGCCTTTCACTTTTTGATCAGCAAGAATTACTTCGTTAACACCGTCATAATCCCACTCATCATGTGGTGTCATTTGGTAGACCCATTTCGCCATACCAGTGTCTAAGTCACGACCCCATAGAGACATTGACCATTTGTTATCACCAGGACGTTGAACAGGGTTCCAGGTAGATGGGTTACCTGAACCATAATAGAACATGTTCAGATCTGGATCGTAAGAAATCCAGCCCCAAGTGGTACCACCACCAATTTTCCATTGGTCACCTTGCCATGTTTTCAAAGAAGAATCTTTGCCAACTGGTTTCAGCATTGACATGGTTTTCTTAGGATCAACTAACATTTCGTTGTCAGGACCAGTACTGTATGCAGTGTACTGTTCTTTACCATCCAGGCTGTAGGCTTTGATGTAACCACGTACACCAAACTCACCACCTGAGATACCAACTAAGACTTTATCTTTAACAACAAATGCAGCACCTGTGCTGGTTTCACCTTTTTTAGGATCACCACGTTGGTCAGACCAAACAACTTTACCGTTTTTAGCATCAAGAGCAACTAATGTTGTGTCTGCCTGGTTCAGGAAGATTTTTCCGTCGCCATAGCTTAAACCACGGTTAACCGTGTCACAGCACATAACTGGCACTGTTTCATCGTAGTTTTGTTTTGGTTCATATTTCCATTTCATTGCACCGTCGTTGTTTAAATCCAACGCGTAAACGATGTTTGGAAACGGTGTGTGTACATACATGGTGTCGCCAATAACCAAAGAGTTACCTTCGTGACCACGTAAAACACCGGTTGAGAAAGACCATGCCATGTTTAAATCTTTAACATTGTCTTTGTTGATTTGAGTTAATTCAGAATAACGTTGATTGTTATAGTTACCTGCTGGCATTACCCAGTTATTCGGATTTTTTTGCATTTCAAGCAATTCATCGGCAGTAGCCAAGCCTGGCACTGCCAATGTCATCATTGCTAATGACAAAGTTTTCAGCTTCATTTTTAATCCCTAGTGTTTGATTACAGAACATGTCGAGAGGAATAACAACGACATGGTTCCCACACTTTATGCTCGTTATGCCCAAGAATCATTACCAAAGATTCCCGATTTTAGCGGGAAGTAATCGACACAACTTAGGGAAGTAAAACCTAAACTGATGAAATAATTGTCATTTAAGTGAAAATCACTGCTCTGTAATCACACCATATTTCATCGCCAATCTGACCAATTCAACCGGAGAATGAATATCTAGCTTTTGTTTGAGACTAGTTTGATAGTTAGCTACTGTTTTTTGACCGATATTTAATCGCCCCGCAATTTCCTCTACTAACTTACCTTCCGCCAATAAACGGAAAACCTCAAACTCTCGGGAAGTTAACCTTTGTGTCGGATTATCATCACCAGTCAAGCTTTGCAAAGCAACTTTTTGTGCCATATCAGCACTTAAAAAACTTTTCCCGGACGCAACTTCTTTTACCGCTTTAACAAGATCTTCTGCATTACCGGATTTTGCCACATAGCCCATAGCACCAGCAGTTAGCGACTGAATTGCATAGGTCGCATTTTCATGCATAGAAAACATAATTATCCGCGCATCAGACCAACGATGAAGAATTCGACGTAATGCCTCAAGTCCCCCCATACCCGGCATAGACATATCCATCACTAATACATCGGGACGATGCTCTGGATAAGTTTGATAGGCCTGCTCTCCACTCTCCGCTTCCGCAATCACTTTTATGTCTGCATTTTGTTCTAGTAATCGACATAAACCTGATCTGACTACGGCATGGTCATCAGTCAGCATGACTTTTATTAACTGGCTCACGCATTATCTCCTTGTTTGGGAACCGTCACATCAATCGTGACGCCTTGATTTAAATTAGATGTAATATCAAAAGTGCCACCCACGCTGTCTAACCGTTCTTTCATTCCTGCAAGACCAAAACGTTGTGTGTGCTTTGTAGGATCGAATCCTTTGCCGTTATCAGTCACTGTCAAATGAATAGCATGTTTTTCTTCTTTCAAAATTATCCATGCCTGCTTTGCTTGTGAGTGGCGACTGATATTAGTCAGGCATTCTTGTATGACGCGATAAAGTGTTAACTGGGCATTTTCTTCCAACGATGAGAACTCACCTTCAAATTGATATTCCATTTCAATATTCGGATGTCTTTCACGCCAGCTATCAACCAGTTCCTGCATAGCCGCAATAAAGCCAAGTTCATCCAGACCTCCCGGACGTAAGCGCTGCAGCATGGTCCGAAGAATATCCATCATCAATCCCACTACTTCATCGATGGCCGAAGCGCTTTTTTTAGCTGCATCAAGATCGTTGGTGGACTTAATCACAGAAGCATCAACATGAATTGCCGTCAGATGTTGACCAATTTCATCATGCAGTTCATGAGCAAGACTTTTTCGCTCAGCTTCCTGCAAACGGATAATCTGTTGTGTTAAGCGATGGTTATTACGAATACTGCTTTGTAAGGTGGAAGCCATCATATTGAATTTATGGCTGATACTGGCCATTTCAGGTAATTCAAAAATAGGCAGCCGGCTATCCAGGTTTCCGGTTTCAATATCGGTCAGTGCAGAAATAATCTGGTCGATAGGTTTCAACGCTCGGGCTACCACTAAATACACCAGAATATTCACAAAGACAAAAAACAAAGAAATCATAGTCAATAGGGTTTTTGTCTCATCCCATGCCTCGGCAATTTCATTGTCAGGCTTGGGTTTTATGACTAACTCTCCAATTTTCCGCGAATTCACATAAACCGGCAGTCGTTCAGGTTTTAAATCATCGAGAGCTGAATACATTTCACGACCAAACCAGTCAGGGTAAGGTTTATGGTCATTACTGTTTTCATCTTCATTGCTTTCGATAAGTTGGTTATGCATGCCATAAAATTCGATCCTTAGATGCCTGACACCCGTTAGCTTATTCAGCATAAATGGTGACTCAGCTTGATCTTTAAGCACTTTATCTTTGAATTTAAAATGACTTAACTCGGCATTTAGCATGTGTAATGCGAAGTCCATGGTCGATGCAACTTCAGCCCTGACATCTTCACGAGCGCTATGGATCGCTTTCACAGCGCCTATCACCAGAATAATTAACAGGACAGCTGTGACGATAAGGTTGAGTCTATATCTGAGATTCATGCACCAGGACTATGTGAAATAAATAAGCATTCTAGTATTGCGGTGATGTCTTGGAGATAGGAGAAATTCCCTTTTACAAAAGTGATGGACAAAAAAAGCCCCGATTAACGGGGCTTTTTGTCTTTCTTTGTGAGAAAGGCGTTTTAGCGGTTGCAGATATACATTGTTACTTCAAAGCCGAAACGCATGTCTGAGTATTCTGGTTTAGTCCACATAGTCAATTCCTCTTAATTGATTCAGTCACTATTGGCTGAATTCCATGATTCACAGTCTACGTATTTGTGTAAACAATTCAGAGAGATTTTTACTCGTCATGACTCAGGATTTTTCTGAATAAATTAAGCAAGAATATTATTCTTACGCATCAAGCAAACCACTTCGAATCGCTAAACGGGCTAACTCTGCAGAGTTTGAGACATTTAATTTTTGCTTGATATTAGTGTGATGAGTTCCGACTGTTTTAGGACTTAAATTCAATATGTCAGCAATCTCATTTACGGTTTTACCTTCCGCCAGCAAACGAAAAACTTCGAACTCACGTTGACTCAAAACATCAATCGGATTCTCTGAACCAGTAAGTTTCTGGATGGCTAACTGCTGAGCAATTTCAGGGGCAATACAAGTTTTACCCTGAGCGACCATTTCTACAGCTCGTAGCATTTCTTCAGGAGCACTTCGTTTGGGAATAAAACCTAAAGCCCCGGCCTGCATTGCTCTTGTCGTAAAAACACTATCTTCATGCACACTGAGGACAAGAATTTTTGCCGAAGAATCTCGGGCAGTAATTCTCTCTATTGCGCCGACACCACCAATACCAGGCATGGATATATCCATAACAACAATGTCAGGATGAAATTTACTGAAATCCTGAACTGCCTGTTCTCCACTGCCTGCTTCGGCAATCACCGTGAATTTGTCCCCATCTTCCAAAAGTCGACGAAAACCCGCTCGCACCAGTTCATGATCATCAACCAGCAATATTGTTTTTTTATCCAGACTCATAATAATCTGTCCGCCCTTAGAGGAATAATCACGCTGACTTTAACGCCGTTACCTGACTCACTGATAAGTTCAAACTCACCACCAAGGCTGTGGGCACGCTCACGCATGCCTAGCAATCCAAAGTCGACGTCAGAATGCAGGTCTTTAACAACCATACCTTTACCGTTGTCTTTAATCTCAATACAGAGATTATCTATATCACTATTGCTGGCTTTCTGTGTTTTTACAATAACATTGATCTGACTTGCCTCGGCATGTCTGACTGCATTGGTTATTGCTTCCTGCACCACACGGAATACCGTCATATTCATCATTTCATTCAGATTATCCAGACGACCTGACACCCTGATATCAAACTGAATATCTGGCTCCCGTGTCTGCCAGCTGGTAATCGCTTGCTCTAGCGTCGGCACCAAACCTAAGTCATCCAAAGGACTCGGGCGTAAGCGCGTAATCATATTATGAACAACATCATAGATATGACTCGTCGTATCAATAATAGCCTGCGCGCTATTGAAAACTCGCGGCTCACTCTGCTCTGTACGATTTCGTATTAATACCGCATCGGTTTTAATCGCTGTCAGGCACTGCCCCAACTCGTCATGAAGTTCTCTGGCTAAATGACGTCGTTCTGCTTCTTGCACTTCATCCATATGTTGCGTCAATAAACGCGTCTCTCTGAGCTGCATTCTGGCGGCCTCAGCCTGTTTGAGCTCGGTAATATCACGCAAAGTACAAATCAGGCCAATGACCTGCTGTTCTTTATCAAATAATGGCACAGTGGACATCAATAATGACACTTTTTCGCCATCTGGCCGTAACAGTGTGGTCTCCATATTTTCAGTGGTTTCACAGTTTTCTAAAATGGCGGCTATTTTTTGATGAGACTGTTCAAACCCGAGATTAGCCAGGGCTTCACCTTTTAACACCATGGTTTGTTTTGCAAATAGACGTTCGGCTGTAGAGTTACAAAAAGTAATATTGCCGGCATGATCTAATGACAAAATGGCATCACCGGACTGGCGGACTAACATAGCTAGACGCTGATTTTCCGCCATACTCAATTCCAGCGCCTGACCCATTCTATTAAAGGTATGGCTGATTTGATTCATTTCCGCCAAGCTAAAATCTGGCAGACGTAAGTGCAGATCGCCCTTTTCAAACGCAGACAAAACCTGCAATAGTCGCTGCAAAGGTCGTAAAAACCAGCCTACACCCCAGTAAAGAAAAATACTGACAAATACAAAAGCCACCATGCCTAAAGCAAAAATGCTCCGTATATCCATCCAACGGTCACTGATTTCTTGCATAGGTGCAGCATAGATAACCATATGCCCGGTTCCGAACCGTTTAGACAGAGGCGTGACTTCGGGAAACAGTACTTTAACAAACCACTCAGGCGGCTCTACTTTGAGCGTTTCATCCGGCTCCCCTTCGAAAAGAAGCCCCTGCGAATCAAACATCAAAATATGCAGACTTCTTATCTGACTCAGCGCTTTGACCATTTCATGGATTTGTTGGTTAATACCGTATTCACGGTTAAGCGGTTTATCGGCTAAGGTCAGAGTGATAAGACGTGCAGCAGCAGTCATCGTATCTTCTACTTCAACCTGAACAGATTTGCGTGCATTGGTAATCAAAACACCAGTACTCGCCAGTAATGCCGCCAGCAAAAGCACGGTAAAAAATAGATTAACTTTTAATTTAAGACTCATCTTAACTCAGTTTCTGTCACGCCTTTAGCGCCCAGATTATCGACCCAGCGGATCATAATCTTATCGCCTACTGCCCCTCCCGCCAATTGAAAAGAGAAATAAGGATTACGGGCTGTCGCCGTCCCGCACTTTATCGCCATCACCTCGTTACCATTTCGCCAGCAACGAATATCCTGAATAAACTGGGCGGGAATCAACTTACCGTTTTCGTCTTTGCTTCTTCCCGTATACATTGGATGAGCAAGTAATACACGTACAGTTGTATCACCGTCTTTTAATTTTGCACGTATTCGGTCTCTGGCTGTTATTGCCATCAGGAACATCCTCCAATATCAACAGAGATATCACGTGAGGTTTGATAAAGCTTACCGTCAGCACGAATGACGGCAATGATTTTGGAATCTTCTGCCACTTTAATCATACTTTTGAATGGCAGTTTTACATCTGCTGTGAGTTCAATACTCATTGCCAATGGGTTGGGATTTTTATCAACAAGAATAGCGATCCGCTCTATATTCTCCAAGCTGGATATCACCTCAAAAGGAACAGAGGCACCATTAACCGCATAGCTCGGTGGCGAGCCCACTTTAAAACTGACTTTCTCTTCTGGAATATCCTGTGCCTGCCCTAATAAAGCCAGCAGTGCATCTTCAACTGTATCTGCCGTAAAAGCATCAGAGGGCCAATGTGCTAATACACGTCGTGGAGCTAGCAAGCCAGTGCTGGCAACCAAGGCCAATGTGGATGCTGAAATAGCCCGTTTCAGAAACTGCCTGCGTTGCTTGTCGGAATTCTCCATCATTATTTATTTTCCATCTCGCTCATCGCACTCTCAACTTCCCGTAATCGCGAAGCAATTTTAGAAAGTTGATACTCATTATGACCAGCTGCCTCTGCAGCCAAATGTAATTGATCTGCAGCAGCTTCCAATAAGCCTGACTGATAGTAAAACTCAGCCAGCCAAGCATGCGACTCACTTTTTTGCCCCATATCGCCTTTCGCCTGAGCCATTAACTTATATACCTGACGTCCTATTTCACCCAGCTCAATCTGAGTCTGTAATAGCTTAGCTGCTCTATCGGGTCGGCCTGTTATTAACAAGGCATGCACTTCATTCAATGTCAGTGCACGATCATCTGGGTATAGACGCTGATTATCTTCGTAAATATCTAATGCTGCATTTACCCTACCTACAGATAATTCAATATCTGCCAGTGCCAGTTGATAGGCCAACCGGTCAGGCTCTTTGTCAATCAATGGCATCAAATGCTGACGTGCTAAGGTATATTGCGCGCTTTTAATTAATGCCAGCACATAGCCATATTTCAGCGCATCTTTATTTTCTGATTTATCTTCCGTTAATTGCTGCTGATAATACTTAATCAGATCCTGACTATTCTGCGCCATCATTACACGTAGCTTTTCTTTAACTAAATAGAATTGCTCATGATCAGATAACCGGGGTTTGACTTTTAATTGTGCGGCACGCCCTCTGGCATCAGCTATCCGCGAAGTAGTGACTGGGTGAGTTCGTAAAAATTCAGGAATAGCATCTCCACCATAAAACCGACTAGCTTTTTGTAGTTTCTCAAAAAAACTAGGCATTGCCTCAGGATTAAATCCAGACCTCACCAATGTCTGCATCCCCAAATTATCCGCTTCAGCTTCATTCGCCCTTGTGTAATCAATCTGACTCTGAATGCTGCCTGCCTGAACCGCCATAATCGCTGCCGAACCCGCTTTGGGATCGGCAGCGCCCAGCAAGGCGGCCGCAATCATCGCAGCTGTTCTGGGAATCGTCATCCGTTTTGAATTTTCAAAACTTCTTAAGATATGGCGTTGAGTGATATGCGCAATCTCATGCGACATTACTGAAGCTAACTCGTCTTCATTTGCGGCAGTTAAAATCAAACCAGAATTGACCCCGACATAACCACCAGGTGTCGCAAACGCATTAACAGTGGGATCCGAGACCACAAAGAATGTGTAATTCAGATTAGGTGCATCACTATTAGAAGCCAGCCGATAACCTAAGGACTGGATATAACTATTCACTTCAGGATCTTCGACCAAATCCGCGCTTTGTTGCAGCCGCCAGAAAAAAGCCTGACCAATTTCCTGCTCCTCTCTTGGGGAAATTAATGCGCCCGCACTATCCCCCATTTCAGGTAAGGCAATATCCAGAGCCCAGCCGGTACTAAGATGACTGAAAAAAACTAAACTTACGATATTAAATATTGTTCTCATAAGCCAAATAGACCCACCAGTTAGCTACACGGTTCCAGTGAGACACTGAATATAAATCCGTTTATCATTACATCGTTTTAAGAATAAATTGGACAAGTAGTATGTCAGAATTTCAAAAAGAAATTGATACCTCCGGTCTCAATTGTCCACTTCCTGTATTAAAAGCCAGGAAAGCACTCGCCGATATGACACCTGGACAACGGCTTTTATTAATCGCAACCGACAAAGGTGCGAATAAAGATATTCCGACCTTTTGTAAAATGACGGGCAATACCTTAATTGAGATGTCTGAAGTCGATGAGAAGTATCATTTTGTTGTTGAGAAAGCCTAATCTGACATCGTACTGAATCACTGCAAGTCATAACACTACGCGCCAATATAGATCACTTGCTCAGTTATGATCCGTAACAGCATGTCACCAAATACTACTAAATAAGCGCTAATCAGAATTTAGTCTATACAAAACAACAACTAATATCTGTTTTATTGCTCAAGTAAAAGGTGGCACCTTATCTGCTTGTTTTTAAAATGGTTTTTCATTTTAAATAATACGGAGCAGTTATTAATGAACAAAGTCAGTCCTTTCAAACACACCAGTTTCATTGCCAGTTCTATTTTTGCCACAATGTTAAGCAGCCCGGTATTTGCTGAAATAAGCTGTGAGTCAGAATCAACTGAAGCGAAACATCACTATATTCCGGCTAACAATAAAACAGTTCATTGGGGCTACTTTAGTAAAAATAAAACGCCACAGGCAGTTGTTCACTCTGGCGATTTTGTCACACTGGAAACCCTGACACATCATGCTAATGATGATGCAGAAAGAATGGTAAAGGGTGACCCTGGCGCTGAGAGTGTTTTCAAATGGGAAAAAAATGATAAAGGTGTGGACAGGCGAGGTGCTGGCCCAATGGATGCATCAATCTATGGTCGTGGTGCTGGTGAAGGGTTTGGTGTCCATGTCTTAACAGGTCCAGTCTATGTCTGTGGTGCAGAACCTGGTGATGTTCTTGAAGTACGCATTCTGGATATGTACCCACGCCCTTCTGGTAATCCTAAATATGCTGGCAAAACATATGGTGTTAATGCTGCAGCATGGTGGGGATATCACTACAACGATATGATCGAAGACCCCAAACCGCGTGAAGTCATCACTATTTTTAAGCTTGATGCAACAGGCGAGAAAGACTGGGCAAAAGCCGTCTACAACTATCAATGGGTTCCACAGACTGACCCCAATGGTGTTGTCCATGAAAAAATTGACTACCCCGGTGTTCCCGTTGATCACAGCAAAATCACTAAAAACACAAAAGTACTTGAGAATATTCGTGTCCCAGTCAGATTGCACTTTGGAACAATGGGTGTAGCCCCGGTCGAAACAGATTATGTCGACTCTATTCCACCCGGTTACTTTGGCGGCAACATTGATGACTGGCGTATTGGTAAAGGTGGCACCATGTACTATCCAGTTGCAGTTGAAGGCGCTTTACTCAGTGCAGGTGATCCTCATGCAGCACAAGGTGACTCTGAACTTGCTGGCACTGCCATTGAAACTTCAATGACTGGCGTCGTCCAAGTGATCCTCCATAAACAAAATGAGCTGCAAGATACGGTTTTGGCAGGTCTGGATTATCCTCTTCTGGAAACAGACACCGAATGGGTTGTTCACGGCTTTAGCTATCCTAACTATCTTGAAGCACTTGGAGAAAAAGCGCAGAGTGAAATTTACTCAAAATCGTCTATTGATAACGCCATGCGTGATGCTTTTAGAAAAATGCGTCACTTTTTGATGACAGCTAAAGGACTCAGTGAAGATGAAGCCATTTCACTGATGTCGGTATCTGCTGACTTCGGTATTACACAAGTTGTTGACGGTAATTGGGGAGTTCATGGCGTCATTGAAAAACGCGTATTTGCTGGCGATACTCACTAAACTGATTGGCTTTATATTTTCTTAGTCATATAAGCAAAAAAGGCTATCTACGGATAGCCTTTTTTAATGAAAAAATTAACTAGATTAACCAGCGGAAATTTTTTAAGTTTTATATTGCGATATCAATTCTTTTATTGAGACAGCCAGGCTTTGTAAGTCATGACTGGCTTTTGCTGTCTCCTCTGAATGAGAAGCGCTTTTACGAGCATGGTCCATGATACTGGTAACATTTCGGCTGACCTCTTCAGAAACGGCACTCTGCTGTTCAGCCGCACTGGCTATATCGGTGTTAAGCGCATGAATTTTATCCGCAGCAGAAAGAACGCCTTCTATAGATGCAATCGCTGTCTCACTAGCTTGCACATTATGATTTGCATGCTCAATCTGTATCAGCATAGTCTGTGATACTTTGTCTACATCGCCATGCAGGCGCTGAATCAGTTCTTCAATTTCCCCGGTCGAGCTTTGCGTTTTACCAGCCAGTGTCCTTACTTCATCAGCCACAACTGAAAAACCACGGCCTGATTCGCCAGCTCTGGCAGCTTCAATGGCAGCATTCAGTGATAAGAGATTGGTCTGCTCAGCAATATTGTGGATGACATCTGATACCTGGCCGATGTCTGAGCTGGCTTTTTTCAGGGATAACAGCGTTTGTTCTGAGGCTTTAATTTCATCTGCCTGAGCTTTTAGTGCATCGGCCATTTGTTTCAAAAATTGTGATGCTTCTGAAGCCTGTTGCTGGACTTGGTTAGAAGCCTGTTCACCTGACATTGTACTTTCAGCCACACTTTGTGCTGTAGCACTCATCTGATTGACAGCCGTCGCTGCCTGCTCTGTTTCCACGGCCTGTTCTTTATTTATCCGCTCCGAGCTCTGAGCTATTTGGTTTAGCGATTCCGCTGAGTTAACCAATTCTTTAGATTTGAACTCGACGGCGACAATAGTTTGTCTGACCCTTTCAAGCAATTTATCGAAACCATTAGCCATCTGCCCGAATTCATCTTTACTGCTGGAGTTGAATCTTTGTGTCAGATCCCCTTCCCCTTCAGTTATTGAAACGAGTGTATTGGTTGTTTGGGCCAGACGACTGACCACTACGCGCTGCAACAGATAATAAACCAAGCCCACGACTAAAAAGCCCAGTACTGATGCAACAAAAAAATACACCAGCGCCTTTTGCCATAATAAAGTAGAAATATCGTCTTCCGAGTATGCCACCACAATCTTGTAGCCCCAAGGTGAGAATAGCTTTTCATGCACTCGCCATATTTCCCCAGGATTGTTAAACACGTCAGCAATAACAGACTTAAGCTGATGGGCCGAGTGTTGGCGAATTTGATTTTTACCATCTATTAGGGCAATAAAACCTTGATCCAGCAATTTACCAGAGGCGATAACTGCATTCACTTCCTCCATGTTGACCTTGTAGCCCACATAAGCAATGCCAACAACCTCATCGAATGCATTTTTCAATGGCTCATAGCCAGTGAAATAAGGCTCACCAAGAATATCCACAACACCATAGAAGGGCTTACCTGCTCGAATTTGCTTGATGGCAAGACCATTGGGGTCGAGAACGGTGCCAATAGCACGTTTTCCCTCTTTCTGGACGTTGGTGCTTACTCTGACAAAATCGTCATTATGTTTACTAAAAATGGTTGCAGTCCCACCATTCAGCTGAGCTATCTTATCGACCAGACTATAATTCAAAGCTTGGGGCTCACCACCAAAACTAATATCATTCACCAGATTGCCATTAACTGCCACCGTGCCAGCCTGAGAAGCACCGCCCTTATTACTTATCATGTCCAGCGTAGATCGCATGCTGCTACTAACCTGACCAAGCATCAAGCTGTTAATTACATTTAGCATATCTGCGGTGGAGTCAGAGAGTTGCTCAGCCTGGATTGACAAGCGTTTATGTAAAGACTGATTCTCTGAATAAGTTAAGGCAGCAACGGTAATTAATGCCAGCAACAGGATGCATAAAGCCAGTGCGATGAGAAACTTCTTTTGGATCGACATGTTGCACTCTCTCTACGTAACGATGGCTTAAACCATTCTTTTAAGTTGATGATAAAGAGAGTATCGCCAGAATTTTACTAAACTTGAGACGCCAATATCAGCGACTTCTATCAATCTTGGTCAGTGAAGACGCTGATAAATAGCTTTCAACGTTTTATAAAATGATAGGAAGTAAGATTAGTGATGCGTCAGAAGTCGATGATAAAGACCATTTCATCATGGAAAAAGACAAAAACGGATAAGTTAAAAGCGACTCTCAGATTAATCGTCAGTGCGTAATAGCAATTTTAAGTGTCCCAAAATTGTCCCAAATGGGCATTTTGGGAATCTGACGCTGAAACCAGAGTAATGTAACTTATTGAAAAAAGGAAGATTAAATGGCGTCCCCGGCAGGAGTCGAACCTGCGGCCTTCCCCTTAGGAGGGGGACGCTCTATCCAGCTGAGCTACGGGGACATGGATTAAGTATTATAACAGTCGGCCATTTTTACATCGACCTCTGACTTATTCAACCGACAGATAAACAGTACACATACAAAAAGGCCGTCACATAATGATATGTGACGGCCTTTCATCAAACTAACTTAGATTTTATTATGCGGCTTGTTTCGCTTTACGACGAAGCCCCATAAAACCTAATAGTGCAGGCGCAAACATCAAGGCTGCGGCAGGGATTGGAACTTCAGAGACACCGGCAACACTATTATAAGACAAATCCATGTAACGTACTCCATATGAGTCGTTATTGTCTCTAAAAGTAAGTCCTGCAAAAGCACCCAAGCCGGAGATAGAATATTTGTTATACCCGTCCAGCATGCTGATTAATACTGTGTTGATTAAACTACCATTATTTGAAAATAAATCTACAGTAACGTTGGATCCTGCATTAGAGCTTCCCATCACCCATGAAAAACTGTCCGCATTAAAATCAAACAAAATCGACAATGGGCCCTGAAAACTAGAGGGCGTAAGAAGTGAATTACCAGAATCACAACCTGTGCAACCTGGGTTAAAAGAGACAACACTTATTGTTCCACTTGGTGCTAGTGACAATGGACCTGTAGGGGAACCTGAAATGCCTGACCCAGATGCAGTCTGACCTGTGAAAGTTTGTGAAAAACTTGCCCCATCAGCATCAATCAGGGTGGAAGAGGTAGCCCCACTCAAATCAATGTCTACGGGAGCGGCAAAGGTAGGTAAAGAAAAAAATGAGAAGATTATTGTAGCGATCATCTTATTCATCGGCGAACTCCTTAAAGGTATGCAGCCCAGCCCTGATACCTGTTCTTAAAAGCACAGCTGTGGTTTTCCGTCCAAGGCTCACGCCAAGTTTGGCATAAAACGAGAGTGATTTAATCACTTACTTATTGTCACATTAAATTTTTATTAAAAACTATTGTACTTTGGTACTAATTAATAAATTTTTGATATTAATTATCAGAGCTAATAATGGATTCCCCGCCCTATCTTTCTCATTGTGGACAGATAAATATTCAATGCTCTATCCTGCTGAGCTACGGGGACACTGGTCGGGCATTATAACAGTGATAAGCGCCAAGCTCGAAAACTGAATGTTGTTTATTGATTAACCGTCATCGGTTCGGTAGTTGAACGGCTATTGTTAAGCAAACACCTCACGACAACTGAATGTTGCTCATCATCTTATATCTTGAACCGATCATCAGTGAAAATTAACTAAAGAATGCTGAAAGCATCAAAGTCATTTTCTACTCATTAAGTCAGCCTTAAGCTTTTAATAATAGCATTGATTCTTATTTACATATTCTATCGTTACTTCAAAAATGCTGCTTAAGGAAATTGCTTGATGAAATCATCTGTTCCAACTAATCAAACCTCAGCAATCTTACCTGTTAACCGGGTTCCGCATATCATCCTGCTTTACTGGATTATCAAGATTGCGGCAACAACGTTGGGTGAAACCGGCGCCGATATGTTCTCAATGACCTTTGAGTTGGGTTATGGACTGACTATTGGCATATTTATGGCCATTTTCAGCTTCTTTTTAGTCATCAAACTGGCCATGAAGCGCTATGAGCCTCTCGTGTATTGGCTGGTTTTTACGGCTTCCGCGATAGTCGGCACCGCTATTTCGGATTATATCGATAGAACGCTGGGCCTGGGCTATGCTGGCGGTGCCGCTTTGTTGCTGGCGTTGCTTGTGGGCATTCTGGGCATCTGGTATAGACAGGAAAAGTCCATCAGTGTTGAAAACATCAAAACCTTCCCTGCAGAGCTTTATTACTGGTTAGCCTTTCTCGTCGCAAACACCCTCGGCACCGCTGCGGGTGATTATCTTGCAGATGATCTCGAAATGGGATTTACGACCAGTGCCTCGCTGATAGCCGGGTTACTGGTGCTTTGCACCCTGCTGCACTATTACACCAGAGTATCCAGTCTGTTACTTTTCTGGACAGCGTTTGTATTAACCCGTCCATTTGGGGCAACATTCGGTGACTTGCTGACTAAACAACCGGATCACGGTGGGCTTGGCATCGGCACAGTTGGCGCCTCAATGATTTTCAGCCTCATTCTCATCGTCGCATTGATGCGAGAGAAAATGGCTGAGAAGTCCCGTGACGTTAAAGAACTTTCTATTTGATACCGTTTCAAGACATCTTACCGTCATGAAAAAACTACACCCGATAACACTCATTATCCTGACAGCGTTATTTCTGATCATCTCAGGCAACGTCACTTTTTTCCAGAAGGTTATGGAAGTCTACCCTGTGAACGGATTTCAGAGTGGCTTGCTTATCCTGTCGCTGGCCCTCGTCTTTACCTGCGTCAACGTCTTAATTCTATCGCTGCTTTGTTATAGGCACACGATCAAACCGGTGCTGATTATCGTTCTGCTGTTGTCGGCTGCCTGTGCCTACTTTATGGATACTTATCACGTCATCATTGATGATGTCATGATTGATAATGTGATGAAAACTGACACGGCAGAGGCGCTTGACCTACTGAGTGTGAAACAGACGCTCTACATTCTCCTGCTCGGCGTGGTACCGGCACTGATTGTCTACAAAACACCGTTATCTCAACCGTCATTCAGAGCCGCTGTTGTTTCAAAGTTAGTCACCATCACTGCCTGCCTTATCATCGCAGCTATCACAATTTTGTCACTGGGTAACTTTTATGCCTCGTTTCTGCGAGAAAACAAATCGCTGAGAAACTATGCAAATCCATCCTATTATATCTATTCCATCGGTCAGTACATCGGCACGTTTTATCATGCTGATGCCGATGTTTTCACGCCAATTGGTCTGGACGCCATCATTTCACCCGAGGTGCCTGATCGTGAATTAATTATTCTGGTTGTTGGCGAAACCGCGCGAGCCGACCATTTTTCTCTGAATGGCTACGCTAAGAAAACCAATCCAAGGCTGGAGCAAGAAAATATCATCAACTTCAGCAACGTATGGTCCTGTGGTACTTCAACCGCGGTCTCTGTGCCGTGTATGTTTGGCCTGGCTGGCAGATCTGATTACGATCCGGGCAACGCCAAATCGATCGGTAATTTGCTGGATATTGCTGAACATGCTGGTGTGAATGTGCTTTGGTTGGATAACAACTCCAGCTCAAAAGGTGTGGCAGACCGATCTGAGTATCAGAGTTACAAATCACCTGATGTAAACCCGATATGTGATGTGGAGTGCCGGGATGTAGGCATGCTTTCGAATCTACAAAACTATATTGATAATCACCCTACCGGCGATATTCTGATTGTGCTCCACCAGATGGGTAATCATGGTCCGGCATACTACAAGCGTTATCCGAAAGATTTTGAGCATTTCAAGCCAACTTGTCAGACCAACCAGCTTGAAAAATGCACCTCAGAAGAAATCACCAATGCTTATGATAATGCCATTCTGTACACAGACTTCTTCCTCTCAAAAACGCTCAAGCTACTGAAAAAAAATGATCCCAACTTTGAATCGATTATGATGTATGTCAGCGATAATGGGGAGTCACTGGGCGAAAACGGACTCTATTTACATGGGCTTCCCTACATGCTGGCTCCTGATACGCAAAAACATGTGCCGATGTTTAT
This sequence comes from Methylophaga sulfidovorans, assembly GCF_900114205.1. GTDB lineage: Bacteria > Pseudomonadota > Gammaproteobacteria > Nitrosococcales > Methylophagaceae > Methylophaga > Methylophaga sulfidovorans. The sequence goes on from NZ_FOSH01000001.1 coordinate 140,096, forward strand.
GTGGTTTGGTCAGAACGTAGATCGGGAAGAAGTCAATGTTGAACAGATAAAGTCCAAAACAAATGAGCAGTTCTCGCACGATAATATTTTCCACACGCTTTTGGGCTTGCTTGAAATTGAGACTGAAGTATACAAACCTGAACTAGACATCACTAAAGATTAGGTTTGCTGATTAAACGTCATCGGATCGGCAGTTGAACATCAATGCTAGAAATAAAAAAGCCGCCACACCGTGACGGCTTTTCTTTTCTTGAAACGCTGTTAATTAACTATACAGCCGGTTTTGCTTTGCGACGTAAGCCCATGAAACCAAGAAGCGCAGGAGCAAACATGAATGCAGCAGCAGGAATAGGCACTTCCGATACAGGTGCGATACCTGCTGCACCTACGGTAAAGCCATGCCACCCTTCACTGGTGTGAGTAAAACTGAATGAGTCAAATAATCCCTCAAGAATAATGACACCATGCAATTCTCCGTATTTAGAGTTAGGAGTAGTAAACCCAGTACCGTCAGGATATAAATTTGGTGAGCCTGAACCATACTTCCCTACACCAGTACTATCAAATTTAATTTTTGTATCACCAAAATCAACATTATTTGCATTCCAGCTAACAAGTGCGATGTATGGGTTCAACACTGTTTGTGAGAACTTTATTTCAACCGTACCACCAAGACCTAAACCGATAATTTCATGTGATGATGGAAGGTTACTCACAGTCCCATTAGTATAGGCATTACCCCACCAATTATCTGTTGCTCCCGATTCTATGAAATAAGCATCTGAACTTGAGCTAAAATCAACTCCGACATTTTGACTACCAAAAGCCATAGTTCCAGACGCTGTTTTCTGGCTTGTTTTTGTCCAGTCAGTCCAGCCAATATTTGCAGCGTTTACCGATACAGATATCATTGATGCTGACAAAGTAACTACTGTTGCAAAAAGTTTTCTATACATTTTGTATTTCCTTATATTTACGAATTTTGCAACCCAGCCCTGTAGTGACTAAAGTAAACAGCTGTAGGCTTTCCGTCCCTGACTCACATCAGGTTTGGCGTTAATGTATCGAACAGAGTTCAATGAAAACATGATTCACTAAACTCACTAGTAATGGATATTAATTAAGACTCATCCGCTCTGACTATTACATAATAAAATGAAAATTCACATTGTACTTTGGTACTAATTTTTTAAAAAAAACTGGGGTTCTATTCTTATTCAAAATAGTTTTCAGAGATAAGATATAGGCTCATTTAAACATGTATCGTTTTAGTCCAGCGTAATAAGAGTGAGTGACTTGGACAGTATGGTCTGTTCGATGATTTGAAATGCCAAAATAATGCACCTTTCATATAGCTCCAGCTTTCTTTCTAAATTAGATTTAGATTTAGCTGTGGTGATACAAAGTATACGAAGAAGGTATCTAGCCTGATAATTGGGATTATAAAGTTGGTATTTGTGCTTTGTATTGTGTAATTAACAATACCGAAATTACAGTACGCCAAACCTCAATAGATTCAAGGATTATATTGATAAGTGGCTAATTGCTGGTTTTAGAGTGAAATTCTAAAACCAGCACATCAGGATAAATAAAAAAAGCCTCAGTGTATGACGGCTTTAATTTTTTGAAATGTTGTTATTTAATTTAGACAGCCAGTTTTGCTTTGCATCGCAATCGCATGAAACCAAGAAGTGCGGAAGCAAATAGCAAGACTGCTGGTGGAAATGGAACAGCTCAAACCTCAAAGAGGTAAAATGAACCACGCCCGGAATATTAGTGATAGATGGTTCGAGCCCATCACGGCAGAGTCGGCAGCGAACCGGCATTGCAATGAGATTGAACACTCTCAGTCATTAGTTATCCCATATTTTTCAGCCTCAACAAGTGGGTCGATATTAATGAGACACCGATCAGTCTTGTACTCAACTACGGCACAATATGGCTCAGTCGTTGCCCCATACTCTTTTAGCAAATTGCTAATTTTTGGGCTTCCAGTCCATATGGCTACAGTTAGAGGATTAAGGGACAAACCATTTGGAATAACACCATCTGGAACAGTAGCCAGTAGCTTCTCTGCAATCAGATAGACTTTTCTATTGTTGGACATCATTGCATAAGAAGCTGTCAGGTTAATTATTTTTTTGTCTATAAATTGTCCTTCCAACAGCTTGACCAACTGCCCATGAGCGGCTCCAGTAGCAATCAGCGTGTTAAGTCCGTACTCATAGTAGCCATGTGATGTCAGCCTCATTCCGCCTTGCAAAAATAAATTCACTACAACGTCGTTATCAGTTGCCACAGCATCATAGAAAGACTCTTGAGACCAGCTCCAACCAAGGTTGCCCAATTCCTTGCGAGGATCATCGCTGGTTTCTCGTTTGACCAAATTGGTCAAGGCACCAGTATTTTCAGCTGTACGCTTTGTATTCGAAGCAGTCTCTCTTGTGTTTGCTTCTATCTGAAGGTTAGTTGCAAGAATTTGTGATTGCAAATGGCTCAGTTCTTCAAAACTACCAGCTAAATAACCGCTACCACCTTGTACACTTTTGCCAAATTAGTAAAAACCGAACATTGAAGTAGTAAAGACTAACAATAAAACAAAAGAGGGCAGATACCAGCTATCGTTCATAGCTACAGCCAGCCTTTTATTTGTGAACGGAATAAAAAATAATACTAGCGAAATTAGGAGTAGTAGAAGGCCAATGAAGCCTAAATAGATACCATACGGAGCAACTGGCATAAAAAAATCAGCAACCAGACCACAAACAGTTGAGATTGCTCCACCCGCACCCACACCAAGTTCAGCTGTTTTTTTCAACTTTCCCATCATGAAATCCTTTTCTTATTACTTTAAGAACCGAGAAAACTACACAAGTACATTATATGTGTCCAGCCGATATACTCTGCGTATTCAATTGGCTTGCCAAACTACCTGAAACTAAACTATGTGGACTATAAATCTAGCCTAATGCCGCCTTGGCAAAAAGCTAAGGCAAAATGAGAGATACCATCCATATCAGAGTTAACCGAATCTAATATCTATTTACTAGACTTGCCATTCTCAAACGAACCAGGAAGTCTTATCAAAAAACCTTCCCGTCTTGATTTCTGTTTTATTCTGGGCGCCACGTCTTTGCAATTTATACACAAGTCAACCGGGCCTTTGTTGCTCTTAGTGTAACGCCATGTTGTAGATGATTTTTTCTTGCATAATGAACAAAAAAGTACCTCATCATTCCGTACTCCCACTTGAGAATAGAGGACAATGTCTCCATGCCTTTTTTTCTTGCTAGTGATGCTCTTGGTTTTAGGTTTGTATCCTGTCGAACTCATCTGACTTTTCCTCAGCTTTTTTAGCTGAGCATTGAACATCGCTCGTTTCTCTTTTCTCTCTTTCTCAATTCTTTGTTGACAGCTTTTCGTATGTTTCCTGAACTTTTTCGTAATAGTCTCGCCACACATTGGACATTTTTGTTCTTTTGATACTGTTGATAGAGCTCGAAGAGCTTGAGTATTTGCAGCTTCTGAAGACTTATCATCTGAGAGAGACATATCAGCACTACTTTCAGAAGTTATTTTGTTTCCTTTTTTTATGACACCTACTTCTGTTTTAGTCGTTCTGAGTCCAGCCTTCTTGATGGTAACAGTGACTCTTTTTTTCATTTTCAATACTCACAAGTAGCTAAGTAAAAACTACAAGGCTCCCCAAAAAAAGTGCAACGAATATGGGCCCAGACCATCCATCCTTGGCAACCTACCTCGGCTTGATAAACTAGCTTAAAAACGAGCCACAGAGCCGCATATGGACTATAATCACAGGCTCCCCCCCCTACTTGAGAGAACTAAGGAGGCATTGACTCTGTAGTTGAACAGTAGCTTTTAATTCCGTGGCTATAGTTTGAACTGTTCTTCATAGACATTTTTTACAAACGTCAGGAACTGGCGTTGATTCTCCGCAAGGTAGTCATTGATACTTTCTGGAGTAATTTCAAGCATGACTTCCATCATTTTCTCGACTTCTGGGTGGTTCGGATTAAGATTTGGACTACTTAAAACAGCATAAACAACCTGTAACCTTTCAAACTGCCAAATAACGTTTTCACAAGCTGTGACACACTGCTCATAATCACTTATTCCTAACACTTGTCCCTTAACCAGTAATAATGACCGGCAACTGAACGGCATCAACTCAACCTTAAAATCAAAGTTAAGTGGAAAAAACTGCTCAATATTTGTCCACAAACACCTTTACCAAGTTATCAATGCCCTGACGCTCAAACGCTCATTTCAATAACTCAAAACAGACAAACACCATCAGCACATCATTTTGATTCGTTAAAGATAGCTTTTTTGGTATTTATCTCAGCCTTACGGGTGATGAATGACAACAATTTCGCATTGATTGCCGATGTCAAGTTCGGCGGTATATAGTGATGAGGATTATGTAGCAAGGAGTCTCACCTTGCAGTATGCGTTTTAATTTCAAAAAAACATCGCACCTAATAAAGCACACCTAAAGCCCCATACCATGGGGCTTTCTGTTTTTTTCAGAAATGTCTAGTCTCTATTTAGTGTATATCGGCTTGCAGACTAACTTTGTAACATCCTAGTATATATCCCAATACTGCGCTTTTTATAAGGATTTTGAACATGTCGGCCTGCTCGTCAATAGCTTTACGCCCGTTATCTGCTGTTATCTTATTGGCCTTGTCACCCACAAGTTTTGGAGCCAGTTTTACGATTAAGGATGGTGAGACGGTCACAACCCAGCAAACCCTTAACGACAATGAAACCGGCACTATTGAAACGGGTGGCGAGCTCAGCACATCGGGTGTCATTGCTATTGATGCACCCGGGGATAATGTCAATATCGAAACTAATGGTTCTATCACAACCAGTGGCGATAATGCATACGGCATTTACTCACGTGGCAACAATGCCACCATCAGCAACAGCGGGAACATCATTGGCAGCGGTAAAGATGCAGTTCGCATTGTGTCAACTGGCGATTACGCCACCATCAACAACAGTGGCAACATCTCCACTACCAGTGGTGACAATGCAAACGGCATATACTCAATAGGCACTGACGCTACCATTAATAACAGTGGCAGTATCTTCACCAGTGGTATTTATGCATACGGCATTCGGTCATTAGGTGGCACCATCAACAACAGTGGCAGCATCTCCACCAGCGGAGCTGGCTCATACGGCATTTTGTCAGGAGGCAACAACACTACGAACAATAGCGGTAGCATTTCAACAACAGGTGAAAACGCTGATGGCATTAACTCAAATGGCACTGACGCCGCCATCAACAACAGCGGCAGTATTTCAACAACAGGTGAACGCGCTGATGGCATTAGGTCTACAGGCGACAATGCGACCATCAACAACAGCGGCCTGATTTCTGCCACCGGCCCGGATAGCTTAGCTATTTCCGGCGACCTTTCTTCGGATCGCAATACCACTGTCAACCTGCTATCTGGCTCACAAATTATTGGCGGGATTGATTTAGGCCAAAATGGCAGCGATAACGACACCGTCAATATATACAGCGGCAGCGCCTCTGCCAATTTGTCTATTTTGAATACCGAGAATATCAATCTATTCACGCCGGGCGTGGTGGTGGGTGACACTGCCCGCGCTCAAGTGATCACGCTCGACCCGACAGGTGAATCCACCCGCGGGGTGGCGTTAGCCGGCATGACCTCATCCATCCACAATGTGATTGGGCAGCGTATGGCGCAGACCACACCACTGAAACAGGTACAGCTAGCGTCGCTTGAGTTATCTCCCGGTATGTATTTTGAAGAGCATAAACCGGTGGCTTGGGCGCAAGTCTTTGGTGGCAGGTTTGACCGTGATGCCGAAGGTGGCGCGATTGCTTATGACCATCACCATGTCGGCGTGAACTTCGGTTATGAGTGGGATATAAGTGGTCACCGTTCAGGCTTGATGGGTGGTGTTGTGCGAAGTAAGACAGATACCCAGACCGCGTCGTTTGAAACAGAAGCAGATAATTATTACATCGGCGTTTATGCCAACCGTAAAACCCATGGTCTTAATATCACAGGCTCACTGATTGCCGGTTACGGCGACCATGAAAATGACAGGCTTGTTGTCGATAACCTGAATGGTTTTGAAACAGCCAAGTCTGATTTTGATAGCTGGTTTATCAGCCCCGGCATCACTCTTGGTTCAGCCTTTAGCGTTAATGACCGTCTTGAGCTGCGCCCTTCTGTCAGTGTGAATTACAGCATGGCCTGGCTGGATGGTTACCGTGAATCGGGCACCACCAATTCTAATCTGAGTGTAGATGACCGCAAAGCCAAGGCATTAACTGCAAGAGCACAATTAGCGGCTGCTTATCAGTTTGATGAGGCTAGTGAATTTGAATTCCGAGTAGGCCTGAACTCACGTCATACCGATGATGACGATACCAAAGTCAGCATCGCCGGTAGTCAGTTCAAGTTTGCGACTGCCGGTGATGAAAGTGTCACAGGCGGGTTTGCCGGTGCCACATTACGCGTAGCGGATAACAACAACCTTAGCCTGGTGGCCGATATTGAGTTTGGCGGTGACCGTGATGAGAATTATGCCGCCGGCAGTGTTAGTCTGGAATATGTGTTTTAACTTAACCATATATTTTCAATAAAAAAGCCCCAAAATGTTGGGGCTTTTTTATATCAACGCGCTATCTAGCTGAGCTACGAAGACATCGGGCTGGTATTATAACGGCGATTAGCCTTAAGCACGAAAACTGAATATTGTTTCTGATCAATTAACATTGCAGTGTGAATAAAATACTTACGCGAGAAATAAAAAAAGCCGCCACACTGTGACGGCTTTTCTTTTTTGAAATACTTTGACTTATCTAGGCGGCCAGTTTGGCTTTGCGGCGTAAGCCCATAAAACCCAGTAGTGCAGGTGCAAATAGCAAGACTGCTGGTGGAAGTGGGACAGCTGAAACCTCGAAAGAGGTAAAGCGATATTCACCCTTGATATTAGTATTTATTGATTGCTCTCTATCCGCCCACGTTATGTAAGCTAAATTGTCACGCCCAACCCAACTCAGGCCATTATTCAGCCATTCTTGCGTATCAATATTAATATCGCCCGTATCAAACAAGTCTGATAAGGTGAAAGAATTGTATGTTGAGCTCCAATTAAATACGGAAAACTCTCCGAAAGACAACAGACCATCATTATTCAGATCTTCACCGACAAAATTGCCAGAAAACTTAAATTTACCACCATCATACTCCGGCCATCCGGCATCAAAAGTAGCTTTAACAACAGTTGCTGCCCAGGTGTTATGGGATAATGTCAATAAAACAAGGCTTAATAGCATCCACAATTTTTTTTTCATAAGAAATTTCCATCTAATGCAGCCCAGCCCTGATGCCACCTAATGCACAGCTGTAGGTTTTCCGTCCCTGACTCACGTCAAGTTTGGCGTTAATATATTGAATTAAAGTTAGTAATTCTTAGTAACTCATAACAGATAAATATTCATAAAATTCTGTTATTTACAGATTACTTAACTCGAATGAAAAAAAATATCGTCCTAAAGTATGATTTTGCTCAAAAAGAACGACTTACTATTCCTGGTAAACAGCTGACTCAGCATAATGTTCAGTGATAATTTTGACTCATCTATATATCTCGATTTGAGATCGGTTTAAAAATAGTCTTTAAATCAGCAGTCGAGATGTCACGTTTAAGTACTGCTACAGATTTTTACTTTTACACAGCAAGCATAAAGCTCATTCAAAAGCTTTACCTCAAAGCACTAACTACTTAAAAACAACATATTTTTGCCATAACGTGATAAGTCTCATATTTTTCCCATAAATATTTAATCATTAATTTTCCTCTGCCGATATAAAATGCATGCAACATTGTTGCGCGCAATATTCAAAGAGGAAGAAAAGACATGTTTGGAAAAACTAAGCAGTTATTGGCCGAAAAAGCAGCACTGGAAAAAGAGTTGCAGCCCTTGCTGGAAGTTTACACAGCGATGCAATCCTCGCTCTCAATTATTGAATTCACACCTGATGGTGTTATCACAAAAATTAATGGTAACTTTTCTCATGTCACTGGTTACTCTGCGTCAGAATTAATAGGTAAACGCCATCAGGTTTTGTGTGATGATGCTGAAGTCAGCTCAGCTCGGTATAAAGATTTTTGGAAAAATTTAAATAACGGTGAGTACTTTAGCGGTGAAGTGTTACGTAAGCATAAAAATGGCAACGATCTCTGGCTTGAAGCCAATTATTTCCCTGTAAAAAATACCGACAATAAAGTTATCAAAGTGATCAAAATTGCCAACGATGTTACCGAGCGGGTAAAACACTCTCGTAGTAATGAGAGTCTGTTATCAGCCATTAATCGTTCCATGGCAGTGATTGAGTTTGATATGAAGGGTCATGTTACTCATGCTAATCAAAACTTTCTGAATCTTATGGGTTACACGTTGGATGAGATCAAAGGACAACCTCACCGAATTTTTTGTGAATCAGACTATGTGAAAAGCCCGGAATATGCCAAATTCTGGGAACAATTAAACGACGGTCGTTTTATTGCAGACAACTTTAAACGTATAAATAAATATCAATCGCCTGTTTGGCTGGAAGCCACTTATAACCCTGTATTTGATGCTGATGGCAAACCTTATAAGGTCATTAAGTTTGCGACCGACATCACCGAAAAAGTACGTCGTTCGAAAGAAGAAAAAACCGCTGCAAATACCGCCTATACAGTCTCTCTGGAAACAGAAAAGTTATCATCGGAAGGTGAGGATATTATCTTCAAAACCATTGATAAACTTCAGCATTTAAAAGAACAGTTCAGTCACTCTTCAATCGAACTGGAACAACTTGGTACCGAAACAGCACAAATATCATTTATCGTTAAAACGATCAGTGATATTACTGAACAAACAAATCTACTTGCCCTGAATGCTGCGATAGAAGCTGCCAGAGCAGGTGACAGTGGGCGAGGCTTTGCTGTTGTTGCTGATGAAGTACGTTCGTTGGCAACACGTACATCACAGTCCATAGCCGAAATAGCGACGATGATTAATAAAATCCAGTCAAAAAGTGACTCCGTTATAAAAAGCATGTCAGGAAGCATGTCAGGTGTCGAGTCGGGTGTTGAGCTTGCTAATACGGCGGGTAATACCATCAGTCAAATCAGAAGTGGCGCCCAAAAAGTCGTGGAAGTGGTTGAAAATTTATCTAATCTTCACTAATGCTATTAGTAATAAATCATCGAGCCGCATAAAATATCCGGCTCGATGATGTTCATTAGTGCAAATCGCTCAGTGCTTACCATGGAATAATCGTTAAACCAATAATGGCAAATGCTATGGCAGCAGCCCATCTGGCCACATTCAAAGGAATGACTTTCAACATAGCTTCTCCAGCATAAACCACCGGGACATTTGCTAATAACATTCCAATGGTAGTCCCTAGTGTCACCATAAAGATATTCTGGTAAGTCGCGGCAAGCGCAATCGTAGCAACTTGTGTTTTATCACCTATCTCAGCAATAAAAAATAACACCGTGGTTACGATAAATGCCCCATATTTAGCATATTTAATGGCATCATCATCTTGCTTATCCGGTATCAATAACCAACCGGCCATCGCAATAAAACTCAAGCCCAGCAGCCACTGACCTGTTGGACCAAGAATAAATTGTCCCAGCCATGTGCCAAGCCAGGCAGATGCAGCATGATTAAGTAGTGTAGCAACGAGGATTCCAGCCACGATGGCTGATTTATGACTAAAACGTGCAGCTAACATTAACGATAAAAGCTGAGTTTTATCACCAATTTCCGCTAGCGAAACTGTGAGAACTGAAGTAAAAAAAGCATCCATTTAAAGGCTCCGGCGGGATAACAATACCAAGACAAATAATGACCTCCCGCCAAAAGGGATCATTATTTGTCTTAGGTCTTGTCAATACCAGCTAAGCTGGTACGAAACTGCCATGAACCTTGAGGGTTCAATTATGTTGACAGCTTCAAACACCGGTAGGTGAGTAGACTACTCCCCCAAGACGATGATGATATTCTAGCTGTTCTGCCATGATTTGCCTACTGTGGATCTGTATTCTTTTATTGGCGCCTTTTGTACAATCTTTGGGAGAAATCATTTGCACACACCACACTCATCAACTTGCTGAACTGCCACATACGTTTTCTAAAGCACAATGTCTGACACTGTTATCAAACTTGCAGAGCAAAGCTACCTTCTTAAAGGTGTAGCCCAACCGATCGCCGAAAACTTACTCACCGAAATAACGCATATCACCAGCCTCTCCCCATTTAGACAAATGTCGACAAAGAGCGGATATTATGTCGGGGCAAAAATGACGAATTGTGGTGACTTAGGCTGGGTAAGTGATCATAAAGGTTACCGTTATACGGCTATCGATCCTCTGACAAATATGCCTTGGCCATCCATGCCAGGGTTATTTGAAACGCTCGCAGAAAAGTATGCTTCATTGGTAGGATTCCATCACTTCCACCCCAATGCCTGTCTTATCAATCAGTATGCTCCAGGAATCGGTATGGGCTTACACCAGGATAAGGATGAAAACGACTACACCCAGCCTATCGTTTCTGTCTCACTCGGTGTATCAGCCATATTTCAGTTTGGTGGCAATAAACGTAATGAAAAACCCAGCTACCATTTGCTCAACCATGGTGATATCGTCATCTGGGGAGGCCTGGATCGTTTGCGTTTTCATGGCATACAGCCGATCAAACTGGCTCATCACAACTTAACAGGCCAATTAAGATATAACCTGACATTTCGCGATACAGGGACCATTATCGACTAGACTAAAAAAAACGTTATCCGCATAATGGATTAATTTCGAGTATGAAAGCCAAATTTAATTGAGGCGTTTTGATACTTTTAACTATCAGCCTACAGGTTTCGTAAGCTGTTTTTAGTGGCTTTATTGCAGGATGCGCGGTCAGAAGTGCCACATAGTCAGGTATATCATCTTGATTCGCGAACACAAACTAATCACTCAAAGTCCCTATGCAAAAGCCAGGAGGCAAAGCATTCTGAAGAAATCCAAACAGGTATTGATCATTGATGATCAATCTACAGGACGTACAATTCTAGAACGCATTATTCAACAGATTGCTGACAATATTATTGTTACGTCGTTGAGTAGCCCGGAAGAAGGTCTTATCTGGCTCAATAATAACGAGCCGGATCTCATCATCACTGACTATCGTATGCCGAACATGAATGGTGTGGAGTTTATTCAAAAAATTCGCGTCATGCCTCAGTGTCATTCGGTACCTATCGTCATGATTACCGTGGTTAGTGAAAAATCTGTTCGCTACAATGCATTGGAGGCAGGTACCACGGCTTTCCTGACTCGACCAATCGATCAAATTGAATGCCGCACCACTTGTCGAAACCTGCTACAAATGCAGGAACAACATCTGATTATTCAGGATCGTGCAGACTGGCTGGCAAGGCAGGTTGAAATCGCCACCAAGAAGGTCGTCGATCGTGAAAAAGAAACCTTATTACGATTAGCTCGTGCGGGTGAGTACCGGGATGAAGGTACAGGCAACCATGTTATTCGTATGGCAAAATACGCGCGAGTGATTGCCGAATCGCTTAATGCGTTCAGCCAGAAAGAATGTGAGGAATTAGAATATACCGCGCCTATGCATGATATTGGAAAGATTGGCATTCCAGACGGTATATTGCTTAAAGCAGGCCCACTAAGTGATCATGAGTGGGGCATCATGCAAACCCACACCACTATTGGACATGCCATTTTATCGGACAGCCAATCCCGCTATATGCAAACAGGCGCCGTTATTGCACTGAATCATCACGAACGCTTTGATGGCAAAGGCTACCCGAATGGTTTAAAGGGTGATGAGATTCCCCTTATTGCACGTGTTGTCGCTGTAGCGGATGTATTTGATGCACTTGTATCTGAAAGACCCTATAAAGTGGCATGGCCATTTCAAGACGCCATTGAGTACATAAAAAAACAATCTGGCAGCCACTTTGATCCTGTATGTGTTGACGCATTTATCGAGAGTCTAGATAAGATAAAAGCCATTCAGGCTGAGTATGCGGATGAACCTAATGAACGATTCAGATAACGCCAAGCCAGATAGAAAAAACGGTTTTTTAGCTAGGATAGAACATTTCCGTTCCATTCTGAGCAGAACAGGTGATAGCGAACCTGAACAGGCCATAAAAGTACGCTTAACTATTGGGCTTGGTATTCTTTTTTATTTCGCCTTGCCATGGAGTGATGGAGAGCAATTACAAGATACATTGCTTTCTCATCCCACCTTAGTAACTTTAATTTATTATGCTGGCGCCATGGCAATTGCCATAGCAATATTGCGTAATCCTCATCCCTCCCCCATCAGACGCTTTGCCGGCATCCTCTTAGACTTAGGATCTTTGTCGATTCTGATGTTTTATTCAGGTGATGAAAGTGTGTTTCTGTTCATCCTGTATGTCTGGGTAATTTTGGGTAATGGCTTCCGCTACGGTACTCAATACCTATATCTATCACTCAGCGTAGGATTGATTGGTTTTAGCATTGCGGTTGTTTACGGTCCTTATTGGCAGGATCTCCAGCACAAACACATTGGTTTTAGCTTGTTGTTATTATTATTAGTCATCCCTGTCTACTCGGCATTTTTGATTAATAAACTCCATGTCGCGATAAAAACAGCAAAGCTTGCCAATGAGGCTAAAAGTCGCTTTCTGGCCAATATGTCACATGAACTGAGAACACCTCTCAACGGTGTGATTGGTATAGCTGACCTGCTTGGTGAAACCAAATTAAGTCCACAACAGTATGAGTTCGTTAATATCATGCGTAACTCTGCGCAGACCTTATCCGGATTAATTGAAAATGTACTGGATATTTCAAAAATAGAAGCAGGCAAGATACATATTGCTAAAGAGAGCTTTGATTTACATTCTTTGATTAATAACATCATCGAATTACAGGCTGTAATGGGTGAGTCTAAAGACCTCAGAGTCAGTTACCATATTGACTCAAATATTGATTATCGACTGATAGGCGATCCACAACACTTACGCCAGATTCTGATTAATCTGTTGGGAAATGCCATTAAATTTACTGATACTGGTTCGGTAAAATTACTGTTAGAAAAAGTGGCGACTGATACAATAAGCCAAAAAATAACTATACGGTTCGAAGTACGTGATACAGGCATCGGCATAGCTGAAGAATATCTAGACAAGATATTTGATAACTTCACACAAGCCAATGTATCGAACACGTCGAAATACCAGGGTACAGGGCTCGGAACAACGATCTCTAAACAGCTCGTAGAACTCATGGGAGGAGAGATAGGTGTAAAAAGTGAGCTAGGCACAGGCACAACATTCTGGTTTGAATTGCCTTTTGACACCCACTCTGAATATGATTTGGAATTAAACGAACATAAAGTACTCGTTCTCGCGACAGAAAAAATCACTTCATCTTTATGTCAAAGCTTTGACACCTGGAATCTGGATTACCAATGTGCGCAATCCTCGGCTCAGGCAATGTCAGCATTAATGACAGCTGCAGAAAATGAACAGCCTTTTTCTACCTTAGTCATTGATAGTGATTGCATGGCTGGAATCAACCCCGTTCAATATGCACAGCTTCTAACTCAGGAAGACAGTCTTCAACATTTATCATTAGTCTTAGTGAACCATGCTGGTGATGTACTTCAAGACGAAGAACTTAATCAGTTTTATCGTTCGTCTGTAAAAGATGTAGCAGACAAAAGGGCTCTATTTAATGCGCTTCATTCAGCTGAGTCTACATTTTATAACGCTGATAAAGTGGTTAAGCTCAATGAGTACTATCAATCTGAAGCAAACTCTCAAACTCAATTAACCATTCTGATTGCAGAAGATAATATTGTTAACCAGCGGGTATTATCCGGCATCCTGAGTCAAATAGGACACAAGCTCATACTAGCCAATACAGGTGAAGAAGCGATGAGTCTTATCAGTGATCACTACGATGAGATTGATTTAATGGTGTTGGATATGAATATGCCCGGCTATTCTGGGATTGATATCATTAAAGCAACTCAATTTATGGACACATCAAGAAAAATACCGTCCATGATTCTTACCGCTGATGCGACACCAGAAACCAGACAAAACTGTATTGACGCTGGTGCTGATATTTTTCTGACAAAACCCATTAATTCAAAAGCTTTATTGTCAGAAATAGCGGGCTTCGCAAAAAAATCAAAACAAAATCAATCATCGTTTGAAATCGACGCTGTGATTTCAACACCAGATAGTGAACAACTATTAGATTACCGCCTCATCTCCGAGTTAGAAGAACTCGGTGGAGGTGAACAATTTATCAATAGTCTCGTCAGTGGCTTTGAGTACGATGGTCGAAAGCACATTGATATTATTAACAATGCTGTGTTCGATGACTATTATCAATATCGTGAAAGCTTACATGCTCTTAAAGGTTCTTCCACCGAAATAGGTGCCATCAAACTTGCGTGGCTAACCCGTCAGGCAGAACAAATCAAACCTGATCAAATTAATAGCCAAGAAATAAAACAAATCGCCCGAGACATCAATCAGATATTTAATGATTCCTTAGCAGCCCTCAAAAAAACCGTTACCGACCATAATTACGAGACTAAACACTAGCCGATGCTAAGAGTTCGGTTTTACTGGATTGACGCTGGACTAAACGTTGCATCATGCGTAAATCACGAGGTTGCAATTTCAATGCTGACTCGGCCCAGATTTTAGTGATCGTCAATAATTCGTCATAGCTAACAGCATTACAAGCATCTTTAACCTGTCTCATTGCTCGATGACTATTCGCATTTTTATTTGATTTTTCGATATATCGGTAAACTTCCCACTCGCCTTCTCCCTGCTCAGCGAGAATATCAACAACGCCCATCTCATAAAGCTCTTCAGCAGCATATAACTTACCTGCCAGAATCATTTTTTCTGCTTTTGATGCGCCAATCTTTCTTGATAAAAGAGAAAATGCCCCCATGCCTGGGAATAAGTTAAATAAGACTTCAGGAAGCCCCATTTTTGCGCCCTTTTCGGCAATCAGCACATTGCTTGATAAAGCAGACTCAAAACCGCCTCCCAAGGCATCACCTTTCACTAAAGCAATGGTAGTCAGATCAGTATCGAGATGAGACATGTTGGCATGCAAAACTTCAATACAACTCACTGCATAGGCCAATAAACCATCCGCATCTTGCTGCTCAATAAGATTTGCAAACAAGCCCAGGTCACCACCCAGGTTAAAGATGCCATCAACATCAGAGGCTAATACCAGGTAGTCGTATTTTTGTCCCTGAGTTAATCGCATATCTTGTTTAACACCAGAGAAATAGGTAGAAATTTCACTTAATAAGGTGGGTGTAAAGCAGGGTCTGGGCTCTCCATGCATACGAAACCAGCCTGTACGGTATTTCTTATCATAATATGTAGATAGTTGTGAAAACTGATTTTGCTCCTGTTGTAATCGAGCGGCGTCATCCATTTTTGCCAGGGCATTCATAAATCATCTCCTATACAGACTTAATTACCAAAAAGTAAAAACATGCTGGGTAATTAAGCTTTTGCAGGAACCATGCCCAAACAGCAATATAGCAAAAAAATATATTTTCTATTTAATTATCAATATATTACATAAAATTTAACGACGATTTTTTTATTTCCGCTACTGTCAATTATCTGACTAGAAATATTATGCGCAATTCTCTTGTTAAGGCCTTATCAGTTTATGCTACAGGGGCGATGGTTTTAGCATGATGAAGAATGCCTGCAATAGGCTCAGGTTTACCTAAATGATATCCCTGTCCATAATCAACACCGATGGCTTTTAATTTTTGCCAGATTTCTTCATTTTCAACAAATTCCGCAATGGTCTCTAATCCCATTACATGGCCGATATCGTTAATCGATTTAACCATTTCATAATCAAGTGGATCGACATGCATATCTTTCACAAACATACCGTCAATTTTAATACTCTGAACAGGCAGATTTTTCAGATAAGCAAATGATGACAATCCACTACCAAAGTCATCCAGGGAAAACTGACAGCCTAACTTTGACAAGCTATCAATGAAGTAGTGAGCCTGTTTCAAATTACCAATAGCTGCAGTTTCAGTAATTTCAAACTTAATCATTTCCCGGCGAAAAGAAGCTGAGGACAATTTTGTATTAATAAAGGACAACATATCCTCTTTACCAAGACTAGCACCTGAAAGATTGATCGCTAGATATTTTAAATGCGGTAATAATGTGTAGTGTTGCTCTAGCCATTCAAATACATGGCTCACAACCCATTTATCAATTCGCTCAGACAAATTGTAACGCTCAGCAGAAGAAAGAAATGCACCCGGTGGAAATAATTGGCCAGCCTTATTTCTCAGGCGGACTAATACTTCATACATTTCCAGGAAGCCAGTTGTCGTACTCACAATAGGTTGTGCATACAGCTCAAATCTATTTTCAGCCAATGCATCCTTTATCTCGTTGACCCATTTGAACTCTCCCTTCTGAGTCGTTAACTGTTGATCTTGTTCCTGATAAATATAAACACGGTTTCTGCCAGAGTTTTTGGCCGCATAACATGCACTGTCTGCCTGTTTTAAGGCTTCAGTTCTATCTCGGGTATGAGAAGTAACCATCGTGACGCCAATGCTTACACCCACAGTAAAAATTTGTGACTCCCAGATAAATTGGAATTGTGACACCAATTCTTTAATTTCATTTGCAATAGACTCAGCTTTCTCCAACTCACAGTCTTCCACAAGAATCGCAAACTCATCACCACCAAGCCGTGCCAGCGTATCGCTTTTTCGTGTGGAATTACCAAGTAACGCCCCTAACTGCCGGAGCAGTTCATCTCCTGCAATATGGCCACAGGTATCATTAATGACTTTAAACTGGTCCAAATCCAGGAAACATAAAGCATGTTAGCTCCCTACTCGCTGAGCATCATTGACTAACATAGATAACCGTCTTTCAAACTCAGTACGATTAATCAAGCCGGTCAAATCATCATGGGTTGCCTGAAAAGATAATTTCTTCGCCAGTTTTCTTGACTCGGTAATATCCTCATAAATAGCGACATAGTGACTAATCTGCTGTTTGTCATCATAAACAGCCGCCAGATAGAGCTTGACCCAGTAAAAACTGCCATCTTTTCGTCGGTTTTCAATTTCTCCTGACCATTGCCCATCAGAAGAAACCTGAAGCCAGATTTCATCAAAAAATGCCGAGACCATTTTGTTAGATTTATAGCTCTCAAGTCTCTGACCAATCATCTCGGTAGCACTATAACCTGATAACTGTTCGCACTTTTTATTAACGTATTCGATCGTGCCTTTTTCATCCATAATCAAAATAGAATTTGGACTCGACTCTACCGCCCGGGATAACTTGAGCATATGCGCCTGGCTGGCTTTTAGCTTTTCATTACTTAGTTGTAACGCTTTGGTACGCTCTTTAATGAGCTCTTCACGTTTCAGCATTTCATCATTCAATTGATCTAATAAATCCTGATTACTCTCCTGTAATTTAAAACTCTTAATTAGATTCTGATTAGCCCGCCTTGCCATGGAAAACATTAATAAGTAATAAGCGATAAAACCAAACATCAAGATATAAACCAATTTATCAGCTAACGTCGTCTCGATTTGATAGATTGACATGGATGTGAGCAACACTAACTGGGGAAGAGTGTAAGCCAAAAAGGTGGCGAAACTGGCACTTAACACCGGTACTGCAGCGGCTATTACGGTGCTAATTAAAATATAGAATAAGGTATTAATCTGCACATTATCGATAAGGACATAGAACGTGCTCGCCAGCCCCCACACAATACCGACACACCCGCTTAGAACAGTATAAACAATAATCCATTTTTTTGGCGTGAAGCCCAAAATATCATTATGTTTTTTATATAAAAACAGGACTATTAGCCGTATTGACGACAATACGCAAATAGTAAAGCTCCAGCTAAATAATAGTAGTGAGTAAGGTTGGACATGATCATATAACACGATAAAAACCAGTATGGAGACACCCATTACTGTGAGATTAGAAAACAACACCTCATCATATAAGCGATCAGCTTGTTTTCTTGATATGACTTGCTCATCCATGTCTTGATTATCTATCTGTAATGTTACGAATAGCTGAGAATATCATTGATTAGAATCACATGACTAACGGCATGATGCTCAATCAAACCAATACCGTATATGTTTATTTGATAAATTCAGTATTCCTAAGCTGAATTGAAGTTCACAACTGTTCATTATTGATAAGATCAAATGGCATTCCTTAAGCTCAGATCATCCGGATAAGGCTGCAAGTAGGCCTGCTTGTTTATATAAGGATCGGGATGGTTGTTAAAATGATGGCGTAATAAGGTCACAGGCACTATCAGAGGTATTTGCGCAGTTCTATATTGTTCAATAATAGCCGCTAACTCTTGTTTTTCAGAACTAGAAATTTTCTTCTTCAGATATCCCTGTAAATGCATCAATACATTTGTGTGGGTTTTTCTTGAAGCTAATGTTTTCAATGTTGTCATTAACTCTTCAAAATAGCGCTGACCTAAGGCATCAATATCATGATTACCTGCATCAGCTAACATACGTCCCAACTCTGCATATTTCGCTGGTGAATGTGCCATTAAGGTATATTTATAGCGAACATGAAAATCTAATATAGCTTTTACAGTTAAGCCCTGATTTTTGAGTTGAAGCCAATTCGCGTAAGCAAAAACGCGTGTAACGAAGTTCTCTCTTAATAAAGGTTCACACAATCGTCCCGACTCTTCCACCGGCAACAACGGGTGTGCATCGGTAAACGCTTTGGCATACAGCCCCCGTCCAGGTGTCGATGAAGGATAACCATTTTCCTGATACACCTTTACTCTGAACAAACCACAGCTCGGCGAGTTTTTCATAAAGATATAACCACATAAATCCTGATGTTCTGCTGCTTTTTTCTCTCCATACGTTGTCAGCGCATGACTGTAATTTAAAGCCTCATCATGAACAGCAACCGCATCCGGGCTATCAGGATTACCTACCAATCGTATAGGTTTGCGAGGAATACTCATCCCAATACCCACCTCAGGACATTCAGCTACAAAATCAAAATAGCGCGATAAGCTCTCCGTAGCTAAACGTAAATGTTTATGGGTACCGTCATAGCGAACTTCATGTCCTAATAAACAACTGCTAATGCCGACTTTAATTTTCATATCTTCACGTCCATCTCATACTCTGTAAATTATCTTAGCACTAGGTTTGCTAAAAAATGTGAAGGTCAGACGAAGATTATTAAGGACATCAATATGCATTATTTAATTACTGGTGGCACCGGACTCATTGGTTCATCACTTTGTCAGCATCTTTTAACAGCAGGCCATGATGTCACTGTGCTAAGCAGAAATAGACAAAAAGTCATCAACCTTTTTAGTGACAAAGTTGCAGCCGTAGAGTCTCTTGATGAAATCGATCAGCAACACGCTATAGATATTGTGATTAATCTTGCAGGTGAACCCATAGCGAATAAAAGATGGAGTGACAAACAAAAAGCGGTTTTGGAAAAAAGCCGGATTGATTTGACCGAACATTTAGTGAATTGGATAAAACGTCGTCAGCATAAGCCACACACATTAATCAGTGGTTCTGCCGTTGGCTGGTATGGTGATCAAGGCTCACAGCCGCTTACTGAAGACAGCAGTTATCAAAACGACTATACTCACGAGCTTTGTGAAAAATGGGAGCAAGCAGCCCTAGCTGCCCCGAATGATATCCGCACCTGCATCATTCGTACCGGCTTAGTTCTGAGTACTGAAGGCGGAGTTCTTCAGCGTATGCTTTTACCCTTTAAGTTGGGATTAGGTTGCACTTTGGGAAATGGCCATCAATTTATGCCATGGATACATATTTCTGACATTGTTCAGCTTATTATTTACATCAGTCAGAATCCCTCTGCAAAAGGAATATTTAATGCTACAGCACCTCATCCTGTCACCAATAAAACCTTCACAAAAAGCCTGGCTAAACATCTTCAGCGCCCTGCATTTCTGAAAGCCCCTGAATCAATATTAAAATTCGCTTTAGGTGAAATGTCTCAGCTTTTATTAGGAGGGCAACGAGCGTACCCGGAAAAAGCAAAGGAAATTGGTTATCAATTCCAATATACTGAGCTGGATAATGCCTTTAACAATCTTTTAAATAAATCGTAAATTTATCTATGACAAAACGTGCCATTTTATTAGCCAATCTCGGTTCTCCAGACGCGCCAGACACACCCTCTGTACGTCGATATCTTAATCAGTTTCTGATGGATCCGTATGTGATTCAATTACCCTGGTTGCTGAGGCGCATGATTGTCAGTCTCTTTGTATTACCGACACGTCCAAAAGCATCAGCTCATGCTTATCAAAGCGTATGGACACCTGAAGGTTCGCCATTAATTGTTTTATCAGAGAAGTTAAAAAATGCGCTTCAGGCTAAATTACCGCTCCCAGTAGAAATGGCAATGCGTTATGGCAACCCCAGCATCGAACAACAATTATTAAAAATTACCGAGGATAAATCGATAGAAGAAGTACTTTATATCCCACTCTATCCACATTACGCAGAAAGTACGGTAACCACATCTATAGAAGAAGCAAAACGGGTTATCAACAAACACAAGCTAAATATCAAGCTGAGCGTCATACCACCTTTTTTTGATGATCCAGATTATATTAGAGCCTTAGTCACCAGTACCCAACCTTATCTGGAACAAAGCTATGATCACATTATATTTAGTTATCATGGTTTGCCTGAGTCACATATCACTAAGTTAGATAGTTCAGGTACACACTGTCTAAAGCAGGATAATTGTTGTCAGGGTAGTCATCCCGCACATAAAACCTGCTACCGTCACCAGGTTATGAGAACGACTGAGTGCTTTGCCGCACAAGCTGGTTTAGCAAAAGAGCGTTATTCCGTTGCGTTCCAATCCAGACTGGGCCGTGCAAAATGGTTGGGACCCAATACTGAAGACAAGTTACGTGATTTAGCCCAACAAGGCGCCAAGCATGTGATGGTTTTATGCCCAGCGTTTGTCACGGACTGTCTCGAAACATTAGAAGAGATTGCCATTCGTGGCGAAGAAGTCTTTAAAGAAGCAGGTGGCGAGAAATTGACGCTAATACCGTGTATGAATGACGACCCTGCCTGGGTTAATGTGTTAGCTGATTGGTGTCAAAATTAAACCCGGCCAATTAAAGGCTGTCTGACGACTTGGCTGGTATATTCACCACCTGGCCCATAAGCGCCAGTTTCAGGATCACGTCCACGTAAAATAGATAAAGCTCTGACCAAATATTGCCGGTTTACATTGATAATGCCACCGTTTATTTGATTAAACTCGCGGCAAGTTTTTGCCACTTCACGAAGCCGTGTCACCTGCATGGACATGTGGGTTGCTTCGGCTTCTTCTTGATTTGCTATAAAGGCTTCGAGACCCGATTTTCCTGCTGGGAACCCCACAGCAGTCAGTAATTGCTCACGCTGCCGAGCCAGTTGCTCCAGCTTTAATAAATACGGCTGCTTTAGTTTGGTTATTTCAGACACTTTATCAACATCTGAAATCTTTAACGCATCGCGTTCTTGCTTTAACAGGGTTGCAAGTGCAGTACTATTGCTGATTTCTGATTGTAAAATCGTACTCAGCTGCTGCATGGCATTCATTGACATGAGGATGTCCTTTTTACAGATTACCCTCAAAATCAATCATTTTTCGTGCCAACTGTTGACTGTCAACCTGATAAGTTCCGTTATCTATTGCCGCTTTAATACTATCAACTTTAGTCTGATTCACTGTAGGGACATCAGCTAAGCTTTTTTCTACTTGCGACAGTGTATCGCTTAAACTCACTTTATCACTTTCCGTGTTTGGGCTCGTTGTTGTAACTGACGGCGATTTTTCAGCCGCCTCTTTGCGTTCACCCACATTTCGTGACGGACTATATTCCGTCTGAGATGGTGGCTTAATACTATTAATATCAGACATATAAGCTGTCTCCATTTATCTTATGTTTGTTGTATCGGCAGCAAAGAATGAAAGTTGAGAATTTTTTACATTGTCACCTTAACAATGCCCGGGGCCTGAACGATACCTTCTACCACCCGGTTTGAAGAATTATTTTTTACTTTAATTTTATCACCCAGAATGGCATCTTCCATGGCCATGCCATTCATTCTCACTTCCATAAAGCCTGCTTGTGCAACGAGTATGACTTGTTCACCACGCTGAACTACTTTCTGTTGCTTAAGACTACGAGGAGTCAATGCTGTTCCCAAAGCGACAGGATACTTTAATTGTTGGCCCAATACTTTATCTGCTGAAAGTAAAAAACCTTGCCGTAAGTCGCTAATATCCTGCATAACAATTTTAACATCGGAAGATTTCAAGGTCTGATTGGCTGCCAGGGCCTTCGCTGCCACGACAACTGGGCGCATAACTTTAACCTTAACAGAGACGTACACAGTCCACTCTGTCGGTGCACGGCAACGGATCCCGATAGTTCTGTTGCCAACCGTATTAGCATTAGATGTGGAAAAAGCAGCTAAATTACCAGAACATGCTTGCAGTCGTAAGCGTTTATCCATAGCATCAACAATCACTTGAGGATTGTCGTAATAGGCTTGTGCATCGTTCATAGCAAAAACGTAGGCTGTTTGCTCAATTCCGGCTAACGGTTGTATAGATTCGGCATTTACAGAAGGTGTCAATAAAACGACACTTAAACAGCATAAAAAAAATCTACGAATCATGAGGGTTCACCTAATATATAAGGTTAAAAAGCTTCTTGGTTTTAATACTGCAAGTTACATGCCTAGACCCAATTGCAAAAACTCAAGACTTAGTAAGCATTGCCGATAGCATCATTAAGCATAGAGGAGTCAACATGAGCAGCATTATTGATGGCGTAGATCAACGTACCAATCTTGCCGGTACGAATCGTCTGGAATTATTGTTATTTCGTCTAGGCACAGCTCAGCTATATGGCATTAACGTTTTTAAAGTACGTGAAGCGATTGCTTGTCCAGCCTTAACAAAACTTCCACAGTCTCATCCTAATATTAAAGGTATGGCTTCCATTCGTGGACAAACAGTCAGTATTGTTGATTTATCTCAGAGCATTGGTCGCCGCCCCTTACAAGATCTGGCAGAAAGCTTTGTAATCCTCACTGAATATAACCGTTCTGTTCAAGGATTTTTGGTCACTTCTGTAGAACGTATTATTAATATCAGTTGGTCCGATGTATTACCGCCACCAGCAGCATCAGGTGCCAGCAGCTATCTGACTGCGATTACCAAGTTTGAAGACAAGTTAGTTCAGATCATTGATGTTGAGCAAGTGTTAGCTGAGGTAATGGGGATTCAGGCTGATGTATCTTCTGAGTTAGTCAATAATTACTCTGAACATAATCAAGGGATACGACAACATATTCTGGTAGTCGATGACTCCAGTGTCGCCAGAAATCAGATTAAACGCACACTGGAACAAATTGGTTTAGAAATCACCTTAGCTAAAAATGGTAAAGAAGCTCTGGATATGCTCAAGACATGGAAAGCGAATGGTGAAGACATCTATGAAAAAATAGCTTTAATGATATCGGATATCGAAATGCCAGAAATGGACGGTTATACCCTGACATCAGAAGTCAGAAATGACCCGGCAATGAAAAGCCTACCCATTCTGTTACATACCTCAATGAGTGGCACATTTAATCAGGCTCTGGTATCAAAGGTTGGCGCTGATAAATTTATTCCTAAATTTTCTGCCGATGAATTAGCCGCGGCTGTACAATCCATGCTGAAATAAAAAAAGGCTCTTTTCAGAGCCTTTTTTAGTATTTACTGGAGCGGGCCAAAACCATTTAAATCAGCTGGCATTGGAATCACATTATTTTTTTCTGTGACGATATCCGCTTTCGCTCTCATCAAGTTAGTCCCAGTGAAACCACTGACACGATATACCCATTCAGAAAGTTTTTTATTCAAGGCGTCCACTTCAGCTTTAACCTGTTCCTCTGATTTCAGAACATTAAGGGCTTTGATATCGTCAGGTGCCTCAGTCACCAGATCAGGCTGATAGTCAGCAGACAAGGTCGTGTAATAAAACCCGTCAATAAATGAAGTCTTGGTTGTCACCACCAAACCATCAAAGGTAATAAAGCGCGCAATCACAACATCCGCATCGCCTCGATTGAAGTCTTGTTTCGGTAACACATCTTCCATTCGCAATTGGTGTAATGAGCCGGCGATGTCATAACCCAACTGAGGATATTTAAATACGGTTTTTTCACCGGATTCAGGTGTACCAAATTTGTCTTTCTTACCTAAATTCACCAGCGTAGCAATATCACCCTTCGGCTGAATAATTTCCACCCGGGCAATACGTTCACGAGCTAAATCGATAACCTGACTATCAATCCAATTCAGCATCACCGGACTAATCAGCAAATATCCTTCCGCTAACCAGCTTTGTGCATCCCCTACACGTCTGACATAAAATTGTTTTGGACCTGCACTGGCGACGGTAACATCTCGTTGTTTGCCTAATA
The DNA here is from genome assembly GCF_900114205.1 of Methylophaga sulfidovorans. Taxonomy (GTDB): domain Bacteria; phylum Pseudomonadota; class Gammaproteobacteria; order Nitrosococcales; family Methylophagaceae; genus Methylophaga; species Methylophaga sulfidovorans. Next base: position 164,793 of record NZ_FOSH01000001.1, read on the forward strand.
ACAGACCCGCAATCTGTTCATCCCCCTGTTTAAGCATCACTTTGATTGAGCCACCATCAGGTGTTTCTGGTTTTGTACCATCAACGCCTAAAATAGCGTATTGCTCGGGGTTGCTTGTTTTTTGCTCCATCAGCTTCGCTTCTGACAGATCGATCAACATCCGTTTCACTTCATCAAAGTTAGCTGGATAATTATAGTGCTCAGGAATGAACCAATCTTCCCCTTTTTTCTGCAATGAAAACTGGCCTTCCCCACTGCTGAACTGAATGGTGTCTACCTGACTCAATTCACTGAATAAATCAGGGAACAACAAACCATAATTATCATCATTATCATGCGTTCGATAAATGGTCACCAGCATTAGCAGCACCATCACTACAGTGACAATGAAAAGAATAGTCAAACTGTTGAATTTTTTTGTCATGTTATAAACCTATTATCGAGTCGACTAAAACAGTATCGTTATTGCTGGCTACGTGCTTTATTACGTTTACGAATTCGCATCCAGCCAGTGAACACTGCTAATAATCCGACTAATATCGGTACCAATCCAATATTGAAAAACTTCAGCTGTGCATCCAATTTATCGATATCTTTACGCAGATTAGCTTGTACATCGCGCAACTGCTGCTGTGTTTTATTCGCTGTCAGGCGGAATTCAGCAATTTCTTTTTGTTGCTCTGCAGACAGAATTTGTTTTCCTGAACCACTGCGCTGAACTTGCATACGAGCGATACGTTGCTGTGTTTCTTTCAGCTTGTTCTGCAATTCACGTTCTTTTGTACGGAAGCGTTTTTCAGCATCGCGTTGTAGAGCAATGACCTTATAGAATGGTTTCGAGAAACCAGCGCGTGAACGAATACTTATCAGGCCATCACTGCCTGTCATATCCTCAATAGCATTAATCAAGAAATCAATATTATTTGATGTATTGAAGGCTAATTGTTTGCCATAAAAGTCCTGCGTTTCTACCCAGAAACGGTCATCCAGCATGTCGACATCAGCAATCGCGATAACATCAATATCTTTCTTAGCTTTGTCTAAATGACCTGGCATTTTTTTCATTTCACCAGAAGCTGTTTTCGCCCCATTAGGAAATGCCGTTTTTACCTCACCTTGGGCACGAACAGCCATTGGATAACTAATTGTTCCCGGTTGGTATTTAGTTAATAAAGCAACAGGATCATTACGGAACTGAACAACCCGCTTATCCACTAACATTGCCTCGTTACTCGATGAGAATAGAGGTGTAATTTTTGTAGTGTGATCATCCAGAATTTCAAAACGACCTGGTGTAGCGACATTCAATTGACGTAATGCTGAGGTAATACGTTCATCTTTATTAAAGTTATCTTTGGTTAACTTCTGCCAAAGCACATAGTCAATCGGTTGATAATCAGTCTTAGCACCAAAGTCCACTTTCGTTGCGGTTTTACGATCAGCGACGACATCTGTATTTGAACGTTTAAAGCCCCATGTCGTAAACAACTCTTCCATATTTGAGCTTCGCGGTGCCAACATGGCACTCATCGGGTTATCCGGATCCTTTTTCGGTTTATCGATTTCAGCATACGGATCAACAAAGGCAATCAACTTACCGCCAGCCAAAACATACTGATCAATAGCATAAAGCGTGCTTTCAGGCAGTTCTTTAGGATGAATCACCACGACTGCATCCATACTGGAAGGGATGCGGCGAATATCCGTAGGTAACACTGACACATTAAACATCTGGCGTAGCTGAGCCATCATTGCCCATGGTTTCGCACCATCAGCAGAAGCGACTTCACCTTTTAATGGATCATATTGCTCACCATCGACTTGCAGTGAACTAATAACACCGACAGTTTTTCTGTTGTTATTGGACAGTTTGTAAATCAATTTTGTTAGATCATATTCCAGCGTGTCTTCTTTTTCTGGCTGAAAGAAAGGAATCGTCTCAACACCATCGATTTCATTGGTGCCAGCCAAACCAAAATATAATGGGTCAGATTCACCATCAATCGGTATCGACTGCAAACCATATTGATCCGCACGCTGTTCATCTGCTGAAAAAGGTTCAGGATTCATTATAAATAAACGAATCTTGCCATTCGATGCACGTTGATATTCAAGCAATAATTCCTGAACACGTTGCGCATAGGATTTCAAACTAGGTAATGCTTGAGCGGCTTTTTCTGTGTAATAAAAACGCAGACTAATGGGTTCTTTCATCGATTTAAGAATGTTAATCGTGCCGTCGGATAAGGTGTAGATATTATCCTCAGTCAAATCAACCCGAGCTGATTTGAAGTTGCCATTGACCACAATATTGAATGATACAAACAGAATGATGGCCAGAATCAGACCTGTTACAGATAGTAGTTGTTTATTCATCGTCGCAATTCTCTCCTAGTCAGCCTTACGAGCATTGACGATAAGGGCGTTAGCAAATAGCCAGATAACGATTAATGAAATGAAATACATCATATCTCGCATATCAATTACGCCTTTGCTGATAGCGTCAAAATGGGTCAAGAAACTAAATGAGCTCACTGTTTCTACCAATGTTTTGGGTGCCCAGCCACTGAAAAAGTCAATGACAATGCCATAGCCGCTTAAGACAAAGACCAGACTAATAATTAAGCTAATTACAAAAGCAATCACCTGATTTTTTGTAATCGCTGAGATACATGAGCCAATTGCCAGAAACCCGCCAGCCATTAACAAGCTACCTAAGAAACTCGCCACAATGACACCATTATCGGGATTACCCAGATAATTCACAGTAATCCACAATGGAAAATTCAAAAACAACGCTAAGCCAGTAAATGCCCAGGCAGCCAAGAACTTACCAATAACAGCTTCAAAAACTGAAACAGGTAAGGTCATCAACAACTCAATTGAGCCGCTCTTACGTTCTTCAGCCCAAAGTCGCATTGAGATAGCCGGAATCAGCAAGATATATAACCACGGATGCATGGAGAAGAAAGGATAAAGATCAGCTTCACCACGTTCGAAAAAATTACCAACATAGAATGTTGAGAAACCGGTTAACAATAAGAAAATAATGATAAAAACATAAGCCACTGGTGTAGCAAAATAGCCATTAAACTCACGTTTCATAATGAACCAGATATTACGAATATTCATCAGTTTTTGGCTCCCGTATTAGGCATGGTAATACTACGGAAAACTTCGTCCAGTCGACCAGCTTCTGCATGAAGGGCATCAATGCTCCAGCCATTCTCACGAATTTTTTCCGATAACTCTGCGGTAATTTGCTGGCCATCTTTTGGATAGACCCTGAAACCAGCACCTTCCACTGGCTCAACTTGAGCAACAAACGGTAATGATTTCAAGAAGGTCTCAAATGCGTTTTGTTCGATATTAGCGACATTCACCACAACAGCATTGTAATAACGTGATTTTGATTCAAGTTCTTGCGGGGTGCCATCAAACTTCACTTTACCGTTAGCAATCACCACATTGCGTGTGCACAAAGCATGTACTTCTTCGAGAATGTGTGTAGAGATAATGATGGCTTTATCTTCAGCCATTTCATTGATTAATGTTCTGACTTCGTGTTTTTGGTTCGGATCAAGACCATCGGTAGGTTCATCAAGAATCAACACTGGCGGATTGTGCAAAATAGACTGTGCCAAACCAACACGACGTTTATACCCTTTTGACAGGGTTTCAATTGGTTGATACATGACATTGGTAATGCGGGCCCGTTCGGCTGCACTGTCAACAGCTCGACGTCTGTCAGCACCTTTGATACCGCGAATTTCAGCAATAAACTTCAGGAAACCATCCGGCGTCATATCCGCATAAGCCGGAGCCCCCTCAGGAAGATATCCCAGATGCGCTTTCACCGAAATAGGATCTGTCAGCACGTCATAACCACAGACTCTTACCGTGCCTCTGGTCGGCGTTAGAAACCCGGTAATCATTTTCATCGTCGTTGATTTGCCCGCGCCATTCGGGCCTAAGAACCCCAGCACTTCGCCTTTACTGACAGAAAATGACACACCATCAACGGCTTTGATCGCACCAAAGTACTTGGCCAGATCATCGATCTCAATTCTCAATGTCATAACAAAAGCGTCCCCCGCTTCCTAATCATTTTTGCAAACCCGTCATATTCTGAGGTGAAACAATTTAAGTCAAGCTTGAATTGTCTTTCATCATCCCCATTGTCTTAGTCATTCATAGCGCATAAGCTGTCACATAACACTCCAACTTACTCAGATATGAGATGTCAATGAAACGCTTAACACATAAAATCCGTGATTTCGGCTGGTCAGTCAGCGACAATTTTGCCGATACCACCTCTCGTCAACGTATCATTAAGACCACCGGCGTCATCATAGGTGTGATCGCGTCCATTATGGTGATCCTGATGGTGTGGTGGAGCATCGCTCCCAGCGAGTTTGACCCCACTGAAAATGCCAGAATCATGGCATCGCAACAGCAACAACAACTGGTTACTGGCTATACATCCACAGCGACGCTCATCACACTGGCTGAAACACTACTGGATAAACCCGGTGGCTATTTAAGCAATGATGTCATGCCACCATCCGTGTGGATGGACAACATGCCGCGTTGGGAGTTCGGTGTTCTGGTACAGATTCGTGATTTTTCTCGTGTCTTACGTAATGACATCAGTCGCTCACAGTCACAATCAAGAGAAGATGAGGATTTGGCGCTCGCCGAACCTCAGTTTAACTTTAATTCCAACTCCTGGTTATTCCCACCCACTGAACGTGAATACCGCGCAGGCATTAAATCCCTTAAATCCTACTTAGCCAGATTAAGCAGTAATCAGGATGATGCCCAGTTTTATGCCAGAGCCGACAACTTAGTGGCGTGGTTGTCCGTAGCAGAAAAACGTCTTGGCAGCTTGTCACAACGCTTAACTGCCAGTGTCGGTCAGGTCCGAATTAATACCGATTTAGCCGGTGATGCCGAAGCATTACAATCAACACCACTAGCTGATGAAGTGGTCACAAAAACACCATGGAATAAAATCGATGATGTTTTTTTTGAAGCCCGTGGGACAACCTATGCGCTGATTCACCTACTCAAAGCTGTCGAGTATGACTTTAGTGATGTTTTAAGGAAGAAAAATGCCTTGGTCAGTTTGCGTCAAATCATTCGCGAACTCGAAGCCACACAAGAGCCAGTATTAAGTCCGGTCATTTTGAACGGTAATGGCTTTGGCTTATTTGCTAATCACTCATTAGTAATGGCCTCTTATGTTTCTCGAGCCAATGCCGCCTTGATTGATTTAAGAGATTTATTAAACAGAGGATAAACTCCCAAAAAAAGTAAGGCATTTAACCTGCAGAATAAGGCAAATCACCCAACCATACATCGATACAACATCCTATTATTGAATTATCCAGTCCCCGTATAAGGGGCTGGGAGTTCAGATTGAATGGAGATGTAAATAATGTTTCAACGCAAATCAATTAAACCAGCTGTGATGTCAGTAGCGCTGGTACTTATGTCAGCCACATCCGTTTTTGCTGATGACAAACCTTATACTGTCACTAATGGCAATGAGCTTGATGCGGCGAGTTATGCTGGCTTCAAACTTTTCAGAAATTTCTGCGCACGCTGTCATGGCACCTACGGTCAAGGCATGGTAGGACCCAATTTGGCTGAAAGCCTGCATGTTATTTCGAAAGAAGAGTTTTTCAATACCGTAGAGCACGGAAAAACAGGCACCATCGGTAGTATGCCGGCCTGGTCATCAAATCCAAAAGTCATGAAAGGCAGAGAAGATATTTATAACTATCTCAAAGCCCGGGCAGATGGCGCGATTGGCGAAGTAAAACCTAAAAAAGCCAAGTAAAATCAGAAATATATTGAGGGCTGTAAACAGCCCTCAATATTTATCCTATTTTAGAAAGCCCATTGGCTCCGAACCTGAAATACAGAGGGTTCATCATTATCATTTGGCCCGCCATCGACTTCCAGCACATCTACATAGTTAGCAGAGAAACGTAATGTGGGTGTTGGGTACCAGTTAACACCATACGTCATGGCATCGGCTTCCTCACCATCAATACCGGCATCACTCAAATCAAGTGAGCTATAGCGTAACGCCAACTCCCATGCACCATAACCACCATCACCGACGATTGAGCTTGGTTTCACACCGCCCATAACACCATTTTTGTATTGGCGTGTCTCTCCGGTCAGGATATAACCAGCTTGCAGATACCAGCCATCAAAGTCCGCATCTTTACCGTTATTACGGTTAACCTTTGTCGTGATGTACTCCCCTTGAACAGAATAGGGACCATGACCAGCTGCGATTTCGGCACCAATATTGTAATAGTCTGCTACCGAAGTAATATCTCCAGTATCAATGATGCTTACACCTGATACATGTGATTCGGCTTCACTGTCGAAGCCCACTTTCCCACTATCTCCAGTGTCACGGTAGTTAAGACCCAACCCTAAATGAACAAAATGTACACCGTCGTTAATCGGTGCCCAAGTGCCTCGAGCGGTTGCCCCCCAGCCTTCATCATCTTGGCCACCTTTATTATTGATGGAATCACCGAATATTCCTGTCGCCCAGGACCAGTGTGTTGTTGCATTACTCGCCATAATCCCCATTTTTCTTCCTGAAGAAAAAGCATTAGGCAGCGCACGTTCCATAAACAACGTGTTATTTGCACTGGTCAAATAATCCAAACTGAACGGTGTTTTAAAATTACCGACGGTGATATCCATTGGCTCAAACCCTGTATAAGCGAGGTAAGCATCGGTAATACCTTTGCCATTTGAACCTGTACTGGCAAAGTCATATTCGAGCTTAAAATCCCAGACGTTATACATTGTGCCGGAATAAGAAATCCTTGCGCGGCGGAATTCTGAACCATCACCCATTTCCGGTTGACCACTGTATGTAGCCGCATCAGCCTGTAAGCGACCACCTAACTTACTCTCAAACTTGCCGTCACGGGTTTTAACACCAATTCCGCCTTTGACGGTCACTTCAACATCGGAGGGTTTGGTAGCTTCGGCGAGTTTGGCATCGACTTGTTGTTTTTCTTCTTGTGCCTGAGCCTGATTTTGTTTTAATTCCGCCATAAGTCGACCATACTGGTCATCATTGACCATACCGTTTTCATGCAGCATATTAATGAGAGTTTCAATTTCAGACCCCGCATAAGCAGGACCCGATAATGCAGCCAGAATACTCGCGGCCAACAGGCTTCTTTTTATTATCATGTTGTTCTCCTTGTCTGAATTGCTAAGAAGCATTACATAGCTGCAAAAACAGCTTGTAATCCTAGTTAACGGTTAAAAGGCGTTTATCATGACAGTTTTATTACAACAATTAGCCGATGTGATTAATGGAAATTAAAATTGATTTCCACTGGCAACTGACTCAACACGGAAAACCGCATCATATTGATGACATTCTGTTTCAAATGCTCGAAGCCATTCAGCAGGAAGGTTCTTTAAAACAAGCCACTGACAAGCTGGGGGTTTCCTATCGTTTCGCCTGGGGTTTGTTGAATAAGTGGGAAGCTCTACTTGGGCAGCCCTTGGTTATTCTAGAGCGTGGCCGTGGTGCAAGACTGGCTGTAGTCGGAGAAAAGTTAATGCATGCCAACCGGCATCTAAGTGCCTCATTTTCTCCAGAACTGGATAACTTTTCCACTGAGTTAAAGCGTGAATTTGAAGCCATTTTGGATCATAGCCCACGCGATACATTTAAAATTTTTACCAGTCATGGTCTGGCAGTGGGCGCACTCAAGGAATTAATTGATCAGCAGTCTGACTTTTTATTGGATTTACATTTTCATGGCAGCCAGGAAAGCCTGAAAGCACTAAAGGCTGGTGACTGTCATATTGCGGGTTTCCATCTGCCCATCGGTGAGTTACGACGTCATTTAATGACCGACTATCTAAAACTGCTTGATGAGAAACAACATCAATTGATTTATGTGGTTCGACGAAATCAAGGGTTGATGGTCCCCAAGGATAATCCCAAACAGATTAGCGATCTCAGCTCACTTACCGAGGAGGGTGTCACCTTTATCAACCGACAAATGGGCTCCGCCACCCGAACTTTATTTGATCAACTTATCGCAGCGCACAATATCTCCAGTGATGATATTAAAGGCTACTCACATGAAGAGTTCACACATATGGCCGTTGCTGCCATGGTGGCAAGTGGCGCTGCTGATATAGGGTTTGGAATCGCCCCTATTGCAGATAAGTTCAATCTGGAATTTATTCCCTTGGTATGGGAACACTACTGTTTGGCTGTACCACAATTATTAGTAGATGACCCGCGGGTACAGGCAATTATAAGCTTATTAAAAAGTAATGCTTTTTATCGAAAAGTGAAAGATTATAAAGGCTATGACACAGCACGTTCTGGCCAGCTTGTGAGTTTTGACGAAATATTCGCTTAAGCTCGCTGCCAATGCCCGCTTTTACCACCGGACTTTTCCAGCAGACGAATATTATTCATGGTCATCCCTTTATCAACGGCTTTACACATATCGTAAATGGTCAGCAGGGTAACTTGTACAGCAGTCAGTGCTTCCATTTCCACCCCGGTTTGGCCACTAGTACCCACTGTTGCCCGGCATTGTATAGATGAGCTGTTGCTATCTAACTCAAAATCAACGGATACCTTACTGAGTGCTAATGGATGACACAATGGCACTAAATCTGCCGTTTTTTTCGCTGCCATAATGCCGGCAATACGGGCGATTCCTAAAACATCGCCTTTTTTATGCCCGCCCTGTTCTACTAATTTAAATGTCTCAGGTAACATAACGATTGTGCCCTCAGCAATCGCAACGCGGTCTGTTGTGGCTTTAGCGCCTACATCAACCATATGTGCTTCACCTGCTTGATTAAAATGGGTCAAATCCGTCATCGCAAATGTTATCCTCTAACTTTAAATTAGCTGAAACGATCAACCAGATGAGTATTCAAGTCAAATTTTTTGCCAGCCTTCGAGAAAAACTCGGTCAATCCGATATGGAACTGACTGCGGCTACTACTGCTCAGGATGCCTGGAACCAGGCTACCCAAAATAAACCTGTGCCTGATAATCTGCTTGTCGCTATCAATTTGGACTACGCAAAACTCGACACACCATTACAAGATGGTGATGAAGTCGCCTTTTTTCCGCCGGTAACCGGAGGTTAATATGGCCAGTTGGGTAAGTGACAGTCTCATCGAACCATGGCAGCTCATCGCTGAGCAACAAGCAGCGCAAAACATAGAGGGTCAGTATGGTGCGACGGCTAGTTTCATCGGTTCTATGCGGGACTTTAGTGATCGTACTGATATAAAAAAGATGGTGCTCGAGCATTACCCAGCGATGACTTCCCGCTACCTGGAAAAATTAGAAGATACCGCCCGGCAAAGATGGCCACTACTAAACTGCCTGATAGTTCATCGTGTCGGTGAAGTACACCCAGGCGATGCAATTGTCGTCATTGCCTGCTGGTCAGCCCATCGTCGTGCCGCACTGGATGCCTGTGACTGGTTAATTGAAGAATTAAAATACAAAGCGCCGTTCTGGAAAAAAGAGTTTACAGACGACGGCGGACATTGGGTTAGCGGCAATACCGACGGACATTAATCTCAAGGATAGTCACATGATTACTGCACTCTATGCCAGCCTCTGCGCCTTACTGATTGTCAAACTATCCCTCGGCGTTATCGCAGTCCGTCGTCAACGTAAAATTAGATTAGGCGATGGTGGTGATGAAGAATTACAAGCAGCCATTCGTGCTCAAGGTAATGCCACTGAATATATTCCTATCACCTTAATTTTGATGTTTCTGTTGGAAAATATTGTTGTCTATAACTGGATAATTCATCTTGCCGGCATCACATTACTGACCGGCAGAATCATCCATGCAATTGGTATTAAAAACAATGATCTGAAAAAGCGTGTTCTCGGAATGAAAATCACGCTTTACCTGATTATTGCTTTATCCATATTAAATATTGTCTATTTTGCTTTAGCCTATTTAATGCCGCTCAATTGACGTTAATTACTGTCCAAACCCAGCTCATCCCAGATAGCATCAATGCGCTTGACGACCTCAGCATCACGTACAATCGGCCGTCCCCATTCTCTATCGGTTTCACCCGGGAGTTTATTGGTGGCATCCATGCCCATTTTCGAACCCAGTCCCGAGACCGGCGAAGCAAAGTCTAAGTAATCAATCGGCGTATTTTCCACCAGCGTGGTATCCCGCGCAGGATCCATACGAGTAGTGATAGCCCAAATCACATCTTTCCAGTCACGTACGTTGACATCATCATCCACTACAATCACAAATTTGGTATACATAAACTGGCGCAGAAATGACCATACCCCCATCATCACGCGTTTAGCATGACCCGGATACTGCTTTTTCATACTGACCACTGCCATTCGATAAGAACAGCCTTCTGGTGGTAAGTAGAAGTCGACAATTTCTGGAAATTGTTTTTGTAATATCGGCACAAACACTTCATTTAAGGCAACACCAAGAATTGCCGGTTCGTCTGGTGGGCGACCAGTATAGGTACTGTGGTAAATCGGATTCTGGCGTTGTGTAATTCGTTCGATAGTAAACACAGGAAATGTATCGACTTCATTATAATAGCCAGTGTGATCACCATACGGCCCTTCCGGTGCCATATCGTCTGGATAAATAAAACCTTCAAGCACGATTTCTGCGTTAGCTGGCACCTGTAAGTCGTTACCCATACATTTCACTAATTCGGTTTTGCTACCGCGTAATAATCCCGCAAACGCATATTCAGACAAAGTATCAGGTACAGGCGTCACCGCCCCTAAAATGGTGGCAGGATCACAGCCCAACACTACGCTGATAGGAAATGGCTGACCTGGGTGCGTCTGCTGCCATTCTTTAAAATCCAGAGCACCACCACGATGTGATAACCAACGCATAATCACCCGATTTTTACCGATGACTTGCTGGCGATAAATCCCCAGATTCTGCCGTTCTTTGTGCGGACCTTTGGTTACTACCAGTCCCCAGGTGATTAAAGGCGCAGCATCTTCTGGCCAACATAGTTGGATTGGATACTTAGCCAAATCAATATCATCACCTTCTAGCACCTGTTCCTGACAGGCCGCTTTTTTGACTACCTTAGGTGACATGGTCAGCACTTTTTTAAAGATGGGGAGTTTCTCCCATGCGTCCTTCATGCCTTTGGGCGGTTCAGGTTCTTTCAGAAAAGCGAGTAATTTACCGATTTCACGTAAGGCCTCAACAGTATCTTCGCCCATCCCCATTGCTACACGTCTGGGTGTGCCAAACAGGTTCAGTAACGCAGGTACGTTTGATCCTTTTGGATTTTCAAACAGTAATGCCGGACCACCAGCACGTAACACGCGGTCAGCAATTTCCGTCATCTCCAACGCAGGATCGACCTCTGTTTTAATCCGTTTTAATTCACCCTGTTGCTCCAGGCCATTAATAAAGTCACGTAAATCGGTGTATTTCATTTGTTATATAGGGGCTCAGTTAAAAATGTGAGAACAGACAGTATTCTGTAATAGCAAATCTACTTCTTACTTTAGCACTCAAGAGGGTTGATTGGCTGATTGAAGGGTTTGTCTTTGTCATTTTGACCGTTGATTTCTATCATTGTCTTAAGCAAATAGCGCATTACTGGCTCTTTTAATAAGCTCTTTCAGGATAGGCGGGTTGACTCTTTTTTCGACATAAATAGCATAAAACTCTTCTATAATTTCATCTGTTTTACCAATCGCAATTACATTATTTTCTTGCTCAACCTCATGTTCAATAACCGAAGGCGCGTTAAAAACGCCAACACCTTCCTGACCAAAAGCTTTCATCAAAGCACTATCATCGAATTCGGCAATAATACGCGGTTTTATATGGTGCTTTGTCAACCATTGCTCAATATGTGAACTCAATTCATTATGTGTGTTTGGCAACAACATTGGTGCATTATTCAAACATTCGGGGAAAGGACCTTTAAGCTGCGCTTTCAACTCAGGTGTTGCAAAGAAACTCATCGAGGACTGTCCGAGTTTATGGCTAACACCTCTCATGCTTACCGTTTCAGGAATGGCACGGTCTGCAATAACTAAATCTAAACGATGTAAGGTTAACTCGGCTAATAAACTATCTAGATCAGCTTCTCGACAATCCAACCTTATAGATTGTTCATCAGTTAGAGCGGGCAATAAAATTTGATGGGTAATTGATTTTGCTAAAACATCAACAATACCTACTTTTAATAATTGAGGGCGAACAGCGGGTAGATCCAGCAACATCTGCTCTAGCTCATTTCCAAGTGAGAAGATCTCATCCGCATAACTCATCACTTGATTTCCCACCTCTGATAATTCTAGGCTTCGACCCACCTTATTAAACAGTTTCACACTGTAATATTCTTCTAACAGGCTCAACTGCCCACTAATAGTTTGGGGGGTTAAATGTAGTCTTTGGCTAGCCTTGGTCACACTCCCTTCTTTAGCCACTGTCCAGAAATAATGCAGATGCTTGTAATTCATCATGAACAACCCTTCGTATTTTACGAACTATCCACCAATAAAATTCGAATTTTATTACATATCTAATGACATTAATATACGAGCATGACTTTCAAAAGGAGAACATCATGCAAATTGATATCCAAGCACGGTCATTTAAATTAACAGCATCTCTGAAAAAGTATGTTGAAAAAAAACTCAAGATATCTCTCTCTGGCTGTCAGGATCGTCTACGCCGAGTTGTAATACGTTTATCAGATATTAATGGGCCAAAAGGTGGCGAAGATAAACTCTGTCATATTCAAGTGGTGTTACCTGGTATGCCGGATGTAATTATCGAAGATACAGAAAATGATATGTACGCAGCGATTAACAAGGCCTCCGATAGAGTAAACACCGTGGTGACTCGTAAACTCTCTCGAAAAAAGTTAAAAGCTAGACATAGTCAACCTTTACGCCGTCATATAACGGCTTAGATTTACTAAAGGAAAAGATGATGGACACAACTAATAAGCTTTATTCCAGCCAACAACAGCTTGCCACTTTAGCAACTAATAAGGTCATTCGTAATACCTATCTGTTGCTATCGATGACGCTGTTATTTAGCGCATTAACGGCTGGCATATCGATGAGTCTTAATTTGCCCCATCCCGGCATGATTCTGACTTTAGTCGGATATTTTGGCTTACTATTTTTAACGCATAAGTTTCGTAATAGCACGGCTGGTTTAGTCTCAGTTTTTGCTCTAACAGGCTTTATGGGATTCACCTTAGGTCCAATTTTGAGTAGCTACTTATCACTGCCAAATGGTGGACAAATCGTAATGAATGCCATGGGTATTACGGGTGCCATGTTTATCGGTTTATCGGTTTATGCAATACAAACCCGCAAAGATTTTAGCTTTATGGGCAGCTTCTTGATGGTGGGCATTTTAGTCGGTTTTGTCGCTGCTCTGGGAGCCATGTTCTTCGAAATGCCAGGCTTATCCTTAGCTGTATCAGCGATGTTTGTTCTACTTATGGCTGGTCTGATTTTATACGAAACCAGTAATATTATTAACGGTGGTGAAACAAACTACATTATGGCAACCGTCACTTTATATGTATCCATCTTTAATTTATTTACCAGTTTACTTCATCTACTTGGTGCAATGAGCAGCAACGATTAAAGAGAACTATGGGAGATGAGATGAGGGGCGAAAATTGCTCCTCATCTTTATTTAAAACTATAACTCAGCGTTTATGCGTTCTATTGCATTCCTAATTAGAACATCTGCAAGCTCATATTTAGATTGAAAAATATAGCAAACCACCCCAATATAGCTATGGAATAAGATTTATGATTACCGTCCGTTGGAGATTGTTATGGCTGGAGGATGGTCCCGAGACGGGGCAGTACAAGATCAAATAGATGCCAGTGTTGATGATGCGATACAGCAAGCTCGTTCACGTTTACCACAAGGCGAAAGTCTGACGCACTGTGAGGAATGTGATGCTGAAATTCCTGAAGGTCGACGTAAAGCTATTCCCGGCGTTTACCTGTGCGTGAAATGCCAGCAGGAAATAGATAATGAAAATAAAGCAGCCGGTATGTTTAATCGTCGGGGCAGCAAAGATAGTCAACTACGCTGAGTTCAAACACAGCTACTTTATAAAAAGGGGCTCCGGCCCTTTTTTAATGTCTGTGAACATTGAGTTTTTCTTACTATTTCAATTGTCACAAAACTGTCACACTCCTCACGCATAATCATAATATTTTGATATCAGCGCTATTTAGTTCTTTTTCAGTCACCTTATGGAGTTGACAATGACAAGCACAGAACAGGTAAGCAGTCCCCGCAAGAAATTACTCACCCCGGCCCAGGTTAAACGCTGTAAGACGATAGCTGCTTCCACTAATGACTATAGTGCTCGGGCTAATGTGTTGCTTTCTCTCCATAGCGGTGCCAGCCAAATGCAGGCAGCAACACAAGCAGGACTGACTATCGGCCAGGTGCGTTATTGGGCTGCTCGATTTCGCCAACTAGGTATGGATGCCTTCCCTGCCAGTTCAATTGAAAAGTCTGTACCTAGTACACAAACAACAGACGTCTTAACTGAAGAGAAACCTAAAAAAGTCAAAAACAAAGATAAGAAAAAATCCAAAGCTGACAAAAGCAAAAATAAAGATAAAAAATCTAAAAAGGATAAGTCCGCTAAAAAAGATAAGAAAAAAGCTAAAGATAAAAAGAAAGCCAAAAAATAATCGCATTTTTCGGCACTGGGCTTATCTTGGAGTAGCCAATACAAGTGAATCAAATCATGGACGTTTGCTTTTCAAGAACGCTAATGACCATGGTATGTGATTTTCATTACCAATATAGCTTGGCCTCCGACATTCAGATATAAGTTGACTCTATGTCATTTATTGTTCAGCCTGATCTGTGTATAGCCGAAAAATAATCAATATTGAAGAGAGAATAGCTAATGAAAAAATACCTTGTTTTAATCCCTTTGCTTTTTCTTGCACAGCAGGCACTTGCTGTAGATGTACAGGATGAAGAGGCCTACAAAAAGCACTACAGCGAGCAACTCCGTCCCATGGTGATTAAAAAGCTCGGTATGGACAGACCTGATCTGAGTGCTGCGGCGATTAAAAGAGAAGCCGATGCTTATGTACAGAAAATGGCTGGATGTCAGTTGGAAGGCTTAGGCATCTTCCCTGAAAAATATCGTGAAAAAGCGATTATGCCTGTTGCAAAAGGCGGTGATGTCGCACAAGCCACGCAAGCACTGAACGAAGAAATCAAAAAAGATATTGATGCTGGCAAAATTTCTAAAGATGAAGTGATGACGATTATCCAATCTGCACAACAAACCGTTCAGATTTGTGCCAATTCTTGATAAGCACAACACTTACTAGAATAAAAAAAGGGCCTTTCGGCCCTTTTTTAGTGTTATGCAGCAATACCAGAATGCCTTAATAAAGCATCTATTTCAGGCTCTCGGCCACGGAATGCAATGAATAATTCCATCGGCTCTTTTGAACCGCCCTGCTCCAGAATATTATTCAAAAACTCCAGCCCCGTTTCACGATCAAAGATACCTTTTTCCTCAAATTTAGAAAACGCATCAGCTGATAATACTTCTGCCCACTTATAGCTGTAATAACCAGCCGCATAACCACCAGCAAAGATGTGGCCAAAGCTATGAGCAAAGCGATTAAATTTTGGCGGCTGTACCACTGCCACCTGTTCTCGTACTTCGGCCAGAATTTTATCCACTTGATTGCCACCTTCAGGATCAAATTCAAGATGTAGACGGAAGTCAAAAATAGAGAACTCCAGCTGACGAACCATCATCATCGCTGACTGGAAATTACGGGCAGCGATCATTTTTTCATAGAGATCATCAGGCAGTTTTTCACCAGTTTCATAATGACCTGAAATCAGATCTAAGGCTTCTCTTTCCCAACACCAGTTTTCCATAAACTGACTAGGTAACTCGACAGCATCCCAAGCTACCCCATTAATTCCTGAAACACCGGCATAATCAATTTTTGTCAGCATATGATGCAGACCATGACCAAACTCATGGAACAAAGTCGTGACTTCGTCATGAGTAAATAAGGCCGGTTTGTCACCGACAGGCTCTGAGAAATTACAGGTCAGGAAAGCCACCGGAGTTTGCACCCCTTTTGCTGTTTTCCGGCGTACCAGACATTCATCCATCCATGCGCCGCCACGTTTGTGTTGACGCGCATATAAGTCGAGATAGAACTGGCCACGTAAATTACCGTTAGATTCGCGGATTTCAAAGAAACGTACATCTTTATGCCAGGTATCGATATCAGTACGTTCACTGATAACTAAACCGTATAAACGATTAACTACAGCAAACAAACCGCTCACGACTTTATCTTCCGGAAAGTATGGCTTTAGCTCTTCCTGAGAAATGCTATAGCGTTGCTGCCGTAATTTTTCGGCAAAGTAAGTGACATCCCATGCTTGTAGCTCATCCATGTCGGCTGTTTCTTTTGCAAAGGCTTTGAGCTCTTCAAATTCTTTAATCGCAATAGGTTTACTGCGCTCAGCCAGATCATTTAGGAAATCCATCACCTGTTCTGGGCTTTGTGCCATTTTTGTTGCTAAGGAACGCTCTGCATGATTGGCAAAACCGAGTAAATTAGCTAAGCGATGACGAAGCTTAAGAATATCGGCCATGACCTGAGTATTGTCCCACTGACCGGCATTGGGTCCCTGGTCGGAGGCTTTGGTCGCAAATGCGGTGTACATTTCTTCACGAAATTCACGATTATCCGCATAAGACATGACCGGCATATAAGATGGGAAATCCAGCGTAAATACCCAGCCATCAACATTATCACGTTTGGCAAATTGCTCTGCCATGGCAATGGTCGATTCAGGTAATCCAGATAACATTTCTTTGTCGGTAATATGCTTTTTCCAACCGTGAGTCGCATCCATCAGGTTTTCTTCAAACTTAGCGCTCAGTTCGGTCAGTTTTTGCGTGATGTTTTTATATTCATCACGATCGGCCTGATTTAGTTCAACCCCGGATAAACGGAAATCTCTGACGGCATTATCAATCACTTTTTTCTGGGCAGTATCCAGTGATTGATAAGCTTCACTATCAGCCAATTGTTTATATGCGCGATACAGGTCTTCATTTTGACCAAGCTCTGTACCGAACTCACTCAGCATAGGCAAACAAGCATTGTAGGCTTTCCTTAATTCATCAGAGTTCACCACTGAATTCATATGACTCACCGGTGACCAGACACGATCAATCGATGCATCAATATCTTCCATCGGCTCCACAAGGGTTTCCCATGTCGGATGGCTGACTTGAGTCAGTAATTTATCTACGGCCTGGCGCGCCTGACTAATGGCTTGCGTCACAGCGGGCTCGACATGCTCAGGTTTAATCTCAGAGAAAGGCGGTAATTGGTAATTTTCTAATAATGGATTGCTCATTGGGCGTCTCATTTTTGTCTATGTGTTTAATGATACGACAATTAATTCAATAAGTTATCGTCATCATTCTGCAACAAAATTTTCATCATGCTGCAATATTTATTCGTTAGTGTGCCCTCAAAATACTAAGGAAACGACACATTATGCAAACACAAGTGAGTCACAAAGAGAAGTTAAAAGTTCGCAGCGTCTGGATTTCTGATATCCATCTGGGCTTTCGCGGTTGTAGTGCTGACTTTTTACTCGACTTTTTGCATAAGGTCGAATGCGATTATTTATATCTCGTCGGTGACATTGTTGACGTCTGGGAAATGAAAAAACGTATGTTTTGGCCACAAGCACATAATAATGTTATCCGCACCTTACTAGGTAAAGCCAAACACAATACTAAAGTGATTTATGTACCGGGCAATCACGATGAGTTATTGCGTGATTTTGACGGGGCTGTATTTGGCAATATCGAAATTCAAAACGAGATAGTACATACCACCGCAGACGGCAAAAAACTCCTCATCTTGCATGGTGACCAGTTTGATAGTGTGGTTAAGATTTCGCCCTTACTGGCGAAGCTAGGTGGACGTTTATATGACTATTTATTAAGAGCTAACCGGATAGTAAATTACGTTCGCCGTAAAATGGGGTTTTCATACTGGTCGTTAGCCGCATTCTTAAAACATAAAGTAAAAAATGCCGTGCAATACATTAGTAATTTTGAAGAAGCTGTGGCCCATGAAGCAGCTAAACAAGGTGTTGACGGTGTTGTTTGTGGCCATATCCACCGCGCTGAAATCACTCATATTAATAATATCGATTACTTTAATTGTGGTGATTGGGTAGAAAGCTGTACTGCTTTAGTTGAGCACCCTAACGGCAAAATGGAAATTTTGTACTGGGCCGATATTATCGAACAACCACAAGCCATCGTTCAGGCTGCCTGATGAAAATCGTCATCATCACTGATGCCTGGGAACCGCAGGTCAATGGGGTGGTACGTACCCTAAAGCAGACCCGTAAACATTTAATTGAATTGGGTCACGATGTTCATCTAATCACACCGGATCAGTTTAAGACTATCCCCTGTCCAACATATCCAACCATCCCACTGTCATTATTTCCGAGCAGAAAAGTCAGTAAGCTGCTTGATTCATATCAGGCTAATGCCATTCATATCGCGACGGAAGGTCCTTTAGGTATGGCGGCAAGAAGATGGTGTATTAAAAATGGTGTGCAATTCACCACTTCTTACCATACTCAGTTTCCTGAATATGTTCGGTTACGACTACCCATACCGCTAAGTTGGAGTTATGCATGGTTTCGATATTTTCATGGAAAAGCGGTGCATACCTTGGTTCCAACAGCCTCTCAAAAACAACGTTTGATTTCTCATGGTTTCAGGAATGTTGAAGTATGGGGTCGCGGTGTAGATACCGATATTTTCACACCTGATAATCCAAAACAGTTAGGTTTAAAAGGCCCTGTTTTTATGAATATGGGACGCGTGGCGATTGAGAAAAATATTGAGGCATTTCTGCAGTTAGATATTGACGGTAGCAAGGTAGTGGTGGGTGATGGTCCGGATCTGGAACACCTTCAGCAAAAATATCCTAATGTTATTTTTACCGGAGCCAAGTTTGGCAAAGAACTCGCCTCATATGTCGCTGCAGCAGATGTGTTTGTTTTCCCAAGTAAGACAGATACTTTTGGACTAGTATTACTGGAAGCTATGGCCTGCGGAGTCCCCATAGCCGCTTATCCTGTGACTGGCCCGACCGATATCGTGCAACAAGGCGTTACCGGATTTCTTGATGACGATCTCGCAACTGCAGCAAAAAAAGCTTTAACACTGTCCGCTGATAGCTGTATTGAATATGCAAAAAATCATAGCTGGATGGCCTGCACAAAAGTATTTTCAGACTTCATGTTTAACAATCAGCAGACCAGAAAGTCGGAAGATACTGATATAACAAATCACTCATTCTGGTGCCTATAAAAATCAGCCGTGTTGTTTTTTTGCCACTTAGTTCACAATACCATGTCATAAACGCAACAGATGACTTGCATTGCTATAAGTCCGCGTGCGATTATTTCTCGGGTCGATAAGAATAAAATTTAAAGGATCATAATTCGATGTCTACCCTGAGCTCAGTTTTCAAACTCGGTTTTTTGGCAACAGTATTGCTGCTCACTGGCTGTGCCACAAGCAATAATCCCAAAGACCCTCTTGAGGGTTACAACCGTGCAATGTACAAATTTAACGATACAGTGGATAAAGCCATCCTAAAACCTGTTGCAAAGGGTTATGACACAGTTATGCCAGCCCCTCTTAGCCAAGGCGTGAGCAACTTTTTCAGTAACCTCAACGATATCACTGTGATTATCAACGATTTATTACAATTTAAATTTAAACAAGCGGCCGACCATACTGGTCGTTTTGTACTAAATACAACAGTCGGTGTTGCGGGTATTTTTGATGTTGCCAGCCTCAGTGGTAACTACAAAGGTAATGAAGATTTTGGTCAAACACTGGGGGCGTGGGGTGTAGAACCTGGTGCCTATGTCGTACTGCCATTTTTTGGACCAAGAACTGTGCGTGACTCATTTGGCATGATCGGTGACTACTATACAGATCCAATGACCTATGTAGAGGGTCCAGGGGCTCGTAATGCATTCCGCGCTGTTCGCATAGTTGATACCCGTGCCAATTTACTAAAAGCTGAAAAAGTACTTGATGAAGCCGCAACGTCGGATGAATATAGCTATGTGAGAGATGCTTATCTCCAGCATCGTCAATATCTTGTCTATGATGGTCATCCACCAAGTAGCGATGATGACTTCGATGTGTTTGACGAATGATCTAACGACAATTCGCAAGCGAGTCCTTATAATGATGAGCCGGGTATATCCCGGCTTTTTCATATCTAGAATTAACATTTAATCTACATGGAAGCTCATGACAACCATTCTGTTTATATCCGCCATTATTGCTGGGTTCGTGATTTTGATTTGGGGAGCAGATCGTTTTGTTGATGGAGCCGCAAATATTGCCACCAATTTTGGTGTATCGCCTCTCATCGTAGGTCTCACTATTGTTGGTTTTGGTACATCCGCACCAGAAATGTTGGTTTCTGCTTTGGCGGCTATCGACGGTGCACCGGCTTTAGGTATTGGTAATGCCATTGGCTCCAACATCACCAATATTGGTCTGGTACTCGCTATTACCCTACTTATTGCCCCTCTGACTGTGCATTCAGACACATTAAAACGTGAGTTCCCCGTCTTATTATTTGTCATGGCATTGTCATTGGTATTGATGCTTGATGGCGACCTAAACAGAATGGATGGCATCATCCTATTTAGTGGATTTATTTTTACCTTGGCGGGTATGGCTTGGCTAGCCATCAAAGGCGCTAACAAGCAAGATCCACTGGAAGCCGAGTTCGAAACAGAATACGGCAGCAATAAAATGACGGCGAAACAAGCGACATTTTATTTTGTGATTGGCCTTATCGCTTTGTTAGTCGGCTCTAAATCGCTGGTCTGGGGTGCAACCGGTATTGCTCACTTACTTGGGGTTAGTGACTTAATCATTGGCCTGACGGTAGTCGCAATTGGTACCAGTTTGCCTGAACTGGCAGCTTCCGTTGTTTCAGCCTTAAAAAACGAACATGATATCGCCGTCGGTAATATTCTGGGTTCTAATATATTCAATATTCTCGCAGTGTTGGCCATGCCTGGATTGATTGCACCATCGCAGATTGACCCGATGTTACTGTACAGAGATATTCCATTCATGATTGGTTTGTCCGTTGGGCTCTACTTATTTGCCCGTTTTAGCCAGAATGGACGGATTGGCCGTGTCGTCGGTGTACTGATGTTATTTGTTTATGTCGCATACAATGGTCTACTTGTTTATCAAAACACACCAGGGTTAAGTTAAACGTGATCGATAAAGAGAAACTCCGCACACTTGCCAAAGCTGTTATTGATACAGAAATTGAGGCTATTCAGGCATTACATGAACGTATCAATGAAGATTTCATGCGAGCCTGTGAGTTTATGCTCAACTGCCAGGGCCGTGTGGTCGTGATTGGTATGGGGAAATCAGGTCATATTGGCAGCAAATTAGCTGCAACTCTTGCCAGTACAGGAACCCCTGCTTTTTTCGTTCACCCCGGTGAAGCCAGCCATGGTGACTTGGGAATGATTACAAATAAAGACGTCGTTCTTGCTTTGTCTAACTCCGGTGAAACCAGTGAAATTCTAACCATCCTGCCATTGATTAAACGTCTTGGCATTCCATTTATCGCCATGACAGGCAGACCTGAGTCAACATTAGCCACCTGTGCCACCGCGCATATAGATGTCAGTGTTGCGCGAGAGGCCTGTCCCTTAGGCCTTGCCCCAACCTCAAGCACTACAGCAGCTTTGGTCATGGGAGATGCGCTGGCAGTGGCTTTACTGGAAACTCGCGGTTTTACAGCTGAAGATTTTGCACGCTCTCATCCAGGAGGCCTGTTAGGCCGGCGTTTATTGCTTCGTGTTTCTGACATTATGCATACAGGAGATGCCATCCCCGAAATCAATGAACATGCTCTCATCAGTGAAGCATTGATTGAAATGACCAACAAAGGTCTCGGTATGACGGCAGTGGTCGATGAAAAACAACGTATTTTGGGCGTATTCACCGATGGTGACTTACGCCGCGTGTTATCTCAGGAAATAAACATTCACACAGAAAAGTTGGCAGCCTTTATGACACGACAGTGTAAAACGGGAACAGCGGAAATGCTGGCTGCCGAAGCATTAGAATTAATGCAACGGTTTAAAATTAATGCCTTACTGATAGTCGATAAAGAGCAGCGATTGTGTGGTGCTATCAATATGCACGATCTTCTTCGGGCAGGTGTCGTTTAAGAGAAACTCATGCAAGATATTTTAGAAAAAGCAAAAAAGATAAAACTCGTCGTATTCGATGTTGATGGTGTATTAACTAATGGTCAGATCATCATTGGTGATAACGGTGAAGAATACAAAGCTTTCCATTCACGCGACGGTCATGGTATGAAACTGTTGCAATATACAGGTGTTGAAATTGCCATTATTACCGGCCGCACATCCCGTACAGTTGAACACCGAATGCAAAGTTTAGGTATTAAATATGTTTACCAGGGCCAACGAGTAAAACTGCCAGTGTTCCAGCAGCTGATAAAAGAACTTAAATTATCACCGGAAGAATGTGCCTATGTTGGCGATGATTGGGTAGACTTATCAATTATGAGCCGCGTGGGACTTGCCATAGCTGTACAAGATGCTGATCCTATTGTGAAAAAACATGCTCACTTTATTACCACCTCAAAAGGTGGTCACGGCGCTGCCCGAGAAGTATGTGAGCTGATAATGGAAGGACAGGGAAACCTGCAAGAACAAATTGAACGCCATTTTTAATCTGCCACTTTATCTACGCTTATTATTGCCTCTGGTAGCCATCCTGAGTATATGGCTTCTATTGTCCGGCGATAACGAAGCTGTAGAAGCTGAAAAAAACGATATCCATCGCAGCAGTGATTACGCAATGACAGATTTTACGATGACAATCATGGATATCAATGGCACACCAGCCAGGGTCATCAAAGGCAAAGAAATGGCTCATTACCCAGCGGATGATAGTACTGAAATCATTGATCCTGTTGCAGAATTCCTAAAGCCGGGTAAAGACTCATGGGTCATCACCTCAGATCATGGTCATACCCAAGGTGATAACAAAACTATCCTGTTAACAGGAAATGTTATTATCACTAACGAGAATGATCCGGCATTTAAAATGCTGACCGATAAGTTAACTTTAGACACACAATACAATACTGCATATACCGACCATGCTGTCACCATCAAAACACCAAATGGCGATACTGAGTCAGTAGGTTTACATGCAGATATGAATGATGAAACCATTAACCTGCATTCCAGGGTGAAAGGACAATATGATGCACCTGCTAACTAAGTTATTAACGGTATGTTTGATGTTACCAGCAATCAGTTGGGCGTTGCCGAGTGACCGTGAAAAGCCGATTAATATTGAAGCCGACCATGCTCAGATGGATGATCAGGAAGGTGTAACCCAATACAAAGGCGATGCCATCCTCACTCAGGGTACATTAAAGATTACAGGTGATATCATCACGTTTTACTACAATGAAAATAAGCAACTGACCAAAGCCGTTGCTGTAGGGAAACTGGCTACCTATCAACAAGTTCACAAACCTGGCGAATCACCGGTAAAAGCGAAAGCTATTCGTATGGAATACTATGCAGATAAGCAAAAAATTTACCTGATAGGTGAAGGCCATGTCTGGCAAAATGGCGATGAATTCATTGGTAACCGCATTGAATATGACATCGCTAAAAATGTTGTCAGTGCTAACTCTGCACCGGTGAATGTAGGTGGTGAAACACATGATTCCGGTCGTATCCACATGATCATTCAACCTATGACACAGCAGAAAAAAGCTAAGCCAAGCAAGCCGAAACCTAAACAGGCTGAGACGCCTAAAGTAGTAGCCCCTGCTAAAGCACCAGTTGAGACTGAAAAAGCCACACCAACAACACCCAAACCAGCAGCTGACGCACCATTGCCTGTTAAGGAATATTCAGAAGTTATTACAACCAGCCGTTTAAATGTGCGCACTGGTCCAGGAACTGGTTATCAACGCCTCGGCACGCTGGATCAAAATCTTCGTGTGATCGTTTTAAGCCGTCAACAGGGCTGGGCTCAAGTCAGAGGCATGCTCAACGGGGAAACCGTGATTGGTTGGGTGAATGATTATTATCTAGAAGCGATTGATAACTAATGAGTATCCTTTCAGCCCATCAGCTTGCTAAGCAATATGGCGATAGGCAAGTTGTTAAAGATATATCACTAGACGTTAATAGTGGTGAAATTGTGGGTTTGTTAGGGCCCAATGGTGCCGGCAAAACGACAAGCTTTTATATGATTGTCGGTTTAGTACCCGTTGATCATGGTTTTATTTATCTGGATCAACAAGAACTTACTCATTATGCCATCCATGATCGGGCTAAACTGGGTATTGGTTATTTACCGCAGGAAGCCTCGGTTTTTCGTAAACTCAGTGTGGAAGATAATCTTTACGGCATCATTGAAACCCGTACTGAACTGAATGATCTCTCCAAACGACAACTACTCGAACAATTACTAAAAGACTTCCATATTGAACATATTCGCCATTCAAAAGGAATGGCTTTATCAGGTGGAGAGCGAAGACGCGTAGAAATTGCCCGTGCACTTGCTATGGATCCTCAGTTTATTTTATTAGATGAACCTTTTGCAGGCGTGGATCCGATTTCAGTACTGGATATTCAAGGCATCATTCAAGAATTGGCAGCACGAGGGATCGGTATTTTAATCACCGATCATAATGTCAGAGAAACACTTAAAGTTTGCCAACGAGCTTATATCTTCAACGAAGGTGAGGTAATTGCCCGTGGCACGCCTGAAGACATTCTTAAAGACAAAAATGTGCTAAGTGTCTATCTGGGTCGCGATTTCAGAATGTGAGATTACTAGCGGAATGACGATCTGTTCAGTTAATATAAAAACAGGTTCACTCCGGCTATCTCTATGTATTTAAAATGGCTTTTTATTATTTTTGTTTTTCTCAACAGTCCCGCACTGTTTGCAGAAACGAAACCTGATAACAAAAATCTTAAACGAGTCACCATCAAACTCCATTGGCAGCATCAATTTCAATTTGCCGGTATCTATGCCGCTAAAGAAAAAGGTTTTTATCGTCAGGCAGGCTTAGACGTCCATATTCTCACGGGTTACACCCATCCCTACGATGAAGTGGAAAATGGCAATGTCGATTTTGGTATATCTGGCACAGGAATAGTGATGGAGTATATGAAAGGGAGACCTTTTGTAGCTCTGGGTGCCACATTTCAGACTAGCCCATACGTGTGGCTGGTCAAAGCCGACTCAGGTATTTATTCTGCAGCAGATTTTGTTGGCCGAACCATCAACCGACAATCTGAAGCTGACGATTTAACCGCTATATTTCTTCAACAACGTATTGATACATCAAAAATTCATTTTGTTTCTACCAGCAAAAACTATCTGAATGATCTGATTAGTGGTCGCATTGACGGTATAACAGCCTATATTTCAAATGAACCGTTTTACATGCAGGAGCAGGATGAACCCTACCGGGTAATATCGCCACACGACTATGGCATCAATTTCTACAGCGACATTCTGTTTACTACTCAACACTATATTAATGACAACCCAGATGTGGTAGATGCATTTCGAAACGCAACTTACCGAGGATGGACATACACTGCTGAACATACTGGTGAAATCATTGATTTGGTATTAGAAAAATATAATCCTCAACAAAAAACCCCTGCTCATGTTCACTATGAAGCAGAACAATTATTAAAGCTCAGCCTTTATCCGACAGTTGAGTTTGGTCATACCACACTGAGTCGCTGGAAACAGATTGCTGACGTATACGAAAGCTTAGGCGTCAATAATAAACAACGTGACCTGGATGAATTTATCTATACAGAACCGGACAATGAGGTTCTGATGTTTAAATGGTTAGTTATGATTCTTGGCAGTCTTAGTCTTGTCATTATTATTTTCTATCTGTTCAAACACCACCATAACCGCATATTAACGGAAGAGATTCAAGCCAAAACCGAATCAATAAAACAAGAGTTAGAGAACCGTTTTGTCTTAGAAGCCACCGCTAAACAGGAAAGTCTCAAGTTACAGACGTTACTCGACAATACAATTGATAGTGTGATTACTATCGATGGTAATGGCATCATCGTTAGCTTCAATAAAGCCTCGGTACAACTCTATGGTTATGACGCTGATGAAATTATCGGCCAGAACATAACAGCATTAATGCCAGCCAGTTATCGAGATATGCATAAATTGGGAATGTCACGTTTTTTATCCACCGATGAAAGTCGGATTATTGGCAAGCCAGTCGAGTTAGAAGCACTTCATAAGAGTGGCAGTATTTTCCCGATTGAATTGACTATCAGTCATTTTAAATGGGATGAAAAACATTTTTTTACCGGTATTGCTCGTGATATTTCTAAACAAAAAGCCGAACAAAAAGCCTTGATTCAAGCCAAATTAGAGGCTGAACGAGCTAATAAAGCCAAATCAGAGTTTTTGTCCGCCATGAGTCATGAACTTCGAACTCCATTAAATGGCATTTTAGGTTTTTCTCAACTTCTTTTGACAGATAATGAGCCACCGCCCTCAGAACACCAACGTCATCAAATCAATCAGATCATTGAAAGTGGCGAGCACCTTTTAAATTTGATTAATGACGTACTCGAACTGTCTAAAATTGAATCAGGAAATATTCAGTTATCTATTGAGCATATTCCAATCAAACATATTTTTGATGCGTGCCTACCTATGTTGGAAACACTGGCAAAAAAATATGATGTAGACATCACCCTGCCAGAACAGAATGACACCGTGGTGGTTGCCGATCTGACCAAACTGAAACAGGTCTTCATCAACTTAGTCACTAATGCCATTAAATATAATAAAGCAGGTGGTCAGGTCATTATCGCCACACGGCTGGTCCCACAAAATGGCTGTTTAAAGATGACGATTACCGATACAGGTCATGGCATTCCAGTCAGCAAACAGGCCCATGTCTTCAAGGCTTTTGAACGTTTAGGCCAAGAATATGCCAATATTGAAGGCAACGGTGTGGGTCTGAGTATCAGTAAACGTCTCATCGAAGCAATGGGCGGTAAAATTGATTTTGCCAGTACAGAAGGTCAAGGCAGTAGCTTCTGGATAGAGCTCCCTTTATCAACACAGCAACCGGCTTGGCAATCTGATCAGCGTCCGGCTTTAGAGCCGATCAAAAAGCCGGTTTCAACACGCCGTAACGATACACCACTGAATACCGAACCACGACATGTGCTTTATATCGAGGACAATCCAGCGAATATTCGCCTGATAGAAGTCTTCTTTTCGCGTTACCCGCATGTAAGCTTTCATAATTGTATATCCGCCGAAGAAGGACTCGAATTCATCAAGCAACAGCGTCCTGATCTGATATTGATGGATATTAATTTACCCGGTATGTCAGGTATCGAAGCAACAGAAATACTCAAAAGCTCTGCTGAATTTAAAGATATAGCTGTTATTGCTCTAACCGCTGCGGCAATGCAGGAAAACAAAGACTCTGCGGAAGGCTTATTTACCGCGTATGTGACCAAACCGATCGACTTCGCGCAATTAACTCAGCTATTACGCCCCTATCTCTGAGCTAATTTTTTAGTTCAGATTCCGGCGGGAAAAATAAGCGTGGCTCAACACGTTCGTCATTGAGGCTTACCCCCAGATGTAAATGCGGTCCCGTTACCCGACCTGTTGCGCCAACTGCACCGATAATATCGCCCTGTTTCACCGTCTGACCATCTTTTACATCAATACGACTTAAGTGACAAAACATGGTTATCAAACCTTGGCCGTGATCAATAAATACCGTATTACCATTAAAAAAGTAATCGCCCGTTCCTCTGATAATTCCTGCCGCAGGTGCATGAATAGGCGTTCCCGTTTTAGCGGCGATATCCATTCCGCTATGCGGTTTTCTGGGTTCACCATTAAAGACTCTACGACGACCAAATAAGCCACTTACACGCCCTTTAATGGGCCAGACAAAATTAACCGGTTCATTATTGGTTTCAGTCCAGGCCGTTAAAGCTTCTTGAATACGGCTTGATTCCTGATTAATTCGCTTCATATCTAATGAATTTGGATTTACTTTCCGCTCATCCTTCACCGTAATATATTGCGTTGGATACTGTTTATCTTTTATGGTGAATAATTGAGTGCTTTTCTCTTCCCCATGTTCTACAACAATACGCAATGTGCCAAGTTTGGCAGAGAGTGGAACACCAACTATAGCCTGCCAAAGTCCATCTGCTTTCACCACCATGACTGGCTTGCCTTCAAAACGCACATCCGGCTTTGCTTGCTGAATATTCCCTACGGGTAAAATCATTACTCCACCCGGCACAGCAGATTGCTCGGGTAATTTAGCCAGAACGTTCGAACAGATTAATAATAAAAATGAAAATAACCACGCTCTACTTTTCATCAACTTTCTTCACCTCACAACTCAGCTGACCTTGGTATAACCTGACTAAGATGCTATCGCCTGGAGTAACCGATGATGCGACGGTAATCACTTCACCTGAATCCGGCTTACTCGTAATACTGTAGCCCCTGTCCAACGTATTTAGGGGACTCACCGCGGCAAGAGTTCTCACCCGCTGCGCCAGAAACTGTCTTGCCTTATCAAGCTGCTGACGCATTAATCGATGATTTTGTTTACTCAGTGTTTGTACGACATTTTGCTGTTCACGTAATTGAGACAATGGCACCTGTCTCTGTAACCTGAACTGTAATGACGAAAATTGCTGATTAATACTTTTCTGATGAGTTCTGTATGCTGTCTGCAAGCGATGAGACAGACTACGCAGTACAGATTGCTGTTTTTCAATTTGTGCTTTGGGATGTTTTAACCTGACGGATAAATAATCCAGTTTTTGCTGATAATTCAGTAATTGGTGATGCCAGGCCGAATCCAACAGTCGTTTTTGCTGCGTGAGCCATTGCGTTTGTTGCCGTAAAATCAACTCTGGTCTTGGTAATGCACGATGTAAATGTTTTAAATGACTTTGTTCAAAGATTAAACGTTGACGAATAATTTGCGTCAACTGCTGCTGATAGCGTTGAAAACTCAACATATATTGTTGAGCCTCCGGCACAGCTAACTCTGCTGCGGCTGATGGTGTTGGTGCCCTGACATCTGCCACAAAATCACAAATCGTAAAATCAATCTCATGCCCTACAGCAGATATAATGGGCAACTCACAAGCGAAAATAGCTCTTGCTAACTGCTCATCATTAAAGCTCCACAGGTCTTCCAACGAGCCACCACCACGACCAATAATAAGAACATCGCAGTCATGTCTTTGATCAGCCAGTTTTACTGCGGCGACTAATTGCCCTGCCGAACTTTCACCTTGCACAGCTACCGGATATAAAATGACATCGACAGCTGGGAAACGACGTTTCAACACACTCACGATGTCATGCACAGCGGCACCATCTGGCGATGAAATTATGCCTATGGATTTGGGTAATATCGGTAATGCTTTTTTGTGCGCCTGATCAAACAGGCCTTCTTGTCCAAGCCTGTGTTTTAAGGCTTCGTATGCTCGCTGTAATGCACCACTTCCCGCCTCTTCCATATGCTCAACAATGAGCTGAAACTCACCACGCCCCTCATACAAACTGACGCGAACACGCAATAAAACCTGCATGCCATTTTCAGGCGTGAAACGTAATTGATTATTGCGATTCCGAAACATGGCGCAGCGAACTTGCGCGGCTTCGTCTTTCAACGTGAAATAAATATGACCTGAGGCAGGCATGGCCAAATTGGAAATTTCACCCTCAACCCAGAGTAGTGGAAATGAGCCTTCCAGCAACACACGGGCTTCTCTGACTAAACGGGAAACCGGATACACATCTTTCACGGCGCGATTTGCTAATGCGCTTGTCTGATTAGATGTAGATTGGACTGCCATAACGCTAGATATTCCTGATATAATTGCATGATCATATTACAGGTAATTTCAGGAACGTGCCCGATGAGAATTGCTCAAGAAGCCCTGACGTTTGATGACGTATTACTCCTACCTGCGTACTCAAACGTTCTCCCACGTGATGTCGATTTAACCACCAAGTTAACCCGTGACATCACAATCAATATTCCACTGCTTTCATCAGCTATGGATACCGTCACCGAAAGTCGTCTGGCCATTGCCATGGCTCAGGAAGGTGGATTAGGTATTCTGCATAAAAACATGACCATCGAACAACAAGCCAATGAAGTTCGTAAGGTCAAGAAATTTGAAAGTGGTGTTGTGCGTGACCCCATCACTGTTTCACCAACTACTACGATTGGTGAAGTAGTTGAACTGACCCGTTCACATAATATCTCTGGTGTGCCTGTCGTTGATGGCGATGATCTGGTCGGCATCGTCACAAGCCGTGATCTGCGTTTTGAAACACATTACGATAATCCTGTTTCTGAAATCATGACCAAAAAAGACAAGCTGGTCACCGTAAAAGAAGACGCATCACGTGATGAAGTTCTGGCGCTTTTACACACTAATCGCATCGAAAAAGTACTGGTCATTGATGATAATTTTCATCTGACAGGCATGATTACGGTTAAGGATATTCAAAAACAAACGGATAACCCACTAGCTTCTAAAGACGAGCAAGAACGTTTACGCGTTGGTGCTGCTGTCGGTATCGGTGCAGAGAGCAATGCCCGCGTTGAAGCCTTAGCTGCTGCCGGTGTCGATGTTATCGTTGTTGATACAGCACACGGTCACTCACAAGGTGTGTTGGATCAGGTGAAATGGGTAAAACAGAATTTCCCACAGGTTCAGGTTATCGGTGGCAATATCGCTACAGCTGAAGCCGCTTTAGCCTTAGTTGAAGCTGGTGCCGATGCAGTTAAAGTAGGTATTGGTCCTGGCTCAATTTGTACAACACGTATTGTTGCAGGTGTCGGTGTTCCTCAAATCAGTGCCATCAGTAATGTTGCAAAAGCGTTAGAAGGCACAGGTATTCCTGTTATCGCTGACGGTGGTATCCGTTTCTCAGGTGATATTGCAAAAGCATTGGTTGCCGGAGCACATACCATTATGATCGGTGGTATGTTTGCCGGTACTGAAGAAGCGCCAGGCGAAGTTGAGCTTTACCAAGGCCGTTCATACAAGTCATACCGTGGTATGGGTTCAATGGGCGCGATGCAACAAAAACAAGGTTCAAGTGATCGTTACTTCCAGGAATCCAGCGAAGCAGACAAACTTGTTCCAGAAGGTATTGAAGGTCGCGTACCGTTCAAAGGCAGTTTGAGTGCTGTAATTCATCAGCTTATCGGTGGTATCCGCGCCAGCATGGGTTACACCGGTTCAGCAACGATTGAAGATATGCGTACCAAACCGCAATTCGTTAAAGTCACTTCTGCCGGTATGAGTGAAAGTCATGTTCATGACGTCACCATCATTAAAGAAGCACCTAACTACCGCGTTAACTAAACCATTCACAACTGCCCCTTTCTGGGGCAGTTGTTATTTAACAGAGTTGAAGATACCTCAATGACCAGCAATATTCACGACCATCGTATTCTTATCCTTGATTTTGGCTCTCAGTACACGCAATTAATTGCGCGTCGTATTCGTGAAGCCGGCGTGTATTGTGAACTTCGTAATCCGGAAATAACGGAAGCCGAGATTCGTGAATTCAATCCAAAAGGCATCATCTTATCGGGTGGTCCGGATTCAACCATCGGCGAAGCTGCGCCAAGTGCCCCACAAATCGTCTTTGAAATGGGCCTGCCAGTCTTAGGTATTTGTTACGGCATGCAAACCATGGCTTCACAATTGGGCGGCGCTGTAGAGTCATCGAATCATCGTGAATTTGGTTATGCTCAAATTCGTGCACGTGGTCACTCAGAATTACTCCGTGATATCGAAGATCACACCACGGCAGAAGGCTGGGGCATGCTGGATGTATGGATGAGCCATGGTGATCGCGTCGCTGAATTACCTGAAGGTTTTAAAGTCATTGCCAGTACCGATAGTGCTCCTATCGCTGGTATGGCCGATGAAGAACGCCGCTTTTATGGCGTTCAATTCCATCCGGAAGTGACTCATACCACTCAAGGTCAGCGCATAATTGAGCGTTTCCTTGTCGATATCTGCGGCTGTGAATGTTTATGGACCTCCGCTAATATCATCGAAGACAGCATCAAAGCTATTCGTGAACAAGTCGGTGATGACGAGGTATTATTAGGTCTATCAGGTGGCGTTGATTCATCTGTTGTTGCAGCTCTCCTGCATAAAGCCATTGGCGATCAATTAACATGCGTATTTGTTGATAATGGCCTGCTTCGTGAAAACGAAGGTGATCAGGTGATGGCCATGTTTGCGAAGCATATGGGCATTCGAGTAATTCGTGTCGATGCCGAAGATCGTTTCCTGAATGAGTTAGCTGGTGAGGCTGATCCTGAGAAAAAACGTAAAATTATTGGTCGGGTCTTTGTAGAAGTCTTTGACGAAGAATCAACCAAATTAAAAAATGTGAAATGGCTGGCACAAGGTACTATCTATCCAGATGTGATTGAGTCTGCAGCAGCCAAAACCGGTAAAGCTCACGTTATCAAGACTCACCATAATGTCGGTGGCTTGCCAGAGCATATGAAACTGCAACTGGTTGAACCTTTGCGTGAATTATTCAAAGATGAAGTACGTAAACTCGGTGTCGAGCTGGGTCTGCCTTCTGATATGGTTTATCGTCACCCTTTCCCAGGCCCAGGTTTAGGTGTGCGTATTCTTGGCGAAGTGAAAAAAGAATTTGCTGATTTATTACGTAAAGCTGACAACATCTTTATCGAAGAACTACGTAAACACGATCTGTACGACAAAACCAGTCAGGCATTTGCTGTATTCCTTCCTGTGAAATCAGTCGGTGTGATGGGTGATGGCCGTCGTTATGACTATGTAGTATCACTACGTGCTGTAGAAACCATTGATTTCATGACAGCACGCTGGGCAAACTTGCCTTATGATTTCCTGGATCTGGTTTCACGTCGTATCATCAATGAAACAGCCGGTATTTCCCGTGTTGTTTATGATATCTCAGGTAAACCACCAGCTACGATTGAATGGGAATAAAGCAACGACATTATTTAGTTAGTGGCCGGGTTCAAGGCGTCAGTTACCGCTACTCGGCCCAGCAACAAGCACATAAACTCGGCTTGACCGGCTGGGTTAGAAACCTGGCTGATGGTCGGGTAGAATTACTCATTCAAGGTGAAACTCAGCAACTGGAAGATATGCTCAAATGGGCTAATCAAGGGCCACGGTTTGCTAAAGTCACTTCACTAGAAGTTAGTGAACAAATACCTGATTCGACCATCACAGACTTTAAGATTCGTTAATCTTTACGTTTTACTTAGCCGACTATTGCTAATGGTAAAACAAAAGCTATGATGTATTCCCAATTCGATTAATAACAAAGGTAGTCACATGGCTCAGCGCTTTAATTCCCAGAGCTTTCTATTACGTTTTTTGTTTGCTTTGCTTTTGGTCTTTGTCAGTTATAACCCGAGTGGTTATAGCTATTATCACTGGGCTCAAGAGGCTTTCTTTGGACAAGGAACCTTTAAAACGCCCCCCTTTGCGATGACAACGGTATTACTACTCATTGGCTGGACTATTTATCTTAGGGCAACCTTTCGTTCTCTAGGCGGATTTGGATTATTACTGGCTCTAGCATTCTTCGCCATTATTATCTGGTGGCTGGTTGATCTTGGTTTACTGGGCATCAATGATTTTTCTATTCTTAGCTATATTGCACTCTTCCTTATCTCAGCGGTGTTAGCTGTAGGTATGTCATGGTCACATATTCGTCGGCGCATCTCTGGTCAGATTGATACCGACGATGTCGATGAAAATTAGCACTTAATTTATCAATAGAAGAATTTGCCCAACTGTGTCAAAACAAGAAAAAGATGTCACTAAAACCGCTGCACAAGCAGCATGGAATACCCTCACCTCTGAGGATGATGGCAGAGCATGCAAAGATATACCGGAAGCAGCCTGTCATGAACAGCCCAGAAACTTTTTGACACATATTATTTCTTTATCATTAACAAAATCAGCTGATGCCTTTATTAACCCAAAACTGATTTTAAGCTGGATTTTGACAACACTTGGCGCACCTGCCTATTTCATCGGTTTATTAGTCCCGCTCCGGGAAGCGGGCTCTTTATTACCACAACTATTTATCGCCAATACCATTCGTTCCCTGCCTCTACGCAAATATGCCTGGGTTTTGGGGAGTTTTATACAAGGCCTCTGTGCGGCAGGAATGGGCATTGCGGTCATCTTTTTGGAAGGTACTCCACTGGGTTTAACTATCGTCTGCCTTTTAGGCCTGTTAGCCTTCTCTCGCAGCATGTGCTCTGTTTCCTATAAAGATGTCTTGGGTAAAACAGTCAGTAAATCTAAACGTGGCACGGCCACAGGTACAGCTTCATCTTTATCAGCCGGATTAGTGATTGCTTACGCGCTACTTATTTCTCTTAATATTGTTGATAAATTAACGCTGGTGACTATAGGCCTTTTCTTTGCAGCAGGTTTCTGGATAATCGCCAGCGCATTATTTTCTACACTGGAAGAACAGAGAGGTGCGACAGAGGGTGGCGGTAGTCTGTTTGTTATTGCTAAACAAAATTTTTCTTATCTCTACAAAGATAGAGAGCTGGGACTATTCATTGTCACACGCGCATTACTTATCGCCACAGCTTTAGCACCACCTTTTATGTTGGCATTGAATGCCGAAAACCTGAATAACAATATCGGTGGCTTGGGAAGCTTACTACTCGCCTCTTCTCTGGCCAGTCTTGTCAGTGGTTATGTGTGGGGACGGCTGGCAGATATCTCCAGCAGGAAGGTTTTACTATTGTCTGGTTTCAGTGCAGGTATTGCTCTACTCCTTACCGTATTCGCCGCCAGCAACAAACTATTAGATATTTACTGGGTATTACCTGCTTTATTATTTGCTCTTATGGTTGCGTATGAAGGCGTCCGTATGGGACGTTCAATTCATTTAGTGGATATTGCTGATCAGGATAAACGTGCTATTTATACTGCACTTTCTAATTCAATCATTGGTGTTTTTCTATTATTAGGCGGTTTATTTAGTGTTATTTCACACTGGTATGGTGAACAAGTCGTTTTATTACTCTTCGCTTTAATGAGTTTCAGCTCAATGATTTCTGCGTACCTGATGAAAGAAGCGCAATAAATAGCCATTCTCACATGGATATACAGGCGGTATTCCTTAACCGTGATATCCCATTTTGTTTATGCTTATACATCGTCTTTTGGCCCTTAGAGCCACCAATAAAATAAAAAGCGAAACCTTATGAGTGAGAGAGATAATGCCTTTTTTGATCGTGCTGACGCCTTTATTCGTTTAGCTAATCAACAGATGGAAAAAGGCTCTGTAGCCGGTGAAGTCAGTGCTTCATTCATGTACGGCTTAGCCCGTTATACCGCATGGTTCAGTGCATCAGGCTGGACACAGAGTAAAGATATGGCGGATGCCAGAGAAGAAACGATCGACTTTTTTGTGGAGGAATACCGTCAGATGCTGGAAATGAATATGGATGACTATATTCAGAACTTTGATCAGTATATTCAAGTATCAGAAGAGCTAAAACAAAAAGGTTAGTTGAGCACAACACAGACCGACCCTCATCAATTTTACGCTTTGATTCTCAAAAAATTATCAGTAAATCCAACTCAATTGATATAGCATCTAATCTTTAATGATGATTGGATTTACTGATATGTCTGTTCGTTTTTTAAAAACGCTGAACTGGATAATTTTTACTTGCGTATTTTTTTCCCTGAATGGGTGCGCAACCCGGTACTTAATAGAATCAGATCGCTATCAGCAGTCTCCTGAAACAGGTTCACATCAATACATTGATGCCGTGAGCCATTGATGATATCCCCGCGCTTAAGGCACTCTTCACAAGCATTTAACAATCGCTGATGTTAGTATGAACGCATGTTTATTGTGGAGAAATCTATGCTTATTCATGTTTTAAAGTTGCTTAGCCTGAGTGCATTATTATTTCTGAGTGCCTGTCACCACTTCCATCCACATCAAGCCATGCCGCCTGGCCACGATCCAAATGGTCCGGGCAATAGCGAAAATGCACCAGGTCATAACAAGTAAACAGGAATAGAAAATGTTGCTTAAATTATTCGGTATTTTATTTATTGCTGCTGGTACAGCAGGTTTGGTCATGGATGATATTCCATTTACCAAGAAAACCCATGAAGCAGATCTTGGTGTCATTGAGCTGCATATTGATGAAAAAGAAAGTTATCATGTGCCTGATTGGCTTGGTGCCGGCAGTATTGGTTTAGGTACTCTGCTACTTTTGATTCCAACTGGTGGTGGTCGTCGCCATTAACTAATGCTCATCACGCATCATAGCTCGTTTATGATGCGTGAGTCCTACCTCCTATTTCTCCTCAAACTTCTTAAAAACTTGTCTCTCAGTCCCTAATAATTGCTTTTTTTTGGACGCAAAGACAAAACACTTTTTTTACATCACGCTAGTATGACAATTCACACAAATGTGGATCTCTGCTTCTTAAACAACTTGCAAAAGCATGTTTAAAAAACAGTCATTCTTGTGTGGTGTGTTTTTTTAATGGAGAAAAAACAATGCAGCACCCAATTAAAAATTCGGTAAGCCGATCACTTCTTTTTGCACAGGACATAGGACTGATATTAGTAGCAATAGCCACCATGGTAGCTATCGGCATCGAAGTAAAAATAATGATAGACAACAGTTATGTATCACTCACCGATTTGTTACTGATGTTTATCTACTTAGAAGTTTTGACGATGGTAGCAGTCTATTACGAGTCAGGTGAGTTACCTATAAAGATACCACTGTATATAGCAATTGTTGCTTTAGCACGCTACCTGATTCTTGATATGAAGAATATTGATACATGGCGAATTATTGGAATAGCTTCTTCTATTCTATTAATAGGTGCCTCAATCATCATCATTTATTACTGCAAAAAGCTTATGCAGGACAAAGTTGAAAGCTGATCATAAATAACGCGATGAGCAGCTTATTTGGCGGAACTATATTGTTCCGCCTTTTTTTTGTTTATCACTCTCATTCTTATTCCTAAAACTCCATTCCCTTTTTATTTTCAGCTTTGATTAAGCTTGTCTAATTAAGCTCATTTGCATATTGGTTTCCTCTGGAGAAAACATGCAAAAATCAAAACACATTCTCAATCACTGGTTAACCATCACGCTATTGTGTTTCAGTACTATTTTGCTACTCACTTATACCCGCACTGAAGCTAAGATAAAAAATACAGCACTGTGGGATCTAAACTCTCAGTATGAAGTAGGTCACCCCATCAATATCCATGGCATTGATGACAACTTATCTGGTCTGACATATCAGCCCGAAAGCGATCACTTATTTGCTGTACAGAACAATCCAACCCAGCTGATAGAAATGACAAAACAAGGTGACATTATCCGTCGTATTGCTTTATCAAACTTTGTTGACACCGAAAGCGTTGATTACCTGGGAAACAATACTTTCGTTGTGTCAGAAGAAAGAAGGCAGCAACTGGTCTTTTTTTCCATCACGGATACAACAAAAAATATAAGTTACGAGGAAAGTGAACGCTTACCTATGAACTGGATAGAGCAAAATAACAGAGGTATGGAAGGGGTAGTATGGTCACCCCAATATGGTTTTTTTATTCTGCAGGAAGAGCCACCAAAGATTTTAAATCATGTCTTGCAACATACTGAAACCGATATTGATGTAGCAAAACTTAATCACTCATTACCTAAACATGTTGACGATTTTGCAGGCATTAGTCTGTTTTATGTAGAACAGAAACCTTTTCTCCTAGTACTGAGTGAAGCATCTGATGAGCTGAGTATGATCAATTTAAGCGGTGATAGAGTCACCAGTCTGTCATTAAAAACCGGACCATTTAATCTTTGGCCGATAATGAAACAACCTGAAGGCGTTGCGGTGGACAAAGACGGCCATATTTATATTGTCGGAGAACCAAACCAAATGTTCACACTAAAACGGAAAAATGACTTAAAACAACCCTTTTAAGTTACAAAAAAAAGCGGTCTGATGACCGCTTTTTTTAATTGATTTATACATCATAGGTTGATGCTGAAACATCACCGCCATGTCCTGTCCAATTGGTATGGAAAAACTCACCACGTGGTTTATCAATCCTTTCATACGTATGAGCACCAAAATAATCACGTTGTGCTTGTAATAAATTCGCAGGTAAGCGTTCACTCCGGTAACCATCATAAAAGGAAAGAGCACTGCTAAATGTTGGTACAGGAACGCCGATACTGACTGCCGTAGCTACCGCCTTACGCCATCCCGGAAGAGATTCTGTGATTGCTTCGATGAAAAAATCATCCAATAGTAAATTATGTAAATCTGGCTTGAGATCAAACGCATCACGAATTTTGCCCAAAAACTGACTACGAATAATACAGCCGCCACGCCACATTAAGGCAATACCGCCATAATTAAGCTCCCAACCATAAATTTTGGCTGCTTCACGCATCAACATATAGCCTTGAGCGTAGGAAATAATTTTTGATGCATACAACGCATCCCGGATAGCCGTGACCATTTCTGCTTTATCACCCTCAAAACTACCCGTTAAAGCTGGCAACACTTTAGAGGCTCTGACCCTTTCCTCTTTTAACGACGATAAACAACGGGAGAACACGGCTTCACCGATTAAGGTTAACGGTATACCCAGATCAAGCGCATTCATGCCTGTCCATTTGCCCGTACCTTTTTGGCCTGCAGTATCGAGGATATGGTCAACAAGTAATTCACCATCTTCATCACGCTTTGCTAGGATATCTCGGGTAATTTCAATCAAATAGGAATCCAGGACACCTTCATTCCAGTCAGCAAAAACCTGGTGTATTTCATCACCAGTCATGCCAAGTCCTTCACGCATCATCTGATAGGCTTCGCAAATAAGCTGCATGTCACCGTATTCAATACCGTTATGGACCATTTTGACGTAATGTCCGGCACCATCATTTCCAACCCAGTCACAACATGGTTCACCATCAACTTGTGCAGCAATGGCCTGAAAAATAGGCTTAATCGCTGACCAAGCAGCATGATTGCCGCCAGGCATTAATGACGGTCCATGGCGCGCTCCTTCTTCGCCACCGGAAACACCACTACCGATAAATAAAATACCTTTCTGACGTAGCTCCTGTGTTCTTCTATCACTATCGTTAAATAACGAGTTGCCGCCATCAATAATAATGTCGCCTTTCTCAAGATACGGCACCAATTGCTCAATAAATGCATCCACCACCGGACCCGCTTTGACCATTAACATGACGCGTCGGGGTAACTTCAGACTATTCACAAAACCTTTCAGATCATGACAACCGATAATGTTGGTGTCTTTCGCTGGTCCGTTAATAAAGTCATCGACTTTGCTCGTCGTACGATTGAATACCGAAACCTTGAAGCCCTTGTCATTCATATTTAAAACAAGGTTCTGTCCCATTACGGCAAGTCCGACGACACCGATATCTGCTACTGCAGGATTATCTACTTCTTTCATAAGTCTCTACACACCTTTATATATTCACCAATAGCTTCGCGGGTTGATCCCACAACTAAACGACGTTGTCCTGATGCCGAATCACACTCTACCGCCCCTGCTACCTCAATGATCTCTCCCGCTTGTGCCTGACCAACATAAGTATGGGTAAATGAAATGACTTCCGGCGTCATTTCATTATCAATCAGGTAACGGGCGGGGAAATCAAATGCTTGCTGATCATCAATCACCACGGCTTTTAAGGTAGAAATTCCTTGCTTGATATAATGACGGTGATCGACTACCAGCTCTTCCAGCAAACTGACCATACCAATATCAAACTTGGTACCATCAATCGCTGCCTTGTTATATTTACGCGCTTCATGCCAGGCAAATTCTTCAAAATTAAGCTCGCCACCGCGTCGTTGAAAATTATCTTGCATAAGTGACAGATCAAGCGCCGTCAGTTGCTGCTCCGCAACGGCTTGTTTCACTGCCTGACGAGTTTGACGAAAAGCCTCACGCCCATATACAACCAAATCGATATCTGAGCCTTTCTTTTGCTGACCAATCAACATTGATCCTGTCAGACCCAGCGAATCAATATTCACTCCATATTTGGTAAGAATAGCGATTAAACGCTGGCATTTTTCCTCAATTTCATCATTGGCAGAACGAGCAAGAACAGACCTTAAATGCTGTTCTGGTTGATGATGAATTTCAACATCCTCAGGTTTTACCGCATGAAACTCAGCATCAAACTGCAACGATTTAAAAAGATATTTAGGATAATGACGGGCTAATAAACGATTGGCTTGCTCAGTATCGATTTTCTGCCATTGACCTTGATTTTCGATATAACGCAGAAAACAACCAATTTTTTGTTGATGGGGATGATAGCTGACCACAGCAAAGATAAGACCTTCAGCAGTCTGAATAAAGTCCTTTGGCAAATAAGGGAAATCTGCCTCTCTCATCGTGTATTACGCTCCTTTGTTAAAGCCATCATGACAAGAAACTACCCCAGTCGTCTAGCCCACATCCATAATCCAGATAAAGATAAGAAAATAATAAGAACACTTAGTGCATCAATCAGCCAAATACCTATCGCGCCGAGAATATGGCCATTGTGTATATCGAGAAGAAGTTGCTGAATACTGATACCTTTACCATAAAAAAACTGTTTGAGCTCGGTATTTACTGACTGAGGCAAAGGATGCGGCATACTCCATGAGACGCCTTGTAATGAAATCGGTTCCCATGTGTCCAACATAAAATTACTGCGCCACATAGATTGGCGAGTCTGTAAAACCGGCTCACCATGATAGAGACCAATATTTTGGATCGGTGCCGGAATACCAGCTTCAGCCCCCATTTTTTCAATAAACTCACCCTCACGGGTAAATAGAATTAATGCATCGTCGGTAGTTAAAACAATAATATCTTCAAGTGCAATCCCGCCTAATAAGGGACGTTCAATATGTATCAATGGCGTTGCATCAAGAAAAAGCTGATTACCAAATTGGGAAAAAATTTTATTATCGATCAAAAAAGCAATGTCGGGTTTGACCTCTCCCATGCCATACTGAGACATCAGCCAGTCCCAATTGACATAACGCTTATCAAGCTTGAGCTGACTGGAATGATTGAGCGCTACCCCAGTAATAGCAAACATTAATAAAAAACTGGCTAAGATAGCGCCAATAACTCGATGAAAACTGCGCAATTTGCGGCTCATGGATCAACTCTGGCTAATATATGAATCCAGATATAATGCCAGCCTAACGACATTCGTCATAGCCCTTACAGATAAGGTAGCTCCGGTAATGCCATCAATATGTTTATCCAAGCTATTATCAACCAATCCGACATGTTGAAATTGTTGGGTGAATGCCGGGTATTTCACTTCTCCTCCCCGACTCTCACGATAAGCCAGGACTTTCACCTGCTCTACTCGATGGTCGTTAATAACCACACCAAAAGTAATTGGCTCCTCTTTACCAATTTCCTCAAGTATCCAGACGCTTCGTTGCCCATCCCGCCAATACCGAATACGTAAACCGGCATAAGGGTGACCAAGAATATCTACAACAGTTTGTCGGACATCGCCTTTCATCCAGACAACATCACTTTGTGGAAGCGTTCCGTTAAACACCTCTGCTAAGAAAGCATCATTGGTTTGATAAACCCCACGAGCATGGGATGCCGTCGCGGTGAGTAGTATGATTGAACATAAAAAAACGACTTGCAAACCAGAAACGACTATCTTCATCTTATAACTACCCACCACGCCAACTTCACTCATCCATTAAAACTGATAACCCAGACCGATATTAAAGCCATCAAATTCATCGTTTTCATTCTCAGCATCCTGATCCTGATAATCAAATTTGACGACCACCTGTGGGTCTAACCACCAGTTCACACCTAAATCCCATGAACGTACTTCTGAGTCAACAGAGCTACCCGCCTGGTTATCCCATAAGCTATAGCGTGTGAAGATACCAATCGCATCGGTCAGTTTATAAGAAGGTTCTAGATACCAGCCCATCTGCTTATCTGCGCCTACCGATTTAGGCCCGTCACCTTCTAAATGCCATGTTGCATATAGAGCACGGAAACCAAATTTTCCTTGTTGAATAGCCGTATGCGCTTCCCACAACACAGCACTGCCTGCATCGTGATCATTACCCTGTGTCACATCTTCCTGATATTGCAATGAGGTGGCAACTTCAACACCGGGAATAGCCGTCCACTTCAGTCTGCCTGTGTATGCAAAATCACTGGCATCGGCTTCAGATACTTTTTGGCGACCACTACGAACAGAGTAATCCTTGCTAGCCGAAGTATTTAAGCCAGAAGTCATTGCGGCATCATAAGAAAAACCCGGTGCCAACTCCCCACTAAACATCACACCGCCTTCCCACCAGGTCGTAGGAATGATGTTTTTCTCAACATTATTGCGTTCTACACCATAAAAAGTATTTGGCTCATGCGTTTCATTCAATAAACCAATGGGGATAAGGAATAAACCTGCATTAACGCGATGCTTATCATTAAAGTCGTATTGAATATAGGCTTGCTCAAGCTCAACTTCACCGTTTTGACCTTCACCAGAGATGGAGTGCTCTAACTCCAACTCTGAAAATAGGCGAAGTCGATCATTAAACTCATGATTAAAAAATAAGACAAAGCGATGAAAGTCAATTTCATCCTTATCAGCGCCACTACCCTGATTCTGTAAATTATTGTAGTGCAGCTCTCCATAGCCACCGATAGACGTCTTACTTTCTTGGGCAGCAGAGGCTTTTACGGCTTCTTCTGTTGCCACAGCTAATGCTTCAGCCGTTTCATTTGCCTGTTCAGCTTTAGCTTGTGTGGCAACGACTTGCTGTTTAAGTGTTTGATTTTCTGTTTTCAGTTCTGCGTTTTGTTGTTTAACTTCATTCAGCTGTTGTTTCATTTCTTGTAACAACTGCCAGATTTCTTCATTTGTCGGCGTAGCTGCCTGTGCTGATGCCATTAAAGTCATCAAGGCACTCGCCAAAAGTGATTTTTTGTATTTTTGCATACTCTCTCTTCCTGTTTTCAATCGTAAAAACAAG
Organism: Methylophaga sulfidovorans; assembly: GCF_900114205.1. Classification (GTDB taxonomy): domain Bacteria; phylum Pseudomonadota; class Gammaproteobacteria; order Nitrosococcales; family Methylophagaceae; genus Methylophaga; species Methylophaga sulfidovorans. The sequence continues at coordinate 208,234 of NZ_FOSH01000001.1, forward strand.
AGAAAGTATACCCAGATTGCGAATCACTATCACTTAGTTTTAGGTATTTTTCATATATTCATAAGGAAATATTCATATATAAAACCAGGACTACATCATGACACGAAGACTGGGCTGTGATGAATGAGTTGAATTTAACTCAAACAAACCTCTGCTTATATCATGAGCAAATTGAGTAAAGTGATGTTCACTCATTCTTACCGTGATCGACCCCATTGTAAGATGCATCATCTTACAATCCGGACAATGCTGGATATCTACGGTTTTGGATTCATATATCGTTTCTGGTTTACATGCTCTGCTCGCCATGGTGACTCCGTTTGAATAATTAAATAAGGTAAAACGCTGTTCGCTGTTTCAGATTTCGATGTCGGCAATAAACATCCCACCAGCTTTTGGCATAGGACTGCCAAAGTGTTTTGATGGTAAGACGATCATCTTGAGTGATTAATAAGCGGTAATTACGACTGATTTGTAATGCCAGACATGCTGAGGGATTGAGTTGATAATAAACCACCAACTCTTTAATCGCTGCCAGCAAACATTCTCGCTGCCACTCCGGACGTTTTAGTGGCATATTCATGACTTTAATTTCCTTGCTGCTGTAGAAAGCAGCATATTCCAGACCGTTTTCTTTGAGCTTCTATCAAGACAATTAAAATCAGCAGCATGAAGCTTGCCTTCACGTATCAATGTCTCTAACTTATTTTCATCAAAAGCCAGATGAATGCTATGTCGTCCTTGCGTATTAAATTGAGCTGTTTTCATACTCACCTCCCGCTAACAATGTGGAGATGAGTATAAATACATTTAAATCTAAATGCAAATCATTCTTATTTAAAATAATGTAAAGTTTTGGGGAGTAGCTTTAAGGAGAATAAGATCCCGTACCGTAATAACCGTAGCCTACAAATGGCCAGTCATGTTTAGGATTATAGGGAAGACCAGACACCGGATTATTTGCTGGCCAGCGTTGATCTTTAATCAACTGAATAACGGGCAGAGTTAATTGCTTTTGATCGACAGTAATAGATTTGTGATCAACAACTTCACCTAATACTGTAACGAAGCTATCTTTTTTGTAGACTTCAGGGTCAAGAAAGTCTGCACTACGAATAAAAAAACGACCGTCACTGTCATTGCTTTCATCAGGTCGGCCTACACGGTTCAGTGGAAACTGAACAACCAGTATTTCTGATTGCTGTTCATTATTCTCAACAGCAATAATTTTGCCTCCCCAACGAACCGTTTTACCTTTATATAACTCAATATTCTCGGCGACCTGCTTAAGAGACAAATCTTCTGTCGGCGGTTTAATGGTTGGCGACATATAACTACACGCTGTCAGTGCAGACAAAACTAATATAAGTATGATGAAACGAACCATTGGCAAACCTCCTGTCATTAACACTTAATGAATCTATTTAAGTTCTTACTTCTTCTTTCTGTTCTTTTTTCGCTCAGCCTTTTTTGCTGCTTTTTCTTCTCGGGCAATTAGAACCTGTTGCCATTCTGCTTCTATCATTTCAGGCGTCTCCCAGGTTACCCTTCCCAGCATACCCGCCCGGACCTCGGTCAGAATGATTTTAGCGGTACGATCCAAATCCACCTTAGCACCAGACCTTAAGCAGCCCCGTTTGATTCCGATAGCTTCCATATTTTCGAACGGATATTCAGTTAAGGTATCCAGGCCGAAGCGGTCTTTTAACTGTTCAGGATAAGCTTGCATCAAATACTCAACGGCATATAAGGCAATATCATCATTATCAATTGCCGTTTCTTTTATCGCACCCGTCACGGCTAAACGATAACCACCATGAGGGTTCTCCAGATTTGGCCATAGCACGCCTGGGGTATCATGCAAGACAACGCCTTGTTCAAGTCTGATACGTTGTTGCATTTTGGTAATAGCTGGCTCATTGCCTGTTTTTGCTATTTGGCGACCAGCAAGACTGTTAATTAATGTGGATTTCCCGACATTCGGAATCCCCATAATCATCGTGTTAATCGGTCTTCCCGCCTCCGCTTTAGACGGAACCATTTTTCGACACAGGGCGAGTAAATCAGCGATACCTTCATTTTGCTGAGCTACCATCGTCAGTGTTTTTGTATGGCTTTCTTGCTCAAAATGCTGTTGCCAACGTTCTGTCAACACGACATCAGCCAGATCATATTTGTTCAATAACTTAATACAGGGTTTGTCCTTACGAATCTCTGCCAGCATAGGATTCTGACTACTGAAAGGGATTCTGGCGTCCAGTACTTCGATGATTAAATCGACCTGTGGCAAGATCTCTTTCATCTCTTTACTGGCCTTGTGCATGTGGCCGGGATACCACTGAATTGCCATAACTACATCTTCTTTGTTTAAACGAATCAGACCATTTTAGTCTAATTCCGTCTAAACCGCTGTTTAGTCATCATTCAGATATTGGCTGACATCCACTTTATCGATTTGTTGGGCCGGTAAGAATCGTTTCGCATACTGCAAATACACACCTGACTTAAGGAATAATTTAAACACCTCAGGATCAATGTGTCCGGTCTCTTTCATCTCATTTAATATGCTAAGAGCCTGACTAATAGGCATGGCTTTTTTATAGGGTCTATCCGCTGCGGTCAGTGCTTCATAGATGTCAGCAAGTACCATCACCCGCTCCGGAATAGAGAGTTCGTTTCCCATCAACTGTCTTGGGTACCCAGTCCCTAAAGCCGTTTCATGGTGAGTTGATGCATAACGAGGAACACGCTGTAATTCCTTAGGAAGTGGCAGACTCTCAAGCATTTTTATCGTGCTGATAATATGTTCATTAATTTTGAAACGGTCTTCCGCTGTCAGTGTGCCTTTTTTTATCGACAGATTATAAAGCTCACCTAAGTTATACAGACTCTCTGGCACCGTCATCTTGATACCAAATTTTTCGTCAAATTCTGTTCCGTTTACGCGCTCGATAATATGTTCTTTTTTATCTGCCAGTAAATATTCTGTCGCAGGTAGTGGTTGTGCTTGTGCGTTATAACGATTTAGCTCTATATGAGATAACCCCTGCCGATCATCAAAAAATCGCTGCCAAGTTCGTTTTGATAATTGCTCCAGTCGGGCAATATCTTCATCACTCATAAACTCACCGCCAATATTTGCTCTGGCAATAAAGGCAAAGTCATCTTGCAACTGCCGTTGCTTTTGCTGCTTAACTAAAAGTGGTTTTTCTTCATCAACATCAGGGTTATCAGAAGATAACTTACTCAGCAGAAATTCAATCTCAGCATCACGCCATAGCACTTCAAAGCGCATCCTTATTTCATGAATACGATTGTAAAGCGATTCTAATTTAGTGCCCTTATCAATGATATGCTCAGGCGTGGTGATTTTACCGCAGTCATGAAGCCAGGCCGCAACCTGAAACTCTCGCCATTCTTCTGGTGAATTAAAGTGAAAGTTTTTAAAGCTGCCAGACTCAGATTTTTCTACCTCATGCATTAGCATAAAGGCCAGCTCAGGAACGCGCTCACAATGTCCCGCGGTATGAGGTGACTTGTCATCGATAGCCTGAGCAATCACTTTTATCATGGCATCCAATAAGTCTTGTTGTGCCTTTTCATGCTTTTGAATGGACTTGGACATGTCCATCATTGAGTTAACCAATCCTTTTAACTCAATGATCTTAGTACTCACTTTGGTGACGTTGGTATAGTCTCTTTGAGTGATTTTTCTACTTTCTTCGGCTAGCCGCCTGACTGGACCGACAAAAGGATTCGCTAATAACCAGGACAGAGGCAGCAAACACAAAAGTGCTAATGCACTCAATAAAATGGATGTTTTAACCCTCGATATTGCCGAAGCAAAAATCGTATCGACTGGGGCGAGAATAGCCAAAATATCGGTTTTATCGTTATAAAGTGAAAATACCTTCATATAAACAAAGTATGATTTGTCACCGATATCTATAATGTTCAACCCGCTTGGCAAATCATGCTGCGCCATTTGCAGTAGTTTCTGGTAGGGTACCGCGCCTAATTGATAGTTCCTTTCGCGATTACTCCTTAACCACTTATCATCCATAGCCTCAATATACTCGGGACCTAATTTCGATAAGGCCTCATTGAACAGCGCCGTCAATTTTTCATCCGACCTGTGCAACATAAAATGTAATTGTGTGGGTAGTTCTACATCATCAAAATTCCGGACAGGTGTGATATTGACATCATCAATAAAGAACTGTTTTACGGTATAAGTCAGCACCGCCATGGTATCGATAGCTGCATCAGCCTTACCGGTCTCTACTGCATCGAACATACCTCTGACATTAGATACCTGAATAATTTGTGTCTCTGGTAATTGTTCTTCCAGTTTACTGGCTAAAAGCCAGCCTTCCGGTATGGCTACCTTCTTTCCTTTCAACCCATCAAGGTTATCAATTCTTTCTGAGGATTTGGCTGTCAAAATGCCATAAGTAACATCGAGGAAAGGAGCTGTTAAACGTCCAAACAGTCGCCTGGTTGGCTCATCAAATAATGGCTGAAGCACATCAAGGTCACGATTGAAAAACATTTCAGCCATCACTCGCCATGAAGAACCATTTACATAATGAATTTTTATACCTGTCATCTGTGAAATATAGTTCAGCGTGTCAACGGCATAACCATAGGGCGTTCCTGAAGCCGAAAAATTAATGGGTGCCCAGTCAGTCTCATTAGACACCAATAGATAAGGTATCCCCTTCACCAGCTCTTTTTGTTCATCGGTCATCTCAAAAGCCGGGGGAGCAGGCAAAGTATCTTTTTGACTTAACACATTATTGCTGGCGATTAACTCGCCATTTTTTTGATATAGATAAATTTCGGTTGAAGTATCATCGACCTGCTTTTTCAGAAACTTATCTAATGCTGCCCGGGTAATATCCAGCGCAATAACAGTGTTATTTTTTGCTAATTTTATGGAGTAGGTATTGCCTGCAATCTGCGTTATCTGAAATAAATGGGGTGAAGATTTATGAACTTTTTCACTCGAACTATTGAGAAACCAGGGCCGATTTCGTGGATCAAATTTTGTCGGCTCCGTTACCGTTGTTCTTAACTTAAAATTATCATCGTAATACTGAACTGTCTTTTTACGTGATTTTCCCTGGCCTGATACTTTGCTAACCACCCAACTATCTTCAGTTGTTGCTTCTAAATTGCGTCGTAGAGCTGGAGAGATTTTTAGATTGCTTATCTCATAATAATCACCATTATTAAAACCAATATGGAGTGAACTGGATAGCGAATTAGTTAGCAATGCATCGGCTAAAAGCTGTCTTTTATCGGCTGTTATCTGAGATAAATTAGACAACGATATCGTTTGGGATAATAGTTTAACCGTGTAACTGGCACTCTTATCTATATCGTCAATACGGGTTTGAATATTCTTAGCCGTTTTTTCATAAATCTGTAGCGTTGATTCAGCAGCTAATTTCTTACTAAAGAAATACTGTAGGCTGACTGCCACTGAAGCTGTAACTACGGTAGCAAATAGAAAAAAGAGTATGACTGCTGCTCGAATTGATATACGAAAATGCTTTGCCAGCTTGGTAGCTGAAACCGATAATCTTCTAATCAGCAATGAGCTCAATCGATAACACCTTTAATTTATTTTAGTTGTACACAACAAAAATTACAGTACTTTTACATTAGTTGTAAATGCTTTATCCAATATTATTGCTAATCTCATTGACGTATAATCATATATTCATTTCACTACATACTATCTAAGAAACTATGCCAAAAGCGAGCGAATTAAAGAAAGGAATGGTGGTCGTTGTTGCTGACGAACCTTATGTTGTTAAAGACATTGATATTCGCAACCCATCATCACGCGGCGCATCAACACTGTATAAAATTCGGTTTAATCATCTCAAAACCAGACAGAAACGTGATGAGTCGTTTAAAGGTGAAGATTTTCTAAAAGAAGTGGACTGTGAACGTCAGTTAGTGCAATTTTCCTATCAGGACGGTGACAGTTACGTCTTTATGAATAATGAAAGCTTTGAGCAGTACGCTATCAATGCCTCTGACATTGAAGACACTCTGGGTTATATCCATGACGGCTTAGATAATATCGTCGCCGTTTTATTGGAACAGCAACTTGTGGCTATTGAGTTGCCAGCCGCGGTCTCTTTGACTATTGTGGAGACATCGCCAGGTATCAAGGGCGCTACGGCTGCCGCACGTACAAAACCGGCAACATTATCGACAGGCATAGAAGTTCAAGTGCCAGAATATATTGAAAACGGAGAAGTCATTAGGGTCAATACCGACACAGGTAAATTTATGTCGAGAGCCTAAACCTATCGTATGAGGACACGTATCAAACATCTTGTTTTAATTTGCCTAGGCTGGATGTTTGTCGCCCTAGGCATCATTGGCGTTATTCTGCCATTGATGCCAACCACGATTTTTCTCATATTAGCATTGGCATGTTTTGCTGAAAGTTCTCCTCGGTTTCATCAAATGCTCCTCAACCACAAATGGTTCGGCCCGCCATTAAGACAGTGGCAGCAAACTCATAGCATGCGTCGTGATGTAAAAAAGAAGGTCTATTTGATCATAATTCTGTCCTTTGCTATTTCTATTGGAGCAGTCTGGGGCCGGCTTTGGTTACAAGTCATGTTATTCGTTATTGGTCTGACTTTATTAGCCTGTATATATCGAATAAAGGAGTCCAACTAAGGATGCTTTATTCTTTCAGGCATAGCACTTGGTTATGAAGATATGGATGCTGACGTTAATCAATTTAGAACTGAACACAAAGTAGTAGAAATTTTCACTCAATTTTATGATGACTAATGGAGATAAAATGGAATTGCAGGATTTTTTAACGCAATTAAAAACACACCCTGAAAACATAGAATTTGACGATACTATGTCCGTCATAGAGGCTTATTACGACTTTACCCCTACCGCATTTAAAAACGGCGGTACCACGAATGAAGCCGGACAAAATAATGGCTCATGTAAAATTCTTGGCTTTGGCAAAATACATTCGCTTAGCGTTGATGAAACATTAGCTTGCTTTGGTAAGTACTATCGTGAGGATGTATTAGCTAATCCAGAAGGTGATGATCATCAAAATATTCGTCATTTTATGAAGACCGGTTGGGATGGCGTGGTATTTGAAGGTGAACCATTAACAGTCCTTTAATACATAGAACCACTAAAACAAAAAAAGGGAGCTAAAGCTCCCTTTTTTTATGGCTTTTACGTCATCAGACTAGAGTAAGACGCGCTCAATACCACCTTGTTTGACACTATCGATAAAGTCTTTATGCCAGTTATCCCCTTTCAGGTGTTTGGCAATTTCAACCACGATGTAGTCGGTATCAATTCCAGTATCTTCGCTATAACGGCTCAAGCCTTGTTGACAAGCTGGGCATGATGTCAGCATTTTCACATTGCCATTTTTCGCTTTATTCTGACCAGTCAGATCCTGAATCCCTTTGGTGATTTCCTCTTCTTTACGGAAACGCACTTGGGTCGCAATATCTGGACGCGCCACAGCAAATGAACCAGCTTCACCACAGCAACGATCATTTAATGCCACTTCCTGACCCATCAATGTACTGGCCACTGAGGTTGGTTGATAGGTCTTCATCGGTGTATGACATGGGTCATGGTACATATATTGAACCCCTTCCACACCTTCCAGCCTCACGCCTTTTTCCATCAGATATTCATGTATATCCAAAAGACGACAGCCAGGGAAGATCGCTTCAAACTGATACTTCAACAGCTGATCCATACAGGTACCACAAGATACGATAACCGTCTTAATATCCATATAATTCAGCGTGTTAGCCAAACGATGGAATAACACCTGATTAGATGTCGAAATCGATGTCGCTTTTTCCTGATCGCCAGTGGACGCCTGCGGATAACCACAGCACAAATAGCCTGGCGGCAATACAGTTTCAGTGCCCACTTCATAGAGCATGGCTAATGTTGCCAACCCTACCTGACTAAACAAACGTTCAGAACCACAGCCGGGGAAATAGAAAACCGCATCTGATTCATCATTGACCTTTTTCGGATCACGCAGAATCGGAATCATCTTCTCATCTTCCACTCCCAACATGGCACGAGTGGTTTGCGTAGGTAAACCTGTTGGCATTGGTTTTTTTATGAAATGAACGACTTGCTCACGAATCGGCGTTCTACCGGTCGTAGGCATAGGTCGTTTTTTCTTACTACCCAATACCCCCAATGTTTTAGCGACACCATGCGCCATTTTCTGTGCCTGATATCCCCATTCAATCATGGTTTTACGCATGATTTTTATCGTCAGCGGATCAGTCGCATTCAGGTAAGCCATTGATGTCCAGGTACCAATATTTGGACGACGTTTGCCTTGTTTTTTAAGGACTTCACGCAGTTTGATACTGACATCACCAAAATCGATATTGACCGGGCATGGATTCAAACAGCGATGACACACGGTACAGTGATCCGCGACATCATTCATCTCTTCAAAGTGACGAACTGAAATGCCACGACGTGTTTGTTCTTCGTACAAGAAAGCTTCAATAATCAAGCCGGTACCAAGAATTTTATTACGCGGCGAGTACAGTAAGTTGGCACGAGGTACGTGTGTTGTACATTCAGGTTTACACTTACCACATCTCAGACAGTCTTTAATGTCATTATTAATGTCACCCAGATCACTTTGTTCAAGAATCAGCGCTTCCTGCTCTAACAGACGTAATGACGGTGTATAAGCGTTATCCAGTCCAGAGCCAGCTAATAACTTACCAGCATTGAAGTGACCATTAGGATCTACTTTCTGTTTGTATCCGGCAAAAGCATCAATGGTAGCTTTGTCCAGATACTGCATCTTGGTCAGACCAATACCATGTTCACCGGAAATAACACCGCCAAGACGCGCAGCTAATGCCATCACTTCATCCACAATGCCTTCCGCATCATGCATCATTTCATAGTCATTAGAATTGACAGGAATGTTGGTGTGAACATTACCGTCACCGGCATGCATATGTGTGGCGACAAACAAACGGCCTGAACGGTTTTCTTTATGAATACTGTCTAGTTTATTTCTTAGTACACTCAGCGCTTGTCCCTGGAATAACTCTTTAAGCGGTTTTTCCATTTCATCACGATACGAAATACGCAAATCCCGACGCTGCAATACATTAAATAAAGTATCACCTTCGATGATATTTGCTGTCGCTGTATCAGATAGCAAATCGGCCAAGTCTTTAGCCGGTTTATCAAGGCTATCTAAAATTTTCTGCCAGCGAGCCATGACTACATCAACATGCTGACATGCTGCTTCGTTTTTGGAATTGACGATGGCATTGTTCTCAGCACTTTCACCCAGATCTTTATTGCCGCACTCTTTCAACTCTTTCGGATTTGAGCCTAAATAGGTTTTTACGGCTTTTGCTGTTTTCAGTTTATTGCGTGTGGACTGAACAATATTAATACGTTCAATACCATCGTTATATTCAGACAAGCGATCCAGCGGAATAACCACGTCTTCATTAATTTTGAAGGCATTAGTATGCCGTGCAATTGCCGCTGTACGTGAACGATCTGCCCAGAAGCGTTTGCGAGCTTCAGGACTGACAGCTACAAAACCTTCGCCATCACGCGCATTGGCGAGGCGAACTACTTCAGAACACGCTTCTGCTACCGCATCCTCATCATCACCTACCACATCGATGAGCAATACCATCTTAGGCGCCACTGAACGCGGTGCTTTAGTTGAATAATCAACCGCTTTCACATAACGCTCATCAAGATGTTCCATCCCGGCCAGTAACACGTTTTTGTTATTGTCCAGATAGTCTTTGGTTTCAACAATGGCCGGTACAGCTTTACTTAGATCATTACCAAAAAACTCAAGACAGACTGTGCGGATATAGTCAGGCATACGATGCAGCACAAAGACCGAAGAGGTGATCAAACCATCACAGCCTTCTTTTTGTATGCCAGGCAAACCACCAAGGAATTTATTGGTGACGTCTTTTCCTAAACCAATTTTGCGAAGTTCTTTGGCAGGAATTCTCATCACTTCAGGCTCACCAATAATGGTTTGACCATCCGGTTGAAAACGCGTCACCTTGAATTCAGCGAACTCGATATCATGAATTTTGCTCAGATTATGATTAAGCCGTTCGACTTCCATCCAGGTCGCATCCGGCGTCACCATTCTCCATGAGAGCAGGTTATCGAGAGCAGTTCCCCACATCACGGCTTTTTTACCGCCGGCATTCATCGCGACGTTACCACCGATGGTAGAAGCATCTTGCGATGTTGGATCCACAGCAAACACTAAGCCACTGCGATCAGCTAAGTCAGAAACGCGGCGGGTGACTACGCCAGCTTCAGCTCGAACAGTAGGGACTTTTTCTTCACGACCTGGAATATGGCGATAAATAACATCGCCCAAACCTTCCAGTTTTTCAGTGTTAACCACCACACTTTCAGCCGTTAAAGGAATAGCACCACCGGTATAACCAGTACCACCACCACGAGGAATAACCGTTAATCCCAAGTCGATACAGGCAGCAATGATTTTTGCCATCTCTTCTTCAGAGTCAGGTGTCACCACCGCCAGTGGATACTCTACGCGCCAGTCAGTCGCATCGGTCACGTGTGAAACACGCGCCAGACCATCAAACTGAATATTGTGTTTTTTTGTCGTTTTAGATAAACGACGCATCACCATTTTTCTGCGTTCCGCAGTGCTTAATAAGTTACGTTCAAACCGTTCTACAGCCTGACGCGCATTTTTTTCCAGTTGCAAAGCAAGGTCATTATTATTTTCTTCAGCACGGATGCGAATTTGATCCAGTCGGTGATGTAAAGCATGACGAAGTGAGCCCCAACGTTTTTGGTTTTCGACTAAATCGTCTTGGATAAATGGATTACGTTGAATAACCCACATATCGCCTAATACTTCAAACAGCATTTTCGCTGAGCGGCCAGTTTTGCGCTGCCCGCGAAGCTGCTGCAAAACCTCCCACATTGGTTCCCCTAGGAAACGAATGACGATTTCACGATCAGAAAATGAGGTATAGTTGTACGGAATCTCGCGAATTCGGTTAGACATGTTGACAGATAAGCCTCTTTCTAAAGTAAGAGTGATGTTTAAGATCGGCAATTTTAACACGGGCGCGACTATAATATGACCCACATAAATTAAGCCTTTTATTAAAGTAAGCTTCGGACGACTGTTTTTACTATGGATTTGTTACATATTATCGCCTTGGCCTTATTACAAGGCCTGACTGAATTTTTGCCCATATCCAGCTCTGCTCACCTCATTCTTTTACCCATTATTGCTAACTGGCAGGATCAAGGACTCGCCTTTGATGTCGCAGTCCATGTCGGTACGTTAACGGCTGTTATTATTTATTTCCGTAGCACAATAAAAACGCTTATCGCTGACTGGTGTCACTCCGTTGCGCAAAAACAGACCGTCGGTGATAGTAAATTAGCCTGGGCAGTACTGTTTGGCACAATTCCCGTTGGCTTGGCTGGCTTGTTTTTAGGTGACCTGGTTGAAACTAGTCTTCGCAGTCCGCTGGTCATTGCGACTACCACTATCGTTTTTGGTCTGTTGCTGGGCTGGGCAGACTGGCAAGGTAAACGCATTCGTAATGAAAGTCGGCTGAATTGGTTTGATGTTCTATTTATAGGTATTGCTCAAGCGGTTGCGCTGATTCCGGGCACATCACGTTCAGGCATAACGATTACAGCAGGCTTGATGCTAGGTCTAACACGTGAAGCGGCTGCCCGTTTTTCCTTCCTTTTATCCATTCCGGTTATCGTGCTTGCCGGTGGTTTAAAAATTATTGAACTTATTGAATCACAACTTGTGATAGACTGGTTCGCTTTAAGTGCTGGCGCATTATTTTCTGCCGTTAGCGCCTATCTATGCATTTTCTTGTTTCTAAAAATGCTTGACCGTATAGGGATGTGGCCATTCGTCATATATCGTTTGGTGCTTGGCGCAATATTGTTTTGGTTGTTTACTTAAATAAGGTTGACAGCTTTTTTCATAGTGCGTAATATTCTCCCTCTTTATTTAGCCCGCCTGCGTAATTATCAGGAGCAACTCGCGGATGAAAACCATAAGTGCAAAACCAGCAGAAGTTCGTCGTGACTGGTTCGTTATTGATGCTGACGGCAAAACATTAGGCCGTATGGCTACTGAAATCGCACGTCGTTTACGTGGAAAGCATAAAGCTATCTACACACCCCATGTCGACACTGGCGATTACATTGTTGTTATCAACGCTGAAAAACTGCGTGTTACTGGTAACAAAATGAAAGATAAAATTTATTATCACCACACAGGTCATATCGGTGGTATCAAGTCTATCTCGCTGGAAAAACAACTCGACAAAGCGCCTGAGCGTGTTATCCAGACGGCTGTCAAAGGTATGCTTCCTAAAAACCCGCTGGGTCGCGCAATGTTCGGCAAACTGAAAGTTTACGCTGGCGCAGAACACCCTCATACAGCTCAACAGCCTAAAGTGCTGGAAATCTAATCGGATATCGTCATGGCAGATTCATACTACGCTACAGGTCGCCGCAAAAGCTCAACAGCTCGTGTATTCCTGAAACCAGGCAGCGGCAACATTTCAATTAACACTCGCACACTTGAAGATTATTTCGGTCGTGAAACTTCTCGCATGGTTGTTCGTCAGCCTTTAGAGCTAGTTGACATGCTTGAAAAATTTGACCTGAAAATCACCGTTCGTGGCGGTGGTAATAATGGTCAAGCTGGTGCAATTCGTCACGGTATCAGCCGCGCATTAGTCGAATACGACAGTGAATTAAAATCTGAATTACGTAAAGCAGGCTTTATCACTCGTGATGCTCGTGCCGTTGAACGTAAGAAAATTGGTCTTCACAAAGCACGTAAACGTCCACAATTCTCAAAACGTTAATTGTTGGCTGCTTTGCAGACTCAAAAAAAGGTCACCTTCGGTGGCCTTTTTTTATGGCTGGGTTTATTGCCTCACAAATAAACCCCATGTTATAAAGCGGTTTTATTAAATTCTGGCATGGAACCTAACGATGAATAAACACCTTCGTAGCGCCTCAATCTTATTGGCTTTAGCCCTCCCCTCAATATCATTTGCCGAACAAGAATCACAAATCGCTTTATCTGCCGGTGCCTTTGAGGTTTTCGATGATAATACTGCTGCTGAGGTGGGTGTTGAATATCGATTTGCCCCACAAAAATCAGCTTTTAATTTGATTCCAACTTTAGGGGCAACCTTGACTTCTGATGGGGGTTATTGGGGCTATGCTGGAGTCCGATATGATTTTTACCTTAACGCTAACTGGATATTAACGCCTCACTTTGCTGTAGCTGCTTATGAGCAAGGTGGAGGGGTAGATTTAGGTTACGATATTGAGTTTAGAACAGGTGCCGAGCTTGCCTATCAGTTTAGTGATAAAAGTCGCTTAGGTTTAGGTTTATATCATCTATCCAATGCTAACCTCGGTGAGAATAATCCTGGCGCTGAATCATTAATACTAAGCTACAGTTTCTGATTATCGCACCTTCTTGTATAAACGGCCTTTTCCATCGGGTTGAGTTTTAAAGCGGCGATGTAGCCAAAAATATTGTTCAGGCATGAGTCGAATCTGCGACTCGAGCCAATCATTAATACGTTGAGCATCAGCTATATCGTCGCCAGATGGATAAGCTTCCCATGCTGGAAAAATTTGAATATGGTAACTGCCATCTGAATTACGCTTAGGCACGAATGGCACCACTTCTGCCTTCGTCATTTTTACCATTCGCGCCGTGGCCGGAATAGTCGCGGCAGTCACACCAAAAAACTTGGCAAAGATACTATTTCTCGGGCCAAAATCTTGATCTGGCGCATACCAGACAACTTTATTTTTGCGTAATGCACGTAACATAGCTCTGACATCATCCCGCATCACAATACCCTCGCTATGGTAAATTCGCGAACGCATCATCACGGCATTAAACAAAGGATTCTTAAGGTGTCTGAACATGACGTAAGCCGGCGTTTGTAGCATGATCAAACGGCCTCCAATCTCCATACTGGTGAAATGCCCGGTTAACAAAATGACACCTTTGCCTTTTTGTTTTGCAGCTTCTAAATGTTCCAGCCCTTCGTAAGTCACGCGTCGATGAAGTTGTTTATCAGATGCCCACCAGCTCACAGCGGTTTCGATCATCATCATGCCAGTATTCTTCAGCACTGTTTTCACCAAGACTTCTCGCTGTTCTTGGCTCATTTCAGGAAAGCAGAGCTCTAAGTTTCTTCGCACCACTTTTGCTCTGGAACGCATAAAGGGTTGCAATATATGCCCAAGCAACATGCCTATGCGGTACTGTAATTTAGCAGGCAAATAGACCGATAATCGCATGAGTAACAGCCCAAGCCAGCTCAGCCAATAGCGAGGGTGCAAAAATTGTTTCTGGAAAATGTTCATTCAGGCTCTGTTGCTTTCACAAAGTAGCGCCTATGCTATCATTCCTGCTTACTTTTCGCTGCATTATGAGTCTGATTTGAGAGTTTTTTATAATATCGTTTTTACGTTAGCTGTACCTTTTATCCTGCTGCGTCTATTGTGGCGCGGCACAAAAGCCAGCGCCTACTTCAAACGTTGGGATGAGCGATTTGCTATCACTCTGCCAAGCATTGACAAAAGTAAGCCACTTATCTGGGTTCATGCTGTTTCTATGGGTGAAGTTGAGGCCTGTCGACCTTTGGTCACTGCAATCAAATCGACATACCCTGAACATCAAATACTGATTACCACAATGACCCCGACAGGCAGCGCCCGCGTAAAAGCTTTATATACCGATGATGTTCTGCACTGTTATTTACCTTATGACTTGCCGCTCATTATGCGTCGCTTTATACAAGCTATTCAGCCTGCATTTGGCGTAATTATGGAAACAGAGTTATGGCCAAACCTTATCCATCATTGTCATAAACAAAATATTCCACTGGTGCTGGCCAACGCAAGAATGTCAGCACGCTCATTAAAAGGTTATCAGCGAATACCTTCTTTAACACGAGAAACCCTGCAAAGCTTTTCAGTGATTGCCGCACAAGCCCAGCAGGATCGTGAGCGCTTTATTGAACTCGGTGCGGATAGAGATAAAGTGCATGCTGTGGGCAATCTGAAATTTGAAGTCAATTTATCGGCCACGATTATTGAGCAGGCTGAAGCTATTCGCTCAATGTGGGGAAACCGCCCGGTTTTTATTGCTGCCAGTACACATGAAGGCGAAGATGAGATTATTCTGAATGCCTCTCGCCAAATCCGTGCTGAGGTGCCAGATTTATTACTCATTATTGTTCCCAGACACCCAGAGCGTTTCGATAGAGTAGCCTCTCTGTGCCAGCGCGCTGGCTTCAAAATTCTACGTCGCAGTGAAAATGGCTTATGTAAGAGCGACATTCAAATTCTTGTCATCGATAGTATGGGCGAACTCCCGATATTCTATGCATGCTCTGATGTCGCTTTTGTCGGTGGAAGCCTGGTACCCACGGGTGGCCACAATATCCTTGAACCGGCTGCATTATCCCGTCCAGTGATCGTGGGTCCTCATGTCTTTAATTTTGCTGAAATCACTCAGCAGTTTATTACCGCTCAAGCAGCTATTCAGGTAGATAGTGCAGAAACGCTGGCAATAACGGTGATCGACTTATTAAAAAATCCTCCAAAACGCACCGCTATGGGTGAAGCTGGACAACAATTAATCAAACAAAGCCAGGGCGCCAGCCAGCGCTTACTTAACTTAATCAAATACAATATCCATGTCTGATAAAGACCATTATTGGATGCAAAGAGCCTTGGCGCTCGCCCGTAATGCAGAAATAGAAGGTGAAGTACCTGTTGGCGCTGTTATCGTTTTAGACAATCAGGTCATCGGTGAAGGCTGGAATCAACCTATTGCCAGCCAGGATGCAACTGCACATGCCGAAATTATCGCTTTAAGGCAGGCTTGCCAAACCATGAAAAACTACCGCTTACCTGGCGCTGATATTTACATCACGCTTGAGCCCTGCATTATGTGCGCTGGCGCGTTAATACATGCTCGTATTGCGCGCTGCATTTACGCCACAGCAGAACCAAAAACAGGCGCTGCTGGTAGCTGTATAGATGCATTTGCTCTGCCGAACCTAAACCATCGGGTGGAATGTAAAACTGATATTTTACGAGAAGAAAGTAGCCAACTCATTAAACAGTTCTTTAAAGCCAGACGTTAAAGGTATCTGGCAATTAAGGCTTTCTTCGGTGCATGTCCTTGATAAGGGATATAGACTTTGTGACCACTGCCAGGCGCCAGTTCAATCTCGTGATGTTCTTTATTTAATAACTTATCCAGCACTAAGGTTTTGTTTCCTTCCGGCATCACCAGCTCTAACTTATCTCCCACGGCAAACCGATTTTTCACATCGATCTCCAGGCATTGTTTGGCAGCATCGTAAGCTAATACCTCACCAACATACTGTTGTCGCTCATTACTGGAATATCCATGTAAATAGTTTTGCTGTTCTTGTGTCGGATGACGCTGGTAGAAACCATCGGTATAACCACGGCTCGATAGATTATCCAGTTGACCTATAAGCTCAGGATTAAACTTTCGTCCAGCGATAGCGTCATCAATCGCCTGACGGTATATCTGTGCAGTACGAGCAACATAATAAACAGACTTGGTACGACCTTCTATTTTCAGTGAATCGACACCAATATTGACCAGCCTCTCGATATGTTGAATTGCACGGAGATCTTTAGAGTTCATGATATAAGTACCATGCTCATCTTCGAAAATAGGCATCAACTCTCCCGGACGATTGGTTTCCTCTATTAAATAGACATCGTCAGCTAAGGGGTGCCTTTCCTGCTCACCGCAGTCAGAAAAACTATGCTGATTCATAGCGTCGAAGGCTTTAAATTCGATTTTTTGTGGTGAATCATCATTATTATCACTGGCATGGGTTTTATAATCCCAGCGACAGGCATTGGTACATGTACCTTGATTTGGATCGCGATGGTTAAAGTAGCCCGATAATAAACAACGTCCTGAATAGGCAATACACAAAGCACCATGAACAAAAACTTCTAGTTCCATATCAGGACAAAGCTGGCGTATTTCTTCAATTTCATCCAACGATAATTCACGTGAAAGAATGACTCGAGATAAGCCCATTGATTGCCAGAATTTTACCGCCTGATAATTCACCGTATTAGCTTGTACAGATAAGTGAACTGGCATTTCCGGCCACCGTTCACGTACCATCATGATTAACCCAGGATCAGCCATGATGAGCGCATCTGGCTGCATTTCAATCACTGGTTCCATATCCGCCATATAGGTCTTAATTTTGGCATTGTGTGGCATAAGATTACTTGCCACAAAAAACTGCTTACCTAAGGCATGAGCTTCTTCAATTCCTTGTTGCAAAACAGGAAGTTTATGGAAATCATTATTGCGCACCCGCAAACTGTAGCGTGGCTGACCAGCATAAACCGCATCCGCACCATAAGCATAGGCATAACGCATATGTTGCAAACTGCCCGCAGGTAATAATAATTCTGGCGCATTCATCGATGATTTCCCATAGAAAAAAAGTGGATAATTATAATCTAAATCGATAAAAAACCAATAAAAACAGTAATCTCATCACAGATATAACTCGGTAATGGATGCATTCAAATCAATATAAGGTAATAATCGTTGCCTGGTAAAACATTGAGGAAGCTCATTGAGATTATTGATCATTTCTCTACTTGCTACTGCCATGTTGACGGCATGTGGAGAAGCTCCACCACAACTCGATCAAATAAAAGAGCGTGGCGAGTTGCGCGTGCTAAGCCGATATAGCCTGACCAGTTATTATGTTAAGGGTAACGATGCTCTGGCAGGTTTTGAATATGAGCTGGCTGAACGCTTTGCTGATCGCCTTGGCGTCAAACTCAAAATTATTGTGCCGGAAAATCTCGGCACGATGCTGCATATGATTGAGGAAGGCCGCGCAGACATTGCTGCCGCTGGATTAACCGTCACAGAGCAGCGTAAAGAGCTATTACGCTTTGGACCGGTTTATCATGAAGTTACGCAGCAACTTGTCTACAAACATGGTAATAAAAGGCCAAAAGATATCACTGATATCGTTAACGGCACTCTGGAAGTCGTTGCCGACAGTAGTCATGTAGAGCAGTTACAAGCCTTACAGCAAGAGATACCCGAACTTACCTGGCGAGAAAATAAGGAATTAGACAGCCGAGGTCTACTTGAACTGGTGCAATTAGAGCTCATTGATTACACCATTGTTGACTCAAATGAGATGTCAGCTAATCAGTCACTGTTCCCTGAATTACGTGTCGCTTTTGATATTTCTGATCCTCAACCTTTAGCTTGGGCTATGGCTCCCACTGATGATGAATCACTCTACCTCGAGGTAGTGGATTTTTTCCACGATATTGAAGCCTCTGGTGAATTGGATAAGTTAATAGAAAAATACTATGGGCATATTCGTCGCTTTGACTATGTCGATACCCGCGCCATTCATCGCCGTATTCAAACGCATTTGCCACAATATAAAGACTTATTCAAAGCCGCAGGCGATGAATATGGTTTTGACTGGCACCTGCTGGCAGCCATGGCGTATCAAGAGTCACACTGGAATCCAGAAGCCGTTTCAAGTACCGGGGTAAAAGGGCTGATGATGCTAACGCGTTCTACAGCAAAACAAATGGGAGTGACCGACCGCGAAGATCCTGAACAAAGTATCTTTGCTGGTGCAGCCTATTTAGCTTCTTTATATAGTCGTTTGCCTGAGCGTATTAAAGACCCCGATCGCACCTGGTTTGCTTTAGCTGCCTACAACACAGGTCTGGGTCATCTTGAAGATGCCAGAGTTATCACTCAAAAATTAGGTAAAAACCCCGACTCATGGACAGATGTCAGGGAGAGCCTTCCATTACTCTCAAAGAAAAAATGGTACTCACAAACAAAACATGGTTATGCTCGTGGCAGTGAGCCGGTGAGATATGTACAAAATACGCGTCGTTATTTAAATATCATATTGCATCATGAAGATATGACTACACCGGTAGCACCAACCATACCTGATGTAGATGAAAAACTACCGGCAGCCTTATAAAAAAAGCCCGGTAAACCGGGCTTTTTCATGTTATTTTTCAGATGATTTTTCTATAAGGAAATTCACAACTTGAAATAGCTCTGGGATACTACCCGCGGTACTGGCATCAGTACGATATTCACCATTAACAATAAAAGATGGTACACCTGTGATACCTGAAGTTTGGCTCATGACCAAAGCCTTTTTCACTTTTGCTTTTACACTGAAAGAATTCATTGTTTTCTTGAAAGCATCACGGTCAATACCTTGCTCAGCAACAAAATCAAGCAGTTGATCTTCAGACGTTAAACGACGCTTTTCGACATGGATAGCATTGAATAATTTTGAATGAATTTTATCAAGATCCCCCATGGCTTCAGCGGCATAATACACTTTTGCTAACTCTAACCAGCTATCGCGGAAAATCGCAGGCACTTTTACAAAGTGTACATTTTCTGGCAATGTTTTTTTCCATGCTGCTACTTCAGGCTCTAATTTAAAGCAGTGTGGGCAGGTGTAAGAAAACATTTCAACGACTTCAATTTTATTATCATCTGGTGTCGCTAATTTCTCAGTAGTAGGAAAATAATGGGTTCCTTCAACGAAATTCATCGGCACAGCAGAAGCTGCCGTCGAAACCAGGCCTAAAAATAGTCCTGTCGCAAGGGTTTTCATTAATTTCATCATCGTTGAGTATCCTTTATTTTCAATTAATTATTACAACGTGCCATACGAATGAAGGCCACTTAAGAACATATTGACACCAAGAAAGGCAAATAAGGTCACGAATAAACCAACGATTGCCCACCATGCCATGGGTTTCCCGTTCCAGCCTTTTGTTAAGCGCATATGTAACCAGGCAGCGTAGTTCAACCAAACAATTAATGCCCAGGTTTCTTTGGGATCCCACGACCAATAACCACCCCAAGCTTCTGCCGCCCATAATGCACCTAAAATAGTTGCCAGAGTGAAGAAGGCAAAACCCAAAGCAATCGTCTTATACATTAAGTCATCCATCAGACTTAACTCTGGCATCGCTTTAACCCAACGACTGTCAGGATTGACCTCTTTTCTCCATACGACCAATACATAGGCCACACCAATCATGGCTGCCATGGAAAAAGAACCATAACCAATGAAATTAGCAGGCACATGAATTTTCATCCAGTAGCTTTGAAGGGCAGGAACAAGCGGCTGAATCTCATCAGCATTTCGTTCAAGGCTATACCAGAGCTGGAAAATCACCGCAGCACTGATAACTAGCAGAACGAAGCCACCCAAACTACGGGTTTGATAACGACGTTCATAAAAGAGATATAACAAAGCGGTCACAACAGAAAAAAGAATAAAGACTTCATACAGATTACTGACAGGAATATGACCGATATCCCCACCATGCAGATAAGACTCACGCCAGCGCACCATAAGACCGATCATACCCATAGTGACAGCGGACCAGGTTAGTCCTGTACCTACTTTTTCTGTAAAACTGGAATGAAAAATATTGCCTGCGAAGTACGTCACTGTTGCCATAACAAATAAAGCACTCATCCACATAAATGCAGACTGACTGGCCAGAATATAACTGAGCCAGAAGTTAGACTCGCCTGCTTCCAGGTTTTGGCCATACAAGGAAACAGCTATCAAGCTTAGTGCTGCAACGGCCAGACTGTGCCAACGAAATCCTGGCCAGTATTGCCCCAAAAAGCCCATACCAATCGCGGTCAGTGCAATGATAGTAATTTCATAATAATCAAGAATATCGTAATAAGTACCGATTAAACCGATACTGACTAAGACCATTAATATGCGCCAGAACCAGGCAGACCATGGTGTCTGTTGCGTCGAGCTCATTGTTGAGAGGTGTGCTGTCATATATTGTGCCTCATCCCATAGCAGAAACTAAGAACATCATGCTTCGTCAGAGTTCCGTGACACTGACTGAAGTTTTGCTTTGATATCCTCAAAATAACTATCAAATTCGCGAGGGTTTCTATTATTCATCCCCGCCAGATAAATTTGCGACTTGCCATCTTTTTCTATCACCCAGGCCCAGAAACGCCGCTGTGGTAAATAAAATAATAAAAACACTCCGGCAATTAAAAATGCACAGCCAAGATAAACAATACTTTTCCCTGGTGCATGTGCTATTTGTAAGCCGGTTGACTGAATTTGATGGTAATCGGTTAATTGTAAAAACACAGGAGAACCATAACGCGGCAGACTCCCTATCGCATCAATTGAGTCCTGTAAAAACAATATCTGAGACTGATCAACTGTCTCATTTTTCTGCAGGTCTAAGCCTGAGAAATAAATACGCCCCAACATTTCTCTCAACATGGCTAAATAGGCCGGAGCTAAGGTGTCACGCTCAGATTCAGGTAAGGTTTTCTCGATAAAATCACTCACTTCACCAAAACCACCGCGATTAAACATTTCAACCAAGGTTTCCAGTGTTTTTTGTAAGCTTTGTGATAAAGCATCATCATTCGTGCTTTGCAGGCTGGCAAGCGTAGCTTGTTTCATCTCTTCTGCAGCTTGCTTCACTACAGTTTTATCATGTAATCGCTTTAGAAAATGATAAAAACCTTCCAAGCTGTCATCGTCATCGGCAGGAATATAAAGGTAAGCAAATTCTTCTGCTGGCGAACTGCGTACACCGCTTAAATAGAAATATCTGCCATCACGTTCAACCGGATTCATATAATTTTGATATTCCAACGCTTCGCCAGTAGGCGCACGAAGCTTGAACCCAACACTTGGGCCAAAATTGCGTACATGCTGTGGATTATCTTCGGTAGGGTCCGGGTTAATATTGAAAGGCCTAAAGTCAGTGATTTCGAGCTGCATTTCTTTATCACCCCACAGCATCTGCTGAGTCTCAAAGACCTTTGTCTGTAAGCTGACCGGCTCCCCTTTATCCGAAAATAAAGGCCATGCCTTCAACGTCAATTCCGAACCACCGTCACCAAAACTGGCTTGGTAAATCGCATAGCCCTTATAAATAAGTGGGTGATTGACGGCGATTGTTGCCTCTAGTGGCTTTTTCAGATCAGAATCATGAATCACCAAGTCCGACTCAAATGATTTGGGCTGGCCGGTGGGATAATGTTCTATACGAAACTGTTTTACTTCAATAGTGAAAGGTAAGTTTTGCACTAAATACCCATCACGCATGGCCAGATAAGCCACACTCGCTGCTCTGCCTTCCGGAATACTCACACTTCCTCTGAAGGCTTGCGGACCGACGGGCAGACGGCTTTCTTTTGGAATTTGTGGTAAAGGTAAATTACGCGTTTCAACATGAATGCGCCCCTGCCACTCAGCAAGTTTTAACGGCAAACTGCTATCAAACAAACCACCTACACAAATAACAATAATCGCTACATGCGTCAGAATATACCCAAGGCGATTCATACCACCTCGCATCGCAGACACTAAAGTACTGCCATTCTTATCCGTTATTCGTGTTCGGTAACCATTTGATGCTAATGTGGATTGAAGATACTCAACCGTTTGTGTCTGTGTATGTGGAGCTTCCCATTCGCTACGATGATGCATTGAGCGTAACGATTTCAGTTGTACATTCGTTCTCAGATTAAATATATCCTTGAACATAGAGGGAGCGTGACGAATCACACATACAGAGGTCGATATCACCAGTAACGCTAATATGGCTAAAAACCAAATCGCACTGTAAACATCATATAGGCCCAGTTTTTCAAAAACGTCAAACCAATATGGCCCAAACTTAATAAGGTAATCAGGATAGGGTTGGTTTTGCTGAAGAACAGTACCAATGATAGAGGCAATAGCTAAGGTGATCAGCAAAGTGATCGCTAATTCCATCGTGCCTAAAAAGTGGAAAACCCGCCAAGCTAAACTGCGATGAGAAACTGATGAATCCTGATGTTGTGACATGGGTGAGCCTTGAAACGAGTTCCGTTACTCGATTTTTTAAATTCTCTACATAGCTACTAAGACTTAGCTATGTAGAGAAAATGTGACGATTATTTCAAACCAAAGACATAAGCTGAGACAGCTTTAATTTCAGCATCACTCATTTTGCTAGCAACATCACGCATCATACCATTGGGATCATTGGATCTTTCCCCTTTAGCAAAAGCATGAAGTTGAGCTTCTACATACGTGCTGTATTGTGATGATATTTTAGGCCATTTTGCTGCTGGCATACCGTTACCATTTGGACCGTGACAGGCCATACAGGCAGGAAGTCCTGTTTCTTTATTACCCGCGCGGAAGATTTTTTCACCCGCAGCCACTAAATCTTCAGAAACCGCACCTGGTGCCATTTTTTTACTAGCAAAATAGGCAGCCAAATCCGCCATATCCTGTTCAGATAAGTTCGCAACCATCGGTGCCATCAACGCATTTTTACGCTCACCACTTTTGAAATTGGCTAATTGTTTCTCAAGGTACCCGGCATTTTGTCCGGCTAACTTAGGAAAGGCATCGGACAAACTATTTCCATCTGTACCATGACAAGCCGCACAAACAGCTGCCTTTTTCTTGCCTGCGTTTATATCACCAGCCGCAATCGCCTGAGCACTCATCGTAACTACCATGCCAAGCATGGTTATCTTTAATAAATTTTTCATTATTTTATTACCTGAAAACTAAGCTAAATCATCATCCAGAACTTTGGGTATGCTACTCTTGTTAGGATAATATTTCACCCAAAATGGTTCCATGTCACAACTATATAGAAAAGCTTATTATAACGGCAGTGCAACCGAACTGTCCCAGTTACCAGACGATCAGGGGTATGAAGTTGCGTTTGCAGGCCGCTCAAATGCCGGAAAATCCAGTGCAATCAATTGCATAACCGGAATCAGCGCGCTTGCAAGAACAAGTAAAACACCTGGCCGAACTCAAATGATCAACTTCTTCAGCTTCGATGATGAGCGGGCATTGGTCGATCTTCCTGGCTATGGCTATGCCAAAGTCCCTGAAAAAATGAAGTTAAAATGGCAGCACACCCTCGCTCAATATCTGGAAACACGTCAGTGTTTGCGGGGAATGATGTTGATGATGGATGTTCGCCACCCACTCAAACCATTTGATATACAAATGTTAACCTGGGCTAACCAAGCAGACTTAGCTGTTCATATTCTGTTGACCAAGTCCGATAAACTCAAAAAGGGTGCAGGTAAACAAAGTTTGTTATCTGTGCGAAATGAATTGCAAAAATTATCATTAAAAGCCTCTGTACAGCTTTTTTCCTCACTCAACAAATCAGGTAAAGAGGAAGCTATTCAAAAACTTGATAACTGGTTTGAGGTCACTGATAATACGCTCCCCTCTTCTGGTGACTAGAGGTTTTAACCATGAGAAAATCATTACTAAAAAGCCGACGTCAATTTATTCAAGGCACGGCTTTAAGTAGTGTTTTTCTCGGTTTCAATTTACCTCTAAAAGCACAACCAATCTCAACAGAATTACAGCAATCCCTTCCCGACTCCATGCTAAAACCGGGAGCGAATTTCAGTAACTACGGTCAACCTTCTGTTTACGAAAAAGATATTATTCGTTGGATATCTGCCAATCCAAACGTTCCTGGAAATGGTGTGTCATGGACACCTTTAGAAGAGTTACAAGGTACTATTACGCCTAATGGCCTGCATTATGAGCGACACCATAATGGCGTGCCTGATATCAATCCGTCCACACATGAAATCTTGATTGATGGTTTGGTCGATAAACCACTAACATTTTCGATTGATGCATTAAAACGTTACCCTCAAACAACAAAAATCTGCTTTATTGAATGCGGAGGTAACAGTAATGCTGGCTGGCGTAGCTCCCCCATTCAGTCTGCCGCAGGCTATGTACATGGCTTAGTCTCTAATGCTGAATGGACAGGCGTTCCTCTCAGACTACTTTTAAATGAATGCGGTATTCAAGCTGAAGCTAAATGGGCGATCGCTGAAGCAGCCGATGGCGCGGCATTAAATGTCAGTATTCCCGTCGAAAAATTACTGGATGATGCGATATTGGCTTTATACCAGAATGGCGAACGTCTTCGTCCCGAAAATGGTTACCCCGTCCGTTTGTTACTGCCTGGTTGGGAAGGCATAGTCAATGTGAAATGGCTACGACAACTAAAATTGGTAGAACAGCCTGCAATGACTCGTGATGAGACCGCCCAGTACACTGACTTATTACCGAGTGGTAAAGCGCGTCAATTCAGCTTCACCATGCAAGCCAAGTCGCTCATTACTAGTCCCTCAGTTGGCATGACACTGCCAGATAATCCTGGCATTTATCAAGTCACCGGACTGGCCTGGTCAGGTAAAGGTAAAATCAGTAAAGTCGAGGTATCTGCAGATGGTGGTGATAGCTGGGTTGAGGCCGAACTTCATACTCCTATTCTGGATAAAGCCTTCACTCGTTTTAGTCTGCCGTGGCAGTGGCAAGGTCAATACGCAGTATTACAGAGCCGGGCAACGGATGAAACAGGCTATCAACAACCTACTCGGCAAGCCCTAATTGCTGAACGAGGTGACAATAGTTTTTTTCACTACAACGCGATCGTCAGTTGGGAAGTTAACGAAGACGGTCAGATTAGTCATATCTATGTTTAGATACCTACTCTTCTTTTTACTATTTTCTCCAGCGCTTGTCGCTGAGCCACTTTTTCAGGCTTTAGGTAAAAATGCTGAACAACAACCGCAGCAAGCGGTATGGAACCTCACCATTACACCTGATGGAAAAAACTTGCCTATCGGACATGGTAATGCACAGCAAGGGGAACAACTTTTTAAACAACATTGTGCAAGCTGTCATGGTTTTGGCGCTATAGGCGCCAGTGCCATGCCTCTGGTCGGTGATGTTGGCTCACTCACTGATGAATATCCAGAGAAAACAGTGAACAGTTATTGGCCTTATGCAACAACGCTTTATGACTATATTCGGCGAGCGATGCCTCCCTCAGCGCCTTTTTCTCTAAACAGTAATGAAATCTACGCACTTTGCGCTTATATTTTAAGCCAGGATGATATACTCGAGAACAATGTGGAACTCAATGAAGTCACACTACCTGAGGTAAAGATGCCTAATCGGGATGGGTTTTCTCCCGTCTATCCAAACAAACGCTGAAATAATTTAAGGATCTGTCTATGAGCCCACGTTACGCATGTACTGCTAACCCTGCCCAGGAATTATTCGACACTGAAAAACTGGGAATGAATAGCGATGCTCTCATCAAAGATTTTAAACGTTATTACGGTACACACTTAGCCCAGGATAAAGGTTGTGCTTCGGGCCACTATCTATACTCGTCGCTGGCTTTAACATTAAGAGATCGTCTGTTCAACCGGATGAAAAAAACCAAGCGCGCCTATGCAGAAAAGCAGTGTAAACACGCTTATTACCTATCAATGGAATTTCTGATGGGAAGAGCCATGGGCAATGCAGTGCTCAACCTGGGCTTAGAAAAAGAAACCGCCCAAGCCCTTAACGAGCTTCATTTAAATTTTGAAGATTTAATCGAAATGGAACATGATGCAGGGCTGGGTAATGGTGGCCTTGGACGTCTGGCTGCCTGCTTTATAGATAGTTGTGCCACATTACAATTACCAGTGACTGGATATGGTCTTCGTTACGAATATGGCATGTTCCAGCAACGTATCGAAAACGGTTTTCAAGTGGAAAAGCCTGATCACTGGCTACAGGATGGCAACCCTTGGGAACTAGAACGCCCAGAATTTACCCAACGTGTGAAATTTGGCGGTCACACCGAATACCACCCAACCGACAGTGGTGATATGAAAGTTCACTGGGTCAACACAAACGATGTATTAGCTATTCCCTTTGATCTACCGATTCCCGGTTATCAAAATGGCACGGTTAATATATTGCGTTTATGGAAAGCCGGTGCCACCGATGAATTCAATTTAGAAGACTTTAACTCAGGCTCTTATACAGAAGCGGTGGCGGCAAAAAATGAAGCTGAAAATATCAGCATGGTGCTTTACCCGAATGATGCCAGTGAGAATGGTAAAGAACTACGTCTGCGCCAACAGTACTTTTTAGCATCCGCCAGCTTGCAGGATATTCTGGATTACTGGGTCACAACACATGGCGAAACATTTGATAATTTTGCTGAGAAAAATTGTTTTCAATTAAACGATACCCATCCCACCGTTGCAGTTGCAGAGCTGATGCGTCTATTAATGGATGAACATAACCTGGGCTGGGATAAAGCTTGGGAAATTACTTCCAATACTATGGCCTATACCAACCATACCTTACTGCCTGAAGCTCTGGAACGCTGGCCGGTCAATATGTTTGGTCGTCTGCTGCCACGCATTCTGGAAATTATTTACGAAATTAATGCTCGCTTCCTGCGTGAAGTCGCCGGACGCTGGCCCGGAGATAAAAACCGTTTATCACGTATGTCGATTATTGAAGAAGGTGATGAAAAGCAAGTTCGCATGGCCCACCTCGCTATCATCGGTAGTTACTCGATTAATGGCGTAGCTGCCTTGCATTCTGAATTATTGAAAAAAGGGTTGTTCCATGATTTTTATGAACTCTGGCCTCATAAGTTCAATAATAAAACCAACGGCGTGACTCAACGTCGCTGGCTGGCTTGGTGTAATCCCGATTTAAGCGAACTGATTACAGACACTATTGGTGATAAATGGATTACTCAGCTGACTGAACTGAAAAAACTGGAAGATTATGCCCATGACAAAGCTTTCCAGAAGAAATGGCACGCTGCTAAATTTGCAAATAAACAACGTTTAGCGAAATTAGTGAAAGATAGCTGCGGCGTCGAATTCAAGCCAGAAGCGATGTTTGATATTCAGGTCAAACGTATTCACGAATATAAACGTCAGTTACTGAATATCCTGCACGTGATCCACCTGTACGACCGCATCAAGCGTGGCGACACCAAAAACATGACACCGCGTTGTGTCTTATTTGGAGGTAAGGCGGCCCCAGGATATGTCATGGCGAAACGCATCATTAAACTGATTAATAATGTCGCCAGCACGGTTAACAATGATCCAGATGTAGGTGATCTGTTAAAAGTTGTGTTTTTGCCAAACTACCAGGTCTCAGCCATGGAAGTGATTTGTCCTGCAGCTGACTTATCAGAACAAATTTCTACCGCGGGTAAAGAAGCGTCTGGTACAGGCAATATGAAGTTCATGATGAACGGTGCAATGACCATTGGTACGCTCGATGGTGCCAATATTGAAATCCGTGATGAAGCTGGTGCAGAAAACTTCTTTCTGTTCGGTCTGACTGAAGATGAAGTGACTGAACTCAAACCGACATACAATCCACGCTTTATTATCGATAATGATGCTGATCTGAAACGCGTTGTCGACTTACTGGAGTCAGGACACTTCAACCAGTGTGAAGAAGGCTGTTTTGATGACATTATTGCGGCCTTTACCAGTCCCAATGACCCGTGGATGACCGTCGCGGACTTCCATAGCTATGTAGAAGCACAAGAACGTGCAGCAGTGGTCTATCAAGATAAGGAACGCTGGATTGCCATGAGCATTATCAACAGTGCCAACAGTGGTATGTTCTCGACAGATAGAACTATGGATGAATACAACAACGATATCTGGAAACTAGAAAAAATTAATCCATAATATTAATTGTACTAATGCCAAGAGAGTGATATCACTCTCTTGGCGAAAGGTATCTTGAGCCGTAGCAGATTACCGGCAAAGTCCGTATAATCTTCGGCTCAACTTCACGCGCCTGTAGCTCAGTTGGATAGAGTACCAGTTTCCGAAGCTGGGGGTCACAGGTTCGATTCCTGTCAGGCGCGCCATTTCACAGTAATTAGCTATTCATTTCTTCAAAGATCCAACCAATTCTAGCTCAACAGAAACTGAAGATCTGAATGTCCGACTTCATGCATTAAGAATTCACGCTTATCAGTGGTACTACTTTGCAAGATAATTGCTCACGTGGCTAACTACGACTTCCTAAGCAATATTAATTGCTAAATATCAACGATCTCAATATGATGCTATTACTTATTTAATACGCGAATGACTATATTAATATCTCATGCACCTACACCAGTTAAGATACATTAGAGAAATTGTTAGAAACGATTTGAGTATATCGAAAGCAGCAAAGGTGTTAAAAACATCACAGCCCAGCGTTAGTAACCAACTTCAACAATTAGAAGAAGAACTTCGGTTAAAGGTGTTTGAACGAAGAGGTAAACGCCTTGTAGCCATCACCCCTATGGGTAAAAATATTCTGGAGATAGCTGAAAGAGTTCTGCGGGATGTTCAGAATATCGAAAGTCTAGCCGATGAAAGCCATGATGAAGAACATGGCACACTCTCAATTGGCACAACGCAAACCCAGGCACTTTATGCACTCCCCAACTCGATAAAAGCCTTCTCTGAACGCTATCCCAATATTCATCTAAATATGCTGCAAGGGTCGCCAAAGGAAATTGCTGAGCTTGCTGCTGTGGGTGAGATAGATTTAGCCATTGCTACAGAAACACTGGATCAAAATCCTGACCTGATAACATTTCCTTGCTATGACTGGAACAGAACTATTGTAGTACCAGACAACCACCCATTGTTATCTGAAAAAATACTCACTTTAGAAGCCGTCGCTAAATATCCCATTTTGACTTATATGATGGAATTTACAGGTCGTGCCCAGCAAGATCAGTCCTTCAAAAACAGAGGCTTGAAACCTAATGTGATATTCACAGCAACTGATGCCGATGTCATAAAAAAATACGTGGGGATAGGTCTGGGGATAGGGATTATTGCCAGCATGGCATTTGATACCAAGAAAGATAGACCACTCAAAGAAATTGATGCCAGTCATCTGTTTCAGCCTAGTACGACTCTACTCGCTTTCCGCCGTGGCTGCTATTTACGCGGCTATACCTACGCCTTTATCGAGTGTTTTGCTCCACACCTGACCAAGGAAGTTATTGAACAAAGATTAACTTAATGACAGCATAACGCTGAACATAATAGTTGATATCCAGACGCTTCATAACTTGTAGTCCCAGAATAAAAAGTAATAAGCATACCGCTTCAAAAGCCAGCCCCCGCTAACCGGCAATATTAAAAAAAGTATGCTCTGTAGCCACAAATCATTTCGCAGTGACCAGATCCCCCCCCCACTCCCCGTCTCGTCATAAATCGATAAATACCAAATGCTACGCTTGATTATATTGCTAGTGCCAAGTCGATAAAACTCTCGCTGAGATTGAGCTAGAGAGGCATCTTCCCTTGCAAAGAACTATAAAATTATTGTCGTTTTCGATACCTTCCAATCATTATTGACTACTCCCAATAGATATTTAATTTTCTCCAGTTTCATCTCGTCACTCATTAAGAGTGGCTGTTATTTCTTCTTAATTCCGATTGTCGGCTTACTTTCCGAAAAAAGGATAATCCAACTTTTTATTCTAAATTTATATATAAATATTAAAAAGCAGCACCATACAAATAACTACTTGTTAAACCCTTGTTTTAAATGATTTTGAATCAACAAAATAAGGCTTGTCTAAACCAATCATCAGCCATCACTACGGTTAATACGTATCAATAATTACCCCCATCCATGATAAATAGTTACTTGAAAATAGTTAACGCTAGCACGTGGGTTTTAATTTTCTAAGTCAGAAAATATAGAACGAACCCATTTTTATATTATTTTAATATAAACATATACAGGTTAAAGTATATGGAGGAGGATAGCTTGAACTGATTTCATTGCTTACAAGTTTTTAAGACTATGTGATGACTATGTGGGAGCAGCAAACAAATATCCCCTATTTTGCTGATAGCTGAAGATCATGCTCATACAAGTTCGTCACTTAAACAGATCAAAATTTAGAAATTTTGTATTCATTAAAACAACATTTATCGAAATTTAAATTTTCATGCCTTAAATCTTTATAGATAAGGGGCAGATAATCAAAGCGAGGAGAGAAAAATGAAGATAACTGAAGTCATAAGAGAGAAGGTTAAGCCTGCTCTTCGATTTATCAGTCCCGTACTGTTTTCCACAGCATTGCTGATGGGTGGTCCAGTAGCGGTTCAAGCTGATGAAACATGTATGTCACCGTATATGGCCAAAATCACAGGTCAGGAAGACTTTGTATATGTGTGGACTCTGGGTATTGAAGGCATGGGTGATGGCCAAGATAAGCTGGTCACTGTATCTGTAAACCCTGATGCTGACGATTTTGGTAAAGTCAGAAGTACTGTGTCTGTTGGTGGTCGTAATGAAGCTCATCACTCAGGCTTTACCGATGATCGTAAATACTTATGGGCTGGTAGCCTAGATACAAGTAAGATTTTCATCTTTGATGTACACACCGATCCAGCTAAACCAAAACTAGTAAAAACCATTGATGATTTTGTTGAAAAATCAGGTGGTGTAGTCGGTCCTCACACTCCTTATGCTCTGCCAGGTCGTATGATATGGACAGCTTTGTCTAACAATCAGGATCACGGTGGACGTACTGCATTGGTTGAATACACCAATGATGGTGAATATATCGATACTTACTGGATTCCAACTGACGATAATCTGCAGGGTGCAGAAAAAACTGGCCAGTATGCTGACGGTTATGGTTATGACATCCAAGTTATGCCACGCCGTAACATGATGCTGACTTCATCTTTCACTGGCTGGTCCAACTATATGATGGACTTCGGTAAAATGCTGAAAGATAAAGAAGCCATGAAACGTTTCGGTAACACCATGGTGATTTGGGATCTACATACACGTCAACCAAAACAAGTTTTAGATGTTGCTGGTGCACCTCTGGAAGTTCGTTGTGCTTGGGATCCTAATCATAACTATTGTTTCAGCATTACAGCTCTAACATCTGAAATCGTCTTGATTGAAGAAGATGGTAAAGGTGGCTGGAAAGCAGAGCCTGTAGCTACAGTTGGTAATCCTGCTGATGTTCCATTACCTGTAGATTTCTCTATCTCTAGTGATGACAAGATGATCTGGGTTAACACCTTTATGGACGGTAAAACCCGTGGTTATGACATTACTGATCCACACCACCCTAAACTTGCACATGAGCAATATATTGGTAAACAGATCAACATGGTGTCTTCAAGCTGGGATAACTCTCGTCTGTACTACACCACCTCACTGCTTGCTAACTGGGATCACAAAGGTGAAAAAGACGTTCAGTTCCTGAAGCTTTACTCTTGGGATGGTAAAGAAATGAAAGAACAGTTCAGCTTGGACTTTTATAAAGAGAAGCTAGGCCGTGCTCACCAAATGCGTTTCGGTGCATACTCACTTTACGGTATGGATGCGAAAGATCATTTACATGAACACGCTCAAGCAGCAAGTGAAAACGCTCAAGTAGCAGCTAAGTAAAAAGTAGGAAATTCACCATGAAGAAACACGTTAAAACTGCTATAGCCACCTTTTTCAGCTTTTTGGTTATTAGCAATTCAGCATTTTCTTTTTCTGGACAAGGAGAACCGCAGACAGCACTCCCTGCTGCGGGTTATGGTGAATTAGACTTCGAGGCACCTAAGGCAGGCAGTTATAAACTGCCTGTCTTAGGCTATGCCCAAAATGCAAAAGCAGTCGATACCGACGATAAATCGGTCAGATTTCATGAATTATTTCGAGGTAAATACACCTTATTAAACTTCATGTACACCCGTTGTGATGATATTAACGGTTGCCCTCTGTCACATGTCGTCTTTGACCGTATCAAAAACAGAGCTGCAAAAGATCCGCTCTTAGCTGAAAATCTGCAGATGTTTAGCATGAGTTTCGATCCCGAACACGACACGCCTGAAGTACTGAAAGAAATGGAACTAGGCGTACATGATCACCTTATGGATCATGGAGATAACTCAGGCCACATGGAAATGGGACATGATGGTCATGAAGGTCACCATATGCCTGATAATTCAGCGCAAAATGAAGTGACATGGAAATACCTCACTACACATTCCTATGATGAGCTGGCACCTGTTCTTGATGCTTATAATCAATCTGTCATTCCCAAAACAGACAGTGATGGCAAGGAAACAGGCAAGTTCTCTCATGTTCTTAGGGTTTTCCTTATCGATCCAGAACTGAGAATACGCAATATTTATAGCGTATCTTTTTTACATCCAGACATCATTATTAATGATCTGAAAACGTTACTTATGGAATATGGTGTTAAGGCTAATCAGACCTCTGACAAGCAAAAGGATGATATTCGAATCGGTGCTCGTGACTCTAAGGAAGGCTATGAGTCGAAAGAGTACGTCACCAATTCTTTGAGCCTGCAAAGCCGTAAAGGTAAAGAGACAGACCTGCTTCGCTTTGTTAAAAATCCACCATTAGGTTTACCAGCAGTTCCTCAACCTGAAGATAACCCGATAACTGAGGATAAAATCAAACTGGGTAAGAAATTATTTTTTGATCGCAGATTATCACTCAACGATACGCAATCCTGTGCAATGTGCCACATTCCCGAACAGGGATTTACCAGTCATGAGTTAATGACCGCCATAGGATTTGAAGGGCGTTCTGTAAGACGCAACGCACCAACTATCTACAATACTGCTTATCTCACCAAGCTTTTTCTAGACGGTCGAGAAACATCACTTGAACACCAGGTATGGCAGCCTATGTTGGCGAGAAATGAAATGGCTAACCCATCATTTGGCGCAGTAATCGAAAAAGTTAAAAAACTTAAAGATTACAATGGCTTATTTGAAGCTGCATTTGATGGACAAAAGGCGAGTCTGATGAATATTGCCAAAGCCATCTCGACCTATGAAAGAACGCTAGTATCGGGTAACTCTAAGTTTGACCGCTGGTATTTTAATAATGAAAAAAATGCTATGTCAGAGTCGGCTATACGTGGCTTTAAACTCTTTACTGGTAAAGCACAATGTATGAGCTGTCATACTATTGCTAAGGATCATGCTTTATTTACAGATAATGGCCTTCATAACACGGGAATCGGCTGGCAACGTGCCATGAAAAAAGATTCTGACACAGAAAAAGTTCAAGTTGCGCCAGGGCGTTATCTCAATGTCAGGAAAGAGATAATCAAATCAGTTGGCAACGAACCTGAAGGTGACATAGGACGTTATGAAATCACCCAAAATCCTGATGATCGCTGGAAATATCGGACACCGACACTTCGTAATATTGCTTTGACAGCGCCTTATATGCACGACGGTTCACTGGCCTCGCTGGAAGATGTCGTTGAGTTTTACAACAAAGGTGGTTTTAAAAATGAAACCCAAGACCCCCTTATCCATCCACTAAACCTGACACGCTCAGAAATGAATGATTTAGTTGCGTTTTTGAAATCTCTCAATGGAGACAATGTCGCTGAGATTATTTCAGATTCATTTGCCACACCTATTGGCGATCACTCAAACGAACATCAGGACACACCATAATGCTCAAGCTAATTC
Source organism: Methylophaga sulfidovorans (assembly GCF_900114205.1). Lineage (GTDB taxonomy): Bacteria > Pseudomonadota > Gammaproteobacteria > Nitrosococcales > Methylophagaceae > Methylophaga > Methylophaga sulfidovorans. Next base: position 242,834 of record NZ_FOSH01000001.1, read on the forward strand.
TCACCGTCGTCATGGCATTTTCATGTTTATCAGTTAATGCCAAAGATCTGATGAAACCTGTTGAACCTATCGAAGTAGCTAGTGATTTTACTCTGAAGACCCCAGAAGGCGTTGATCTGAGCTTGAGTGATTTCAAAGGCAAGTTCGTGTTGGTTAATTTCTGGGCTAACTGGTGTTCGCCATGTATCAAGGAACTTCCCGATATGCAGGCTCTTTATGAGCAGGTTGATAGGGATAAATTAGAAATTATCGGTATACATGCGGGTGAATATAATGATGCCGCAGCCGCGTTTATAAAAAAGTATAAGATTAGTTTTCCAATTGTAAGTGATCCTGACACCAGCCTTAAAGGCTGGAAAGTTCTAGCGCTGCCAACCACTTACTTGGTTAATCCTAAGGGTGAGCTTATCTATCAAGCAATAGGACCACGGTCTTGGGATGTCAAACAAATGAAAGCACTCATCAGCCAGTCTACTGGTAAATAGAAAGTACTAAAGCAGGATAGATAATATGTTATTCAAACAACTCTTTGATCCAGAAAGCAGCACTTTAACCTATCTGATAGCAGACACTTTTTCTCGCGAAGCGGCATTAATCGATCCCGTCAAAAGTGAGGTTGAAATCTATAAAGCACTGCTTAATGAATACGGCCTTGTTCTGAAATACTCACTGGAAACTCATGTACATGCCGATCACATCACAGGCAGTGGCATCCTTCGCAAAGAACTGAAGTGTAAAACAGCCGTGAGTCAGGCTTGTGGCGCTAAGTCTCCTGATATTGAAATCGTCGATTGGAGAATCTTTCATCTGGGTGATAACGAGTCAATTACGGCACGAACTACACCTGGACATACACAAGGAAGTGTTTCTTTCTTGTGGCGTGATCGCGTTTTCACAGGTGACAGTTTGCTTATCAATGGTTGCGGGCGTACAGATTTTCAGGGTGGTGATGCCGGTGCCTTATACGACAGTATCACTCTCAAACTTTTCTCTTTGCCTGATGAAACACTTGTTTATCCTGGCCACGACTATAAAGGTTATAGAGTCAGTTCCATTGGACAGGAAAAACGGATCAATCCTCGTCTGGCAGGTAAAACACGAGACGAGTTTATTGAATTGATGAACAACCTCAATCTGCCAAAACCTAAGCTCATCGATATTGCAGTCCCGGCAAACCGCTATTGTGGCGTGGATGAAGAAGATCTGGTTCAGTCATCCGAACCAGAAATGCAAAAACCTGCCGAGGTGAAATCTAAAATCAATGCATCACAATTGGTCGCTCAAATCAAAAATCAGATCGTTGAAATTAGCGTATCTGATACTAAAAATCTGTTAGAGCAAGAATCAGTTTGTTTGATCGACGTTCGAGAAGCTAGTGAATATGAGGAAGGTGTGATAAATGGTGCACTCAAAATTCCACGAGGCCTGCTTGAGTTCAAAATTGGTGATGAAGACGCTGTAAATGTAGTGGATACAAAAATTATTTTATTTTGCCGCTCAGGTAATCGCTCAGCACTCGCCGCCGTAAGTCTAGAAAACATGGGTTACAAGAACGTTATGTCAATGGCTGGTGGTTATCAAGCCTGGAAACAATCATAAAAACTAATCACAACAATCAATACAGATTGGAGAGAGAAATGAAGCATAGTCACTATAATATTTTGATCGTTGGAGGTGGTGCAGGTGGTACCTCTGTTGCAAATGATGTAAAAAAAAGAAACTCCGCATTAACCGTAGCCGTTATTGAGCCATCATCAACACATTATTATCAACCGGCATTTACTTTAGTTGGCGGTGGCGTATTCAAGTTTAAAAATACAGCAAGAAAACAGGCTGATTTGCTTCCAGCCGGTGTGACCTGGTTTCAAAATTATGCAGAAAGCTTCGAGCCTGAAAAGAATACCGTTGTTCTCGATACCGGTTGTGAATTGACATATGACTATCTCGTCGTTTGTCCAGGTCTTCAACTGGACTTTGACAAAATAAAAGGACTCTCAGCCACTTTAGGTCAAAATGGTGTGTGCTGTAATTATTCACCTGATCATGTTGAATACACATGGCAGACAGTGCAGAAAATGCAGTCTGGACGTGCCTTATTTACACAACCACCAATGCCTATTAAATGTGCCGGTGCACCACAAAAAGCCATGTACCTGGCATGTGATTACTTTAAGCAAAAAGGTTACTTGAATAAGATTGATGTCGAGTTCTATAACGCAGGTCCGGGTATATTTGGGGTACCATTTTTTGCTAAAGCTTTAGAAAAAGTCATCAAAAACTATGGCATTCAGACCAATTATGGTCACAAACTTATTGAGATAGATGGACCAGCTAAAAAAGCCATTTTTGAAATTACCGACTCACTCGATAACAAAACAACTGTGACCAAATTTTTCGACATGATACATGTCACACCACCTCAAAGTGCTCCAGACTTCATTAAAAATAGTCCGCTTTCAGATGATAATGGCTGGCTTGATGTACACAAGGAATCTCTGCAGCATACAAAGTACAGCAATGTGTTTGGTTTAGGCGATGTTATCAATACGACGAATGCCAAAACAGCTGCCGCAGTCCGTAAACAAGTTCCAGTGGTCGTGGACAATATATTGCATCTGACTAATTCAGCAAGTGTTGAAAACCGATACCATGGTTATGGCTCCTGCCCGCTCACCACATCACGTTCAACCGCGATGCTCGCTGAATTTTCCTATGGTGGTGAAGTAACGCCATCATTCCCATTCATTGACCCAAGAAAGAACCGTTACAGCTGGTGGCTAGTCAAGCGTTTTGGTCTGCCATGGCTTTATTGGACAATTATGTTAAAAGGTCGCCGAATTGATTTACCGAGCAAAGCAAGTTACGCCAAAAAATTCCTAGACTCTTAATATACTTATAATCTTATAGTATATAATTAAACGCTTATGCTAATAGTATACATTTGGCAAAACTTTGCCAAATGTTGCTAAGCAATGATGAAATATTGTCCAACAGTGACTTATGCCAATTAATAAATTAAAACAAATAACCTCTAAACTGCCCTTAAATAAGTCATTGGTCTCATACGATTGGCAGACTTTTAACAGTGACTTATTCGCTGGCATTATCACGGCCATTCTGTTAATTCCTCAGGGTATGGCCTATGCTTTACTTGCGGGACTACCGGTACAAGTTGGTATCTATACCAGCTTGCTGCCCGCATTAATGTATGTATTGTTTGGTACAAGCAGAGTCTTATCTGTTGGCCCTGTCTCTATCGCAGCAATCATGGTTGCAAGTGCACTATCCTCCCCTGAAATAAAAGCACTTGGAAGCTCAACTCAAAATGCCATGATTTTAGCGTTAGAAGGTGGTTTGATATTAACCATCATGTCTGCTTTCAGAATGGGATCATTAGTACACTTCATAAGCCAGCCAGTACTTTCTGGCTTTACTTCCGGAGCAGCACTAATCATTTTGTTCAGCCAGTTCCCTAACATGATGGGGATAAAGATCGGTTCGTGTACTTCTATTACTGAATGCCTTAACAATGCCCAGTCATCACTAAACATCTTTGATATGGGGATAGGCTTGTTAGCATTGGCTACATTACTGCTTATGGGAGCTCCTCTCAGTAAACTGTTAGTTAACCTTGGCACTCAACAGACAATCAGAACTGGGATAACTAAATCAGCCCCCTTACTTTCCGTAATAATTGGCACAATCTTAGTTACGGCCTACTCATTAGATACAACGCATTCTGTTGAAATTGTCGGCCATATTCCTCAAGGATTACCGGCTATTGGTGTAGGCTTTCTATCAACAAGCTATGACCATTTTCTTGCTCTATTACCTAGTGCTTTTTTTATCAGCCTGATTGCTTATGTTGAGAGTGTAGCAATAGCTAAAGTTATGGCTTCAATCAGAAGTGAGAAAATTGATACCAATCAAGAGCTGACGGCACTTGGAGCATCTAATCTAGCAGCATCAATATCGGGTGGGATGCCTGTTGCAGGCGGTTTCAGTCGTACTATGGTGAACTATTCTGCTGGTGCGCAAACACAAATTGCCATGCTGATTGCTGTCGCTGTAATTTCACTAGTACTCGTGAGTATCTCACAATCGCTGCAATCCATTCCTAAGGCTGCATTAGCATCCATCATCATTGTCGCAGTCTACCCTCTGGTTAAGCTTGGCAGTGTTGTCAATGTCTGGAAGCAGGATAGATCTGATGGAATTAGCCAGCTTATCACCCTGCTAGGAGTGCTAATCCTTGGCATTGAAGAAGGCATTATATTGGGCGTTATCGTCACTATATTTTGCTATTTACGCCGAACTGGCAAACCTCACATTGCCGTAGTTGGTCGAATCCATGATACTGAACATTATAGAAATATTAGACGACATAAGGTAGAAACATGGGATAACCTTTTGTTGATCAGAATTGATGAAAACATTACTTTTGCTAACATCAACTTTATTTCAGAGTTTATTGAAGCAGAATCACGTGAGACAGATGCAAAGAATATCGTGCTGATCTTTTCATCAGTAAGCTATATTGATACAACGGCGATCCTTTATCTTAAGGAACTGATAAACAGCCTGAAACACAAGGGAGTTGTACTTCATCTCGCTGAAGTTAAAGGCCCTGTTATTGATAAACTTGAGAAAATAGATTTCCTTAAGGATTTGCTGCCAGGTCAGGTCTTTTTCCAAACCACTGACGCGGTTAAGTGTTTCGCTCCAAATATTAATGAAGCTTAAGGCCTGCTAACTAATTGCCTCTAGCATTGATACCCTGGCTCTGTGCAATAGAACTTTACTATTCGAAATAGTCACATCAAGACTTTCGGCAATGTGGTCATACGAATAACCGTGAATCAGACGCATCTCACAGACTTGTTGTTGCTTGGTTGATAAACCAGACCACTGCTTTTCAAGCTTCAACAATGTTTGCTGTAATGTGAGCAATGCCTCTGGCTCATCGTTGAAAGTAAGAAAATAGTTTTCTATCTCTCTGCCATACCCTCCATCATGTGAAGTTAGCCACTCCAATGATACACAACGTTTATCTTTTTTTATTCTGTTAAGAGATTTATTAAATACGACCCGGTGCAACCAAGAACCGAGTGAGTCTGTATCGTTTATACTATTCCAGGACTCTATCAGTGTCAGCCAAGTATCCTGCACAACCTCCTCGGCGATTGATGCACCGACAATTGAAGTGGCTTTATTTAATAAAGTTGTATGAAAACAATCAACCAAATACTCAATGCACAATCTACCTTTGGCACTAGACTCACCATCTGTTCCAAGATGTTGTACCGTTGATTTTCTCATTATTCGGACATAAGCCTCGATGCTTCAAACTAATGGGAATTAGGATGTTCTACAAAAAAAACCTGTGATTTATCGATTCTTTATTGACTGGACTAGTCTAGTTTTCATGCCGCAATTGATGCACTGCTCTATGCAATTTTGGAGGGAGTTATTGGATATGAACTTTATCAATTTAATAACAGCCTCGACGGCACAGATTACGGTTCAATATGAATTTGACATAGCATTTCTTAGTGAAAATATATCCAGGCTTGCTCTAACTATTGCCTACTTAATAGTACTTGGCATGGGCATTCATACTCTCTGAGAGTATCTCTCATCTTTGATACTGGATACATAGGACATAAACCAAATATGGCACAAGAAGTGCCATATTTGGCTTGTCAGGTATGCCTAGAAATCCTCAATAATGACTGAGGAAAGTTCTTTACGTTGAATATTTTCTTTGCTTGGTAAAAGCGAGAATGACACGATATTCTGGCCACAATTACTCTTACGCGTAGATAATGATTCATACCAGCGTAAAATCTGTTTACGCTGTTGAACGATGCCAGACTCATCTGTCAACATCAGCAGATGAATCAGTGCAGTCCAATGAATATCTGCAAAGGAATATTTACCAATAATATAAGTATTACCTGTCAGCTGTTTATCTAATGCATCAAGGATCTTAGATAGAGCTTCTTTTGCATGAGCACAAGCATCCTGATCTACTTTGTAACTTGAGTCGGCCATTGGCTGAATAATTTGCTCCTGAACCAAGATATTCACATATGGTGTCGCTTCAGTTACGGCTACATCAACCCAGAAATCCTGCATGGCTGCATCATTAACGTTTTTGGGGACAAGAGAATATCCCAAGCCTCTCGCATTAATGAAAGCCATAATGGCATTCGCGCCAGCAACATTGTAGTCAGCCTCTTTCATACCAGGATATGTTCCAAACTCGAAAATATCGCGGTATTCTTGATTATCCTGCTCGCCCTTGATTGTATCAAGGTAGCCAGTCGTCATTTCCATACCCTGCTCTGCTGCGGTAATAATACATTTTAATGTATCTGCATCCCACGGTGTTCCAAGCAATTGCAGCATATACTGTGTTTTTTTCATATCACCTGCGCTGCCATAGCCGCCTTCAAGGTTTACTGGAGCACGTTGTTCAAATAAGTCCATCATCAACTTCCTTTCTATTTACCTGTTAGATAATTACGCTACTTGACTGGCACCAGATTGCATATCTGCCTGGAAACCCTCAATATTCAAAGAACCGGACATTTTTCCTTCCAGCCGTGATATCCATTTACCAATATTTGGATAATCAGTCAGATCGTATCCACCAACACGTAGTACATATATATAAGCAGCAACATGTGGATCAGCAAAGCTGAGCTGGCCTACTATAAATTCATTTTCTGCCAGAATTTTTTCTAAACTTTTTAATACATCACTTAAAGTAGCGGTGTCTTTTTCTGTCATAGAATTATTAATGAAAGCCTGAGTGGCTGGTCCAAACGTTTGATAACAAACATCTATCCAGTAATTTTGTAAGCCAAGGTTTCTTGCTTTTTTGGGAATAAGTGAAACTCCCTTACCTTTGACATCAATATAAGTCAGGATCGCCCGAACACCAGAGACACTAAAATCACCTTGAGTTAAATTAGGTACCTTGTCAGATGTTTCCAGATACTGATAGCTATTAACTTGATCAACTGCTACTTCTGATGAAGCAAGCGTCGTTTTTAATGGAACATCTCTAATGCCTGCCATAAGTAGACATTTCATTGTTGAGACTTGTCCTTTCAGACCAAGTAATTCCAGATTATTACTACCCTTATCTTTCTTTCTACTAAATAAGCCCATCATTCCACCTCTATAAATAGTTTTTATAATCAAACGGAATAACCATCGCTCTATGTGGCTTTAATTCACTAATGGAAGTGATAACTTGATTATTCGTTTGTAAAAATAATAACCATTTCCAGAGTAAAGTTATGTACGTACTTATTCATATATAAGCTTGATTAATGGCGAAATATTGAAAAAAAGATCATCTTTAGGGAATTTTTTGCAAAAAAAAGAGCAACAATCAACTCGTCGCTCCCACAATAAACAGATCTGATTTACCTAGAGAAAGTAAAAAGACCTTGAAAGATTTATGTATCTTTCATGATAGATAAGTCGACATAGTCGAACCCGGATGCAATAGCTATTTTCAAAACATCAGATAATGAGTTTGCACCAAGCTTCTCCATCACATGAACGCGATGTAACTCAACAGTTCGAATGCTGATGTCCATATCAAAGGCAATCTGCTTATTTCTATATCCGTCCACCATTCCTCTCAAAACCTGATGCTCTCGTGGTGTAAGACTATTTACAGCCTCTTTGGCATTAGACTCAAACAGCTCCTGCCGGCGTTTATCCATCCGGTCAGCAATACAGTCTTTTATAATCCCTATGAGCTTGGTAGAGTCAAAAGGCTTTTCCAGAAAGTCATAAGCACCACTTTTCAACGCTTTGACTGCCGTTGGAATATCACCATGCCCTGTGATACAAATTACCGGGATCTTGATATCACGCTTATGCATCTCTTCCATGACCTCCATGCCAGACATATTTGGCATACATAAGTCCAGAACGATACATCCACACTCTGTTTCTTCTACCTCAGACATAAATATTATGGGATCACCGTACGCAATAACATCAAAATCTTCTGAGCGTAATAACATAGATAACGATCCTCTAACCGCATCATCATCATCAACTATGTATACCTGTTTCATTTTTTAGTCCTCTAAAAATTCGATATCTTCTACAGGAAGAGTGAATTTAAATGTCGTTCCACCATACTCATTCTGCTCCACCAGCAATCTCCCGCCATGTGTGTAGATAATCGAACGTGTTATTGCAAGCCCCATCCCCATACCTTCAGGCTTTGTTGTATAGAAGGGTTCAAAAATTTTATTAATTTCATAATCTGTCAAACCAGGCCCACTATCCTGAACAGAAACCCAGACTTCCTGATTATCAGAATTCGACTCAATGATTAATCGGCGCTTATCGGTATCAAGCTCTCTCATTGCCTCGATTGCATTCTTAATTAAATTGATAAGTATTTGTTCAATCAAAATACGATCAGCAAATACCTGAGGTAGATTATCAGTGAGATGTAATTCTACTTCAGGATCTTGCTCCTGAAATTCGAACCGCATTAAATTAATAGCCGATTCAATCAGGCCATTTACGCTGATACTTTTTCTGGAATCATCTTTTTTAACAAAGTTTCTCAGCTCATGCATGATTTGTTGTGCCCTGATAGCTTGGGCTGAAACATTTTCCAATGCTGAGAGTACTTCTTCTTTTGTTGTCTTATCTTGTTCAATCAAGGTGATACATGCGCGACTGTATGCCTCGATCGAAGTAAGTGGTTGTGATAACTCATGTGCAAGCTGTGAGCTCATTTCACCAATTGTGACCATCCTTGATGTATGTGCTGACTCAAGAAGATGTTTCTTTTCAAGCTCTTCATCACTTTTCGATTTAGTAATATCTGCTGTTAATACAACAAAACCTGTTACTTCTCCTGACTCAGAGAAATTTGGTACATAAGTGCTTCGAATAAAAATTACACCCATACTAGGGTAACTAATTCTTTCCTCGAAGGTGACAATATTGCCAGCCATGACCTTATTGACATATTTTTCTACTATTTTGTACGACTGTTCTCCAATGACTTCCCATACTTTCCGGCCACAGATAGCTTCTCGGGATAGACCAAACCATTTCTCAAATGCCTTGTTATTGAATTGATAACAGAGATTGTTATCTACATAAGCAATTAACTCCGGGATGGCATTAATAACCAATCGTAATTGCTGTTCACTTTGATGGAGAGCTCGTTCAATTTTCTGCCTTTTCTTTTCTTCTTGGACCTTGAAAGTCACCTCTTGTAATATGACCGTTAATATTGGCTCTGAAGTTGACTTTGCCAATAAGGAAACTGTCATATCAAAATATCGATTTCCATTAGGTCCAGTGGAAGCGACTGTTTGATTTCCGCTGTAGTTGGTATGCTCTGCACTTAATACGGAGTTGATCAATCTTTTGACGTCATCAACATAGTCGGGCAGAAAAACATCGCAGATATAGGTACTTACAAGCTCACGCTCGCTGAACTCAAGCAAGTTCTGAGCACTTGCATTTAGATTTAATATTTTTCCTTTTGAATCTAGATTCAAGACACCTATTGGAATCCTATCTAATAACTTATCCAAATAGCTGGCTATCAGCGGCTGGCTTGTCATACTTGCCATCCGCTCTCTCTCAACCTCGGCTATAGTTGTTTCATATTTCCGCTGCTTCTCAATAGCGTTAACCTCTTCCTGGAGCAGCTCCAAGAAGTCCTCGGCTTTCTGAAAGTTATAAGTGCTCACATCGGAACTTAGAAAGGGTGAGAAAAGAATGGCCTTTTTTATGGCATCTCTTTGACTTTCATTACAAAAAATAATGACCTTTATCCCCTTGTGAAGGACAAGCGTATGCTCGGCGATTCTGATGGGTTCCTGAACATTTAAACCCAAAACAAGTATATCTGGGACACCGAACTTATTTTCCAGGCAATGATAAAGTCCATCCGGTGAGTCTATTTTTTCTAAAAATACGCCGGCACTTAAATTTACATTTAAGTAATCCAGCAAGTCTCCATAACCATCATCAAGGAATAACGAAATTCGACTGCTCATATTAAGTATCTGTTAGTAGTGGCTGATCCAGAATGGATCTACCAACCCATATTCGTAGCATATCTGTAGTAGGTGACATAATATGGGCAGCCCGCGCGTCTCTCAGCATCCTATATAAGTTAGACTCTTCTCGATACGCAGTTCCTCCACAGAATGTCATACCATCATTCACTATTTCGATCACCGTTTCCGCAATTTCTGCCTTAGCAGAGAATAAGTCCAGCTGGTTATCAGCTATCCCTTTGTCATAACATTGTGTTGCCCAATATAAAAGTGCTCGAACCCGAGCATACTTTGCCCACATTGTACCCATTTGGTGCTGAATAACGGATGAAGATGCTAAAGTTTTACCATTAAATGAGTATTTTCTATTAGTAATATGCGCTTTCACTTCATCGATTGCCGCCCGAGCTAATCCCAAATAAGCTCCAGCAATAGCTGTCAGGAAATAAGGTGTAATGACATTAAAAATATACCAGATTTGATCGCCTTCATTACCCAGTATCTGGTTTTCAGAAACCTTAACTTTATTCAATGATAGGTTACGCGAACTATTTCCTCTTAATCCTAAGCCTGCCCAGTTAGGTCCCCAGTCAAGTCCATCACTATCGCCTGGTATAATGACACAATTAAACTTTCCTATCGCCTGACCAGGCTCATTTACTACCGCCGAAACAACGTAAGAATCTGCTCTACCGCCATTGGTTGCAAATGACTTTTCCCCTTCAACAATATAGTTGCCATCTCCTGTATTCACCATTTTTGTTTGAGGCAGATAAAAGTGGGAACCCGACCCTAACTCACTCAATGACAAAGAGGTAATGTGCTTGCCCTCACATATGGGCGTGAGATAGTTATCCTGCTGAAAATCAGTCACCTTTGAGGCAATGACTGCACTCCCTACACAATGCATTCCAAAGCAAATGGATGTAGAGGCACAATGTCGACCTATTGTTTCGCAGACCTTTGCTAAGGTCTCTGTGCCGAAGCCTAAGCCCCCATATTCTATTGGGACAGTCAACCCTCCTAGTCCTGCAGCTTGTAATGCTCTAATTCCTTGTTCAGGCCACCTGGCAAACTTGTCTGTATCACTGGTATTTTTGGCAATAACTGTGCTACTAACGTCTTCAACCATTTCTAAAATTCTGGTTGTATCTGAATACATATACTTAACCCCATGTCCACTCAAAAAGTGGCAATCCCTATAATGAGTTTACGACGGTTTATTCACTATTGTGACACTATTGAAAATATCACGAATATTAATAACACATGAAACATCACAGCCAGTGGAAACCTATACTGCTTGAGCCAGTATTTTTTTCAATGTGTTATCTATTAACTTAAAGTCATCTGGATTAACCCCCAGCATAGTAAAATGCCCCCATAAAGAGGGAATTGAAATTAATTCACTCCCAGAAATCATTTGTTGTTCCAGCTTACAGTCTGCAGCAGTAATGAACATATCTTTCTCAAAAGAAACAACAGAAACCTTCGCGGTAATCGAAGCTAATGCTTGAGTTAAATTACCATCAAAATGCCTGCTCACATCCCCTTGACGCCATTTCTTAGCCATGCACAGCAGATTATTCGGATCCATCGGCAGGAACCAGTTTTCCCATAAACCTGTCAGGAAATCTTCATAAGAAGAAAAGCCAAACTCTTGCCATACGTTTTGGTTATAAAACTCTCGACTTACGCCCATCATGGCAAAGACATGACCCATTCGACGCAGACCTTCCTGCACTTCAGAAGACGAGTCGTAGTCACCTTTACTCCAGGCAGGATCGGACTTTAAAGCTTCACAAAAAACATCAACAAACAATGAACAATGCGATGTCGTTTTTGCTGTTCCACCGATTGGTGCAGCTCTCTTTACCATGTCTGGGTATCGTACAGCCCACTCATAAGTTTGCTGTGCGCCCATTGACCATCCTGTAACCATTTGGAGTTGTTTAACCCCTAAAGACTCCAGCAATTGATGTTGAGCTCTGACGTCATCCCCTATTGATAATTCTGGGAAATGTCTTGCGTGATAAGGGCCGTAATAGTTATGTGGTGAAGTAGATAAACCTCCCCCCAGCTGGTTTGGAATAACGATAAAGTACTGGCTAGGATCCAGTGCCAAGCCTTCTCCAACATATGGAGCCATGGCAGCATGTGTTCCTGAGAACATGACGGGGAATAAAATCGCATTATCACCCTGTTCATTCAGTTCTCCATACGTAGTGTATGCTAGCTCGGCATTTCGAAGTGTTGCCCCACCTTCTAATACAAAATCCCCTAAATCATATACTTCAAAATCACCATGCTGTTCTGCACTGTAGTATGTATTGGCACTCATGTTTACCCACCTATTGATTGTTAACTTATAGTTAAACGCTGAATGGCATAATTTACATTTCGTATTTATACGTAGTATCAGCCCTTAGACATCGGCTTGCTTTTGTATGGAATTGTAGAGAAGGACTTTGCCAATCAAACATACATATACTATATAACTATACTTATATATAACTTAATATCTATATGGCAAAAATATTTGGCAAAAAAAACCACTACCAGAAGGGGGCATTGACGAGAGAAGATGTCACTCATGGTAGCGGTAAGCTGAAAATTATCATTTAGATATAAGTTAACAACTCTAATTAGAAATTAGAATACGTATATATACCAAACTAATATAAGATTACTCAAAGTCACCACCACCTTCCCTAAGCAATCCCTGCTTAGACTAAGTTTTGATAAGAATTATTACTGTAAACTATTTGCCATCACCACTCAGCATTTAACTAAAATGACAGTAAATCTCATAGTTAGGGAAGGAACTGGCGAATACTAATACCTGATGAAATCAGAATGAATAGTATTATCTTTGTATAACTCTGAATGCTTTTTGCCTACCTGAGTTCTCAGTGACAAGTTCTTCCTCAATAGATGAACAATAATGTGAAATAGCCTCGTTAGCGTTCAGCTTCGACGCTACATATGAAGAGTAATAAGTTACTCTCTCATACGCATCCAATACTTGGGTTATCTCGCTTGAAAGACCTTGCTCTTCATAAACGATCACGATCCCACCTGGTGAGAGCTTGTCTAAAGCTAGTGCTATTAGTTCATTTATTCTGTTTGGAATTATTTGGCTAGATTCAATATTAAATATACAGACAATATCGTAACTTGGAGCAACATTTAGTGCGTCTTCAGCGGTACTCGTAACAGGAACAAACCTAGTATTTGTTTCTGAGTGGTATCGGTTTGTTAACTCTTCTGGCTCATTAAAGCTCTTTTCTGGATCCTTTGTTATCAAGCTGACAGCTTTGCTTACATTGATATAGTTACTGAGCAAGCTCTCCAATGCGATAAGCCCGTTATGATTGTCTATTTCGCATAAACTCACTGGCCTTTTCATACCAAAGTAATCATAAATGACTCGTTCTGTTATGGCATATTCATTAGCAGCCTTCCAATAACGCTGTCCTAGATTGAAAAGTATTTGGTCAATAGTCTGAGTAGGAGCAGAATTCGATGATATAGAAAGTCGTAGAACTTTATTTCCAGCTTCCTCGAAAAAAAAGGCTAATATGCTTTTGGTTTCGACAGGAAATTTTCTGCCAATGCGAAGTGACATAACACCATCATTTTCTGCCCAAATATTACTTATTCCTTTCCAGCGACTTCTACTAAGGAAGTTATTTTCCAAAAAGCTACGTGACCAAAAATTTTTCTCTCCTGCCTGCATCTCAGGATAGACAGGTAAAATAACACTTCCTTCTGGTTTAACACGTGTCATCAAATGTCTGAGGAATGCTGTTCCCCAATTATTTGAAAATAATGGGAAACTGATACCGATGTATATTCGGTCAATAGAATATGGTGCGAATGGGAAAAATAGATTGCCTATTTTTCCATCATTAAAGTCAAGATCAAAGTGTTGTGAGTCAGGCGTAAGACTATAAATATTTTGATTAGGCCGTATTTGATTATTGACATCACGTTGATCAGAAAAATAATAGGCGAGATCCTCTTCAATATATTTTTCATTCTTATGGATTATTAGATCTGTCATTTTTTATTCTCTTGGCTATGACATAGATGAGATGAAACATTAAGAAATGTCTGATTAAAACTGCAACAATAAGATGTGTTTAGTTTTTTCTGCTAAGTGAAAGTTGGAGATCACTTATCAACTGTCTGGTGAGTGATTCCGTTGACTGTTTATACCCCCGAACATCTGAACTACCTGTCCAAAATGGCATATATTCAAACTTTTTAAGTTCAGCAGCTTTCCTCTGAATAACTGATGTTAATTGAGATTGATAAGGAAAATCCATCGCCGTTTTATTTTCCATCTCTTGTGTAAATTTATTCCGAACAACCCGTGCATATTTGCCAGTAAAGGTCTTGGTGAGACAAGTATCAATTGGGCTTTTCTGTATTGCCGCAATATAATCTTCGTTAAGTTTGGCTTCATGGGTAAACAAATATGCCGTTCCCAGTTGGCAAGCATCAGCACCTTGCTTGATATAGTTTGAGATCTGTTGTCCATTCATTATCCCACCAGTCACAATTTTAGGAATGGAAATCGATCCTTTCATCTGTTGCAAAAGTAATGAGGTATCAGGCCCTTTATTCCCTTCAGACAGAAAAGAAGCTCGGTGACCACCCGCTTCAATCCCCTGAAGCACAACGGCATCGAAGCCAATATCCTGGATCATCTTTGCTTCGTCGATAGTTGTGGCTGTCGCCATCAGAAAAGTACTTTTCTCTCTGAGTTTTTTCAGAATATCTATTGAAGGAATTCCAAACGTAAAAGTAATTATCGGCACATTGAAGGCCATAACTGCTTCAATTTGTTCATGAATATCAGGTCTTTTAGATAATTTTTCCTGATAAAGACATGATGGATCTATACCCAGCTCAGTGTAATAAGCATCTAAAGCCTGTAGTGCCTTCACTTTTTCTGAATCGCCAGGAGAACTTTGGTTTTGGATAACAAAGAAATTAGCTGCAAAAGGCTTATCAGTTAAGGCCTGTGTTGCAAGACATTGCGCCTCAATCTGCTCAGGGCTTGAGTTACCAAGAGCTAATGTTCCCAAACAGCCGAGATTAGAGACTGTAGCAACCATTTCAGGACTGCTATAGCCTCCAACCAACGGGGCCTGCACAATAGGAAAATCAATATTTAATAGGTCTGTAAATAGCATTTTCACTATCTTTTGAGTAAGCGGTTACTATGACTCTGCAGTTGTTGGATCAATAATGTTTTTCACTTGTGTTATCTGATTTGCAGGGAAACCACCCGCTTTTGCATGTTCCATTATCGTTTTTTCATCAGGCGCGTTATAAACACAGTAAATCTTGTTATCTGTAACATAACTTTGAACCCACTGAATCTGTGGTCCCATTTCTTTCAGAATTGAACAAGACTTTTGAGAGATACCTGTCAGATCTTCTTTGGTTAGATCACCTGCACCGGGAATTTCTCTCTCGATAATAAATTTAGGCATTGTCAACCTCTACATAATTACGTTAATGAATGGCTCAGACTTCAAGCTCAATTTCTAGAGCCTCAAAATAAATGCCCCAGTTTCCTGGGGCATTTACATTCCCTTATTTATTCAGGGCTACCTATCTGCTGAAGTAAGTGCTTTTGTCGTAATATTCGGATTAACAATATCACCACGTACAGACCATAGAATAGCTAATACTTCATTCTTTTCTTGCTGACCTACACCATTTTTATCAAGAGCAGCCATGACATCATCAACAACGGCATTGAATTCCATTTCATTGATATTCATTGCCCTGTGAGTTGCATCCATACTTCTACCAGTATATTCAACATTTTCTGCACCTGTAGCCGCAGCAAAAATTTCATATACCTTTTGTTTAATCACTTCATGATCACTATCTACAAATCTGTCTTTAATGATCGGATTAGTCACATGATTGTGGTATGTATCCTCTACAATCACTCTCACTTTTTCTGGTCCGCCTAAACGTTCAAACAGACTTTCATCAGCTTCATCATTCGCTTGTACGGCCCCAAATAACATCGGAGTAATCACAATGGCGCTTGCTAGTAATGTTTTAAGTTTTAATTTCATTTCTACATGTCCTATGTGATTTATTCGAAGTGCCATGTGAGACCAGCACCTGCCTGCCAAGCACTAGCTTCGACTTTCGTTGAACCTATTTGCTGGTTTTCTTTCAATGTATATGCCGCATGTAAATCGACTTTTAATGCAGTGGTCAATTGATAGCCAAAGCCAGCCGTGACAGTGTCTTCCCAGATAGCGCCAGCATTAGTAGCCTGAAAGTATTCAACTATCCCACCGGTAACAGGAACAGGTCCAATTGCACTTTTTATTTTAGTGTTCCCACCAATACCAATGACCTCATTAACAGGAAGATTACGTTTAATAGGATCTCTTGCATGGCTGTAACCGATACGCCATTGTGCATCACCAGTCGTCAACTGAGCACCCAGGGCAAACACGGTTTGGTCTCGATAGAAATCTTTATAGAATCTAGCGCTTGACCAGTCTTTATAGATAATATCGGCGTTAAGTTGCAAATTACCACCCATAAAACTATTATTAGCCACACCTACAGCAAATTCCTGTGGCTGTTCTACATCGTCACTCCAGAAAGTACCATCACCACGGTCAATATAATCCTTATACTCAATATTAAGCGGAGTTTTGTAATAGGCACCCAAACTCGTAGCTCCGATATCATATTTCGCACCTACAGTACCTCTAACACCATAACCATGTGCAGAACCTGTGGCATCAGAAAGACTGGCTTGAAAATAACCATTACCAATCGTAGCTGTTGCACCCAGTGATAAATTATCAGTGACTTGATATCCAAGGCCAACATTGGCGTTAAATACAAGCAGCTCGCCAGTTGGATTCAAACTATTTGATGTTTCCCTGAAATCTGAACCGACGCCAGATTGCGCTGTAAGTCCGAGCCCTATGACAGCCTTGGAATTAATGGCATGGGTAATAGCGACGGTGGGGACTAAATAATCATCAGCATTTGATGTACCTTTCCAGCGCGTGCCTGTATTTCTAAGCGCAGTAGTATCATCGTGATCAGCTGTCAGATGGGGATCAAAAAATGTCGCCCCGAAGGTGAAGCTAGTGCCTTTATTGTATTCAATCAAGTTGGCTGGATTACCAAAAACAGCTGCAGCGGGTTCAACCGTACGTGCAACACTGGCTCCACCCATACCGCCAGTTGCTGGTAGCATATTGTTATTTAAATCAGTACCAAATGTTCCTGCTAATGCTGCTGAAGATGACGTTAACATTCCGATTGTTATAGCTAAATATTTTTTATTATTCATTTCTCTCTCCGCGTCTCTTGCTATAGTTGGCCATCTATAGATGGCCAACGTTGAAGGCTGCTCTCAGATTAGCTATTAACAGAGCCAGGCCATTGAAATGGCTTTTCTCCAGCCACTTTGAAATAAATCGCCATATTCACCATGTGAGTGATTAGCAAAGCTAAACCAATGCCAACCGCCCATAATGGATCACGGAAATTATCCTGAGCACCTACGCTGTATAAGCCGTAGCCAACTAATGCTGTCCAGAAAACCATAACTACAATTGCTTTAAATGAAGCCATATTTAATTTCTCCTAAGGGTTACGCTCTAGCACTCGCGACTGGATGTGTATTACTCTTATCAAGGAACTTATCAAAGAAGATGTCATCATTCGCTATGCCATTACTTACAAATACTTCTATTGCTGCATCAATCATTCCTGGGGGTCCACAAAGATAGGCTTGACCTGTAAGTGCAGCCCCATTCTCTACAATAAAATTGACACAGGAACCTCTTCTTCCCTGCCATGAACTATCTTCAGGTTCTTCTGATAAACATGGAATAAATTCAAACGAACCGAGATTTTGTTTCTCCCAATCTGCTGCTATTTGCTGGATCAACTCTTCACAGTAGAGATCACCCTGCGTTCTAGCACCAAACAGGAATCGCACATCTCGTTTTACACCTGACTCTAATGCTTCCTGTAGAACACTGATGACGGCACTCATTCCACTACCACCAGCGACACAAGTCATAGGAACAGGGTCATTTTTTAAACCAAATAAACCATAAGGTCCTGACATTTTTAGTGATGCACCAGTACAGTCTTGATCAAACAACCAACCAGTGAATTCACCTCCAGGTACTTTCCGTATATAAAATTGGAATACGTTCTGACCTGGTTGTGGTGCAGAGGCAAATGAATAGTTCCTACCGTCCTTAACCTCAGGTACTTTGAGTTCAGCGTACTGACCAGCCTTGAAGAGTTCGATACCCTTAGGCAACTCAGCCGCATTGATCTCAACAATGATCTCTTTAATATCATGTGTCAGATCATTGATTTTGGTAATGGACGCATCCGCCTCCCAGTGACTTTGCTTCTCAGCATCACTGAGTAATTCAACCTCAATTGAAACATCTGATCTTAATTGTGTTTGGCAGGCGAGGATGTATCCTTGATTAAGCTCCTCGCCTCCCAAAACATAACTAAAATCTGCAAGAGGTTTGATTTTGCCGTCCACAAGCTTGCATCTACACTTACCACAACTACCGACTCTGCAATCATGAGGCCATGCGATATCTGACTCTAATGCTGCTTTCAACAGATTATCGCCAGCTCTAACAATCAGCGTGTCTACTGAGTTAATTTTCGCTTCGTAGTCTTGCTTTTTATTTTTGAAAAATCCAAACATAATTGCTACTTCTTCTAGTTAAGTGAAAATAATGCAGACTTGTTAGACATTGATGCTGACTGAACGCATTTTGTTATTGCGTATCTCATCAATCGATGGCAAAACGGTATAAGCCACATAGTTTTCTTTACTTGTGCTCTTTCTCACTTTCATATTTGACCACCAAGATTTCACGCCTGGTAAAGCATCAATAACTGATTCGTGCCCATATAAACAGCAATTGTGGATATAAGGGGCCCAGTGAATATCAGCCAAAGTCAGATCACCAACAATGTAGTCACCACGTTTACCACGGGCATTAAGTTGATCTTCTAGTTTTGAGAGGATGCCTTTAACAGCTTCCATTTCTGCAGCACCAGTTCCGTCTTCATTAAGCGCTTTTACCGCTGGTGAAAACACATGCTGAGCAATGTGGATCCACTGATACATTTGTGCTCTTGCAACACCGTTACGAGGTATCAGTGAGTTACCAAAGCCTTTGTCATCAAGATATGACAGGATGGCTTCAATTCCGTATACATAGAAATCAACATCTTTTAATACAGGCAATGTACCAAATGGAGAAATCGCACGAATTTCTGCCATCTCAGCTTCTGAGTTGATATCTACCGCTTTGCCTTCAATATCTATGCCTTTTTCAGCTGCTGTAAACAAACATTTACTTGTATTCGAGCAGCCCGCTATACCATATAAAACTTTTACATCTGCTAGGTGATCGCCTATTGCCATTTCCTCTCTCCCATTTTTTATAGTTTTGGGTTTATACGTGGTTTAGTCTTCGATTTTCAGTGCACCGGAGGGACATCTTTGAACACTTTCTCTGATCTGTTCCTCTGAGGCATTCTCAAGGGTGATGACGAATTGACCATCTTCAATTTTGTATAAAGATGGATACTCTGTAACGCATACACCAGCGTGCTGGCATACATCTTGATCCCATTTCACATTCATTTCGTTATCCTCAGGTAAGTATTAAACATGAACAATTTCTGGACGCATGGACCAGAGAGCTACCAGAATTTCGTCTTTCTCTTTCTGAGCTACATTATGTGTATCGAGAGCACTCATTACATCATTGACAACGGCATTGAATTCTTCATCAGAGATGTTCATTCCTGTATGCGCTGTTAGCATGTCTTCCCCGGTGTATTTCTCACTACCACCGAAACCAGCACACATAAACTCGCCGACTTTTTGAACGACATTTTCAGGGTCGCTTTTGGCATAACGGTTTTTAATTACTTCGTTCTTACAGTGATTGTTGAAAACGGTGCGTGCTAGAGCAGTAATGCCATCATGACCGCCTAATCTTTGATATAAACTTTCTTCACTCATATCTATTCTCCTAAGTTTAGTCCTGTTGGCTGGGGCAAAAGCCCCAGCCGTCAATCAGATTTATCAACTATATTTTTGCGTATGAACTTGGTGTGTCATTCACTTCGTAACCCACTTCAGCATTAACTCGGGCTGCGATTGCCTGTTCACCTTCAGAAGCAAAATCTCTATCCCATGTAGCCAGTTTTTTCTTATAAACTGAGTGCCATAGT
Source organism: Methylophaga sulfidovorans (assembly GCF_900114205.1). GTDB lineage: Bacteria > Pseudomonadota > Gammaproteobacteria > Nitrosococcales > Methylophagaceae > Methylophaga > Methylophaga sulfidovorans. Next base: position 263,200 of record NZ_FOSH01000001.1, read on the forward strand.
GGTGGAACCAGTGCCATAGAGAATTCAGTGAAGTAACCCCAACCTGGATTAGGAGAACCAACTTCATCTAACTCCCAGAAGTGTGTTTCACCACGGTCATGGTGATCACCTTGGCGACCGATTTCGATAAAGAACCAGCTAGTGAACATATTGTCGTTATCCCAAGAATGGCGATAATCGATAGGCTGACCTTTTTCGCGGATAAGACCGTAATGTTCCATGTAGTTCAGAGCTTCAAGTTCGAAGTTAGAAATCGTCCAGATAAGGAACATGCAAGCCACACCGATCGGACCACCAGCCCAAGCGAACAGAATAAATGTAGGCAGGCTCATGAAGTAACCGCGGATCCAGCGATTTTCAAGTGAAATAAATGATTTACCCAGTCTTTTCAGACGAGCTTCTTCCATTTTGTAAAGGAATTTTGACTGCCCCATGTGAGATAACCAGAAGTGTCTGTAAATACTACGACCACGTGGAGATGTAGCAGGATCATCCTGATGTGCTAATTCCAAGTGATGGTTGTAAACATGGGCATAACAGAAGTGAGAAGAACCACTTAATGCCATCATCCATCTAGAGATAACGAAACTAAACCCTTTAGTATGAGCCAGTTCATGACCGTAAATGATACCGATTCCGGCAAAGATACCTGTTGAGATAGTTGCACCGATAAGTTCAGCACCTGTCATACCCATTTGAATTGGGAAGCCCATGAACATACCTGGTTCAACTGGTACACCATTCACATATTGGTAAATGCGCCATGCCATTACTACTTGTAAAAGCGCAAAGATAGGCAGCATGATGTACATAACCGCATTCTGTAAGCCAGGAATACCGTTTGTTTCACCATTTTCATCAAAACCAGCACCCTTCGTGTGCATTGGCATACTTAGCGTATCGAGTAAAATACCCACGCCAAATAAAACAACCCCTGTCCAAGCGAATTGTCCACCTACAAGAACACCGATCATACTGACAAGTATGAGTAACGGCGCCATAAAGTATCGAATATTAATTAGTACTTTTTTCATATATTCTCCCTCCAGCTCCTAAATGACTTAGTCTATTAATGTTGGTCAACCACTAAATAAGCGGTAGATTTGTATCCAACTGTCAGCAACTCTATTACCCTATATTCGATATTTAAATACGTATATATCCCTACTAACTATGAAAAGCAGTTAGTACACCTAGATTAATAAGCTCACTTAGTCGCCCGACTTAACGCTATTTTCAGGTTAGTGTCTCAGTTGGTTCTAAGTACAAATACGAGTCACGTCACAACGGTATACAGCTTTAAACTGTCAAACATTAATATTGTGGGGTAAGCGATGGGATTGCGTTCATTGGTCAGGCCATGGTTACGACCACCAAGAGATTCAAATAAACTGTCGCTGGAGTCCCGGCAAACAGGTTCTTGTGGTGGTATGAGCACAACTGAGCTCAAAATACGTATTGAGCTCATCCTTGATGGTATCGATACAAATCATATTATTGAGCCAGTTACCAAGATCGCCGCACTGAGTCACGCTTTACAATCGGAGTTTCTGACTGAGCTGGCAGAGGTCGCTGAGTTGTCAGTCACACATGCAAATGCACTCATGCGGGCTTACACCCCCGCATTGAATAGTATGAGTCGTGCAGAACATAGCCTATGGCTGGAAAAGATAAAGCACACCCTCAATGAGGGGCACTCCGATGAGGCAAGCTCACTAATTAATAACTACAGTAAGTTTGCATCTACACTCGATAAATCAACGGTTCAGCTTGAAGAGGTATCTGAAAGACTTGAAAAGCTTATTAAATCTGTTACTGAAAAAGATTTAATACTGAGTACTATCGAAGAGTCAGAAATAAAACGTGCTTATACAGACGGTAACCAATTATTCGTACCATCATCTATTAGCCTATTTGATCATTACGACGATAACTACTTACTGCTAAAAGTTATTATTTTTCAATTGCTCGGCCAGATTCAATGCGACACTATCCTTGCAAAAAAACGTATATCGCAGGCTACTTCTGCTAAGGATAATGAATTTCTTGAACAATTCAGCATCATAGAAACATTAAGAATTAATCATCATCTCAAAAAATCATTTCCTGGTGTCTGGAGGAATATTCTACATATACACAAATTACTAGATCTTCCTAGTTATCCAGAAAAAATGTTTTCCTCCGACCAACAAACCAGCGTTTTCGATAGTCTGGATCTGATAGATCAGTCTGACAAAAAAGTCAGCTTTCCTACTCCACTACCATATATGAGTGATTTCTCAGCCAGAGCATTTTCTCTATTCGAAGTCGATGTCGAAGCTGACCAATCTGTTTTGATGAATGTTCAGTTAGATAATAATGATCTCAAAGAAACATTTACTGAGGATGACAAGGCGGCAGATCGCATTACCTTAAGACACAATGCCAGTGCGGCACCTGTTTACCAATCCGGGGATGCCAAAACTGATATCTGGTCTCAACTTGATGAAACTGTGAAGCAATATCAGCAGCAACAAGAGAGTCTACGTGATGAGAATAAACAAAATGTTTATCTCTATCCTGAGTGGGATGCGTCGTTGAAACAATACCGTCAGAACTGGTGTCGTGTAGAAGAAATCGCCATTACTGCGAATAATCCTAGCCAGCAAAGTCTTGATATCGCTGATACCCGTTTTTCCGAATATAAAATCAAAAAGACCCTAGACAAGGTTATTAATAATCAAAAACTGATGCGCCATCAGGATGACGGCGAAGACATTGATATTGATGCCTGGGTGGAAGCAAGCTCGAACAAAATCAAGCAGGCTGACGACTTCCAACGCCTCTATATCAGAAATAATAAAAATACACGCAGTATTGCCATTATGTTCGCCGTTGATATCAGTGGTTCAACCTCCGGTTGGAAGAATAGAATCATACAACAATCAACATGGCTTCTATCCCGAACACTATCAAAACTTGATGATCAATTTGCCATCTATGCCTTTTCCGGCGTCGGCCGTGAAAAATGTGATATCTACCCAGTAAAGCGCTTTGATGAAAACTACAGCAATACTATCAAACAACGAATCACCGACTTAAGCGCCAAGCAATATACCCGAATGGGTGCGGCAATCAGGCACTTGAGCAAAGTATTGAGTCAGGCTGACGCCAAAACAAAAATTCTATTCGTCCTCACTGACGGTAGACCAGATGATATTGACAGCTATCGCGGTAACTATGGCGTGGAAGATACCCGCCGCGCATTCAATGAGGCAAAAGCGCTCTATCTCAATCCTTTCGTTTTAACGTTTGATCAGGAAGCGATGGATTATTTGCCATATATGCTAGGTAAAAACCGCTACAAACTGATTTCCGACATATCAATGCTTCCGGTTCAGATTTCAACAATTTATAAACAACTCACAACATAAAACTATGAATAAACAACACATTATCAACAATGCAGAATATTTCATCCACGATGAGCCTTATTACGAGCCATCGGCCAATGAAGTCGACATTTTTAACAGTGCTTTAGCTGAAAATATTCCCGTCTTGCTGAAAGGTCCGACTGGTTGCGGCAAAACACGGTTTATGGAATATATGAGCTGGTATCACAAAAGACCTTTGATCACAGTATCTTGTCATGATGATCTCAGTACTTCTGATTTGGTAGGTCGGTACTTGATCAAAGATAACAGTACTGTCTGGCAGGATGGTCCACTGACAACCGCAGTGAGAAATGGCTGCATCTGCTATTTGGACGAAATTGTCGAGGCTCGTAAAGATACAACCGTGGTTATTCATCCACTCTGTGACGATAGACGAATTTTGCCGTTGGAAAAATTAGGTGAACTTCTACCAGCTTCGCCTGACTTTTGTCTAACCATGTCATATAACCCGGGCTACCAGAGCGCTGTTAAAGATCTGAAACCAAGTACCAGGCAACGTTTCATCTCTATCGATTTTAGTTATCCTGCTGAAAATATTGAAGCGGCCATTGTTCATCAAGAATCGAAATTATCTATGCAACAATGTGAGCACCTAGTTAAGTTAGCCCATATGACACGAAACTTAGTCGGTAATGGTCTTGAAGAAGGTGCCAGTACTCGTTTGTTGGTTCACACGGCTAAGCTCATCTCGCGCGGCTTTGAAGCTAATTTAGCCTGCAAATGCGGCGTAGCTAATGCCATTACTGATGATGAAGAAACCAAAAAACTGTTACACGAAATGATCGATACCGTCTTCTAGAGCATGATAGCTGAAGCGGAATTGGTCTTTTTTAACGCAACTAGATACCGCGTATATTGCTAAATAAGCATTCTTTTCTATGCGTGTTTGAAACTATAGATTGTTACAAATCTAAAGGTTAAACCTACTGTAGCCTGACTTTTCATCAATATTTAGGCCAATCATAAACGGTGGAGGCTATGAGTGCAGTTATCATTTTCTCCACGATTCCAAGAGCTTATGATGGCGGTCAAATAAACTGTCAGCTTGATTTTTGCTAAAAACCCTACTCTTTATAGAAAAGATATATCAAATCTAAATAAACAGATGGTTCATAACTTATTGAGTAATTAAACATCGTACTGAAGTTAGTTATTGGATACCAAACCGGCTTTCTGTAACATTTCAACGTCAAACTTATAGTCTTATGGAGATTCAGTTATGCTCACAATCAAGGTAAATCAACCTGGCGGCTTAGATAATATTTTCATTGATGATACGAATGAACCCACGCGTCCGCAGAAAGGCGAAATCACAGTTCGTATTCTTGCCAGTTCATTGAACTACCACGACTATCTAGTAGCTGCTGGACAACTCAAGACGGAGAATGGTCGTATATTGCTTTCAGATGGCGCCGGTATCGTAGAAAGTGTAGGTGAAGGAGTCACAGAGTTTAAAATAGGAGATCATGTTGTCTCTACCTTCTTTCCTCAATGGTTGGCAGGTGATGTCATTCAATCTGCTGGCAGCTTCCAGCAGACACCTGGAGACGGCGCTGATGGATTTGCGGCAGAAGTGGTCACCCGACCTGCTGAGGCATTTACGCATGCGCCTAAGGGATGGTCGCATACTGAGGCAGCAACTATCACCACGGCTGGAGTGACAGCTTGGCGAGCGCTTGTGGTTGATGGCAAGCTAAAAGCCGGCGATACAATCCTGACCTTAGGTACCGGCGGTGTCTCCATTGCCGCATTACAAATTGGCAAACTTTTCGGTGCTAAAGTAATTGTTACCTCATCATCCGATGAAAAGCTCGAAAAAGCTAAAGCGCTGGGTGCTGATGCCACAATTAATTACAAAGAATACCCACAGTGGGCACGTGAAGTCGCTGCCATAACTGATAATCAGGGCGCTGATCACATCATTGAGCTGGGCGGACCAGGCACATTAGAACAATCCATAAAAGCGGCTGCCGTTGGTGGTCATATTTCTCTAATTGGCGTTATGACGGGACTCGAAGGGAAAATTCCAACTGGTTTACTGATGATGAAACAGATTTGCCTACAAGGCCTACTCGTCGGTAATCGCAGCCAGCAACAAGACTATGTCAAAGCGCTGGAAATGAATGATTTGCGCCCGGTAATTGATAAAGTATTTAAATACCAACAGCTTGCTGAGGCTTTTGAGTTTCAGGTGAATGGTTCACATTTTGGTAAAATCTGCGTTGAGTGGTAGTTTTTACACTATTTCAGTTCAGATAAGGCCCTCACCATTACGAGGGCCTTATCTCATAGAACAAATACCAGACAAATCAACTACTCAGCTGATGAATATGGGAACGTGCTTTTACTGATGCTGGCAGCATTGCTGCTATCAGAGAGGAAAAACAACTGTATGGGCAGGTTCGAAATAATCAAGCACGGTCTTTTGCAGCCATTTTAAATCCGCACTATCTTTCGTTCGGTATTTAGCTTGAAAATAAAAAAACATGAACTCATCGTCACTGCTTTGCAACCAGGACTCTGTTCTTGTTTGTACTTCTACAGATTCTCGCCTGAAGATTTCTTCAAATACCGCATCGACGATGAGATCAAAATCTGATTCATCCCGTACCCGGCTTTCACTATAACCTCGGCAAACTCCCAATATTGAAGCAGTAATAAATTTACTTTTCTGCATTAAAACGGGCACATTACCAAGCGAATCTTTAACAGGTAGAAAACAGTCTGAAAATGCCTGCATAAGTTCTCGTTTATATTTTACGACTGATAGCCCTAACATAACCATATCGCCTCAAAGAAGTTGAATGCTAGTTGAAAACTATAGCATCAAGTTATTTGCTCTCTTAAAATGCTCTTGTGAATATTTTGACAACCATTTGAGTTGCCCAGAAGAATCACCATGTCTATTTGCTTGTTCCTGCCCTTGTTTAAAATGTTCGTCACTTGTTTCATTCCATGCCTGTACACGCTCTTGTACGTTCAGTGATTCTCTTCGATATATCTCTTCAAACACAGCATCAAGAATAGACGCTTTTGATGTGTTTTTTTGAATAATATGCTCTTCCAAATAGATTTCACAAACCTGTAAAACAGCGCCATTTGTAAACGCATCAAACTGCATTTCTACTGGTACATTCCCCAGCTCATCTTTCAGAGGAGAAAAACAGCTCGAAAAACCTTCCGTTAGTTTTTTTTTATGCTTTATAAGTCCAAGACCAAACACTTTAATTCCTAGTGAATAACTCAACTATTCCCCATTGAATCTACTTCAAGACTTTTCAGCAACACGTGAAACTACGTATGCCCGACAACTGATGTCTCTAATCTCTGCTTATAAATAGCGCTTGAGCCAGTTAGGCGGTGAACGTATTTCAACTTTTTAACTCCAGGTTTACTGGAGGACAAGATCTTCATTGCCGATGCGCTCCATGTAGAACGCGAACAGCTAGGATATATGCCCGAAAATCTGGGGTAATTATCAGCTGCTCCAAACTATATAAACATTTTTAATATGCTCTCCAACATTAAGGAGAGAGAAATGAATGTTTTGTTAATAGGTGCTGTTGCTATGATTGCAGCATTAATTCTATCGGCATGGTTAATGACATTTGCCAGATGGTTTCCTATAGAAGGAATAGATGGCGATTTTTTAGTCGACTACAAAACCATGATAAGGGCTCACGTGGACTATGCACTCATGGCCTTATTTAGCTTAGGTTTCTATGGTGCAGCTACTGGAGCCAATATTGAGTTGTCAAAGATCGCCTGTCTTTGTGTCGCTATTGGCGGATTTACCAACCCAACGATTTTTGTCATCGCCGCTTTTGATACCGATTTCTGGAATAAAACTATCTGGAAAATTTTCTCTGCACTGAGCTTTATTATTACAACTATTGGCTTTGCCTGGATTGCATACAGCTTACTTATGTTTGCTATTCAGTAGTAGATTGTTTTATTCACACTGCTTTAAAAAAGCATTTTAATCGTAGTATAGAGCGCTTAATCAAAGCGCTCTTTTTATTCATCCTGTCATCTTTTTATAGCGTTGTTGTGAAGAAAGAAAAAGGGGCTGATCCAGATAACTAGCCCATATTCGCTTTAACCCATTGAGTTAATTGTTTTAATTGACTCTTTGGGTCACTGTTATTAAATCGCCACTCACACTCTTTCAAAAACAAGTGAAAATGCTCCTTTGGAATACCGTTAAATCGCCGTAAGTGGCGCTTAGCTTGATTCCAAAAATTCTCAATACCATTGATATGATTTTGCTTATCGGAAAAAAGCTTACTATGGTTAATACGATAGTGTTTAAATTCGCTTACATCTAACGCATTATAACTGCGCCAAGTATCGGTATAGACAATACTGTCAGGTTTCACCGTCTGTCTAATAATGGGTATCAAGGTTGTCTCTT